>NZ_JAJSSH010000001.1 GCF_021403115.1 Sphingobium sufflavum
GGCGGACAACCAGCCCTCCCGCTATCTCTACCGGGGGGACCTTAGTCCGTCGATGTTGGCGACCGTAGCAGAACCGGCGACCCGAAGGCCGCTGCACCGCTGCGGTGAAACCCCTCTAGGCGGGGGGACCCGGACCGTCAAACAGTTTTTGCATTTTTGTGTCAGTCTTTTTCACCGATCCTCACAAAAGCCCGATGCCATGGGACTTTTGTGAGATCAAAAAACTGACACAATCCACACCCGGATGAGCAAGCGTAGGACGAAGGGAGAGAATCAATCGCGAATTTCGCACGAATCCGCCAAATTTGATTCGAATCGAGACTCCAGCGGCGTCAGAATTCGGCCTTGACCGCTGTTCGCGAACCAGAGCGCGCTTACGCGCTCTGGATATATTCCCGCATGGCCTCCGCCTCCTGCTCGATTCTGTCGATACGGGATTTCACCAGATCGCCTATGCTGATGAAGCCCACCATCTGCCCCTCCTCGACGATCGGCAGATGACGGATACGGCGTCGAGTCATGAGCGACAGGGCCGAGAGAATTGGCGTATCCTTGTCAATGGTTTCTGCCGGACTGGTCATCACCTCACCCACAGGGAGATCCAGCATGGATGCGCCGCGCATCGACAGGCCATAGATGACATCGCGCTCGGAAAAGATGCCGACCACCGCCCGATTATCGTCCGTATCGACAACAGGAACGCAACCGATCCGCCGCTCGGCCAGGAGTGCGATGACTTCCGCCACACTATCCGTCACCAGCACATGGGTTACGGGTCCGCGGGCATCGTTGAGGAACATTGAAACCGTCATCGCGTGTCTCCCTCCATTGGTCATTGCGGCCCGGCGTTATAGGCAGGGCATCGAAACGCGGTTTTCCGCCTGTTCCGGCACGATACTATGCGCCTGAAGCGATCCAGCGTCAAAGCCTGTTGATCGTGCGACCCATCACACCTACCTCCGCTTCATGGAACAGCATCAGGGCCTTTCCGATCCACAGGCGGCACAATTCGCGTGGCGCCGATTCCGCACCATCCTCTTTTATATGAACCTGGCATCGCTCAGCATTGCAGGCGCAGGTGTTGGGCTGATCTGGTATGGCAGCGACGAATTACCATGGATTTTTGCGGCGTTCAGTTTTGGGGGCATCTACCTCACCCTGTTGATGGCGGCGGCGCTGATGGGCCTGATGTTCCTATCCAACGGAACCGGGCACGATAAAGATGTCATGGATTTCGCAGAAGGAGCACATTCCCTCGATGACTGACACATTATTTCCGCGCGATCCCATATTGCGCGTCGTCCCGATGCCATCCGACATTAATAGCAACGGACATATCTTCGGCGGCTGGGTTCTGTCACAGATGGACATAGCGGGCGGCATCCTCGCCGGGCGGATCGCAGACGGGCCTGTCGCTACGGTCGCAATCGAGACGATGAAATTCATCGCGCCGATATTGGTGCGCGACCTTGTTTCCCTCTATGCGACGGTGGCGCGGCGCGGGCGCACGTCTGTCGCTATCAATATCGAGGTTATGGCCGAACGCGCCGGGGTAAATCACCCCATCCCGCTGACCAGTGCTATCTTCACCTTCGTCGCCATCGACGAACAGGCGCGCCCTCGCCCGCTCCCCCCCGAAACGGACTGACTCCGGCCTTCATACCGTTAAGCCCCAAAAAGAACGGCACCGGCCCAAAGGAGCCGATGCCGTCTTCCTGTCGCCCATAAGGATGGGCTATCTATTCGGCAGCCTGTGCCGGCGTGGCGCGCGGGCGGCGAGTGCGGCGTACAGGAGCTGCCGGCTCTACATCATCCCCAGCATCCGCGACGGGAGCCGGACGTCCGATAGCGGGCGGAAGCACGGCGGCGTCGAGACCCACTTCCTGCGTCTCGCTCGCTTCCACCTCACGGCGCGGCTTGCGACCGCGAGCAACGCGGGGACGAGGCTCTTCCCGACCTTCATCATTGGCAGGATCGGCGAACGACGGTGCAGGCACGGCCCGCTCCACCCGCACGTCCTGCGGAGCAGTTTCGGCGCGGACATCGTCCTGCTGGACAGGAGCACGCTCGCGCGCCGGACGGCGACCTTCGCGCGGGACGCGAGTCTCATCCCGATTGCCACGATTGTCATCGCGATTGTTACGGCTATCCTCACGATTTCCGCGATTGTCGTCACGATTACCCCGCGCCTCTTCACGACGATTGTCGTCGCGGCGGACATCCTCATTCCGATTATCGTCGCGATTGGCATCACGAGGATTTTCGCGACGGAAATCATCACGCTGGCGACCGCCAATCTCAGGCAGATCGCCCAGACCGTCGTCGTCGCTGCCGAATTCCTCGTCCTGCTCACTGGCATCGAACCGCTGGAACCGTTGCCCCTGCTGACCACCCTGTTGCTCTTCCTGGCGAGCACGATTGTCGGCCAGCACGCGGAAATAATGGTCCGCAAACTGGAGATAATATTCCATGTTCACCCGGTCGCCCGCCAACTGCGCGTCGCGGGCCATGTTCCGATACTTTTCGAGAAGCTGCGCCGCATTGCCACGCGCGCGATTGTCGATCCGGTTGCCGGAGTCACCGTTGCCACGATTGCCACCACCATTCTGGCGCGGGCCACCATTGTTGTTGTTATTATTCCGGCCGCGACGGCGACCGGCCTGACGGTTATTGATCAAGTCCTTCGGTCCTTCATGTAGGCGTGTGCAATCAATTTCCTGCGCTCGCTCGATCTTGCCGCACTGCACGCGGCGCCCTGGTCAGCGGAAGTAAGGGCCTCCGCGATCCTGCGCACCAACGGCGCCCGGACATCGGCACCGTCATGACTGTGGGAGCGGTTCGCGTTTTGCCCAGATGAGTAGCCAGCGGATCAATCCCAACAGGATTACACCATCGCCAAGACCCATGGGCCGCGCGGTCCATGCCCGCCAAATAGCCTTTCCTGGCCATCAAACCAAGTGAAATAACATTGACACCCTAAAAAAGCGTCAGGACGAAAGCCCGCCTCCCCCTTCACCCGCCAGCAGCCGGATACAGCGGTCACGCCCTGCCAGATCTGGGAGGACGACGGGGGCAAAGTTCGCATCCGCAAACAAGCGCGTAGCCGTCTCCCCTTGTTCGTGCCCGATCTCGAATAGCGCCACGCCGCCGGGAGCCAACAGCGCATGAACCACCGGGGCCAGACGGCGATAATCATCCAGCCCGTCATGCCCAGCGAACAACGCGCCATAGGGTTCATGATCCACCACTTCCGGGGACAGCCGCGTGCCTGTAGCGATATAGGGGGGGTTGCACAGCAGCAGGTCGAACCGTTCGTCCAGCCCCCCGGCCCAGTCACCCTGCCGAAAGCGAACGCGGTCGGCCATGCCCAGCGCCCGCGCATTGCCTGCCGCCACAGAAAGGGCGCGCGGGCTAATGTCGATGCCGAGGCCGGTCGCATCCGGCCATTGGTCCAGCGCCGCCAGCAACAGCGCGCCCGATCCGGTACCCAGATCGAGAATCCGGCGCGGCCCGGCCGTCCCCGCGAAATGCGCGACCGCCGCCTCGATCAGCGTCTCGCTGTCCGGGCGGGGAATCAGCACGTCGGGCGTCACCGCCAGACAGATCGTCCAGAAATCGCGGGTGCCGACGATATGCGCGACAGGCTCAAGGCGCAGGCGGCGGGCGATCAGCGCATCGGCCCCGTCCGGCACGGTCAGGTCGCGCAGGCGCAACAACATATCCGGGCGGGAGAGGCCGAGCGCGAAGGCCGCCAGCAGTTCGGCATCCAGCCGCGCGGTATCGCTGACCGGGGCCAACCGCAGGGCGGAATCGCGGAGCCAGTCGGACAAGGTCATTACAGGTTTTACAACCAAAACGACTATCCCACCGCATCCAACTGGGCGAGGCGGGCGGCCTCGTCCTCCGCCAGCAGGGCCGCGATCACCTCGTCCAGGCCTGAACCCTCCAATATCTCCGGCAGGCGGTGCAGGGTCAGGTTGATGCGGTGGTCGGTCACGCGACCCTGCGGGAAATTATAGGTACGGATGCGTTCCGATCGGTCGCCGGAGCCGACCATCGCCTTGCGCGCGCCCGCCTGCGTCGCGGCCAGACGGTCCCGTTCCTGCTCATACAGGCGGGTCCGCAGCACCTTCATCGCTTTTGCCTTGTTCTTATGCTGCGATTTCTCGTCCTGCTGCGTCACGACAAGGCCGGTCGGCAAATGGGTGATGCGCACCGCGGAATCGGTCGTGTTCACATGCTGCCCGCCCGACCCGGAGGAGCGATAGACGTCGATGCGCAGGTCCGTCGCCTCGTTGATGGCGATGTCGACCTCCTCCGCCTCCGGCAGCACGGCGACGGTCGCGGCGCTGGTGTGGATGCGCCCGCCGCTCTCCGTCGCGGGGACGCGCTGGACGCGGTGCACGCCGCTTTCGAACTTCAGCCGGGCAAACACGCCCGCGCCGTTGATCGAGGCGATCACTTCCTTGAAGCCACCGACTTCCGACGCGCTGGCCGACACGATCTCCACCCGCCAGCCCTGAGTCTCCGCATATTTCTGGTACATGCGCAGCAGGTCGCCCGCGAACAGCGCCGCCTCGTCCCCGCCGGTCCCCGCCCGGATTTCCAGCATGGCCGGACGCGCATCGGCGGAATCGCGGGGCAACAGCGAGAGGGCCAGCGCCCGCTCCGCATCGGGCAGGCGGTCGCGGATAGTGGCCAGTTCCTCCTCCGCCATCGCCTTCATCTCCGGGTCGGCAAGCATCGCCTCCAGATCGGCAGCCTCGCGGCGCAGGCCCTCCACATCGCTGGCGGCGCGAGCAACCGGCTCCAACTCCGCATAATCCTTGGACAGGCGCACGAACTCGGCGGGTTCAAGGTCGGGCCGCGCCATCGCCGCCTGCACCTCGTCCCGCCGCGCAAGGATTTGCGCGATGCGGTCGGGGGAGATGGTGGTCATTATCCCAGCGTTTCGAGCACGGCCCGAACCTGAGCATGTTCAGGCACATCTTCCGAAGACCGGAGATTCGCCACGGGCTTGTCATCGGCCAGCGTGATCGAGACCAGAACCTTGGCAGGCACCTTGACCGCCTTGTCATACCGTTTGCGCGGTGAACCTGTGGCAATCATCTCCGCCGAAATGCCTGCACCTCGCAAAGCCGCCAGCGCCTTCTGACCGAACGACAATAGGCTGTCATTCTCCAGCGCGATGATGACGGTTGGCGCAAATGGCGCCGGCGCATCCAGCAACATCGCCAGCCGCTCGATCCCCGCCGCCCAGCCGACGGCGGGCGTGTGCGGCCCACCCATATTCTCGATCAGCCCGTCATAGCGCCCGCCGCCCAGCACAGTGCCCTGCGCGCCCAGCCGGTCGGTGACGAACTCGAACGCGGTATGGCGATAATAGTCGAGGCCGCGCACCAGCCGTGCGTTGCGCGTCCACGCCACGCCAGCAGCCGCGAGGCCGTCCGTGACCTTGCCGAAGAACGCCTGCGCCTCGTCCGTCAGATAGGCATCTATATCGGGCGCGGTCGCGACCACCGCCTGATCGCGCGGATCCTTGCTGTCGAGGATACGCAGCGGGTTGCGGGCCAGCCGGTCGATGCTGTCCTCCGACAGGCCATCGCGATGCCCCTCGAAATGCGCGACCAGCGCGGCGCGCCAGGCATCGCGGCTGGCCGCATCGCCCAGCGTGTTGAGGGTGAGGGTCACGCCCTCGCTCACGCCCAGTTCCCTGAGCAGATGGTCGGCGAAGACCAGCAGTTCGGCATCGGCCAGCGGTTCCGACGCGCCCAGAATCTCCGCGTCGATCTGGTGGAACTGGCGATAGCGGCCCTTCTGCGGGCGCTCATAGCGGAACAGCGGGCCGTGGGTCGCGACCTTGAGCGGGGCGAACTGCTGCCAGCCCTCGGTAATATAGGCGCGCGCGATGCCCGCCGTGAATTCCGGGCGCAGGGTCAGGCTGTCGCCGCCGCGATCGTCGAACGAATACATCTCCTTGGAGACGACATCCGTGCTCTCCCCCAGCGAGCGGGAAAAGACCGCCGTGGATTCGAACACCGGCACCTCTATGCGCCGGAACCCATAGAGTTTGCGCACCCGGTCGAAGGTTTCGACCACATGGGCGAAGCGATCCGCCGTGTCGCCCAACATGTCCTGCGTTCCCCGGATCGGCCGGGGCGTTTCGATTTTCGCCATGGCGCAGCCCTCTAGCGGGAATCGGCCGCCAAGGGAACATGGCTTGCAGTGGCGATATGTTCCTTATACGTTCCGATTCAGAGAGGGAGATTCGCGATGACGGACCATGTGGGTGGATGCCAGTGCGGGGCGGTACGCTATCGGGCGCGTGGCGCGCCGAAGCATGTGGCGCTGTGCCATTGCGCGGACTGCCGCAAGAGCGCGGGCGCGCCGATGGTCGCCTGGGCCGCATGGGCGGAGGCGGATTTCGCGGTGACGCAGGGCGAAGCGAAGACGATCAACTCGTCGGGCGCCAGCCTGCGCAGTTTCTGCCCCGATTGCGGAACCGGCCTGTATTTTCGCAACGAGGATGCCCTGCCCGGCATCGTGGATGTGCAATCGGCCACGCTGGACGACCCCGACGCCCTGCCCCCGCAGGTCCATATCCAGGTGGCGGAGCGCATCGGGTGGATGGAGACGCAGACCGCCCTGCCGCAGTTCGAGCGGTATCCGGGCTGAGGCGGGGGGCGGCGAGGACGGCGGGGCGCTTTGCATTTGGTGGCCCGCCCCCTTATGTTGACGACCATGCGCATCATTCCCCGCCCGGTTTCGCCCAGGAGCGCCCTGACCGACCTCAAGGATTTCCTGGTCGAGCCACGGGCGCATAAATGGCCGCTGCTCGCGCTGTCCATGGCGCTGACCGGCGTCATCATGTGGGCGTTCGAACATGATTCGCTGAGCTTGAAGCCGGGGCCGCAGATCATCTATGTCGAAAGCTGGATGGCGGACCGCAAGGACAGCCTGATCCTGGAGCGGCAGAAGGCCGACCTGGCGCTGTATGAAAAGGCGCTGACCAAGAAGCAGCGCGAATATCAGAATCTGGCCGACACGTTCGGCGTTGAATGGCGCAAGGATGCGGCGCGCAACAAGGCGCAGCGCGAAGCGGTGATCGCCGCCGTGAACAAGAGCCTGGACGAACGCATCGCCGCCGCCAAGAAGCGGGAGGCCGCGTCCGGCGCCCCGGCGGCGAACCGCTGACCCCCCTGACCCCCGGCATGACGGCCCCTGCATGACGCCCCCTCTGCCACACGCTCCCCTGATCGACGACGCGCGGGCGATGGCCGTGGCGATCGCGCTGTCGCAGCGCGGCGCGGGGCGCACCGAGCGCAACCCCAATGTCGGCTGTGTGATCGTGGCGGACGGGCAGGTCGTCGGGCGCGGCTGGACCCAACCGGGCGGTCGCCCCCATGCGGAGGCGATGGCGCTGGCGCAGGCGGACGAACGGGCGCGGGGCGCGACCGCCTATGTGACGCTGGAGCCGTGCGCGCATCTTTCCGAACGGGGGCCGCGCTGCGCCGACCTGCTGATCGCGGCGGGGCTGGCGCGGGTGGTGATCGCAACGGGCGACCCCGATCCGCGCACCAACGGGCAGGGCGCGGCGATGCTGCGCGCCGCCGGGATCGGGGTGGAGACGGGCCTGCTGGGGGACGCGGCGCGGGCGGCCATGGCGGGCTATTTCACCCGCGCGGCGCTGGGCCGGCCACATGTGACGCTCAAGATCGCCGTGTCGCTGGACGGCTGCATCGCGATGGCGGACGGCACGAGTCGCTGGATCACCGGACCGGAAGCGCGCGCCCATGCCCATGTCGAGCGCGCCCGCGCCGACGCCATATTGGTGGGACGCGGCACGCTGGAGGCCGATGCCCCCCGCCTCGACGTGCGCATCGCGGGGCTGGCCGACCGCGCGCCGCGCCCCTTGTTGCTGAGCCGCAGCGCGCGGGGCCTGCCCGCAGGTTGGCTCCACGCCGATTCGCCGCAGGCCGTCGCCGCGCTCGACCTGCCCGGCGACCGGCTGCTGGTGGAGGGCGGCGCGGGGGCGGCGTCCGCCTTTCTGGCGGCGGACATGGTGGACCGGCTGCTGATCTATCGCGCGCCTATCCTGATCGGCGGCGGCCGCCCCGCGCTGGGCGACATCGGCCTGACCGACCTGGCCCGCGCCCATGGCCGCTGGCGGCTGGACGACCGGCGCACGCTGGGCGTGGACAGCGTGGAGGTTTACGTGGCCGAAGGTCGCGGATAGAGCGGTCGCCATGTTCACCGGCATCATCACCGACATCGGCACCATCCGCTCCGTGGAGCAAAGGGGCGACCTGCGCCTCACCATCGGCTGCGGCTTTGCGATGGAAGGCGTCGCCATCGGCGCGTCCATCGCCTGTTCCGGCGCCTGCCTGACGGTGGTGTCCAAGACCGCCGACAGCTTCACCGTCGATATTTCGGCGGAAAGCATCGCCTGCACCGCGCCCGACCTGTGGCGTGTCGGGGGCAAGGTCAATCTGGAACGGGCGCTGAAGGTCGGCGACGAACTGGGCGGCCATATCGTCACCGGCCATGTCGATGGCATCGGCACCGTGCTGGGCGTCTGCGCCGAGGGCGATTCGCACCGCATCGGATTCGAAGTGCCGCCCGCGCTCGCCCCGCTGATCGCGCCCAAGGGCAGCATCACCATCGACGGCGTGTCGCTCACCGTCAACGATGTGAAGGATGCGATCGGGGCAGACGGGACGACAGTGACCCATTTTTCCGTCAACATCATCCCGCACACCTGGAACGTGACGACGCTGGGCACGCTGGCCGCCGGTCGCAAGGTGAATCTGGAGATCGACACGCTCGCCCGCTATTTGGCGCGTATGCAGGCCTATGCCGGGAGCACGCGCTGACATGTGATTTCTTTCTTGCATAATCACATTGCAGTGTGATTATGGCGCCAAAGGAAGAAAAAGTCATGTCCACGGCACTTATCGAAAATCTGCGCACCCTCGTCACCGATGGCGGCATGTCCCGGTCCGGCCTGGCGCGCGCCGCCGGCCTCCACGCCAACAGCCTGCGCCGTCTGGGCGAAGTCGACTGGAACCCCACCGCCGACACGCTGGCGAAGCTGGAAACCTATCTGCTCAAGCGCGAGGGCGGCACCGCGCTCGCCAGCCCGGAAGAGATCATCAACGAGGCCCGCAACGGCCGCATGTTCATCCTGGTCGATGACGAGGACCGGGAGAATGAGGGCGACCTGGTCATCCCCGCCCAGATGGCGACGCCGGATGCGATCAACTTCATGGCGACGCACGGGCGCGGCCTGATCTGCCTGACGCTGACCCGCGAACGGGTGGAGCAGCTCGACCTCGGCCTGATGAGCCGCAACAATGGCACCCGGCACGAAACCGCCTTCACCGTTTCCATCGAGGCGCGCGAAGGCGTGACCACCGGGATCAGTGCCGCCGACCGCGCGCGCACCGTGTCGGTCGCCATCGACGCCTCCAAGGGCAAGGCCGACATCGTCACGCCCGGCCACGTCTTCCCGCTGATCGCCAAGGACGGCGGCGTGCTGGTCCGCACCGGCCATACGGAGGCCGCGGTGGACGTGGCGCGGCTGGCCGGCCTGAACCCGTCCGGCGTGATCTGCGAGATCATGAAGGACGACGGCACGATGGCGCGCCTCGACGACCTGATCCCCTTTGCGCAGAAGCATAAGCTGAAGATCGGCACGATCCGCGACCTGATCGCCTATCGCCGCAAGCATGACCATCTGATCGAGAAGCGGGCCGAAGCCCGCTTCACCAGCCAGTTCGGCGGCGACTGGACGGCCATCACCTTCTTTAACCGGGCGACGGGCGACGAGACGCTGGCGCTGGTCAAGGGCCGGATCGACCCCGACAGCCCCACGCTGGTCCGCATGCACACCGTATCCGTCTTTGCCGACATTTTGGGCGAGGACAGCGCGCGGACCGGCATGTTGCACCGCGCGATGGAGATCGTCGGCGAGGCGGGCAATGGCGTGGTCGTCATCCTCAACCATCCCGCCGGCAAGCTGGCCCGATCCTTCGAAATCCGCGAGGAAATGCGCGCGGGCAAGAACCCGCCGCTGGAGGAATTGCGCGACTATGGCGTCGGCGCGCAGATATTGGCGGAACTGGGCGTGCATGACATGGTCCTGCTGTCCAACAGCAACCAGAGCCTGATTGCCCTTGACGGCTATGACCTTGCCGTGGTCGGGCACCAGCCGATTACCCTCTGAGACAGAGAGACATACCATGGCCAAGTTCCTGATCGTCGAGGCGCGCTTCTACGACCATCTCAACGACATGCTGATCGCGGGCGCACAGGCCGCGTTCGACGAGGCGGGGCATAAATATGACGTGCTGACCGTGCCCGGCGCGCTGGAAGTGCCCGGCGCGATCGCCATCGCGGCGGAGAGCGGCCGCTATGACGGCTTTGTCGGCATCGGCGTGGTGATCCGCGGCGAGACCTATCATTTCGAGGTCGTCTCGAACGAGAGCGCACGCGGCCTGATGGCGCTGAGCATGGACGGCATCGCCATCGGCAATGGCATATTGACCGTGGAGAATGAGGCGCAGGCGCTGGAACGCGCCGACTCCACCCGCAAGGACAAGGGCGGCGAAGCGGCCAAGGCGGCGATCCGCATGCTGGAGCTGGTCACGACCTATCGCGGGTAAAGGGAATGGGGCGGGCGCGCCGGGGCGGAAACCGCCGCGCGCCCACCCCGCCCCGTTACAGCCGGGCGTAAACACTCCCGCCGTCGACCGCGATAATTTGTCCGGTGATGAAGGCCGCACCGTCGGAGAGCAGGAACTTCACCGCCTCCGCATGATCCTGCGGCGTGCCCAGCCGCTTGATCGCCAGATCCTGCAACCGGCTGTCCTGCCATTGCGGCGGCACCTGTTCCTGCATCGCGGCGGTGTCCGTCATGCCCGGCGCGATGGCGTTGATGCGGATATTCTTCGGTCCCAGTTCGCGCGCCAGTGACAGGACCAGCGCGTTCACCCCCGCCTTGGCCACGCCATAATGACCGCCGCCCAGCCATGCGGCGGTGCTGCTGGTGCAGACGATGGCGCCGCCGCCCACCTTTTCGATATGCGGCGCGACCGCGCGCGTGACGATCAGCCCGCCGAACAGGTTGATCTGGAAATGGTGCATCAGCACGTCCCAGTCCATGCTGAGCAGCCCGCCCCGCGCCATGCCGCCGAACAGGGCGGCGTTGTTGACCAGATAGTCGATACGCCCGAATCGGTCGATGGCGGCCGTCGCCAGCGCCTCCGCCGAATCGGGAGAGGCGATGTCCACGGGCAGGAAGACCGCGTCATGCCCGGCGGCGGTCAGGCTGTCGGCTGTCGCGCGGCCCTTTTCCGCGCTGACATCCGCGACCACGACCTTCAGCCCCGCCTTCGCCAGCCCGGTCGCGATCCCCGCGCCGATGCCGCCCGCACCACCGCCGGTCACGATGGCGACCTTCCCCGAATACCGCATGCCTCTCTCCTGTCCTTTTGCCGGAGTGTGGCACAGGCGGACGGCGGCGGGAATGGCGTTGACGGAAGGACAGGGTCCGTCCTCAAACCCTCCCCCGCCACTGCCATCGCCCTGACATATGCGCGCGCCAGAAACGTCGGTGGCGCCTTGCATGCACCCCCGCTGACAATCGACTAAACCGATTATAGCGAGCAAACTTATCGTTTTCGCTTTTTACCGGGCGGCGGCTAGAGAGGCTCCCGTCATGACAACCGAAGGAATGTGTATGTCCGTTATCAGCACCAAGATCCTGCCCTTCAGCGCGACCGCCTTCAAGGAAGGCAAGTTCGTGGACCTGACCGAGTCCGACGTGATCGGCAAGTGGGCCGTGTTCTTCTTCTATCCGGCGGACTTCACCTTCGTCTGCCCGACCGAGCTGGAAGACCTGGCCGACATCTATCCTACGCTCCAGGGCCTGGGCGTCGAAGTCTATGGCGTGTCCACCGACACCCATTTCAGCCACAAGGCCTGGCACGACAGCTCGCCCGCCATCGGCAAGGTGAACTATTACCTCGTCGGCGACCAGAACCACACCATCACGAAGAATTTCGACGTGCTGCGTGAAGGCGTCGGCCTGGCCGACCGTGGCACGTTCGTCGTCGATCCCGAAGGCACGATCCAGCTGGTCGAGATCACCCCGGAAGGCGTCGGCCGCAACGCCGCCGAGCTGCTCCGCAAGATCAAGGCTCTCCAGTACTGGGTCAGCCATCCGGGTGAAGTGTGCCCCGCCAAGTGGGAAGAGGGTGAAGCCACGCTCGCCCCGTCGCTCGACCTCGTGGGCAAGATCTAAGCCCTGACTATCCGCCGGTCCCGGAGCCTTCGCTGGCTCCGGGACCGGCACCCCGACCACCTTATTCAAAGGAGTTCCGCCATGCTCGATGCCACGATCAAGAGCCAGTTGCAGGCCTATATGGCCAATATCCGGCACCCCATCGAGCTGGTTCCCTCGCTCGACACCAGCGCCAAGGCCGCAGAATTGCGCCAGTTGCTGGAAGAGATTGCGGGCATGAGCGACCTTGTGTCCCTCGCCGCCGATGAAGGGGACGCTCGCAAGCCGTCGTTCCGCATCAGCCGGGCGGGGGAGACGACAGGCATCCGCTTTGCCGGCATCCCGCTGGGCCATGAATTCACCAGCCTCGTCCTCGCGCTGCTGTGGACCGGCGGCCATCCGCCGAAGTTCAGCGACGACGTGATCGAACAGGTCAAGGCGCTGGACGGCGATTTCGATTTCGAAGTCTATTTCTCCCTCTCGTGCCAGAACTGCCCCGACGTGGTGCAGGCGCTGACTCTGATGAGCGTGCTCAACCCACGCATCAAGGCGACGGCGATCGACGGCGCCTTCTTCAAGGAGGAGGTGGAAAGCCGCAAGGTGATGGCGGTGCCGTCCGTCTATCTGAACGGCGAGAGCTTTGGGCAGGGCCGCATGGAGCTGGAGCAGATCCTCGCGAAGCTGGACACCGGATCGGTGGCGAAAGCGGCGGAGAAGATCGCGGCGAAGGAGGCGTTCGACGTCCTTGTCGTCGGCGGCGGTCCCGCCGGGGCGGCGGCGGCCATCTATGCCGCGCGCAAGGGCATCCGCACCGGCGTCGTCGCGGAGCGTTTCGGCGGGCAGGTGCTCGACACCATGGCGATCGAGAATTTCATCTCTGTCTCCCATACGGAGGGGCCGAAGCTGGCCGCGCATCTGGAACAGCACGTCAAGGACTATGACGTGGACATCATCAACCTCCAGAAGGCGGTGCAGTTGATCCCCGCGAAGGGGCCAAACGGCCTGACCGAGGTGAAGCTGGAGAGCGGGGCGTCGCTGAAGGCGAAGACCGTGATCCTGTCCACCGGCGCGCGCTGGCGGCAGATGAACGTGCCGGGCGAGGATGAATATCGCAATCGCGGCGTGGCCTATTGCCCGCATTGCGACGGCCCCCTCTACAAGGGCAAGCGGGTCGCGGTAATCGGCGGCGGCAATTCGGGCGTCGAGGCGGCGATCGACCTGGCCGGTCTGGCGAGCCACGTCACGCTGGTCGAGTTCGACAGCCAGTTGCGCGCCGATGCGGTGTTGCAGCGGAAACTGGCGAGCCTGCCCAACACGACGGTCATCACCTCCGCGCTGACGACCGAAGTGCATGGCGATGGCGAGAAGGTGATCGGCCTGACCTACAAGGATCGCAACAGCGACCAGTCGCACCTGATCGAGCTGGAGGGCATTTTCGTCCAGATCGGCCTCGTCCCCAACACCGAATGGCTCAAGGACAGCATCGGCCTGAGCAACCGGGGCGAGATCGAGATCGACCATCGCGGCCACACGACGATCGACGGCGTGTTCGCGGCGGGCGACTGCACCACCGTACCATACAAGCAGATCGTCATCGCCATGGGGCAGGGATCGACCGCCGCGCTTTCAGCCTTCGACCATCTGATCCGCCTTCCCGCCGTGGAAGAGGCGCTGGCGGCGGAATGACGCGATGGCCCTCTTTCCCGCATCATGGCGGGGGAGGGGGTCGCCGTTGCGATGCCGGGAATGGTTGCGGTCCGTCGATTGGCGGGCATCGGGGCACCGCCACCGGTTGGAGGATTGCGCTGAAACGCTTTCCCCTCGCCTCGTTCGGAGCGAAACTGTCATAGCCCTGCAAGCATGCCGATTTTCAATGGGATCGGTGGATAGGCACCGTCCATAAAGCCGGACCGTCGATACAGGCTGACCATGAATCGGGGCTTGGCGATCAGGCCCACGGGATCAGGCCAGGGTGGCAACTTTCACGCCGCCTCGCGCATCCCGCCCTTGCAGATGGTGCGGTTGCGCCCGCTGTTCTTCGCTTCATAAAGCGAATGGTCCGCCTCCCGCAGCGCCTCGCTGGGGTCGCAAGTCGTGGTCGCGATGCCGGCGGAAAATGTCACCTGTCCGATCATCTCGTCCGTGTCGCGAACGCGGAAATTGCGCTCGGAGACCGCCTCGCGCGCTTTCTCGACCAGCGCGAACGCCTGATCCACATCCACGTCGGTCAGGATGGCGACAAATTCCTCGCCCCCGAAGCGCGCCACCGTGTGGGGTCGCAAGATATCCTGCAACGTCTCCGCCACCGCCTTCAGCACGCGGTCGCCGACCGCATGGCCGAAGCGGTCGTTGACCAGCTTGAAATGGTCTACGTCGCAAAAGGCGATGGTGATGCGGGTGCCCTGCGCGATAAGGGTCTGCATTTCCCGGTCCACGGCGCGGCGATTGGGCAGGTTGGTGAGTGCGTCGCGCGTCGCGTCGTCGCGCGCGGCCTCCAGATCGAAACGCAGCCGCTCCGTCTCGCGCGTCGTCTCGGCCAGCTTGCGCTCGACCTCCGCCGTCTTGACGATCATGGCCTGCATGATGGTGAGCAGGTCGGCGCCGGACCCGATCGCCTCCACCCCCTGCGTCAAGTCGCGGTTGAACGCGCCCGTATCGCGCAGCGTGGCCGCCGCCAGTTCGCCAAAGGCCAGCGCCTGATGCCGCAACTGCGCCGCCTGATCCTCCGCCAGCGAGGGCATGGCCGCCGCCGCGCCGGTCGTACTGGCGCCGGACAGATCGTCGATATCCTGCTGCGACAGGCGCACGCCGTCGCTGATGATGGCGTTGACCGCCTTGCGCAGGCCGCTGTCGACCCCGGTCACATACAGATAGGCGAAGCGATAGTTGGAGGGCGTGGAATCGAGCATGTTGGTGTCCAGGAAGCGGATCGCTTCCTCGGCTGTCTTGCGGTTCGCACTGCGCCTGCTCTTATTCTCCACGTCTTCCTCCGTCGACCATGGCTGGCGTGACTATAGGAAGTTTGGGTTAAAGGATCGTTGAGCTTGAGTAATTACCACCAAAGCGGTTGGGATTTTTTGTGCAGGAGCGATGGGGCCTTTCAAAGAGGAGCCGATATACCCCGTTCCCGCTTCCCGCTATGGTGACGTAATGGACAAATCTTCCACTTCGCGCGCCCCCTTTCCCACCCTATCGACGCTGGCCCATGTCGAAAGCTGGATCTTTGATCTCGACAATACGCTCTACCCGCCGGAAGCTGACCTGTTCGCGCTGATGGACGTGCGGATGACCGGCTATATCGCGCATCTGCTCAACCTGCCGCTGGAGGAAGCCCGCGTCCTGCAAAAGGGCTGGTTCCGCGACCATGGCAACACCCTGTCCGGCCTGATGCACCATCATGACATCGACCCGTGCGATTTCCTGGCGCATGTCCATGACATCGCGCTGGACCGGCTGTCGCCCGATCCGGTGCTGCGCGACATGATCGAGCGGCTGCCGGGCCGCCGCCTGATCTACACCAATGGCGATGCGGACTATGCGGGCCGGGTGCTGGAGCGGCTGGAACTGACCGGCCTGTTCGAATGTGTGCATGATATTCACGCCTGCGCCTATGTGCCCAAGCCGCAGCCGCCGGGCTATGCGACACTGTGCGCCGCCTATGCCGTCGATCCGACGCGCGCGACCTTTTTCGAGGACATGGCGCGCAACCTGGCGCCCGCAAAGGCGCTGGGCATGACCACCGTCTGGCTGAACAACGGGTCCGAATGGGGCGCCGACATCGGCACGGAGGGTTCACACAGGGATTTTATCGACTATGAAACCCCCGCGCTCGCGCCGTTCCTGACGGCGCTGTTCAAAGAGTAAGGGGACGCCTCGCCATGACCCAGTCACTGATCGCCACCATCGACGCCGCGTGGGAAGACCGCGCCAATATTGCCTTCTCCACCCAGGGCGACGTGCGCCAGGCGGTCGATGCTGCGCTTGCCCTGCTCGATTCCGGCAAGGCCCGCGTGGCCGAGCCGACCTCCGACGGGTGGCAGATCAACCAGTGGCTCAAGAAGGCGGTGCTGCTGTCCTTCCGCCTGAACGACAACAAGCTGGTCCAGGGCGCGCCCGGCGGCAGCAGCTGGTTCGACAAGGTGCCGACGAAGTTCGAAGGCTGGGACGAGGCGAAATTCCGCGAGGCGGGTTTCCGCGCGGTACCGGGCGCCTTTGCCCGTTCCGGCGCGTACATCGCCAAGAGCGTCATCCTGATGCCCAGCTTCGTCAACATCGGCGCGTTCGTCGATGAAGGCACGATGGTCGACACCTGGGTAACGGTCGGCAGCTGCGCGCAGATCGGCAAGAATGTCCACCTGTCCGGCGGCGTCGGCATCGGCGGCGTGCTGGAGCCGCTCCAGGCCGACCCGGTCATCATCGAGGACGGCGCGTTCATCGGCGCACGGTCGGAGATCGTCGAGGGCGTGCGCGTCGGCAAGGGCGCGGTCATCTCCATGGGCGTCTATATCGGCAAGTCGACCAAGATCGTGGACCGCAACACGGGCGAGATCTTCATGGGCGAAGTGCCGCCCTATTCGGTCGTCGTCCCCGGCGCGCTGCCCGGCAAGCCGCTGCCCGACGGCACGCCCGGTCCCAGCCTCTATTGCGCGGTGATCGTGAAGCGCGTGGACGAGCAGACCCGCGCGAAGACCGAAATCAACGAGCTGCTGCGCGACTGATCGGTACGATAGCGGTCATGGCCCGGTGAGGCCGTGACCGCTGTTGACTGTAGGGGGAACTCGCCGGCCCTTCGCCCTGAGCGGGTGAGATCGAAGAGCGGGCAAAGCCCAATGGCCGTTTTTCTTCCCAGGCCATGTTCGAAAAAAAATACGGTCCTTCGGCAAGCTCAGGACGAGCGGGATGGACATTCGCCGCCCCGCACCTCGCCGCTCCCTATCGTCCCACCACCGCCTGCAACGCAGCCGGGTAGCGCCCGCCCTGCACCTCTATGGCAGCGGTCGCGGCGTCCATTTCCGCCAGTTCTTTCGCCCCCAGAGTCACGCTGACCGCGCCGATATTCTCCTCCAGCCGGTGCCGCTTCGTCGTGCCGGGGATGGGGACGATCCACGGATGGCGGGCCAGCAACCAGGCGATGGCAATTTGCGCCGGGGTCGCATCCCGTGCGGCGGCATAGTGGCCGATCAGGTCGACCAGCGACTGGTTCGCGGCCATCGCCTCCGGGGTGAAGCGGGGCAGCGCCTTGCGAAAATCGCCTTTCTCAAACCCCGTGCCGGCGCCCAGCGCGCCGGTCAGGAAACCCCGGCCCAAGGGGCTGTATGGCACGAAACCGATGCCCAGTTCGGCGCAAGCGGTCAGGGTGCCATTCGTCTCCGGGTCGCGGGTCCACAGGCTATATTCGCTTTGCAATGCGGCGACCGGCTGGACCGCATGGGCACGGCGAATGGTGCCTTCCCCTGCCTCGGACAGGCCGAAATGCTTTACCTTGCCCTCCGCGATCAGCTCCGCGACGGTGCCCGCCACATCCTCGATCGGCACGTCGGGATCGACGCGATGCTGGTAGAGGAGGTCGATCACCTCGACGCCTAGCCGCCTGAGCGACGCCTCCGTCACCGCGCGAATATGGGCGGGGCGGCTGTCGAAGCCGGTCTGCTGACCGTCCGGTCCGATCCGGAAACCGAATTTGGTGGCGATCACCACCCGGTCGCGTACCGGGGCGAGCGCCGCGCCGACAATCTCCTCATTGCTGTAGGGGCCATAGACTTCGGCCGTGTCGAAGAAAGTGACGCCCCGGTCGACCGCGGCGCGGAGCAGGGCGATGCCCTGTTCCCGCGTCGGGCGGTCGCCATAGGCGAAGTTCAGCCCCATGCAGCCCAGCCCGATGGCCGAAACCTCCAGCCCGCCCGATCCCAGTTTGCGCGTCTGCATACACCGTCTCCACCGTGATCTTGTCGGTGCAGGATAGCCGAGAAACAGGACGAACCGCAGCCCTGAATCAGGCAGGCCAGCCGAAATGCCGCACCCTGCATCTTTGCTGTTGACGCATGCTTGCATGGCTATTCACACAAGACGGGCAAAGGAGAGGCTTGTGGCGACAGGTCCGGCACGGGTGGAGGAAGAAGCGGCGATCGACCGCGATCGGCCCATCGTCGATCCGCATCATCATCTGTGGGACATCAAGGCCGCGCCGGGATCGCTCCAGACGCCGCAGACCTTTTTGCTGCCCGACATGGCGGAGACGGTCGCGCGCAGCGGCCATGCCATCGTGCAGACCGTCGCGGTGGAGTGCGGGGCCATGTATCGCGCCGATGGGCCGGAGCTGATGAAACCACTGGGCGAGGTGGAGTTCCTGCGCGGCATGGCGGCGATGAGCGCGAGCGGCGACTATGGTCCCTGCCGCATCGGGGGCGCCATCGTCGCGGGCGCGAACCTGTCGCTGGGCGAGGCTGTCCTGCCGCTGCTGGAGGCGCAGGCCGCCGCCGCCGGTGGCCGCCTGCGCGGGGTGCGGGCGCACACCGCCTGGCGCGCGGCGGGCATGTTCGGCTTTCCCTGCGCGCCGGAGGGAAGGGGCACGATGCTCTCGGCCGGTTTCGTCGCGGGAGCGCGGCGGCTGGAGCGGCTGGGCCTCAGCCTCGACCTATGGTGTTTCCATGGACAGATCGGGGAGGTGGCGGCGCTGGCCGATGCCGTGCCCGGCCTGTCGATCATCCTCGACCATGTCGGCACGCCCGACCTTTCCGGTCCAGCGGGAGGCGAGGCGGAGGCGATGGCGCAATGGCGCGCGGCGATCCGCGACTTGGCCCGTCGCCCCAATGTCTGCGTCAAGATCGGCGGCATGGGCATGGACTGCACCGCGCCCATCGGCAGCCGTGCCGAACGCGCCCCGTCGGAGATATTGGCGGAGCGGTGGCGGCCCCTCGTCACCCCTGTCCTCGACGCCTTCACGCCCGCCCGCGCCCTGTTCGAGAGCAATTTTCCGCCCGATGCGGCGTCGGGCAGCTATGGCGCAATCTGGAACAGCTTCAAACGCATTGCATCCGCGCTGTCGGAAGACGAAAAGACCGCACTCTTTTCCGGCACCGCACGGCGCGTGTACCGGCTCGACCGACTCGACTGAAAGGCAAGACCCGCATTGGATCGCTCGCTGAAACGTATCCGTCCCTCCCCGCCCTCCGCGCATGACGTCGCGCGGCTGGCCGGCGTGTCGCAGGCCGCGGTCAGCCGGGCCTTCACGCCGGGCGCGAGCATCGCCAAGGCGACGCGGGAAAAGGTGATGGAGGCCGCGACGGAGCTGGGCTATCGCCCCAACCTGCTCGCCCGGTCGCTCATCAAGGGCGTGTCGGACCTGATCGGGGTGGTGATCGGCAATACGCAGAACCCCTTCTTCCTGCCGGTGCTGGAGGAACTGTCCACCCGCCTGACCCGCGCGGGCAAGCACAGCCTGGTCTTCACCGCCGAGCATGGGCATGACGCCGATTTCCAGATCGAGGACGTGCTGCGCTATCGCGTCGATGCGCTGGTGCTGATGTCGGCCAGCCTGTCCTTCGAACTGGCAGAGAAGTGCAGCCGGGAAGGGATACCGCTGATCTTCTTCAACCGGCGACCGCGGTGGGATCTGCCCATGGCCAGCGTCACCGGCGCGAACGAGAAGGGCGCGGGCGAGATCGGCCGCCATTTGCTCGAACAGGGCTATCGCCGCATCGCCTATATGGGCGGGCCGACCGATTCCCCCACCAATAATGAGCGCGAGGAGGGCTTCCGCCGCGCGCTGGAGCAGCAGGGCGCGGAGCCAGCGATGCGCGAACTGGGCTATCTGACCCGTGAAGGCGGTATGGCGGCGGCGCGCGCCCTGCTGAACCGGCCCGACCGGCCCGACGCCATTTTCTGCGCCAACGACTTCATGGCCATCGCGGCGATGGAGGTGGCGCGCCATGAATTCGGCCTGGAGATCGGGCGCGAGATCGGTATCGCCGGGTTCGACGACATGCCGGATGCGTCCTGGCCGTCCTTCGACCTCACCACCTATTCCCAGCCCATCGGCCCGATGATCGACCGGGTGATGGAACTGGTCCTCGACCTCGACGCGCGCGAACGGTTCGAGCAGGTGATCGTCGAGGGTGCGCTCCAGAAACGGGGCAGCACCCGGCGGGGATAACCGCCCGGCATCGTGCAAGACGAGAGGGAGACAGGATAGAGATGGCACTTGCTCAGGACATACGGGATCGGCTGACCCTGCCCGCCTTTGCCGCGCCGATGTTCCTGTGCAGCGGCGTCGATCTGGCCATCGCCTGTTGCAAGGCGGGGATCATCGGGTCGCTGACGCGCAACCATTGCCGCGACCTGGCCGAGCTGGAGGCGCAGCTGACGGCGGTGACGGCGGCCTTGGCGAGCCATGCGGAGGCCCATCCCGGCGCGAAGATCGGCCCGCTGGCGGTGAATATCTCCCCCACTTTCGCGCAGGAGGAGTTTCGCGCCCATCTCGCCGCCTGCCGCCGTTTTGGCGTGCGGATCATCGTGACGTCGGTGGGCGACCCGACCCTCAATGCGCCGCTGGTGCAGGATCATGGCCTGCTCCATTTCCATGACGCCACCACTATCCGCTTTGCCGAAAAAGCAGCGGCGGCGGGCGTGGACGGCATCGTGTGCATCGGCGCGGGCGGCGGCGGCCATGCGGGCACGATCAGCCACCTCGCCTTCATACCGCAGGTGCGGGCGATGTTCGACGGGACGGTGGTGATGGCCGGCGCGGTGTCCAGCGGTGCGGTGATCCGCGCGGCGGAGATATTGGGCGCGGACCTCGCCTATATGGGCACCCGCTTCATCGCGACGCGGGAGGCCGCCGCGCCGGACGCTTATAAGGCCATGCTGGTCGAAGGGGGCGTGACCGATGTCACCTACACCCGTGGCGTCAACGGCCTGCCCGCAAGCTGGCTGAAGGCGTCGTTGCGCACCATCGGCCTCGACCCCGAAAATCTCTTCATCCCGGAAGGGCGCAGCACCGACCATCTGCCCGAAGGCAAGACGCCGTGGCGCGACATATGGAGCGGCGGGCAGGGTATCGGCCTGATCGCGGATATTCCGGCGGTGGAGGATCTGGTCGCCCGGCTGCGCGCGGAATATGTCGCCGCCTGCGCCACGCCCGATATGGCGGACGCCGCACGGGCGGGGGCATGACCGGCGAGCGCATCCTGCGGGAGGATGCCGGTGGGCTGTGCACGCTGACCCTCAATCGGCCCGACAAGCTCAACGCGCTGGACACCGAATCCTTCGAGGCTCTGGAGGCGCATCTGGCGGCGCTGGAGACGGAGACCGACCGGATCGGCTGCGTCGTGCTGCGCGGGGCCGGGCGCGGTTTTTGCGCGGGCGCTGACCTGAACGCGATGGGCAAGGCGCCGGTGCCGCCCACCTATAAACCCGGCGTGATCGACAGGCTGGCCGTCCTGCCGCAGCCGGTGATCGCGGCGGTGCATGGCGTCTGCCTGACCGGCGCGCTGGAACTGGCGCTGGCCTGCGATGTCATCATGGCGGATGCCAGCGCGCGCTTTGCCGACACCCATGGCGCATGGGGGCTGGTCGGCGCATGGGGCATGGCGCAGCGCCTGTCCCGGCGCATCGGGACCGCGCCCGCGAAACGGATGATGATGACCGGCCGGAGCATCGACGCGACGGAAGCGCAGCGGCTGGGCCTGATCGACGGGCTGGCGGCAACGGGAGAACTGGATGCGCTGGTCGCCGGGCTGGCCCAGGAAATATTGGCCAACAGCTGGCACACAAATTTCGCGGCGAAACGGATGATGCGCGAGGGGGAGGGGCTGCCGCTGGCGCAGGCCCTGATGCAGGATCGGGATCGCTATCCCGGCAATGCGCCCGACCATGCGGAACGGCTGGCGCGTTTCACGAAACGGTGATTCGGGGCCACGACGGCCTATAGCGCCGCCGCGATGGCCCCGACCCGCGCCAGCACCGCCTCCCGCTCCGTCACCGCCATGCCCGATGGCGGTTCGTAAAAGGCCGTGAGGAAGCAGGGCGTCCCGTCCGCGCGCCAGAAGGCGGCAATATCATTGACCTTTACGATGCGGCCATCCTCGCTGGCGTAGGTGCCGGTCTTGTCCCCCGCCCGGAAACCCTGCGGCAGTCCGGCGCGCAGCCGCGCTGCACCCGTCTTGGTCGCCACCATCCAGCCGACGAGCCGGTCGCGCGAAGCGGGTTTCAGCACATCCCCGGTCAGGATCGCCGCCATGGTGCGCGCCATCGCGGCGGGCGTGCTGGTGTCGCGCTGGTCATCGCCCTCACTGGTGTTGAGGTCCGGCTCATAACGGTCGAGCCAGCTCACATCATCGCCCAGCGCGCGCCAGAAGCGGGTCAGCGCCTCCGGCCCGCCGATCTGGCGCAGCAGGAGGTTGGCGGCGGCATTGTCGCTCTGCACTTGCGCGGCCTCTGCCAGCGCCGCGATGCTGAGCGCCCCCTGCGGCAGCGCCGCCTGCACGACGGGGCTGTGCCCGACGATGTCCCGTTCGGAAAGGGTGACGGGCATCGACCCGCGCAACGTCCCCGCGTCGATCCGCGCCAGCACAGCGGCGGCAAGCGAGAATTTGAAGGTGGAGCATAGGGTGAAACGCGCGTCCTGCCGATGGCCCAGCAACACACCCGTCTTGCCATCAAGAAACGCGACGCCAAGGCGACCGCCGGAACCGCTTTCAAGGCGCGCGAGGCTGTCCGCGAATTGCCCTTCGCCGCTGGCAGGATTCGCCCATCCCCGCCCCAGCGCAAAAGCGAGTCCGGCACCACCGAAACTCGCCAGCAGAACGCGACGCTGGATGCCGGTCATGGACCATTCCGTTCAAGTCGAGGCGCCACCATGCCAACCTTGCTGATGCCCACATACTGCATCGTAAAGAGGGCCGCGCCGATGCAGCGATAAGGCGTCGCATCGCTGGCCTGGACATGCACAGGCTCCCGTATCCCGCCCAGAGCGGTTTGAACGAAAGAATCGACGTCCTGCGTGGTCGCGCGGTCCGTCCGCACGCCGTTCACTGTCACGCCAACCAACGCACCATCCGGGCCGCAAGGCAGCTTAAGCGCGGTGCCATGCTCCTCGGACTGCCCTGCCGTGCAGGCGCCGATTGCAGCCATGACCAGCAACGGGGCCGCTGCAGTCCGCATGTAATCACTCCGCCGCGACGCTGGCCTGTCCCGCGTCGGTGGTCGCCGCTTCGATCGCGGCGGCGGCTTCCATCTCGGCGGCCTTGGCCTCGACCAGGCTGACGATATGGTCGAGCATCGTCTCGCTCTCCACCGTATGATCGGTCACGCCCGACAGATAGATCATATGCTTGCCATTGCCGCCCCCGGTGACGCCAATGTCCGTCTCGCGCGCCTCGCCCGGCCCGTTGACGACGCAGCCGAGGACGGAAAGGGACAGCGGGGTGCGGATATGCTGGAGCCGGTCCTCCAGCGCCTCCACCGTGCGGATCACGTCGAAACCCTGCCGCGCGCAGGACGGGCAGGAGACGACGCGAACACCGCGTGTGCGCAGGCCAAGGGATTTCAGGATTTCATAACCGACGCGCACTTCTTCTTCCGGCTCGGCGGAGAGGGAGACGCGGATCGTGTCGCCGATGCCGGCCCACAACAGATTGCCGATGCCGATGGCGCTCTTCACCGTGCCGCCACGCAGCCCGCCCGCCTCGGTAATGCCAAGGTGCAGGGGACAATCCACCGCATCCGCCAACTGGCTGTAGGCGGCGACGGCGAGGAAGGCGTCCGACGCCTTTACCGCCACCTTATATTCGTGGAAATCCTGGTCCTGGAGAAGCTTGATATGGTCGAGCGCGCTTTCGACCAGCGCATCCGGGCAAGGCTCGCCATATTTTTCGAGCAGGTCACGCTCCAGCGACCCCGCATTGACGCCGATGCGGATCGAGCAGCCGTTGGCTTTCGCGGCATCGACCACTTCCTTGACGCGGGCGGACGAACCGATGTTGCCGGGGTTGATGCGCAGGCAGGCGGCACCGGCATCGGCGGCTTCCAGCGCGCGCTTATAATGGAAATGGATGTCGGCCACGATGGGCACCCGCGACGCACGCACAATCTCGCGCAGCGCCGCCGTCGATTCCTCGTCGGGGCAGGAGACACGCACGATATCCGCCCCCGCTTCCTCGCACCGGCGGATCTGGTCGATCGTCGCTTTCGCGTCGCTGGTCAGCGTGTTGGTCATGGTCTGCACGGTGATCGGCGCATCGCCGCCGACCGGCACCGATCCCACCATGATCTGACGGCTTTTCCGGCGGACGATGTCGCGCCAGGGACGCAAGCCGGGATTATGGTCGGACATGGGTAGCTCCGGTAACGGACAGGTAAGGGCGAATCTGGCTGCCCCTCATAGCCCAGCCGTCGACCGTTCGCCATGGCGGCGATGATGGGCCGATTCTGGTGGCTTCCGGTGGCTCTGTCCGTGCCCCGGATGAGCCAGCGCCTGCGCCGAGCGGCGCCCGGCAGCCGGGTAATAAGGGGAAATGGCGGAGCGGCAGGGATTCGAACCCTGGATACGCTTTTGACGTATACTCACTTTCCAGGCGAGCGCCTTCGACCACTCGGCCACCGCTCCGCATGCCAGGAAGGCCGTGCCCTAGACGAGGGCAGGCGCTTGTGCAAGCCATGGTGAAATTTCTCTGCGCAATGATGGCACCAATCGCAACGATGGCGGGAATGGGCGGTCCCGGCGCCCCGATATGCGATAAACAATGGCGTCCACTGCCGAACGACCGAAAGTTCAGTTGGCGCTGTCGTCCACGAACTTGAGCGACAGGTTGCGGGCGTTCTTGGGAATGTCGAGACGACTTTCCGACACGCGCGCTTCCTCGTTGGGCTTGAGCCGGGCCTTGTCCGCCTTCGTGATCCAGCTGAACACCAGCCGCCCCTGCGCGTCACGCAGTTCCACGACGATGGGCGGCACGGGCAGTTCCTGATCGGCGCTGTTCACGATGCGGCCGCTGAACGCGAAATATTCCTCGCCCGTGGGCAACTTGCGCCGTTCCGGTTCTTTGGGAAGGTAGAAGAGCAGTTGCGGCTGTTCGCGATTGGCGGCGAGGCCGAGGCTGACCGCCCATCCCGGCGGGCCGAAATGCCAGAGCGCGCCGCCCGCCACCGCCGTCAGCAGCGCGAACAGAATCGCCCCGATCGTCCAGTAGCGTGCCGGATTACGCCGCGGCTTGCGCCGTGGACGCACCACAGGCTCCGCCTCATACTCCGCATAGGCATAGGCATCCGCCGGATCGGCATAGGTCGACGCGACCGGACTGGCCGGGGGCGAAGTGGGGGCGACCGCCTCTGGCGCCGCCACTGGCGGGACGGGTGGGGCGTCGACCACGGCTTCCGCAGATCGATTTGCGGGCGTTTCCGCAACCGGTGCACTCGCAACAGGCGTAACGGGAGCGGGCGCTTCCGCCGGAACAGATGGCGATGGAGAAGGCTGGGGCTGAGATTGTGGCTGGGCGACCGGCGCGGCGGGCACAGAGTCCGCATCCGGCCGGGCGGCCAAGGGCGCGCCCTCCTGGAACCAGCTATGTTTGCACGAGGCGCAGCGGACCCGGCGGCCCTCATGCCCGATGGCGCTATCCGGGACGACGTAGCGCGTTGCACAACTGGGACAGGTCAGGATCATTCTGCCGTCCATAAACACGGCTTTAGCCCCAAGGGCAAGTAGGGTTAATGATCCGGCCTGACGGTTTCGCGACTCGGCGGCGGGCGCGGCTTTACGGGGACGGGTCGCCTGTGCCATGGAGGGCGCTGACCGGCGCCCGTGGCGCGCGCCCGGCATAGCAGCACAGGGGCCAACGGGTCGACGATGACGGCGATCGTCCAGTTCGAAAATGTCGGCCTGCGCTATGGTTTCGGCGGGGAAACGCTGTCCGACCTCAATTTCTCGTTGGAGCAGGGCAGCTTCTATTTCCTGACCGGGGCATCGGGCGCGGGCAAGACCTCGCTGCTCAAATTGTTATACCTCGCGCAAAGGCCCAGCCGGGGGGCGATCCATCTGTTCGGCACCGACATCGTGACCATGGCGCGCACCCGTTTGCCCGGATTCCGGCGGCGGATCGGGGTGGTGTTCCAGGACTTCCGGCTGGTGCCGCACCTGTCCGCCTATGACAATGTCGCGCTGCCGCTACGCATCGCGGGCGTGTCCGACGCGCAGTTGAAGACGCCGGTTGAGGAAATGCTGCACTGGGTCGGGCTGACCGACCGCGCCCATGCCCTGCCTGCCACCCTGTCCGGCGGGGAGCAGCAGCGGGTCGCCATCGCCCGTGCAGTGATCGGTCGACCCGAACTGCTGGTCGCGGACGAACCCACCGGCAACGTCGACATGGAAATGGCCAACCGCCTCATCACCCTGTTCGAGGCGCTGAACAAGCTGGGCACGACCATCGTCGTCGCCACCCATGATTTCAATCTGCTGGGCAAGGTCGCCAATGCGCGGATGATGCGGCTGGACGAGGGCAAGCTGGTCGATCCCACCGGCGCATTGCGCTATCCCCCGCGTGCGCCCGCCGCACCGGACCTGCCGAAATGGTGAGCGCGCCGACCATGGACAGCGTCATCCCGAAGGGCAGCGCCAACGACCGGCTGTTGCCCCAGGGGCGGCTGGCGGGGCCGATGCCCTGGATCGTGGCGATCATGATCTTCCTGACCGTGCTGGCCTGCGCGGCGGGTATAGCGCTGGGCGAGGGCGCGGCGGGGATGCGCGATGCGGTCGCCAACCGCCTGACCATCCAGGTGACAGAGGCAGACGCCGCGCGCCGCGACGCTCTAGTGCCGCGCATCCGGTCCGCCATCGCGCGCCTGCCCGGCGTGGGGCGCGTTACCGTCGCGCCACAGGAGGAACTGGTGCGCCAGCTCGAACCCTGGCTGGGCGCGGATGCCGCCGCTGCGGAAATACCGATCCCCGCGCTGATCGACGTGGACCTGTCCGTCGAGGGGCAGGCGGGCGACGCAACGCGCGCCAAGGTCGCAGAGGCCGTCGCGGCCATCACGCCCGAAGCACGGGTGGAGCCGCATGCCGCCTATATCGCGCCGGTCGCCGCACTGGTCCGCACCATCGGCTGGATCGCGCTGGCCATCGTGGCGTTGATGGCGGTCGCGACCAGCTTTGTCGTGGTGCTGGCGGCGCGCGGCGCGCATGCGACGCATCGCGGCACGATCGAGGTCATGCACATGCTGGGCGCGACCGACGGGCAGGTCATGCGCCTGTTCCAGCGCCGCATGACGCGGGACATCAGTTTCGGGTCCATCGTCGGGCTGGTTGCCGCCGGGGCGGTCATCTTGCTGGTCGGCCGGTCGATCCGGTTGCTGGCGGGCGACCTGATGGGCAGCATCGCCCTGCCCTGGTGGGGATGGGTCGTCCTGCCTATCCTGCCGATCGCCTTCATCGGCGTCGCCTGGTTTGCGGCGCGGCTGACGCTGCAATCCGCGCTGAGCCGGTCGTTGTGAGTCGTCCGCGATGAGCATATCCCCATGATCCTGCGCCTGCTGTCCCTGATCCTGCTGGTCTGGATGGGCGCGTTCGCGCTGTTCGCCACGCTGCTGCCCCCCGCCGCGAAGGAGGAGCGCACCGACGCCATCGTCGTGCTGACCGGGTCGGCGGGGCGGATCGAGCGGGGCGCCGCGCTATTGAAACGGGGCCGGGCAGAGCGGCTGCTGATTTCCGGCGTGGACCGGGACGCGGGCAAATTTTCGATCAGTCGCACCTATCATATCCCGATGAAGACCATGCGCGCGCAGGTGGACCTGGGTCATGAGGCCATCGACACCCGGTCCAACGCGATCGAAACGGCGGCCTGGATTCGCAAGCGCGGCTATCGCTCCGTCCGCCTCATCACCGCCGACTGGCATATGCGCCGCGCGCGCTATGAGCTGGAGCGGCAGATGCCCGCCGATGTCCACATCGTATCGGACAGCGTGCCGACCCAACCCAGCCTGCGGATATTGCTGCGGGAATTTCACAAATATGCGCTGCGCCGCATCGCCGGCCTTGCGGGAATCTGATCGTCACATGCACAAATTCATCGCCATCGTCCGGTCGACGCTCTTCTTCATCATCTTCTTCGGCTTCACCGTACCATGGCTGGTGCTGGCCTATGTCGCCATGCCGCTGAACCGGCGACTGTTCCTGTGGATCGCCGTGACATGGTCGAAGTCGCACCGTTTCATGGCGCGCTGGATCTGCGGGCAGAAGGTGGTGATGGAGGGTCAGTTGCCCACCGTGCCGTCCTTCTATGTCCTCAAGCATGAATCCATGTTCGAGACGATGGACCTGCCCCATCTGCTGAACCGACCGGTGATCGCTGCGAAGAAGGAACTGTTGGAGATTTTCGGCTGGGGGCGGCTGGCGCGAGCTTATGGCCTGCTGGCGGTGGACCGGGACGCGGGCGCATCGGCGCTGCGGCAGTTGCGGGCGCAGGCGCAGGCGGGGATCGCAGCAGGACGGTCGCTGTGCCTGTTCCCGGAGGGGACGCGGGTGCCCCATGGCGAAGCGCCGCCGCTCAAGTCCGGCTTTGCGGGCCTGTATGTGATCCTCAAGATGCCGGTGGTGCCGATCGCGGTGGAGAGCGGCGCGATCAATCCGCGTGGCTTCCTGCGCTATCCGGGTATCATCCGCTATCGCATCGGCGAGACCATTCCTGCGGGCCTGCCCCGTGCGGAGGCGGAAGCGCGGGTCCATGCCGCGATCAACGCCCTGAACGACCTGCCCGACAACTCCGCCTGATCGCGGCCGACAATGTGACCCCGCGATTCGGTCTGGCGCGAAATAGATTCGGGTCGTCGTTCATTCATTGTCGCTTCATCGCATGGGCCGGATAGAACCGGCTGTGTGCGCGGGTTGCGCAACCGCTGATGAGCGAGCCGTCGGGGGACGCAGGATGAGGATTGCCATGGTTCGAGCGGACCGGATATTTCGAACCATCGGCCAAGGCGCGGTCGCGCGGGCATTGGCGGTGGTCGCGCTGTCGCTGATGGCCCTGCCCGGCGGCGGCGCGCTGGCGCAGGTTCGCACCGTCGATCCCAACAGCGCCATCGACGCCGATCTGGCGCCCGTGCCGCCTGCGGGCGATGTCACGCCGCCATCGTCGAGCGCCCCCGTGACGGGGACAGGGACCGGGGCGACCTACACGCCCACTCCCGCACCGGTCGATCCAGCGACCGACAGCTATACCTCGTCGACCAACCTGCCGCAGAGCGCGGCGACCAGCGGTTACCAGAAGGACGATGTGATCGCGGGTGCGGAGGGCGTGTTCGGCAAGGGCGCCGAAGGGCTGGCCGCGATGATCGAGAAGATTCTGAAGGATCAGGGCCAACCGATCGGCTATATCGGTGGGCGCGAGGCGTCGGGCGCGATCATCGTCGGCCTGCGCTATGGCTCCGGCACGCTGAGTCACAAGATCGAGGGTGAGCGCAAGGTGTACTGGACCGGCCCATCGGTCGGGTTCGACGTGGGCGGCAATGCGTCCAAGGTGTTCGTGCTGGTCTATAACCTGTTCGACACCCAGCAATTGTTCAGCCGATTCCCCGGAGCCGAGGGCGCCGCCTATGTCATCGGTGGGTTCACCGCGACCTACCTACGCAAGGGCGACATCGTGCTGATCCCCATCCGTCTGGGCGTGGGATGGCGGCTGGGTATCAACGCCGGCTACATGAAATTCTCCGAGAAGGGCAAGATCCTCCCCTTCTGAAGCCCGCCGACGGAGCGGTTGCAAAACCCCCGCGCCCCAGTGGCGCGGGGTTTTTTTGCGTGGGACAATTGCAGGATGACCAACCGAAAGGCCGTTTTGAAAAGTTGTTACGGAATATTTTTCGATATATCTTGAAATCCGATATATCGAGATTTATATCGGCGTCATGAGAAACTGCAAAGACGCCCATTGGGGCCGCGGCATGGGCCGCCATTTCACCGATCACTCTCTCTTCGGTCATCGCCGGGGCGAGGATCATCACCATCATCATCGCGGCGGCGGACGCGGCTTTGGCCACCGCATGGCCGAGGGCTTCGCGGGCGACGCGGAACGCGGAGGGCGCGGCGGTGGCCGTCGCGGACGCCTGTTCGACTATGGCGAACTGCGCCTCCTCGTCCTCGCCCTGCTCGCGGAACAACCCGCCCATGGCTATGAGCTTATCAAAGGCATCGAGGAACGGTTTGGCGGCAGCTATTCGCCCAGCCCCGGCGTCATCTACCCGACGCTGAGCTGGCTGGAGGACATGGGCTATACCGCGATCGAGCCATCGGACGGCGCGCGCAAACGCCATAGCGTGACCGCCGAGGGCACGGCCTTCCTCGACGCCAACCGGGCCGCCGCCGACGCCCTCCTCGCCCGCTCCGCCGGAGCGGCCGGCCGGCCGGGCGTCCCCGCCCCGGTGATCCGCGCGATGGAGAATCTGAAACTCGCCATGCGGTTGCGCTTTCGCGACGGCCCGGTGGATGAAGCCGCCGCCGACGCCATCGCCGCCGCCATCGACGAAGCCGCCCGTATCGTGGAGAAAAGCCGGTGAGCACCGACAACCCGACAGACACCCCCACGCCCGACGTCGCCCCCGGCGGCACCCCTGATGCCGCCCCCAATGCGGCCCCCAACGCGACCCACAGCATCGCCGAAATCCCCACGGACAAGGCGAGCCGCTACCTCCAGCAACTGGCCAAGCATTTCGCGCACAAGCTGCCGGTCAGCTTCACGCCGGAGACGGGGGACATCCCCTTCTCCATCGGCAATTGCCATATGGATGCGGAGGAAGGGCGGCTGATCCTGACCCTGACCGCGCCGGTGGCGACGGACATGCCGCCGTTGCAGGATGTGGTGGTGCGGCACCTGGTCCGTTTCGCCTTTCGCGAGGAACTGACGGTGGCGTGGCGGGGGGCCTGAACGGCCCGCCCTCCCCTGAACAGCCTGCCCCTCTTGTCAGCCGCATCCTTTTCGCGGCAAGGGTCGCGGCATGACCGTCAGCCAGATTCTCGACCTGTTGATCGCCGCCCTGATCCGAAAGGCGGGCGGCAGCCGCCGCCGATGGCGGCAGGCGATCGGGCCGGTCCGGCTGTACGACCCGGCCACCCATCCCCATTGCAACTGGTCGGTCGCACCGGTCGGCAACGCGCAGGAAAATGCGCTGATCGAGCGGTTGCTGGACGATGTCCGGCTGGACCATCCGCTGGTGGTGAAGGGATAGCACCGCGATTCGGAAGGCGGATGGTCGAGGTTGTCGCCTGTCCGTCATCGTGACGATTGCCCCGCTCCGCTTGGCGCGCCATCGCGATGGGCGGCCGGACTGGTGGCGACAGGCATCGGTATCATGAAAGGGGAGGACGGGTACGCTCCCCAGAACGGAATGGCGCCGCTGGACATAGTCCCCGCCGCACCGGAAAGCCTCTTTCCGGCACGCCCTTTTCCCGCCCGGTTATGGCGTGCCTGCCAGAGCCTTTTCCCATCGAGGGAAAGCGGGAACTCCCGGCATCGCCATAGCCCGTCTGTCGAACCGCAGCGGGCGATCCGGGAGCGCCCGTCCGCCCCCCTTGCACCCGTCCCGTCCCCCGTTACAGTGCCGCCCATAGACGGGACAGGCAAAGGCAGGACGGGGATGATGGGACGCAAGGCAGCCGGGGCGTTGGGCATGATCGGGGCGATGCTGGCGCTGGCGTCCTGCGCCGGGACGCCGCATCGCCCGTCCCGCGCCGCACTGCCCCCCGGCGCGCATTATGTGGCGATGGGCAGCAGCTTTGCCGCCGGGTCGGGCATCGCGCCCGACAAGCCCGGTGCGGCGAAGCGATGCGGCCAGAGCGCGCTCAACTATGCCACCCTGTTGGCGACGCGGCTCGGCCTGCGGCTGGAGGATCGCAGTTGCGGGGGCGCAACGACCGATCATATCCTGGGCGCGTGGCGCGAAATCGCGCCGCAGATCGACGGCGTGACCGCCGACACCGCCCTCGTCACCCTGACCATCGGCGGCAACGACCTTTTCTATGTCGGCAATCTGTTCGCGGCGGGTTGCGACCCGGCCAAGGGCTGGGCACCGCCGGGCAGCGCCCCGCGCGCCTGCCCCACGCTGCGCCTGCCGACGGACGCGGACTATGGCAAGCTGGAGACGAGCCTGCGCGCCATCGCCGCACAGGTCGCGGCGCGCGCGCCCCGCGCCCGGCTGATCTTCGTCCAATATGTCACGCTGGTCCCCGACCGGGACTGCCCGGCCGCGCCGCTGGCCCCGGCCAACGCCGCCGCGATCCGCACCATCGGGGAGCGGCTGGCGGAGGTCACGGCACGGGTCGCGCGCGACAGCGGCGCGGGCCTGATCCCCATGGACCGGCTCTCACGCGGCCACAGCCCGTGCGATGCGGAACCATGGGCGGTGGGCGCGCGGACCGGTGGCACGGACGGATCGCCCTGGCACCCCAACAGCGCGGGCATGCGGGTGATCGCCGATGCGCTGGCGGTGGAGGTGGCGGGGGGACGCTAGGCGCGGGGCTTTGGCGCTGGGTGATGGCGCTTCGCCATTGCGAGTGGTGCGAGCCGAAGGCGGGCGAAACCCAACCATCCATTGCGCCATCCTATGGATTGGTTCGCTCCGCTCGCAATAACGAGGCGTGAGAGGCTGGTGCCAGCACTGTCACAGGTTCAACCAGTTGAGGGAATCGGCCCTCCGCCCTGCCTTCGAAAAGTGGCACGGAACAGGCTCCTGACTTTCGTCAGAATGGCGGACGGGGCGCCTTTACGCCTCGTCTGTCCCGGAAGGCGGGCGTCACCCGTCGGTGAGTTCGACCCAGACCGGAGCATGGTCGCTGGCCTTTTCCCGGCCGCGATAGGGCTTGTCCACCTGTGCGTCGACCAGCCGGTCGGCGGCGGTGGGGGACAGGAGGAGATGGTCGATGCGAAAGCCCATGTCGCGCTGCCACGCGCCCGCCTGATAATCCCAGAAGGTCCACACGCCGCCGGCCGGATGACGGCTGGCCAGCGCATCGGTCCAGCCGTCACCCAGCAGGGTACGATAGGCGGCACGGCTTTCCGGCTGCATCAGCGCATCGCTGGCCATGGCGGCGGGCTTCCACACGTCGCGGTCGAAGGGAATGACATTATAGTCGCCAGCCAGCACGGCGGGCTGCTCCGTCGCCCAGATTTCGGCGGCGCGGGCGCGCAACCGCCGCATCCAGCGCAATTTATAGTCGAATTTCGGGCCGGGCTGCGGGTTGCCGTTGGGCAGGTAGATGGACGCGATGCGGACGCCGTTCACATCCGCCTCCAGATAGCGGCTATGCTCGTCCTCCGGCTCGCCGGTCAGGCCGCGCGCCGTCTCCACCGGAACCTGCCCGCGGGCGAGGATGGCGACGCCGTTGAACCCCTTCTGCCCATGCCAGATCGCGCCATAGCCCGCCTTTTCCAGCACATCGGCGGGGAAGCCCTCGTCCGCCGTCTTGATTTCCTGAAGGCACGCGACGTCCGGCCGGGTTTCCTCCAGCCATTCGACGAGGCGCGGCAGGCGCGCCTTGATGCCGTTGATGTTGAATGTCGCGATCCGCATGGAGGCTGCCTAGAGCATTTTCGACGCAGATGGTATCGTCTGCTGGCCGGGAAAATGCGGAAACGAAAGACATGATCCGTTCCGCGCGTGCGGCGCGGATGGGGAAGCGGGTTAGCGGGTTAGCGTGAGTGAGCGCCGCAGAAGGGCAAAATGTCCCTATGTCACTGCGTCGCAGGTGGGATCATGCGGCGTACCGTGCCGCCCCGGACCATTCAGACCGAGAAGCTCGATCCGCATCCGCATCCGGCGGTGGCGTTGGGATTGACCACCTTGAACGCCGCCCCACCCAGATTCTCGACATAGTCCACCATGCCGCCGCGCACCAGGTCGAGGCTCATCGGGTCGACGACCAGCGTCACCCCGTCCAGCTCCACCGCCGCATCCTCCGCATCGACGGCCTCGTCCAGGCCAAAGCGATACTGGAAGCCGGAACAGCCGCCGCCCTCCACCGACAGGCGCAGGATGGCGGGCTTCTTCTGCCGGTCCGCGATATAGGCCACGCGCGCGGCGGCGGCGGCGGACAGAAGAACCCGGTCGGGAGCGAGGCTGGGGGAGTCGAGGGACATGGGCATAAGATAGGGATCAACGACAAAGGCGGCAAGCACCCCAGTGCCGCCGCCTTTCCTGTTCCGCACATCGGAACTGTCAGAGGAGAAGGATCAGTCGTTGTCGCCGCGGCCGCGCGCTTCGGGACCGCCCATGGCGATGTGCGTCCTGGCGGCGTTCAGCGCCAGCTCGTAATTGGTGCCTTCCAGATAGGGGATCGGGTTCACGGCGGAACCGGCGATGCGCACTTCATAATGGAGGTGGCTGCCCGTGGAACGGCCGGTCGACCCCATCAGGCCGATCAACTGGCCGCGCACGACGCGCTGGTTGGGCTGCGCGATCAGCTTCGACATATGGCCATAGCGGGTCTGGAGACCGTTGCCATGGCTGACCTCGACCAGATTGCCATAGCCGCCGACCCACTGCGCGCGTGAGACGATGCCGTCCGCCGTCGCATAGATGGGGGTGCCGATGGCACCGGGGATGTCGATGCCCTGATGCATGCGGTGGTTGCCGTTGAAGGGATCGTTGCGGACGCCAAAGTTGCTGGTTAGCCGGATGTCGTCGACCGGCTTGCGCGAGGGGACGGCGGCGGTCTGGCGGGCGCTGGCGGCGGGGCCGTCCAGTTTCGTCCAGGCGCTGAAGAGGGAGGAGAATTGGGCATCGCCCGGCGCGGCCTGCGCAGCGGTGGCGCCCATGGTCATCACACAGAGCAGACCGGCGGCGACCATGCGGCCAAAACCAAGTCCGATTTGATGGAACACAGTGCGACGCTCTTCGTTCTTATAGTTCGAAACAGTCATGCGATCCCCGCGTTACCAGTCCCGTCCCGCCCGGGACCCATCCCCACAGCCTCTGCGTGCTGTTGGTTGCACTGTTCAGCGGACAAACGGTTAATGGGCAAGTGCCGCATAATATTCCTGGGTTAAACCGGCCTGTCGACGCGCCGAGTCGTTGAACGGAGGCTTAACCGTGCCGCGAAAGTGGCACTGGACAAGATACTGAAAGGTTAACGCCGGCGCGAATCCCCGGAGATTCGCCACCGTTTCGAACCACTTCACACCCGCCGCGACATGCCCCACTTCATCGCTGGCGATGCGCGTCAGGATGCGGGACGAAATGCTGTCACCGGCCTGTGCCAGCCGCGCGATCATCTGCGGCGTCACGTCCAGCGCCCGCGCCTCCAGCACCAGCGGCACTACGGCGAGGCGGGCGGCGAGATCGTCGCGCGTGTCATGCGCGGCATCCCACAACCCGTCATGCGCGGGCAGCGCGCCATAATGGCTGCCCAACTGGCGCAGCCGCCGGTCGACCAGCGCGAAGTGCATCGCCTCCTCCGCGCCGACCCGCATCCAGTCATCGACGAAATCGCGCGGCAACCCGTCCCCGAATCGCCCGATCAGGTCGAACGCCAGGTCGATGGCGGAAAATTCGATATGGGCGAGCGCGTGGAGCAGGGCGACCCGCCCCTTCTCCCCCCCGCCGCTGCTGCGCCGGGGCATACGGTTGGGCGGCAACAGTTCCGGGGCGTCAGGCCGTGCGGGCACGTCCGGCATCGCCCTATCGAAACGATGATCCAGCCGCCCCGCCCGCCATGCGCGTGACACATGGCGTGCCAGCATCAACTTGGCGCGCGGCTGCGCGGTGGTCAGGACGGCGTGGCAGGCGGATGCGACGGATGGGAGAGCGGTGGGGGGCAAGGCGGGTTCAGCCAAGCGCCCGCGCCGCCTCGAGCACCTCCGCCGCGTGCCCCTTCACCTTCACCGATGGCCAGACGCGCACCGCCGTGCCGACCGCGTCGAACAGGAAAGTGGCACGGGCAATGCCCATATATGCCCGGCCATACAGCTTCTTTTCGATCCATGTCCCGAACGCCTCGCACACCGCGCCATCGCCGTCGGAGGCGAGGGTGACGGTCAGGCCATGCTTGGCCGCGAATTTGGCGAGCTTTGCGGGGGTATCCTTCGACACGCCGATCACCGGCACGCCGAGGGCGTCGAAATCCCCCTGAAGCGCGCTGAAATCCAGCGCCTCGTTGGTGCATCCCGGCGTGTCCGCCTTGGGATAGAAATAGACGACGAGCGGTTTGCCCGCATGGTCGGCGAGCGCGATAGGCGCGCCGTCCGATCCGGCCAGCGTCACAGGTGGCAGGCTATCCCCGGTCGTCAGCATCGCCAAACTCCTTTGCAATCCCGCCCCATGCGGCGCCGACGCTCTGCCGCGCCGCCGCGATTTGCGCAAGCAGATCGGCCCAATCCTTCGCCCCGCAGGCGCGCGCGACGAGAGGCCGTGTCTCCGCCGCAGGCTCCTCCGACCCCGGCGTCACCAGCCGCGCGACGACCAGATAGCGGATCATCAGGTCGTGCGCGGGCAGGATGGTGGCGGGCAGATGGCCCGCATCCGTCAGCGTCGCAATCGCGTCCCGCAGGTCCGGCGCGAAACCCTGCCCGGTGCGGAATTGCGTGACATGGACCAGAAATTCGATGTCGACCAGACCGCCGGGCAGCAGCTTGACGTCCAGATCGCCCTTGGGCCGCTTGTGCGTGGCAATGTCGCCGCGCATCTTCACGGCGGCACGGGCCAGTTCGGCGGTGTCCCGCTCCGCCCGGAGGGTGTGGGTCACGATGTCCTGCAACGCCCCGCGCGCCGCAGCCGAGCCAAAGACCGGGCGGGCGCGGGTCAGAGCCAGATGCTCCCACGCCCAGGCCGATTCCGCCTGATAGCGGGCGAAACTGTCGTAGCTGACGCACAGCAGGCCCTGCGCGCCGGACGGGCGCAACCGGGTGTCCACCTCGTACAGCGGCCCCGCCGCCGTGGCGACGGACAGGGCGTTGCCGACCCGCTGCGCCAGACGGTTGAAATATTGGGTCGCGCCCAGCGGCTTTGCGCCGTCCGATTCCGCCGCGAAATCACCGGTGAACAGGAAGATGAGGTCAAGGTCGGAGGCGTGGGTGAGCAACCCGCCGCCGAGCCGGCCGAGCGCGAGGATGACCAGTTCGCCGCCGGGGATGCGGCCATGCGTCCGCTCGAACTCCGCGACGGTCGCGGCGGCCAGCACCTCGATCGCGGCGCCCGCGACCCGGCCATAGCCCGCCGCCGCCTCTATGGGATCGCTGGCCCCGCGCACGATCTGCACGCCCAATGCAAAGCGGCGCTCGCCCACCTTCTTGCGCACGCTGTCGAGCAGCGCCTCATAACCCTCTCCGGCCTCCTGATGCCCGAAGTCCGCGATGAGTTGCGCGATGGGCGGCATGGGGTCGAAAGCGCTGGCGTCGATCAGCCCGTCGAGCAGCGACGCCTGTCGCCCCAGCGCCTCCGCCAGAGTCGGTGCATGACTCAATATCTCCACGAGGATCTGGGCGAGGCCGGGCCGGGCCGACAGCAGGCGGAAGATGTTGATCGCCGATGGCAGGCCGCGCAGCAGCGCGTCGAGGCGCAGCACGGTGGCGGCGGGATCGGGCGCCTTTGCGATGGCGCGCATCACTTCGGGCAGCATGTCCTCCAGCGCCTCCCGCGCCGGGGGTGAGCGCAGGACACGGGCGTTGCCTTCCCGCCACTCCGCAATGCGGGCGAGCGCGGGGGCGGGATCGGCAAAGCCCATCTCCGCCAGTTGCTCGGCCAGCGCGTCGGGACTGCGCGACAGATGATCGTTCTTGTCGCCGCCGCTGGCCGCGACCAGTCCGTCGTAAAGGGTGCCGACCCGCTCGATATGGGGGGCCAGTTCCGCGACCAGCGCGTCGCCATCGGCCAGCCCCGCGAGGCGCGCGACGGTGTCGAGCGATTCGGGCGAGGTCGGCAGACTGTGCGTCTGAAGGTCGTTCACCATCTGGAGCCGATGCTCGATGGTGCGATATTCGCGATAGGCGGCGCCCAGCACAGCCGTCGTCTCACCCGCCACGATGCCCGCCGCGGTCAGCGCCGCCAGCGCATCCAGCGTCGCGGGCGCGCGCAGCGACGGGTCGCGGCCACCATGGATGAGTTGGTGGATCTGCGCGAAAAACTCCACCTCGCGGATGCCACCGCGACCGCGCTTCAGGTCGTAGCCCGCTCCCAGCCGCTGGCCCTGCGCATAATGGTCGCGGATGCGGCGGGTGATCTCACCGATGCCGGACACCGCCCCGAAATCGAGGCTGCGCCGCCAGACGAAGGGGCGGATAGCGGTGAGGAACATCTGGCCCAGCGCCCGGTCCCCCGCCGCCGCGCGGGCGCGGATGAACGCGGCCTGCTCCCACCCCATGGCGGTCGATTCATAATAGCTGATCGCCGCCTCCACCGGCAGCACGATGGGCGTGGCCTCCGGCGAGGGGCGCAGGCGCAGGTCGACGCGAAAGACATAGCCGTCCGCCGTCACATCGTTCATCAGCGAGACGACGCGGCGACCCAGCCGCACGGCGGCCTCCACCGGCTCCTCCCGCGTGCTGTGCGGCAGGGTGGTCGGGTCGAACAGCAATATGGGGTCGATGTCGGAGCTGTAGTTGAGTTCCGCCGAGCCATGCTTGCCCAGCGCCAGCACCGCAAAGCCGCGCGGCTCCGCATCCGGGTAGCGTTCCTGAAAGGCGGTCGCGATGGCCCGGTCCAGCGCGGCGTCGGCAAAGGCGGACAGACGCGCGGTGACGGTTTCCAACGGCCATGCCCCGGCCAGATCGGCAATAGCGATGACGAGGCCCCGCGCCCGCTTTTCAAGGCGCAGCGCCCGGCCGACCGGCTCGCCCTCCCCGACCAGCGCCGCCCGGTCCCAGGCGACGTCTATCGCGCCGTCGGCCAGCAGCGCCACAATGTCGGGAAACACCTCCATCTGGCGCGCCAGATAGCCGCTGTTCGCCCCGGCACGGTCCAGCGCATCGGTCAATCCTGTCATAACCCCATCCATAGCCGACACCCTGTCCATTCGTCGCAAGTCGCGGCTTAACAACGCAACTTTGGCATTTTCCCGCCGTTATTGTCTGCATGATGGAATATCGCAACCATAAGTCCCCAGAAGAAAGGAACGGCATGAACGGATCGCGCTATCGTGAAGTCGTATCGCCCGCCCGCTCGGACGGCGTGGGCGTGGCGTTGCGCCGGGCCTTTGCGCCGGGTGGCGACAGCGACGATTTCATGAGCCTGTTGCAGGAACTGGACCGCAAGACCGCGCCCTGACGAAATGGGGTGCGGGCGGCTGGAGCCTGACGGCAGACGCGGCGCAATCCCGAAGACCGACCCGAACACCGGCTCGGCCCGAAGACTGGACCGACAACCGGCGATCAGCGGCCTTCGCTGAGCCGGTCCACTTCGTCCATGATCTCGGTTAGCACACCCTCTGCGCTGTTATGATGGGTCGAGCGCGCCGGAAGAGCGCCCTGTTCGAGGATCGCCTCCAGCGCGGTGCGGCCACGCGCAACCCGGCTCTTGATCGTGCCCACCGCGACGCCGCAGATTTCCGCCGCTTCCTCATAGGCAAAGCCGCCCGCGCCGACGAGGATCAGCGCCTCCCGCTGGGGCTGGGGTAATTCCTGAAGCGCGCGTTGCAGGTCGGTCAGGTCGATATGCCGGTCCTGACTGGCGGGCGCGGCCAATATGCGGTCGGCGGTCAGATCGTCCCATTCGCCGCGAAAACGGTTGCGGCGCACCTGCGAGAGATAATGGTTGCGCAGGATGATGAAGGTCCAGGCGCGCATATTGGTGCCCGCCTGAAAGCGGGAGCGCGCGGCCCATGCCTTGAGCAGGGTTTCCTGCACCAGATCGTCGGCCAGGTCGCGGTTGCCCGACAGCGAGCGGCCAAAGGCGCGCAGATGCGGCACGATGGCCGTCAATTGCGCCTTGAACTCCGTATCGCTCAGCTGGACACGATCCTCGGCGAGTTCGGGAATGTCCGGCATGATCGACTCCGGGTCGTACCCGTGGTCGTCATGCGCCATTGCGGCCGTCATTCTCTTCCCCTCACCCTGCCGACCGGGGCACGACCCGGAGTCGCGGCGACCCATGGTGCATGTCGCCTTGCGGCCTGTCTGTGCGGCCTTCGGCCTGCGCGCGATCCAGCATCCCCATCGTCAAGCCGGCCAGATCCTATTGAACGCCCAAGATGAGGGCCATCGCGACTATTGCAAGGGCCAGCGATATGCCCAGCACATAGCGGACAATATGCGGCGTCGATCCGGCCCGCGCGCGGTCGGTCGAGATATGGGTTTCCTGCTGTGCCATCATGACCTCCAAAATCCGCCGAATCCGGTCCTGTATAAGGATCGGTCGTTTCGGCATTGAACGCGGGAGGCATTGCGCCGGTTCCATCCCCTTGCCGTCGTCCGCATGGCCTTTCACCGGAAAAGCGTTGCGACGACCACGCCACCCTACACCAGTGCCGCGCGCTGCACAGAAGCCGGCGTTTCCGTTCGTCCCTGTCGCCGACCGTTTCGTCCGGCTGGTTCCCTGCGGGTGCCTGCGGGCCCCTGCGGGTGGCGGAACGCGGCGGTGCGCGGCGGGTTCTTGATGCGACGGGCCGTCGCCGGACGATGGCCGGCACAGGAGAAGGATCAGGATCATGGCAGACACCGGCACATACGACCGATCATCGGTCATCGCATCGGACCGGGTGGAAGGCACGGCGGTCTACAACCCCGAAGGCGAGCGGCTGGGCAGCATCAGCCGCCTGCTGATCGGCAAGCGCGACGGGCAGGTGGAATGCGCCGTCCTGTCCTTTGGCGGTTTTCTGGGCATCGGCCATGAGCATTATCCGCTGCCCTGGCGCATGTTGAGCTACGACCTCGACAAAGGCGGCTATGTCGTCGCGCTCGACAAGAAGCAGCTGGAGGATGCGCCCCGCTACGAACTCAGCCGCGAACCGCAATTCGACGAGGCCTATACCAAGGCGCTGTACCAATATTATGGCGTCGCGCCGCTGTTCTGAGGGACAGTAGCGCCTCGAACCGTTCATCGTAATTCATGCACGGTTCAACCATGATGTCCTAGAGCCTCCCCTGCCCGCGCGTTCTCCCCGAACCGCAGGTGAGGGAGGATGACAGCATGGCGATCTGGCAAGAGGGCGCGGGCAAGGTGGCGATCGGCAGTGCCGCCCTCCTGGCGTTTGGAATGGTGACGGGCGGCTATCTGCTCGGCGACGGGCTGAAACGGGCAAAGGCCGCCGACCGGTCTGTGACCGTGCGCGGACTGGCGGAGCGGGACGTGACCGCCGACCTCGCCACCTGGACCATCGCCTATTCCGCGACAGGCACCGACCTGCCCACCGTCCGGGCGGAGATCGAGAATAATACGGCGGCGCTCAAGGGCTATTTCGCGGGGGTCGGGTTCAAGCCCAGCGACCTGTCGCCGATCGGCGCGGGCGTGAATCAGTTCATGAACAATGGCGTCAACACCATCACCATCACCCAGCGCATGCAGTTGCGCACCACCGACATCGCCCGCGCCCGGCGCGCGGTGGCGGGGCAGTTCGACCTCGTCCGGCGCGGCGTGACGCTCCAAGAAGGGTCGGGCATGGTGTACAGCTTCACCAAGCTCAACGCCGTCAAGCCGGCGATGGTGGCGCAGGCGACCATGGACGCGCGCAAGGCCGCCGAGCAATTCGCCAAGGACAGCGACACCGCTGTCGGCGGGATCAAGAGCGCCACGCAGGGATTTTTCTCCATCGAGGCGCGCGATGGCGATGCGGCGGGCGGCAATTATGGCGTCGCGGATTCACCCTATAAGAAGGTGCGGGTCGTCACGACCGTCGACTTCTACCTCGACTGAGGCTGGGACTGGGGCTGGGCATTGGGCCGGGCGGGCAAAGTGGCGGCGGGCTTGCCCATGGCGGGCGTGGCAGTGACGGGAGCATCGCCCAGTTGCGTGAGATAGCCGGTCGCCGCCTCCGCCACCGGCGTTCCCGCGCCCAATGTCTTTGCCCGGTGAAAGGCGGCGCGGGCGGCCAGATCGTCCTGGTCCAGCGCGGCGATCACGCCCTGCTCCAGCGCCACCGCCGCGTCATCGCCCGCGCGCGAGGCGGCCTCCGCGATATGGCGCTTGGCCAGCGGCAGATCGTTCATGCGGCGGGCCAGCGTCGCGGACAACAGCCAGATGAGCGGATCCTGCGGCGCGAGGCGTATGGCGTTGTCGAGGTCGGCGCGCGCGCCCGCCTCGTCCTTCACCGCCACGCGGGCGCGGGCGCGGTCGAGATAGGCCTCGCCCCGCTCGATCCCGTCAGGCAGCGCCGTCCCCGCCAGAGCGGCGTCAAGCGCGGTCAGCGCGCCGCCCGTATCCTGCCCCGCCAGCGCGGCATTGCCCGCCTGCGCCCACAGCCGCGCGGCAGCGGCGGCGTCACGGCCCGCCAGCCGTGCGCCGTCGCGGAACGCCGCCACCGCCTCCGTCCAGTGCCCCGCCTGCGCCTGCGCAAAGCCGAGGCACTGGCGCGCGGCCGGGCCGTCGCTGCGCGCGATCCACTGGTGGGCGCGGGTGATCGCCGCGCCGCTGTCGCGCCGGGCGAGGTCGGCGCACTCCTCCAGCGCGGGGTCGATGGCGGGCGTGACGATGCCCCGCCCCTTGAGCCGCCGTTCAGCGGGGGGCAGGCGACGCCCCATCACCGCGCCCAGTTCTGGATCGACGCCGGACGAGGCGGCGACAAGCAGGGCGAGGAACAGGGACATGGCGGTCTATCTCTTCGGTCGGAGAAGCGGGATCAGGGCAGGGTCGCGACGGTGCGGAGGAGGAGGGCAATATCCTCCGGCCGCGACAGGCGATGATCGCCATCCTTGACCAGCAACGTCTGTACATCGGCTGAACTGATCCGCCGCGCAATGGTGAGCGCAGTGAGCCAGGGCACATCCGGGTCGGCCTGCCCCTGCACCAGCCGCACGGGCGCTTCGATGGGGATGGCGGCGTCGAGAAGCCGATTCGCCTGCCCCGATTCCCAGAAGGCGCGGGTGGTCACATAAGGCTGGTCGCCATAATCGGTCGGCTCGACGATCTGCCCCTCGCTTTGAAGGACGGCCTTCTGGTCGTCGGTAAAGCCCCATTGGGTGAAGTCCGGCGCGGCGGCGATGCCGACCAGCCCGCGCACCTTCGCCCCCAGCGCCCGCGCCAGCAACAGCGCGATCCAGCCGCCCATCGACGACCCGACCAATATAACCTCGCCCGGCACGAAACAGTCGATCAGGAAGCGCGCATCGTCCCGCCAGCTGGCCAGCGTGCCGTCGGTGAACGCCCCCTCGCTCGCCCCGCAGCCGGCATAGTCGAGGCGCAGCATCGCCCGCCCTTCCTGCGCCGCCCATGCGTCGAGCGCCAACGCCTTGCCCCCGTCCATGTCCGACATATAGCCGGGCAGGAAGACGATCGCCGGTCCCGCCCCCTCCCGATAGCGGCAGGCAAGGCGCAGGCCGTCCGCCCGCGCAATCATCTGAAGCGGGGGCATCTGAAGCGGGGGCATCTCAATCAGGGGGTGCGCAGGAACCGTCTCGTCAGTCATGTCTCACCAGGAAAATCCGCTCGCCTTCGCGCCCTTCGGATCGGCGCGGCACATGCCCCGGATCGCCGCCCAGTCGGCATCGCTGAGCGCGGGGCCATAAGTTTTGCCGCGCTGTTTGCTGTTCTGGAACGCCGCCTTGCGATCCGCCGAGACGGGGTGCGAGCTGATCCAGCCCGTCGCCCGTTCCAGCTTCTCCCCGCCCTTGCCCCCGCCCAGCCGGTCGAAGAAGGCGGCGATTGGATCGGGTGAGATGGCGGCGGTGCGCAGCGCGTCGATGGCGTAGACGTCCGCCGCCCGCTCCGCATCGCGGCCATAGCTGAGCGACAATGCGCCGGAGACGAGCGCGCCGACATTGCCGTCCAGCCCGCCCAGCACCATGCTGAGGCCGAGCTGGCGAATCAGCGCCGCCATGGTGTCGCGGTGGCGGACATGGCCGATCTCATGCGCCAGCACGCCCGCCACCTCGTCCGCGGACTTCGCCTGTTTCAGCAGCCCGTCGAAGATCATGATCCGCCCGCCGGGCATCGCCACCGCATTGACCATGGGGATGTTGGCGACCTCGACCGAGCGGACGCCCGCCGCCTCCGCCCCCAGATGCGTGGCGAGCCGGTCCAGCGCCGTCCGCCCCGCCGCCGTGCGGCAGAAGCGCCCGCCGAAATCGCCGATCATCGCGTCGCCCAGCCGGTTCTCCACCGAACGGGGCACGAAGGGCGCGATCCAGGAGGGCGCGCTGAGCACCAGCGCGACGAATCCCGCCGCGATCGCCGTAAAGCCGATGGCGGCGCGGGTCAGGCCGAACCGATCGACCCACCGGCCATAGCGGGCGGGCAGCGGCAGATGCACGGCAAAGGCCTCCGGTGGCGGCCCTTCGAAGATCAGCCGCCAGCCCGCCAGCCCGTTCAGCCCATAGACCGACCGGCCCCGCGTCCCGTCGAGCGCCGCAATGTCCGACCAGCGGTGCGGCCCGCTGAAGACGCCGTCGCCCGACAGGGTGAAGCCCTCCCCCGTGGGCGCTACCCGCACCGCATGGCGCGTGGCGGAGCGGCCGTCATAATGCCATGCGGCGCCCTGTTGGCCGTCCTGCCCCGTGATCGCTGCGCCGTCGTCCATGCCGCCCCCGTCGATCAGAGCGCGCCGAGGTCGAAGGCGTCGAGAAGCCCCTCGCCCTGTCCCGGCTCGCGCGTGCGCGACTGACCCAGCGCCGACAGGCTGACCTCGCCGGTCGCCTCCAGATGGGTGACGAAGAATTTCCAGTGGCGATAGGAGAGGAACAGCGCCCCGAAGCCCAGCGTGACGACGACCAGCAGCACATCGCCCAGGAACAGCTTGAGCCACTGCACCGTCTTCGCCCCGAACTGGAACTGGATCTCACCCAGCGAGAGATTGCCGATCGCCTCCCGCAGGAAGGCCGCATAATAGGCCAGCGCGATCAGGCCGAGCAGGATGTAGATGCCGATGACCGCCACGATCAGGACGAGGATGGCGCCGATCGCCGCCGTCACGTCCATGTCCCGCCGCAGGAAGCCGGATGCGAACAGCCCGGCGACCCCGACCGCCCCCGCCGCGATCACGAAGGGGAGGAGGTAGAAGAGCAGGAACCGCTTGTAGATCGGTCCCGCCTGCGCCTCCGACCGGAAGGTCTGCGACCCGAAGCTCATCCTCTCCCACCGGTCGTTCCACAGTGATGTCATCGACCAGGGAATCAACAGCCAGAGCGGCAGCGCGCCGACGATGCTCTTCCACAGCCAAGAGAAGCCATAGGCGATGCCATTGTCATCGCTGCCACCCCGGATGCCGTGCCACCAACTGCGGCTGAGCCGGTAGCGCAGCGCCCGGAAACGCGCGACGCCCGCCAGCATCAGCAGGACGAGAAAGGCAGCGATGCCCAGCAGGCCCGCGATGGCGGCATGCCCCTGCAACGCCAGCGCCTGCGCCCCAAACTGGAGAAAGAAGAAGGGGATGCCAAAAAAGACCAGCGCCATGAGGAAGCCGACGAGCAGTTCCACGCCGGTCCCGGTCCATTCCAGCGATTCGTCGATGAAATGGGTGTTGGCCCATAGATATTTGCGCGTCCGCGTCGTCGCCCAGAAACGATAGATGCCCAGCGTGACGATCATCAGCAACAGGTTGGTGAAGGCAATAGGCGCATAGTCCTGCCATCGCCCAGTAAAGCGAGACGCGCTCGGCCTGTCTGCATCCATAGTTGCCACCCCCCGATATTGGCCGGGAAACAGACAGGGCGCACTTCCCCCTGTCAAGCGATTAGGGTGTGGGGAGGGGATTTGGGGGTGCCTTCCCTGCTGCCTGCGGGAGAGGTTGGGGATAGGCTCGCGCGGTGTTCGACGCCGACAGCGACCTGTCGGTCGCTTGCCCACCCCCGGCCCCTCCCGCAAGCGGGAGGGGGACGACATTCCTCTTTGAGCCGGAAGCCTCGGATAACGAAAAACCCTCCCCGGCACAGGTCCGGGGAGGGTTTTTACCGATAATAGGGACGCTGGATTCAGCCTTCGCTGACGGTCACCAATTGTCAGCCTTCGCTGACGGTCGCCTTGACGATCTTGCCAGGGGTGCGCGGCGGCTCGCCCTTGGGCAGGGCGTCGACATGCTCCATGCCGGACGTGACCTGACCCCAGACAGTGTACTGGCGGTCGAGGAAGGTGGCGTCGTCGAACACGATGAAGAACTGGCTGTTCGCGCTGTTCGGGTTGCTGGCGCGCGCCATGGAGCAAACGCCGCGCACATGCGGTTCCGCGCTGAACTCCGCCTTGAGGTCGGGCTGCTCCGAACCGCCCATGCCGGTGCCGGTCGGATCGCCGCCCTGCGCCATAAAGCCGTCGATCACGCGATGGAACACCACGCCATCGTAAAAGCCTTCCTTCGCGAGGCTGACGATACGCTCGACATGGCCGGGCGCCAGGTCGTCACGCAGCTTTATCACGACATCGCCGGTGCCATTGCCCGTGTCGAGCGTGAGGGTAAGGGTCTGATCGGCCATGGGGCATCCTTCTGAAAGATTGGCGTCCGGGCGGCGGGCACCCGGTACAGGCGGGCCGTCCTATCGCCTAACCCGCGTCGATGAAAGCCCCCGGATGATTGCATTTGGGCACAAGCTGGGCAAAAGCAGGGCCGGATACGTTGTGCAGTGCGAAAGGAGCTGGCGATGAGTGACGACAAGGCCAGTGTACGCCCCGGTTCGCACGGCGACGGCCCGATCGACGACGAGCGGGCGGACGGCGAAATCGTGATGGAGGACGGCGGCTCGCTGGACGAGGACGACCGGCTGAAGCCGGACTTCGTCAACGCCGTGCTGGACGCGGTGGACGAGGGCCGGGACGAGGAGGCCCGCGAACTGGTCGCGCCGCTCCACCCCGCGGACATCGCCGACCTTCTCGAACTCGTCCCCAATGAACAGCGCGGCGCGGTGGCGGCGGCGCTGGGCGACCTGGTCGGCGCGGAAGTGCTGTCCGAACTGAACGACTATGTCCGCGAGGCCATCGTCGAGGCGCTGGAGCCGCAACAGCTCGCCGACATCGCCAGCGAGCTGGACACCGACGACGCGGTCGCGATCATCGAGGATCTGGAGGAGGACGACCAGAAGGCCGTGCTCGACGCGATGGAGCCGGAGGACCGGGCCGCCATCGAGAGCGCCCTGTCCTACCCGGAGGAATCCGCCGGCCGCCTGATGCAGCGCGACCTGATCGCGGTGCCGGAGCATATGACGGTGGGGCAGGTCATCGACTTCCTGCAACACGGCAGCGACCTGACCACCGACTTCTGGGAAGTGTTCGTCGTGGACGAGGGCCACCGGCCGATCGGGACGTGCCAGTTGAGCTGGCTGCTGACCTGTCCGCGCGGCATTGCCATGGCCGATGTGATGAAGCGCGAGCAGACGCTGATCCCGGTCGACATGGATCAGGAGGAAGTCGGGCTGCGCTTCCAGAAATATGCGCTCATCTCCGCCGCCGTGGTCGATCCGGCCGGGCGGCTGGCGGGCATGATAACCGTCGACGACATCGTGCACGTCATCAGCCAGGAGGCGGGCGAAGACATATTGCGCCTGTCCGGCGCGGGCGAGGGCGACATCAACGAGCCGGTGGTCGACAGTTACAAAGCGCGGGTGCGCTGGCTGCTGACCAACCTGTTCACCGCGCTGCTGGCCTCCACCATCATCGCGCTGTTCGAACATACGATCGAGCGGATGGTCGCGCTGGCGACGCTGATGCCGATCGTGGCGGGCGTGGGCGGCAATGCGGGCAGCCAGACGATGGCGGTGACCGTGCGGGCGCTGGCCACCAACCAGATTACCCAGTCCAACACATGGCGGTCGATCCGGCGCGAGTTGCAGGTCGCGGTAATGAACGGCGGCACGGTCGCCATCGCGCTGGGCGTCGGTGTATCGCTGGTCTTTCAGGACAGCCATCTGGGCATGGTCATCGCGGCGGCCATGATGACCAATATCGTGACCGCCGGACTGGCGGGGGTCGCGGTGCCGCTGATCTTCGACCGGCTGGATCAGGATCCGGCGGTGGCCTCCTCCATCTTCGTCACGATGATTACGGATTCCATGGGCTTTTTCGCCTTCCTGGGCCTGGCGACGCTCAGCGGCATCGCGGGATAGGGGCGGGCGGTGCCGCTCCACATGACCAAGATCGCCTTTGGCTCGGACAGCGCGGTCACGCTGCGCGCCTGGCTGGAGAGCCATGCGGAGGAGGCGCTCCTCACCACTCGCTACATGCCCAAGCGCGTGGCGGAGATGGAGGGCGGCTCGCTCTACTGGATATTGGGCGGGGTGATGGTGGGGCGCAGCCCGCTGCGCGGCTTTGCGGAGAAGCCGGACGGCAAGGTGTGGATCAGGCTGGAACCGCGCCTGATCGCGGTGGAGGCGCGGCCGCGCCGGGCGCATCAGGGCTGGCGCTATCTGGAGGATAGCGACAAGCCTGCGGATGCGACGGGCGACAGCGGGGACACGCTGCCGCCCGCTCTGGCCAGCGAACTGGCGCGGTTGGGGCTGCTATAAGGGGCGCTTCAGCCGTTCAGCGCCGATGATGGCGGGACGGCTTCAGGAGAAGGCGGTTTACGCCTTCTCTTCTTCGGCGATGGCTTTTTCCGCGCGCTTCAGCTCGGCGGGCTTGCGGGCCTCGAAGACCGTGGCGAGGCGCTTTTCCTCCGCATCGGAGAGGCCATCGGAGGCTTCGGGGAACATCTCCTCCTCTTCCTCCTCGATATGGTGGAGGTAGCGTTTGCGCAGTTGCGCATAGATAGCGTTCCATTTCACCGAACCGGCGTCATGGTCGGCCATCTCCTCCATATAATCCTCAATCTCCTTATGCTCGGAAACGCTGTGCTGCGCCTCCTCGCGCAAGTCCGGCTTGGCGAGCATGGTGGAGTAGAGGCTTTCCTCCTCGGCGGCGGCATGGGCCGTCACCTCCGTCCGAAATTCGATGAACAATTTCTCCAGCGCGCCCTTGTCCTTCGTCTCGTCGATCCGGGCGAGCAGGGCGCGGTGATTGTCGTGATCCTTCTTCAGATCCGCGAAGATGCGGGCATCGGCCATCAGGTGCTCCTCGAAAAAAGGTCATTGAGAGGAGCAACGTCGCGATCCGGCAAAAGTTCAGACATGAATGTGCGGACCGGCGTTATCGCGCGCCAAATCCTGCATAAGCCCTAGCGGGCGGGGGGAGCGCGGCCTTCCAGTTGCCGTTCGGCATACCATTGGCGCAGCATGGCCAGCGAACAGCCGGTGAAGCCATTGGTGCCGACCGCCGAGCAACTGTTGGGCAGGAGCACGCGGCCTGACGCCTCCAGCGACTGCACATTGCTGGCCCAGCCGGGTGCGCCGACCGTCACCGCCTCCTTCTTCCGCAATTCCTTGGGGATGCGATAGCGGTCATTCTCCGGCTTGCGCGCGCACACGATGATGGTGCCGTCGTCCGACTGGGGACAGGGATCATTGCCATAGACGACCAGCGCGTTGATCCGTTCGTCCGGTTCCTGCGCGGCGACGAGCGCGGCGGGGAGGAACGCTGCGGCGAGGAGGAGGCCGAGGGCCGGCAGGAACGGCAGGGTGGAGCGCGGTGCAGGGGTCATGGCGGCATCCTCCGCCCCGGCGGCTGAACGGCCCGTGTATGGCATGGCCCGGCGGCGGACGGGGCGGCGGAGGCCGGGGGCGGGAGTGGGACCAGCGACGAGCGCGATCCGGGGGTGCGTGGCGGGGCCGGTCCAAGGGGTGGCGGCAGGGTTCGCGCCATGCCCACCGCTTTGTTCAGTCTATTTTTGCTTTTTCCGGGCATAAGCGAGCCGGATGAACGTACCACAATGGGACGGCGCGCCGGACGGCAGGCGTCGCCCCGGCGCGGTGCCAAGGACAGCGGCACGATGATCAGGCTCTTCAAACATTATATCCCCTACCCCGTGCTGCTGCTCGGCCTGCTGGATTTCCTGCTGCTGATCGCGTCGGCGGAGGCCGGTTGGATATTGCGCGCGCAGCAGATCGGCATGGATGTCGGCGAAATCTATGGCCGGGTCGGGCCGCTGCTGAGCTTTGGCGTATCCTTGCTGGTGTCGATGATCGCGGTGGGGGTCTATGGCCCTGAAGCGCTGCAATCGCTGCGGTTCGCCACCGCCCGCCTGCTGGTCGCCATCTCGCTGGGCGTGATCTTCCTGTCGGTCATGCATTTCACCATGCCGCAACTGACGCTGTGGCGGTCCAATTCGCTCTACGCCATGGTGCTGTCGTTCGGCGCGCTGCTGGCGCTGCGGGTCATGATCGGCTCCATGCTGGGCGGGGAGGCGTTCAAGCGGCGGCTGGTCGTGCTGGGCGCGGGCAAGCGCGCCGACCGGGTGCGCCAACTGGAGCAACGCAAGGGCAGCGGCTTTCTGGTCGTGGGCTATATCCAGATGAACGACGGCGAGCAGGTGATCGAGGAAGCGATCAACCGCAACGCCATCTTCAACCTGTCCGACTTCGTGGTGCGCATGGCGGCGAGCGAGGTCATCCTGGCGCTGGAGGAACGGCGCAATTCCGTCCCCATGGCGGACCTGTTGCGCATCAAGACGACCGGCGTGCACGTCAACGACCTGTCCACCTTTCTGGAGCGGGAGACGGGCCGTATCGACCTGGACACCGTCAATCCGAGCTGGCTGATCTTTTCCGACGGATTTTCCGCCGGGCAACGCCTGTCCAGCCTTGCCAAGCGCCTGTTCGACATTGGCGCCAGCGCGCTGCTGCTGGTGCTTACCGCGCCGGTCATCCTGCTGGGCGCGCTGATCGTGAAGCTCGATAGCAAGGGACCGGCCTTCTACCGGCAGGCACGTGTCGGCCTGTTCGGGCAGGAGTTCCAGATCGTCAAGCTGCGCACCATGCGGATCGACGCGGAGGTGAACGGACAGGCGGTGTGGGCGGAGAAAGACGACCCGCGCATCACCCGCGTCGGATATTGGCTGCGCAAGCTGCGTATCGACGAACTGCCGCAGACATGGGTGGTGCTGAAGGGCGACATGAGCTTCGTGGGGCCGCGCCCGGAACGACGCCAGTTCGTCGACGATCTGGTCCAGCACCTGCGCTATTATGCGGAGCGGCATATGGTGAAGCCGGGTATCACCGGCTGGGCGCAGATCAACTATCCCTATGGCGCGTCGATCGAGGACAGCCGCAACAAGCTGGAATATGACCTTTATTACGCCAAGAATTACTCCCCCTTCCTCGACCTGCTGATCCTGCTCCAGACGATCCGCGTCATCATCTGGCCGGAGGGTGCGCGCTGACATGCGATTCGGCGATGCTGAATCGGTGCGGGCCGGTGCCGCCACCCTGAATGACGAGCAGCCATGACCGGCTTCTGGGTCATATTGGGCGACTGGGGCTATGCGCTGGCGGCGGCCCTGTTCACGGCCATCGCGATAGTGACGTCACGACAGGGCAGCGGACAGCAGAGTATCGGGGGGCAGGCTGGCGGGGGGCAGGGCGGCAACAGTTCCGCGCGGCAGATGCTGATCGTCGCCCTCGTCATCACGGCGTTGTGGGCGCTCTATGGTCTGGTGGCGCGCAGCGTGGCAGGGCTGCCCAGCTTTTCGGGCGGGGTGGCGGAGACCGCGCGCAACGGGGCCTGGCTGACCGTGTCCTGGCTGTTGTTGCGCGGGTCCAGCACCCGGCCCGGCGTCGATGCGATGCCCGCCGGCGCGCGGCCGGTATTCTATGCCCTGCTACTGGCACTGGGGTGCCAGCTATGCCTCGACATGGTGGTCAGCGACCTGGTACTGACCGAGGAGACGGTGCAGCCGCTGGTCCAGACGAGCTGGCTGCTGCGCGCGTCCACGGCGCTGGGCGCGATCTTCCTGCTCCATGGCCTGTATGCGCGGCTGGACCGGGAGAGGAGCAGCAGCATAGGCTGGCTGGGCTGCGCGCTCACCATCCTGTGGGCCTATGAGTTCAACCATTATCTGCTGGCGTGGCTGAGCGACGGCCGCTTCATCGCCATCGGCCAGATGCGCGGCGTGGTGATGACGCTGATCGCGCCGCTCATCATGCTGGGCACGGGGCAGCGGGAGCGGCGGGCGATCACCCTGTCGCGCCGTGCGACCTATCACACCGTCACCGTCGCGCTGGCGATCCTCTATGCCGTCGTTCTGCTGGCGATGATCGTGCTGATCCGCGTGACGGAGAATGTGCCAGCCCAGCTTATCCAGTTGGGCGCGGTGTTCGCCCTGTCGGTCTTCACCCTGATCCTGCTACCGTCCGCGCCCTTTCGCGCCTGGTTGCGGGTGGAGGTGGCCAAGCATCTGTTCACCCACCGATACGACTATCGGCAGGAGTGGATGCGCTTTGCGGACACGCTGGGCAGCGACGGAACGGATGGCGGCCTGCCCCCGCGCCGGGCCGCGCGAGCGGTGGCGCAACTGGTCTGCGCGCCCGGTGCGCTGTTGATGATGCGGGGGGAGGACGGGACGCTGGCGCCGGAGGCGGACTGGAACTGGCCGGAGGCGGACGCACCGGGCCATGTGATCGACGCCGGGCTGGCCGAACGATTGCAGGCGTCGGGATGGATCGCGGACATCCTCGACCCCGCCGACCCGCTGGCCGACGCCCTGCCCCGCTGGATGGCGGAGACGCTGGCCGCCTGGACGCTGGTGCCGTTGATCCACCATGGCATACTGACCGGTGCGGTGCTGCTCGCCCGGCCGCCGGGGCGCGGCGGCGTGGACTGGGAAGACCTCGACATGCTGCGCGTCGTCGCGCGGCAACTGGCCGTGACACTGAACGAGCGGCGGCAGCAACAGGCGCTGGCCGAGGGGCAGCGGTTCGACGAGTTCAACCGCCGATTCGCCTTCATCCTGCACGACATCAAGAATATGGTCAGCCAGATGAGCCTGCTGGCCGCCAATGCGGAGCGTCATGCGGAAAACCCCGCCTTTCGCGCCGACATGGTGCTGACCCTGCGCGAGACGGCGGACCGGATGAACGACCTGATCGCCCGGCTGGCCCGGCCCGACCCGGTGCGGGCGGGCGACAGGGCCGTATGCGACATGGGCGCGGTGGTGCGCGACGTGACGGGGCGCGGCGCGGCACGCGGCCGGGTGCAGGTGTCGGGCACGGAGCGGCTGATGGTGCGCGGCGACGCCGGGCGGCTGACGCAGGCCATCGGCCATCTGGTGCAGAACGCCCTCGACGCGACGCTGGCGGACGGCGCGCCGGTGCGGCTCGCCCTGACGCAGGAGGGGGACAGGGCACGGGTCGGGATCACCGACCGGGGCTGCGGCATGTCGGCCGAATTCGTGCGCGACGGGCTGTTCCGGCCCTTTGCCTCCACCAAGGCGATGGGATTCGGGCTGGGCGCGCACGAAGCCCGATCCCTGATAATGGCGATGGGCGGACAGTTGAGCGTCACCAGCCGCGAGGGCGAGGGCACCGAATTTACGCTTTCTTTGCCGCTGGTCGTGGACAGTGAGGCAGACGCCCTGTCCCCCCTCCCCCACCTGCGTGACCGAAAGACCGGCTGATGGCTGATAGCCGCCCGAAATTGCTGATCGTCGAGGATGATGCCGGACTGCAACGGCAGCTCCGCTGGTCCTATGACGAATATCAGATCTTCATGGCGGGCGACCGTGAGGAGGCGATCGCCATCCTGCGCGCGGAATCCCCGCATGTCGTCACGCTGGACCTCGGCCTGCCACCGGACCCGGACGGGGTGACGGAGGGTTTCGCCACGCTGGCCGAGATATTGCGGATCGCGCCCGATACGAAGGTGGTGATCGCGTCCGGCCATGGCGAGCGGGAAAGCGCGCGCCGATCCATCGCGGAGGGAGCGTGGGATTTCTACCAAAAGCCCATCGACCTCGATTCGCTGCGCCATATCGTCGCGCGCGCTTTTCACGTCCACCGGCTGGAGGCGGAGAATGTGCGGCTGGCGGACAGGGCGCCGGAGGACCGGCGGGTGCTGGGCGGCCTCGTCACCGGCGCGCCGGAGATGATGGCGGTCGCGCGCATGGTGGAGCGGGTCGCCCCCGCCGAGGTGGCGGTGATGCTGCTGGGCGCGAGCGGGACGGGAAAGGAGCTGATCGCGCGCGCGGTGCATGACGCCAGCCCGCGCGGGGGCGGGCCGTTCGTGGCGATCAACTGCGCCGCCATTCCGGAGACGCTGCTGGAAAGCGAATTGTTCGGGCATGAGAAGGGCGCGTTCACCGGAGCGATCCGCACCACCCCGGGCAAGATCGAGGGCGCGAACGGCGGCACCCTGTTCCTCGACGAGGTGGGCGATATTCCGCTGCCCCTTCAGGTCAAGCTGCTGCGCTTCCTGCAGGAACGGACGGTCGAGCGGTTGGGCGGGCGGGAAGCGATCCGGGTGGATACGCGCATCGTCTGCGCCACCCATCAGGACGTTGACGCGATGATGGCCGACGGCCGCTTTCGCGATGACCTCTATTACCGGCTGGCCGAGATGGTGATCCGCATCCCCACGCTGGCGCAGCGGCCCGGCGATCCGATGCTGCTGGCCCGGCATTTCCTGAAACGGCATGCGGCAGCGATGAACCCCGCCGTCACCGGATTCGCGCCGGACGCGGTGGCGGCGATCGACAGCTGGACCTGGCCCGGCAATGTGCGGGAGCTGGAGAATCGGGTGAAGCGCGCCGTCATCATGGCGGAGGGCAAGATGGTGGCCGCGCGCGACCTGGACCTGCCCGGCGGCGAGGGCGACGCGGACGGCGCGATCGTCAACCTGAAGGCGGCGCGGGAACGGGCGGACCGACAGGCCATCCGCCATGCCCTGTCGCGGGCGGACGGCAATATCTCCGGCGCGGCCAAACTGCTGGGGGTGAGCCGGCCGACATTATATGATCTGATGAAAAGCTATGACCTGAGCGCCTGATGGCGGTCAGGCATCCTCGCCCAGAGACAGGTCCTGTGACACATCCTGCGGCAGGTCGGCGTGGGTGAGGCCGAGGCGGCGCATCTGCTGCGCGACCGGCGGCCAGACGCTGCCCAGAAAGCGCGCCCGTTCCGCCGCGCGCACGCGGGCCGATGCGCCCTCCGCCAGGAACAGGCCGACCCCGCGCCGCACGAGGATGAGGCCGTCGTCCTGAAAACTCTGATACGCCTTGGCCACCGTCAGCGGGTTGGCGCCCTGGGCCGCGGCGAGGGCGCGCACGGACGGCAGCATCGCGCCATCATCATAGACCCCGTCCAATATCGACGCGGTGATGATGTCCCTGAGACGCAGATAGACGGGTCGCACATCCTCGGCCATGACTGCATCAGTGCCATAACACAGCGAAGCGCGCAAGACGGGCTGTGCCAGCGACCCCGGCGGAAACCCTCGACCGGGCCTTACCAGACCGAGACGACATCCTCATAATCCGGGCGGGGGCGTTCCTCCAGCTCTGCACCGGCAGTGCCGATGTAGATGAAGCCCGCGATCCGTTCGTCCGGGCCACCAAAGGCATCGCGCACATGATCGTCATAGGTCGCCCAGCCGGTCAGCCAGCCCGCCACGAAACCGAGCGCATGGGCGGCATGGCCGATGTTCATGCAGGCGGCCCCGGCGGACAATTCCTGCTCCCACACCGGAATCTTCGCCTCGCGGATCGGTTTGGAGAGAACGACGACAAGGGTCGGGGCCTGCTGCGCGAATTCGCGGTTGGCGGGGAGGTCCACCGGCCCTTTGCCATGGGCGCGGCCGGTCGCCTCCGCCAGCACCGCCTCGAACGCGGCGCGCCGCTCCTGCGGCACGATGACGAAGCGCCAGGGGGCGAGCTTGCCATGGTCGGGGGTGCGCATACCGACGGAGAGGATGGTGCGAAGTTGCTCGTCGGTCGGGCCGGGGGCGACCATCGCGCGCGGCTTGCCGCTGCGGCGGGTCTGGAGGAGCGAGAGGGGTGTCGTGGAATCGTTGAACATGGCGCGCAGCCCTAGCTGAATTTCGATAGTATCGAAACTGTTTTTTTAAGAGCGATTCTCATTCGGTAGAGCGGCAGGCGGACCAGCTTTGCGGGCGTCTCCACAGGGCGGGATCGCGTGGATGAAGGGGATAGAGGCGCGCGCGCACGGCGCCCTGCCCCGCCGACCGGACGAGCCAGCCCAGCTTCTCCCCCGTGCCGGTGGTCATGCGGCGGTCGAGCGCGCCCTGCCCCGCCGCACCAACCTTACGCGCGATGCCGCCATAGATGCCCGCCGCCGCCAGCACCGCCCAAGCGGCGCGGTAGGACAGGGCGGGCGTGCCCACCCGTGCACTGGCCTCGTACCGGGCCGCCAGTGCGGCGAGGCGGCCGGTCAGAATCGCCAGACCGGGCCGGGCGACAGGATCGCTCAGGGCGCCCTCGTCCAGCCCCATCTCGCGCAGCCAGTCGCGCGGCAGGTAGCAACGGCCCGCGGCGGCATCCTCCGCCACATCGCGCGCGACATTGGCGAGCTGGAAAGCGAGGCCGAGGTCGCAGGCGCGGTCGATCACCGCATCATCGTCCGGCTCCACCCCCATGACGATGGCCATCAGGCAGCCGACCGCGCCCGCGACATGATAGCAATAGGCGAGCAGGTCATTGAGCGTTTCGGGCCGCCAGCCCTCCGCATCCAGCGCGAAGCCTTCCAGCAGATCGTGGACATAGCGATGGGGCAGCGCACACTCCCGCGCGACGAGGGCGAGGCAGTCGAACGCGGCCTCCCCCGTCTGCTGCCCGGCCAGCGCGCCATCGGTGAGCCGTTCGATGCGGGACAGACGGGCGTCGAGGTCGGCCACGCTGGTCATCGCGCCGCCATGATCCTGTCCATCGACGATGTCGTCGCAGGCGCGGCACCAGGCGTAGAGCAACCACACCCTTTCCCGCATGACGGGGTCGAACAGGCGGGAGGCGGCCGCGAAGCTTTTCGATCCGCGCGCGATGCTGGCGCGGGCATGCGCGACCAGAGCGTCGCGCGACGCCATTATAAATCCGCCGCCGTCATGGCGAAGATGGCGCGGTGCGGGCGATAGGTGGCCATGGCGTCGAGCAGCGCGTCGAGCGTGTCGCGCGCGATCAGAATCCCCGCATGTTCCGCCCGGATGAAGCCGGTCGCGACCATATGGGCGTTGAAGGCAAGCAGCCCGTCGAAGAAGCCGCCATGATTGAGGATGCCCACGGGCTTGGCATGATAGCCAAGCTGCGCCCAACTGACCGCCTCCCACAATTCGTCCATGGTGCCGACGCCGCCGGGCAGGGTGACGAAACCGTCCGACAGGTCGGTGAAGCGCGCCTTGCGCTCATGCATGGTCTCGACGATTTCGAGGCGGGTGAGGCCGCTATGCGCCAGTTCGGCGCTGACGAGGGCGCGGGGGATGATGCCTGTCACCTCTCCCCCCGCCGCCAGCGCCGCATCGGCCAGCGCCCCCATCAGGCCGCGATGGCCGCCGCCATAGACCACGCCGATGCCGCGCCGGGCGAGCGCATCGCCCACCATGCGGGCCAGCGCGATATAGGCGGTATCGGGCGGCGTCGCGGAACCGCAATAGACGGCGAGATGGCGCAGGTGGATCATTGCACGCCCGCCAGCATCAGTTCCGCCGTCGCGCGCGCGCTGCCCACCACGCCGGGGATGCCCGCGCCGGGATGCGTGCCCGCGCCGACGAAATAGAGGTTCGCGATATTGTCGTCGCGGTTGTGCGCGCGGAACCATGCGCTCTGCGTCAGCAGCGGTTCGAGGCTGAAGGCGCTGCCGTTGAACGCGCCCAGATCCTGCTGGAAATCGCGCGGCGTATAATGGAACTGCACGGTGATGCGACCCCGCAGGTCGGGGATCAGGCGGCGCTCCACCTCCGCCAGGATGCTGTCGGCGAAACGCGGGCCAACCTCGTCCCAGTTCACCGGCAGCTTGCCCAGATGGGGCACCGGGGCCAGCGCATAGAAGGTCGAGTGGCCGTCGGGCGCCAGGCTGGGGTCGGTGACGGTGGGGTGGTGCAGGTAGAGGGAGAAATCCTCCGGCAGCACGCCATGGTCGTAGATGTCCTTCAGCAGCCCCTGATAGCGGGGACCGAACAGGATCATATGGTGGGGGATGCCCTGCCAGCTGCCCTTCACACCGAAATGCACGACGAAAAGGCTGGGCGACCAGCGTTTATGGGCCAGCTTCGCCGCCTGCGACGGGCCGCGCGGATGGCCCCGGATCAACGTGCCATAGGTGTGGACGAGGTCGGCGTTGCTGACCACCGCATCCGTCTCGATACGGAAACCGCTCACGGTGGAGACGGCGGTGGCGCGGTCGCCCAGCGTCTCAATCTCCGCCACCGGATCGCCGAGCCGCAACGTGCCACCGAGCCGTTCGAAATGGCGGACCATGCCGTTGACCAGCGCATTGGTGCCACCTTTGGCGAACCAGACGCCGCCATCCTTCTCCAGCTTGTGGATCAGGGCATAGATGGCGCTGGTCGTCATCGGGTTGCCGCCGACGAGGAGGGTGTGGAAGGACAGCGCCTGCCGCAGCTTCTCGTTCTTCACGAAGCTGGACACCATGGAATAGACCGACCGCCACGCCTGATGCTGGGCGAGCGAGGGCGCGGCCTTTATCATCGACGCGAAGTCGAGAAAGGCGACATGGCCGAGCTTCTGATAGCCCTCCCGATACACGCCCGCCGCATAGTCGAGGAATTTGGCATAGCCCGCGACATCCGCCGGATCGAGCTTCGCGATCTCCGTCATCAGCGCGGCATCGTCATTGCCATAGTCGAAATTGGTGCCGTCGGGCCAGTTGAGCCGGTAGAAGGGCGACACGGGCAGCAGGGTGACATCCTGCGCCATGTCATGGCCCGACAGGCGCCACAGCTGCGCCAGGCACTCCGGGTCGGTGATGACGGTGGGACCGGCGTCGAAGACATGGCCGTCGCGATGCCAGACATAGGCGCGGCCACCGGGCCGGTCGCGCGCCTCCAGCACGGTTGTCGCCACGCCGGCGGATTGCAGGCGGATGGCGAGCGCAAGCCCACCGAATCCGGCACCGATCACGACGGCTGTTTTCACCTGGTCTGTGCTCCCAGCACTGTAATCGCGCGTCCCAGTGGAACGGGCGGCTTGCCCGCCAAGATCCGCAACTTATCATAAATTGTGGACCGGCCCGTATAAAAGCGGTCGATGAGCGCGGGGTCAAGCCGATAGAAGCGCGACAGGATGCGGTGACGCTCCGATGCGTCCGCCGCCCGGAAGAGCAGCCGTGCGAGCAGACGATAGAAACGACCGCCGCGCCAGTGCGCCTGCGCCGCCCCGTGCAACGCGCCATGCAGGGCCGGGCCGCCAAGATCGGGGAGCGCGGCAATAGTAACGGCCGTCCGCACCGCATCGACCAGCGAATAGCCGGTCATGGCGTGGAAAAAACCACCGCGAAGGCCGATTTTCGCGACCCCCTCCCCGCCTGCGCGCCAATACCCCTCCAAATCGCCGCCCATGGCGACCGGCAGCACGCCCGTCTCGCTGCGCCCGACCGCCGCCACCGTCCAGCCCTGCCCAGCGGCATAGGCGGCGATGCGGGTTTCGAGCAGGCCGGTGTCGAGGTCGGGATCGGTGCTGTAATAGGTGTCCTCGACAAAGATGGAGCGGGGGCCGAGGGGCAGCAGATAGACGAAGCGATAGCCGTCCGCCTGATCCACCGTCGCATCCATGATGACCGGCCGGGTCAGGCCATGCGGCGCGGCGAGGTCCAGCCGCTGACCCATGAACTTCTGCCAGCCGAGGTCAAGGTGCGAGAGATCGCCCGGCCCGCGCGCGTCGATGACACCGCCCGCGACGATCGTCCGCCCGTCGGACAGGCGGACGGAGGTGGGCGTCACCAGATCGACCGGCGTGCCGAGATGCCATGATTCGGGGGGAAGCGCCTTGCGGAGGACCGCGTCCAGCCGCTCGCTCTCGATGCTCTGATAGCCCTGGGCAAAGCGGCGGGCGTGGTCGGCGAAGCGCACGTCATGGCCATCCCATGCATGGCAGACCAACGGCGCGACCAGCCAGCGATGCTCCGGCGCGATGTCGCTGGCGAAGCAGGACCACAGATGATTGCCGCCGAATTGCGGCCCCGCCTCGATCAGGGCGAGACGCAGGTCGGGGCGCTGTGCGGCGAGGGCCAGCGCGGTAAGTCCGCCCGCCAGCCCCCCGCCGACGATGGCGATGTCCACGGAGGGAGGGGCCGCCTCGCTCATCGCGCCTTCGCCCCGGCCGACATCATCGACGCCAGCGGCCGAGGGTGATGCCGATTTGCTCGGTCCGTTCGGTCAGCAACAACTTGACGATCTTGACCGTGACATGGCGCACCTTCTCATCCTGAAGGAACACGGTTTCGATGATATGGTCGGCCACGGCCTCGATCAGGGTGAAATGCCGGTCCGCGGGCAGCGCGGTGGTCGCGGCATGTTTCAGGTCCATATAGTTTTTGGAGGCGGACAGCGGCGTGTCGGGGTCATAATGGTCCGCCACGGTCAGGAGCGCGCGCACGCTGATCCGCAGCGGCTGCGGCAGATGCGTCTCCTCCGAATAGATGCCGGTCAGCACGTCGAAGTCGAGATCGTCGACCTCCAGCGTCAGAAAATCCTCCGAGGGGATGTAGGACGGGACGCCGCCGCCTATGCCAACCATATCTTCGCGCTTTCCATTTCCCGCGGAGCCGTTACAGCGCGCCGCTCCGGGCGCTATTGCCCGCTAGAAGACGGTACGGCAAGACGTGATACGGTTCGAGCCTCTCGCCGCGCAGGGCGCGGATGCGATCGACGCGCTGCTCGACACGGCGTTCGGGCCGGAGCGGCGCGGGCGCACCGCCTATGCGATCCGGCGCGGCATGGCGTGGATGACCGACCTCAGCTTCGCCAGCTTCTCCACCGAAAATGGCGCGATGACGGGACTGCTGCAAAGCTGGCCGATCGCGCTGCACGGGCCGGACGGGGTCCAGACGCCGCTGGTCATGGTCGGCCCGGTCGCGGTCCTGCCCGGCCAGCAGGGCAGCGGCGAAGGCCGCGCGCTGATGGACAGGCTGGTCGAGGAAGCGGCGCGCGTCACCGACGAGCCGCTGATGATGATCGGCGATCCAGGCTATTACCAGCGTTTCTGGGGCTTTACGGCGGAGGGCACGGGCCAGTGGCAGGCGCCGGGTCCGTTCGAGGCGCACCGGCTGCTCGCCCGGCTGTCGCGGCCCGGCGGCCATCCCCTGCCCCACGCGGGCATGTTGGGACCGAGGCCGGTAGTGTCGGCCTGAGGGGCGGCGACGGATTGCGAATCGGTGCGGGCGTTGACCATCCTGTCACCCCAGATTTGATCCGGGGTCGAGTTACCTCTTCCGGCCACTCGCATTGCCTCAAGTCTGAAGAAAAGCGGGCCGCCGGATCACGGTCGGGATGATGTCAGGAAACCCCGTCCCCACAACCGCCCTCCCCCTTTCTGCCCAAAGGGGTTTACGCGGGTGGAGGGGGCACCCTATCTCTGGGGCATGCCCATGGACCCGCCCCCCGACCTTGCCACCCTGTCCCTCGCCGACATTGCGAAGCTGGCCGCCGAACGCAAATTGCCACCGGTCGAGCAATGGAACCCCACCCATTGCGGCCATAGCGGCATGCGAATCGCGCGTGACGGCACCTGGTTTCATGAGGGCAGCCCCATCGGGCGCAAGGAGATGGTGCGCCTCTTCTCCACCGTGTTGCGGCGGGAACCGGACGGCAGCCATGTGCTGGTCACGCCGGTCGAGAAGCTGGACATCGACGTGGAGGACGCCCCCTTCATCGCCATCGCCATGCAGACGAGCGGCGAAGGGCAGGCGCGGGAGATCGCCTTTTCGCTGAACACCGGCGACCTGGTGCTGCTCGACGGCGATCATGCGCTGAGCGTGCGGCACGACGAAAATGGTCCCCGTCCCTATGTCGCGGTGCGCGGCGGGCTGGAGGCGCGGATCGGGCGCAACGTCTATTATGAGCTGGCCGCCATCGCGATAGAGGAAGGTGCGGGCGCAGAAGGTGCGAACGGGGAGGTGGGCGTGTGGAGCCATGGCCGTTTCTTCCCGCTGGGCGGCGCGGAGGACGGGACCGGCGATGGCGCTGCGTGACCATATCGCGCGCATTCTGGAGGAAGGCCATGCGCGCGCCCATCCCGACATCGTCCTGGGCGCCTCCCATGACGAGACGCCGGAGGGCGACCATCTGCCCTCCGCCGTCCTGATCGCCATCACCGACCGACCGGAACCGGGCCTGATCCTGACCCAAAGGTCGGAGCAGTTGCGCAAGCATCCGGGACAGGTCGCCTTTCCCGGCGGGCGGGTCGACCCGGAGGATGCGGACGCGATCGCCGCCGCCCTGCGCGAGGCGAAGGAGGAGATCGGGCTGCCCCCCGCGCTGGTCGACGTGATCGGCACGACCGACCCGTTTCGAACCCACACCGGCTATTCCATCATCCCGGTCGTGGCGGTGATCCCGCCGGACGTGGATTTCGTGCCCGAACCGCGCGAGGTCGACGCGATCTTCGAGGTGCCGTTGGCCTATGCCCTCGACCCCACCCGCCGCAGCCTGATCTTCACCGAGTTCGAGGGGCGGATGCGCGATTATCATGAGATATTGTGGAAGGACCGGCGCATCTGGGGCGTGACGGCGGGGATGCTGGTCAACCTCTCCTATCGGCTCGACCTCGATTCGCTTCGCGCCAGCGGGGCGGGACGGTGACGGACGCTGCTGCGCCCGATCCCCTGCCCGACCATGTCCCCGCCGGGGGCTGGCGCGACGACCCCGACCTGTTGCGGCTGGCCGCGGTGCTGGGCGGCGACGGGGAAGCACGGGTAGTCGGCGGGGCGGTGCGCGACCGGCTGCTGGAGCTGGCGGTCAAGGATGTGGACATCGCCACTGCGCATCGTCCGCAAGCTGTCATCGAGCGGCTGAAGGCGGCGGGGATCAAGGCGATTCCGACCGGCATCGCCCATGGCACCGTCACCGGAATATTGCCGCGCGGGCCAGTGGAGATCACCACGCTGCGCCATGATGTGACGACCGATGGGCGGCGCGCCACCGTCGCCTTTGCCAGCGACTGGCGGGAGGATGCGGCACGGCGCGACTTTACGATGAACGCACTCTACGCCGACCCGTCGACCGGCGCGCTGCATGATTATTTCGGCGGGCGGGCGGACCTTGCCCTCGGACGGGTGCGATTCATCGGCGATGCGGCGACCCGGATCGACGAGGATCATCTGCGTATCCTGCGCTATTTCCGGTTCCTCGCCCGATTTGGCGTGGCCGATGCCGCGACGGAGGATTATGCCGCCTGCGTCGCCAAGGCGCCAACCCTGATGGCGCTGTCGCGTGAGCGGATCGCGGACGAAATGCTCAAGCTGCTCGGCACCGCAGACCCGGTGCCCGCGCTGCGCCTGATGGTCGAGGGCGGCATCTTCACATCCATCATCCCGGAAATCACCGGCGACGGGCCGAATCGGGTCGCGGCGCTGATCGCGCGGGAGACCGCGATGGGCGAAGCGCCCGACGGCCTGCTGCGCCTCGTCGCGCTGTTGCCGGAGGATGGAGCGGTGGCGGAACGGGTCGCCGCCCGGCTGAAACTGTCCAACAAGGCGCGGGCGCGAATCGGCGCGGCGCTGGGCGAGGCGGTGACGGGGGATGCTCGGGCGCTGGCCTATCGGCTGGGCCATCGCGGCGCGCTGGACCGGATCGCGCTGGGGCGAGCCTTTGATCCACAGGAGGCGCCGATGCTGGCGGCATGGACCGCGCCGCGCCTGCCCGTCAGCGGCGGCGACCTGATCGCGCGAGGCATGACGGCGGGGCCGCAGGTCGCGCAGGCCCTGCGGGCACTGGAAGAGGAATGGATCGCGGCGGGCTATCCGGCGCGGGAGGAAACGCTGGCGCTGGCCGATTCGCTGCCGGGCCTGACGAGGGCGGGCGACGGGAATTGAGAGATCGGCGGCCGGAGGAGCTGAGCGCGGATCAGGTCGCGGGCTTGTAGCGGTCCCGCCAGAAGGCGAAGGCGTCGTCGGCCGACATGGGACGGGCATAATGATAGCCCTGCCCCCGGTCGCAACCCAGATCGGCCAGCGCCTGCCCGACTTCCGCCGTCTCGATACCCTCTGCCACCGTCCGCATGCCCAGCGCACCGGCAAGGCTGAGGATGGCGCGGACGATCGCGACCTTGTCGCCATCGTCGACCATGCCGTTCACGAAGCTGCGGTCGATCTTGAGCACGTCGATGGGCAGCATCTGGAGATTGGCGAGGTTGGAGAAGCCGGTGCCGAAATCGTCCATCGCGATGGTCAGGTCCATCGCCTTGAGCGCGTTCAACAGGCGGCGCGTCTTGTCGATGTCGGTGACAAGGGCGCTTTCGGTGACTTCCACCGTGACCCGCGCGCCATCGACGCCCGACGCCAGCAATGCCTCGCGCACCGCATCGGCCACATCGTCGCGCGCGATCTGCACCGGCGAGACGTTGACGTTGAGGGTGAGCGGCACGCGCCCCCCGAATTGCCTGTCCCAATGGGCCAGATGCTCCGCCGCCTTGCGTAGCGCCCAGCGGCCGAGCGGCAGGATCAGGCCCGACTCCTCCGCCACCGGGATGAATTTCACGGGCGAGACAAAGCCCAGCTCCGCATCGTTCCAGCGGGCCAGCGCCTCGAACCCCACGACCTCCCCGGTCGCCAGCGAGACGAACGGCTGGAAATCGAGGTGCAGCGCATCCTGCGCCAGCGCGTCGCGCAGGCGGCTTTCGAGGTTGAACCGCTCCTGCGCTTCGATCAGCGTGCTGGGCCGGTAAACCTCGAACGCGCCGCTTTGCTTGGAGCGTTTGACGGCGGCCTGCGCGCGACGGAACAGCTCCTCGGCGTCATCCTCGTCCCCATTGGCGAGGGCGCACCCGACAGCGGCCTCCACATTGATGAGATAGGAGGAGATGCGAATCGGGGTGGCCAGCGCGGCGCGGACGCGATTGGCGATTTGCAGCACATCGTCCATGCCGGACACGTCGGTCGAGTGGATGGCGAATTCATTGCCGCCGACGCGGCCCAGCACGTCACCCGCGCGCAGGATCGACTTGATGCGGCGCGCGACGGTGATGATGATCTCGTCGCCCGCGATGGAACCGAGCGATTCGTTGATACGGCTGAAGCGGACCAGATCGACCGTGATGATCGCATGGCCGACCTGCGGCCGCGCGTCGCGCGTCTCGACCTCCTCCAGGAAACCGGCGCGGTTGGGCAGCGCGGTTAGCATGTCGGTCAGCAGTTCGCGGCGCAGCACCTTCTCGATCCGGCTGGCGTCCGATCGGTCGATGGCGGTAAATAGGGCCAGCGGGCCGGACCCGCCGGGCAGGACGATTCGCGCCACCGACGCGCTATAGGTGCGGGGACCGAGCGCGCTGCCATAGTCTAGGTCGAACTGGAGCGCATCCTCCTGCCCCATGGCGACAGCATGGATGCGCGGAATCCAGCCCGCCCGCTGCGCTTCGTCCCCCGGCGAGGGTTCGGCGTTGCGGTCCAGCAGGAACTGATCGAAGCGGCAGTTGGTGGCGATGAACTCCACCGAGTCGCCGCAGGGCCGGAGGACGGCGGCGGGGTGAAGAATCGCATCGACCATCGAGCGCATGCCCGCAATGTCATGCAGATCCAGAGCGGAATCAGCATGGCGCAACGGAGCCTTAGGGCTTTGTTTGAGGCGCGCAGCACGAGCGGTCATGAATCATGGCATAGCCAATGGATAGTAAATGAACGCTAAATCATGCGGCAATTCGCAATGTTTTCTATGATTTAAACCAGGTTAGGCTGCCTGGCGCCCGATCATTAGAGTCGGCTCACCCAAAACGATTGTCCCGGCGGAAACCCTGTGGCGGCATCCGGCCGGATGCGCCCCGCGCCGCGCGCCACGGCAACAGATCGACTTCGGTCCGCGTCCGCCCCGTCTCGCCGCCCATCGCCCAGCTCAATCCGTCCGCCAGGACAAAAGTGGTCGCGTCGGACAGGCCGCCGTCGCGATACCGCTGGAGCTGAACCCCCTGCCCCCGCGCCATGACCGGCATTTCGGCCAGCGCAAAGACCACCAGCTTGCGGTTGTTGCCGATCACGGCAACGCTGTCCGCCCCCGGTTCGATGACGCGAATCACGGCCAGCGAGGAGCCGGGGCGCAGGTTGACCACCTGCCGCCCCTTGCGCGTTTCCGCGATCACATCGTCGATCTGCGCCACGAAACCGCGCCCGTCGCTGGACGCGAGGAGGAGGCGACCACCGGGGCGAGCGACCATCAGCGCCTTCACCTGCGTCTCGTTCGCCATGTCGATCATCAGCCGCACAGGCTCGCCAAAGCCGCGCCCGCCGGGCAACTTGTCCGCGCCCAGCGTAAAGAAGCGGCCGTCGGACGCGATGAGGAGCAGCTTGTCCGTCGTCTGGGTGTGGAAGGCAAAGGCGGGGCCGTCACCCTCCTTGAACTTCGCCGCTTCGGTGGCGGACAGGTCGACATGCCCCTTCATCGCGCGAATCCAGCCGCGTTGGGACAGGATGACGGTGATCGGTTCGCGCTCGATCATCGCCTCCAGCGGGATCTCACGAGCGGGACCGGCTTCCTCGATGGCAGTACGGCGCGCGCCGATGCCCGATTCGGGGGCGTACCGCTTGCGGATCGCACCCAGATCCTTCTTGAGCCGGGTACGCTGGCGGCCGGGATTGTCGATGAGCTTGTTCAGCTCCTCGCGCTCCTTGAGCAGTTCGTCATGCTCGCGGCGCAGCTCCATCTCCTCCAGCTTGCGCAGGGAGCGCAGGCGCATGTTGAGGATCGCTTCGGCCTGCCGGTCGGTGAGGCTGAACTCCGCCATCATCACCTGCTTCGGCTCGTCCTCGGTGCGGATGATCTCGATCACCCGGTCGAGGTTGAGGAAGGCGATGATATAGCCTTCGAGCAGTTCCAGCCGGTCGGCGATCTTTTCCAGCCGGTAGCGGGAGCGGCGCAGCAGCACCTCTATCTGGTGGCGCAGCCATTCGGTGAGAACGGTTCGCAGGCCCATCACGCGCGGGGTGCGCGTCGCGTCCAGCACGTTGAGGTTGAGCGGGAAGCGGGTTTCGAGGTCGGTCAGGCGAAACAGGCTGTCCATCAACACGTCGGGATCGACGGTGCGGCTGCGCGGTTCCAGCACCAGCCGGATCTCCGCATCCGATTCGTCGCGCACATCGGCCAGGATCGGCAGCTTCTTGTCGGTGATGAGCGTCGCGATCTGCTCGATCAGCTTCGACTTCTGCACATGATAGGGGATTTCGGTGACGACAAGCTGCCAGGTGCCGTTGGCGAGCTTCTCCGGCACCACCACCCATTTGCCGTCGACCTCCTTGCCCGCGAAGCGCGCGCGCAGGCGGAAGGAGCCGCGCCCGGTGGCATAGGCGTTGGCGATTACATGCGGGCCATCGACGAGGATACCGCCGGTCGGGAAGTCCGGGCCGCGCACGACCTGCATCAGCGCCGCATCGTCCGATTCGGGTGCGTCGATCAACAGCATGGCGGCGTCGATGATCTCCGCCACATTATGCGGCGGGATGCTGGTCGCCATGCCCACCGCGATGCCGCTGGCGCCATTGGCGAGGAGATTGGGAAACAGGCCGGGGAACACCTCCGGCTCTTCCTCCTCCCCATTATAGGTGGGGCGGAAATCGACCGTCCCCTCGTCCAGACCGGCCATCAGGTCGGCGGCGGGCTGGGTCAACCGCGCCTCGGTATAGCGCATGGCCGCGGCATTATCGCCGTCGATATTGCCGAAATTGCCCTGACCCTGGACCAGAGGCGTGCGGAGCGAGAACTCCTGCGCGAGGCGGACCATCGCGTCATAGACGGAGGTGTCGCCATGTGGATGATATTTGCCGATGACATCGCCGACCACGCGGGCGCATTTCTTGTAGCCGGTGCCGTTGCGCGCCGGATTGGCGACGAGGATGTCGGGATTCGCCCCGCTCGGCTCCAGCTTCAGCAACCGCATCGCCCAGAGCAGGCGTCGGTGCACCGGCTTCAGCCCGTCGCGCAGATCGGGCAGCGAACGTGCCGTGATCGTCGACAGGGCGTAAACCAGATAGCGTTCGGAAAGCGCCTCATCAAAGGGATGATCCTTGATGGCGTCGAAGGGATCGCGGAAATCGGACATGCGCGGCATCGAATATCAGCCGCCTGCCCCGTTGAACAGGGTGTCGCGCAGGAGAGGGTGGTTCCATCGCGATAATGCGGTTCGGCGCACGCCGCTGGCGGCCCGGCGCAATGCCGGTACGCGCCCGTACCGTTCCCCTTGTATTGCCGTGCCGCCCGGAAGAACGGAAAATTAACCATGATCGGCCAGACTGTCGGCCATTGGGATGGAGCGGATGGGGGTCCGCGCCGAACCCGTCATGGCCGTTTTGAGGGTGGGTGAACCAATGCTGCAATTCGCTATCGTTATTTATGGGCTGCTCCTGAGCTTCGTTCTGTCGTCCGCATCGCGCAACAAGCGCGAGGGCCGGGCGCACGCGCGGTCGCTGGTCTATGTCGGCTATATCCTGTGCGGCCTGTCCGCCGGCGCGGCCGTGGGCCTGCCGCTGGTCGCCAGCATGGGCGTCGATCTGGTCGCGCTGACCGCCTGATCCGCCCGCTGAGGCATTTCGTCCAGCCACAAGCCAATTGATCCCGGACCCCGGCGGGCTTATCTCGCCGGGCATGAGCTTTACCCCTGCCGCCTATCCGGCGATCCGCCTGCGACGCACCCGCGCCTCCACCTGGAGCCGCGCGATGCACGCCGAACACCGCCTCTCCCCCGCCGACCTGATCTGGCCGCTGTTCGTGACCGAGGGGAAGCAGGTGGAAGAACCGATCAAGTCCCTGCCCGGCGTGTCGCGCTGGTCCGTCGACCGGATCGTGGAGCGCGCGCGCGAAGGGGTGGACGCGGGCATCCCCTGCCTCGCCCTCTTCCCCAACACCCAGCCCGACCGGCGCAGTGACGATGGCGTCGAGGCGCTGAACCCCGACAATCTGATGTGCCGGGCGATTCGCGCGATCAAGGATGCGGGGCTGGACGTGGGTCTGCTGACCGATGTGGCGCTCGATCCCTATACCGCCCATGGGCAGGACGGGCTGATCGACGAGGCCGGCTATGTCGTCAATGACGCGACCGTGGACGCGCTGGTCGGGCAGGCGCTGAACCAGGCGGCGGCGGGCGCGGACATCATCGCCCCGTCCGATATGATGGACGGCCGCATCGGTGCGATTCGCGAGGCGCTGGAGCAGGAGGGCCATGCCAACGTGCAGATCATGGCCTATGCCGCCAAATATGCCTCCGCCTTCTATGGCCCGTTCCGCGATGCGGTGGGCAGCGGCGGCCTGCTGAAGGGCAACAAGAAAAGCTATCAGATGGACCCGGCCAATATGGGCGAAGCGCTGCGCGAGGTCGCTCTGGACATTGCCGAGGGCGCGGACAGCGTGATGGTGAAGCCCGGCCTGCCCTATCTGGACGTGGTGGCGCGGGTGAAGGACAGCTTCAACATCCCCGTCTTCGCCTATCAGGTGTCAGGCGAATATGCGATGATCGAGGCCGCCGTCGCCGTGGGCGCGGGGGAGCGGGAGGCGCTGGTGCTGGAGACGCTGATGAGCTTCAAGCGGGCGGGCTGCACCGGCGTGCTGACCTATCATGCGCTGGATGCGGCGCGCCTGATGGCGCGGTGACTTTTACAACTGTTACAACCGAAAGGCTGATCCTGCGCTGGTGGCGGCCGGAGGACAAGGCGGACTGGTTTCGCCTGTCCGGCGACCCGCGCGTCATGGCCACGCTCGGCCCCGTGTTGGATCGAGCGCAGTCCGACGCGATGGTCGACCTGATGGTCGGCTATCGCCAGACGCATCGCTTCATCTTCTGGGCCATGGAGCGGCGGGCGGATGGCCGGGTCATCGGCTTTTGCGGCCTGAAGCCCGGCGCGGAGGGCACACCCATCGAGGGGCAGGTTGAGATCGGCTGGCGGCTGGACGCCGACCTGTGGGGACAGGGCTATGCCCGCGAGGCGGCGGAGGCCAGCCTCGACTGGGGCTGGCGCACGCTGGGCGTGGACAGCATCTGGGCGATCACCGCCCGATCCAACAGCCGAAGCTGGGGCCTAATGGAAAGGCTTGGCATGGGCCGCCGGGAGGACCATGATTTCGATCATCCGGCGGTGGCCGATGGCGACCCGCTGAAACCCCATGTCACCTATGCGATCGGACGCCCCGCATGACCGGACCCACCATCCTGCCCATCAACGGCAAATATCCGCGAATCCATGACAGCGCCTTCATCGCGGCGGGCGTGGTGATCGTTGGCGACGTGGAGATCGGGCCGGAGGCCAGCGTCTGGTACAATTGCGTGATCCGCGCCGACATCAACCATATCCGCATCGGCGCGCGGTCCAACATCCAGGACGGCACCGTCATCCATTGCGACAGCCCCAAGCCGGGCAATCCCGACGGGCACCCCACGATCATTGGCGAAGACGTGCTGATCGGCCATCTCGCCATGGTGCATGGCTGCATCCTGCACCCGCGCGCCTTCGTCGGGCTGGGCGCGATCGTGATGGACGGGTGTGAGATCGAAGCGGACGCTATGCTGGCGGCGGGAGCGATGCTCACCCCCGGCAAGCGCCTGCCCTCCGGCCAGCTCTGGCAGGGCCGCCCCGCCAAATATGCGCGCGACCTGAGCGAGGCCGACATTGCGGGCATGAAAGCGGGCGTCGCGGGCTATGTCATCAACGCGGCGATGCACAAGGCCGCCGCACAGGACGCGATCAGGGCCGCGTCAGCCTGAACCGCAGCGAATCCAGCCGGTCGTTCTGCCGGTCGACCATAGCGAGGACGGGCGCGCGATACCCCTCCACGGCGGACACGTCGCGGCCCCCGTTGAGCTGCTCCACATAGATGCTGTCCATGCCCGCCAGCGCGCTGACGCTGTCGAATCGGCTGGCGTCGAGCGCGCTGAGCGCCTGCTGCGCGAGAATCCAGGCTTCGCTGGAGACGGACGCCGTGCCCGCCGCCGCCGCAACGGCCCGGTCCGACTGGGCCACGTCGCGGTCGAAGGCGCTGCCGCCCGCCGTCGCCTGCGTCGAGAGTCGACCCAGTTCGGCCAGCACCGCGGCATCGAGCGGCCTGGGCGCGACCACCTGTTCCGCCGCCTTCGCCAGTTCCGCATCGCGGTCCCGGCTTTCCACCGGACGGCGCGAGAGGGAGGGATAGGTGCGTTGCTGGGCGTGGGCCGATTCGACGGACCCGAACCACAGGAGCGCAAGGAGGGCGGTGAGACGACGTAGCATGATGGCCGGGATGTAGGCGGCGAGCGGAGCCGGTGCAAGATGGGCGCGTGCATGGTGAAGAGGCCGTCCCCGATTCGGCGGGTGCGGGAAGGCGCGGGTGAGCGGGCGGCGAATCGCGGCCGCCATCGCATGAGGGCGGGGCGTTGGCGTTTCCGGTCCGGTGCGGCGACAACGCCCGGCTTCCCTTGGCTATGCCCTATTTTTGGAAGGACTGGCGTCACGTCCGCCGAGATGGGCGAATCGCCGAAATGTCCCGGCCCTGCTCTTTGCTCAGAAAGGGCAGCCTTTCGACAAGTCCAAGGCATAGGGTCCAAAATAGCGGACAGGAAAGCCGCTCACCCCGGCCAGTGGCGCCGTGGGAGGGGGCAGGAATCCCACATTCGCGGCCGGCATCTCCATTGACAGTCCGCAACTCATCTACTAACGCGCCAACTTCTCGCGTGCTGACCCCGGTTTGCGGTGTCGGTCGCGTCATGCTTTTGACCAGAAGAGATAAGCCCATGTTCGCAGTCGTGCGCACGGGCGGCAAGCAGTATCGCGTAGCCGCCGGAGACAAGATCGTCGTTGAGAAGCTGGCCGGTGACGCCGGTGACAAGGTTACGCTGGACGACGTCCTGTTCGCAGGCGAAGGCAGCGAACTCAAGGACACCAAGGGCCTGACCGTTGCCGCCGAGATCATCGCGCAGGCAAAGGCCGACAAGGTCATCGTTTTCAAGAAGCGCCGCCGGCACAATTACCGTCGCCGCAACGGCCACCGCCAGCAGCACACGATCCTCAAGATCGTGTCCATCGGCGCCTGATAGGAGCACCCAGCAATGGCACATAAGAAAGCAGGCGGCTCGTCGCGCAACGGTCGCGACTCCGAGTCGAAGCGCCTTGGCGTGAAGAAGTTCGGTGGCCAGCAGGTCATCGGCGGCAACATCATCATCCGCCAGCGCGGCACGCGCGTCTATCCGGGCCGCAACGTCGGCATCGGCAAGGACCACACGCTGTTCGCCCTGACCGAAGGTCGCGTGACCTTCCATGACGGCAAGCTGGGCCGCAAGTATGTTTCCGTCGACGCCGTGGCTCTCGCAGCCGAGTAAGCGCGACGATCCCGGTCCCAAGGGGACATGGGAAGCCAAGAGGGCGGGCCGCGAGGTCCGCCCTTTTTGCGTCATGGGGCGATTCGGGGGAGGCGGACGGTTCCGGGACCGGGGGGGCGGAGACAGGCGGGATGATGGCCCTGCGGCTAAACCCGGCTGGCGTGCGAAGCCCCGCTTGAGCCGGGGGCATCCCTTAATTGCGGGGAAATCCCGGCCTTCCCGGAATGACGGAAGAATGGCCCTGCATCGTCGGCCCGACAATCGCGGGCGAGGCGGCCGGGAGTAACCCGGCCACCCGCCCCTGCGCCTCTCAATAGCCGCGGGTGGAGGTCCAGTCCTCCGTCTCCATCGGCTTGTAGGTCGCGCCCGGCACCTTGCCCGATGCATGCTTCAGGTCGAAGCCGATGGGGTCGGCATGTTCGATGCCCACTTCGAAGGAGGACAGCGCCCAGCTCGTCATCACATAATGGCCGATGGTGAAGGTCAGGTCCATCAACTGCTGGCGGTTGTAATGGCGCGAGAGGGTGGCCCAGGTCGCATCGCTGATCTTGCCCAGGTCGATCAGTTCATCGACGGAATCGAGCACGGCCTTGTCCTGCTCCGCCCAGCCGAAGACGATCGGCTCCTCCTGACAGGCCGCAATCTCCTCCAGCGTGATGCCGCAGTTGATCGCATAGCCGACATGGTTGTGCCACTCATAGGCCGACTTCACCCGCCATGCGACGCGCAGCACGATCAGCTCCAGCTGGCGCAGGGCCAGCGAGTTGTTCATAAGGAAGTGTTTGCCCCATTCGTTATAGACCTTACCCAGCGGCGGGTGCTGCGCCATCACGTTGATGACATTGGTCTTCGATCCTTCTTCCCAGGCGTTCGGCTCGCCCCAGAAGGCGCAGACTTCCCGTGCGGGATCGGTAAGCTCCTCACGCGGCAGCGGGGGGACGCGGGGGCTGGTCTGCTCAGACATATCTTCTCCAATGAAAGGCTATGCACCCCGTTATCGCGAGCGCGGGCATCAAGGCAAGCCGCCCCTGCGATCTGGTCCCCCGTTCAGACCCCCTGTTCAGGCCCCCTGTTCCGGTCAAGCGAACAGGCCCTGCGTTCTGGCCCGATCAGCCTTCCGCCCAATCGTCCGTCTCGCCGGGCCGGAACCGCACGCCCGGCGTCTGGCCCGACGCCGTGCGGAGATCGAAGCCGATCCGGTCGACACCCTCCTCCAGCGGGATGCCGAAGGCGGCGATGGACCAGCTCAGCATCACATAATGGCCGATGGTGAAGACCATATCCATCAGCTGCTCCTTCGAGAAGCTGCGCGACAGGGTGGCCCATGTCGCGTCCGAAATCCGCGAATCCCGCACCAGTTCGTCGACCGCGCGCAGCACCGCCCGATCCTCCTCCCGGTCGTCCCACACGGCGGCGTCCGGCCCCTCCCCGATCCCGGCGACCTCGGCCAGCGTAAGCCCCGCCTTGAGCGCGTAGCCGACATGGTAATGCCATTCATATTCGGCCTTCAGATGCCAGCTGGTCCGCAGCACGATCAGTTCGCGCGCGCGCACCGGCACCGTCGAATCGAGCAGCAGATGCTTGCCAAAGATGTTGAACGCCCGGCCCAGCGGCGGGTGGTTGGCCATCACCATCTGGATATTGGTGCGCGATCCATTCTCCCACGACCCCGGCTCGCCCCAGAAGGAAAAGACCTCCCGCGCCGGGTCGGTCCACTGGTCGCGGGGCAGGTTGGGGATGCGGGGCGGAGTCGTATCGGGCATGGCCTCTCCGGCGGGGCGGCCGGTGCCTGGATGGCCAGCCTTGTCCTCTACCGTCAGGGGTAACGAGCGGGCCGGAGCCGAGTCAAGCGATCCGCCCGGAACGGTCGGCAGCCTTCCCGCCAATCCTTGCAATCCTATCATATTGCCATAGGTTCGCGATGCGGCACGGGGCCATGGGAGCTTTGAGGATGACGAACGATCTTTTGCCAGACGATAGCGGACCAGAGGACGACAATTGGATCGCGACCGGCCTCAATCGCCGTGCGGTGATCCGCGGCGGGGCCTATGCCGCCGGTTTCGCCCTCGCCTGCCAGCCGATTTCCGCCGCGACGATCCAGACGTCCGGCGACGGGCTGGTGCAAGAGACGACGACGTTCAAGGCGCCCGACGGCGTCTCCCTGCCGCTGTTCGTCGCCCGGCCCAAGGGCGGCAAGCCCGCCCCCGTCATCGTGGTGGTGCATGAGATCTTCGGCGTGCATGAATGGGTGAAGGACATCTGCCGCCGCTTGGCCAAGGCGGGCTATTACGCGGTCGCGCCGGACCTGTTCGCGCGCGCGGGCGACGCCACCAAGGTCGCCGACATGAAGCAACTGAGCGCCACCATCGTCTCCCCCACCCCCGATGCACAGGTGCTGGCCGACATCGACGCCCTCTATGCCTGGGCCGGGGCGCATGGCGGCGATGCGCGGCGGCGCGGCATCACCGGCTTTTGCTGGGGCGGGCGAATCGTGTGGCTCTATGCCGCCCATTCGGCCCACCTGGATGCGGGCGTGGCCTTCTATGGCAGGCTGAACAGCCAGCCGACCGCGCTCCAGCCGCAGTCGGCGCTGGGCACGGCGGCGGCGCTCCATGCCCCGGTGCTGGGCCAATATGGCGGCAAGGATCGCGGTATCCCCCTGACCGATGTCGAGGCGATGCGCGCGAAACTGACCGAAACCGGCAAATCGCCCCCGTCCGCCATCACCGTCTATCCGGAGGCGGAGCATGGCTTCATGGCGGATTACCGGCCCAGCTATCATGAGCAGGCCGCCGCTGCAGCCTGGACCGCATCGCTGGCGTGGTTCGGCACATATCTGAAACACACCGGCTGACCCGGCCCCGCCGCAGATTTGCGGCGGACCGTTTTGCCAACAGCGATTCCGCGGGATCGAAAGGCGATCTTTGCCGTTGAGCGGGTGGGAGTGCGGCACGGCATTTCCGCCCGCGCTGTCGCATACCTGTCACCTTTGGAGACTAAAGGCCGCGCGACGGGGACGAGCAACGCCAGAGCAAAAAAGGAAAACCGCAGATGTTCGCCCGCACCGAGAGACTGATATTGCGCCCCAGTTGGCCGGAGGACGCGGAGCCGCTGGCCAAGGCGCTGAGCGATCCCGCCATCGCCCGCACCCTGTTGGACGCGCCCACCGCGATCGACCCCAGCGGCACCCGTGAGTGGATCGGCGAACCGCGCGATCCCCGCCTGCCCGATTTCCTCGCCTTCATGCGCACGCGCGGCGCGCCCCGGCTGGTCGGCGGCGCGGGTATTTCGCGGCGTGAGGACGGCAAGCTGGAGCTACGCTACTGGATCGAGCGGTCCCATTGGGGGCTGGGCTATGCCACGGAGGCGACCCGCGCGGTGATGCGGATCGCGCGCGCCACCGGCCTGATGGGCGTCCGGGCGGGCCATCTGCTGGACAACCCCGCCTCCGCCCGCGTGCTGCGCAAGATCGGGTTCAGCCCGACCGGCCGCATCGAACCGCGCCTCAACCCCGCGCTGGCCAGCGACGTGGCGGTGGTCGAGTTCGAATATGACGGCCGGACGCAGGATTCCCGCGACACGGACGAACCGGCGCGCGAAATCTACAGCGACAAGCTGTTCGCCTGGGCCTGAAAACACGCCTGAAAAGATGGCGGCGGGGCGGCGACAGGCGCTGTCCCGGCCGGAATCCGGCTAGATAACCGGCTGATTCGCACCCTGTCCCGCTTTCCACGCGGTTGGGTGGTGGCACCTTGGCCCGAATCCCTCTATGGCGCGGGCCATGCATTTTCTCGATCAAGCCAAGATTTTCATTCGCTCCGGCGCGGGCGGCCCCGGAGGCGTCAGCTTCCGGCGTGAAAAATTCATCCAATATGGCGGCCCCGACGGCGGTGACGGCGGCAAGGGCGGCGATATTATCTTTGAGGCCGTCGCGGGCCTGAACACCCTCATCGACTTTCGCTACACCCAGCATTTCAAGGCGCAGCGCGGTATTCCCGGCATGGGCAAGAACCGCACGGGTGCGGGCGGCAACGACAAGATCATCAAGGTGCCGGTGGGCACGCAGATCATCACCGACCCGGACGAGGAAGGCTATTCCGAGTTGCTGGCCGACTTCACCGAGCCGGGCCAGCGCATCGTCCTGTTGAAGGGTGGCGATGGCGGTCGCGGCAACCTGAGCTACAAGACCAGCACCAACCGCGCGCCACGCCAGCATGGCACGGGCTGGCCGGGTGAGGAGAAATGGGTGTGGCTGCGGCTGAAGCTGCTGGCCGATGTCGGCCTGGTCGGCCTGCCCAATGCCGGCAAGTCCACCTTCATCAACCAGGTGACGAACACCAAGGCGAAGGTCGGGGCCTATGCCTTCACCACCACCAAGCCGCAGCTGGGCGTGGTCAGCCACAAGCAGAATGAATTCGTGCTGGCCGACATCCCCGGCCTGATCGCCGGCGCATCCGAAGGGGTCGGCATCGGCGACCGCTTCCTGGGCCATATCGAACGGTGCCGGGTGCTGCTGCACCTGATCGACGCGACGGTGGACGACCCGATCGAGGCCTGGGAAGTCGTGATGGGCGAACTGGAAGCCTATGGCGAGGGGCTGGACGAAAAGCCGCAGATCGTGGCGCTGAACAAGGGCGACCTGCTCGGCCCCGAACTGATGGAAGATATTGCCGAACAGTTGCAGGAGGCCGGTGTGGAGGAGATATTCATCATCTCCGGCGCGACCGGCGAGGGTGTGGAAGACTTGCTGGATGCGCTGGTCGAGCGCGTCGGGCAGCCCGGCTATCGGTCCGACGAGGGCGACGACGAAGATGGCGAGGGCGAAGCGGAGGAGGCAAAGCCATGGTCGCCAATCTGACACGCTATAGCGCGTGCAAGGTTCACCCTGACACGCCAGACAGGCCGGTGCGCGAACGCAGGGCGGCGCAGGCCGCCCCCTCCGCCGGGCAGGGTAGCAGCGGGGCGCAGCGGACCGATCCGACCGGCGACGAGCCGGTGCGCCTGTTCGCATGGGTCAGTGCATGAGTGAATCGCTTACGGGGTTCCGCGCCAATGTCTGTGGCCGGATCATCGTCAAGGTCGGTTCCTCCCTGCTGGTCAGCAAGGATGGCGAGGTCCGCCGCGACTGGCTGAAGACGCTGGTCGCGGAGATTGCCGCGCGCCACCGGGCGGGCCAGCGCCTCATCATCGTGTCGTCCGGCTCCATCGCGCTGGGCGCGCGGCGGCTGGGGCTGGCCAAGGGCGGGCGCGCCACGCTGGAAGATGCGCAGGCCGCCGCCGCCGTCGGGCAGATCGCCCTGTCGGGCATCTGGGCCGAGCTGTTGCAGGCGGAAGGGGTCGCCGCCGCGCAGATTCTCGTCACGCTGGACGATCTGGAGCATCGCCGCCGCTATCTCAACGCCTCCGCCACCCTCGAACGGCTGCTGGGGCTGGGCGTGATCCCGGTGGTGAACGAGAATGACAGCGTCGCGACGGAGGAAATCCGGTTCGGCGACAATGACCGGCTGGCCGCGCGCATCGGGCAGGCGGCGCAGGCGGATGCGGTGGTGCTGCTGTCCGACATCGACGGCCTGTACACCGCCAACCCGCATGTCGACCCGGCGGCGGAACTGATCCCCATGGTCGAGCGGATCAACGCGCGCATCACCAGCATGGCGACGGCGGAATCGGCGTCCGGCATGGGATCGGGCGGCATGGCGTCCAAGGTGGAGGCGGCGCGCATCGCGACCGGCGCGGGCATGCACCTGTCGATCATCTCCGGCCGGGTCGACGCGCCGCTGACCCGTTGGGTCCAGTCGGGGCGCGGCACCATATTCCGCGCCGACAAGCGCAAGACGGCACGCAAGACATGGCTGGCGGGGCGACTGACCGTGCGCGGCACGCTGGTCGTGGACGAAGGCGCGGTGGCGGCGCTGGCGCGGGGACGCAGCCTTCTGCCCGCCGGGGTAAAGGGCAGCAGCGGCGACTATCGACGCGGCGACGTGGTCAATATCGCGGCCCCCGACGGCGCGGTGATCGCGCGCGGCCTGACTGAATTTGACGCGGATGACGCGGCGCGCATCATCGGCCACCGGAGCGAGGACATAGCCGCCATATTGGGCGAGGTGCAACGGTCCGTGCTGGTCCATCGCGACCATATGGTGGTGCTGTGACGCCATGGACGGGGCACGCCGCATGATCGTGGCGCTGACCGGCGCGACCGGCTTCCTGGGCGGGGCGGTACTGGAGCGGCTGATCGCGGACGGCCATGGCGTGCGCGCGCTGACCCGGCGACCGCAGCCGGAGCGGCCGGGCGTGGCGTGGATCGCGGGCGATCTGGCGGACGAACCGGCGCTGGCCAGCCTCGTGGCGGGAACGGACGCCGTCATCCATGTCGCGGGCGCGGTCAATGTGCCGGGCCGTGCCGCCTTCTTCGCCGCCAATGCGGAGGGCACGCGGGTGCTGGTCGAGCAGGCGCAGGCGGCGGGCGTGACGCGCTTCGTCCTCGTCTCCTCGCTTTCCGCGCGCGAACCGCAGCTCTCCGACTATGGCTGGTCCAAGCGGGAAGGGGAGCGGATGGTGGAGGCCGGCACCCTCGACTGGACGATCGTGCGTCCGCCCGCCATCTATGGTCCCGGCGACCGGGAGATGCTGGAGATGTTCCAGATGGCGGCGCGTGGCCTCGTCATGCTGCCCCCCACTGGCCGGTTGTCGGTGATCCATGCCGACGATCTGGCCGGGCTGCTGGTGCTGCTGGCCGGGGATCGGTCCGGCCTGTCGACCGGGGCGACCTATGAGGTCGATGACGGCGCGCCGGGCGGGTTCAGCCATGTCGATTTCGCCCATGCGCTGGGCCGGGCGGTCGGACGGCGGGCCTTTGCCCTGTCGCTGCCCCGCCTCGCGCTGATGCTGGGCGCGCGCGTCGATGGCCTGTTGCGCGGCAAGGGGGCCAAGCTGACCGCCGACCGAGTCCGCTATTTCTGCCATCCCGACTGGGTCGCCGCGCCGGACCGGCGGGTACCGGAAAGCCTGTGGCGCGCCGGGATCGCCGTGGAACAGGGCCTGACCGCCACCGCCGCCGCCTATAGGGCGAAGGGCTGGCTGAAATAGGCTTCTGTCGCGACGGGTCTTCAAACGCCGCCCGTTCCAGACTATTGCCCGATTGACGCCGCAATCGCCTGCCATGGCGAAACCGGGGCAAGGATCGCCCTCCCATAAGAAAGAGATTCCGTCGCATGACCGACCGCCAGAGCATTTTCGACAGCGTGACCGCCCAGATCGCGCCGTTCAACAAGAAGGGTGCGACGCTGAGCGACAGCACCACCTTTGCCGGCGACCTCGAATGGGACAGCCTGACCGTCATGGATTTCGTCGCGGCGATCGAGGATGAATTCGACATCATCATCACCATGAACATGCAGGCGGAGATCGAGACGGTCGGCCAGTTGGTCGATGCCGTCGCCAAGCTCCAGGCGGAAGGCTGACCGGCCCATGAGCGACGCCATCGAAACCGCCGCCGATGCCCACACCCCCGCGGAGACGCCGGGCGCACGCGACCTCTTCTCCAAGTTCGACGCGCTCATCAACGAGCGTGAGGCGATATTGGCGGCGGGCGTGCGCGATCCGTTCGGCATCGTGATGGACGAGGTGAAGTCCCCCACCCTCGCGGTCATCAAGGGCAAGGACACGATCCTGCTCGGCACCTATAATTACATGGGCATGACCTTCGACCCGGACGTGGTGGCGGCGGGCAAGAAGGCGCTGGACGATTTCGGCGCGGGCACGACCGGCAGCCGCTGCCTCAACGGCACCTATCAGGGCCATATGGAGGTCGAGGACGCGCTGAAGGATTTCTATGGCACGTCGGGCGCCATGGTCTTCTCCACCGGGTACCAGGCCAATCTGGGCATGATCTCCACGTTGGCGGGCAAGGGCGACTATGTCATCCTCGACGCGGACAGCCATGCCTCCATCTATGATGGCTGTTTCCTGGGCGATGCAGAAATCGTGCGATTCCGCCACAACAGCGTCGAGGATCTGGACAAGCGCCTCGGCCGCCTGCCCAAGGATGCGCAGAAGCTGGTGGTGCTGGAAGGCGTCTATTCCATGCTGGGCGATGTCGCGCCCCTGCCCGCCATGGTCGCGGCGGTGCGCAAGCATCCCAATTGCATGATCCTGGTGGACGAGGCGCATGGCATGGGCTTTTTCGGCCCCAACGGTCGGGGCGTCTATGAGGAGCAGGGCGTCGAGGGCGATGTCGACTTCATCGTCGGCACCTTCTCCAAGAGCGTCGGCACGGTCGGCGGCTTCTGCGTCTCCAACCATCCGAAGTTCGAAGTGCTGCGCCTCGTCTGCCGTCCCTATGTCTTCACCGCATCGCTGCCGCCCAGCGTGGTGGCGACCGCCGCTACCTCCATCCGCAAGCTGATGGGCGCGGGCGAGAAGCGGGCGCGGCTGTGGCGCAACAGCAAGACCCTGCATGGCGGCTTGCGCGAACTGGGCTTCACGCTGGGCACGGAAACGCCGCAGTCGGCGATCATCGCCGTCATCCTGACCGACCAGACGCAGGCCATCGGCATGTGGCAGGCGCTGCTGGAACTGGGCCTGTACGTCAACATGGCGCGTCCCCCTGCGACTCCGGCGGGAACTTTCCTGCTGCGCTGCTCATTGTGCGCGGAACATTCGGAAGAGCAGGTCGGCCAGATTTTGGGCATTTTCGCTGCGGCAGGCCGTGCCGTCGGCGTGATTGTGTAAATTCGGGACGATTTGCAGCGTCATTTGGAAACCGATCTTTCCCCGGCATGGGCATTGGGTTAATACCGGCGCATGCTGGGGTTAACCCAAAGCCAAGAAAAAGGGTCGGACGACACCATCGACGATCTGCCGCAATGGCGCCGGGTGATTCCGGTGGCGCTCGGCCTGTGCCTGGCATTTGCCCTCGCGCTGCTGTTCGTGCTGGCCAATCGCGCCGCCGACGACCGGGAGGATGCGCTGGGCAACCAGCGGCGCAGCTATGAAGTCATCGCCATCGCCCGCAACCTGGAAGGCACGGTGGCGCGCGCCGAATCCCTGCTCGCGCGCTATGTCGTCAGCGTCGACGCCAAGGACGGGCAACGGTATAGCGACCAGTGGCGGCTGGCGGGAACGCTGATCGAAAATCTGCGTCGTTCGTCCCGCGACGACCCGGACAAGCTGCGCTACATCGGCCTGCTGCGCGACAGCTATGCCGCGCGCGGCAAGACTCTGAACGATATTGCGCTGCGCACCACCTATGACCAGCGGCTCGGTGCGCTGGGCCGGCTGTACGAGGCGAACCGGACGCGCGACGCCGACCGCATCCAGCGCATCCTGACCGTCATCATCGGCCATGAGATGAAGCGGCTGAACGAACGCAGCACGCTGCTCGACCGGTCGACGATGCGCGCGGACCGGCTGGCGGGCAGCTATGGGCTGGTCGGTGTCGTACTGCTGGTCGCGGCGCTGGTCGCGCTGTGGGTCGCCAACAGCGCCTTTACCGAGCGGCGCTATGCCCGGCGGCTGGCCGATTCGGAGGCGCGACGGGTCGATCATCTCGAACTGGCGGTGCAGAATCGCACGCGCGAACTGGAGGTGGCGAACGGCCGCCTGCGCACGGAGATGGAGGAACGCGCCCAGGCCGAGGAAAGCCTGCGCCAGTTGCACAAGATGGAAGCGGTGGGCCAGCTCACCGGCGGCATCGCGCATGATTTCAACAATATGCTGGCGGTGGTGATCGGCGGGCTGGAACTGGCGCGACGGCGGATCAGCGGCCGGGGCGACACCGGCGGCGCGACGACCAATGTGGGGACGAGCGGCGTGGGGACGGGCGGCAAGAGCGAGCATGGCCGCGACACCGACGACGCCGTGCGCCATATCGACAATGCCATGGAAGGCGCGAACCGCGCCGCATCGCTGACCCGGCGGCTGCTCGCCTTTGCGCGCGCCGAACCGCTGCTGCCCGCAGAGGTGGACGCCAACCAGATGATCCAGGGCATGTCCGAACTGATCGACCGGACCATCGGCGACCAGATCCACATCGTCATGGAGCCGGGGGCCGAGGACTGGCGGTTGTGGGCCGACCGGCACCAGCTGGAGAATGCGCTGCTCAACCTGTGCGTCAACGCGCGCGATGCGATGGACGGCAAGGGCACCATCACCCTGTCGAGCGGGCAGGTGACCTTGCGACCCGGCGAAATCAACGACTGCCCCGGCGGCGATTATGTGCGCCTGTCGGTGCGCGACACCGGCCATGGCATGACGCCGGACGTCCTCTCCCGCGTGTTCGAACCCTTTTTCACCACCAAGCCGGTGGGCAAGGGCACCGGACTGGGACTGAGCCAGGTGTTCGGCTATATCGGCAGTTGCGGCGGCGAAATCCGCATCCTGTCGAAGCCGGAACAGGGGACGGAGGTGCAGATCTTCCTGCCCCGCAGCCAGCGCAGCGGCGAACGGGAAGCCTCCCGTCTGCTGACCGAGGCCGCGATGGCCCCCGCCGCGCCGCGCCGGTCGGTGTTCGTGGTGGAGGACGACCCGCGCGTGCTGGCCGCCACGGTCGCCGCGCTGGAGGAACTGGGTCATCACAGCGTCAGTTGCGACCATCCCGCGCAGGCCGCCGACCTGCTGGCCCAATATCCCGGCACCGACATCATCCTGACCGACGTGCAGATGCCGGAAATGACCGGGCCGGAGATGATCGCCCAGATGCGGGCCCGGGGCATCGCGCTGCCCGTCCTGTTCGTCACTGGCTTTGCGGGCGACGATGCGGAGGCCGGGCTGCTGGACAATGAGCATGTGCTGCGCAAGCCCTTCACCCTCGCCCAGCTGGACCGCAAGATCGCCGAGGCATCCAGCGCGCCCGCGAGGGGCCATAAGGAAGCGGCCGCCTGACCCGTGCCTCCGCCGCCCCGTGTGGTGACGGTTGTCGGGAATGGACCGGATGGATGATGCGATGGGCGGAGGCTCGCGAATCCTTGATCCTTGCGTGTCGGCGCATTTTCCGCATGACCTTGCCCCAGTCGGGCGCTAGACCCCGGCCATGACGCGCGTTGGCGACCATCGGACAAGCGGGGCGAGCAGCCCGGCAATGGAGCGACGCCGGACGGGAGGCCCCTGTTGACCGCCATCGACCGCTATATGCTGCGCCTGATCGCGGTGCCCCTGTTCGGCAGCCTGCTGATCTCCGCCATGCTGCTGGTGCTGGACCGCATGCGCCGCTTGTTCGACTTTGTCGCAACGGAGGGCGGGCCGGTCAGCGCGGTGTGGCGGATGCTGGCCAACCTGCTGCCCGAATATCTGGGTCTGGGCATCCCCATCGGCCTGATGCTGGGCGTGCTGCTGGCGTTTCGCAAGATCGCCTTGTCGTCGGAACTGGACGTGTTTCGCGCCGTCGGCCTCAGCTATGGCCGCTTGCTGCGCGTGCCCTATATGTACACCATCCTGCTGGCGGTGCTGAACCTGGGCATCGTCGGCTTCCTCCAGCCCTATAGCCGCTACGCCTATGAGGGGCTGCGCTTCGAACTGCGCACCGGCGCGCTGGGTGCGTCGATCAAGGTCGGCGAGTTCACCCGGCTGGGCGAGGGCATGACCATCCGCATCGAGAATAGCGCGGAGGAGGGCCGGCGCCTGTCGGGCATCTTCGCCCGTGTCGCGACGCAGGATGGCAAATCGCTGGCGGTGACCGCGTCGCGCGGGCAGTTTCTGGCGACGGACGATCCCGACACCATCATCCTGCGCCTGTCGGACGGCCTGCTGATCCAGAACGCGCCCGGCTATCGCTCGCCGCGCACGCTCAGCTTCTCCAGCCACGACCTGCCGATCGAACTGCCCAAGATCGACAATTTCCGCACCCGCGGCGACGGCGACCAGGAACTGACCCTGCCCGAACTGTTTCGCGAAGGCATGCGGGCCGGGGCGAGCCAGGAGGACCGCAACCTGGCCTGGTCCAATTTCCATTATCGCATCGTGGAAGTGGCGATGATGTTCCTGCTGCCGCTGGCGGCCATCGCCTTTGCCATACCGCCCAAGCGCTCCACATCCGCGCTGGGCGTGTTCCTGTCCATCGTGATGATCGTGACCTATCACAAGATCAACCAATATGGGCAGTCGGTCGGCGCGCTGGGCATCGTCAACCCGATCCTGGCGCTGTGGGGACCGTTCCTGATCTTCGGCGGCCTGATCCTGTGGATGTACCATATCACCGCCCATGTGCCCGGCGGCCAGCCGATCGGCGCGCTGGAACGGCAATTCTCCAAGCTGCTCGGTGTCTTCCTGCGCCTGTTCCGGGGCAGGCGGCGCGCGGTTGGGACGGAATAGGGGCTTTCGGTCATGCAGTTCAGCTTCTTTCCCTCGCGCGGCCTTGCCATCTACATGGGCAAGACATTCCTGACCCGCTGCGTCGCCATGCTGGCCATGCTGGTGCTGGTGCTCCAGATCCTCGACCTGCTGAGCGAGGCGGGGCATGTGCTGGCCCATCCCGGCAATGGCGAGGCGGAGCTGTGGCGCTATGTCTCGCTGCGCGTGCCGCAGATCATCCAGACCTTCCTGCCCTTTGCGGTGTTGCTGGGCACGCTCATCACCCTGACCGCGCTGAACGCCAACAGCGAGGTGATCTCGATGAAGGCGGCGGGCCTGTCCGCGCACCAGATACTGGCGCCGCTGGTGCTGGTGTCGGCGGCCATCGCGGTCATCAGCTTCACCTTCAACGAGCGGATCGTGGTCCGTTCCGTCGCCGCGCTGGAGGCATGGGAGGCGGCGGGTTTCGGCACGGTGCCGCCGGACAGCGGGGTGAAATCCAACGTCTGGGTCCGGGACGGCGACGACCTGTTCCACGCCGATTTCATCGCGGGCCGGGGCAATGCGGTCACGCTGCGCAACATCACCATCTATGACCGGGCGGGCGGCAATCTGGTCGCGACGATGCAGGCGCCGCGCGGGCGGCGGGACGGCAATGCCTGGCGGCTGGAGGATGCGCGGCGGTTCGACGTGGCGCGCGGCAAGGTGGAGCGACTGGGCAGCGTGCTGGTCGCGCCCGACATCCGCCCCGACCAGTTCACCCTGGCCAGCGTCGAGCCAGAAAGCCTGTCCTATTGGGAACTCGGCCCCGCCATCGCCGAGTTGAAGGCCGCTGGTCGCCCCACCGCCGCGCTGGAGGCCGCGCAATGGCACAAGATCGCCGGGCCTTTGTCGGCGGTGCTGATGCCGCTGCTGGGCGCGGTGGCGGCGTTCGGCGTCGCCCGGTCGGGCAAGCTGTTCGTACGCGCGGTAATCGGCATGGCATTGGGCTTCGGATTTTTCGTCGCGGATAATTTCGCGCTGGCGATGGGCGATCTGGGGGCCTACCCGCCGTTCCTGGCCGCGTGGGCGCCGTTCCTGCTGTTCCTGCTGGTCGGTGAGACGGTGCTGGTGCAGACCGAGGAATAGGCGGAGTCTGCCGACACAGGAGCCGCCTTTACCGGGATGGCGATAGAGAGACCCACAACCCGGACCTGATCCGGGTGATTCCTTCAAACAATTGAACAGCACAATCCCGCACCCGATCCGGGATGACGGAGAATCGTCCCGCCCGATCAGGCCGACGGCTGCTCCGCCACCTGTGCCGCGGGGCGAACGCCCATCGTGCTGCGCGCCAGTCGCGCCACCAGCGGGAAGAGGCCACCATGGTTCGCCGGGTGATAGGAGGATTCCGGTCCCAGAGTCGTCGACAGGCGGCGGTGCGCGGCGGGGAGGGCGTGATAGGGGACGCTGGGCAGCAGGTGGTGCAACGCATGATAGCGCAGGCCGACCGGCGCCCACAGTTCGGGCAGCAGGCCGGGCGGCGGCACGTTGACCGAGTCCAGATATTGCTCCGTCACGCTGATCGCATCGCCGTCATTCTCCCACAGATGCGCGACGAGAGTGCGCACCTGGTTCAGCACCATCACGCCCGACTGCACAGCCAGGATGATGAGGAAAGCGCGCAGCGGCAGGATGCCGGTCGCGACCATGGCCAGCAGGGCGATGGCGAAAAGGCTGCACGCGGCCTCCTGCGCCAGCCAGATGCGACGAAACGCCCCCTCCGGCGCGCGACGGCGATAGGCGGGGTTGATCGACATGGCGGAGAAGGAGGCGATATTCTTTGCCCGAACCGCCGGAATGACGAGGCCGAGCGGCGTCAGCACCGCGAACCGGAACAGCACGCCGATGGGCGCCAGCGCGGAGATGAGCACGAACAGCGGCAACGTCCACGGCTTCATCAACGCTAGCGGCAGATATTCCGGGTCTTGTGCCGTGCCATAGCGGGTGCGGGCGTGATGCTGCGTATGGACATTCTCATACAGGAAGGACGGCACCAGCATCGGCACGCCGACCAGCGCGTTCCAGCCGAAGCGGAAGCCGGGCAGGTCGCTATGCTTGATATGGGTCAGTTCATGGATGAAGCTGCCCGCGCGATACAGCGCCAGCACCGCCACAAGGGCGCAGGCCAGCGCCGCCCATGGCGCGGCGATCAGGATCGCGCCTGCCAGCGCCGCATAGCCCAGCACCGCCGAACCGACCATGTCGGCCCAGTAGATGGCGGGATCGGGACGACCAAGGTCGCGCGTCAGTTCCACCGCGGCGCGCAGCATGGCGTCGTCGTCGCGCTTGGCCGCCCGCCGTGGCGGGTTGGCGGCGGTCTGGATTGGTTCGGATATGCCCATGATGTCAGCCATACCCCCAGATAGTGGCCATATCGTGGCGTTGCCACCCCCGGATGACCACAGCTTGACAGGCGGCCTCTGATTCTGGTCCGCTATGTCTCGCCCGCCCTATTTCTCGCCGAGCGCCGCGTCGATCATGAAGCGCCAGGTGTTGGCCGCGTCGCTTTCCAGCGCGATGCCCGCCTCCGCCGGATTGACGTGCCGGATGATTTCGGCCCCGGCCTCCTTCATCCGCTGGTCGGGGTCGCGCAGGGACGCGATCATCGCCCGCGCCGCATCCCGGTATATTTTCCGCAGCGGTTCGCAGTCGGGATCGGTCCACTCCCATTCGGGTTGGGCGGATGCATGCATGGCCTGTGCGGCGCGTTCGATCGGGGTCATGCCCCCGCATACCGTCCCCGGCCGGGGGATTACAGCGCAAAGAGCGGGCGCGGCGTCATCGAGCGCCCCGCCGCGGTTTGAGAAGGCCCGCCGGAGACGGTCCACTGGAGACACCCCGCTTGAGATGCCCCCGCTTGACAAGGGCGCGCGCCGCCGCGCACTGAACCCGCGCAGCTGTGAAAGAGAAAGTCGGACCCTTGGCACATCAGGACATCATCGTCTCCCCGGTCGAGGGCAAGGCCGACCTGGAGCGTTTCATCGATTTCGCCTGGGAAGCCTATAAGGGCGATCCCAACTGGGTGCCCCCGCTCAAGATGGACGTGCGCGGCATATTGATGAAGGAGAAGAACCCCTTCTTCGAACATGCCGACGTGCAATATTTCCTGGCCCGCACGGGGGGCAGGATCACCGGCCGGATCAGCGCCCATATCGACCGGCTGGCGACGTCCATGCCGGCGGAGCAAGGCTTCGGGCCGGGCACGGGAAACTGGGGCCTGTTCGACGCGACCGACCCGGTCAGCGCCGCCGCCCTGATCGCCGCCGCCGAGGACTGGCTGCGCGCGCGCGGCGTCACCCGCGCCATCGGCCCCATGTCGCTGTCCATCTGGGAGGAGCCGGGCCTGCTCATCTCCGGCTTCGACCATCCGCCTACCTATATGATGGGCCATCATCGCCCCGAATATCGCGGCTGGATCGAGGCGGCGGGCTATCGCCCGGTCAAGCAGCTCAACACCTATGACCTCGACATCACCAAACCGTTCCCCAAGCTGATCGAACGGGTCATCGAATCCGGCTTCAAGAATCCGCGCATCCGCATCCGCGACGTGGACAAGAGCAAGTTCGACGCGGAAGCGGCGATCATCCTGGCGATCCTGAACGACGCCTGGGGCCGCAACTGGGGCTTCGTGCCGATCACCGACCGGGAAGTCGCCCATTTCGGCAAGCAGTTGAAGCCCATCGTCTATGAAGACCTCATCCGCATCGCCGAACTGGACGGCGAGCCGGTCGCCTTCATGATGACGCTGCCCGACCTGAACGAGAAGATCGTGTCGTTCAACGGCAACCTCTTCCCGTTCAACATCGCCAAGCTGATGTGGTGGCTGCGCAAGCCCAAGGTGAAGACGATGCGCGTACCCCTGATGGGCGTGCTGCAACGGTTGCAGAGCAGCCGCATGGCCAGCCAGCTCGCCTTCATGCTGATCGAGACGATCCGGCGGACATCGGTGGCGAAATATGGCGCGACGCGCAGCGAGATCGGTTGGATTCTCGACGATAATCAGGGGATGAACGCCATCGCCAACGCCATCGATAGCCAGGTCAACAAAAGCTATCTGATCTACGACCGGGTGATCGGCTGATCCATGGGCCGGTGGCGGTGGTGAAGTCGGACCCGGCGGACGGCGGCGGGCGCAAGCAGCAGATCGCCGATGCCTTTGGCCGGGCGGCGCGCAGCTATGACGATGCCGCCGCGCCACAACGACAGGCCGCAGCGCTGGTCGCCGACCTTGCCGCGCAGCAGCGTTTGCCGGAACGGCCCCGCATATTGGAGGTCGGCTGCGGCACCGGCATATTGACCCGCCATATCCGCGCCCATTGGCCCGACGCGGACCTTGTCGCCAGCGACCTGTCCCCGGACATGGTGGGGCAGGCGGCGAGGGGCGCGATGATCGCGGGCACCTTCCTGTCGATGGACGGGGAAGTGCCGCCGTTCGACGGGCCATGGTTCGACCTGATCCTGTCCAGCCTGGCCTTTCAATGGTTCAGCGACCTGCCCACCGCCATCGAACGGCTGGCGGGACTGTTACGGCCGGGGGGCAGCCTGTTCTTCTCCACCATGGGCGCGGACAGCTTTGCGGAGTGGCGCGCGGCGCACGCGGCGGTCGGGGAAAGCGCCGGCACGCCCGACTATCCCGACCTTGCGGCCCTGCGGTCCATGCTGGCCACCTTTCCCGACGCTTTTGCCTTTGACGAACATTGGGACCATGATTTCGGAGGCGCCAAGGGCTTTCTAGCGCATCTCAAAGGGATCGGCGCGACCGTGCCGACCGGCGATCATGCGGTGCTGACGCCCGCCCGGCTCCGATCCGTGATGACAGCGTTCAATACGACGGGAGGAACCGTGACCTATCATATCCTGTTCGGCCGCGTAACGCGGATCGCCGCCTGATGGCCGCCCCGCACCCGATCCGGCCCGCGACCGCAGCCGATGTGCCTGCGCTTGCCGCCTTGAAGCGCGCCACCTTTTACGAAACCTTCGTGGAGGGATTCGCCATCCCCTATCCGCCCGCCGACCGGGCACGGTTCGAGGCGGACACCTATGGCGAGGCAACCGTCGCCGCCGAGATCGCGGACCCCGCCCACGCGACATGGGTGGTGGAGGGACCGGACGGTGCGCTGGTCGCCTATGCCCATGTGGGACCGTGCAAGCTGCCCCATGGGGATGTGCGCACGGGGGAACTGGAACTCTACCAGCTCTATATGCTGCAAGGGCAGCAGGGTGGCGGTCTGGGCCGGGCGTTGATGGAGCGGGCGCTGGGCTGGATGGAGGGGCGGTCCTCCAGGGACAGCGGAAGCGGGCGAATCTGGCTGGGCGTCTGGTCGGGCAATCTGCGGGCGCAGCGATTCTATGACCGCTTCGGCTTCAGGCAGGTGGGCGACTATCACTTCGCGGTGGGAGATCATCGCGACCAGGAGTTCATCCTGCGGCGGGATTAAGCTATGCTATCCCGTATAGTGTGCAGGAAATCGGCATGATCGTTCGCAAGGCCCTGATCTATGCCCTGTCCCGGCAGGGGCTGCTCGTCTTTGACGAGCCTGACTTTCCCGACATCCCGATCCAGATACCGGGCGGGACGGTCGATCCCGGCGAAACGGTGGACGCCGCCGCCCGGCGCGAATTTTTCGAGGAGACGGGCCTCGACCATGCGGACGGATTTCACTTCCTCGGCACCGCGGCGCATGACCGGGAGCGGGATGGCAAGATCGCCGTCATAGAGCGGCATTTCTTTCGCACACAACGGCCCGACGACCTGCCGCCGCGATGGGACCATGTGGAGAATTTCCCGTCACACGGCGGGCCGCCCATCCGTATGCACTTATTCTGGCTGGGACTGGCCGAGGCGCGGGCGCGTCTCGCCCCCGGCCTCGATGCCTGTCTCGACCGTCTCGGCTGAACTCAGACCTCGCCGTCCATCAGCGCGGGGAAGAAGCCCTCATGCGCGGCACGCAGGTCGTCGATGGCGACCGCATGGTCGCTTTCCTTCAGTTCGAAGATGATGCGGCTGGCGATGGTGCGGCCGAGCCGTTCGATCACCACGCCCTGCTCCTCCGCCTTGGCCAGAACCTCGACCAGCGCGGCATCGCGGACGGTGACGACATAAAGGCCCTGATCCTCCGCGAAGAGGCCCTCCGCCACGGTGCCCGGCAGGGGCGCGTCGATGATCGCGCCGATACCGCTGGCCAGCGCCATTTCCGCGACGGCCACGGCGATGCCGCCGTCCGACACGTCATGCACGGCGGTCAGCGCGCCGCAGCGGATCGCGCCACGGATGAAGTCGCCGGTGCGCTTCTCGATCTCCAGGTCGACGCGCGGCGGCGGGCCGGCCTCCTTGCCCTCAATCCCGTGCAGTTCGCGCAGCCAGAGCGACTGGCCAAGGTCGCCGCGACGTTCGCCGACCAGCAGGACGATGTCGCCCGTGCCCTTGAAACCGATGGTGGTCATACGGTCGATGTCGGGCAGGATGCCGACGCCGCCGATGGCGGGCGTAGGCAGGATGGCGCTGCCGCTGCCGGTCGCCTTGGACTCATTGTACAGCGACACATTGCCGGACACGATGGGATAGTCGAGCGCGATGCAGGCCTGCGCCATGCCGTCCAGCGCGCCGACGAACTGGCCCATGATCTCCGGCCGCTGCGGGTTGGCAAAGTTGAGGCAGTTGGTGATGGCCAGCGGCAGGCCGCCGACGGCGGTGATATTGCGCCATGTCTCCACGACCGCCTGCTTGCCGCCCTCGACCGGGTCGGCATAAACATAGCGGGGCGTGCAATCGGTGCTGATCGCCAGCGCCTTTTGCGTGCCATGAACGCGCACGACCGCAGCGTCGCCACCGGGGCGCTGCGCGGTGTCGCCGCCGACCATATGGTCATATTGCTCCCAGATCCAGCGGCGCGAGGCGATGTCCGGCGTGCCCATCAGGCGGAGCAGGTCGTCGGCGGGATTGGCGCTGACCGGCACGTTCGACAGCGCCGCATTGGCGGGCGTCGGCACATACGGACGGTCATATTCCGGCGCGTCGTCGGCAAGCGGGCCGAGCGGAATGTCGCACACCACCTCGCCCTTGTGGACCAGCACCATGCGGCCCGTGCCGTCGGCGGCGGCTTCGGTGACTTCACCGATGACCGCGAAATCCAGTTCCCACTTTTTGAAGATGGCTTCCGCGAAATCCTCTCGGCCCGGTTTCAGGACCATCAACATGCGCTCCTGCGATTCGGAGAGCATCATCTCATAGGCGGTCATGCCCTCCTCGCGCTGGGGCACCTTGTCCATGTCCAGCCGGATGCCGACGCCGCCCTTGGACGCCATTTCGACGCTGGAGCTGGTCAGGCCCGCTGCGCCCATGTCCTGAATCGCGACGATGGCGTCGGAGGACATGAGTTCGAGGCACGCCTCGATCAGCAGCTTTTCGGTGAAGGGATCGCCGACCTGCACTGTGGGGCGCTTGGCCTCCGCATCCTCGCCAAAGTCCGCCGAGGCCATGGTTGCGCCATGGATGCCGTCGCGGCCGGTCTTCGATCCGACATAAACGATGGAGTTGCCGACGCCGCTAGCCGCCGAATAGAAGATCTTGTCCGTGTCCGCGACGCCCACGGTCATGGCGTTGACCAGAATATTGCCATCATAGGCGGGGTGGAAATTCACCTCTCCGCCCACGGTGGGCACGCCGACGCAATTGCCATAGCCGCCGATGCCATGGACGACGCCGCTGATGAGGTGGCGCATCTTTGGATGATCGGGACGGCCGAAACGCAGCGCGTTCATGTTGGCGATGGGACGTGCGCCCATGGTGAACACGTCGCGCAGGATACCGCCCACGCCCGTCGCCGCGCCCTGATAGGGTTCGATATAGCTGGGGTGGTTGTGGCTCTCCATCTTGAAGATCGCCGCCTGCCCGTCACCAATGTCGATGACGCCGGCATTCTCGCCGGGTCCGCAGATGACCCATGGGGCCTTGGTCGGCAACTTCTTCAAATGGACGCGGCTGCTCTTGTAGCTGCAATGCTCCGACCACATCACCGAGAAGATGCCCAGCTCCGTCAGGTTCGGCTCGCGCCCGATGGCGGCGAGGATGCGGGCATATTCCTCCTCGTTCAGGCCGTGGTCGGCTACGATCTGAGGAGTGATGGCGGATGCGGTGCTGGCGTCGGTCATGCGCGCGCTTTATCGCCATGGGGGGGAAGGCACAAGCGGGCGTGAGGGGCGGCGTGAAGGCTCGTCCAGGGACAGGACGGGAGCCAGTCCTGCGCGGCCAAGAAAAAGGCCGGTCCCCTGAAGGAACCGGCCGGGGTTACGCAAAAGGGGCGGGACGGATCAGGCCTTGCACGACTCGGCGGACTTGCCGGGCAGCGTGACTGTGATCGGGGAGACGGTACCCTCGACCTTATAGCCTTCACCCTCATAGGCCTTGCCCTTCTCGGCGGCGGTCAGGTGGACGGGAGCCTTTGCGCCGTCGGGCGTGACGTTCGCGGTCAGGTCGTCGTCGAAGAATTCGACCTTGACCAGGCCGCTGCTCTTGCAACGATAGGTCTTGCTGGACTTGAGCGAGGGCGGCAGCGCGGCGACCGGCGCATTGGCCAGTTCCTCGGCCATCGGGTCGGCAGAGGCGCCATTGCCCCCGTGAACCGTGTTGTCGGACTGGCTGCAGGCGCCGAGCATGGCGAGGGCAGCGAGCGAAAAGGATACGATAAGGGTGTTTTTCATAGCGTCGCCCTTATTTTGAGGACACCCGCCCGCGTCAATTGCAATTTTCGATATTATCCGGTGAACGGAAGAGAACGGGAGAGTGTGCCGTCGCATTTGCGACCGCCCGCCAACCGAAAATCGGTGTTTGGCCCCGCCCGGCCCGGCATAATCCTTGACCGCGCCGCGCCCTGCCGCCAATGCAGGGCCATGTCCGCACCCGTCGATCCTTCCGCCCCGGAATCATCTGGCCTGTCGTTCGAGGAGGCGCTCGCCCGGCTGGAGTCGATCGTCCAGCAACTGGAACGGGGCGACGTGCCGCTGGAAAAATCCATCGACCTGTACGCCGAGGGCGACCGGTTGCGCGCCCAGTGCCAGAAAAGGCTGGAGGCGGCGCAGGCCCGAATCGAGCAGATCGTCACCGGCCCCGGCGGCGACGCCATCGGCACCAGAGGCTTTGAGTCGCATTGACCGACACGCTGGCCGCAGGCGACCCGCTCTCCCTGGAATCGGCGATGCGGACCATGGCCGACGCCATCGACCGCCATTTCGACACGCTGTTGCAGGTGCCCGACGATGTCCGCGCGCGCCTGTATCAGGCGATGCGGCATAGCGCGATCGGCGGCGGCAAGCGGATGCGCCCGTTGCTGGTCAAGGCCAGCGCCGACCTGTTCGGCGTCGCGGAGCTGTCCGCCATCCGGGTCGGCCTGGCGATCGAGTGCATCCATGTCTATTCGCTGGTCCATGACGACCTGCCCGCGATGGACGATGACTCCATGCGCCGCGGCAAGCCCAGCGCGCATGTCGCCTTCGACGAAGCGACGGCGATCCTGTCCGGCGACTGCCTGCACGACCTGGCCTTTTCCGTGCTGGTCGAGGAAACGACGCACAGCGACCCGTTCGTGCGCTGCGAACTGGTCAAGGCGCTGGCGCAGGCGAGCGGCCCGGCGGGCATGGCGGGCGGGCAGATGATGGACCTGATCGCGGAAACGCAGGCGTTCGACCTCCCCACCATGACGCGGATGCAGCAGCTCAAGACCGGCGCGCTGATCGGCCTGTGCGTGGAAGCGGGCGCGATATTGGGCCGCATCCCCTATGAGGGCCGCACCCATCTGCATGGCTATGCCCGCGATGTCGGGCTGGCGTTCCAGATCGCCGACGACCTGCTCGACATCGAAGGCGACCCGGAGCGGGCGGGCAAGACATTGGGCAAGGATGCCGTGGCGGGCAAGGCGACCTTCGTCTCGCTGATGGGCGTGGAGCGCGCCCGCGATCAGGCGGCGGCGCTGATCGACCAGGCAAAGGCGCATCTGCGCGGCTATGGCCGGGAAGCCGACCTGTTGCGGGCCATCGCCGATTTCGCGATAGCCCGCGATCGTTGAGGGGGGAGGACGAGCAGATGGCAGGACAGGTGAGGATCGGTGTCTATCCCGGCACTTTCGACCCGATAACATTGGGCCATATGGACATCATCCGGCGCGGGGCCAAGCTGGTCGACAAGCTGGTGATCGGCGTCACCACCAATCCCAGCAAATCACCGCTGTTCACCGTCGAGGAACGGCTGGCCATGGTCCAGCGCGAGTGCGAGGGACTGGACGCCGACATAGAGGTGGTGGCGTTCGGATCGCTGCTGATGCATTTCGCGGAGCAGCAGGGCGCGGGCATCATCCTGCGCGGGCTGCGCGCCGTCGCGGATTTCGAATATGAATATCAGATGGCGGGCATGAACCAATATCTGAACGACCGGATCGAGACGGTCTTCCTGATGGCGGACGTGTCGCTGCAACCCATTGCCTCGCGACTGGTCAAGGAAATCGCGATGTTCGACGGCGACATCGCCAAGTTCGTGACTCCCACGGTACGGGTTGACGTGCTGGAGCGGATCGCGGAGCAACGACAGGCGGCTGGCTGACCCGTCAGCGCGGGTTAAGGCGCGGACGGCTAGCACAGCGGACATGAACGGACAGGATATGAAGCAGATGGAGCATAAGGCGCAGATGTGGCGCATTTCGGGTCGCGGAACGGCCATGGCGCTGCTCGGCGGCGCGATGCTGGCGCTGGGCGCGCCCGCCGTGGCGCAGAAACCCGATCCCGTCGGCGATGCGGTGCGCAGCGCGCGGGCGGCCCGCGATGCCGAACTGCTGCGCAAGGACCAGGAAAAGAACGACGGCGGCGTGTCGAAATTGCAGGCGACCGTCCCGCTCGACCCCGCCAATGTCTGGGATCTGACCCTGTCCGACGGCCAGCGCGTGCGCATCCAGTTGCGCCCCGACGTCGCCCCGGCGCATGTCGAACGCATCAAGACGCTGACTCGCCAGCATTTCTATGACGGCCTCCAGTTCCACCGCGTCATCGACGGCTTCATGGCGCAGGGCGGCGACCCCAAGGGGGACGGCACCGGCGGATCGCCCCTGCCAGACCTGAAGCAGGAGTTCAGCTGGCTGCCCCATATGCGCGGCACCGTGTCCATGGCGCGCGCGCAGGATGAGAATAGCGCGAACAGCCAGTTCTTCATCATGTTCATGCCCCGCCCGCAGCTCGACCATAAATATACGGTCGTCGGCCGTGTGATCGAGGGCATGCCCGCCGTCGACGCCATCGCCAAGGGCGAACCGCCCGCGACGCCGACCAAGATTGTGCGCGCCACGCTGGAAGCCGACACCGGCGCAAGCGTCGCGCCCACCGCGGCGGCTCCGGCGGCTCCGGCGGCTCCGGCGGCTCCGGCGGCTCCGGCGGCTGCAAACTGAGCATCGCCGGTCTGGTATCCGTTCGGGCTGTCTGAACGGGTTCCACGCCGGACTCGCCCTGCCCAGCGGAATCCCCTGTCATGCGCGTAGACGCCTTCGACTTCATCCTGCCGCCCGAACGGATCGCGCTGCGTCCCGCGCGTCCGCGCGATTCCGCGCGGATGCTGGTGGTGGGGCCGGACGGCATGGCCGACCGGGGCGTGGGCGACCTGCCGTCCCTGCTCCAGCCGGGCGATTGCCTGGTGTTCAACGATACCCGCGTCATCCCGGCGCAACTGGAAGGAAAGCGCGGCGAGGCGAGCATCGGCGCGACACTGCACCGCCGCCTCGGCCCGCGCAGCTGGGCGGCCTTCGTCCGCAACGCCAAGCGGGTGCGGGCAGGCGACACGCTAGAGTTCGACAATGGCGTCACCGCCATCGCGCAGGGACGGGACGAGGATGGCGCGGTCATCATCGACTTTCCGGGCGAAGAACCGGTCGAACTGCTGCTGGAACGGGCCGGGCGTATGCCGCTGCCCCCCTATATCGCGGGCAAGCGGCCCACCGACGCGCAGGACCAGCAGGATTACCAGACCATGTTCGCGGCGGAACCGGGCGCCGTGGCAGCCCCCACCGCCGCGCTGCACTTCACGCCCGCGCTGATGGCGGCGCTGGCCGAACGGGGCGTGGGGCATGAAACGGTGACGCTGCATGTCGGCGCGGGCACTTTCCTGCCGGTCAAGGCGGACGATACCGACGAGCATAAGATGCACGCCGAATGGGGCCGAATCGACACCGACACCGCCGCGCGGCTGAACGCCGTGCGGGAGCGGGGCGGGCGGCTGATCGCGATCGGCACCACCAGCCTGCGCCTGCTGGAAAGCGCGGCGGACGTGGATGGCCGGATCGCCGCCTTCAGCGACGAAACCCGCATCTTCATCACGCCCGGCTATCGCTTTCGCGGCGTGGACGGGCTGATGACCAATTTCCACCTGCCCAAATCGACATTGTTCATGCTGGTCAGCGCGCTGATGGGGCTGGAGACGATGCAGGTCGCCTATGCCCATGCCATCGCAAACAATTACCGATTTTACAGCTATGGCGACGCGAGCCTGTTGATTCCGTCATAAGCTTAGCGGAATAGTAACTTTGTCAGGCCTAGCTTTTGCGGGCCGCATAACCCAGAAAATTGTTCGGACGAGGAACTGAAGGGGAGACCTCATCTCCAGGAAGCTTCGCGCATGCATGACGATATTTTGAAGCTGGCGTTGGACCTGTCCCGAACCACGGGGGAAAAAATCGGTTCCATCGACAAGATCATGGTCAAGACCCAGATCCTGTCCATGAACGCCCGGCTGGAAGCGGCGCGCGCCGGCACCGCCGGCAAGAGCTTTGCCATCGTCGCGCAGGAAATGGGCAATGTGACCGACGAGGTCAGCGCCCTGTCCGCCGACCTGCATGCCGCCATATCCGACAATGCCACCCGTATCGAAGCAGCAGGACGCCAGATGATGCTGGATTTCCGGGGCAAGCGTTTTGCGGACATGTCCCGCAACGCGGTCGAGATCATCGACCGCAACCTGTATGAACGTTCCTGCGACGTGCGCTGGTGGGCGACGGACAGCGCGGTGGTCAATGCGGTGCAGACGCCGTCACCGGACGCGCTGGAGCATGCATCCGGTCGCCTGGGCACCATCCTGCGCTCCTACACCGTCTACCTCGACCTGTGGATCGCGGACCGGCGGGGTGTGGTGGTCGCCAATGGCCGGCCGGACCGCTATCGCGGCGTGGTGGGACAGAATGTCTCCAACACGGAATGGTTTCGCAAGGGCATGGCAACGGTAAGCGGCGACGATTTCATCGTGTGCGACATCGACCGCAGCAACGCGCTGGGCGGGGCGCAGGTCGCCACCTATGCCACCGCGATTCGCGCCGACGGGCAAGAGCGGGGTGCGCCGCTGGGCGTGCTGGGCATCTTCTTCGACTGGGAACCGCAGGCGACGGACATCGTGCGCGGCGTCTCGCTGAGCGAAGCGGAGGCGAGGAACACGCGGGTCATGCTGCTGAACGCCAACCACCGGGTCATCGCCTCCTCCACCGCTTTTTCCGAGGGGGAAATCTACCCGCTCATGCCGACCGAGCCGTGCGGCTATTACCAGCGCGGCAAGAAGCTCGTCTCCTATGCGCTGACGCCGGGGTATGAGACGTACAAGGGGCTGGGCTGGTACGGGTGTATCGAGAGCAAGCTGAGCGATTGAAGGGGAGGGGGTGCGCCCTTCAACTCTTTGTTAACCATCTTCGCATTATCGTGACGGCATGAAGATCGCCGTTCCCGACGAGCGTCTGACGCTCACCATCGAACTGGCCGACGGCTCCGTGCTGCCGGTCACGCTGCAATCCGACTCGATCGGTTTCATCGGCCATTATGCGCGCCTGCCCGCCTTCGGCCAGCGCGACACGATGCTGAAATTCCACCTGTTGCCTGCGCGCTAAAGTGTTTCCAAGCAGGTGGAATCACCTGCTGACTCGGGAAACGCGCCAAACCAAAAACTGAGAGCAGCCGGTCCGATGCAATCGGATCGGAAACTGCTCTAAACCGCGCGCCAGCCTGACGGCCCGCGATCAGTCGCGGAGGGCCTTGCCGGTATTTTCCAGCGCGCGACCCGTGGCGTCCTTCGCCTCGTCCGCGCTCTCGCGTGCATCGTTGCTAGCGCGTTCCACGGCCGATTCGGCATGGCTGCCGATCCGGTCGACGGCATCCGACATCTGGTTGGCGACCCGCTCCGTCGCTGCGGCGGCGCGGTCGCCCGCACGCGCGGCGTCGATGGCCACGGCATTGGCCGCGTCCTGCGTCTTTTGCTCTGTCTTATCGCTACAAGCCGAAAAGCCGATGGTGACGAGGAGGAAGCTGGCGACCGTTGCAACTGTGCGCATTGTTATTCCCTGCATGTTGTCCGGCGGCTGGGACGCCGCTCCATGTCGGCCCTAACCCGCAGCGGCGCAGGACGTTCCACCACCGCGCCTTGTCAGGACTCATGTCCCCTGACAGGGTTCACAGGCACCACCCCTCCGCGCTATGGGCGGGCATGTCCGATACAGCACCCCGCTTCTCCTTCTCCGTCCATGCCCGTTCCGGCGCGGCCCGCACCGGCACCATCGCGATGCGCCGGGGCGACATTCGCACGCCCGCCTTCATGCCCGTCGGCACCGCCGCCACCGTCAAGGCGATGCGCCCGCAGGAGGTCCGCGCGACGGGGGCGGACATCATTCTGGGCAACACCTATCATCTGATGCTGCGCCCCGGTGCAGAGCGGGTCGCGCGACTGGGCGGGCTGCACGCATTTTCGCAATGGACGCGCCCGATCCTGACCGACAGCGGCGGCTATCAGGTGATGAGCCTGTCCGCGTTGACCAAGATGAGCGAGCAGGGCGTCGCCTTCGCCAGCCATATCGACGGGTCGCGGCATATGCTGACCCCGGAACGGTCGATGGAAATCCAGCGGCTGCTCGGCTCCGACATCGTCATGGCGTTCGACGAATGTACGAAGAATGGTGCGGACCATGGCGCAGCGGCACGGTCGATGGAGCGGTCGATGCGCTGGGCGCGGCGGTCGCGCGACGGGTTCGATTCGGGCGTGGACCATACGGAGGGAGCCGCCCTGTTCGGCATCCAGCAGGGATCGCTCTTCCCCGACCTGCGCAAGGCATCGTCGGACGCGCTGCTGGACATCGGATTCGACGGCTATGCGGTGGGCGGGCTGGCGGTGGGGGAGGGGCAGGAGGCGATGTTCGCCTGTCTGGACCATTGTGTCGGCCATCTGCCCGACGACCGGCCCCGCTACCTGATGGGCGTGGGCAAGCCGGACGACATCGTCGGCGCGGTGGAACGCGGCATCGACATGTTCGATTGCGTGCTGCCGACCCGGTCGGGGCGCAACGGGCAGGCCTTCACCTGGGACGGGCCGCTCAACATCCGCAACGCGAAACATGCGGAGGACACAGGGCCGATCAGCGCAGACTGCGGCTGTCCCGTGTGCGCGACATGGAGCCGGGCCTATCTCCACCATCTCGTCAAGTCGGGAGAGATGCTGGGCGCGATGCTGATGACGCAGCATAACCTGCATTTCTATCAGGAAATGATGCAAGGCCTGCGCGATGCGATTGCGGAGGACCGTCTGGCGACCTTCGCGGAGGATTTCCGCACCCGCTATTATGCGAAGGGCGGATAGGGTCGCGGGCGAACGCTAACCCCAGAAGAGCGGGAGCGGCCCGACAGGACCACTCCTCTGTTTTAGCGAGACAATGGTCAGCGCGGGGGTCAGCGCGGGCGATCCGGGCGGCCATTGCCCCAGCCATCCCCATTTCCCGGACGGTCGGGGCGACCATCACCGGGGCGGCCGGGGCGATCCGGGCGGCCAGGCCGGTCTGGTCTGTCAGGGCGGTCATAGCCGGGGCGTCCGGGCCGACCGGGGCGATCATCATAGCAGGCGGACAGCGCCGATCCCACGATCAGCAAGGTGGACAGGCCCATGGCCCATTTGCGGTTCATCGATAACCCCTTACCATGCGTTAGGCAGGCCTAACGCCGCCGGAACCGGAATGGATGCAAGGCCCTGAAAATAAAGCCGCAAGGGGCCGCGGATCAGCCCTTGCGGCACACCGCCGAATGGGCGGCCATATCCTCCTCCGCCACCGGCATCCCGCACGGCTTGCACAGGACATGATGACCGGGCGCAAGGCCATGGGTGACGGCGACCCGCTGGTCGAAGACGAAGCAATCGCCGTTCCATCGGCTCTCCGCCTCCTCCACCTGTTCCAGATAGGCAAGGATGCCGCCCTTAAGGTGGTGGACGTTGCCAAACCCCAGCGAGCGGGCGAGCGCGGTGCTTTTTTCGCAGCGGATGCCGCCGGTGCAGAACATGGCGAGGGGCCGCTCGCGCCGCTCCGCCTCGCTCAGGCTATCGGCGAAATCCTTCAGCCATGTGGGAAATTCGGTGAAGCCCTGCGTGTCGGGGTCGATGGCGCCCTCAAAGGTGCCGATGCCATATTCATAGCGATTGCGGGTATCGACCAGCAGGGTGGCGGGGTCCGCGATCAGAGCGTTCCAGTCGGCGGGATCGACATAGGCCCCGCCCGCACCGACGATGTCGAGGTCGGGCACGCCCATGGTCACGATCTCCCGCTTGTGACGGACGCGCAGCCAGCCGAAGGGCATGGCAGGGGCGTCAGCGAACTTGATTTCCGCCTGCGCGTCGCCGGCCAGCACCTCCAGCCGCTCGACCAGCGCGGCGATGGCCTCGGCCGGCCCGGCGACGGTGCCGTTATACCCCTCGTCCGCGAGGATGATCGTGCCCTTGATCCCGCCCGCCTGGCATTGCGCCAGCAATTCGTCGCGCAGCGCCGCAGGGTCGGCCAGCCGCACGAAGCAATAGAAGGCGACGATACGAACTTCGGCGGCGGCGGTGGGGTCGAACGTGTCGGGGCTGTGCGTCATGCCCCGCCCTTTATCGTTCCGGCGCATCGGGTGAAAGGGGCGGGTTGAAAGCGAGGGGGAGCGGGACCATAAGGAGAACATGGCACGGTTGAGCTTTGGCGGGCAGGATTTCATGGCCCTGGGCGAGGGCGCGCTGTTCTGGCCGGGGCGGCGTGCGCTCGTGCTGGCTGACCTGCATCTGGAAAAGGCGAGCTGGTATGCGCGCGGCGGGCAGATGCTGCCGCCCTATGACAGTCTGGCGACGCTCGACCGGCTGGACATGCTGGTCGCCCGCCACGATGCGCGGGAGGTGTGGACGCTGGGCGACAGTTTCCATGACGAGGCCGGGCCGGGCCGCCTGCCGCCTGAGGTCGCCGCGCGGCTGTGTGCGCTGGTGGCGCGGGTCGACTGGACATGGATCACCGGCAATCATGACGAGGATAGCGCCGGGTCGCTGGGCGGCGCGGTGCTGGAGGAAGCGGCGGTGGACGGCATAATGTTGCGCCATCAGGCCGACCCCCATGATGACCGACCGGAACTGTCGGGACATTTTCATCCGAAATGGCGGATTGGCGCACGCGGGCGGTCCGTGTCGCGCCGCTGTTTCGTGCAGGGAGAAAGCCGGATCATCCTGCCTGCCTTTGGCGCGCTGGCGGGCGGGCTGATCGCCCATGCCCCCGTGATCCGGGCGTTGGCGGGACCGGTGGCCTGTGCGCTGGTGCCGGTTCGCGACCGGCTGTTGCGCTTTCCGATCGGCTGAACGGGGCGGCGGCGATCCGGTGCAAAAGACGGTGGCATAAAATATTGCCGCGATTGCCATCCCCGGACCGTCGCGGGTATGGGAGCGGCCAAGGGATCGCACGCTGACCGGACAGGCAGCAACAGGGGACATGATGATGGAGAGGGGCGTTCACCGCACCCGGACCAGCCTGATGGCGCTCGCCATGACGATAGCCACACCGGGCGTCGTCCATGCCGCGCCATCGGGGCAGAGCGCGGCGGCCAGCCCCGAACAGGCCAAATCCGAACAGGGGAGCACCCAGCAGGCAGGCGGTGGTCAGGCGGACATCGTCGTCACCGCGACCCGGCGCGCCCGACCATTGTCGCAGGTGCCCGTCGCAGTCTCCGTCATCGACGCAGAGGCGCTGCGCAACAGCGGGGCCAGCGACATCCGCCAGTTGAACCAGTTGTCGCCGTCGCTGTTGGTCTCCTCCACCGGATCGGAGGCCAATGCCGTCGCGCGGATTCGCGGCATCGGCACGGTGGGGGACAATCCGGGGCTGGAAAGTTCCGTCGCGCTGTTCATCGACGGCGTCTATCGCCCCCGCACCGGCGCGGGCCTGACCGAACTGGGCGCGGTGGAGCGGATCGAGCTGCTGCGCGGTCCGCAGGGCACCCTGTTCGGTCGCAATGCGTCCGCCGGGCTGATCGCCATCGTCACCCGCGCGCCGGAGCTCACCTTCGACGCGAGCGGGGAGGCGGGCTATGGCAATTACAACCAGTGGCGGTTGGCGGGTCGTGTCACCGGGCCGCTGACCGATCGGATCGCGGTGAGCATCGAGACCGTCCATGTCCGGCGCGACGGCCTCATGCGGATGGTGGGGCCGGGCGGCGTCGACCTCGGCGACACCAATGACCGCAACCGCCAGCTGGTGCGCGGGCAGATGCTGATCCGGCCAGACGACCGATTCTCGCTGCGCCTGATCGCGGACTATACCCAGCGTGACGAGCATTGCTGCGCCGCCGCCTATCGCGACACGGGGGAGGAGACGGGCGCGAACCTCTCCACCGCCACGCCCAGCGCCACCAACCGCATCGTCACCTTGCTGAGCAAGGTCGGCGGCGAATTCCCCAATGGCGCCAGCCCCTATGCGCAGGCCCCCTTCGAACGGCGGGCGAGCGTGACGCCGGGCCGCCCCTATGTCTCGCGCGTGCGCGACTGGGGCCTGTCGGCGGAGGCGAACTATAGCGCGGACGAGCGGCTGAAGCTGACCAGCATCACCGGGTGGCGATCCTATAAATCGGCCGATTATGGCGATTATGACTATAGCAGCGCCGACATCCTCTATCGCGATCCCGGCACCTATCGACGCTTCACCAACCTGAGCCAGGAGTTTCGCGCACAGGGCAAGGTGCTGGGCGGCGCGCTCGATTGGCTGGTCGGCGGCTATTACGCGCACGAGGAGCTGGTGCTGCGCGACAATATCCGCTTTGGCGCTGACTATGGCCGGTTCGCGGCCTGCCGCCTGCTGGGCGGAACCGGAACCACGCCGTCCGCCCTTCTGGGGCTGGCGCCCAATTGCGTGACGCCGGTGGGGCTGGCCGGGCTGGGTACGCAACTGGTCAATGGCGGCTTTCCGGCGGGGCTGGTGCCGGTGCTGTCGGGTGGCCTCACCACGCTGGCCGGCATCGGCAGCGGTGGCGGCACCGCAGGCGACACGGACAGCCGCTACCGACAGAAAAGTGACAGTTTCGCGCTGTTCACCCACAATATCATCCGGCTGTCGCCGCGCCTCGACCTGACGCTGGGCCTGCGCCACACCTGGGAAAGCAAGCGGCTGAACGCCACGCTGGCCAATGACAATGCCGCCTGCCTGACGCTTCAGCGGCGCGGGTCGGGCGCGGCCGACGATCTGGTCGACATCGCCACGCTGGCCGATGCCAACGGGCGGGCGCTGTTCGGCAATGCCGCGGCATTGGCGGGCGGGATATTGACGCTGGGTTGTCTGGGCAATGCCAGCCCGGCGATCGACGCGCTGGCGCTACAGGACAGGATGCACAGCGGTGAGTTTTCGGGAACGGCGGCCTTGTCCTGGCGACCCACCGACCGGCTGATGGTCTATGCCAGCTTTGCGCGCGGCTATAAGGCGGGCGGCTATAATCTCGATAGGTTCGAACTGGGTAACCGGGGCGTGGGCGCGGCGGTGTCTCCGGTCAGCTTCTTCACCCCGCGCAGCAATAGCGACGCCGCGTCGTTGGGCTTCAGCCCTGAAACCGCCAACGCCTATGAGCTGGGCGTGAAGCTCAACCACCGCCGGTTCAGCGCCAATATCGCCGCCTTCCGGCAGGAATTCAGCGAGTTTCAGCTAAACAGTTTCAACGGCACCAGCTTCATCGTGCAGAATATCAGTGGCTGTGGCGGTACGCCCACCGCGACCGCCCCCTGCCCAAAGCGCAAACCGGGGCTGGTATCGCAGGGGGTGGAGGCGGAGCTTTCCGTCACGCCGACGCCGACCCTGCTGCTGACCGGCGGCGTCACCTACACCGATGCGCGCTATGCCGAGCGGCTGGCGGGGTCGCCAGACGGATCGGTGCCGCTCGACCCGGCGCTGTTCCTGCTACCCGGCGGGCGGATGAGCAATGCGCCACGCCTGGTCACCACCGCCAGCATCGGCTGGACACCGCCCATCGGCACAGCCGGCCTGTCTGCCTTGCTTTACGTCGATGGACGGCGGACCAGTTCGTACAACACCGGGTCGGACCTGTACCCGGAGAAGATGCAGGATGGCTATCTGCTGATGAACGCGCGGCTGGGCCTGCGCGGCCGGGACCAGCGGTGGGCGGTCGAATTCTGGTGCCAGAACCTGCTCGACACCGACTATCGGCAACTGGACTTCAACAGCCCGTTGCAAGGATCGGGACCGAACAACCAGACGGCGGCGCAACTGGGCCGGGGCGGTACGGTGATGACCAACCAGCTTTATTCCGCTTATCTGGGCGAACCGCGAACCTATGGCCTCACCCTGCGCTGGACGATGTAGGGCGGATCAGCCGCGCGCGCCGAACAGAGCGGTGCCGACCCGCACATGCGTCGCGCCGAGCATGACCGCCGTCTCATAATCCTGCGACATGCCCATGCTGAGCCGGGGCAGACCATGGTCGCGCGCCAGCTTGCCGAGCAGCGCAAAATAAGGCGCGGCCTCCACATCGGCGGGAGGCACGCACATCAGGCCGACCAGCGGCAGTGCGGCGGCGCGCGCCTCCGCCAGCAGGGCAGGCAGGTCGGTGACGGGACATCCGCCCTTTTGCGCCTCATTGCCGATATTGACCTGCACGAAACAATCGGGCCGTCGTCCGCTGCGGTCCATCGCTTTCGCCAGCGCGCCGACCAGCGAGGGCCGGTCGACCGTGTGCAGGACGTCGAAGAGGGCAACCGCCTCCTCCGCCTTGTTCGATTGCAGTTGGCCGACCATGTGGAGAGAAAGGCCGGGATGCGCCTCCTGCAGGGCGGGCCATTTGCCCTCCGCCTCCTGCACCCGATTCTCGCCGAACGCCCTTTGCCCGGCGGCGATCAGGGGCGTGATCGCATCGGCGAGCTGCGTCTTTGAAATGGCGATCAGGGTCACGTCGGCAGGCTGGCGACCCGCGACAAGGGCGGTGCGGTCGAGCGTGTCGCGGACGAGGGTGAGGCGCTCACGCGCCGCGTCGATGGTGGAGACTGTCATGCGCGCTGCTATAGGCAGGTGATGCGACGTCGCCAACGATCATTGCGTGCCCTTGTCACCTCCCTGCCGATCCTCTGGCTGATGACCGACGAGCGGGTGGTGGAGGACCGACTGCTGCGCGCAGTCAGACGGCTGCCGAGGGGGAGCGGGGTCGTCTTTCGCCATTATGGGCTGAACGAACCGGAGCGGCGAGCCTTGTTCGAGCGCGTGCGTGCGGTGGCGGTGCGGCGCGGCCTGATGCTGTTGCTGGCGGGGGATGAGGCGCTGGCGCTAGCCTGGGGTGCCGATGGCAGCCATGGTCGAAGCGAGGGGCGAGCGGGACGGCTGTTTCGCAGCGCGCCGGTGCATGGCCGGGCGGAATTGCGGGTGGCGCAGCGGCAGGGAGCGGATATGATCTTCCTCTCCCCCCTGTTCGCAACACGCTCCCATCCGGGGAGCAAGGTGTTGGGCGTGGCGCGATTCAGCGCGCTGGCGCGGCAGGCGAAGGTTCCGGTGATGGCGCTGGGCGGTGTGGCGCGGCGGCATGGCGCGCTGATCCGGGCGTTGGGCGCGGCGGGCTATGGCGCGATCGATTCGCTGTCGCGATGATGCGGGAATCGGAAAGGATGCAGAAGATGGGTCAGGATGGCTGGCGTGCGATGACGGGCGCGGATGTGGCGACGGTCGCGCAAATTTCCGACACGGTGCATGGCCGCTATACGGAGCGGGCGGATGTCTATGCCGAACGGCTGCACCTCTACCCTGCCGGCTGCTTCCTGTTCGAACGGGACGGGGTGGCGGCGGGCTATCTGATCGCCCACCCCTGGCGACGGGACGGGAGTATCGCCTTGAATGCGACGCTGGGCGCGATCCCGGCGGATGCGGATTGCCTCTATCTGCACGATCTGGCGCTGCTGTCCTCTGCACGGGGGACGGGCGCGGGACGACGGGCGACGGAACGGGTTGTCGAACACGCGCGGGAGGCGGGCTTCGACGAGATCCGGCTGGTGGCGGTCAATGGCGCGGAAAGCTTTTGGAAGGCACAGTCTTTTGTCGCAGCGTCAGGAGATGCCGGCGACAGCTATGGCTCTGAGGCAGTGTATATGCGGCGAAGGGTGGAGAACTGACGCGGAACCGGTCATGATCCACGTGGAACATTTCTCTGCCGATCCGATGCCGGGATCGTGCGGGTTTCAGGCGGGGCAAACCCTCCCCGCTTGGTTATGATTGTGGCGATTTCGGCTGTAGCGCACAGGCTTCAAACAAGATTGAAGTGTTGCCTGGAGGCTCATCCGTTTCTGGGAAGGGGCATTGTCAGGATGCTGGGCGTCTCATCCCCCACTTCGCCGCAGAGGATGAAAGGCGAATAAGGAACAAACCCCTTCATCCGCCCGATCATGTCGAAAATCCCCAGAATGACGCGGCGTCGCCCCGTCAAACTATCCAATCAGAATTTGAAGGTCGTGCCCAGATAGACGGCCTGGCTGTCCTGCGCCTCATCGGTCAGGGTGCCGAGGCGGTTCTGGCGGCCGCGATACCGCACGCCGGCCGTCACATCGAGGTTGCGGGTCAGCTTGTAGCTGCTGCCCAGATCGACGGCATAACCCTTCTCACCCGCCAGCGTCAGGGGTGCCGCGCCGGTCGCGGTCAGGCTTTCCAGCTCGATGTTGGTGGAGAGACGCTTGCGCTCCTCCAGCTTGAAACCGTGCGGCGGCGTCAGCGCCGATGCGGCGACCAGCGGCACGGCATCGCCGCGCAGGCCGGAAATCTCGGTCGCGAAGCGGCTGAGGCCACGCGCGCTGCCGAGGTTATAGGCGACAGGGCCAAGACCGATGGTGCTGGGCGTGGAGGACCGCGCGCCATTGATGACGCTGAGGTCAGGCGCGCGCACGACAACGGTGATGGAACGGCGACCGCTCATCGAACCGACGCTGGGCGTGAAGCGGAAGCCCTGACTGCGGGCCGTGGTGACGGCGGCGGCATAGCGACGGGCAAGCCGTGCGTCGGAGGTGACGGGCGTGAAGGAGCCGATGCTGCCCAGCGCATCCAGCGACACGGTGGCGGAGCGTCCGGTCAGAACCGACTCGACCCGGCCGACTGCGGGCGACAGCGCAAGCGAACAGCCCGCGAAAATCGCGGCCCCCGCTGCAAATCGACCCCAATTGCCGTGCACTGTCAGTCCCCCTTACGATAATGAGTCGCATGATTGCGTCTATTTCAAACACTCAATAGCACCGCAGGTGACTGACTCGCCAGAGCCGCCCATTGTTTTTATGGGATTGTTGCCCAAAACCCACACATTGCGGGCGTCCATCGAACCGCCATGCCACCCTTACGCCGGCGGTACTGCATCGTCCGGCGCACCGACCTGCGGATAGGCTTGTGCCGCTGGCGGGCTTCCCTATACAAGCGGCACAATGTCTATCCCATCAGGATCGCCGCCGACCATGCAAGCCCCCATTTTCTGCACCCTGAAGTCCTCCGGCAAGACCCTGGCCATATTGGGCGTGGCGACCGCCATGCTGAGCCTGGCGGCGTGCGGGGGCAAGAAGGAACGGCCCAAGGCCGATCTGGCCGCGTCCAACGTCACCACCATCGGCGTGAACGCCTATCTGTGGCGCGCGACGCTGGATACGCTGGGCTTTGCCCCGCTGCTCCAGACGGACAGCAGCGGCGGCGTGATCGTGACCGACTGGTATGTCAATCCAAACGCACCGGCGGAACGGATCAAGCTGACCGTGTCGATCCTCGACAAGGATCTGCGCGCCGATGCGCTGAAGGTCGCGGCCAGCCGCCAAACCTTGCAAGGCGGCCAGTGGATCGAGGCACCAGTGCAGGCCGCCACGACGCAGAAGATCGAGGAAATCATCCTCACCCGCGCCCGCGACCTGCGTCAGCGCGCTCTCTAACATCAGCATAGACCATCGCCCGGATCGGGGCGCCCGGAACAGACGACAGGTGGAGTGACGATGACGGACAGGCGGTTCAACCCGGCAGCGGTGGACGCCCGGTGGCAGCGGCGTTGGGACGAGGCGCAAAGTTTCCGCGCCGACGGCAACAGCGACAAGCCGCGCGCCTATGTGCTGGAGATGTTCCCTTATCCGTCCGGGCGCATCCACATCGGCCATGTTCGCAATTATTCGATGGGCGACGTACTGGCCCGCTACAAGCGGATGACCGGCCATGACGTGCTCCACCCGATGGGCTGGGACGCCTTCGGCATGCCCGCCGAAAATGCTGCGATGGAGAAGAAAGTCCATCCCGGATCGTGGACGCGCGAGAATATCGCCTCCATGCGCGCGCAGTTGAAGAAGCTGGGCTTCGCGCTGGACTGGAGCCGCGAACTGGCGACCTGTGAGCCGGACTATTACGGCCATGAACAGGCGCTCTTCCTCGACCTGCTCGACGGCGGGCTGGTCTATCGCAAGGAAAGCGCGGTCAACTGGGATCCTGTCGACATGACCGTGCTGGCCAATGAGCAGGTGATCGACGGCAAGGGCTGGCGGTCCGGCGCGACGGTCGAGAAGAAGAAGCTCAGCCAGTGGTTCCTGAAGATCACCGACTTTGCGGACGAACTGCTCGACGGCCTCGGCACGCTGGACCAGTGGCCGGAGAAGGTTCGCCTGATGCAGGAGAACTGGATCGGCAAGAGCGTGGGCATGCAGTTCGCCTTCACGCTGGATACGCCGGTCGGCGACATTGCGGATTTCGAGGTGTTCACCACCCGGCCGGACACGCTGTTCGGCGCCAGCTTCGTGGGCATTGCGGCGGATCATCCGCTGGCGCTGAAACTGGCCGAGACGGATGCGGCGCTGGCGGCGTTCGCGGATGAGTGCCGCCAGACCGGCACCGCCGCCGCCGAAGTGGAGACGCAGGAAAAGCGCGGCTATGACACCGGCCTGACCGTCGCGCACCCGCTAGACCCGACATGGAAACTGCCGGTGTTCGTCGCCAATTTCGTGCTGATGGACTATGGCACCGGCGCGATCTTCGCCTGTCCGGCGCATGACCAGCGCGACCTCGACTTTGCGCGCAAATATGCGCTGCCTGTGACGCGCGTCGTGGCGCCGGAGGGTGAGGCGGACACGCCGATCCAGAACGAGGCCTATAGCGGGCCGGGCAAGCTGGTGAACTCGCGCTTCCTCGACGGGCTGGAGATTGACGCGGCCAAGGCCGCCATCATCGCCCGCGCCGAGGCGGAAGGATGGGGCAAGGGCCAGACGGTGTGGCGCCTGCGCGACTGGGGCGTCAGCCGCCAGCGATACTGGGGCACGCCTATCCCGATCATCCATTGCGACGCCTGCGGCCCCGTCGGCGTGCCGCGCGATCAACTGCCCGTCGTGCTGCCGGAAGACGAGCATGTGACGTTCGACGTGCCGGGCAATCCGCTGGATCGCCACCCGACATGGAAGCATGTGAACTGCCCATCGTGCAACGCCCCGGCGCGGCGCGAGACGGATACACTTGACACCTTCGTGGATTCGAGCTGGTATTTCATCCGCTTCGCCAGCCAGCCCAAGGACCAGCCGTTCGATCGGGCGGAGGCCGAGAAATGGTTGCCCGTCGGCCAGTATATCGGCGGCGTGGAACATGCGATCCTGCATCTCCTCTACGCGCGATTCTGGACGCGGGCATTGGCGCGGATCGGCAAGATCGGCGTGACCGAACCCTTCACCGGCCTGTTCACCCAGGGTATGGTGACCCACGAAACCTATGAGCGGCCACAGGGCGAGGGCTTGCCTAACCTCTATTTCAGCCCGGCGGAAATCGACCGGACAGCGGACGGCGCGACCCTGTTGACCGATGGCGCGCCCGTAACCGTGGGCCGGGTCATCAAAATGTCCAAGTCGAAGAAGAATGTCGTCGACCCGGACGAGATCATCGAACGCTATGGCGCGGACGCGGTGCGCTGGTTCATGCTGTCCGACAGCCCGCCGGAGCGCGATCTGCCCTGGACCGACAGCGGCATCGAGGGATCCTGGCGCTTCATCGGTCGCCTGTGGCGGCTGTTCGGCGAGGCGAACAATGGCGGTGACGGCGGCGAGGACAAGAGCCTGACGCGCAAACTGCATCAGACGGTCGCAGGCGTGGCGAAGGACATCGAGGGACTGGGCTTCAACAAAGCGGTCGCCAAGATCTACGAACTGACCAACGCGGTGGAGAAGGCCAAGCCCTCCGCCGCCCGGACCGAGGCGATCCGCGGGCTGGCGCTGCTGGTCGCGCCAATGACGCCGCATCTGGCCGAAGAGGCGTGGAGCGAGTTTGGTGAAACCGGCATGATCGCGGAGGCCGCATGGCCCACCGTGGACGAGGCGCTACTCGTCGATGACGAAGTGACGGTGGCAGTGCAGGTGCAGGGCAAGCTGCGCGACACCATCGTCGTGGCGCGTGGCACGGACAAGGCGACGCTGGAGGCGCTGGCGCTGGCGGCGCCCAATGTCGCCCGCACGCTGGAAGGCGTGACGCCCAAGAAGGTGATCGTGGTGCCTGACCGCCTCGTCAACGTGGTGGTCTGACCATGGGCGCCCGACTCCTCCTCGCCATCGGCCTGATCGCCTCGCTCGGCGGATGCGGGCTGAAACCGCTGTATCAGGGCGGCGCTTCCGGCGTGGCGGCGCAGCGGCTGGCGGGTGTGGAAATCGCCCCCATCCCCGGCAAGGCGGGCTGGCTGGTGCGCAACGCACTGGCCGAACGGCTGGACGCGACCGCCGGGGGCGCGCCGAAATATCGGCTGACCGTCGAACTGGACGACCGGATCGAGGGGCTGGGCGTGCGTGCCAACGATAATATGACGCGCGAGCGGCGGACGGTGCGCGCGCGCTTCCAGTTGCGGGAGATCGCCGCCGATCCGAAGGCCGCGCCGCTGCTGGACGAGACCACCAGCTCCAACGTCGGGCTGGACGTGACCAGCAGCGAATATGCGACGGTCGCGGCGGAGGATACCGCGCTGGAACGGCTGGCCGGCATCATCGCCGACCGCATCATCGGGCGCGTCGCCATCGACGCCACGCGGGGCCAGTGAACGCAGACAAGTCGGCGATCCAGCGCGCGCTGGACGCGCCATCGGACAGCGTGCGGCTCTTCCTCCTCCATGGTCCCGACGATTCGGGCAGCGAGGCGCTGGCTGCGCGGCTGGGCAAGGCAATGGGACCGGCGGCGGACCGCACCGACTTTACCGGCGACCAGTTGGGCAAAGACCCCGCCGCCCTCTCCGATGCCGCCGCGTCGATCAGCCTGTTCGGCGACAAAAGCTGGGTGCGCGTCTCCTCCGTGGGCGAGGAATCGCTGGCGGCGGTCGAGGCGCTACTGGAGGCGCCGGGCGCGGGCAATCCGGTGGTGATGATCGCGGGCGCACTGCGCAAGACATCCAAGCTGCTGACCCGTTGCCTGGGCGACAAGGCGGTGCTGTGCTTCGCCAGCTATCCCCCCAGCGAGCGGGACGCGGCGGAGATCGCCATCACCATCGCGCGGGAGCGGGGCCTGCGCATCGACCAGGCGCTGGCCCGGCGCATCGTGGAGCTGACCGGCGGCGACCGGGCGTTGATGGCAGGCGAGATCGAAAAGCTGGCCCTTTATCATGATGCCGAACCGGACCGCCCGGCGGAGGCGACGCAGGAGGCGCTGAGCGCGCTGTCATCCGAGGTGGCGGATCAGGACGCCCCCGCGCTGGCCAGCATGGCGATGGCGGGCGATGTGAAGGGGCTGGTGCATGAGATGGCCCGGTTCCGCTCGCTGGGCGGGTCGCTGTCGGGCGTCCTGCGTATCGCGCTGGGCAAGGCGATGAACGTGGCGGAGGTGCGCGCCGCCATCGACGCGGGCACGCCGCAAAATGCCGCGCTGCGCGTCAATGGACGGCCTTTGTTCAAGCGGGAGGCGGACGAAATGATCCGGCTGCTGCGCTGCTGGCCGGGCGAGACGATCGGCCGGGGCGTGGTGCGGCTGGCCGCCGCCGAACGGGTCAGCCGGGGCGGGGCGGTCAGCGAGACGGTGATCGCGCAGGAACTGCTGACCGTTGCACGGCAGGCCGCGCGGGGACGATAGCGGGTCCGGCGACCTGTTCGGCGGCGGGCGTGCAAAAGCTTGCCGAACCCAGTGAAACTTGTTCAACGATGGGACGTTCCCCCTCTCAGACGAAATGTGAGGGAGGCGTTTATGCTGACTGACAATCGCATCGGATTTTCGTGGCGCAGGACGGGCTATGCCATTTCCTACCAGCGCGGCGAAACCAACCACTGCCCCGGTTGCGGGCGGCATAACTGGATCGTGGGGCGGCTGATGGCCGAATGTGCCTTTTGCGGCACCGCGTTGATGCTGATGCACGTCCATGGCTATGGCGCGACGCAGCGGATCTGCCAGCATGGCCCGGTCGAGGATATACCGGCCGACATGCGGGCGGTTGCCTGAACCGGAGCAGGTGACGATATCATGACAGGGGGATGGGCGGGGGAGCCTGCCCATTCGCTCTTGCACGCTCCCATTGCTCCCGCTGATGCTGCTGCCCATTGCCGCCATCACGCAGCAGCCCATTGCAGCGATCCGTCAGCGAGGCCATATTCATCCCATGAGCGACACATCCAAGAGCGACGCCGACTGGCGCGAAACCCTGACCCCCGCGCAATATCATGTCCTGCGCGAGGCCGGGACGGAGCCTGCCTTCACCGGCGAGTATAACGCCAACAAGGCGGCGGGCCTGTACCATTGCGCGGGTTGCGGCGCGCCGCTGTTCACCTCCGACACCAAATATGACAGCGGGTCGGGCTGGCCCAGCTTCTACGCGCCGGTGGAGGATGAGGCGGTGACCGAAATCCGCGACCAGAGCCATGGCATGGTGCGGACCGAAGTGCGCTGCGCCCGGTGCGAGGGGCATCTGGGCCATGTCTTTCCCGATGGCCCCAATCCCACAGGCCTGCGCTATTGCATGAACAGCGCTGCGCTGGATTTCGAACCAAAGGAGGATTGAGGCGGACGGGCGGGCGCTGTCCCCCGGCTAACCGTCCGAATTATCACGTCATGGCCTAGCGTCCGCAATTCAGGCCCTGTAAAGCCGCCCCTGCGCAAAGCCATGCCGCGCTTTGGCGCATGTCGGGGCGATAAGCGCCTGCTGGACGGAAAGGGTCTTACCGCTTGAACCGGGTTCGTAAGGGAGCGGTACTGCTGCTCAAGGTCGGTCTGGGCGTGGCCGCCGCCGGGCTGATCGCCCTCGTCGTCGCGGTGATCGTGGCGATGCAGTCTCTCCCCAGCTTTGAATCGCTCAAAAGCTCGCCCAATGGCCAGATGATCCGCGTCCATGCGACGGATGGCACGGTGCTGCTGTCGCTCGGCCCCAGCTATGGCCGCTGGGTCGCCTATGACCAGATTCCACAGGTGATGGTCGATGCGATGGTCTCGACCGAGGACAAGCGTTATTATTACCATCCCGGCGTCGACCCGGTCGGCATGGTGCGCGCCGCTTGGCTGGTGGTCGCCAACCGGGGCAGCGGCCGCCGCTGGCAGGGCGCTTCCACCATCACGCAGCAGACCGCGCGTAACATTTTCCTGAACAATAATTATTCGTTCGGGCGCAAGCTGCGTGAGATGATCCTGGCGCTGTCGCTGGAACGCAAATTCACCAAGCGGCAGATCCTCGAACTCTATCTGAACAAGGTGTATTTTGGCGGCGGCGCCTATGGCATCGACGCGGCGAGCCGGAAATTCTTCGGCCATCCGGCGACCACCCTGAATCTGGGCGAGGCGGCGATTGTGGCGGGTCTGGTCAAGGCGCCGTCCAGCTATTCCCCCACCGCCGACGCGGAAGCGGCCGTGGGCCGGGGCGGCGTCGTGCTGGACCTGATGCGGGAAAATGGAGTCATCTCCAGCGCGGAGCGGGCGAGCGCCAACCTGTCCGAGGTCCGCATGACGCCGGACAAGCCGCAGGACAGCGTGCGCTATTTCACCGACTGGGTGATGCCGCAGCTCGACACGCTGATCGAGGAGCGGGAGCAGCCGCTCGACGTCTACACCACCATCGACCTCAAGATGCAGCGGGCGGCGACGGCGGCCCTGCGCGACAATGCGGCGGGCGGCTTGCAGGGCGCTCTGGTCGCGCTGGACCGCGACGGCGCGGTGCGGGCGATGGTCGGCGGGCTGGACTATATCAGTTCCAACTATAATCGCGCGACCACGGCGGAACGACAGCCGGGATCGGCGTTCAAGCTGTTCGTCTATCTCGCGGCGCTGGAGGCCAGCTATACCCCCGACACCGCCGTCAACGACGGGCCGGTGACGATAAACGGCTGGTCTCCACGCAACAGCAACGGCCGCTTTTCAGGCGACATCGACGTGCGGACCGCCTTTGCCTATTCGATCAACACGGTCGCGGCCAAGCTGGGTATGCAGGTCGGCTTTCCGACCATCGCCGACATGGCGCGCCGCTTTGGCGTCACCACGCCGATCAACACCCATCCGTCCATGGTGCTGGGGTCGTCGGAGGCGCGTCTGATCGACATGACCCGCGCCTTTGCCAGCGTCGCGCGCAAGGGGATTGCGGTCACGCCCTATGGCATCACCCGCATCACCACAGCGGACGGGGAGGAACTCTACGCCCATCAGGACGATACCAGCCGTGTGCTGGTCGCGCCTTGGGTCGCGGCGGGCATGACCGACCTGCTCCAGACCGCGGTGAACACCGGCACCGGCAAAAATGCCCAGATCGGTCGCCCCGTCGCGGGCAAGACCGGCACGACCAGCGCCAACAAGGATGGCTGGTTCCTCGGCTTTTCCAGCGGCATCACCACCGGCGTGTGGATGGGGCGCGACGACAGCAAGGCGGTCGGCGGCCTTCAGGGTGGCCGCGCGCCGGCACGCGCCTTTGCCGAGTTCATGAAGGTGGCCGTCGCGGACCGCCCGGTTGAGAATTTCGAGACAGACCTGACCCTGCCCGAATGGCAACTGGAGCCGGATGACGAAGCCTATGGCAAGCCCGATGCCGACATGCAGGTGGACGCCGACGGCAATCCCGTCGCCACCACCGACACCGATCCCGAACCGGGTGAGGAGGGCGACTATCCCGGCGGGCGCAGCGGTGCAGGGGGCGGGACCGATGCAGAGCCGGAAACCACCCAGAAGATCGACCAGAAATGGATCGATTCCGTGCTGGGCCGACGGTAGGATCAGGAGAGCCGGTTCAGGGCAGGCGGTTCAGGACGGGGTGGCGAGCTTCATGAGGACAAGGCCCCCCAGGATCAGCAGCGCCGCCGCGATGCGGAGCGCATTGGCCTGCTCGCCCAGCATCAGCACGCCAACCAGGAAAGCGCCGAGCGCGCCGATGCCGGTCCAGATCATATAGGCGGTGCCGAGCGGCAGGCTGCGCATCGCCGTCGCCAGCAGGCCGAAGCTGGCCACCATGGCGACAAGGGTCACGAGCGAAGGGGCAAGGCGGGTGAAGCCCTCCGACTGCTTCATCGCGGCGGCCCACACCACCTCCAGCACGCCGGCAATCGTCAACAGCAACCAGGCCATATGGCTCTCCCTCATGAAAGAGCCGGGCCGTCCCGGACTTATAACCCCGACTGACGGGGCGAGGACGTGGCCTCAAGAAGAAATATAGGGCAAGGTTCGGGAGATTTCCAACATATCGGCGTACCCGTCACCGCCTACCCGGCCTCCTTACACCCCAACCCGGTGCAGCGCCGCGCCATGCGCCTTGAGCCAGGCGCGCGCCGCCGCCGTGTCGCTGGGGCAGATGCTGCGGTGAAAGGCGTGGAAGGCGGGGCTGTGGTCGAGATGGCGCAGGTGCGCGACCTCATGCGCGACGGTGGAGATGCGGACCTCCGGCGGGGCGAGGATGAGGCGCCAGCTATAGCGGATCGCACCGCTGGCCGTGCAACTGCCCCAACGGCTGGCGGGATCACCGATTCCCACCGACACCACCGACAGGCCATGGCGGGCGGTCAGGGCCAGCGTCTCCGCCGTCAGCACCTCCTTCGCGCGCAGGCGCAACCAGCGCAGAACGCGCTCCCCCAGATGGTCGGCAGGACCGCCGACCAGCAGTTCGTCCCCCTCCTGCCGGATGCGACGCGGCCAGTCGGCCTGCCAGCGGATCGTGGTTGGCCGCCCCTCCAGCAGGAATTGCCCGCCATCGCACAGGGTCGCGCCCTGTTGCTCCATCCGGCCAAGCTGTTCGGCGATCCACGCGCCCTGCTCGCGCGCCCAGGCCAGCGCCTTTCGTTCAGAGCCACGCGCAGGCATAGTCAGCCGCGCCGCACCCGTGCGGTCAAGGCGCAGCTTGTATCCGCGCGCTTTCTCATGACGGCGAACCAGGATCGGCACCACTCGGCCGTCCACATCGATGGTCGCGGGATCGCTGCCCTTAAAGAACACGGTCGATGATATGGTTTTCAAGGTCGCCCGCGACGACCTCCGACACGGTCCAACCGCGCACCGAATGGCCCTGCCAGTGCACCGCCTCCCGGTCGCCGCAAACCAGATAATGCCAGTCACGCAGCGGCTCCCCTTCCGCGCGCAGGCGATAGGCGCAGCTTTCCGGCAACCAGCTGATATGGCCGATATTGGCGCGGGTCAGGCGCAGGCAATCGGGCACCATCGCCCGGCGATTGCGATAATCGGAACATTGCGCCGTGGCGCGGTCCAGCAGGCGGCAGGCGACATTGGTGGGGTAGATGTCGCCGGTGTCGGCATCCTCGACCTTGTGTAGGCAGCATTTGCCGCAGCCGTCGCACAAAGCCTCCCACTGGGCGCGGTCCAGCGTCGCCAGCGGCTGCTCCCAGAAATTCACTTGACCCATTGATTCAGGAAGGCGGCAACCGCATCGGGCGATCCCTCGTCCGCGTCGGTGCCCGGCTCGTCCACCGGCACCAGTGCGATGGGGTCACCGTCGGGACCAAAGAAATAGGGGGTGCGGGTATGGCTGACCAGATAGTCCTTCGCCTTCGCGTCGCCCTCTATGCCGGAGACGACGGCAAAGCTCTTCTTTACCGCCTCGATCTGCTCCGCCGTGCCGGTCAGGCCGATCAGGCGGGGATGGAAGGCCGCGACCCATGGCTTGATGAGGGCGGGCGTGTCCCGACCCGGATCGACGCTGATGAAGACAGGCTGCACCTTTGCCGAGCGCGCTCCGTCCTGCTTCTCGAACCGGCGCAGGCCACCGATGATCTTTTGCAGGTCGACCGGGCACACGTCCGGGCAATAGGTGTAGCCGAAATAGACGAGGCGATATTTGCCCTTGTAATCGCTCCAGTGGGCGGGCTTGCCGTCCTGGTCGGTCAGGGTGAAATCGCCGCCGATGCGGGCGCCCGCCAGCGGTCCTTCCCCGGCGTTGGCCGCATTGTCGGCCCCCGCGCCCGGCCCGCAGGCGGACAGGGTGGGCAGCGAAAGGGTGAGCGCGATGCTGAGCACCGCCTGGCAGGCTTTGTTCATGGCACGGCCAGCCATGCACTGCTAAGGCGATTTTGGCAATTGCGGGCACGGGGCGCGCCGCGATAGGACGCGACGGAAAGACGCAGAACATGGGGCATGTCATGACGCAGAACGGGGTATCCGGCAGCAAGGGCAAGAATAAGGCGGTCGCAATCGCGCTCGCCTGCGCGCTGGCGCTGGGCCTGCCGGGCGCGGGGTCGGCGCAGATGATGTCCGACAGCTATAAATTCCTGGAGGCTATCCGCAAATCCGATGGCGACAAGGTGACGAGCTTTGTCGAGGCGCCGGGCACGACATTGGTCAACACGCGCGACCGCACGACGGGCGAGACCGCGCTACTCATCACCGTGGCGCGCCGCGACCTCACCTATATGCGCTATCTGCTGGGCCATGGCGCCCGGCCGGACCTGGCCGCCAATGATGGCCGAACCCCGTTGATGCTGGCCGTCGAAAAGCGGTTCCCGGAAGGGGTGGAGGTGTTGCTGGCCAACGCCGCCAATGTGAATCAGGCCAACAGCCGGGGAGAGACAGCGGTCATCCGCGCCGTGCAGATGCAGGATGTCAGCATGGTCCGCCTGCTGGTCGCCAATGGCGCGGACCCCAAGAAGCGCGACAGCATGACCGGCATGTCCGCCCGCGACTATGCCGAGCGGGACGCCCGCATCCCCGGCATGATCGAGGCGCTGGACGCCGCCAAGCCGGTCGTCCCTGCAAAAGCGGTGCAGGGACCGAGTTTCTGACAACATAGTTGGGGGATTAGAGGGTTTCGCCTCTCTGCCCCGACTCCGTTCACTCCGGTTCAAGCGAGGTCGGTGACGGCTTGAATCTCGAAGGACTTCCCTGTCCTTCGACAGGCTCAGGACGAACGGGAGTCTGTCTATCCACTCCCTAACACCCCAACACTGAACCCTGGATCGACCATCCCGCTGACCCGGCGTGCGGAGCGGCGAGCGAAGCGCAGGGTTTCCGCCTTGCGCCGGGCGGCGGCGAGCGGTTCGGTGGGGGCTGGGCGGATGATCTCCGCATCATAGGCGTCAGCGACGATCAGGCCGGTCCGCTCCGGCCAGAGCGCGGGCAGATCGAGCAGGTGCAGGTCGAATCCCGCCGGTACCCCCCAATAATAGCGGTCGCAATAGTCGAAATAATCCTGCCACTTGCCGTCACCGAGCAGGTCGGCACGGCTGCATTTGATCTCGACCGCGATCAACTGACCGCGCGCGTCGATCGCCATGATGTCGAGGCGGCGACCGTTGGGCAGCGGCACTTCGGTCATGCCGAAAATATCATGGCGGGCAAAGAGGCGCAGGATTCCCCGCGCGACACTGGCCGCCCGCGCCCGGCCTTCGGGCGTGGCATCGTCGCAGGAAGGCGGGGCCGCGCAGGTGGAATCACTTTCGGGTGCAGAGCGGATCATGCACCCGAAATAGAACATTATAAGAACAAATGAAAGGGGTCAGCGACCGCCGGGCCGCTGCCGCCGATCACCGATAGAAGATATGATTGTCGATCTGAGCCAGACGCTGGCGTGCCCAACCCGGCGAAACGCGGCGAGCGTGGAAGAAGAGCGCGCCTTCGGCCGCGCTTTTCCAGCTATCGGCCATGGCGACGCGCGCGATGGCGACCGAATCATGCCAGAGCGTGCCGAGGCTGGAGACAGCCGGGATGCGGCCACCACGCACGAAGCTGAACTGGCCGGGCTGCGTCACGACGCCGCACAGGCTGCGCGGGAACCGACCGGACTCCGAACGGTTGATGACGACACGGGCAACGGCGAGCTTGCCGGACAGGCTCTCGCTCCGCGCTTCGTAAAAGATGGCGGACGCAAGACACTGCATCTCGGAATCGAGGTTGCCGACATTGTCGTCATGACGGTCGACGAGAACCGCAAGGCTGGTCGCGGGCGCTTCAGGCTCGGCGGGTGCAGCGTTGGGCTGGGGAAGGGGGGTGCCGATCGACAAGGCCGAATCGGTTGTGACGGCCACCGCGTCGAGGCGGGGCGTCTGCGACAGGTTCGGCGTACCGGGCACCATGTCGGAAAGGGTCAGAGTGGTTCCACCGACAACCGGAACAGGACCGGCGGCGTAGGAAACGGAGGCGACCGTGAGGGTGGTCGCGCCAACAAACAGGGCTGCCGATACGGCGGCCGGAAGAGTAAAACGCATTATTTTTCAAACATGTGCGGTTGGTCGATCGTGCCGCGCGTCGCTCTATGCGATCTTCTATACGGTCGAACGCCCCCCGTCTGCGTGTTGGCCCCCAGCCCCTATGGCATGGTCTGCTACGTGCGCGTCGGTTGGCCGCCCATGGCCTCTGCGCACTTAATGTGTCAACCCATCGCTATCGTTTCAGCGGCGAACCGTTCTGCATCCACGATGTCGAGTTCGACGATCCACAGGTCCGGATCGCTGCTGCGCCGCCGATTGAGATAGGCGGAGAGAGTGGGCGGGTCGCTGTCCACCGGCGGTCCGCACCGGACCAGCGACGCCCTGCCGTCAAGGTCGGTCATCCGCTCGAAAAAGCCCGAAAATCGCCCTCTTTCAAGGGTTTGGACCAGGATCATGCCGCCCATATCCTCGCCGCTGGCCAGGACAGAGGCAAAGCCACCCGCCTGATTGACGCGACGGATCAGGGCACTGACGAGCGTTTTGGCAGGCAGTCGGCCGGTCATGATGTCATGGCACGAAAAATGTCATCGCTCCGAATAGCCGGGCAGGCTCGCGAGCGGGAAGCGGGAGCGCATGAAGGTGCCGGTGCCCCGCGCCACTTCCTCTCCCTCCGCGTCCAGCAGTCGCGATTCGGCGACGAACACGCGCCGCCGCCCGTTGAGCCAGCGCCCCTCCGCCCGGATCGGTCCCGCGCCCATCGGTCGGGTCAGCAGCATGTTGAAGGCGGTGGTGAGCAGAAAGCGGTCGTTGACCAGGCTGTTGGCGGCGTAGAAAGCCGCATCGTCCAGCATCTTGAAATAGAGCGTACCATGCGCGGCGCCCGCCGCATGGAAATGCGCATCACCCGCATCGAAACTGATGGTCGAGAGGCCCGCTTCGGTGATGCTCAGCGTCGAGGGGAAGAGGAGATTGATCGGGGCGGAGGCATAAAGCCGTTCCAACGCCCGGAAATGCGCCGTCTCACCGCTTTCCGATCCCGCCCTTGCGGCGTCAGGCGGCGTCACGGGCCTCGCCACCGGTCAGGATGACGTGCAGGGCATCGCTCGATTTCGCACCGCGCAGGCGCTTCACCTGCGCCTCGTTGCGGAGGAAACGGGAGACGCGGGCCAGCATCTTGAGATGTTCCGCCCCACTGTCCGCCGGGGACAGCAGCATGAAAACGACATCGACGGGCATATCGTCCACCGCGTCGAACGGCACGGGCTCCGGCAACAACAGGACCGCACCGCGCACCTGGTCGATCACGTCCAGCTTGGCATGGGGAATGGCGATACCGCCGCCGAAGCCGGTGGAACCCAACCGCTCCCGCTCCGTCAATCGTTCGACGACCTCATCGGCCGAGACACCATAGGCGCTGGCCGCAATCTCGCTGAGCAACTGGAAAATCTGTTTCTTATTGCTGGCGGTGACGTCGGCTCTTACCGCCTGCGCTACCACCAGATCGCTGAAGTCGTTCATCATCCACTCGTCTCTGGCGCAGGCGGGCAAAAGCAGCCGGGCGCCGGTCGCGGTCGCGCGCTATCGGGAAAATGCGAATGCGCGCCCATAAGGCGGAAGCGCGGGCGGGTCAACCAGGTTCCCCGCCGCGCGCTCCCCGCTTCATGGCTTGAACGGCCCGGTTCAGCCGCGCGGTTCGACCCAGCCGATCGTCCCATCGCGACGACGATAGACCATATTATAGGTGTCCGTGCCGCTGTTCAGAAAGAGCAGGGCGTTCGTGTTGCGCAGATCCAGCATCATCACGGCGTCGGATACGCTGGCTTCGGGGATGTCAGTGCGGGTCTCCGCCACGATGACGGGTGCATCGGGAACCTCTTCCTCCACTTCCTCTGCCGGGCGAAAGACGGTGTAGGCCGCATTGTCGGGCACAAAGCTCTGCACCCGCTCCGCCTCTGCGGCGAGGCTGTGCTGATGGCGATCCTTCAGGCGCTGCTTGTAGCGGCGCAGCTGCGTGTCGATGCGGTCGGCGGCCTGTTCGAACGCGAAATGCGCGTCCTGCGCCTCACCCGCGCCCTTCAGCACGATGCCGCTGTTCACATGGCTGACGATGTCGCAGTGAAATGCGCCATGGGGCGCTTGTCCGAAGGTGACATGGGCCGAAATGGCCCGCGAGAAATATTTTTCCGCCATGGTCGAGAGCCGATCCGTCACATGCGTCTGAAGTGCGCCGCCTGTGTCGACCTGATGGCCGGAAACTCGAATATCCATGCTCGTTCTCCCTTCTACTGGGGGTGCTAGCCTCCGGCCGGTTCGATCTGGCCCGAAAGCCAGAGCGGATCGGAGAGGGTCGCGATAAAGGCCTGATGTCGGGTGATTTCCTCCGCACTGGGGGTAAACACACGGACAGGCCGTGCGATCCGGTCAAGGATGGGGCCGGTCGCAACCGACGTTTCCATCATGGCCGTTTCGACCAGGGTAAGCCCGATCTGCCGCCCGCCGGTCAGCTCCACATAAAGCTGGGCGAGAAGTTCGGCGTCGAGCAACGCGCCATGCTTGACCCGGTGGCTACGGTCGATGCCGTAACGGGAGCAGAGCGCATCAAGGCTGTGTTTCGCACCAGGGTGCAGGTTGCGCGCGATCGCGACAGTATCGACCATGCGATCCAGCGATATTTCCGCGCGGTTGCACAGGCGCAGTTCAGCGTTGAGGAATCCGAAGTCGAAGCGGGCGTTATGCGCGACCAGCGCACTATCGCCCAGAAACGCCAGCATCTCCTCAACGCCATGGGCAAAGAGGGGTTTGTCGGACAGGAATTTTTCCGACAGGCCGTGGACCCGCTCCGCCTCCATCGGCATGGATCGCTGCGGGTTGAAATAGGCGTGGTAGGTGCGGCCGGTGGCCACGCGATTAACCATTTCGATGCAGCCGATTTCGACAAGGCGATCACCCTTGAGAGGATCGAGGCCGGTTGTCTCCGTATCGAATATAATTTCGCGCATCGTTCCAAATGACTCGTTAGTCGGCCACTATCGGACTCAGCGGCGGCGAAGGCAAGTGACCAGCCGCCGAACATCCGCAAAAGTGCGCGTTTTGGTACGAGCCGTTTCGATTATATGGTCGGCACGGCGACGCTTGATCCTGTCGGGCACCTGCCGGGCTAGAATCTGGCGGAATTTCTGTTCGGTCATGCCCTTGCGGCGCAGCACCCGGCGGCGCTGGACGAAGAGGGGCGCGCTGACCACGATGACCGCCGCCATGCCCTTTGCCCCGCCCTTTTCATACAGCAGCGGAATATCCAGCACCACGATAGGGCGTGACCGGTTGAAGCGTAGGAACCGGCTGCGCATCCGGGCCACGGCGGGGTGGACGATCCGTTCCAGCGCGCGCAGTTCCACCCTGTCACCCAGAACGAGCGCACCCAGCCTGGCCCGGTCTACGCCGCCCGGACCCGTGGTGCCGGGGAAACGCGCTTCGATGGCGGGGAGAAGCGCGCCGCCCCGGCCCTGCAAGATATGGACGGCGGCATCGGCGTCGAACACGGGAACGTGCAACCGGCGCAGCATCGCCGCGACCGCCGACTTGCCCATGCCGATGGAACCGGTGAGGCCGATGATCTTCATGACGGCTCAGTCCAAGGGCTGAGTGAGCAGGGTCCGCAACTCCGCATCGTCATCGTCGCGTGGGGGCGACGCATCGAAGAAAATCTCGAACGCCAGCGCGGCCTGCCCGATCAGCATGGCCAGTCCGTCGATGGTCGCAAGATTGCGCGCACGGGCCGCGCGGAGCAGTCCGGTCTCCAGCGGCGCATAGACGATGTCATAGACAGTCGCATCCTCAGCCAGCGGCGACAGGTCGAGGTCGAGCGGCGGCTGGCCGGTCATGCCGAGCGGGCTGCTGTTGATAAGCAGCCGGGTTGCGGGAAGAGGGTCGGTGAATCCGATGACTCGGCCTTCCATGCCAACATGGTCGAGCAGGGCCTGCCCCTTCGCCCGGTCCCGCGCCACGACCGTCAGGCTCTTCATCCCCTTGGCTGCCAGAGCATAGCCAATAGCGAGGGCCGCGCCGCCCGCACCGATCAGGACGGCCTCCTTGCCCTTCCATTTCAACCGTTCCAGCGGCGACAAGAATCCGCCCGCGTCCGTGTTCGTGCCGATCAGCGGCCCGCCCGTCTCGCAGGCGATAGTGTTCATCGCGCCGATCTGGCCCCGGATGTTGGAGGGGTCTTCCACATAGTCCATCACCGCCACCTTGTGCGGGATGGTGACGTTGCACCCCAGCCAGTCGTCATCCGCGCGGCGCGACAGGAAATAGGCGGCCAGACCGTCGCGCGTCACATGCGTCTTACGATATTCCGCTTCTATGCCGAGCGTGCGCAACCAATGATTATGAATCACCGGCGACTTGGAATGGTTGATGGGATCGCCGATCACTTCGGCATAGGGAAGGCCTGTGCTTGTCATGCCGCCAGAACGCCTCTCGTCCGCAGAAAGTCAAGCAGGGGAAGCAGCGGCAGGCCCTGCACCGCGAACAGGCTGCCCGTCACCTTGGCGAAAAGTTGCGCGCCCGGACCCTCGATCCGGTAACAGCCGACGCACCAGCGACACTCCTCCCAATCGGCGTCGAGATAGGCGTCGACAAAGGCCGGGGACAGCGTCCGCACATCCATCGCCACGCTTTCGACATGGCGCCAGATCGGCGCTCCATCCAGCGCGATCACGGCGGCGGCATGGAGATGGTGGCGGCGACCGCTCATGGCGAGCAGCAGGTCGCGGGCTTCCGCCTTGCTTTCGCATTTGTTGACCAGACTCCCATCGTCCAGCGCCAGCGTCTGGTCGCACCCCAGCACCAGCGCGCCCGGATGACGACCGGACGGTCGGATTGCTTTTAACTCGGACAGGGCATCGGCCAGGTCGCGGGGCTTCACCCCCTCACCGATCAACGCATCCTTGGCCATCTCCTCATCGACGCCCGCCGATATGGCTTCGAATGGCACGCCCGCATCAGTCAGCATCCGGCGGCGGCTGGCACTTTGCGATGCCAGCAACAGGGGAGATGTCATAGCGAGCCGTCCTCCGACAGGCCGGGGGCCGTGCCCGATCCGCCGACATGCTCCTGATACAGGCTGATGATGGCGGCGGCGGTTTCCTCGATCGAACGGCGGGTCACATCCACCATCGGCCAGCCATTGTCGGCAAACATGCGGCGCGCGTCGGCTACTTCCTGCTGCACCCGTTCGCGATCGACATAGCTCGTCTCCGGCGCCTGATTGAGGGACAGGAGGCGATTGCGCCGGACCTGCACCAGCCGTTCCGCGCTGGTGGTCAGGCCGACGACCATGGGATGCTTCAACCGGAACAGACTGGTCGGCGGCGGGGATTCCGGCACCAGTGGGATATTCGCCGTCTTGTAGCCGCGATTGGCGAGATAGATGCTGGTCGGCGTCTTGGACGTGCGCGACACCCCCGCCAGCACGATGTCCGCTTCCTCCCAATTCTCCCATCCCACGCCATCATCATGGGCGATGGTGAACTGGATCGCGTCGATCCGGGCGAAATAGGCTTCGTCGAGGATATGCTTGCGCCCCGGCCGCCCCGTCGTCTCCTGCCCCAATATGCCGGACAGCGCATCGGTCACGCCGTCGAGCGGGGCCATATGGGGAATACCGATGGCGCGGCAAAACTTCTCCAGTTTCTTGCGGAGCGCCGGATTGGCCAGGGTGAACAGGACGAGGCCGGGGTTGCGGCCCAGTTCCTCCACGATACGGTCGAGATGCTGGTCGGAGCGGACCATCGGCCAGAAATGGCGGATGATCTCCACATTCTCAAACTGGGCAACGGCGGCCTTCGCGATGTTTTCCAGCGTTTCGCCGGTCGAGTCGGAGAGAAGATGAAGATGGAGACGGCTCATGGCCCTGAACTCTGTGGGCAGGCTGTGGATAAATCAAGGGATGGATTTGGGGATGATCCGGGTGGCACAAAGCGTGCCCGTTTCGACTTTTCCCACGGCCGACTTATCCACGGGGATCAACAGGCGGGTGCCAGGGTGGAATCCTGTGGACGGGTGACACAGACTCGCCATGGAAAGGTGGCATCGCTTGTGTCAAACTGTGGATGAATCTCTGGATAAACCCATAATTCCACATATCCACGCCCCCAACACTCACCAACAATATTATCTTAAGACTCTTTTAAGTATTGATTGGCGACCGGCTTTGCTCGCAGGACGGTTCCATGACGACGCCCGCTGACACGCTCACCCTTCCCCCCTTGCTTCAGGTTCTCAAGGGCAGGACATTGTCCGTGCCACCTGTGTGGCTGATGCGGCAGGCGGGACGCTACCTGCCTGAATATCGGGCTTTGCGGGAGGATAAGGGCGGGTTCCTGGCGATGTGTTATGATCCGGCGGCATCGGCGGAGATCACGCTGCAACCGATCCGGCGTTTCGGTTTCGACGGGGCCATCCTGTTTTCCGACATTCTGATCGTTCCCCACGCCATGGGTCAGAATTTGTGGTTCGAGACGGGCGAGGGGCCACGGCTCGCCCCGCCATTGGCCAAGGCGGACCTGTCCAGCTTCACGCCCGATCCCTCGCGGCTGGAAACCATCTGGGAAACGGTGCGGCAGGTGAGGGCGCAACTCCCGGCGGAGACGACCTTCCTCGGCTTTGCGGGCAGCCCCTGGACGGTGGCGACCTATATGGTGGCCGGCGCGGGCAGCAAGGATCATGGCGCGGCCCGTCGGCTGGCCTATGGCGATCCGGTGCGGTTCGGCGCGATCATCGACGCGATCATCGAAACCACGGTCACCTATCTGGACGGACAAATACGCGCGGGCGTGGACGCGGTGCAATTGTTCGACAGTTGGGCCGGCAGCCTCAGCCCCGCCCAGTTCCAGCGGTGGGTCATCGCCCCCAATGCGGAGATCGTGCGTCGGCTCAAGGCGATCCACCCCCATACGCCGATCATCGGTTTCCCAAAGGGTGCGGGGGCCAAGCTGGTCGATTATGCGGAACAGACCGGCGTGGATGCGGTCGGCGTGGATGAGACGATCGATCCTTTCTGGGCGGCGCGCAGCCTGCCCGCCGGCATGCCGGTGCAGGGCAATCTCGACCCGCTGGCGCTGATTGCCGGGGGTGAGGCGCTGGACAGCGCCATTGACACCATCATTGCGGCCTTCGCCGGACGCCCCCATATCTTCAATCTGGGCCATGGCATCCTGCCGGACACCCCCATCGCCCATGTGGAGCATCTGCTGGCGCGGCTCAGGGGTGCCTGAAGGCAGGTGTTGCGGCGGTAAATGGACGGATAAGGGGAGAATTTCGCGATGATCGGCTTTCTGGGCCTGGCCTATCCTTGGGTGCTGGCCGCGCATGTCATCTTCGTCATCTTCCTGATGGCGAGCCTGTTCATGATGCCCCGCTTCTTCGTCTATCACCACCAGACGATCGTCGGATCGCCGGAGGACAAGGCGTGGATCGACCGGGAGGACCGGCTGCGGCGGATCATCATGAACCCCGCCCTCATTATCGTCTGGGTGCTGGGCATCGCGCTGGCGCTGAACATCGGCGCCTTTTCGCAGGGCTGGTTCCATGTGAAGCTGCTGCTGGTCCTGATCCTGTCCGGCTATCATGGCTGGGCGTCGGGCTATGCGAAGAAACTGGCGCGGGGCGAACGACCGCTGGCGGAAAAGACGCTGCGCCTGCTCAACGAAGTGCCGGGCATATTGGTGAGCGCCATCGTCATCGCCGTCATCGTCTATGGGCCGCGTTTCGGGCTGAGCTGAGGCGGCTCTTCATGACAGCCTGTTCAAGGCCAGTCCGATCTTGGGAGAGAGTGCATGACACAGGATATCGGCCGGATCGGCATCTGGTCCATGGAAATGCGGTTCGGCGATCATGGGCAGGCGGCAGAAGCCATCGCGGAGCTGGACGAGCTGGGCTATGGCGCGCTGTGGATGCCCGGTGGCATTGGCGGCGACCTGACCGGGGATTTCGACCGGCTGCTCGGCGCCTCCTCGCGCATCACCATCGCCAGCGGTATCCTCAACATCTGGAAACATACGCCCGCCGATGTGGCGACATGGTTCAAGGGTCTGTCCGCGGATCGGCAGCAGCGGGTATTGCTGGGCCTCGGCGTCAGCCATTCGCATATCGTTGGGGATGCCTATGCGGCGGTCAAGCCGCTGGCGGCGATGCGGGATTATCTCGATCAACTGGCGGCGCAGGGCGTGCCGGGTGACAGCCTCTGTCTCGCCGCACTGGGACCAAAGATGCTGGAACTGGCGGGTAAGCGCACCGCGGGCGTCCATCCCTATCTTGTGACGCCGGAGCATACCGCCCTCGCACGATCTGCACTCGGACCGGACAGGCTGGTCGCGCCGGAGCAGGGCGTGGTGCTGGAAAGCGATCCTGCCAAGGCGCGCGATCTCGCCCGCAAGGCGCTGTCGCAGTATCAGGCCTATCCCAACTATCGTAACAACTGGCTGCGGCTGGGTTTTTCGGAGGCCGAGATCGACAGCGGCAGCGACGCTCTGGTCGATGCATTGTTCGTCTGGGGATCGGTGGAGAAGATTGCGGAACGGGTCGATGCCCATTTCGCGGCGGGCGCCAACCACGTCTGCCTTCAGGTCATTACCGGCGCGGGGCTGGATATTGGCGCGGCCCGTCCGGCATGGCGCGAACTGGCGTCGGCGTTGCTCTGACGGGCCATCGGGCGGGCATGGTTCCGGCCCTCTCGTCCCCAAGCCCCGATTTTCCGCATTTTCAGGCATGATGCGGCAGCGATTGACAGTGTCGCCCGCGCGGCGTAATCCGGGCCGCATCTCCACCGTAGCGCCGCATTCCTCATGCCATGGCGCGACCATCGGTTCAGCGCAGACATTCCCATCCTATCCGTTTTATCCAACCGGAATCGCACTTCATGCATCTCAAGGAACTGAAGAAGAAATCTCCTGCCGACCTCGTGTCGCTGGCCGAGGAACTGGGCATCGAAGGTGCCTCGACCCTCCGCAAGCAGGACATCATGTTCGCCATCCTCAAGGTGGAAGCGGACAATGGCAAGGAGATCATCGGGGAGGGCACGATCGAGGTGCTGCCCGACGGTTTCGGCTTCTTGCGCAGCCCGGAGGCCAATTATCTGGCTGGCCCGGACGACATCTATGTGTCCCCCAACCAGGTCCGCAAGTTCGGCCTGCGCACCGGCGACACGGTGGAAGGCGAGATCCGCGCGCCGAAGGATGGCGAACGCTATTTCGCGCTGACCAAGCTGGTGAAGGTCAATTTCGATGACCCGGACGCCGTGCGTCACCGCGTCAACTTCGACAATCTCACCCCGCTTTATCCCAACCAGAAGCTCAGCCTCGACACGCTCGACCCCACGGTCAAGGACAAGTCGGCGCGGGTGATCGACATCATCTCGCCGCAGGGCAAGGGCCAGCGCGCGCTGATCGTGGCGCCGCCGCGTACCGGCAAGACGGTGCTGCTCCAGAATATCGCCAAGGCCATCACGGATAATCATCCGGAGGTGTTCCTGCTGGTCCTGCTGGTCGACGAACGGCCGGAGGAAGTCACCGACATGCAGCGCAGCGTGAAGGGGGAGGTCATTTCCTCCACCTTCGACGAACCGCCCAGCCGGCACGTTCAGGTCGCCGAAATGGTGATTGAAAAGGCCAAGCGTCTGGTCGAGCATAAGAAGGATGTCGTCATCCTGCTCGATTCCATCACGCGTCTCGGCCGTGCCTACAACACCGTCGTCCCCTCGTCGGGCAAGGTGCTGACCGGCGGTGTGGACGCCAACGCGCTCCAGCGTCCCAAGCGTTTCTTCGGTGCCGCCCGTAATATCGAGGAGGGCGGTTCGCTCTCCATCATCGCCACGGCGCTGATCGACACCGGCAGCCGCATGGACGAGGTGATCTTCGAAGAGTTCAAGGGCACCGGCAACTCGGAAATCGTGCTGGACCGCAAGGTTGCCGACAAGCGCATCTTCCCCGCGCTGGATGTCGGCAAGTCCGGCACCCGCAAGGAAGAATTGCTGTGCGAGAAGGACAAGCTCAGCAAGATGTGGGTGCTGCGCCGCATCCTCATGCAGATGGGCACGATCGACGCGATGGAATTCCTGCTCGACAAGATGAAGGATTCCAAGACCAACGAAGATTTCTTCGCCGCGATGAACCAGTAAGCGGCCGGCGCTACCCGCGCCCTTTTGCACAGGACTTCGAAAAGACCCGGTTGCGCCAGATGGCGTGGCCGGGTCTTTTGCGATGGGGTGGCCTCTCCGCATATTCGGTGCGCCCGGTGGTGGATTTTGGCGGTCGGATCGTTATGAGAAGGACGTGATTTCTGTCCCGGCAACAGCCTGCCGGGGCCTGCCCCTGTTCGGAGACCCGCCTTGATCGACCTTTTGATGACCGCCGCATCCGCCGCGGCACCCGCCGTGGGAGGCCTGAGCGAGGTCTGGGGCCATATCGTCGCCGACTTCAGCAACCTCAACAGCCCGGCGGCGCTCAGCGCCTTTACGCAGGTGCTGCTGATCGACCTCGTGCTGGCGGGCGACAATGCGATCGTCGTCGGCGCGCTGGCGGCGGGCCTGCCCGCGGCGCAGCGCAAGAAGGTCATCCTGATCGGCATCATCGCCGCGCTGGTGCTGCGCATCGCCTTTGCGCTGGTGGTCAGCCAGTTGTTGCAGATCGTTGGCCTGATCCTCGCGGGCGGCTTGTTGCTGCTGTGGGTGGCGTTCAAGATGTGGCGCGAATTGCATCCCCCGCGCGGGCATGAGACGCCGGGCGACACCAGCGATGACGATGTGTCCGGCCTGCGCCCGTCCAAGAGCTTTGCCAGCGCCGCCTGGGCGGTCGCCATTGCCGACGTGTCGATGAGCCTGGACAATGTGCTGGCCGTAGCCGGCGCGGCGCGCGATCATCCCGGCATCCTCATCATCGGCCTGATCCTGTCGGTCGCGCTGATGGGTCTGGCCGCGAACGTGATCGCCAAATATATCGAGCGGTATCGCTGGATCGCCTATGTCGGCCTGGCGGTGATCGTCTATGTCGCGGGCAAGATGATCTATGACGGCTTTGTCGACGGCAATGTGGGTATCCTGACCCTGTTCGCCTGAACACTGGCTTGATTGAGCGCGGTTTTCGTGGACATATGGCGCGCGTGGGCGGTTATCCGTCCACCGCGTCAGGAAAGAACAGATACGATGAAATTTACCGTCGATGTCGATTGCACGCCCGTCGAAGCCCGCAGCTTTCTGGGCCTCCCGGACCTCACGCCGATCCAGGATCATTATGTGAAGGCGGTGCTGGACGCGATGAGCGGCAACACGAATATCGAGCAGATGGAATCGATGTTGCGCAACCTTTCCCCCTTTGGCGATGCCGGGATGAAGCTGTTCTCCAACATGATGGACATCGGCATGGGCGCGGCGGGCGTGAAGAAGGGCTGACCGGCCCTTTCGCTGGGATTGTGACATGAGCAGCGCGGACAGGCGCGACACCATCTATGCGCTGTCCAGCGGATCGCCGCCTGCGGCCATCGCCATTATCCGCCTGTCCGGCCCCGATGCCGAGGGCGCAGCGGCTGCCTTGTGTGGCACCCTGCCGCAGGAGCGGCGGGCGGGCCTGCGGACCCTGCGCGATCCCCTGACCGGAGAGGCTCTGGACGAGGCGCTCGTCCTGCGCTTCGCCGCCGTCCGCAGCGTCACCGGAGAACCTCTGGTCGAACTTCATTGCCATGGCGGACGGGCGGTGGTGACCGCGGTGCAGGATGCGCTGGGTCGCCTGCCGGGCCTTCGGGCGGCGGAGGCGGGGGAGTTCACCCGCCAGGCGCTGGAGAATGGCCGCATGGACCTCAACGCCGTGGAGGGCTTGTCCGACCTACTCCATGCGGAGACGGAGGCGCAGCGGCGCGCGGCCATGGCCATGTATGGCGGGGCTTTTTCCGCACGGGTCGAGGATTTCCAGCGGCGTACGCTAAGCGCGGCGGCGCTGGTCGAGGCGGCGCTGGACTTCGCGGATGAGGATGACGTGGACGGCGACGCCCTTGCCCAGGCAAAGGCGGGGATCACGACGCTGTTGGGAGAGATGCAGGCCGAACTGGCGGCCCCACCCGTGGAGAGACTGCGCGAAGGCATCCGGCTGGTGATCGCGGGTCCGGTCAACAGCGGCAAGTCGACCCTGCTCAACCGGCTGGCAGGCTGGGAGGCCGCCATCGTCACCGATATAGAGGGCACGACGCGCGACCGGATCGAGGTGCCCGTGGCGATCGGCGGGACAGCCTATCTGCTCACCGACACGGCGGGGTTCCGCGAGGCGGGCGACGCGGTGGAACGCATCGGAATCGAGAGGGCGCGGGAGGCTGTCGCGGCGGCAGACTTGCTGCTCTGGCTGGGCGCGGCGGAGGATAGCCCCCGGCCCGATGCCATTCGCGTCCTCTCACGGATCGACCGGCCCGATGTGTCGCGCGACAGTATCCATGACGTCGCGCTGTCCGTGCACAGCGGGGAGGGCATGGCCGATCTGATCGCGCTGGTCGGCGCGCGGGCGACGGCGCTGTTGCCGCAGGATCGCAGCTATCTTCTCTCCGCCCGGCAGCGGAGCGAACTGGGCACGGCGGTGGCGGCCCTGGAATCGGCTCTGGCGGTGCGCGATCCCCTGTTGGTGGCGGAGCATCTGCGCGATGCCCTGTCCGCTTTCGATCGGCTCACGGGACGGGCCTCGACCGAGCATATGCTGGACAGCCTGTTCGGAGGATTCTGCATCGGCAAGTGACCGGTGGCCCGGTCGCAACCCGTACCGCCTCATACGCCTTGCCAAAATGGCTGGATGGCATAGCTATGGCATGATGAAATAGAGGGTGTCCATGGTCAGGCGACCGGGTCGCCCTACAACAGACGGGCAGGAGAGAGGGCGAAAAAGCCATGGACCAGCCGTCGCAGGAGGTCATAGCGATAGAGGGCGAGATGGCGACGAGCATCGGCCCTGTCCGCCTTGTCCGCACGCTGTGGGGCCAGCCCATCGACAAATCCGCCACCACGGACGCCCATCATCTACAGCTTTCGCTGATGCCCATGTCTGGCCGGGCGGAGGGCGGCTTTCCCGATCATTGGGGACCGCATCGTTTCGAACCGATCGGCGAGATGTTCTTCCTGCCCGCCGGCGAACGGATTCGCACCCGCAGCAATTGCCGCCACCAGAATGCGATCATGTGCCATTTCCCGCCCGACGCGGTGACGGACTGGCTCGGCGCGGACATGGCATGGACCGACAGCCGGTTGATCGGCATGCTGGACCTGCACAACGCCAATCTGCGCCGCCTGCTGTTCCGCATGGGGGAGGAGATTCGCAGCCCCGGATTCGGCACCCCCATGCTGGTCGACCTGATGGCGCGGCAGGTGGTGGTGGAGCTGGCGCGGCATGTGCTGGACATTGACGGGGATCAGGCGACCGGTGGCCTTGCCCCCTGGCGGCTGCGCCTGATCGATGAGCGGCTGGCGGACGGGGCGGCGGTGCCGACGCTGGAGGAACTGGCGGCGCTCTGCCATATGTCGGTGCGCCACCTGACCCGCGCCTTTCGGATCAGCCGGGGGCGATCCATCGGCAGCTATGTCGCGGACCATCGTGTGGCGGAAGCCAGGAACCTGCTGGCGGCGGGCGTGACTGTCAAGGAGGTCGCCTTCGCCATGGGCTTTACCGCCCCCTCCAATTTCGCCGCCGCTTTCCGTCGGGCGACCGGGGAGACACCGCGCGATTATCGCCAGCGGGCGAGCGGCAAGCAGCCCGCACCGCTCAAGCCCCTCAATGCGCAGGCTGGGTGAGGGCGAAGCGATCCGCGTAAAAACGAAACTGTTCGTGCAGGGCATCGGGCGTAAAGCCGAATAGCCCCATCACATTGCGCTCATAGGCCTGTCCCGCGACCGGCTTTTCCGCGCGCCACGCCTGCATTCCCGCGCGCGCGTCTTCCGTCAGCGCCTCGCCCAGCCATGCATAGAGTCGTTCGATCACGGCCAGCGGATCGGCCTGGAAGGGCGCGAAATGGATGTCGAAGAAGCGATGATCCTGCCCCGCGTCACGAAACCCGATCATCCGACGCATGCCCAGTTCGCAGAATGTGGCGGTCGTGTCCCCGATGGCGCGCGTATCCACATCGTCGCTGAACGCGCTGTGCAGCTCATAATAGAGGTCCGCCACGGACGGGATGACCTGCGCCACGTCCCGGTGCGTCATGACGAATCGCGCATCGGGAAAGACCTGCGTCAGGGCGTTGATGAACAGGCTGTGCGATGGATTCTTGAGTCGCCAGCGATGGGGCGGCCGGTGCCATTGCAGCAGCTTCAGGATGCGCTTCACATGAGTATAAGTGGGCACAAGGTCTGCCTCATGGTTCAACCAGTCGACATAGGTCGGGATATGGACGAACGCCTGAAAGATCTGCGATTTGAAATCCTGCCCCATGAAGGTCTGGCATTCGGACGGGGACGTGGCGGTGCTGGGCAGCATCCCCGTCATGCGCGGAAACAATTGCGCGCGGCGCACCATGCTGGCCTCTGCGGCCGCGATGCGCGGGTCGTCTCGCTCCGTGGCGCTATCGGGAGGGGGGCAGGGCTGCATAGCCTCCCAGTTGCGGATCGATCGCACTGCCGGGTCGGCGCCCAGCAGGCAGGCGAGCGCGGAGGAGCCGGTGCGCGGCAGGCCGATGCCGATCAGCGGCGCGACAATCTCCTGCTCGTCGATTTCGGGATTGCGGGCATAATGATGCTCAACCTCCAGCCGACGAGAGAGATAGTCGACGATCTGGCCAGAGAAGGCGGCGGTGCCCATTGGGGTGAGGCGCGCTTCGCGACGGGTCGCATCGACCAGCTTTTCCAGCCCTTCGCGAAAACTGTCCTCCCCGAAATCGTCCAGCGCGGTGGCCGTCCTGGCCCGGTCCATCAACGCGGCTGCACTCTCCATGGTCTGTCCTTCCTTGCCGGGCGTTGTCGCCTTTGGTGAGGGAAGGATAGGCGGGCAGGCCCGATGGCGGCAAGCGGGTGGCAGCCTGCCCCTTGGCCAAAGCTATGCAGGCGGGCCAGCTTTCTCTGCCTGCCGGCTCAGCGTTGGCTCAGCCCGCGTTCTTCGCCATCACGTGCTGGAGCAGGGGCACGATCTGGTTGCGTACCGGGTCGGGATTGAAATGCTCCGCGACGGCGGCGATGCGTCCCTCCCGCAAACGCAGGACGAAGACATAGCGATTCTGGAATATGTCGCCGTTGCTCAACAGGCCATCGGCTTGCACTTCCGCCACGACCCTGTCCTCCTCTGCGGTCAGGGATTCGACGGTGTAGAGCAACCCGTTCGGGAAGAGCGTCGCGAACATCTGGATACCACCGGCATAGCGTTCCCTGGCGGATTGTACGCCGGATGTCGTGGTCCAGGCTGTCATGTCATCGGTCAGCATCTCCAGAGGCAAGGCGCCGTTGGAGAGCGCGGCGAAAAAGTCGCGGGCGATCCGATGGGATGGGTTCTGCGTCATCGCGGTTATAACCTCTCGTCTGTCGCGGGTTCTGCCACCAGTAGAATGCGGCTGACCCTCATGGATAGTGATTGCTATCCTGATGAAGCGGCGGGCGCAACGCCTGTCGGTGGACCCTGGCGATCCTACATCTGTTCCACGTGGAACAGGTCTTTGACCCACCCGCCGCAAAGCCGTACAGGCGAGGCGCGAGGATTACCCCATGAACGATTTCGATGTCATCATTGTCGGCGGTGGACATGCCGGTTGCGAAGCTGCGAGCGCCGCCGCGCGCCGGGGTGCGCGCGTCGCGCTGGTGACGTTCGACCCGGCGACGGTCGGGGCCATGTCCTGCAACCCGGCTATCGGAGGGCTGGGCAAGGGGCATCTGGTGCGGGAGGTTGACGCCCTCGACGGTATCATCGCCCGCGCCGCCGATGCCGGGGCGATCCATTACCGCCTGCTAAACAGCAGCAAAGGCAAGGCCGTGCAGGGGCCGCGCGTGCAGGCCGACCGCACACGCTTCAAGGCTGCGGTGCAAAGGATGATGGCGACACTGCCAACGCTGGAGATCGTCGCGGGAGAGGCTGCGGCGCTGCTCCTCGATGGTGGTCGGGTTGGCGGCCTGATGCTGGCGGATGGTACCCAGCTTATGGCGCAGGCGGTGGTGTTGTGCACCGGCACCTTCCTCGGCGGGAAATTGTTCCGGGGGGAGGAGCGGCTGGAGGGCGGCCGCATTGGCGAGGACGCCGCGCACCGCCTGGCGCAGCAACTGCGCGATCTGGCCCTGCCCATCACCCGGCTCAAGACGGGAACGCCGCCGCGCCTCGACGGTCGCACCATCGACTGGGCGCGGCTGGAGGAGCAGCCGTCCGACGTGGGCCGCTGGACCATGTCCGTGCTCGGCGTGCGCGTCCTCCCGCAACTGTCCTGTGCGATCACCCGGACCAACAGCCGGACCCATGACATCATCCGGGGTGGACTGGACCGCTCCCCCCTGTTCGGGGGCGATATAGAGGGGCGGGGGCCACGCTATTGCCCCTCCATCGAGGACAAGATCCATCGCTTCGGCGATCGCCAAGGCCATCAGATTTTTCTGGAGCCGGAAGGGCTGGATACGCCTCTGGTCTATCCCAACGGCATCAGCACCTCCCTGCCCACCGACGTCCAGCTGGCGTTGCTTCGCTCGATCGAGGGGCTGGAGCGGGTGGAGATGGCGGTGCCCGGCTATGCCGTCGAATATGACCATATCGACCCGCGCGCGCTCGACCGGCGGCTGGCGGTGGCGCAGATGGCGGGGCTGTTTCTGGCGGGACAGATCAACGGCACCACCGGCTATGAGGAGGCCGCCGCGCAAGGGTTGGTCGCGGGCGCCAATGCCGCCGCTCATGCGCTGGGGCTGGAGCCGCTGATCCTCGACCGGGCCGAAAGCTATATTGGCGTCATGATCGACGATCTGGTTTTGCAGGGCGTCACGGAGCCCTATCGCATGTTGACCGCACGGGCGGAGTATCGTCTGGCCCTGCGTGCGGACAATGCGGCGACCCGGCTGACGGGGCGGGGCGATGCGCTCGGCCTGATCGGGACCGGGCGGCAACAATGGGCGGCGGCGCGCGCAGGGGCACGGGAGCAGGCGGCGGCGCTGTTCGCCCGGCGGCATCGGGCGGACGCTGTGCTGACCCTCGATGCGGCCGATGGCGTAGCGCGGTCGCTCGACGATTGGTGCCGGTTCGACGAGGTGACGCTGGAACGGGTCTTGGCGGTGGAGCCGGGACTGGCGGCCTTCGACCCGACGCTGGTGGAAGAGATGTTCGAGGATGCGCGCTACGCCCCCTATCTGGAGCGGCAGGCGGCGGCGGTGCGGGAGCTGCGGGCGAATGACGCCGTGACCATCCCGCCCGATTTTGATTTTGGGGAGATTGGTGGTTTGTCGTCGGAAATGGTGGAGCGACTGGGTGCGGCCCGGCCGGAGACGTTGGGCGCTGCGGCGCGGGTGCGCGGCGTGACTCCGGCGGCACTGGCGGCGCTGCTGGTGCGGCTCAAGCGGCGGGTCGCGGCATGACCGAGGAAGAGGCACGGGGCTGGCTGACGGTGCGAGGATGGCTCGACGGCGAAGCGGGGGCGAAGCTGGAGAGGCTCGCCGCCCTGTTGGTAGCGGAGAATGAGCGGCAGAATCTGGTGTCGGCCTCGTCCATCCCGCAGATGTGGAGTCGGCATATCGTGGACTCCGCCCAATTGCTGACATTGGCGGAGGAACGTCAGGCGGGCGATGGCCTGTGGGTCGATCTGGGAAGCGGCGCGGGCTTTCCGGGGCTGGTGATCGCGTGCCTGCGCCAGGCGCCTATCGTATTGGTGGAAACGCGCGGTCTGCGGGTGCGCTATCTTGAATCCTGCATCGCGGCGCTCGACCTGCCGCACGCATCCGTGAAACAGGCGAAGGTGGAACGGGTCGGCCTGAACCGTCGGGCGTCGATCATTTCGGCTCGGGCTTTTGCCGCGCTGGACTCGACATTCGCCATGGCGAGTCATTTATGCGACGGAAAAACCCTCTGGTTGCTGCCAAAGGGGCGAAGTGCGCAATTGGAACTGGAATCCGCGAGTCAGCAGTGGCAAGCTGCGTTCCACGTGGAACAGAGCGTCACCGATGTTGACAGCGCTATCGTCGTCGCCACGGACGTCAGGCGCCGGAACATGTCGGGGGCGGGAAAATCCGCAAGGGGTCGCAAGCCATGATGAACATCGCCATCGCCAACCAGAAGGGGGGAGTGGGCAAGACCACGACCGCGATCAATGTCGCGACCGCTCTGGCCGCGACGGGGCATCGAACGCTGCTGATCGACCTCGACCCGCAGGGCAACGCGTCCACGGGCCTTGGCATCGACCAGAAGGCGCGGGTTTACTCCTCCTACGACCTGCTGGTCGGCAATTGCGCGCTGGATGAAGCGGTCATCCACACGCAGGTGCCCTTATTGGACATTGTCGCCTCGACGCAGGATTTGTCCGGCGCGGAGATCGAACTGGTCGATCTGGAGGAGCGGACGCATCGGCTGGCGCGCGCGATGCGCACCGCCCCTGCGCGACGTTGGGACGTGTGCCTGATCGACTGCCCGCCGTCGCTTGGACTGCTGACCATCAACGCGATGGTGGCGGTGTCGGCGGTGCTGGTCCCGTTGCAATGTGAGTTTTTCGCGCTGGAAGGTCTGAGCCAGTTGCTTCAGACCGTCGAGCGTATCCGGGCGCGGTTCAACCCTGACCTGTCGATCCTTGGCGTGGCGCTGACCATGTATGACCGGCGCAATCGCCTGACCGAACAGGTGGCGGAGGATGTGCGCAGCTGCCTCGGCGATCTGGTGTTCGAAACGGTGATCCCGCGCAACGTGCGCCTGTCGGAGGCGCCCAGCCATGGTATGCCCGCGTTGATCTACGACATGCGTTGCGCCGGGTCGGAAGCCTATATGCAATTGGCCAGAGAATTGATCGCGCGCCTGCCGCCGGTCCGGGAGGAAGCGGCATGACTGTCGAGAATGAGAAAAGCGAGTCCCATGTGAAAACCGCGCGGCGCAGCCCGGCGTTGGGCCGTGGCCTGTCCGCGCTGTTCGCCGATACGGGCCGTGACACGGATGGCAAGCAGAGTGGCGAAAGCTCGGCTGCTGGCGCAGGCGCGAATGGCCGGTCGGTGCAGCTCATCGACGTAACCGCGATCAAGCCGCACCCGGAGCAGCCCCGTCGACAGTTTGACGAGGGCGCGTTGCAGGAGCTGGCGGACAGCATCGCCACGCGCGGCGTCATCCAGCCGATCATCGTGCGCCCCTCCGGCCCGGAACGCTATGAGATTGTCGCGGGCGAGCGGCGCTGGCGCGCGGCGCAAAAGGCGCAGCTTCACCGCATCCCTGCCATCGTCCGCGACTTCGACGAGGCGGAAACGCTGGAGATCGCGCTGATCGAAAATATCCAGCGCGAGGATCTGAACCCGATCGAAGAGGCGCGGGCCTATAAGAAGCTGATCGGCCAGTTCGGCCATAGCCAGGACGCGCTGGGCCGTCTGGTCGGCAAGTCGCGCAGCCATGTCGCCAATCTGATGCGCCTGCTCGATCTGCCGACGGCTGTGCAGGATCAGGTGATGGCCAGCACGCTGAGCATGGGCCATGCCCGCGCGCTGATCGGCGCGCCGGATTGCGAGCGTCTGGCCGAGGATGTGGCGCGCAGGGGGCTGTCCGTGCGCGATACGGAAAAGCTGGTGCGCGACAGCCGGTCCGACGGGGCGAAGCGTCAGCGCGCCACGGGCGTTGTGACGGAGGCGGGGAGCAACGCCGACATTGCGGCGCTGGAGCGTGATCTGGGCGATCTGCTTGGCATGCGCGTCGGCATCTCCTATGGCAGCGATGGCAAGGGGACGGTGACGGTCCATTACTCGACGCTCGATCAGCTCGACATGCTGTGCCAGCGCCTGTCGGGTGAAGCGATTTAAGGGGGAGGGGCATGGGCGCCGATCCATTCCCGGACAGCGGAAATGTAAAATCTGCTGCGGCGCACCGTAACGGCCGGAACCGGATGCCATGACCGGCATTTAATCCAGGTTATGAAAGATGTTTCCTCTTCTAGCGTCCCACCGCCCGCTATCCTGATCGTTGAGGATGAGATTTTCGTCGCCCTCGATATTGAGAGAGTGTTGACCGATTATGGCTATCCGGTCGGCGGCATCGCCATGGATCGGGAGGAAGCGCTGGCGTTGGCGAACGGCTGCACTCTGGCGCTGGTAGACATCAACCTGCGCGATGGCCGCACCGGACCGCAGATCGCCGCCGACCTCTATGACAAATACGCCATCCGCTCCGTGTTCGTGACAGCTAACCCGGCCCAGATCGGCGCGCCGCCGACCGGCGCGCTGGGCTATGTGTGCAAGCCATTCGATGGTCAGATGCTTCGGTCCGCGATCGAATGGGCGCTGGCCGATGGGCACAGCCTGCCAGATAATGACGCGGTGGTGCCGCTCAGTCGCGCGACGGGCGGCTGAACGCGGTCAGGGGGATGCGGATGGGCATGACCAGCCCGTCCGGTTGCCATTGCTGTTCGAAATCCCCACCCAACTGACGCCGTACGCTCAGGTCCAGCAGGCGTGAGCCGAAACCGGACCGCACCACCGGCTCCAGCCGCGGACCACCCCGTTCCTGCCAATGCATCGCGACATGGTTCTGGCCGTCCGTTGCAATGGAGAGGTCGATGGTGCCGGTCGGCAACGACAGAGCGCCATATTTGGCGGCGTTGGTGACGACCTCGTGAAAGAGCAGGGCCAGCGGCGTTGCGGAGCGGTCATCAATGGCGATGTCGATTCCGCTCAGCCGGATGCGCGTGCCGGGGCTGTCCTCATAGGGTGCGAACAATTCGCTCAACAGGCCGTGCAGGCTGTTCTCCTGAACCGGATTCGGGCGGGAATCCCGGCTGTGCGGCCGCACGAAATCATGCGCGCGGCCTAGCGCCAGGATGCGGTCGCGCAGCATCTCGGCAATGGGGCGGAACTCCGGCTTTTCCCGCGCAGACAAGCCGACGAGGCCGGAAATGACGGCAAAGATATTCTTGATGCGGTGGCTCAATTCCTGACTCACGATCTCGCGCTCTTCCATGGCGAGACGATGGTCGTGGATGTCGGTGCAAGTGCCGATCCAGCGCAGGATTGTGCCATCGACAGCGCGCAGCGGCAATCCGCGCGTCAACGCCCAGCGATAGCTGCCGTCCGCCCGGCGCAGGCGATATTCCAGCTCGTAGGGCGCGCCCGTCTCCAGACTATGGCTCCAGGCGGCGGCTGTGCGGGCGACATCCTCCGGGTGGAGGCACAACGTCCATTCCTGCCCGTTGCATGCCCCCTCGTGCAGTCCGGTAAAGGCATACCAGCGCGCGTTGAAATAGTCAGAATGACCGTCGGGCCGCGAAGACCAGACCATCTGCGGCATCGCGTCGGTCAGCAGACGAAACCGCAGGTCGCTCTCGTCCAGCGCTGCGGCGGCGCTGCGTTCCTCGCGGGCGGCGCGGCGCAGGGAAAGATGATCCATCACCGACTGGGCGAGCAGCCGCAACATCTCCTGCTGCGCCTCGGTCAGCCCTTCGGGGTGCGGCTCGCTGTCCAGGACGCACAAGGCGCCCAGCGGCACGCCGTCCGCCGTGACCAGCGGCGCGCCCGCGTAGAAGCGCACATAGGGTTCGTCGGTGACGATGCTATAGTCCGCAAAGCGCGGATCGAGCCGGGCGTCCGGCACGATCAATATGGCGCTGTCCAGCATCGCCGTCGCGCAGAAGGAGGTGGACCGGGCCGTCCCGCACAGGTCCGTACCCGCCTTGCCCAGAAAGCGTTGCTCCGTCGCATCGACCAGGCTGACGAGCGCGACGGGCATCCCGCACTGGGCCGCGACCAGACGGCAGATGGCGTCGAGGTGCGCGTCCTCTCCATGCTGCACCAGATCGAAATCTACGATGGCGGCGGCGCGCAGGCTTTCGAGGGCATCGGAAGGACCAGAGGAACCGGAGGCCCATGCCGGTTGTCGTTCATCGGAAACGGTGTTGCTCAACGCCATCCTCATCCATGCAGCGGCCGGCGCAGATCGCCTTTCGGTTCAACCCAATTCTGCCCTAACGCCCTGCACTTGGAAAGGATGCTTGCGCTTTTGGCTAAGTGGGGAGAGCTGACCATGACACATAATGTCAGTCATCACAGGACGGCGCTCGCCGTTATCATACAGTATGGGAAGCGGGGACCAGCGGCCTCCAGCCAGCGTCAATGGCTGTGCTGACGCCCATTCAGCAGATGGCCGAGGCTGAGGATGCCGACGCCGATCAGCGTATAGACAGTTTCCATCGCGCTATGATGATGGCTCATCGCGCCGGCCATCACGCCCAGGCCTAGCGATCCGACCGCGACCGGCAGCAGCGTGCCCTTGCGCAGCGCCCCCGCGCCCAGACCGATCGCGCCGAGCAGGATGGCGAGCATCAGGCCGCCCTCATGGATGATGGGCGTTTCCAATACGCCGCCCAACGACGCCATGGCGCCGATCAGCAGGGAGGTGGCAAGGCAATGGACACCGCACAGCGCCGACAGGCCAATGGCCAGCCGGTCGATGATGCTCATGTCGGGGGAAAAAGCCTTCACTGGGATTCCTGTGCCTTGCGTACCTGCCTAAAGCACAGGTAAGAGGAGGTTACAACATATCATTGTCGCCGATGCCCCCCGCGCGCGGCTTTTGCGATGGACGGTGGGCAGGGGCGATGCTTTGTCCGAAACGCTCGAACGGAATGGAGAGCGTGCCGGGAAGGCCGTTAAACCTTGCATCCCGGCGGCGTCAGGCGCATTTCGCGGCCATGGATATGTCCGCTCACCCCACCACGGGCCGCCCGGTCGCCCGGCCCGCCGCCATTGCCCGCTGGCTGTTCCTGGTCGCCGCTCTCATCCTCCTCATGGTGCTGGTGGGCGGTGTGACGCGACTCACCGAATCGGGCCTGTCGATCACGGAATGGAAGCCGGTGACGGGCGCGCTGCCACCCATCGGCGATGCGGCATGGGCGGCGGAGTTCGAACGCTACAAGCATAGTTCGCAATATGAGTTGATGAATCAGGGCATGACGCTGGCGGCGTTCCAGCACATTTTCTTCTGGGAATATGTCCACCGGCTTCTGGGGCGGATCATAGGCCTTGTCTATGCGCTGCCCATGCTGTGGTTCTTCGCCCGCCGTGCGGTGCCACGGGGTCATGGTGTCCGTCTGGTCATCCTGCTGCTGCTGGGCGGGGCGCAGGGGGCCGTCGGCTGGCTGATGGTCAAGAGCGGGCTGACCGACCGGGTCAATGTGGAACCGGCGATGCTGGCCGCGCATCTGGGCATGGCGCTCATCCTGATGGGGGCGGTGCTGTGGACGGCGTGCGACATGCGGCTGCTCACCCGTAACCCGGTGGCGCGACCGGTGCGCCCGACGCTGTGGGGCGTGGCGACGGTCATATTGTTGTTCGTCCAGTTGCTGCTGGGCGCGATCACGGCGGGGCTGCGCGCCGGCTATGTCTCCAGCACATGGCCGCTGATGAACGACCATATCGTGCCGGAGGGCATCGTCTGGTGGGGCAGTTTCTGGCGCACCATCACCAGCGACCAATATCTCGTCCATTTCATCCATCGCTGGTGGGCATGGGGCGTCGCCCTCGCCATATTCGTGCTGGCGCGCCAGTTACAGCGGGTGGAGGCGCGGGGGATGGCCCATGCGCTGCTGACTCTGGTGGCGGTGCAGATACTGCTGGGCATCGCCACGGTGGTCACGGGCGTCGCCCTGCCGATCGCGGTGACGCATCAGGTGGCCGGCGCGGTGCTGCTCGGCGTGACGGTCGCGGGCGCGCACCGGCTGGGCGCCGAGCGCGTGCGGGGATGACCGGCCCGATCGCCATCGTCTACACCCTGTACGACGATCTTGAGGTTGCGGAGCAGGCGGTGGCGGATGTGGTGCAGGCCCGGCTGGCCGCCTGCGCCAACATCCTGTCGCCTTGCCGGTCCTGTTACCTGTGGAACGGCGTCTATGAGACGCGGGTGGAATATCCCGTGCTGTTCAAGACCGGTGAGGATTGCCGCGCCGCGCTGATGGCACGGCTGGAGCAAACCCATCCCTATGATGTCCCCGCCATCCTGAGTTGGGATGCGGAGGCCGCACCCGCCTATGTCGGCTGGGTGGGCGAGGGCGGTGGGCCTGCATGAGGAGCGGTGCGGCGATCCTGCCCCTCGCGCTCTATGTGGCGGCGGGCGGACCTGCCCATGCCGGACCGGCGCGCGTCATCGCTTGCGACCCGCCGCTGGACCGGCCGCTTCGCCTGATCGTGACGCAGCATATGTGGCTGGCCGATGGCAGTGCCGCGACCGCTACCGTCACCCGCGACCTGCGCTTCCTGCGGGATGGGCAGGGGATGGCGGTGGAGGCGGCCATCGCGGGGCTGGAGACGGATCAGCCGGACGGCGGCCCGGCCGGGTCGGGCGCGCGCGAACGGATGGTGCTGGCCTATGGCGCGCCGGGGGAGGTGCGGATCAGGGTGCGGCTGGATGCCGCCATGGCGATTCGCGATGTCCATTCGCTCGATTTGCTCTGGCAGGATTTCCGGCATCGTCAGGCGCGGCTGGATGCGTCCATGGCGCAGGGCGGCAAACCCAATCTGCGCACCGATGCGATGCTGCGCTCGCTGGCGACCATGGGCGATGCGGAACGGATCGGCATCCTGACCGCCTTCCTCAAGCCGGTCCTGCGCTATTGCGGCACGCTGACCCCGTCGGATGCCGTCCCATCGCCCGACGGCCTGCTGCATATCCTGACACGGGCGGATTCCGCCGGAGTCAGCGATGTGGGCACTTATCGGGTCGATGGCCGGACGGGGCTGTTACGGGCGCTGGAGCGGAGCATCACCCTGGCCAGTTCGCCGCTGCGCCCCCTGCGGGAGGACTGGCTGTTACAGCCCCAATAAGGCAGGTATTATAATACCTGTCAGGAAAAGCCCCGTATTCCTTGACTTTCGACGGCCTTTGCGCGAAAGGCGCTGCAACGGCGGTGCCTTGTGGCGCCGCCTTACTGTTTGAACGGGAGTCTCCCTGCTGTCGCGGGGACAGGGCAACCGGACATTGTGGAGTGAATAGCCCATGAAGGCGCTCATGAAGACGACGAAGCCGGCGACCCCGGCCACCGTCGAGAAGAAGTGGCTGCTGATCGACGCCGAGGGTCTCGTCGTCGGCCGTGCAGCCTCGATCATTGCCAGCATCCTGCGCGGCAAGCACAAGCCCAGCTTTACCCCCCATGTCGATTGCGGTGACAATGTCATCATCATCAACGCGGACAAGGTGAAGTTCACCGGCAAGAAGCTGACCGACAAGGTGTACTACAAGCACACCGGTTATGCCGGCGGCATCAAGGAAACCACGCCCCAGAAGATCCTGGGCGGTCGTTTCCCGGAGCGCGTCCTGGAAAAGGCGATCGAGCGCATGATCCCGCGCGGCCCGCTGGGTCGTCAGCAGATGCGCAACCTGCGCGTCTTCGCCGGCACGGAGCATCCGCACGGCGCACAGAACCCCGAAGTGCTCGACCTCGCGTCGCGCAACCGTAAGAACAAGGTGGGTGCATAATGTCCGAGATCGAGTCCGATAACCGCCAGTCCCTTGCAGATCTGGGCGCGCTGACCAGCGGCGTCGAGGCTGTGGCTCCCGAAGCAGAGTCGGTCGAGTCCGATGCGCCGGCCGTGTTCGTGCCCATCGTCTCCAACGCGCCGCTGCGCGAGCAGGAAATCGATGCGCAGGGCCGTGCCTATGCCACCGGTCGTCGTAAGGACGCCGTTGCCCGCGTCTGGGTGAAGCCCGGCACCGGCAAGATCATCGTCAATGGCCGCGACCAGGAAATCTATTTCGCGCGTCCGACGCTGCGCCTCGTCATCAACCAGCCCTTCACGGTCACGGACCGCACGGGCCAGTATGATGTCGTTGCGACCGTCAAGGGCGGCGGCCTCTCCGGTCAGGCTGGCGCGGTCAAGCATGGCATTTCGCAGGCGCTGACCAAATATGAGCCGATCCTGCGCGGCACGGTCAAGGCCGAGGGCTTCCTGACCCGCGACAGCCGTACCGTCGAGCGTAAGAAGTACGGTCGCGCCAAGGCACGCAAGAGCTTCCAGTTCTCGAAGCGTTAAGTTTCGAAACCAGCGATTTTGGAAAAGGGCTGTGGGCAACCGCGGCCCTTTTTCTATTGGGGAAGGCTGGCTGGCTAACGATATGGATCGGAAGAGGCGGACACGGATATGCCCTCCTTCGACATCCCGGCCTTGATCCGGAATCCGCTCTTTGTCTTGATGTCCGCGTCTTGGAAAAGAAACAGGCTCTGCCCCATCCGAGGCGACGAGAGCATAGAGTTTTACCGGAGGAACAAGCACCGCCTGCGTCCCCCTCCCGTTCGTCCTGAGCGTGCCGAAGGACCGTTCTTCTTCCTGATGCCCGGCGCAAAAGAGACGTGCAGTCCTTCGACACTCAAAGACGTCATGGGCCTCTCGCCTGAGCAGGACGAACGGCCTTCTCCAGCTTCGCATCTGCCTCTCGCCCCTCCCCCCAATTTTGCGGTTCCCCCCTCCAGCCAACCCGTCTAGGGCAGCACCAACCATTTTCCCTGTCCGAATAGAAGAGGATTGCCCCATGCGCCCGTCCGGCCGCACCCCCGATCAGATGCGCCCCATCAGCATTGAAACCGGCTTCACCATTCATGCGGAGGGCAGCGTCCTCATCGGCTTCGGCGATACGCGGGTGCTGTGCACCGCCTCCATCGAGGAGCGCGTGCCGCCGTTCCTGCGCGGCAAGGGTGAAGGCTGGGTGACGGCGGAATATGGCATGTTGCCCCGCGCCACCCACACCCGTGGCAGCCGCGAGGCGGCAAAGGGCAAGCAGTCCGGTCGCACGCAGGAAATCCAGCGCCTGATCGGGCGCAGCCTGCGCGCCGCGCTGGACCTGAAGGCGCTGGGCGAGCGTCAGATCACGATCGATTGCGACGTGTTGCAGGCCGATGGCGGCACGCGCACGGCCAGCATCTGCGGCGGCTGGGTCGCGCTGCGCCTCGCGGTCAACGGTCTGCTCGCCAAGGGCCTGCTCACCACCGACCCGATCACGCGCAAGGTCGCGGCGATCAGCTGTGGCATCTATCAGGGCACGCCGGTCCTCGACCTCGACTATCCTGAAGACAGCACCGCGGAGGCCGACGGCAATTTCGTGCTGACCAGCGACGGCCAGATCGTGGAAGTGCAGGCTACCGCCGAACAGGGCGCAACCTATGACGAGGAGGGGCTGCTGCGCCTCCTGCGCCTCGCCCGCATCGGCTGCGGCCAGGTTTTCGAGGCGCAGGATCGCGCTGTCGCGGACGCCGCGCGGTGACGCGGCGGCTGGAGCCGGGCCGGCTGGTCATCGCCAGCCATAACAAGGGCAAGATCCGCGAGATTGCGGATCTGCTCGGCCCCTTCGGCATCGAGCCTGTCTCTGCGGCGTCGCTCGACCTGCCGGAGCCGGAGGAGACCGGCACCAGCTTCATCGCCAATGCGGAACTCAAGGCGCTGTTGGCGGCGGACCTGTCCGGCCTGCCCGCCCTCGCCGACGACAGCGGCCTGTGCGTGGAGGCGCTGAACGGCGATCCCGGCATCTTTTCCGCCCGTTGGGCCGGGGAGGGCAAGGATTTCGCTATGGCCATGCAGCGCGTGTGGCAGGAAGTGGAGGCCAGGGGGCCGGACGCGGGCTATGACGCCCATTTCGTCTGCGCCCTGTGCGTCGCCTGGCCCGACGGCCATACGGAGAGTTTCGAGGGGCGCGTGGACGGCCGCATCGTCTGGCCGCCGCGTGGCGATCAGGGCTTCGGCTACGACCCTTTCTTCGTGCCCGTCGGCCATGCCATCACCTTTGGTGAGATGGAGCCGGACGCCAAGCATGGGATGAGCCACCGCGCCCATGCGTTTGCCCAGTTGAAGGCGCTGCTGCTGTAGGTCCGTCGGGGAGCGTGGCCGCTTGCGCTGCCGCCGGTCGGGGGCGTATGCAGCGGCCAACGATCCATAGGAAAGGCTGTCGCCATGCTTATCGCCCTGACCGAAAAACTCTATGTCGCGCCCCAGATTTCGGTGGATACCGTGGCGGAGGCCGCGCGGCTGGGCGTGTCGCTGGTCGTGAACAACCGGCCCGAAGGGGAATCGGCGGACCAGACCCCCGGCGAGACTATCGAGGCGGCGGCCAGGGCGGAAGGGCTGGCCTATGTGGCGATCCCGGTGACGCACGCGGGGTTTGCCCCGTGGCAGATCGACGCGCTGGACACCGCGCTGGCGGACAATGGCGAGGGCAAGGCGTTGCTCTATTGCCGGTCGGGCACGCGCAGCACGCTGCTCTGGGCGCTGGGCCGGGCGCGGGCGGGCGACGATGTGGACAGCATCGGCCAGACGGCGACGGCGGCGGGCTATGACCTCGCCCCGATCCGGCAGATCATGGAAGCCCTGTCCAGCGAAGCGAAAGCCTGACCGGGCCAGCGAGCCACTATCCGGCCTGATCGGGCCGGATCACGGGCAGGCGTCGCTACACTCTGCCCCGCGTCAACCACGGTGACCCCAGCGACAGCGGCCCGCGCCGTTCCACCTGAAGCCGGCAGAGCCTATGCCGTGTGGCGGATGAAATGCGGCTTGCGCTCCAGCGTGGCGATCAATCTCGCCAGTTCGCCGGAGGTCAGCGGCGCATCGAATCGGATGCCCGACCAGAAACTGTCATGCCACATCGCCGTGCCGGTGCGGGTCGTCCCGTCGGGGAAGGTCACATGCACCGCGCTTTCCGGCGGGAAATGAATCAGGCCGTCGGTGCCCATGCCGTGGCGGCTCAGGTCGATCATCACCCCCTCCGCCAGCATCTCCCCGCCGTGCGCCTCTCCCGCCATGCCGGACAGGCGCACGTCGGCGCGGATGGCGTGGCGGGCTTCGCGCTGCGGCGATTCGGTCAGGGTCATGCGACGGTTCCTTGTGGGGTTCCCTTGAAGTTTCTTGGGAGAAAGGGAGCCTGCCGGGGGCAGGCGTCGTGCCTATGGCCGTTGCCCTTGGTTTTCCGCCAATAAGCAGGGTTAATGACGGGTGATACGACCTTCATCGTACCGTCGTCCTGCGGCCGGGGTCCGGAGCGGCGCATCCCGGAAACGAAAAAGCCCCGCACGGGGCGGGGCTTTTGTATCGGACCGACCCTTCCTCCCAAGGGGGGAAGGGTGGTGCTGCCGGTGAGGATTGAACTCACGACCTCAGCCTTACCAAGGATGCGCTCTACCACTGAGCTACGGCAGCCCACGGGTGCAAGGGAAGCCCCTGCACCGAAGGAGCCGCGCCTATGGCGGGGCCAGACGCTCCTGTCAAGGCGCGTGGTGCTTGCGTCGTGATTGGCAGCGCGGCTATCGCATCGTCCCGATGACCGACAAGCTCCATGATCCCGCCCCGCCCGACCGCCCGGCCGATTCGCGCCAGGAACGGCTGGCTGCCCAGTTGCGCGCCAATCTGCGCCGTCGCAAGGCGCAGGGGCGGGCGCAGGCCGACGCTCGCACCGGTGAGGATGGGGTAGGAGACGAATCAGGCGAGGGGTGACGGCCCCGGCGGCGAATCGGGCACCCCGTCCAGACGCCGCGCCAGTTCCGCCCATGGTTCGTCGAGATGGCGGCGCAGCATCCGCGCGGTCAGCCAGCGCCACACCCTGCGCGGAGGCCGGGCCAACAACGCGGTCATTGTCTCCCGCACCGCGTCGATCGACCAGCCCGCCCATTCGCCCGCGACGCTGAACAGGTTGGGGCCAAAGGCGGGCGCGACCTCCTCCACCAGAATCCGGTGTAAAACGTCCGTAGGATAGCCCGACGCGCGCAGGGTCGCCGCGATGCGGTCAAAATCCTCCGGCTGCGATTCGGTGTCCAGAAACAGGTCGGACAGCGCATGCCAGACCGGCAGGCGCCGTTCGCGCTCCGCATCGGTCAGCATGGCTGTGCCGCGGGGTTCAGAGCGGCGCGCAGGCCATCCCGATCCACGCCAGCGCATCCCCCTCCAGCTGCGGGCCGATCACCGCCAGCACGCGCGCATGATAGGCGTCCACCCACGCCCGCTCCGCCGCGCTGAGCAGCGGCAGGTCGATCAGCGCCCGGTCGAGCGGCGCCAGCGTCAGCGTCTCGAAACCCAGCATCTCCCGCTCTGCCCCGTCGATGCTGCGCGGTTCGACCAGCACCAGATTCTCGATGCGGATGCCATAGGCGCCGGTCTTGTAATAGCCCGGCTCGTTGGACACGATCATGCCCGCCGCCAGCGGCTCGTCACCCTCGGTGGAGGTGCCGATCCTTTGCGGCCCCTCATGCACCGACAGGAAGCTGCCCACGCCATGGCCGGTGCCATGGGCATAGTCGAGGCCCGCCGCCCACAGATATTGCCGCGCCAGCACGTCGAGTTGGCCGCCCTTGGTGCCTTTGGGGAAAGTGGCGGTGGCCAGCGCGATATGGCCTTTCAGCACCAGCGTGAAATTGCGCACCATCTCCGCCGTCGGTGTGCCGATGGCGACGGTGCGGGTCACGTCCGTGGTGCCGTCGCGATACTGTCCGCCCGAATCGACCAGCAGCAGCGTGCCCGGCTCCACCGGCCGGTTGGTCTTCTCCTCCGCGCGATAATGGACGACCGCGCCATTGGGACCGGACCCGGCGATGGTGTCGAACGACAGGTCGACCAGCAGCCCCCCCTCCGCGCGAAAGGCGTGGAGCCGGTCGGCGGCGGACATCTCCGTCTCGTGGCCCTTCGGCCCCTCCACCGACAGCCAGTGGAGGAAGCGGGAGAGCGCGGCGCCGTCCCGCGCCTGCGCCGCCTTGTGCCCGTCGATTTCGACCGGGTTCTTGATCGCCTTGGGCAGGATGGTGGGGTCGCGCTGCGCCACGATGGTCGCCCCCGCATCGTCCAGCCGGTTGAAGATGGCGGCGACCGCCCGCTGCGGATCGACCGCGACCGTCTTGCCCGCCAGCGCGTCCAGCGCCTCGCCAAAGCCCGCCCGGTCCCTGATCCGCACCGCATGGCCCAGATGCGCCGCCATGTCCGGCCCGACTTTGGCCGGGTCGACGAACAGGTCCGCCGTCCCGTCGCCATGGACGAGCGCAAAGGCGAGGGCGACCGGCGTGCGGTCCACGTCGCTGCCCCGGATGTTGAACGCCCAGGCGATGCTGTCGAGCGCGGAGAGGACCACCGCATCCGCCCGGTTCGTCGCCAGCCATTGGGCGATCGCCGCGCGTTTCTCCGCGCTGGACTGGCCCGCGTGCCGTTCCTCATGCGGTTGCAGCTTTGCCGTGCCGGGCGCGGGGCGGTCGGGCCAGATGGCGTCGACCGGGTTGGTGTCCACCGCGACCAGATCCGCGCCCCGCGCCTTCAGCGATACGGCGGCGTCCTCCGCCCATTTGCGGGTATGCAGCCAGGGATCATAGCCGATGCGTCCCCCCTCCGGCGCATGGGCGCCCAGCCAGGCCGCGACGCTGGTCTGCGGAATCCCCTCATACTGCCAATGCTGCCCGTCCACCTGCTCGCGCACCTGGAGCGTGTAGCGGCCGTCGGTGAAGATCGCCGCTTCCTCCGGCAACACCACCGCGCTGCCCGCCGACCCCTGGAATCCGGTCAGCCACGCCAGCCGCTGCGCATAGGCGCCGACATATTCGCTCATATGCTCGTCGGTCAGCGGCACGACAAAGCCGGTCAGGCGGTCGCGGGCAAGTTGGTCGCGCAGGGCTTTCAGGCGGTCTTCATGGCTCGACATGGAAGGGGGTAGTCCCAATGGTGGCATCTCGCCCTCAACATAGGGCGTTTATGTCGCCGCGCCAGCCGCCGAAGGGCGAAAATCCTGCGATTCGCGAGCGGTTCGCAATCTATGGTTAAGGGGTCGGGCCTAGATTGGGGCCGTGCCCCTGTCATCCCGCCATCCCCCCAGCCTTCCCCTGCCACTGAACCATAGCTGGCCGCTGTTCGAGGCGCGCGAGCAGCTCGACGTCTCCCCGCTCGCCCCGTTCCGGCTGGGCGCGACGCCGTCCCCCGCGGCGGTGGCGGACGTGGAGGGCGCGCTTGCCCGCCATGGCATCGGCGTGTGGGACTGTCGGCTGCTCGACAATCGGGTGACATGGTCGGCGGGCGTCTATGACCTGTTCGGCCTGCCGCGCGGCATGGTGATGGATCGGGCGCTGAGCGTGTCCCTCTATACCCCCGCCTCCCGCGCGGTGATGGAGGAGTTGCGCGCCTACGCCATCCGCTACCGGCGCGGCTTCACCGTGGATGCGGAGTTGCGGCAGCCGGGCGGCGATCATCGCTGGATGCGCCTGTCCGCCGTGCCCGTGGTGGAAGAGGGCAAGGTCGTGCGCCTGTGCGGGGTGAAGATCGACGTGACGGCGGAATATGATGGCGGCGTGCGCCAGTCGCTGGCCGCCTGACCGGGGACTTGCCTCCGGCGCCCGAAGCGCGCCCCCCCCCGGCTCCCTGAATTTCCCTTACCCATTGAGCCTTGCCCCCGCCCGCTCTATCTCCGCTGTCATGACCGATAACAACCAGCCGCCCCGTGCGGAACAGCGCCCCCACAGCATCACCCATCATGGCCGCACCCTCACCGACCCCTGGGCCTGGTTGCGCGATCCCGGCTATCCCGATGTCACGGACAAGGATGTGCTGTCCTATCTGGAGGCGGAAAATCGCTGGTTCGAGGATGCGATCGCCCCGCACAAGCCGCTGATCGACACGCTGTTCGAGGAGATGAAGGGCCGCATCCGGGAGGATGACGCCTCCGTCCCGCAAAAGGATGGCGCCTATATCTACTGGCGCGCGTTCGAGCAGGGGGCGGAATATCGCAAATGGTTCCGCCGCCCGGTCGCCGCCCCCGGCGACGGCAGCGCGGACCAGCTCATCCTGGACGAACCGGCGCTGGCACAGGGCAAGGAGTATTTCCGGCTTGGCGCCATCTCCATCTCGCCCTGCGGCCGCTATCTGGCTTTCGCGATCGACGATAATGGGTCCGAACGGTTCGAGGCGCGCATCCGCGACCTGGAAACCGGCGCGCTGCTGGACGATGTCATCCCCGGCACCCTGTCGTCGCTGGTCTGGACGAAGGATGGCAAGGCCCTGATCTATGGTCTCGCCAACGATAACTGGCGCACCGACAACGCCCGGCTTCACCGCATCGGCACGCCCCTGTCCGACGATGTGGAACTGTTCCATGAGGAGGATGAGGGCTTTCGTGTCTCCGTCGGCCTGACCAGCGCGGAAAACTGGATCGTCATCGGCACCGGCGACCATGTGACCAGCGAGGTGTGGATGATCCCCGCCGACGACCCGCTGGCCGACCCGCGCTTGGTCGCAAAGCGCCTGCCCGACCGCGAATATGACGTGGATGAGCATGACGGCTGGCTCTACATCCGCACCAACGACACCCACCCCAATTTCCGCCTCGTGCGCGCCCGTGTGGAGACGCCGGACGTGTGGGAGGAGATCATTGCCCCATCGGAGCAATTCTACCTCACCGACGTCTCCCTCTTCAAATATTTCTATGTGACCGAAGGGCGGGAGGACGGCCTCGACCAGATCGAGCTGCGCGACTATGACACCCACACGCCGAACCGCATCACCTTCCCGGAGGCGGCCTATGTCGCGGGTCTGGACGACAATCCCGAATATGATTCAGCGAAGCTGCGGATCAGCTATGAATCCATGGTCTCGCCCGAAACCATCTTCGACCTCGACCTCGCCACCGGCATCCGCACCACATTGAAGGTGCAGGAGATACCGTCGGGCTATGACGCCAGCGCCTATGCAAGTGAACGCCTGACCATCACCGCGCGCGATGGCACCGCCATCCCCGTCTCCATCGTCTATGCGAAGGATTTCCCGAAGGACGGCAGCCGCCCGCTCCACCTCTATGGCTATGGCGCCTATGGCATCGCCATCGAGCCGGGCTTCTCCACCGGTCGCCTCTCCCTGCTCGACCGGGGTTTCGCCTATGCCATCGCGCATATCCGGGGCGGCGACGACCTTGGCCAGCAATGGTATCTCGACGGCAAGCTGGACAAGCGCACCAACAGCTTCACCGATTTCGTGGACGTGGCGAAGGGCCTGATCGACCTCGGCTTCTCCAGCGCGGGCAAGGTGACGATCAGCGGCGGATCGGCGGGCGGCGAGCTGATGGGCGCGGTCATCAACTCCGACCCCGACCTGTGGGGCGCGGTGGTGGCGCATGTGCCGTTCGTCGACGTGCTCAACACCATGCTGGACGCCTCCCTGCCGCTGACGCCCGGCGAATGGCCGGAATGGGGTAATCCCATCGAGGATGCGGCGGCGTTCGACCTGATCGCCTCCTACTCACCCTACGATCAGGTGAAGGCGCAGGCCTATCCCCCCCTGATGGTCACGGCGGGCCTCAACGATCCCCGCGTGACCTATTGGGAACCCGCCAAATGGGTGGCCAGACTGCGCGAGCACAAGACGGACGACAATATCCTGCTGCTCAAGACCAACATGGGCGCGGGCCATGGCGGCAAGTCGGGCCGCTGGGAATCGCTCAAGGAAACGGCGGAGGAGTTCGCCTTCATCCTCTGGCAGATGGGATTTGCCAAGGGCTGACCCGGAACAGCCCCGCCCTTTGGTTATCATCGGGCGGGCAACGGTTCTTCATCGACTTACTCATTCAAAGTGAGGGTGTTTATCAATTTAGTCGCTTAAAACTGCTGCGCTAGGATCATCTCATCGCGATAAAAGAGATGAGGAGCTGACCGATGACCGACCAATCCGGAACTGACAGGCCTGTCCTGACCACCAGTGGCGGCAATCCGATTGCCGATAACCAGAACAGCAAGAGCGCGGGGCCGCGCGGTCCCCTCCTGCTGGAGGATTATCAGTTGATCGAGAAGCTGGCCCATCAGAATCGCGAGCGCATCCCGGAACGGGTCGTCCATGCCAAGGGGTGGGGCGCGCATGGCAAGCTGACCATCACCGGCGACATCAGCCGTTATACCAAGGCGAAGGTGCTGCAACCCGGCGCCGAGACCGACCTGATCCTGCGCTTCTCCACCGTCGCGGGCGAGGCGGGCGCAGCGGATGCGGAGCGGGACGTGCGCGGCTTTGCGATCAAATTCTACACGCCGGAGGGCAACTGGGATCTGGTCGGCAACAACACGCCGGTCTTCTTCGTGCGCGATCCGCTGAAATTCCCGGACTTCATTCACACGCAAAAGCGGCATCCGCGCACCAACCTGCGCTCGCCCACCGCCATGTGGGATTTCTGGTCGCTCAGCCCTGAATCGCTGCATCAGGTGACGATCCTGATGTCGGATCGCGGCCTGCCCACCGACGTGCGCCACATCAACGGTTATGGCAGCCACACCTTCGCGCTCATCAACGACGCGGACGAGCGTTTCTGGGTCAAGTTCCACTTCAAGACGCTTCAGGGCCACCGCCACTGGAGCAATGAGGAGGCGGGCGCCGTCGTCGGCCGCACCCGCGAGTCCACGCAGGAGGATCTGTTCGAAGCCATCGAAAAGGGCGATTTCCCGCTCTGGAAGATGCAGGTGCAGATCATGCCGGAGGAGGATGCGGACAAGACGCCCTACAACCCCTTCGACCTGACCAAGGTGTGGCCGCATGGGGACTATCCGCCGATCGACATCGGCATCCTCGAACTCAATCGCAACGCGGACAATTATTTCGCGGAGATCGAGCAACTGGCGATGTCGCCGTCCAACATCGTGCCGGGCATCGGCTTCTCGCCCGACAAGATGTTGCAGGCGCGGGTGTTCAGCTATGCGGACGCGCATCGCCACCGGATCGGCACCCATTATGAGGCGCTGCCCGTCAACGCCCCCCGATCGCCGGTCCACACCTATCATAAGGATGGGGCGATGCGCTTCACGCCGAACAACCCCAACCCGGCGGCCTATTATGAGCCGAACAGTTTTTCGGGACCGGTGGAGGACAAGCGTTTCGCCGAACCGCCCCTGAAGATCAGCGGCGATGCGGACCGTCATAACCATCGTGAGGGCAATGATGATTTCGGCCAGCCCCGTGCGCTGTTCACCCTGTTCGACGCTGGGCAGAAGGAACGGCTGTTCGCCAATATCGCGGCGGCCATGGGCAATATCCCGGACGAGATCGAGGAACGGCAGGCGCGGTTGTTCGATCAGGTCCACCCGGACTATGGCGCGGGCGTCCGCCGAGCGCGGGTGGAGTATAAGGGCCGCAACCCCTCCATCTCCGCCCCGACCGACCAGTTGCTGAGCGATGCCTCAGCCTGACAGGAGGGCCTGACACGGGCCTGGCGTGATGGACAGGAAGCCGCAGCCGGTCGGGATGATCGGCTGCGGCTTCCTGTGAGCCGGGCGGCGGTGACCGCGGTTTGGGGAGCCGCCCTTGCCACCGTTATCCCGGACCCGATCCGGGATCCCGCTTTCTCTCCCGATGCCGACGCCCGAAGACGGAGCCGGTCCCCCGCCCGATTCGGAGTGACGAGGGGATAAATGTCTTTGGGACGATGCCCTAATCCCGTTCGCCCTAATCCCGTTCGCCCTGAGCTTGTCGACCCGAAGGCCGGGCGCAGCCCAACGACGGTATTTCTGGGGGCGCGGCCTTGGAAGAAGCCCTAGCCCTTCGCCATTCAAGCGAGTCCCGCGCCTCGTTTGAACAGGACGAGTGGCTGTCTATCACCGCAACATCCCGCCCCACGCTCAACTATAGCGCGTCGGATCGGTCAGCGGCGGCGACAGGTCCGTCGTCGCCCGCTCGTCGGAGGAAGGCACGGAGGCGGTGCGCCGTTCGATCATCCGGTGGATGGTCGGCGGCCATTCCCCCTCGTGCAGCGCGCGGATCGAGCTGCCGGTCGCGGCGTCCGCCTGCGTGCGCCGTTCATTATGGCGCACATAGTCCAGCCAGGTCGGCACCTGATAGCGTTCGACCCACAGCCGGTCGTCGGCCAGGTCGCGCAGCAGGCGCCAGTTGCGCGCGCCGTCGCGCATGCGGATGCGGCGGCGCTCGTCCATCACGTTCAGAAAGGCGACGGCGTTGGCGGGCGCGATCCGATACTCGATGCTGATGACCACCGGTCCGCTGCGCCCCTCCACCGCGACCAGCGTCTCCGGCTCTGTCCAGCGGCCCAGCGGGTCGAGGTTCCTGCCCCCCGTCTGCGGCAGCGGCCAGAGCCAGCTCGCCGCCAGCCCGACACCATGCAGGCCCGCGGCGGCCAGCATCGCACCGGCCACGCCATGCGCCTCCGCCAACATGCCAAAGCCGTAGCTGCCGATGGCCATGCCGCCGAACGCGAACATCTGGTACAGGGAGATGGCGCGCGCCACGACCCAGCGCGGCGACCCCAGCTGGACGGAGGCGTTGAACGACGACAGCGCCAGCACCCATCCCGCGCCATAGAAGGCGAGGGCCAGCATGGTCAGCGGCAGCGCGGGGCTGATCGCGACCGCCACCGATCCCAGCGCCAGCGTCAGGGTGGAACCGCGCACGATCCCCTCCGTGGTCAGGCGGGCGCGCAGCCAGCCGCTGCGCAGCGCGCCGATCACCGACCCGATGCCAAAGGAGCCGAGCAACAGGCCAAAGGTCAGCGGCCCGCCCGCCATCAGGTCGCGCGCGACCAGCGGCATCAGCGCGGAACTGGATGAGGCCGCGACGCCGAACAGCATCGCCCGGCCCAGCGTCAGGCGCAGGTCGGGCGACAGCGCGACATAGCGCAGCCCCGCCCCGATGGCGGTGCCCAGCGATTCGCGGGGCAGGCGGCGCGCCTCCCGCTCCGGTTTCCAGCGCAGCAGCACGACGATCAGCGGCAGGTAGCTGACCGCATTGGCCAGGAACGCCGCCCCCGCGCCCGCCGCCGCCACGATGGCGCCGCCAATCCCCGGCCCCACGCTGCGCGCGATATTGAAACCGACGGAGTTGAGCGCGATGGCGCCGGGCAGGGCGGGGCGTGGCACCATGTCGCCGACCGACGCCTGCCACGCCGGGCCGTTGAACGCGGTGCCGCACCCGATCAGGAAGGTGAAGGCCAGCAGCAGCCACGGCGTCAGATGGCCATAGACGGCGAACAGCGCCAGCGCGGTGGACGCGACCAGCATCAGCGCCTGCGCCGCCAGCATGACCAGCCGCCGGTCCATGCTGTCCGCCATCGCGCCCGCGACCAGCGCCAGCAGCATGATCGGCAGGGTGGTCGACGCCTGCACCAGCGCGACATGCACGGCGGACGCCGACAGGGCGATCATCATCCAGGATGCGCCGACCGACTGGATGATGGTGCCGAAATTGGAGATGAGGTTGGCGACCCACACCGCGCGAAAGATGGGAATCCGCAAGGGAGGCGGGGCTATGGGCGGCAGGGTGGGGGGCGACGGATCGGCGGGCGATGCGGCATTGGGTGCGATGGTGGGGATCGGGTCGGCGGCCATGGCCCTTCATGGCGGAAACGGGCTGGCCTGCCTAGGGTCCGCCCGCGTCCCGGTCGACGCCTGACCCGACCTCCCCGTCCCTTTGAAACAGCGCCGGAAGCCGCCGCGTTCGTCGCCGCCCGCAAGGTTGCGCGCGACCCCCTTGTTGCGCGGTGGAGCGGGCCATTGTCGCGCGTGGCGATCAGGCGGCGACCCCCGCCCGCCGATACCGCGCCGGGCAGGGAAAAGCCCTGTGCCGGGTCGGGCGGTCCGGCCTTGGACGTCCGGGCGGGCGCATGGGCCGTTGCCGCCTGCTCGGCACCGTTTCCAGTCGCCAAGGCATCGCCCGTCCGCCGTCCAGCCCGCTCGTCGTGCTTGCCTCGTCTGACCTGACGCCCCCGACCGGCGTGTTCCCGACCGAACCGTCAACCCCCACCGGGCCTGTTCCCGCCAACACCGTCGCTCCGCTGGGTCTATCCGGCTTGCCCCGCTCCGCCGCCGGTGATAATCGCGGGGGCATGAGCATCTCGCCGCCTGAAACCCTCCGCGTCTCCCACCGCCGCGTCTCCTGCGATGGCGCGGGCGACATCCCCGCTGCGCTGGGCCATCCGCGCGTCTATCTGGAGATGGACGAGGCGGGCTATGTCGATTGCGGCTATTGCGACCGGCGCTTCGTGCTGATCGGCGGCCCGGCGGACGGCGTGGCGCAGGGCGACCTGCCCGACATCGCGAGCGGCGCCAGCCACTGACGCTTCGGTGCAGCAGGTCCGGCGGCCTGTAGTCCCTCCATCTCTACTGGCTCGATCTCCGCTGGGCCATCGGGTCTGACGACTTTCGGCGGACCCTCGGCAGGCGTCTTCTCTGCGCCCGCCTGTGTCGCGTCCCCTCCCGAATCCCTCCCACGCTGGCGCTTGCCCGCCGCTTGCGGCATAGCCATGCGATGAGCATCGAACCCCGCGCCCCGCGCCTCGCCGTCCTGATCGACGCGGACAACGCCTCCGCCCGCATCGCCCCCGGCCTTTTCGAGGAAATCGCCCGCATCGGGGAGGCCAGCGTCCGCCGCATCTATGGCGACTTCTCCAGCCCGCGCAGCAAGAGCTGGTCGGAGATACTGGCGCGCCACGCGATCAACCCGCAGCACAGTATCGCCTACACCACGGGCAAGAACGCCTCCGACATCGCGCTGGTGATCGACGCGATGGACCTGCTGCACAGCGGCCGGTTTGACGGTTTCTGCCTCGTCTCCTCGGACAGCGATTTCACCGCGCTGGCCGCCCGCATCCGGGAACAGGGCGTGGACGTCTATGGCTTTGGCGAGCAGAAGACGCCGGAGAGTTTCCGCCAGGCCTGCCGCCGCTTCATCTATACGGAGAATCTCCTGCCTGCGGCGGTGGAGCGCGGGGGCCGGCCGGGGACGGCGGCGGTCGCTTCCCTTCCTGACGGGGGCCTTCCTGACGGGGGGACACCGGAGGGGGGCGAGGGCGACCGGCTGGAGGGCCTGCCCGGCCCGATCAACCGCCCGCCGGAAATGGCCGTGCCCTTCCTGCGCCGCGCGGTGCGGCAACTGGATAATGAGGATGGCTGGGTCGGCCTCGGCAATGTCGGCAAGATGCTGTCCGAACTCAACAGCGACTTCGACCCGCGCACCTATGGGTGCGGCAAGCTGAGCACGCTGGTGGAGAAGAGCGGCGCTTTCGACATCGACCGGACCGCCGGGCATGGCGTGCAGGTCCGCCTGAAACCCTCCGCCCCGGCCAAGGGCGATCCGGTCAGGGATACCCCGGCCAAGGGCAGTCCGGCCAAGGGCAACCCCGCCAAGAGCGCGCCCTCCAAAGCCAAGGGCCAGGGATAGCCGACAGAAGGGGGTGGAGGATCGCCCTTCCTCCCCCTATATCGGGCGCATGACCGACAGCGCGCCCCAAAGCTCCCCGGAGTTTCACGACATCCGCTCCTTCCTCTATCATGAGGGCAAGCTGGACCCCGACGGGGCGCGGCGGCTGACGGCGCAGGCGCTGGGCGCGTGCGATGACGGCGAGCTTTACCTGCAATATCGCGCGTCGGAGAGTTTCGGTTTCGACGACGGACGGCTCAAGACCGCCGATTATTCCACCGATGCGGGTTTCGGCCTGCGCGGCGTGTCGGGCGAGATGACCGGCTTTGCCCATGCCAATGACATTTCGGAGGGCGCGATCCGCCGTGCGGCGCAGACGCTCGCCCTGCTCGATCCCGCCCAGTCGCCGCCCGCCCCGCCGCCGCAGCGCACCAATCGCCATCTCTATACCGACGCCAACCCCCTCGACCTCGTCCCCTTCGCCAAGAAGGTGGGCCTGTGCGCCGCCATCGACGCCGCCGCCCGCGCCCGCGACCCGCGCGTGGTGCAGGTGTCGGCCAGCCTCGCGGGAAGCTGGTCCGTGGTGGAGATCGTGCGCGCCGACGGCTTCGTCGCCACCGACGTGCGCCCGCTGGTCCGCCTCAACGTCTCCATCATCATGGAGGAGAAGGGGCGGCGCGAGTCCGGCTCCTTCGGCATCGGCGGTCGCTACCTCTACGACAGCCTGTTCGAGGAGCCGACCTGGCAGCGCGCCATCGACGAGGCGATTGCCCAAGCGGAGGTCAACCTGCGCTCCATCGCCGCGCCCGCGGGGGAGATGACGGTGCTGCTCGGCCCCGGCTGGCCCGGCGTGCTGCTGCACGAGGCGATCGGCCATGGGCTGGAGGGCGACTTCAACCGCAAGGGCACCTCCGCCTTCACCGGCAAGATCGGCCAGCGGGTTGCCGCGCCCGGCGTGACGGTGGTGGACGATGGTTCGATCCAGGACCGGCGCGGATCGCTCAGCATCGACGACGAGGGCACGCCGACGCAGGAGAATATCCTGATCGAGGACGGCATCCTCAAAGGCTATATGCAGGACCGGCTCAACGCCCGGCTGATGGGCGTGCCCGCGACCGGCAACGGCCGCCGCGAAAGCTATGCCCATGCCCCCATGCCGCGCATGACCAACACCTTCATGCGCGGCGGTCCTGACGACCCTGCTGAATTACTGGGCAGGGTAAAGAGCGGCATCTTCGCCAAGAGCTTCGGCGGCGGGCAGGTGGACATCGTGTCGGGCAAGTTCGTCTTCTCCTGCACGGAGGCCTACCGGATCGAGAATGGGCGGCTGGGCGAGCCGATCAAGGGCGCGACCATCATCGGCGACGGCCCCACCGCGCTGACCCGCGTCATCGGCATCGGCAACGACATGGCGCTGGACGAGGGTATCGGCATGTGCGGCAAGGGCGGGCAGAGCGTGCCCGCGGGCGTCGGCCAGCCCACGCTGCTGATGGAAGGGTTGACGGTGGGCGGCACCGCCGCCGCCTGACGCTCCCTGCCCTTCGCCGCTTCGCGGAACCTCCGCCGATGCGGGGCGTAGTATAGACAGGCCCTGCTTTCGGGCGTTTGAAATCTTAACAAATGCCTAAAAAAGAGGCGGCCTGACCGGGCTGCCTCTTTTTTGTGCGCTGCGCCCGATCGTGCCGGGCATGCGGCATGACGAATCCCCCGGATTCCTGTCTTTTCAACATTTGGCACGCCCCTTGCTTACCTGTTTCCCCGCACACCACGTCAAACGGGGGCGACATGAAACTAGTCATGGCAATTATAAAGCCGTTCAAGCTGGACGATGTTCGGGAAGCCCTCACGGGGCTGGGCATCGCGGGCATGACGGTCAGCGAAGTTAAGGGGTTCGGTCGCCAGAAGGGTCAGACCGAAATTTATCGAGGCGCGGAATACAGCACCAACATGGTGCCCAAGATCAAGGTGGAGATCGTCTGTGACGACGGCCTCGCACCGCGTGTCGTCGAAAGCATCCAGCAGGCTGCCAACAGCGGCGCCATCGGCGATGGCAAGATCTTCGTGCTCGACGTCGGTCAGGCGGTGCGCATCCGCACCGGCGAAACCGGCGAAACCGCGCTTTGAGAAAGGGGCAAAGCATGACTTTCACACAGAAACTATGCGGATTGGCGGGCGCGACCGCCCTGTCGATCTTCGCCGCCGTCCCGGCATGGGCGCAGGAAGCCGCCGCAGCGGCCGCCGCCGCACCGACGCCGAACAAGGGCGATACGGCGTGGATGATGACCTCGACGCTGCTCGTCCTGCTCATGATCCTCCCCGGCCTCCAGCTTTTCTACGGCGGCCTGACCCGTTCCAAGAACATGCTGTCCACCATGACGCAGATCGGCGCCGTCGCCGCCCTCGCCATGCTGGTCTGGGTGATGTGGGGCTACACCATGGCCTTTGGCGATGGCGGCAACGCGATCATTTCCGGCTTTGGCAAGGCGTTCCTGGCTGGCATCACGCCGGACAGCACCGCCGCCACCTTCAGCGATGGCGTGGTCATCCCTGAATATGTCTTCGTCAGCTTCCAGATGACCTTTGCCGCGATCACCGTCGCACTGGTGCTGGGTTCGGTCGTGGAGCGGATCAAATTCTCCGCCGTGATGGTGTTCGCCATCATCTGGCTGACGATCGTCTACTTCCCGATCGCGCACATGGTCTGGGCCAGCAACGGCTATTTCTTCGGCCTGGGCGCTCTCGACTTCGCCGGCGGCACGGTGGTCCACATCAATGCGGGCGTCTCCGCACTGGTCGCCGCCCTGATGCTCGGCAAGCGTATTGGCTTCCCCAAGGAGCCTATGCCCCCGCACAGCCTGACGCTGACCATGGTCGGCACCGGCCTGCTGTGGGTCGGCTGGTTCGGCTTCAACGCCGGTTCGGCGCTGGAAGCCAATGGCTCGGCGGGTCTCGCCATGATTAACACCTTCGTCGCCACGGCCGCTGGCGGTCTGTTCTGGATGCTCACCGAGCGCCTGAACGGCCACAAGGGTTCGGCTCTCGGCTTCTGCTCCGGTATCGTGGCCGGTCTGGTCGCCGTGACCCCGGCTGCGGGCAACTCCGGCCCGTTCGGCGCCATCGTCCTCGGCGCTGTCGCCTCGGTCGTCTGCTTCTACTCCGTGTCGTTCCTCAAGCCCAAGCTTGGCTATGACGACTCGCTGGACGCTTTCGGCATCCATGGCGTGGGCGGCATCATCGGCGCCATCGGCACCGGCATCGTCTACTCGCCGTCGCTTGGCGGCCCCGGCGGTGACGACTTCCAGATCGGTGCGCAGCTCATCATCCAGATCGAGGCGGTTGTTGCCACCATCGTCTGGGCCAGCATCGGCACCGCCATCGCGATCTTCATCGCCAAGGCGCTGACCGGCCTGCGGGTGAAGCCGGAAGTCGAGCAGGAAGGTCTCGATCTCGGCGAGCATGGCGAGCGCGCCTACAACTAAACGGTTTCGGGAGGGCGGGTCGCCACGGACGATCCGCCCACCACATGATGTTCCTCCTGCGAACGGACAACTGGGCCGCTGTACTCTGTACGGCGGCCTTTTTTTTGGTCATGGTGCGCCCCGTCGACCTGCGCCGACCGTGACGACGACGACGACGCCACCGCAGACGGGCAGGGGCGATGGATAGAGGGGGATGCCGATGACGACCGAACTGACCGTGCTGGCCTGGGGCTGCATCCTGGCGCTGGTCCATGTCTTTGCCGCGGGCAATGCCAAGACGAAGCAATATGGCGCGAAGTGGAACATGGGGCCGCGCGATGGCGAACTGCCGCCGCCCAATCCCCTCGTCGGTCGCCTCATGCGGGCGCAGGCCAATTTCTTCGAGACATTTCCCCTGCTGGTCGCCGCGGTGCTGATCGTGGCGGTGGCGGGCCTGTCCACGCGCTGGACGGCGATTGGCGCGATCGTCTGGCTGGTTGCGCGGGTCATTTACCTGCCGCTGTATGCGGCCGGGATTCCGGGAATACGGTCGGTGGCCTTCCTCGTCAGCCTCGTCGGGTTGCTGATGGTGCTGTGGCCGGCGCTTTTCTGAATAAATCGGGCCGTGTTGAACGATTCGGGCGACGGATTGAGGATGTGCGCGCCATCCATCGTACGCCTGATTCCGCCTGCCGCATCCTGACATAATTTGTGTCATTTCGCTTTTGACACGGATTCGGCCTGATTCTATGCGGGGTTATGACCGTATATTCCGACACTATGGGCGACAGCGGGGGTGGCGCACCCATGTCTCGCGACCAGCATAAGGCGGATGTTCGGACGCGGATCATCGACAGCGTGCTGGTGCTGCTGGCCGATGGTGCGGACGTCAATCATGACCGGGTGGCGGAACGGGCGGGTGTCGCGCGGCGCACCGTCTATCGCTATTTCCCGGATCAGGCGGCGTTGATGCAGCCGGTGTGGGAATGTGTGACGGCGCTGGCCGGGACCAGCGTGACCCTGCCCGACAGCGAGGAGGCGATGCTGGCCTCCATGCCGGAAATCTACCGGGCGTTCGACGCGGTGGCGCCGCTCGCGACGGTGATCCGCTCGACGGCGCTGGGGCGCGCGGTGCGGCTGGCGCAAAAGGACCAGCGCACCGCCAGCTATCGCGCCGCCGTGGCCGATGCGGTGAAGGACTTGCCGGAACAGGACGGCCTGCTGGCGACGGCCCTGTTGCAGGTGTTGCACACCACGCCCTGGCTGGAGATGCGGGACGACTGGTCGCTTAGTGGCGACCAGGTCGCGCTGGCCTGCGGCTGGGCGATGCAGGTGCTGCTCAAGGATCTGCGCGCCCGCGGCGACCGGCCACTGGCCGATGGACCGGCCTGATACGCCATACAGGCTTTTGGTTGGTCATGTTGAAACAGGGACGGCGCTGATAACCCCCGGATGACGTCATGACGACGGGGCCTTCGCTCTCCCATCCGCCCGCCGCACCGCCATGGCAAAGCCGCCTTGCCTGTGGGACAAGCTGTCCAATCCCCCACCGCCCTGCCCTGCTGTACGGGCGGTGGGGAAAGGGAGTTGCCCGATGATCGAATCGTTCGAGGCCTTGCTGCTTGCCCGCATCCAGTTCGCCTTCACGGTGAGCTTCCATTTTCTCTTCCCGGCTTTCAGCATCGGGCTGGCCAGTTACCTCGCGGTACTGGAGGGGCTGTGGCTGCGCACCGGGCGCGGCGTCTATGCCGACGTCTATCGCTACTGGCTCAAGATTTTCGCCGTAGTGTTCGCGATGGGTGTCGTGTCGGGCATCGTCATGTCCTACCAGTTCGGCACCAACTGGTCCGTCTTCTCGGACAAGACCGGACCAGTGATTGGGCCGCTGATGGCCTATGAGGTTCTCACCGCTTTCTTTCTGGAGGCTGGGTTCCTGGGCGTGATGCTGTTCGGCATGAGGAAGGTGGGCCGGGGCCTCCATTTCATGGCGACTTGCGCGGTGGCGGTGGGCACCTTCATCTCCGCCTTCTGGATCCTGTCCGCCAACAGTTGGATGCACACGCCCACGGGTTTCGAGATGGGTGCGAACGGGCAGTTCCTGCCGGGGCCGAGTTGGGCGGCGATCATCTTCAACCCCAGCTTTCCCTATCGCCTCGTCCACACCGTCATCGCGGCCTATCTGACCACGGCCTTCGTCGTCGGCGCGGTGGGGGCATGGCACCTGCTGTGCGACAGGGGCAATGCCGGCGCGCGGGTCATGTTCTCCATGGCGATGTGGATGGCCGCGCTGGTCGCCCCGATCCAGATTTTCGCGGGTGACGAACATGGGCTGAACACGCTGGAGCATCAGCCCGCCAAGGTCATGGCGATGGAAGGCCATTATGACAGCCACCCCGACGGCGCGCCGTTGATCCTGTTTGGCATCCCCAACAGCCGCGAAAAGCGTATCGACTATGCGGTGGAAATTCCCAAGGCATCGTCTCTGATTCTCAAGCATGACCCCAACGCCCCGCTGGCGGGTCTCGACACCATTCCCGATGACCGGGAACCGCCGGTCGGCATTATCTTTTGGTCGTTTCGAGTGATGGTGGGGCTGGGCTTTGCCATGCTGGGGATCGGCCTATGGAGTCTGATCGCGCGGGCGAAAGGGCGGTTGTTCGACTGGCCCTGGTTGCACCGCGCCGCCGTGTTGATGGGACCGTCTGGTTTCGTCGCGGTGCTGGCGGGATGGATCACGACGGAGGTGGGGCGGCAGCCGTTCACCGTCTATGGCTTGCTGCGCACAGCGGAAAGCGCGTCGCCGCTCGATGCGCCCGCCGTGGCGGTGTCGCTCATCGCTTTCGTCATCGTCTATTTCACCGTCTTCGGCGCGGGCGTCTGGTACATCGTCCACCTGATGCACAAGCCGCCGCATGTGGGTGAGACGGGCCTTGATGGAGCGCCGATACGATCGTCGGGGGTGACGCCGGCCCCGGCCATGCTGAAGGGGGAAGGGCAATGATCGACGCTTCGATGTTCAGCGATCTGGCCATGATCTGGGCCGTCATCATCGCCTTTGCCATTGCCGCCTATGTAGTGATGGACGGCTTCGACCTTGGCATCGGCATCCTGTTTCCCCGCTTTCGGGTCGGGGCCGAACGCGATACGGCGATGAACAGCATCGCGCCGGTGTGGGACGGGAACGAGACATGGCTGGTGCTGGGCGGTGGCGGGTTGCTTGCGGCCTTTCCGCTGGCCTATGCGATCATCCTGCCCGCGCTCTATGCTCCGTTGATCGCGATGCTGCTCGGCCTCGTCCTGCGCGGTGTGGCGTTCGAGTTCCGCTGGCGTGACCCCGCCCATCGCCCGACATGGGATGTGGCCTTCTTCACGGGATCGCTGGTCGCGACGCTGGCGCAGGGTATCGCGCTGGGTGCCCTGTTGCAGGGCATTACGGTGGAGGGGCGTGCCTATGCTGGCGGTTGGTGGGAATGGCTGTCGCCGTTCAGCCTGCTGACCGGGGTGGCGCTGGTTGCGGGCTATGCCTTGCTGGGCAGTTGTTGGCTGATCTGGAAGACGGAAGGGCGGTTGCAGGATCAGGGCTATGGTTTCGCCCGCTGGCTTGCTGTGCTGCTGATCCTCGCCATTGCGGCGGTCAGCCTGGCGACCCCCTATCTGGAGGGGCAATATTATGCGCGCTGGTTCCGTTGGCCGGGACTGCTGGTGACGGTGCCTATGCCGATGGCGACGACGCTGCTGGCCCTGTTCTTCTTTCGCAGCCTGCGCGCGCGGCGGGAGGCGGCGCCCTTCTTCCTCGCGCTGGGCCTGTTCGGCCTGTCGCTGCTGGGGCTGGGCATTTCGATCTGGCCCGATGTGATACCGGGCCGCGTGTCGATCTGGCAGGCGGCTGCGCCGGATCGTAGTCTGTCCTTCATGCTGGTGGGGGCGGGGGTGATGATCCCCGTCATCCTGACCTATACGGCTTGGGCCTATTGGGTGTTCCGGGGCAAGACCGGCGCGGACGGCTATCACTGATGGGCGCGGGTTTCATCAGGCGGCTGGGCTGGATGGTCGTGCTCTGGGCGGCCAGCGTGGCGGTGCTGGGCATGGTCGCTGGCCTCTTACGCTGGTGGCTGCTGGGTTGACGGCAGGGAGGCGGCAGCCCTCCCTGCCGATCTTTCTCACTCGCCGACGATGGCAAGGCCATAACGATGGCCGCGTTCCGCCATTTCCTTTACATAGTGGCCGCGCTCATGAACGAGTTCATGGCGATATTCCTCCCAAGCGTCGCGCCGGTCCTCCGTATCGGTCGCATGACGCAGATCGCTCGACAATTCCTTCTGCGCCTCGCCCACATTGGTGCGATAATCATACCAGAAATGATTGGTGATCCCTGCGATGGGCGCGGCGATGATCCGCGATTCCTCGCTCCGCGCCAGCCTTTCCTCGTCAAGCATCTGGACAGTAGCGACGGCGGATCCCGCGCTGGCGATGCACAGCAGGGCGATGGCAAATTTCTTCATCATGGCGTTCTCCTTCCCGAATGACGGCCTCTTGGGGTCGGGCAAGGGGACAACGACAGGAGAGCCGGGATTCATCCCGTGTGTACCGATTTTGTCGGTGGATGGCGATGATCGTGGGACAGGGCGTCTACGACGCTGATTCGCGGTCCGGTGTCGGCGTGCGAATGTGGAGGCCCGAGCCGGAATCGAACCGGCGTGCACGGATTTGCAGTCCGCTGCGTCACCACTCCGCCATCGGGCCTCGGTGTGGAGAAGGAGCGCCGCTAGCCGAATTTCCCGGTGATGGCAATCCGCCTGTGGACAAAGGCTTGTCATAAGCGCTGATCCATCGCGAAAGCGGGTTTCCTGACGGGCGAAATCATGCTCTAGGCGGTTAGATCAGAGACATGCACAGCCGATCAGGGACCGTGATGACCCAACAAGATTTCACGTCGATGCGCCGGGCGATGGTTGAGAGCCAACTGAGGACCAACGACGTCAACGATGTCGCGGTGATTCGCGCGATCCTGTCCGTCCCACGCGAGGATTATGTGCCGGAAGAGCGCCGCGCCGCCGCCTATATCGATCGGGCGGTTCCGCTGGCGGATGGTCGCGCCCTCAACCCGCCGCTGGCGACCGCCCGTCTGCTGGTGGAGGCGAAGGTGAAGGCAGGTCAGACCGTGCTGCTCATCGGCGCCGCGACCGGCTATGCCGCTATGCTGCTTGCGACCCTAGGTGCGACGGTGACGGCGCTGGAAAGCGATGCGGGACTGGCGGAAGGTGCACGGGCGCGCCTGTCTGGTGTTGCGGACGTGACGATTATTGAGGGCCCGCTGGAGGCAGGTGTCTCCGCTGCTGCGCCCTATGATCTGCTGTTTATCGATGGTGCGGTGGAAAATGTGCCGGAAGCGTTGAGCGATCAGATCAAGGTCGGTGGACGTGCCGTTTTCGCCCGCGCGGACCAGGGCGTGAGCCGGCTGTGTGTCGGCGTACGGAGCGCCGGTGGATTCGGCGCGACGGTGCTGGTCGATGCGGAGGCGGTGGTGCTGCCCGGTTTCGCAGCCCCAAAAGCGTTTCGTTTCTGAGGTTTGGTGACGGATTTTACACTCCGTTAACCAACTTGCGCTGGCACGGCTTGTGCAACAAAAGGGCGCTGTCGTGATTCTTGGGAGCAGGTGATGGGTGTGGTGGCAAATGAACCGTCGATGGAAGACATTTTGTCGTCAATCAAACGGATCATTGCCGATGGTTCCGACCGCGCTTCGCCCGTGCGGCCCATGCGTCGGCGGGCGCCCGATCGCGATGAAAGCGAATTGTCGGGTGGCTATGGAGACAGCAACATGGCGACGGGTGCGGAGCGGGATGCGTTTGGCATGCTTGACGACAGCGATTCCGCCGTTCTCGAACTGACGGACAAGATTGAGGAGCCGAGCGCCATGACCGAAGCCGCCGCGACGACGCGCAAGGCGACCCCGAAGGCCGCTCCTCAGGCCCGTACCACGGCACAACCTGTTCACGCCGCCGATGCCACCATCGCTCCGCAGGACGATATGATCCTCTCCGATCTCAGCACGCAGGCTGCGCGCGAATCGCTCAATCAGCTCTCATCACTGCTGGTCCGCCCGCAAGAGGGTGACGCGAACACGCTGGAGGGTCTTGTGCGTGAAATGCTGCGCCCGATGCTAAAGGACTGGATGGAGGCTCATCTGCCCGATCTCGTCCAGTCGATGGTGAAGAAGGAAATCGACCGGATCGTTGGCCGTCTCGGTTGAGGTTGACGGCGCGTATCGAGTGATAAGGCCAAATTACAGGCCCTGCGAAGTTTAAAACAGCATTTGGGAAGGCGGCTTGTCGCTGGACAGATGGGTCGCTGGTCAGTCGAGTTTGATCGCAGCGAGTGATGCTGCGGCGATTTCTCCATCCTGTGCGGTCGTGCCACCACTAACCCCCAAGGCGCCGATGACCCGGCCTTGCGCAAGGATCGGCACGTCCCCCTCGACCGCGACCATGCCGTCGAGTGTCAGCTGGCCAAAGTTCACCCCATTCACACTGTCCGCAGACGCCTTTGTCGGCCGCCGGTAACGGGCGGCGGAGCGTGCCTTGGCCTGCGAAACTGTGATGGAAGCCGATTGGGTTCCGTCCATCACTTCCAGAAGGATTGGTTCGCCCGACGGCAACACAACGGCAAAGGCCATGGTAAAGCCACGGGTGCTGGCCTGGCGATGGGCGGCATCTACGATGATTCGTGCTTGGCGGAGGGTGATGGCGGGGCCATAGGGACCGGCTATCTGTTGCGCCTGTAAAGGCGCGGCCGAGGCGCAGGCCGCTATCATCAGTGCGATGGCGATTGTCCGATACATTCTGGCTCCTTCCCTCGCTTATGGAAATGTTGGCGATGCATATCCGGTGCTGGATGGTTCGCTTCGCATGTCAGTGCAACAACGCCGCAATGTCCACGGGCCGGTCAGCCCGACGCAATTCTATCGTCACCTGCGGCTTGGTGGAGGCGGTGATGCCCAACGGGTCGCCTTGCCGCACTGTTTCGCCCACGGATACCGACAGGCGGCGCATATGGGTGATGAGCGACGTCCAGCCCGCGCCATGGTCGATAATGACGATATTGCCATAATCACGGAACGGTCCCGCAAAGGCGATGCGTCCTGCGGTGGGTGCGACCACGGCAGCTCCGGCGGCGGTGGTGATGCTCAGTCCGCGTGAACGCACGCCATTGGTGGATACCTCGCCAAAGCCAGCGACGATTTCACCCACCACGGGCAGGCGATATGTTGCGACACCGCCCGCCGTTTCCACCTGTTGGCTGGCGGGCAAGGACGTGTCGCCGGGCTGGATGGGGCGGAGTGTCGGGCCAGGCAGGATTGCCAGCGTAGCGCGAACGCTGCTTGCGTCTTCCATCCGCTCCATCAGATCAACGATGTCGCGCGCATTCTCGCCCATCGCCAGTGCGCGATCAGATTCCACAGCGGCGGTATCCCGAAACTGGCGGGAAGCGATACGGCGGGCCGCCTCCAGTTGCGCGAGTTCTGCACGGCGCTGCGTCAACTGATCGCGGGACATGAGGAGGGCGATGCGCGCGGTTTCGGCGTCTTTGCGCAACGCCCGGCTGTGGGTGAGTTCGGCGCGCAGCCCTGCCGTTTGCTGGGCGATGACGGGCATGGCGCTGGCCAGCACGATACGGAAATGCACGGCATCGGCAATGGAGCCGGGCTGGAGCAGGGCCAGGATTGGGGGACGGCGCGCAATGGCCTGCAACCCGGCGGTCAGGCGGGCGATAGGGGCCTGCCGCTCGGCGAGGCGTCGCGCCTGTGTCCGTTGTAGCGCGCTGACGATGGCGATGCGCGCCTGCCCGGCACGCAGGTCGGCTTCCGATTGCTGAATGCGGGCGGCGAGGGCTGCGGCGCGGTCGCGGGCGCGGTCTGCCTCCGCCTCCGCCCCAACGGCGCGCCGTTCAAACGTTTCGCTCCGGTGACGGGCTTCGTCCGCCTGGGTTCGGGCGTTGACGAGGGCACGCTGTTCCTCGGCCAGGGAAGAGGCGGCGTTGATTCGTTCGCCAAGCGGGATGAGTATTGCACCAGACAACAGCAGAGCGATGGCAATGGCTAAGGCCGCCGTTCGAAACCTTCGTGCGCTTGTTCGCCTGTTCACCGCATCCCCTCCCATGGGGCTATCCTTCGCGATGATAGGGGTGGTTGGCAAGGATACTGGTGGCGCGCCACAATTGTTCGGCCAGCATCGCGCGCGCCATCATATGGGGCCATGTCATGCGGCCAAAGGCGATCAGCCGGTCGGCACTGTCGCGTTCCTGCTGGCTAAAGCCATCCGCCGCGCCGATTTCGAACCGGCATTCTCGCCGTCCTTCGTCGCGCCAGCGGCCCAGCAGGTCGGCAAGCTGGACAGAACTGAACTGGTCGCCATGCTCGTCGAGCAGGATGCGTGCCGTGCCGGGCGACAAGGGAGGAATCTTGCCGCCCTTGTCGGGCAGTTCGGTCATCTTGAACGGCCAGTTCAGGCGACCGGAATAGCGGGTGACGAGGTCCGCTTCCGGTCCCCGCCCAATGCGCCCGCGCGCTAGGATGTGCAGCATCATCATGGCTGTATCGGCCCACCCCCTGGCCGGTTCACCAGATCAGGCTTCGCCCGCGACGGTGGTGTCGACAAAGCCCCACATGCGCTCCAGATTGTAGAAGCTGCGGACTTCCGGCCGGAACAGGTGGACGATCACATCGCCAGCGTCGATCAGCACCCAATCGGCGACAGGCAGTCCTTCGGTACGGACATTGATGCCGTGGCCCTTCTTGATCCGCTCCGCCAGCTTTTGCGCCATGGACGCTACCTGCCGTGAAGAGCGGCCGGATGCGATCACCATATGGTCGGCAATACTGCTCTTGCCCGCCAGCGGGATGGAAATGACCTCCTGCGCCTGATCGTCGTCGAGCGACTGGAGGATCGTATTGTGCAGCGCTTCGACCAGATGGTCCTCTGACGATGCGCCGGTTGTGCGGGCATGGGCGGGGACGGAAGCCGAATCATTGGCGGGTTGCGGACTTTGCAATGTCACTCCTTCACGGGAATGGCGCGGTGCGTGACCGCGTCCCGAATGTCTGTATGGTCATGGGAAAAATGCCAGTGGGGGTTTGCGCGACGAAGCTGGGTCGCTGAGCGTCGGTCTGGGCAGAAGCGCAGATGCACGAGCGCCGGTATTCTCCACTGCGTCCATGAACCGCGCTGGTGCAAGCGCAGGACGAATCGCCGCAGCCAGGTCATGGCAGATGTGCCATGGACCCCGCTATCATAGCCGGGACGGGCGATAACTGCAATCGCCATGGTTTGCGCTATCCCGCGCCAGTTTTTCCAATGCTGGAACTGGCGAAGATTATCGGCGCCCATGATCCAGATGAAGCGGATATGGGGGTATCGCTGTCGGAGCGCACGGAGCGTGTCGATGGTATAGCGGGTGCCCAGATCGCGTTCGATAACGGTGGGGCGTATCCGCGCACGGCGCGCCATTGCGAAGGCGCTGGCATAGCGGGCGGCAAGGGGCGCCATGTCGGCCCTGTCCTTCAACGGGTTGCCGGGCGACACCAGCCACCACACCTCGTCGAGGCCCAAGGCCCTGATCGTCTCCAGCGCGATAAAGCGGTGGCCGCCGTGGGCCGGATTGAAGGAGCCGCCCATCAGGCCGACCGTGCGGGGCGGCGGCCTCATCGTGGGACGTCTCCATCGGCGTAGACTTCAGCCGTCTGTATCTGTTTCGCCGTCGCATGCTCCGAGTGGAGCGGGGCAAGACGGAGCAGCAGCAGGCCCAGAAGGGCGGAAAGTAGCGATCCCGCCAATATACCGATCTTGGCTTCCTCTACCCATGTTGGATGGCCAGGAAAGGCGAGCGTGCCGATGAACAGGCTCATGGTAAAGCCAATGCCGCACAGCATCGCCATCCCGTAAATCTGGAGCCATGTCGTGCCACGCGGCCGAGCGGCGATACGGCATGTGACGGCGATGCGGATGGCGACGAAGATGCCCAGTTTCTTGCCGATGAACAGGCCGGTCGCAATGGCGAGCGGCAGGGGGGCGACCAGCGCCTCCCCCATGTTGGCGGGCAGTTCCACCCCTGCATTAGCAAAGCCGAAGACCGGTACGATCAGAAGGGCCGACCAGGGATGTAAGCCTTGCTCCAGTCGATGGTGCGTGCTGTCGGCGGCATCGTGTGCTCCCGGTGTCGTGCGGACCGGCATGGCCATGGCTGCTACCACGCCCGACAAAGTCGCATGCACCCCTGACAGGAGTACTGCATACCAAAGGCACGCGAAGCCGATCAGATATGGTAGCCGACTGCGAACGCCTCTGCGATTCAGGGCGAACATGACCGCTAGCACTACAGCGGCAGCGGCGAGTGCGATGTTATTGAGGCTGGCGGTATAGGCGATGGCAATGATCGCGATGGCGCCCATATCGTCCATGATGGCGATGGTGGTCAGTAGCAGGGTGGGAGCTGTCGGCACCCGTGGTCCCAGCAGCGCCAATATCCCCAATGCGAAGGCGATGTCGGTCGCGGCCGGAATCGCCCAGCCCTTCGCCAACCCCGGCACATGTCCGGCGATTCCCAGGTAAAGGAGTGCGGGTGCAGCCATTCCCGCTATCGCGGCGATGAAGGGGAGCGCGCGCCGATCCCAACTCGCCAGACGCCCGTCGATCCACTCCCGTTTGATCTCCAGCCCGATCGTCAGGGAAAAAAGCGCCATCAGCCCGTCGTTGATCCACAGATGCGCTGTCATCGGACCTAGAGTTGGCGTCAGCATGGGGCCGACTGGCGCGTGGAGGACTGATGATACCAGTACGCACCGCCCGGCACGGCATTGACCACCAGCATGGCGATCAGGCTGGCCCCGATCAGCATCACGCCGCCCGCCCCATGGCTGGTGAGAAAAGCATGCAGGGTGGAGGGCCGGGATGAAGCCATGGCCCCTGCTAGTGATGGTCAGCAGCACGGTCAATTGTAAGGCGATTTCCAACAGGCCCTATGCATGTCCGTACACTCCGATTGGCCTGGTCTGTCCGTTGGCGTGACGACAAGGGATGCTGAGGATTTCTTGGAAAGTGGCGGCTCTGGAACCATCGGAACGGCTCCAGCAAAAATGTCAGCCGCGAGATGGTCGATCTCCTCTCTTAAATCGTCGCGTCATCCACAGAAAAGCTTGCGTAAAGTTGTAAAATCTTGATTCTTGTCCCGGCTGGGGGATCTGCATGACTGTTGCCGACTCTATCGTCGCGCTGGTCGCGGGGACGCGGGATGAGTTGTTGCTCTTCGCCGCCTTTGGTTTGTTGCTCGGCGGCCTGGACGATCTGGTCCTCGATCTCATATTTGGTACACGTCGATTGTGGCGCGCTGCGACCGTCTATCGTCGCTTTCCCCGTATGACTGCGGATCGCTTGCTGCCAGGCCGGGACTCTGGAACCATGGCGGTGTTCATCCCAGCGTGGGACGAGGGCGCGGTGATCGGTCCGATGCTGCGCCATTGCCTGGCGCGCTGGAGCAGGGACGATGTGCATTATTTCGTCGGCGTGTACCCCAATGATGCCGCGACGATCGTGGCGGTCGCCAGTATCGCTGCGCAAAGCGACCACGTGACGATGGTCATCAACCCGCTTCCCGGTCCGACCACCAAAGCGGATTGCCTCAATGGGTTGTGGAGTGCGTTGCTGCGCTGGGAAGGAGAGCGCAGCCAATCCGCAAAGGCTATCGTGCTGCACGATGCTGAGGATGTGGTTCATGGCGACGCAATGCATGTGATGGCGGCGATGATCGAGCGGTTTGCGCTGGTCCAGTTGCCGGTGCTGCCCCTTGTGTCGAGCCGATCACGCTGGATTTCAGGCCATTATTGCGATGAGTTCGCAGAGTCCCATGCCAAGGCGCTGATGGTACGGGAGGCGCTGGGCGCTGCGATGCCGTCCGCAGGCGTGGGCTGCGCCATTGCGCGCGGCATGATGGGGGTTCTGGCCAGCGCCCGTAACGGTCGCCCCTTTGACCCAGACAGTCTGACAGAAGATTATGAACTGGGCCTGCGTATCGGCGACCTGGGTGGGCGCGGCATCCTGCTGCGCATGCGTGACGCGCGTGGGGAACTGGTCGCGACACGGGAATATTTTCCAGACACGATGGAAGGCGCGGTCAAGCAGAAGGCTCGCTGGATGATGGGCATCGCCTTGGCGGGGTGGGACCGGCTGGGGTGGGGTAATGGCTTTGTCGAGGCGTGGATGCGCCTGCATGACCGGCGTTCGCTGCTTGCGGCGCTGATCCTTGTCGCGGCCTATGGCGGGCTGCTGGTGAGCGTGTGTGTGCTGATCGCAGGATTGCTGGGCCTCGGCTCGGTGGAGCCTTTGCCGCCGTTCCTGCAATTGCTTCTGGCGATAAATGCCGGATTTCTGGTGTGGCGCATCGCTGTGCGGATGCTGTTCGTCCACCGTGCTTACGGCTGGGCAGAGGCTCTACGGTCTCCGTTGCGGATGCTTCTCGCCAATATCATTGCGATGATGGCGGCGCGACGCGCGATCATCCTCTATGTTCGTCTCTGGGCGGGGGGAACGCTGCACTGGGACAAGACCGTGCATCGCTTTCCTGAACTGAGTCCGGCTCTGGGCACGGAAGGGGCGGCATGATTCAGGGGCGGCCTATCCGCTTCCTGATGAGTGTGGTCGGTGGGTGGACGGCGATCCGGCTGGTCATGGTTTTGCCGCTGCCCACCAACATCCTGCTGCCGCAAACCCAGTTCGCAAACCGAACCGCCCGCCCAACTCCGCCCAGCCTCGACTGGATGTTCCCGCAGTCACCCAACTTCGGCACCCTGCGGTTGGCCTCAGTCCGGCCTGCTCAGGCCTACAGCGCCCGCCCACTCTTGGTAGGTCGTCACGCGCAGCCTGTGGCATTTGCCCTGATCGTGCCGACCGTGGAGCGGGGGGGCAGCGAGGGTTGGTCTTCTGCCACAGCGGATAGCCTGTTGTCGGCGCAGATGAGCTTTGCCAACGCCGCCCGGCCACCGCTCGCTTTGGCCGATTATACGCCGGGCGGGGGCCTGTCGCCGGGCGAGGCCGGGGCGCCTTTACAACGGCGATTTGAGCGGGCGGAGGAGCGCTGGGCAGGAACCGCGTGGATGCTTTGGCGGGACGAAGGCGATTCTCGACAGGTCCGTTTGGGAGGGGCACAGGTGGGAATGCGGGTCGATTATGGAATCGCGCCCGCCTCCCCGCTTCGCCCGACGCTTTATGGCCGGGCGAGCGGTGCGCTGCATGGTCGGGCCGCTGCTGAGGTCGCGGTCGGCGTCGCGATCCGACCTCCGTTGCCATTTCCTGCTATCGTGGCGGTTGAACGGCGACAGGCGATTTCCCCAGGTGGGCGCGATGATTTTTCGGTTTTGGCTGCGGCGGGCATCCCTCCGCTGGAGATTACCCATGGCTTTCGACTCGATGGCTATGGGCAGGGCGGGATCGTGGGCATGGATCGACCGGACGGGTTCGTGGATGGCCGCCTGACTCTGGAGAAGCCTGTCGGAAGGCCGCGTGTGCTTGCCCTCGGTGCGGCGGTGTGGGGCGGGGCGCAACCGGGTGCTTCGCGTATCGACATCGGACCGCAGGCCAGCGTGCGCCTCCAGATAGGCGGAACGAGAATGCGCCTGGGTGCGGAATGGCGGGAAAAGTTGGCGGGCAATGCTGCGCCCTCCTCTGGGGCGGCGCTCACTCTTGGCGCAGATTTTTAGTATGGGTAAGGCAGCCGGGCAGTAACACGGGCTTTCAGTTGGGCCGCTTTTTCGCTACCGCAGGACGCAGCCATGGATCTTTACCTGCCGATCGCGAACCTGTCGGTGAACGCCCTGCTGATCGTCGGTCTGGGCGGCATCGTTGGCCTCTTGTCCGGCATGTTCGGCGTGGGCGGTGGCTTCCTGACGACGCCGCTGCTGATCTTCTATGGCATTCCGCCAATGGTCGCGGCGGCATCGGCCGCGTCACAGGTGACAGGGTCAAGCATATCGGGCGTCTATTCCCATTTGTCGCGTGACACAGTCGATTTGCGCATGGGTGGGGTGATGGTGGCGGGCGGTCTGGTCGGCACCTTGCTGGGCGCTGCGATCTTTTCCGTCCTCCAACGGATCGGCCAGATCGATACGGTGATCGCGCTCCTCTATGTTCTGATGCTGGGGTCGATCGGCCTGATGATGGCACAGGAGTCGATCGGCGCACTAGTCGCGATGAAGCGGGGGCAGCCCGCGCCCGCCCGGCGGCGGCGGCATCATCCGCTGGTCGCGGCATTGCCGATGCGGTGGCGCTTCTATGCGTCTGGCCTCTACATTTCGCCGCTGGCGCCGTTCATTCTCGGTATTGTGTCCGGCATCCTGACCATGTTGCTGGGCATCGGCGGTGGCTTCGTGCTGGTGCCTGCCATGCTCTACATCCTTGGTATGCAGACGCAGGTGGTGATTGGCACCTCATTGTTCCAGATCCTGTTCGTGACCATGGCGACGACGATGGTGCATAGCCTGACGACCAAGGCGGTCGATCTGGTGCTGGCCTTCCTCCTGCTACTAGGCAGCGTCACCGGGGCGCAGATCGGGACGCGGCTGTCGATGAAGGTGAGACCGGAATATCTGCGTGTCGTACTGGCTTTCATCGTGCTGGTTGTGGCGATCCGCATGGCGCTGGGCCTCGGCTGGCGGCCGGATGAAATCTATACGCTGGATATTTTGTGAGGGTGGCAGCGCGTCTGTTCCTCGCCTTGCTGGCTGTCGGTCTGCTGGGCGCGACCGCGCCCCAGCCAAAGTTGGTGCCGGACGTGTCCCAGCGAGAGGTAGAGATACGGTATAGCTTTACCGGCGCGCAATTGCTGCTGTTCGGGGCGATCCTCTACCCGGGCGGCAAGGTGCCGGCCGACCCGGCCGACATCATCGTGGTGCTGCGTGGTCCCAGCCAGCAGTTGGTGATGCGCGAAAAGCGGCAGGTCGCCGGAATATGGCTGAACGCAAACAGCGCGGAGTTTCGCAGCGCACCCAGCTTCTATGCTGTGGCCTCCTCTCGCCCGATTCGGGACATGGTCGATGAACGCACCGCCGCCATCTACGAACTGGGTCTCGATAAGCTGCAACTGTCACCGTCCTCGTTGAACGATGGTGTGGAGATCGACCGTTTCTCGCGCGGGCTGACCGACCTGCGTATCCGCAATGGCCTGTTCGTCGAGCGGCCCGGATCGGTGCGTATCACCGATGGCGTCCTCTATCAGGCCACGCTGCCGCTGTCGGCGCGGGTGGTGGTTGGCACCTATACGGCGGAAACCTTCCTGGTGCGGGACGGACGGGTGCTGGCCGCCGCCGTGCGGGAGATAGAGGTGCGCAAATCGGGTTTCGAGCGCTTGATGGGCGTCTTCGCCGACCGTCAGCCTGTCCTCTATGGCCTGACAGCTGTGGCGATGGCGCTGTCGCTGGGACTGCTGGCTGGTTATCTGGCGCAGCGCATTTGAGCAGCAATATGTTCGGGAATCCCGAAAATCCATAAAATCGGACCGTGCAGCTATTTGGCAAGCATAGGGTCTAAACCAATCTTTACCTACGCTTGCTACGACTCGCTGGATGTGTCGATGGCATGGGATGGCGGAACGATGAATTTCATATCCGGCTTCGGTGCCGAAAAGGGTGGCCGGCCGGTCGCCGCCGGATTCCGTAATCCCGGCCAGGCCCCCATCCAATATCAGGCGCTGGGCGTCGTGTCGGACATTGCGGGCGGTTCCGCCCGGATTCTGATCGATATCGCGGCGATGGAGGCGCTGTCTCAGGACGACGATCCGGCTATCGCTACCGCCGGCCATGTCGGTAGCCAGGTCAAGATGCGGGTCGGCAAGCATTGGATCGTCGCCAATGTTCGCACATTGTCCATCGACACCCGTTCCGCCGCCCATATCAGCGCCGACGTCGATTTCCTGGGCGAAGGTGCGCAGGAGATGCTCACTGGGCGTCTCAGCAAGTTTCGCCGCGGCGTCACCCGCTTTCCCGTGCCCGGTACCGACGTCTTCCCGATGTCGGAGGCCGACCTCAACGCCATCTACACCGGGCATGAAGATGCGTGCGTGGAGGTGGGTACAGTCTATCCGACGGCGGGCACGCGGGCCTCGCTGCTGGTCGACAGCTTCTTGGGGCGCCATTTCGCGCTGCTCGGTTCCACCGGCACCGGCAAGTCGACCGCGGCGGCGCTGATCCTGCACCGCATCTGCGATTTGTCGCCGGAGGGTCATGTCGTGATGATCGACCCCCATGGCGAATATGGTGCGGCCTTTGCCGAAAACGGCGTCTCCTTCGACGCGGGCAGCCTTGAACTCCCTTATTGGTTGATGAACTTCGAGGAGCATTGCGAGGTCTTCATCACCAGCCATGGTGCGGAACGGGCGCAGGACATGGATGTGCTGGGCCGCTGCATCCTCGCCGCGCGCAGCCGCAACCGACTGGCGGAAAGCATCGGCAAAATGACCGTCGATGCACCGGTGCCTTATATGCTGTCCGACTTGTCCACTATCCTTCAGAATGAGATGGGCAAGCTGGACAAGGGTACGGATTCGCTGCCCTATCTACGGCTCAAGAACCGGCTCGATGAGATCAAGGCGGATCCACGCTACAGCTTCATGTTTTCCGGCATGCTGGTGGCCGATACACTGGCCAAATTCCTCGCCCGCATCTTTCGCCTGCCTGCGGAGGGGCGTCCCATCTCCGTGATTGACGTTTCGGGTGTGCCGTCGGAGATTACTCATGTCGTGGTGTCCGTGCTGGCTCGCCTCGTCTTCGATTTCGCCATTTGGGCACGGGGGGAGGAGCAAAGGCCGATCCTGCTCGTCTGTGAGGAGGCGCATCGCTACATCCCCGCCACCACGACCGGCGCGGGCCAGTCGGTTCGCAAGATATTGGAGAGGATCGCCAAAGAAGGTCGTAAATATGGCGTTTCGCTGGGCCTCATCACCCAGCGTCCATCCGATCTTGCTGAGGGCGTGCTGTCGCAGTGCGGCACCATCGTTTCCATGCGTCTGAACAACGACCGGGATCAGGCCTATGTGAAGGCGGCTATGCCGGAAGGGTCGCGCGGCTTCCTCGACAGCATTCCTGCGCTGCGCAACCGGGAGTGCATCATCTGCGGCGAAGGCGTCGCCATTCCTATCCGCGTGACGCTCGATGATCTGGAAGAGAAGCGCCGCCCGGCCTCCGCCGATCCCAAGTTCACGACGCTATGGCGGCAGAATGGCGGTGAAGAGGCCATTCTCCAACGAACGATCGCCCGCTGGCGCAGCGGCGGGCGCTGAAGGCACCGGCGTAGCAGGTGCTCCCCGCCTAATTGCGTCTATTAGAGTGCAACAGCAAACGAGCGCGAACCTCTCTTGACCGAACCGGGTTTTACCCCAGCCGCGCCAGCGCCGCCGCCAGCCGCTCCGCATCCGCTGAGTTTTCGGCATGGTCGGCGCGGGCCTTCTCGACCGCTTCGGGTTTGGCCTTTTCCACGAAGGCCGGGTTGGAGAGGCGCCCCGCGAGCGATTTTGCTTCCTTGGTTGCGGCTTCCAGCGCCTTGGTAAGACGCGCTTTTTCAGCATCAATGTCGATGACGCCTTCCAGCGGGAAGATATAGGTTGCCTCACCTACGACGATGGCGATGGAGGCACCGGTAGGCGCGTCGCCTTCCGCCACATCGACGCGCGCGATGCGAGTCAGGGCGGCGGCCCATCGGGTGAAGTTGAGGGCCGTGTTCTGGTCGGCCTCGCCTACGAAGCAGGCGAGCCGCTGTCCAGGCGGCAGGCCCAGTTCATTCTTGGCGGTCCGCAGCTTGCCGGTGAAATCAACGAACCACTCGACGGCGGCCTTGGCTTCCGTATCGACCGATGCGGCGGGTGTGGGCCAGGCGGACACGATGAGCGGCTGCGCGCGCGTGCCCAGTGCGTCCCACAACTCCTCCGTGATGAAGGGCATGAAGGGGTGGAGCAGGACGAGGATCTGGTCGAGCACCCATCCCGCGATAGCCCGCGTTTCGGCGGCGCCAGCGGGATCTGCATCCTCCGCCAGCACCGGCTTGATCAGCTCCAGATACCAGTCGCAAAACTGGTCCCACACGAAATGATAGATGGCGTTGGCGGCGGCGTCGAAGCGCAGGTCCGCCATGGCTGCGTCCAGCGCTGCGACCGTTTCCACGACCTCGCCGATGATCCATTTATTCACGGCCAGCGTGGCGGCGGGCGCTGCCACGGAATCGCTGGCGCCGATGCCGTTGGACATGGCGAAGCGGGTGGCGTTCCACAGCTTGGTCGCGAAGTTGCGATAGCCCTCGACCCGCTTCTCATCCATCTTCACGTCGCGGCCCTGGCTCTCCATGGCGGCCATGAAGAAGCGCAGTGCATCCGCGCCATATTGGTCGATCAGACCCAGCGGATCGACCACATTGCCCTTGGACTTGGACATTTTCTGCCCGTCCGCTGCCCGGACGAGGCCGTGGAGGTACATGCGCTTCCACGGCACCTCCTTCATGAAGTGGATACCCTGCATCGCCATGCGGGCGTTCCAGAAGAACAGGATGTCGAAGCCGGAGACGAGCAGGTCGTTGGGGTAATGGCGGTTGACGAGCAGCGCGTCCGCGTCCGGCCAGCCGAGGGTGGCGAAAGGCCAGAGCGCGGAGGAGAACCAGGTGTCGAGGACGTCCTCGTCACGGATCAGCTTGCGGTTACCCGCCTGTGTCTGGGCGTCTTCTTCCGTCTCGGCGACAAAGATTGTGCCGTCCTCGTCAAACCAAGCCGGAATCCGGTGGCCCCACCACAATTGGCGGCTCACGCACCATGGCTGGATATTCTCCATCCAGTTGAAGTAAGTCTTCTCCCACGTCTTGGGCACGATCTCGATAGCGCCGGAGCGTACGGCCTCGATGGCGGGTTTCGCCAGTGTAGCGGCATCGACATACCATTGGTCGGTCAACCAGGGTTCGATGACCACGCCCGAACGATCCCCATAGGGCGTCTGGATCACCCGATCCTCGATCTTCTCGACCTTGCGGACGGAGACGATGCCCTCGTCGTCATTCTCTTCCTCGACCAGTGCATAGTCGAGCAGGTCAAGCGCCCGCAGAGCCTCGACCACGGCCTTGCGCGCATCGAATCGATCGAGGCCCAGATAGCTGGCGGGAATCAGGTCGTCGGTCGTCTGGATGACCTTGGCATCGGCATCGAGCATGTTGAGCATGTCGCCCGCCGCAATGCCGGCGCGCTTGCCGACCTCGAAATCGTTGAAGTCATGGCCGGGCGTGATCTTGACCGCGCCGGAACCCAGTTCCGGATCGGCATGGTCGTCCGCGACGATGGGGATCAGGCGGCCGGTGATCGGCAGCTTCACATGCTTTCCGATGACCGATGTATAGCGGTCGTCGGCAGCGTTTACGGCGACAGCCATATCGGCCAGCATCGTCTCCGGCCGGGTGGTCGCGACGACGATATAGTCGCGGCCATCATCCAGGGTCACACCGTCCGCAAGCGGATAGCGGAAGTGCCAGAACTTACCCTGAATCTCGCGCGTCTCCACCTCCAGGTCGGAGATGGCAGTCTTAAGACCGGGATCCCAGTTCACCAGCCGTTTGTCGCGATAGATCAGACCCTCGTTGTAAAGGTCCACGAATACTTTCACGACCGCGCGGGTGAAGTGCGGGTCCATGGTGAATTGCTCGCGGCTCCAGTCCATGGAGCAGCCGAGGCGGCGGAGCTGGCGGGTGATGGTGCCACCACTCTCGCGCTTCCATTCCCACACCTTATCCACAAACTGTTCGCGTGTGTAGTTGGTGCGCTTGTCCTGCCGCTCGTTGAGTTGCCGCTCGACCACCATTTGCGTGGCGATTCCCGCATGGTCGGTGCCCACGACCCACAACGCATCCTTGCCCTTCAGTCGCTCATGCCGGATCACGATGTCCTGCAATGTATTGTCGAGCGCATGGCCGATGTGCAGCGACCCCGTTACGTTCGGCGGCGGGTTGACGATGGTGAATGGGGTTGCGTCAGGTCGTTCGGGACGGAACAGGCCGTTCGCTTCCCAATGGGCATACCATTTTGCCTCGATGGCGGCGGGGTCGAAGGTTTTGGCCAGATCGGTCGCGGCGGGCTTGGCAGGAATGTCGGTCATGGCGCAGGCCATGGCGCATCGGGCGTTTCAGGTCAATTTTCCCGAAGGAGGATTTCGCAGGCCACACTGCGCCTCTTCGCACCGGCGAAATGCAACAACTTACGCCGAAGACTGCCTGTCACGCGACGAAAAGCTTTAGGTGCGTTGCAACAATTTGCCAATGATGTAACTTACTATCGGGGTCCGTCTGAAAACTAAGAGCGAAAATCGCATTAGTAACTTGCTGTGGATTTATCTCCCGGCGAAGGCAAGGGAACCGGAATGTCACCGTTGGAGCAAAAGACTGAAATTCTGGACATTTTACAGTCGCTTGGACGGGTGTGGCCGCATTCTAGGGTGATGACTTGGCCCAATCTTCCTGCCTCGGGAATGCAACAGGAGCCGACGAATCACTATGTTGCTGCGTTGCAATGGCTGACTGACATGGGGATGGTGACATTCGAGGCCTTGTCGATAACCGGCATGATGTTGTCCGTGCATCAGGCGGCGCTGACGTCGCAAGGGCGCGATTATTTGCACAGTTTGCTCGGTTCGGTAGCGGTCGACAGGGTGGAAGGCTGAGAGGCTCTTTCGTGACCGGTGTTCATTGTTCGGGTCGCGATCCGTTCAGGCTCGCGAAAGCCGGCGCCCGGCAGCACGGCGCCATACCTATGCAGGGGCGTGAACAGTCTCTATATTGGCGCTTTATTCATGCCCTCCTCTCTTGCCGCAAAGGCTGTTTCCAAGCCCATGACTGTGCGCCCGTCCCTGTTTCGCCATCCGCTGTTCCTTCGCTCGCTGGCCGTGGCGGGCGCAATTGCGCTGGTTCCTGTGACCACCGCCGCCATCGCGGAAGGAGAGGGGACGACCTACAAGCAACTCGACCTGTTCATGGACGTGTTTCAGCGGGTGCGGGCCAGCTATGTGGACAAGGTCGATGACGAGAAGCTGATAAAAGGCGCGATCGAGGGGATGCTTAGTGGCCTTGATCCGCATAGCAGTTATCTCGACACGCGCGATTTCGCGCAGCTTCGTACCCAGACCGACGGCAATTATGGCGGCATCGGCCTGTCCGTCACGATGGAGGAGGGCGCGGTCAAGGTCATCGCCCCGGCCGAGGATACCCCGGCATGGAAGGCGGGGATCAAGGCGGGCGACTATATCACCCATATCGATGGCGCGCTGGTCTACGGCGGAACGCTGGACGAGGCGGTGGACAAGATGCGCGGCGCGCCCAACACGCCGGTCAAGCTGACGGTGGCGCGGCAAGGCCGGGACGAGCCGTTCGACGTGACCATCACGCGCGCGGTGATCGAGGTGAAGCCGATCAAGTGGCGGGTGAAGGACGACATTGGCGTCATCAAGATCGTCAGCTTCTCTGCCCATACCGGCGCGGACCTGCGCGCGGCCTTCCGCAGTATCGATAAATCGCTGGGCAAGAAGCCGCTGGGCTATATCCTCGACATGCGCTCCAACCCCGGTGGCCTGCTGGACGAGGCGGTGTCCGTCTCCGACAGTTTCCTGGAAAAGGGCGTCATCGTGTCGCAGCGCGGCCGGGCGCGTGAGGATACGCAGACTTATTTCGCGCGGCCGGGCGATGATGCCGGCGGCCTGCCCGTGATTGTGCTGGTCGATGCCGGGTCGGCATCGGCATCGGAGATCGTCGCGGGCGCTTTGCAGGATCAGCATCGCGCGCTGGTTATGGGTGAGCGCAGTTTCGGCAAGGGCAGCGTCCAGACATTGCTCCCCATGTCGGCATCCAGCGCGCTGCGCTTGACCACCGCGCGCTACTTCACGCCGTCGGGCCGGTCGGTGCAGGAAGGCGGCATTGAGCCGGACATCCTCGTGCCCCAGATTTCCGATCCCGATTATCAGAAGCGACCCAAATATCGGGAAAGCGACCTGCGTCGCCACCTGATCGGCACCGCGAAGCTGACCAACAAGGAACTGGAAAAGGACGTCAACGTCGATCCGCGTTTCTCCCTGACACTGGATGAGCTGAAGAAGCAGGGCATTGATGATTTCCAGCTCGACTATGCGCTCCGTACCATCCGGCGTACCGGACCGGGCGCGGCCTTTGCTGCGGGCAAGCCCGTCACACCCGTTAAGCCCGCTACTACCGTGCCGGTGAAGCGCGACTGATGCGTGCGCCGGGAATACGGATGGATCGGAGCCTGTCGCGGGCGCGGCTGATCGCCATATTGGCGCCCAATGCCTTGCTCTGGGGTGCGATAGGTTTCCAGTATCTGGGCGGCCTGTCGCCGTGCCAGATGTGCTACTGGCAGCGGTGGCCGCATCTAGCTGCCATTTTGCTGACGCTGGGCGCGATAGGGTTGCGAGCCAATCGCGGATTGAGCGCGATGCTGACCATGCTGTCGGCGTTGGCTATCCTGACAAGTGGGCTGATCGGCGGTTTCCATGCGGGTGTGGAGTATGGCTGGTGGGAAGGGCTGACGACCTGCGCGACTGGCCTGTCCGGCGGTGGTGGTGGCCAGTCGGCGCTGGATGCGATCATGAATGCGCCGCTGGTCCGCTGCGACGTCGCGGCTTGGAGCCTGTTCGGCATCAGCATGGCGGGTTATAATTTCCTGATTTCTGTAGTCGTCGCACTGGGCATCCTCACCCTTGTCAGTCGCTGGAAGGGCGGGGCATGAGCGTCGCGCGCCGTCCCGGCGAAAAGCCTTACGATCGTGCGGCGATGCTGCGCGTCGATCAGGCGGGCGAATATGGCGCGACGCGCATCTATGCAGGGCAGTTGGCCGTGCTGGGCGACCGGCATCCGGCGGGCCGCCTGATCGCGGGCATGGCCGCGCAGGAGGAGCGCCACCGTGCTGCTTTTGACGCGATGCTGGCGCGGCGCAATGGTCGACCGACCTTGCTCCAGCCGATCTGGCATGTCGCGGGCTTTGCCCTTGGCGCGGCTACCGCTCTGTTGGGACCGGAGGCGGCAATGGCCTGCACCAGCGCGGTGGAGACGGAGATCGACCGTCATTATAGCCAGCAATTGGAAGCGCTAGGCGATAGCGACCCGGAACTTTCCGAAGCCATTGCGGATTTTCAGGCGGAGGAGGTGGAGCATCGCGAGACCGCCATCGCGCAAGGTGCGGAGCGTGCGCCTGGCTATCCGTTGCTATCTGGCCTCATCCGTGCGGGATGCCGCGCCGCCATCGCGCTGTCCGAACGTATCTGATTTCGACCGGAGTCCTGCCTGTGATGACCTGTTCCCCCGTCAAGACACTGATCGCCACCCTTGCGCTCGCCGTTGCATTGCCTGCCCTCGCCACAGCCGCGCAGGCTCAGGGTGGTCCGGTCGACCCCGCGACGGAGAAGGTCAAGCAGGTGATCGTCTATGGCGACGACCCTTGCCCTACCAGCGATAGCGGTGAGATTCTGGTCTGTGCGCGGATGAAGGAGAAGGATCGCTATCGCATTCCCACCGCGCTGCGCACCGACCCCAATGATCCCAAGGTGCAGAGCTGGCTGAACCGGGCGGAGGCCATCGAATATGTCGGCAAGTCGGGGACGGACAGTTGTTCTCCCGTCGGCGGTGGCGGCTTTACCGGCTGTTTCCAGACGCTGGCCCGCAACGCGCGTGCGGAGAGGCGGACGCTGATGGGCGATGCGAACTGGTCCGATCTGGTCGCGGCGGAGCGCGCCAAGAGGTTGTCGGTGATCGACGCGGATTCCGCGAAGATTGAGGCGGATGCGAAGGCGGAGGAAGCGGCTGCGGGACGAAAGGCGGCAGCACCGACGACGGCCACGCCCTATCCCTGAAAGGGTCCGGTATCTGAGTTGCGAACGGGCGGCCTCCATGGGCCGCCCTTTTCATTTCAAACCGGTCCCACTGTCAGTGGAAACCGTCTGGCTGTTTGCGCCATCCTGTCCTGAACAATAGTGACGCCGGGTGAGGGGAGAAAGGCTGCCACACATTCCTTACTGCTTCGGCGCGGCGCGGTTTGCTGCATCGCTGATGGCCGTCCCGGCATCGCGGGCTGCGTCATCGACCGATTCTGCCGCGCTGACGAGCGCGTCCGACTGGCGTTGTTCCCGGCTGTCTTGCGCGAACAGGAAATAGGCGATGGCGGCGACCAGCGCGATGATGACGATCATGCCGATCATCAGCCCGCCATTGGATCGCCGTTCGATGACCGTGGTGCGCTGGACACCGTCTTCGGTCGTATAGCTGTTGGCCATTGTCATCCTCCTCCGTGGCGACTCGCGGCTAGAGCCATTGACTGGCGTACCGCGGTCGGAGAAAGCAGGAGGGGTTTGCCGACCGGCTCCGGCTTTCCGTGGCTGACTAAACCCCGCGCGATGGGGACGGTTCCGCCATGAAGGAAATCAATGGCTTCCGGTCCTTCAGTCGGTGCGGAAGGGGAAGGGGGACAGGCCGCGCTCCCGGTCGCTGAGGTCGAGCGAACGGCCGCGTGGCGGTGCGCTGCGTTGTGCGCAGTCGGGGATGCCGCAGGCCGCGCAGCCAAGGCCGATGGGAGTCGCCTCACCTGCGCGCAGGTCCAGTCCCCGCGCATAGACCAGCGGCGCGGCAAGGTCGGCCCTGATGCCGAGGATGACGCCGAATATCGGGCTGTCCGGGGCGGTGGCGAGACCCGGTCGCTCTACCGTGCGGCCTAGGGTGAACCAGCGTTCGCCGTCCTCCTCCCCGCCCTGCTGGCCAGCGCCCAGCACGACCAGATGCGTGCGGATCTCGCCCAGCCGTTCGAAGACGCGATGGACGCGCCACAGCGGGCATCGCCCTTCCGCCTCCACCAGTGGCGCGCTGCTGGCCCCGGCATAGCGTTTGGAAACCTGTCCAGCCCGGTCGATCCGCAGCATGAAGAAAGGCAGGCCGCGCGCGCCCACCCGTTGCAGGGTGGTGAGGCGGTGCGCTACCTGCTCGAACCCTGCGCCAAAGCGGCGTTGCAGCAGGAGTATGTCATAGCCTGACTGTTCGCAGGCGCGCAGGAAGCGGGCGTAGGGCATCATCATCGCGGCGGCGAAATAGGCGTTGAGATGGCGGCGATAGAGGCGTTCCGCAGTGCGATCGCCAAAGGCCGCGCCCGCGACCAGTGCGTCGATTTCCTGGCCCGCCTCATTCTGCGCCAGGATCGACGCGATCTGGAAGGTGCGGGCCGCCGGGTCGAGCATTTCGGAAAGCTGCACCTGCCGTGCGTGGAGGTCGAGGCGGCGAAGCCGGTCGGGCATGATGTCGGCGGGCAGGATGCGGATGGCGAGCTGGTGCCGGACGCGCAGCCGTTCCGCGATGGCGCCATAAAGGTCGCCCGCGCCCAGCCGCAGTTCGTCGGCCAGCGATTCCGCCGCCGCGTCCAGATCGGCGAAATGGTTGCGCCACCGTTCGATCTCCTGCCGCACGCGCGGCACCGGGGAAGCTGGCGCGTCGGCGGTCGCTTCTCCCCCGCCGTCGCCCTCGCGCATGCGGTCATAGGCGCGGGCGAATGCCTCCACCCCGCCGGGCGCGGCGGCCAGCCATTCCGCCATTTCCGCCCGGTCGATGCCGATGTCGGCGAAGATCGGATCGGCGAGGCGGCGGCGCAATCCCTCGATCCCGCCCGCCGGTTCCTCCGCCCCCAACCGCCGCGGGTCGATGTCGAAGCGGTCGGCGAGACGCAGGAGCAGGGCGGCGGTCAGCGGTCGCTGGTTGCGTTCGATCAGGTTGAGATAGCTGGGCGAGATGCCGACCGCATCGGCAAAGGCGACCTGCGTCAGGCTCTGCGCGCGGCGGAGGCGGCGGACGGCGTGGCCGGCCAGAAGTTTGGTTTCGGACATGGTTTCATACCAACATGACCAACCAAAGCATGGGTTTTGGTCCCATGCGCCTGGTGGCGAAGAATGTAAATATATTTACAATATTACAAGATTAACCGCGATCTATCAAACCCATTTACGCAGTTTTTTGACAAAATCCATGGCCCGACTCACCCCCGGCAGGCATTGAGGCTGCAACGGCGGATGGCCAGACACCCGGATACACCCAGACAGGCGCCAGATAAGCGCCAGAAGGTGTCAGACAGGCGATGGTCATCCCGCCCCCTTTCACGACCCCGGCCTCCCACGGCCGGGGCCTTTCACAGCTACGGCCCTTCACCGGCCACAGCCTTTCGATGGAACGGACAGTCAGATGACCTATCAGGACAAGATCGCGGCCAACGCCCGCCTCATCCAGAGCTTCAACGGCACCTGGGACGGCATCGATGCCGAGTCCGCCGCGCGCATGCAGATCCAGAACCGCTTCAAGACCGGCCTGGAGATCGCCAAATACACCGCGAAGATCATGCGCGCCGACATGGCCGCCTATGACGCCGACAGCGCCAACTACACCCAGTCGCTGGGCTGCTGGCACGGCTTCATCGGGCAGCAGAAGCTCATCAGCATCAAGAAGCATTTCGGCACCACCAAGCGCCGTTACCTGTATCTGTCCGGCTGGATGGTCGCCGCGCTGCGCAGCGATTTCGGCCCGCTGCCCGACCAGAGCATGCATGAGAAGACCAGCGTCCCCGCGCTGATCGAGGAACTCTACACCTTCCTGCAACAGGCCGACCAGCGCGAGCTGGGCATGATGTTCCGCGAAGTCGACGCCGCGCGCGAAGCCGGCAACGAGGTCGAGGCGCAGCGCCTGCTCCACGCCATCGACAATTATGAGACGCATGTCGTCCCCATCATCGCGGACATCGACGCCGGTTTCGGCAATGCCGAGGCGACGTACCTGCTGGCCAAGAAGATGATCGCCGCTGGCGCCTGCGCGCTCCAGATCGAAAATCAGGTTTCGGACGAAAAGCAGTGCGGCCATCAGGACGGCAAGGTCACGGTGCCGCATGAGGACTTCCTCGCGAAGATCCGCGCCTGCCGCTATGCCTTTCTGGAGATGGGCGTCGACGATGGCATCATCGTGGCCCGCACGGACTCGCTGGGCGCCGGCCTGACCAAGCAGATCGCTTTCTCCAAGGAGCCGGGCGACATTGGCGACCAGTATAACAGCTTCCTCGACTGCGACGAGATCGACCTGACGCAGGTCGGCAATGGCGATGTCGTCATCAGCCGCGACGGCAAGCTGCTGCGTCCCAAGCGCCTGCCGTCCAACCTGTACCAGTTCCGCACCGGCACCGGCGAGGATCGCTGCGTCCTCGACTGCATCAACTCGCTGCAAAATGGCGCGGACCTGCTGTGGATCGAGACGGAGAAGCCGCATATCGAGCAGATCGCCGGCATGGTGGACCGCGTTCGCGAGGTCATCCCCAACGCCAAGCTGGTGTATAACAACTCGCCGTCGTTCAACTGGACGCTGAACTTCCGCCAGCAGGTGTTCGACGCCTGGGTCGAAGCGGGCAAGGATGTTTCCGCGTTCGACCGTGCCCGCCTGATGAGCGTCGATTATGACACGACGGAACTGGCGATCGAGGCTGACGAGAAGATCCGCACCTTCCAGCGCGATGCCGCTGCGCGGGCCGGTATCTTCCACCACCTCATCACCCTGCCGACCTATCACACGGCCGCCCTGTCCACGGACAATCTGGCCAAGGAATATTTCGGCGATGCGGGCATGCTCGGCTACGTCCTCGGCGTCCAGCGTCAGGAAATCCGTCAGGGCATCGCCTGTGTGAAGCACCAGAACATGTCCGGTTCGGACATTGGCGACGACCATAAGGAATATTTCGCTGGCGAGGCGGCCCTGAAGGCCGGTGGCAAGCACAACACGATGAACCAGTTCGCCGCGGCCTGACGGCCACGGCTGGGGCCGGTTCACCATAGGGACCGGCCCCCAGAATTTCAGGACGAAGAGAGGAGTAAGTCGATGACGGATACGACGACAACGAACGAACCCACCCGCTCGCGCGCGGTCTTCTCCACGGAGGATTTCGCCCTGCTGAAAGTGGCGGTCGCGGATTACCTCCAGAAGATTCAGGATACGCCGGAATCGCTGAAATATGGTAATCTGTATCATCGCCTTGGCCGCCTTGGCTGAGCCACGGCCGGGGACCGAATATTGCCGGGCCGCCGATAGATAAAAGGCCGGGCAAGAGTCCGCTGGGAGAGGATGGCTGAAACCCGTCGTGCCGGTAAGGTGCGGCGGGTTTTGGTTTTTCCGCAGGGTTCGCCGCCGGTCGAAAGCATCCGCCGCGACAGGAAAGCGATTGCCTTTGCGCCCTGTGCGCCAATAGGGAGGGGGCCTGACCAAGGAGGCCCGATGGCGCTGGATCGCGAGCTGCAAGACTGGGAACAGACGGCGGTTCCCGCCACCGGGGCGGGGCCGTGTGCCGCGCCGATACCGCCCCTGCCTGCGATAGGGTGAGCGCATGGCCCTCTTTCGTATTCGCGGGGGCTTTCCCCGCGCTGGCTTGCCGCACGCGGGCTTTCCCCATGTTGCCCGGCGCCTGTTCGTGCCGCTGGCCCTCATGATCCTGACCGTCCCCGCCCATGGCGACCCGACCATCGCCTATCCGCCGACCCGGCGCGACGATGTGGTGGAGACGCAGTTTGGCGTGTCCGTCGCGGACCCCTATCGCTGGCTGGAAAATGACGTGCGCGTCGATGGCGCGGTGCGCGACTGGGTGACGGCGCAGAACAAGGCGACGCAGGCCTATCTCGACACGCTGCCGGGGCGCGACATATTGGCCGCGCGGATGAAGCGGCTGTATGATTATGCCCGCACCGGCGTGCCGCGAAAGGGCGGCGGGCGCTATTTCTACACGCGCAATTCCGGCCTCCAGAACCAGTCGCCGCTCTATGTGCGGGAAGGGCTGGAGGGGAAGGAGCGGTTGCTGCTCGACCCCAATGCGCTGGCGAAGGATGGCGCCACGGCGCTGGCGGAGTGGGAGGTGTCGGAGGATGGACGCTACCTCCTCTATGCCGTGCAGGACGGCGGGACCGACTGGCGCATCCTGCGCGTGGTCGACGTGGACAGCGGCCGGACGCTGGACGACCGGGTGGAGTGGGTCAAATATTCGGGCCTGAGCTGGGCGAACGACGGGCAGGGATTTTATTACTCCCGCTTCGACGCGCCCGCCGGGGATGCGACGTTTCAGGCGACGGTGGAGAACCAGCGCGTCTGGTATCATGCGCTGGGCACGGCGCAGGCGGAGGACCGGCTGGTCTATGCGACGCCCGACCGGCCCCGCCTCGGCCATGTGGCGGAGGTGACGGACGATGGCCGCTGGCTGCTCGTCACCTCCAGCGAGGGGACGGACGAACGCTATGCGCTCACGTTGATCCCGCTGGTGGGGGAGGACCGGACGGCCCGCCCGCTGGTGAAGGGGTTGAAGAACGACTGGGCGTTCATCGGCAATGTCGGCGATCTCTTCTATTTCCGCACGGACCTGCGCGCGCCGCGCGGGCGCATCGTCCGGCTCGACGCCGCCAGCGCCCGGCCGCGCGCGCAGCCGATCGTGGCGGAGAGCCGCGACACGCTGAGCGGGGCGTCGATGATCGGCGGGCGCATCGTGCTGGCCTATCTCTCCGACGCGCGCACGGTGGCGAAGCTGGTGGAGCGGGACGGGAAGCCGGTGGGCAATGTCCCGCTGCCCGGCATCGGCACCGCCATCGGTTTCTCGCGCAGGCCCGCCGACAGCGAGAGCTTCTTCAGCTTCGCCAGCTACACCGATCCGTCGGTCGTCTATCGCTATGACGTGGCGACCAATGTGGCGCGCGTGTGGTCCCGGCCCCGGCTGGCCTTCGACCCCGGCGATTTCCAGACGGACCAGCTCTTCTATCCCTCGAAGGACGGCACGCAGATCCCGCTGTTCCTGATCCGCCGCCGGGACGTGGCGGCATCGGGCAAGGCCGCGCCCACCATCCTCTATGGCTATGGCGGGTTCAACATCGCGCAGACGCCGGGGTTCAACCCGACCCGGCTCGCCTGGCTGGAGCAGGGCGGGGCGGTGGCCATCGCCAACCTGCGCGGCGGCGGCGAATATGGCAAGGCGTGGCACGACGCCGGGCGATTGTCCCACAAGCAGAATGTGTTCGACGATTTCATCGCGGCGGCCGAATTCCTGAACGCAAAGGGCTATGCCGCGAAGGGCCAGATCGCGATCGAGGGGCGGTCGAACGGCGGCCTGCTGGTCGGGGCGGTCACGAACCAGCGGCCGGACCTGTTCGCCGCCGCCCTGCCGGCGGTGGGCGTGATGGACATGCTGCGCTTCGACCGGTTCACGGCGGGGCGATACTGGGTGGATGACTATGGCTATCCGTCGAAGGAGGCGGATTTTCGCACCCTGCTGTCCTATTCCCCCTATCACACGATCCGGGAGGGGGCGGACTATCCCGCCATCCTCGTCACCACGGCGGATACGGATGATCGGGTGGTGCCGGGGCACAGCTTCAAATATACCGCCGCCCTGCAACATGCGCAGATCGGCGACAGGCCGCACCTGATCCGCATCGAGACGCGGGCCGGGCATGGCAGCGGCAAGCCGGTAGACAAGACCATCGCGGAGTTTGCGGACATGTACGCCTTTGCCGCGCGCTGGACCGGCCTGACGATCCGCGATCCGGGGGACCAGTGATGCCATGACCGGCACCGCCATCCGCCGCCGCACCGCCGCCATCGGCTTCATCCTGGTGGCGGCGGTGCTGGACGTGCTGTCGATGAGCATCATCATCCCCGTCCTGCCCGACCTGATCCGGGAGATGGCGGGATCGAGCGCGCGGGCGGGTGCGTGGAACGGGGTGTTCGTGGCGCTGTGGGCGGTGATGCAGTTCGTCTGCGCGCCCGTCATCGGTGCGCTGTCCGACCGGTTCGGGCGGCGGCCGGTGCTGCTGATCTCCATCGCCGGGCTGGGGCTGGACTATGTGCTGATGGCGCTGGCGCCGAACCTGTGGTGGCTGGCGGCGGGGCGGCTGATCGGGGGGATCACCGCGTCCAGCTTCACCACCGTCTTCGCCTATATGGCGGACATCACCGCGCCGGAACAGCGCGCGCGCGGCTATGGCCTGATCGGCGCGGCGTTCAGTGGCGGGTTCATCGTGGGACCGGTGATCGGCGGGGCGCTGGGCGAGATTTCGGCGCGCGCGCCCTTCTGGGTCGCCGCCGGACTGAGCGGGGCGGCGTTCCTCTATGGCCTGTTGCTCCTGCCCGAATCGCTGGCCCCCGCCAGCCGCATGGCCTTTGCGTGGAAGCGGGCGAACCCGCTCGGTTCGCTGGCGCTGTTGCGGTCGAGGGGCAGCCTGTTCGGCCTCTCCATCGTCAATTTCCTGATGCAGTTCGCCAAACAGGCCTTCATGGTCGTCTTCGTCCTCTATGTCGGGGACCGGTATGGCTGGACGCCGTGGGAGACGGGCCTGTTGCTCGGCCTGACCGGCATCCTCGACATGGTGGTGCAGGCGTTCCTGATCGGCCCGGTGGTCAGGCGCTGGGGCGACCGGCGCGCGCTGGTGGCGGGGCTGTCCAGCGGCGGCATCGCCCTGATCGGCAACGGTGTCGCGCCGACGGGGGAGATGTTCATCGCGTCCTGCCTGCTCAGCGCCCTGTGGGGCCTCGCCATGCCGTCGCTCCAGGCGCTGATGACGCGGCAGGTGTCGGACAGCGAACAGGGGCAGTTGCAGGGCGCCAACACCAGCGTCGCCAGCATCGCGGGCGTTATCTCCCCCCTGACGTTCGGGGCGGTCTATGCCCTGTCGGCGGGGCCGGGCGCGGCAATCCCCTTTCCGGGCGCGGCGTTCGTGCTGGCCGGGGTGATCGTGACGGCGGCGGCGGCGCTGGCCGCGCTGGTGGCGCCCGCTGATCCGAAGGCGGCCCGTTCAGCCGCCTGATGGCCCCCGTGTCATGGCAAAGCGCACCCCGCCTCTGTCGCGCCGTCTGGACAGCCGCGCCCCCACGGATTATCCGCCGCCCATGACAAGTCCCCAGACCGACTCCATCCTCATTGTCGATTTCGGCAGCCAGGTAACGCAATTGATCGCCCGCCGCGTGCGCGAGGCCGGCGTCTATAGCGAGATCGCCCCCTTCACCACGGCGGAGGAAGCCTTCCACCGCATCAAGCCAAAGGGCATCATCCTCTCCGGCTCGCCCGCCAGCGTGTGCGACGAGGGGTCGCCCCGCGCGCCGCAGATCCTGTTCGACTCCGGCCTGCCCATCCTTGGCATCTGCTATGGCCAGCAGGTCATGTCCCACCAGCTCGGTGGCGAAGTGCGCCCCGGCCATGAGACGGGCGAGGGCGGCGAGTTCGGCCGGGCCTTCCTGACCGTCTCCGAACCCTGTGTGCTGTTCGACGGCCTGTGGCAGACCGGCGAGCGGCATCAGGTGTGGATGAGCCATGGCGACAAGGTGACGCAGTTCGCGCCCGGTTTCCGCATCGTGGCGACGTCGGACGGGGCGCCCTTTGCGGTGATCGCGGATGACGAGCGCCGCTATTATGGCACGCAGTTCCACCCGGAAGTCGTCCACACGCCCGACGGTGGCAAGCTGATCGCCAATTTCGTGCGCCATGTCTGCGGCCTGTCCGGCGACTGGACGATGGCGGAATTCCGCCAGACCAAGATCGACGAGATCCGCAAGCAGGTGGGCAGCGGAAAGGTGATCTGCGGCCTGTCCGGCGGCGTCGATTCCGCCGTGGCCGCGGTGCTGATCCATGAGGCGATCGGGGACCAGCTCACCTGCGTCTTTGTCGATCATGGCCTGATGCGCGAGGCGGAGGCCGAGCAGGTCGTCACCCTGTTCCGCGAGCATTACAAGATACCGCTGGTCCATGTGGATGCGGAGGAGATGTTCCTGGGCGGCCTGGCCGGCGTCACCGACCCGGAGGCCAAGCGCAAGTTCATCGGCAAGGCGTTCATCGACCTGTTCGAGGCGGAAGCGCAGAAGATCGGCGGCGCGGACTTTCTGGCGCAGGGTACGCTCTATCCCGACGTGATCGAGTCCGTGTCCTTCACCGGCGGCCCCTCTGTGACGATCAAGAGCCACCATAATGTCGGCGGCCTGCCTGAGCGCATGAACATGAAGCTGGTCGAGCCGCTGCGCGAACTGTTCAAGGATGAGGTGCGCGCGCTGGGCCGGGAACTGGGCCTGCCGGAGATTTTCGTTGGCCGCCATCCTTTCCCCGGTCCCGGCCTCGCCATCCGCATCCCCGGCGAAGTGACCAAGGAGCGGTGCGACATATTGCGCAAGGCGGACGCGGTCTATCTGGAGGAAATCCGCAACGCGGGCCTCTATGACGCGATCTGGCAGGCGTTTGCGGTGTTGCTGCCGGTTCGCTCGGTCGGGGTGATGGGCGACGGGCGCACCTATGACAATGTGCTGGCCCTGCGCGCGGTGACGTCCACGGACGGCATGACGGCGGACATCTATCCCTATGACGCGGCCTTCCTGAGCCGCGTGTCGACCCGTATCATCAATGAGGTGAAGGGCATCAATCGGGTAGTCTATGACTATACGTCGAAGCCGCCGGGCACGATCGAGTGGGAATAAATCGGGTGAGGTGACCGTCCGGAGGGACGGTCGCCGGGTTTATTCGGCCCCGCAAGGGGGCGTGAGGTTAGCGGCCTGCGCCGTGCGGGGGACGGACGTGGGGTTTATTCGGTCCCGCAAGGGGCCACGAGGTTAGCGCAGACCTGGCTGCTTTCGCCGCGAGGATGACGGGAGCAGTCTCCCTCTGGGGCAGTCCTTTGTCGCTAGCTACGGACTCGCCTCCCTTGACAGAGGGCGTCCGTATGGAACGCGCCAAGCGCCCCGCAGCGCCCCGCAGCGCCCCGCAGCGCCCCCACAAACGCCCTTCCGCCCCCTGCCCCCGATCGGATAGGGCAGGGACCATGTCTCCGCTCCCGATGTCCCCGCTTCCCATCCTCTACAGCTTTCGCCGGTGCCCCTATGCGATGCGGGCGCGGCTGGCGTTGCTGGTCAGCGGGCAGGCGGTGGTAATCCGCGAGGTGAAACTGCGCGCCAAGCCCGCCGCGATGCTGGCCGCCTCGCCCAAGGGGACGGTGCCGGTGCTGTGCCTGCCCGACGGGACGGTGATCGAGCAGAGCCTCGACATCATGCGCTGGGCGTTGGGGCGGGGCGATCCCGAAGGCTGGCTGGCGGGGGACGATGCGGCGCTGGTCGCGCGGAACGACGGGCCGTTCAAGCATCACCTCGACCGCACCAAATATCCCGACCGCCATGGCTCCGACCCCGCCGTCCACCGCGGTGCGGCGCTGGAGCTGCTGGCGGACTGGGACGCGCGGCTGGCCGCCACCGGCTATCTGTGCGGCCCGGCCCGCACGCTGGCGGACATGGCGGTCTTTCCGTTCGTGCGGCAGTTCGCGGCGGTGGACCCGGACTGGTTCGCCGCGCAGCCGCTGCCCCATGTGCACCGCTGGCTGGCGCGCCATCTTGCCGATCCGCTGTTCGGGCGGGCGATGATCCGCCTGTCGCCATGGGCCGAGGGTGACGATCCGATTCCGTTCGGCCCCATCCCCCCGGACGCATGAAAAAGGGCGGCCCCGCCTGTGCAGGACCGCCCCTTTTCCTCAACCCCTGAGCATTTCCCAGGCGGATGGCATCCTGCGCCAGCCCTGACAATGCGGAAGCCGATGGCAGCGGGAGCAGGAGAGATCCAGGTGGACCGGCCCCTGCTCCCGCCCACCGATCAGTTGCCGAAGCGATACTTCAGGCGAACGCCGTACATCTGCGGCTGGTTCAGGATCATCGCGTCGAAGCCGTAGGAGGTGATGCCGTCCGTCGTGTAGACGTGGAACCGCTCCTTGGTCACGTTGGTCGCGAACAGGCCGATGTCCACCGGCGAACCGGCCACCGAATTCCAGTTGGCGTTCAGGTTCAGGTTGTTCTGCGGCGGCAGCTGGATCAGGCTGGGCGCGGAGCCTGGCTGGCCGAGCATGCTGTCCTGATGCGTGAAGGTGGCCCCGAAGCTGACCCGGCCGATGTCACTGGACAGCGGCAGGGTGTAGGTCGCCGTGACCGAATATTTATTCTTCGGCGTCAGCGGCAGGACGCCACCAACCTTGGCGCTCGACAGGCTGGTGAAGCCCAGCGGAACGGCAGGCAGGGAGACGGTCTTCAGCTTGGTGTCGAGATAGGCATAGCCCACGTCGACGTTGAACCCCTGGAACAGGCGAACCGACGCATCAACTTCGATACCCTTGATGGTCGACTTGCCCGCGTTGGCGATGCCCTGCGCCTGCGAGGCGATGAAGGGGCATTGCGCCGGGTTGCTGACCAGGTCGCCCGCGTTGCAGGCCGTCGCCTGAATCTGGAGCTGCTGGTTGCTGAAGTCGTTGTAGAAGGCGGCAATGTTGAAGTTGCCCTTCACGAAGCCGTCGAAGCTGGTCTTCGCGCCGACTTCATAGGTGTCGACCTTCTCAGGCCCCCAGCTTTCCAGACCGTACAGCGACACGTTCACGCTGCCCTGACGATAGCCACGCGCGTATTTCGCGTACAGCAGCACGTCGTCGACAGGCTTGAAGTCCAGACCGACGACCCAGGTCGGCTTGGCCGAGGTGACGCGGCGGGTGTACTGGCACAGGTTCGGGTTGGCCACGATCTGCGCGGAGGAGAAGGTGCCCGGACGGTCGAGCAGGTTGCCCGGCTGCGAACATTCGAACTGCGGATTGTTGGCCGAGGGGAAGCGGACGCGCAGCGACTCGCTGACGCCACGGGTCACGTCCGACGTGTAGCGGATGCCGCCCGTGATGCTGAGCTGGTCGGTCAGCTTGTACGTGCCCTGGGCATAGAGGCCGAGGTTGCGGAAGCTGTACTTGCTGCGCGACAGGGCCATCTGGCCCACGCGGCCTTCCAGCGTGGTGCCGGCGGGGGCCGGAGCCGGCGCCGGGGTCGATGCGCCGAGGAAGTCGTTGCACTGGTAGGTGAAGACATTGGCGCAGCGCAGGAAGATCGCCGAACGCGACGACTGGAAGCCTTCCAGCGGCTCGCTCAGTTCCAGATAGGCGCCGAGCTGGTAGTTCAGGCGGTCATCGCCCGAACGGCCCTGAAGCTGAAGCTCCTCGGTGAAGGTCGACTGCGAGACATTGTTCTTGCCCGGCTCCGGGTCGAGGCTGACGCCGGTCAGCGGCTGGCCGCCGACATAGATGGCATCGCCATTGTTGTTCACCGCCACGGCCTGCCGGAATTCGGCATAGCTGGCGATGTTCTTGATGGTGATGGTGTCGCTGGCCTTCCACGTCGTCGTATTGATGAACGAGAATTGCTCGATACGCTGGAACGGGTTGGCGTGGCCGTTCAGGACGTCATAATAGTCGCCCTGCGTCGCTGCGATCTGCGATCCCAGGAAGCTGGACAGGCCGCCGCCGGTCTGCAACGCCACCTTGGGGAAGGCGCCGTTGGTGTCGGAATTGCTGTACGACAGGATCGTGTAGTTTTCGAGGTTCGGCGTCAGGTCGGCCACGATGCTGAAGCGCGCGGCGACATAATCGACGTCACCGAAATCCTTGGGACCGATGGTGCCGACATTGTTCAGATAGCCCTTGCGGGTCTGGCGGTCGACACCCAGGCGGATGCGCAGCGTGTCGAGAACGGGGATGTTCACCACGCCCTGCACGCGCTGCATGTCATAATTGCCGTAGGAGCCTTCAATATAGCCCTCAAGGCGGCTCGTCGGCTTCTGCGGGGTCAGCAGGACCGCGCCGCCGGTGGTGTTGCGGCCGAACAGCGTGCCCTGCGGACCCTTCAGAACCTGCACATTGGCGAGGTCGAAGAAGCTGCCGATGCCGGCGCCGTTACCGGCGGTGGTGCCGCCATTGGCGCGCGGGGCGACGACTTCGGCGAAATAGGTGCCGACGGAGGGCGAGGTCGGGCCTTCCTGCACGAAGCCGCGGATGGCGAAGCTGGTGCTTTCCGAACCCCAGCGGCCGTTCGACGACAGCGACGGCGTGTAGGTGGCGATGTCGCCTGCGCTCACGACGTTGCGGTTGGTCAGCTGCTGCTGGTTGAAGACGGTGATCGAAATCGGAACGTCCTGGAGGCGTTCCTCGACGCGGCGTGCGGTGACGACGATTTCGCCGGCATCATCCTGGGCCAGGGCGGCGGACGGCGTGGCGGCAAGCGCGACGGCGATCAGGCTGGCGCCCGACAGGACGGATTTCGTGTGAAGCTTAAGGAACATACATTCCTCCCCGTGATGTGATGTGAAACCTCCTCTCCCTTCCACCGACAGGCCAGTGGATCAGTGCGTTCTGTTCTTACTGAAATCTTTTGATTTTCAGGGCCGCGCTCTTACCACGTAAGGGCCGGGAGACCATTGCAGATCGTCCAGAAGCATGACTGAAACCCCGGAACACGCTTTTAACCGAGCCATTCTCAGTTCTACCGTGGCCAAAATGGCACGGTTTTCCGCCATAAATGGCACTGTTTGAGGTGGCATTAGGGTGCAGAAGAGGTTCGGGGCGTCTGTCGTCGGGCCGCTGGGGTGCCGGGCCGTTTGAGGGTGAGGGAAGGGACAGGGGAACAGGAGGAACAGGAGGAGGGCGGCGGAAAGGCGGGGCCGGGCGCGCGCCGGTTGCCCCCAGTCGAATCAGATGGCCAGTTCGAACTGGTGCGCGCGGGGCGGTGCGACGGTGTCGCTGTCCTCCGCCAGATTGTGCAGCCCCAGCCCCAGCAGCCGCGCGCCCATGGGCAGCGGCAGTTGCGCGCGCAGCAGGGCGAAACCGGTCTCCTGTATCTCCGCCCGGTCGCGCACCGCATGGGGCAGGGTGCGCGAGCGGGTGAGGGTGCGGAAATCGCCCAGCTTGATCTTGAGCGTGACCGTGCGGCCCACGGCATGGGCCTTTTCAATGCGCGGCCACAGCCGGTCGGCGATCTGCCCCAACTGGGCGAGGAGCGCGTCCGCGTCGCTGATGTCCGTCTCGAACGTATCCTCCACGCTCACCGATTTGCGCGCTTCCCGGTCGCGCACCGGCCGGTCGTCGATCCCGCGCGCGGCGGCGTGGTAGAAATGGGCGGCCTTGCCGAAATGGCGTTGCAGGAAGGGGAGGTCACGGGCGTGCAGGTCTGCGCCCGTCTCTATCCCCAATTCGGCCATGCGCCGGGCCGTCACCGGGCCGACGCCATGGATGCGCGCCACGGGCAGCGCGGCGATGAAGGTCGCGCCCTCCTCCGGCCTGACCACGCACTGGCCGTTGGGCTTGTTCTGGTCGGAGGCGAGCTTGGCCAGCAGCTTGTTGTAGGAAATGCCGGCGGAGGCGGTCAGCCCCGTCTCCTCCGCGATCATCCGCCGGATTTCGGCGGCGACATAGGTGGCGGAGGCGATGCCCGGCTTGTTGCGGGTCACGTCCAGATAGGCCTCGTCCAGCGACAGTGGCTGGATGATGTCGGTGAAGCGGTGGAAGATGGCGCGAATCTGCTCCGACACCGCGCGATAGGCGTCGAAGCGGGGACGCACGAAGATCAGGTCCGGGCACAGCCGCCGCGCCCGCCCGCCCGGCATGGCGGAGCGCACGCCGAACGTCCGCGCCTCATAGCTGGCCGCCGCCACCACGCCGCGTGGCCCGCCACCCCCGACCGCAACGGGCAGGCCGCGCAGGGCCGGGTCGTCCCGCTGTTCAACGGAGGCGTAGAAGGCATCCATGTCGATATGGATGATCTTGCGAAGGGGCGGTGAGTCCGGCTCCATGACGGCCTTATGCCATGGGCGGTGCGCGAACGGAAGGGGAACAAGTGGGGGCTAGAGAGATAAGGTGTGGAGAACGGCGGGAAAGCGGTGCAGTTCGACCGACCCGGTTTTGGGTGGTGCGGCCGGTCAGGGGTGACGCGGACAATCCGGTCGCCCAGCGCGTATCGAAGGGGCTTTCTTATTCCGGCCCGGCCCTTTCAATACAGCCGTGCGGCCCTTCGACAGGCTCAGGGCGAACGGAAGGCAATGTCTGCAATCTCGTCCACGGCCCCGGCCATGCCTCCGGCGATTCAGCCTTTCCCGCCGGACAGCAAATCCTTCAGCCCGGACAGCGCGCCCGATTCGCCTTCCTGCTTCACGCCCATCTGGCGCAGCACCGTGTCGGCGTCGGGGCTGCGCGGATAGGGGTCGAGGTTGAGGGCGAGGGTCTGGGCCACCGCTTCGCCCATGTCGATGCGGTCATTGTCGAGGGGCATGATGTCGCAATCCTCCTCCGACAGTTCGATCTCCTCCTCCGAAATGTCCGCCTCCCGCACGAAGCGGATGGTGAAGGCGGCGTCGATCTCCTCCGGCACGTCCCGGCTGGTCGCGGCGCAGGCCTGAATCGCGGCGGCGCGGAGCGTGCCCGTGGCCAGCCAGCCGCCATTGTCCGGCACCAGACGATAGTCGGCCTCCAGTCGGGGAATGGCGCGCAGCCGGAACCGGCGGGAGAGGGCGAGCCGCTCCCCCTCGTCCGCCGCGATGGACTGGGGCCGCGCGTCGCTGCCGATCTGGTCGATGCGGATCGGGCGGGAGAATTCCGGTGCGTCGGTCATGGCGCGCTGCTGCCGATGTCGCCCGTGCCCCCGATGTCGCCCGCGCGCAGCGTCGCGATGTCGCGCGCGTCGAGCTGCGCGGCCAGCGAGCGGACCGCCGCCGCCGTATGGGCGACCGCGCCGGCATCCGGTGCGGAGCCGCGATAGAGGTTGCGCTCCAGCGCCTCGTCCAGGCTGCCCTCGCCCGCCAGCGCGCTGCGATAGGCGCCCAGCCGTCCGCCCAGCGCGCTCATCATCCGGCCGACATGCTTGCCGACCACGACGTCGCCCACGCCCATCTGGCGCAACTGCCCCTCCATGTCGTCCACGAACACTTCGGCCAGGTGCGCCGTCTCGTCCGACGCCTCCAGCGTTTCCATGCGGAGCAGGACGAGGGAGAGGACCGCCGCGATCATGTCGAATCGCCCGTCCAGCGTGTCGGGCACGCGGCCGTCGCGATACCAGTGCGGCTGGCGACCCTCCGCAATGATCGCGGCGTACAGCGCATGAAGGTCGTTCCGGGGCGCGGATCGCCCGAACAGGGATTTCAAAAAGGCCATGATATGCTCATCCGGGGTTCACCATCGCCCGGCCAAAACGGGCCTTGGGCGGCAACCGGCCTTGTCGGCACGGCGCAACTGCCATATTGATCGCGCGCCCGACCAATGCAATGGCGCATGTCATGCGCCTGCACGGGGCGCGCCATTTTGATTATAACCTTCTCTGGTGGAGACGTTCATGCACCCCATAGCCACGCGGCTGATACTGGTAGCCGGTGCCGCGGCCTTGCTGGCGGGGCTGGGCGGCTGCACGCGCGTCCGCACACATCAGGGCTATCAGGTCGACAAGCTGCTGGTGGACAGCATCGCGGCGGGCGTCGACAACAAGGCGTCGGTCGAGGGTGCGCTGGGCCGGCCCAGCTTTGCATCGCAGTTCGGGCCGGAGGAATGGTATTATGTGTCGCGCGAGATGCGCGCTCTGGCCTTCTCCTCGCCCAAGCCGATCAGCCAGACGGTTCTGCGCGTCCGCTTCGACCCCGCCGGTAACGTGTCCGCCGTGGACCATATCGGCATGGAGCAGGTCGCCAAGGTCGGCATCGAGGGCGCATCGACCCCCACGGCGGGCCGCAAGCGTGGCTTCCTCCAGGAAATCTTCGGCAATATCGGTGCGGTCGGCGCGATGGGCGGCGGCGGCGGTGCGGGTGGTGCAGGCGGCGGTGGCGCCAGCGGCCAGTAATATCGGGGTGCGGGGGTTCGCCCCCTGCAAGCCTGACGGTCTATCCGCCTGAATCCTTCGCTCCCGTTCCGGGGTGCGGGCAGGGCAGATGTTTCCGCCATCCTGACGAACGCGCCCGTGTCCCTGCGGAGCGTCATCGCGATTGTGGCGCTGAAGATATGTCGATCGCCCTCGGCAGGGCGGAGGGAATGGCGTCCCTCCCCAACCCGCCGCAACGGGCAGGCCACAGCCAGAATGTGATGGCGTTAAATTCACCCGCCTTCGTCTCGATGCATTCGCAAGGGCGATCCCAGGAAAAGTCATCACGCGCTCGGCGTCAGGACGGCGTCCCGTCCTCCAGCGCATAGGCGCGCATGAACAGGTCCGTCGCGCGCTCCACTTCCGCCGCGATCATGGGCGTGGTCGCCGTCTCGATCAGGCCCATCAGCATCTTTTGCTGGTATCCCGACACGCAGAGCGTGACCAGCAGTCGGGCCGCCTGCATCGGTTCCTCCGCGCGGATCAGGCCGCGCGCCATCACGCCCTCCAGGAATTCTGCGAGCAGGACATAGGTCTGGAGCGGCGCCCGGTCGTAGAAGATCCGGCCCATTTCCGGGAAACGTCCGGCCTCCGCCACCACCAGCCGGTGCAGGGAAATGGCGTCCGGCGTCGTCACCTTGTCCATAATCCCCGTGCAGAACCGCTTGAGCGTCAGGCGCAGGTCGTCGCAGGGTTCGGCCAATATCTCCGACAGGCCCGCGCGATATTCGATCGTGACATGGTCGATGACGGCGGCGAACAATTCCTCCTTGGACCCAAAATAGTTCCAGAGCGTTCCCTTCGAACCGCCCAGCGTGGCGGCGATGCCGGACATGGTCGTGCCCGCATAGCCCTGTTCAAGGAAGGAGCGGGCCGCGACCGTCAATATGGCGTCGCGCCGGTCCTGTCGGCGGATTTCCCGGCGGCTGGTGACGCATCCGCTGGCAGGGTTTCTCTCCATGTTCATAACCGTACCATAGAGTACGCTTTTTATATTGACAAGGGGCGGTCCGGGGCGCAGAGGCAAAATCCATACTATATGGTACGGTTTTATCATGGCACTGAGTCGTTCCCCTCTCCTCCCTCTTGGCGCGTCCGCGCTGGCGCTGGCGCTCGTCGGATGCGCGCCGATCCCCGATCTGGGGACGCGGCCGGTGCCGCGCGCGCCGGCCAGCGTCGAGTCGGGCCGGAGCCTGCCCGCCACTCCAACGGCGGCATGGCCCGGCGACGGCTGGTGGACCGGCTATGGCGACCCGCAATTGACCGCGCTGATCGAGGAGGGGCTGAGCAACAGCCCGGACGTCGCCATCGCCGCCGCGCGCCTGCGCGCCGCATCGGGCATGGCGCAGCAGGCGGGTGCGCCGTTGCTGCCGTCGCTGGATGCAGAGGCGGCGGCGGGCGTCACCAAGCAAAGCTATAACAACGGCTTCCCGGAGGCGTTTGTGCCGCATGGCTGGCTGGGCACGGGGCGGGCGGCGCTCGATCTGGGCTTCGACCTCGACCTGTGGGGCAAAAATCGCGCCGCGCTTGCCGCCGCGACGTCGGAACAGCGTGCGGCGCAGATCGACGCGCAGCAGGCGCGGCTGGTGCTGACCACCGCCATCGCGGACGCCTATGCCGACCTCGCCCGCCTCCATGACGCGCGGGAGATTGCGCAGCGCGCGCTGGACCTGCGCCTCGCCTCGCAAAAGCTGATTACCGACCGGCAGGCCAATGGCCTGGAAACGCGGGGCAGCCAGCGGCAGGCGGACGCCACCGCTTCCTCGGCGCGCGCCAGCGTCACGGCGGCGGACGAGCAGATCGCGCTGCGCCGTAACCAGATCGCGGCGCTGATCGGCGCGGGGCCGGATCGCGGCCTGTCGATCGTGCGGCCGCAGGCGCGCGCGCTGGTGCAGCTTGGCCTGCCCGACGATGTGACCACCGACCTGATCGGCCGCCGCCCGGACATCGCCGCCGCGCGCGAACGGACGGAGGCCGCGGCGAGTCGGATCAAGGTCGCCCGCGCCGACTTCTTCCCCGCCGTGCGGCTCAGCGCGCTCGTCGGCTTCCAGTCGCTGGGCTACACCTCCCTGTTCACCGGGGCGGGGGCGGAGGGCGGCGCATCGCCGTTCATCGACAGCCTGTTCAAGCCGGGGTCGCTCTATGGCAACGCCGGTCCGGCGATCAGCCTGCCGATCTTCCACGGTGGGGCGATACAGGGCCAGTATCGCGGCGCCCGCGCCACCTATGACGAGGCGGTGGCCAGCTATGACAAGACCGTCCTGGCCGCCTATCGGGAGGTGGCCGACGCCGTCACCAGCCGCCGGGCGCTCGACCGCCGACTGGTCGACGCGCGCGCCGCGCTCACCTCCTCGGAGGAGGCCTATGGCATCGCTCAGAAACGCTATGGCGGCGGCCTGTCCACCTATCTCGACGTGCTGAATGTGGAGGACAGGCTGCTGTCCGCCCGCCAGTCCGTCGCCGACCTCCATGCACGGGCCTTTGCGCTCGACATCGCTCTCATTCGCGCTCTGGGCGGCGGGTTCACCGTCGCGGCGCATACGACCAAGGACGCTCCCCATGGCTGACGCCGCCTCTCCCATCGAAATCGCGCAGGACGCGGCGGCCGACAACCGGCAGCGCGCCGCGACCCGCAAGACTTGGCTGATCCGCCTCGCCATCGGCGTCGCGGTCGTCGGCCTGCTGTGGGGCGCCTGGTATCTGCTGTTCGGCCGCAACCATGTCGGCACCGACAACGCCTATGTGAATGCGGAGGTGGCGCAGGTCACGCCGCTGATCTCCGCGCAGGTGACCGAAGTGCGGGTCAGCGACACCGCCACGGTGAAGAAGGGCGACATCCTCGCCCGGCTCGATCCGTCCAACGCCCGCATTTCCGTGGCGCAGGCGGAGGCCGATCTGGCCGAGGCGCGCCGCCGCTTTCGCCAGACGCAGGCGACCGGCACGGCCCTGTCGTCGCAGGTGCAGGCGCGCGCCGCCGACATCGCGCAGGCCCGCGCCCGCCTCACCGCCGCGCAGGCGGATAATGAGAAGGCCCGGATCGACCTTGGCCGCCGCGAATCGCTGGCGGGCAGCGGGGCCGTGTCGGGCGAGGAGCTGACCTCGTCGCGCAACGCCGCCGCCGCTGCCCGCGCCAGCCTGGCGCAGGCGCAGGCCGCCGTCGCCATGGCGCAATCCACGCGCGGCGCGGCGCTGGGCGAACTGGCCGCCAATGACGCGCTGGTGCGCGGATCGACGGAGGACAGCGACCCCGGCGTGCTGGCCGCGCAGGCCAAGCTGGACGCCGCCCGGCTGGAACTGGACCGCACCGTCATCCGTGCGCCCATCGACGGCGTCATCACCAAGCGGGCGGTGCAGGTCGGCCAGCGCGTGACGCAGGGCAGCCCGATCATGTCCATCGTGCCGCTGACGCAGGTGTATGTGGACGCCAATTTCAAGGAACGGCAACTGGCCCGTGTGAAGGTCGGCATGCCCGCCACCGTCACGGCGGACATCTATGGCAGCGGCGTGGTCTATCATGGCCGGGTCGCGGGCTTCTCCGGCGGGACCGGTTCTTCCATGGCGCTGATCCCCGCGCAGAATGCGACGGGCAACTGGATCAAGGTGGTGCAGCGCCTGCCCATCCGCATTGCGCTCGATCCCAAGGAACTGGCCGAGCATCCGCTGCGCATCGGCCTGTCCACCGAAGTCGAGATTGATCTGGCCGACTGATCGACCCTGATCGCGCGCCAAAGGAACAGCCATCATGGCCGAAGTCGATGTGTATAAGCTGATCCCGGCCAACCGCCGCCTGTGGGCGGGGCTGGTGCTGGCGCTCAGCAACTTCATGGTCGTGCTCGACCTCACCATCGCCAATGTGTCGGTGCCGCATATCGCGGGCAACCTCGGCATCTCGCCCGACCAGGGGACGTGGGTCATCACCAGCTATGCGGTGGCGGAGGCGATCTGCGTGCCGCTGACCGGCTGGCTGGCGCAGCGGTTCGGGACGGTCAACACCTTCATCTTTGCGATGATGGGCTTCGGCATCTTTTCGCTGCTGTGCGGCCTGTCGCCGACGCTGGGCATGCTGGTCGCCTGCCGCATCGGGCAGGGTGTGTGCGGTGGGCCGCTGATGCCCATGTCGCAGACGCTGATGTTGCGCATCTTCCCGCCCGAATCGCGGGGCAAGGCGATGGGCCTGTGGGCGATGACGACCCTGCTCGGCCCGGCGGTCGGCCCGATCCTGGGCGGCTATATCTCCGACAACTGGAGCTGGCACTGGATCTTCTTCATCAACCTGCCGATCTGCGCGCTGTGCACCTTCGCGGCCTTTGCCCTGTTGCGCCCGGTGGAGACGGAGACGCGCAAGCTGCCCATCGACAAGATCGGCCTCGCGCTCCTCATCTTCTGGATCGGTTGCCTCCAGATCATGCTGGACATCGGCCGCGACCATGATTGGTTCGCGGACCCGACCATCGTGCTGCTGACCGTCTGCGCCGCTGTCGGCTTCTGCGCCTTCATCATTTGGGAACTGACGGAGGAGCATCCGATCGTCGACCTGCGCGTGTTCCGCCATCGGGGATTCTCCTTTGGCGTGATCGCGCTGGCCCTGTGCTTCGGCGCCTATTTCGCCAGCATCGTGCTGATCCCGCAATGGCTGCAAACGTCGATGGGCTATCCCGCGACCGATGCGGGCATCGTCACCGCCTTCACCGCGATGACCGCGCTGCTGACCTCGCAGATTGCGGCGCGGATGCTGGGCCGGGTCGATGCGCGGATCATGGTGTCGTGCGCCACCGCCTGGCTGGGCTGCATGTCGTTGCTGCGCATGGGCTGGACCAGCGGGGCGGACTTCTGGACGCTGGCGACGCCGCAGATATTGCAGGGGTTCGCCATGGCCTTCTTCATGATCCCGCTGACGTCGATCACCCTGACCGCTGTGGAGCCGCAGGAGACGGCGTCCGCCGCGGGCCTGCAAAACTTCCTGCGGACCATGGCGGTGGCGGTGTCCACCTCCGTCATCCTGACCATCTGGGGCGATTCCCAGCGCGTCGCCCGGACGGAGATCGTCGCGAAGCTCCAGCCGGACGATGTGCAGGCGTCGCTGGCCCATGCTGGCGTACCCATGGAGCAGGGTCGCCAGATGATCTCCTCCCTCGTCGATCAGGAGGCGATCGCGCTGGCCATCGACCATAGCTTCCTGCTGACCGCCATCGTCCTGTTCATCGCGGCGGGGGTGATCTGGCTGTCGCCGCGTCCCAAGGGGCAGGCGGACCTGTCGGCCGCGCACTGAGGCGGGGATAGCACAGGTTGGGCGCGTGTCCGATGGGGGCGCCCGATAAAAAGTCGGCGGCTCCCTTGTGAGGAACCGCCGATAAAGAAAGGGTCTTGTCACAGAACCCTCGGGTCGCAAGGATTGTTTAAGACATCCTCGTCCCCACCGGCATCCCCCCGGTGGGGGATAGGCTTCGATTCCAGTGCCAAAATGGTTCGAAATTCGACGAATCGGGCGGTTTGGAAGGGGGGTGGGAACGGCGGTATCCGTGCGAATCGCCCCTTGAGCCCTTTGTCCCTTGTTTCCGCATTTGCCGGGCAGGGATGCCCTGTGCTTCGCCAACGGCGTGAGGCCAGTCGACCGTCCCCCGTGATGGCGTGCAACTGGCTGGAGTGCGTCGCCGCGCCTCGCCGTAACGGGATGGGAAACCGCCATCTTCCGAATGGCGATCGACGCCAGAGGATGATGACTTTTTCTGGAATCGTCATGGCAAGCGCAGCGAGCGGCAGGCGGGCGACGCTCAACCAATCCTTGCGCGTAGCAGTGAAGTGCTTCGCTGCGCCCGCAAGGGCAAGGTGGGTCAATCTGACGCCATCACGCCTAGGTCAGGTTGCGCCGCTGCGCCTCCAGCGCCGCCTCCGCGCGGGAGGATACATTCAGCTTGCGGTAGATGGATTTTAGATGATCGCGCACCGTATGGTGGCTGATCTGGAGCACGCCGCCCACCTCCGACGCGCGCAGGCCCCGTGCCACCAGTGACAGCACCTCCCGTTCCCGGTGGGAGAGAATGTCCGGCACGCTATCGACCGCCAGCCCGCCGCCGCTGGTCCCCGTCGCGGTGCTGCCAGCGCCCGCCAGCCCTGCGCCCGTCCCGCCGGTAAAGCGCGCCAGAACGCGCCGCGCGATGGTCGGTGAGAGCGACGGTTCGCCGGCCACCAGCCGCTCGATGCGGTGGACCAGCAACGTCGGCTCGCTGTCTTTCAGCAGATAGCCGTCCGCGCCCGCCGCCAGCGCCTCCTCAATGCTGGCGTCATCGTCCATCACGGTGACGGCGGCGACCATCTCCGTCCCTCCGGCCTTCAGCGCGCGGATGATCGTCGATCCCCGCCCATCCGGCAGGCTGAGGTCGATCAGCGCCAGCGTATAGGCCCGGTCCAGCCATGGCTGCACCGCTGCGATGCTGTCCGCCTGTCGCACGCTGGCGTCGGGCAACACCTGCCGCACCGCCTCGATCAGCAGCAGTCGCGCGCCCGGCACATCGTCCACCACCAGCACCATCGGTTGCGCCACCGGTAGCTCTACGGGTGACACCATCGGCCCGGTTTCCGCCCCGCCGCTCATGCGCTTTGCCCCACCGGCAGGCGCAGCGAGACGCTGAAGCCCCGTGGCCCGGCATGCGCCTCCGCCTGTCCTCCCGCCGAGGCGATGCGATAGCGGACGTTGCGCAGCCCATTACCGGGCACGAACGGCCCGTCCGCCCCGTCCTGCGCCGCGTCCCGCGCCGCGTTGGCGATCCCGGCCTCCTCGATCCCCGTATCGGCCTTCTGCCCCGCGCCATCCGCCGCCGCGCGGCCATTGTCATGGATGCCCAGCGTCACCTCGCCGCCGTCCTCCCGCACCTCGACGCGCACCTGCGTCGCGCCGCTGTGGCGCACGATATTGGTGATCGCCTCGCGGATGCTCGATTCCAGCGCCCGCACCTGATTGGGGGCCAGCAGCCCCGGCGGCGCCACCGGCGTCCAGTCCAGCGCGATGCCCGCCACCTCGAGCCGCTCCGCCGCCTCCGCCCGTGCATCCGCCAGCGCGTCGGCGACGGGCATCGGCGCGCTGGCCCGGCCGTTGACGATGGCCCGCACCTCGACCAGCGCATTGCGGATCGTCGCGCGCAGCCCCTCCACACGGTCCTGCGCCAGCCCGTCCATCAACCGCGCGGCCAGATCGTCGTGCAGGTCGCGCGCGACGCGGGCGCGCTCCACCACCACGCCGCGCTCGAAGGCGGTGCGCTGCGTGTCGGCATGGGCGGCCATCGCCACCATCCGCTGCGCCAGCGCCGCGTCCTGCTGCCGGAACAGACTGCGCCCGCGCCGCGCCAGTCGCAGGCGCAGCGGCGGCGAGCCGGCGACGGCGGGGATGGCCATCACCGTCCCATCCTCCTCCAGCCGCACCGTCGTTGCCCCCCCGCCGCCATCCTCTATGGCCAGCGGGCGAAAGGCATGGTCCAGCCCCTGCCGCCACAGCGCCACCCGCTCCTGCTCCGCCGGGGCGAAGTTCATCCGCGTCACATCCTCCAATATGCGCAGCGGGTCGGCCTTTTGCGTCCCGGCCACCCAGTCGATGGCCCGGTCGCGGAGGGGGAGGTAGAGCAGGGGGAAGAGCACCAGCCCGGTCATCAGTCCCGCCAGCCGCTGCGACCCCAGCGCATAGAGCAGCGCCACGTCGATGAGGAAGAAGGTGATGGCGATCGCGCTGTAATAGAGGACCGAATAGGACAGCCCGTCCACCGCGAACAGCCGGTCGCGCCGCAACCCCATCGCGATGCCCGCGATGATGAGGAGGAAAAATCCGAACGCCATGCTCTGGTCGACCAGGGCGGGCATGTCGAACAACAGCGGCAGCGTGGCTGTGCCCAGAAAGGCCCCCGCGCCGATCACCGTGCCGATGCCCAGCCAGCGCAGCGCCGACCGCCCCACCGGGTCGCCCCGCGTCGCGACATATTGCCGCACGACCGCCATCAGGATGATCGCCATTTCGACCAGGGTGGTGCCATTATTGCCGAAATCGGGATTGGGCACCGCCCGCGCCGCCGCCAGCGCGGTCCAAGCGCCCAGCAGCAGGGTTAGCGCCATGGCAAGGCGCCGCCCCGCGATCCGGCGCGGATAGACCAGAAACAGGTTTATCATCGCAATGCCGAACAGCGATGCCCCGACCTCGTTGAAAATGCCCAGGATGCGGAACAGCGGCGCGCCGATCGCCAGTTCCCGGCTGCTGTAGATCGCCGCCGTTCCCGCCGACATCAGCATGCCGACGCCCGACAGCGCGAAATAGAGATGGGTGCGATTGCCCGGCGCGATCGCCCACAGCCAGACCGAAATGGCGTAGATGGCGAGGCCGACGAACAGTTGATACCAGAAGGGAAAGGGCAGGCTGGCCTCCGCCACCGGCTGGAGCGCGACGGTGCGGCGTCCCCCGTCGCTGCCCTGCACGACGATGCGCGGGTCGGAGCGCAGGATGCGGGCGATGCCGTCCTGCTCCGCCATGAACGCCTCTATCGCGGGGAAATCGGGCAGGAAATTGGGTTCCTCGGTCAGTGCGCGGGGGGTCAGCGCGATGGTGGCGCCCGCGCCATCGGTGATCGCCAGCGCCCGCACGGAGGCCACCCGCGTCGACGATGTCACCGGCGCGCCGGTCACCGTCACGCTTTCGCCCGCCGCCGCAAAGTCGAGGTCAAATCGCGGCTGCTCCCGCGCGATGCCGATCAGCAGGAAGGCGACCAACAGGCCCATGGCCAGCGCCATGGTCAACCGCCATGCGGGCGAACGCCTCAAGAGTGAAAGGGCGGCTATGGTCATCCAGCGCAGGAATAGCGTCAATGGGCGCAGAGGCGAAACCCTCCTTTTTCTATCGCGGGTCCGTACCGGGACAGAAATGCTAATACGCTGTAATGATGGACTGAAATATCGCATGTCCCGGCCAATATCCTCCCTGATGCGGGATAATATCCCTTGGCTCCATCCGGCTCCATCCCGCATCGGCGGGACTGAGGGGGCAGGGCGGACGACTGCCATGGCCCACCGTTATTGCCGTAGGCCCCAGTCGCCATTCTTGCATTTGCGTTGCCTTTGGCTACGGAAAGAAGGCTGTGGGGCAGGGGGATTTGGGCCGGTGATGACGACTCTATGGCAGGGGCCGCTGGCGACTGTGCTTCTCCTGTGGCCCGCCTCCGTGCTGGCGCAGGGGGCGGATGCCGCCGCATCGACTGCGCCCGCATCGCCCAGCGCCGCATCGCCTGGTGCCGCGTCGGCGGAGATTGTGGTGACGGCGCAGAAGCGCCCCCAACGTGCGGCCGATGTCGGCATCCCCATGGCGGTGCTGGATCGCGGCGGCCTTTCGCTCGTCACCGGGCAGGATGAAACCGCGCTGGCCCGGCAGCTTCCCGGCGTGCGGGTGCAGAGCTTCAGCCCCTCCATCACGATCTTCAACATTCGCGGCGTGTCGCAGAACGACTATTCGGATGCGCAGGAAGGCCCCATCGCCTTCTATGAGGACGAGGTCTATGTCAGCGTCGCCGGGGCCATCGCGGGCCGCGCCTTCGACCTGGAGCGGGTGGAGGTGCTGCGCGGGCCGCAGGGCACGCTCTTCGGGCGCAACGCCACCGGCGGCCTGATCCATTATGTGACCGCCCGCCCCACCGACCGGCCTGTGGCGCAGGCGTCCCTGACCTTCGGCAGCTATGGTCAGGTGGCCAGCGAGGGCGCGCTCGGCGGTCCCCTGACCGACCGGCTGCGCGCCCGGCTGTCGTGGAGCCTGAACCGGCATGACGGCTTCATCGACAACAGCGCCGGACCGGACGTGGGCAACAGCCGCTTCTATGCCGGGCGGCTGCAACTGGCGGCGGACGTGGGCGACGGCGACCTGCTGAGCATCAAGGTGCAGGGCCTGCGCAACGACCGGGAGACGTCGGCGGGCTATTACAGCCATCGCGCCGCCGCGCCCGATGCGTTGGGGCTGGGCCGCTATCTGGGCGCGTCGCAGGATGCGTTCGGCACCTGCGCCGGGTGCGACGCGCTGGGCTATCGCGAGCCGGACGACGACCCGTTCACCGTCGCCTTCAACGACCCGATCCTGTTCGACCGGACGCTGGGCGAGATCATGGGCCGCTATGACGCCACGCTGGGCGCGGTGAGGCTGACCGTCCTGCTCGACTATCAGCATCTGGCAAAGGATTATGCCGAGGATTCGGACATGTCCCCCGTCACCCTGCTGACCGCCGCGAACCAACAGCGGCTGGACCAGTGGTTCGGCGAAGTGCGGCTGTCGGGGGAGGGGCGCGGGGTGCGCTGGCTGGCGGGGGTCAACGGCCTGCACATCGCCAGCGACAATCATTATGTCATCGACGCGGCCAACAGCGCGGGGCTGCTCGCCGATTATGGCGGCCGCCAGACCATCCGATCCGCCGCCGTCTTTGGCCAGGCGGAAGTGGACCTGACCCCGCGCCTCACCCTGATCGCGGGGGCGCGGTTTACACATGACACCAAGACATATCATTTCAGCCACAGCCTCAACGGCATCCGCGATCTGCTTATCGATCCCGTGACAGTCCCCGCGCTGGCCCACCGTGATTTCACCGACTGGTCCGGCAAGTTCCAGCTCGATTATCGTCCGGTCCCCGGCGTCCTGCTCTACGCAGGCGTCGATCGCGGCACCAAGAGCGGCGGCTTCAGCGCGCCCGCCATCCTGCCGCAGGATCCGGCCGCCATCGGTTTCGAACCGGAACGACTGACAAGCTGGTCGGCGGGGGCGAAGGCGTCGTTCTGGCAGGGGCGGGCCACCCTGGCCCTTGCCGCCTTCCATTATGACTATGACCGCTATCAGGCGTTCGAAAACGCGGATGGCTTCGTCCTCAGCGTCCGCAACAAGGACGCGCGCATCGACGGCGTGGAAGTGGAGGGGGAGGTGCGCCCGCTGGACGGCCTGAGCGTCGGCGGGTCGGCGGCGTGGTTGTGGAGCAAGGTGCGCAACGTCATCCTGCCGTCGGGCGCTATCCTGGACCGGCAGATGCCCAACGCGCCCCGGTTCAGCGGCACCGCCCACGCCCGCTACGACTGGCGGGTGCCGGGCGGCACGGCTTCGCTGGCGACCGGCTGGCGGCATGAGAGCGGTCAGTATCTCACCCCCTTCAATGCGGCGGTGGACCATGTCCCGGCCCATCTGGTCGGCGATGTCCGGCTGGCGTGGCAGGGGAGCGCCAGCCCGCTGGGCTTTGCGCTGTTCGTGAACAATGTCACCGACCGGCGCTATCGCCTGTTCGACATCGACTTTTCCCAGAATTTCGGTTTCGTGCAGAGCAGCTTCGCCCGCCCCCGCTGGATCGGGTTCAGCATCAGCTACGGGCGCTGAAACCGGCCGCTGTTTCGGACCGTCATTCCCCGATCAGGTGGACTGCGATCGACCGGCGGTGCCGCGCGCGCCGATGCTCGAACAAATAGAGGCCCTGCCACGTCCCCAGCGTCATCCGCCCGCCGAGCAGGGGGATGGAAAGCTGGGTCTGGGTCAGCGCGGCGCGGATATGCGCGGGCATGTCGTCCGGCCCCTCGTCATCATGGGCATAGAGGCCGCGCCCTTCCGGCACGATGCGGGCGAAGAAGGCGGCCAGATCGTCCCGGACCTCCGGCGCGGCATTTTCCTGCACCAGCAGAGAGGCGGAGGTGTGGCGGCAGAAGAGCGTCAGCAGTCCCTCGCCCATGCCATGTCCGGCCACCCAGTCCGCGACCTGATGCGTGATCTCGACCAGACCCTGGCCGCTGGTCGCGACGTCGATCAGGCCGGTCGCCTGTTTCACGCCTGCCACTTCATTCCTCGCGTTGCTCCACCTTCCACGCCATGTCGAGATAGGCGTTGGCGGCGACGCGCAGCGCCGGTTCCTCGAACGCATCGTCGGGCAGGGGCGCGATGCCCAGCCCCTCCATCAACACCCACAGGGCAAAGCGGCGGCTCGGTTCCTGCTCCACCGCAAAGTCGATGGCGAGCTGTTCCTTGCCCGCCGCCAGCGCATCCGCGTCCACGCCTTCCAGCGTGTCCGCCCCGAAATAGCGCAGGAAAAGTCCCTCAAGGTCCATCTCGTCTATCCTTCAGCGACGCTGCATCACCTCGGCCGCCGCGATGGCGGTGAGGTTCAGCACCCCGCGCGACGTGACGCCGGGCGTCAGGACGTGGATCGGCTGGGACAGGCCCACCAGCATCGGCCCGACCGTGGGTGAGCTGGAGGAAGCGGACAGGGCGGTCAGCGTGATGTTGGCCGCGTCCAGATTGGGCATGACCAGCAGATTGGCCGGTCCCTCGAACCGCGAATCCGGCACCAGCCGTTCGCGCAGCGGCTGCGACAGGGCGGCGTCGGCATGCATTTCGCCGTCCACCAGCAGCTCCGGCGCCTTCTCCCGCACGATGGCGAGGGCGGTCCGCATCTTGCGCGCGCTGGGGCTGTGCGATGCGCCGAAATTGCTATGGGAGAGGAGGGCGATGCGCGGTTCCAGCCCGAACTGCCGGATTTCGGCGGCGGCCAGGATGGTCATCTCCGCAATCTGGTCCGGCGTGGGGTCGGGCACCATATGGGTGTCCGTGATGAACAGCGCGCCCGCGTCCAGGATCAGGCCCGACAGGGCATAGACGCGGCTGCTGCCCGGCGCGCGGTCGATGACGCGCAGGACATGCTCCACCTGCCCCCAATATTCCGAATTGCCGCCGACCAGCGCGGCATCGACCCGGCCGGTGCGCAGCAGCATCGCGGCTGTCACGGTCGGGCGGCGATAGACATGGCGGATGATCTCGGCAGGCGGCACGCCCTTGCGGGAGGCGACGGCGCGATAGGCCTCGACCAGCGGGGCCATCGCCTCATGGTCCGTCTCCGGGTCGATCACCTCGACATCCCGGTCCAGTTCGAACCGCAGGCCGAGGTCGGGCAGGCGATTGGCCAGCACCCGCCGCCGTGCGACGATGGTGGGGCGCACGATGCCGTCGTCCAGCGCGTCTTGAATGGCGCGCAGTACACGGGCATCCTCGCCCTCGCCATAGGCGATGCGCTGCTGCGTGCCCCGCGCCGCCTCGAACACCGGCATCAGCAACTGGGTGGAGCGGGTGTTCTGCTGCGCCAGCGACCGCTTGTAATCCGCGATGTCGAGGTCGCGCCGGGCCACGCCGCTGTCCATCGCGGCCTTGGCCACGGCGGGCGCGATCTCCGCGATCAGGCGGGGGTCGAACGGGGTGGGGATGATATATTCGGGGCCGAACACCAGCTTGCGCCCGCCATAGGCCGACGCGACGCTCTCATGCGCGGGCAGGCGGGCGAGGCTGGCGATGGCTTCCGCCGCCGCGACCTTCATCGCCTCGTTGATGGTCGTCGCGCCGACGTCCAGGGCGCCGCGGAAGATATAGGGGAAGCACAGGACATTATTGACCTGGTTGGGATAGTCGGACCGGCCCGTCGCCACGATGGCGTCCGGGCGGGCGGCGCGCGCCACCTCCGGCAATATCTCCGGCTCCGGGTTGGCGAGCGCGAAGATCAGCGGCTTGTCCGCCAGCAGCGGCAGCCATTCCGGCTTCAGCACGCCGGGCGCGGAGAGGCCGAGGAAGACATGCGCGCCGGGCAGAACTTCGGGCAGGGTGCGCGCGTTGGTGTCGCGGGCGTAGCGGGCCATGTTCGGCCCCATGCCCTCGCGCCCCGTGTGCACCACGCCATCCTTGTCGGTCAGCGTCACATGCTCGACCGGCAGGCCCATGGAGACGAGCAGGTCGACGCAGGCCAGCGCCGCCGCACCCGCGCCCGACGTGACCAGACGGGCCTCCGCCAGCGTCTTGCCCTGCAACACCAGCGCGTTGCGCACCGCCGCCGCGACGACGATGGCGGTGCCATGCTGATCGTCATGGAAGACGGGAATGTTCATCCGCTCCTTCAGCGCCGCCTCGATGGCGAAACATTCCGGGGCCTTGATATCCTCCAGGTTGATGCCGCCGAAGGTCGGCTCCATGAGAGCCACCGCGTTGATGAACGCCTCGCTGTCGGTGGTGTCCAGTTCCAGGTCGAAGACGTCGATGTCCGCGAATTTCTTGAACAGGACGGCCTTGCCCTCCATCACCGGCTTGGACGCCAGCGCCCCGATCGCGCCGAGTCCGAGGACCGCCGTGCCGTTGGAGATGACCGCGACGAGGTTGCCCCGCGCGGTATAATCATAGGCTTTCTGCGGGTCCGCCGCGATTTCCTCGCACGGGGCCGCGACGCCGGGGGAATAGGCCAGCGCCAGATCGCGCTGGTTGAGCATCCGCTTGGTCGGCTCGATCCGCAGTTTGCCGGGATGGGGATGGCGATGATAATCGAGTGCCGCGCGGCGGAGCGTATCGTCCATGGGAATGAAGCCTTGGTCGGAAGGGAGACGAAAGGGCGCGCACCAGCCCTAGTTTCCACGACCCCACAGTTCAAACCCTAATGGCATCTTTCCGATTCCCGGCGGGAACCGATTATCCCTTTCGGGCCGGATCATCTCTTTCGGGGCGGGCGGCAGGATTACAGGCGCCTGCCGCCCGTCCAGACCATCTACATCACCTTGCGGCCGGTGAAGAGCTGGATCAGGCCGACGACCAGCGCCACGATCAGCAGCAGGTGGATCAGCCCGCCTGCGATATGGAACGCAAAGCCTGCGAGCCACAGCACGATCAGAATCACGAAAATCGTCCACAACATGGCGGCACCTTTCTCTCATAGAAGTCGGTGCATCAACGATCCGTTGGGGGCGGAGGTTGCATTAAAGGGATTGGTCGCCGCAGGGTCTGCCCGTGCACTCGCGCCCATCATCCCCTATATGGATCGGCGGAGGCCCGCGGGTGTCCATCCACTGCACGGAAGAACAGAGCCTGCCATGCCCAAATATCTCCATACGATGATCCGGGTGAGCGACATCGACGCCACCATCGCCTTCTTCAACCTGCTCGGCCTTCAGGAAACCAAGCGGATGGAGAATGAGAAGGGGCGCTATACGCTCGTCTTCCTCGCGGCGCCGGGTGATGAGGGCGCACAGGTGGAACTGACCCATAACTGGGGCGAGGCCGGTTATGACGGCGGGCGGAATTTCGGCCATCTCGCCTATCGGGTGGAGGACATATACGCGACCTGCCAGCGGCTGATGGATGCGGGCGTGACGATCAACCGGCCACCCCGCGACGGCCATATGGCCTTTGTCCGCACACCGGACGGCATCTCCATCGAACTGTTGCAGGACGGTCATCTCGACCCCGCCGAACCCTGGCTTTCCATGCCCAATGTCGGGCAATGGTAGGGCTGCTGGTCAACATCGACGTGCCGGACGTGGCGGCGGGCGTCGCCTTCTACACGGCGGCGCTGCCCCTGCATGTCGGGCGGCGGTTCGATGACGATTTCGTGGAATTGCTGGGCCTGCCGGTGCCGCTCTACCTGTTGAAGGGCGATGCGGGGTCGGCCATCGGTCCCGCCGGTGGCGGCGCGCGCGATTATCGCCGCCACTGGACGCCGGTCCATCTGGATATGGTCGTGGACGATCTCGACGCCGCGGTGCTGCGCGCCGAAGCGGCGGGCGCGATCCGCGAGAGGGGCATCGACACTGCGCCCTATGGACGGATCGCGACCTTTGCCGACCCCTTTGGCCATGGCTTCTGCCTGCTCCAGTTCACTGAAAGAGGATATGATGCCCTCCTTTGAAATCCTGCGCGTTCCGGTGCTGAACGATAATTATGTCTGGCTGCTGCATGAGGCGGAGAGTGGCGAGACGGCGGCCATCGACCCGTCCGTTGCCGAGCCGGTGTTGGCGGCGGCGGAGGCGCGCGGATGGCGCATCACCCAGATCTGGAACACCCATTGGCACCCCGATCATGTCGGCGGCAATGCCGGCATCCGCGCCGCCACCGGCGCGACCGTGACCGCCCCCGCTGCCGAGCAAGCGAAGATCGGCCATATCGACCATCCGGTGGGCGAGGGCGACAGCGCGACCCTGGCGGGGGTCCGCGCCCATGTGTGGGAGGTGCCCGCGCACACCGCCGGGCATATCGCCTATCATCTGCCCGACCTTGGCGTCATCTTCACCGGCGACACCCTCTTCGCCATGGGGTGCGGCCGTCTGTTCGAGGGGACGGCGGAGCAGATGCACGCCGCCATGCAGAGGTTCGCGACCCTGCCGGATGAAACCCGCGTCTATTGCGCGCATGAATACACCCTCTCCAACGGGCGCTACGCCGTCCATGCCGAGCCGGACAATGCCGCGACCGCCGCGCGGCTCCGCGCGGTCGAGGCGGCGCGGGCGCAGGGGGAGGCGACGGTGCCCACCACCATCGGCGACGAACGGGCCACCAACCCCTTTTTCCGCGCGCGCGACGTGGCGGAACTCGCCCGCCGCCGTGCCGAAAAGGATGCCTTCTGATCGCGGCCCTGCTATATCGGCGCGACAGGGAACAGGAGAGCAGTGCGATGACAAGGCTAGCGAAATCATGGTCCCTGTGCGCGCTGATCGCCCTTGCGGGATGCAGCGTGGCGACGACCGGACCGGCGCGCCTGTCGGACCGGCAGGCGCAGGAACTGGCGCGCGCACTGGATGGGAAGGTGCCCGGCAAGGCGGTCAGCTGCGTCAGCCGCATCCTCGGCACCGATGGCCTGCAGGCCGTGACCGACGATTTGCTGCTTTATCGCGTCAATCGCGACCTGGTGTATCGCAATGACCTGCGCGGTTCCTGCACCGGGATCAGCCGGGGCAGCACGCTGGTGCTGCGCCCGACGAACGATCAATATTGCCGCAACGACATCGTCTATGGCGTCGACCTGACCACCGGCATGCGCGGCGCGTCCTGCGCGCTGGGCGATTTCGTGCCCTATCGGGCGGCGGGCCGCTAGGGCGCTTCAGCCGCCATATAGCCCGTCCAGCCGCGCCTGATAGCGGGCGCGGATGACATGGCGGCGGATCTTGAGCGACGGCGTCATCTCGCCATTCTCTATGCCAAAGGGTTCATCGGCCAGCGCGATGCGGCGCACCCGTTCGATGATGGACAGGCCCGCATTCACCCGGTCGACCGCCGCGCGCAGCGTCGCCACGAAGGCCGCATTGTCGTGGAGCGGCGCATCCTCCGGCAGGCCGTGCGCTATCGCCCAGTCGCGGGCATGGTCCGGGTCCGGCACCAGCAGCGCGACCAGATGGGGCCTCCGGTCGCCATGCACCATCGCCTGCCCGATCTCCGGCTGGAGGGTCAGCATGCCCTCCACCCGCTGCGGCGCGACATTGTCGCCCTTGTCGTTGACGATCAGGTCTTTCTTGCGATCCGTGATGCGCAGGCGGCCACCATCGTCGATCTCGCCAATGTCGCCGGTGTGGAGCCACCCGTCCTGCAACACCCGCGCCGTCTCCGCATCGTTGCGCCAATAGCCGTGCATGACCAGTTCGCCGCGCACCAATATCTCGCCATCCCCGGCGATGCGGATCTCGACATTCCTGAGCGGCGGGCCGACGCTGTCCATGCGGATGCCCGCGCCCGGCCGGTTACAGCTGACCACCGGTGCGGCCTCCGTCTGGCCATAGCCTTGCAGCAGGGTCAGGCCGAGCGCCTGAAAGAAGCGCCCGACCTCCGGGTTCAGGGGCGCGCCGCCGGACACCAGCGCTTTCAGCCGACCGCCGAAGCGCGCCTGTATTTTCGGGCGCAGCGTGTGGTTCAGGAGGAAGTCGAGCGGCCCGTCCTGCCAGCCGCGCCGACCGGTGCGGGCGATCCGTTCCCCCTGCGCCAGCGCGATGTGGAGCAGGCGGACGCCGATCCCGCCCTCCTTCTCGATCGCCTTGGTGATGCGCACGCGCAGCATCTCGAACAGGCGCGGCACGACCACCATGATGGTGGGCCGCGCCTCGCTGATGTTCGCGGCCAGTTTTTCGAGGCTTTCGGCGTACCAGATTTCCGCGCCCAGCCCGATGGGCAGGAACTGGCCCGCGCTATGCTCATAGCTGTGACTGATCGGCAGGAAGGAGAGGAAGCGTTCGTCCACCTCCCAGCCGAAATCCTCCGCGATGATGGCCTGCGCGCCCTCCACATTGCACAGGATCGCACCATGATGCTGCATCACGCCGCGCGGCGCGCCGCCGGTGCCGCTGGTGTAGATGATGCAGGCGAGGTCGCCGCGCTGCGCCGTCTGCGCGGCGGCGGTGGCGGCGACGTCCGCCGGATGATCCGCGATGATGCGGTCCCAGTCGAGCAGGGTGACATCCCCGCCCTGCAACGCGCGGTGCGGCTCCATGGCGATGGCGAGGCGAATGGAGGAGCGCAGCACGGCGGGCAGCAGGGCGGCGGCGATCTTCGCTGTCGAGAAGATGACCGCGCTCGCGCCGCTGTCGGTGATGATATGCGCGTGGTCGCCCGTCGTGTTGGTGGTGTAGGTCGGCACCGTCACCGCGCCCGCCGCCATGATGGCCAGGTCCGCGATGCAGAATTCGGGGCGGTTTTCGCTGACGAGCATCACCCGGTCACCCGGCTGCACGCCCTGCGCGCGCAGGCCGGCGGCCAGTGCGGCGACATCGCGCGCCACCGCCGCCCAGCTTTGCACCGACCAGTCGCCATCGCGTTTCACGCGCAGGAACGGTCGGTCGCCCTCCTCGGCGGCGCGCGCGAAGAACATCGTGGTGAGGTTCGGAAAATGCTCGAACTGCCGCATCGGGCCTGATCCTCCCCTTCCTGTGTAGCGGTGCGCGGCCCGAATAGCGCGCTTATTCCGCCAGCGCGACCCCCGGACTGCGCGGATCGGCGCCGCCTTCCCACCTGGTCGGCGTCCGGGCGGCGGCATTGGCCTTCAGCCCCAGCGGCGCGATCGCGACCGTGTGGCCCATTGCCTCCAGCGGGGCCTTCAGCGCGTCCAGCCCGCCGCCCTGCTCCAGTATCACGCTGTCGCGGTTGAAGAAGACCAGGCCGAGGCCGATGGCGTCGCGCGGGGACAGGCCCCAGTCGAGCCGGGCGATGATCGCCTTGGCCACCTGCATGATGATGGTGCGCCCGCCCGCCGCGCCGACCACGAACACGGGCTTGCCGTCCGGGCCATAGACGATGGTCGGGGCCATGGAGGACAGGGGCCGCTTGCCCGCCGTCACCCGGTTGGCGACCGGCGCGCCGTCCTTTTCGGGGGCGAAGGTGAAATCGGTCAGTTCATTGTTGAGGAAATAGCCGTTGGCGATCAACTGGCTGCCGAACGGCCCCTCGATGGTGGAGGTCATGCTGACGATGTCGCCGGTCCCGTCGATGGCGACGAAATGGGTGGTGGCGGGGACTTCCGACGACAGCGCCTTCGTCCGGGGCAGCGCGCCCAGCGGCTTGCCCGGCGTATAACGGCCGCGCGCGCGCGCCGGGTCGATCAGGCGGCCACGGGTGCGGATATAGGCCGGGTCGATCAGCCCCGCGACCGGTACGTCGACGAAATCCCGGTCGCCCAGCCATGTGTCGCGATCGGCATAGGCCAGTTGCATGGCCTCCGCGATCAGGTGCCAGCTTTGCGGCGAATCCTTGCCCAGCTTCGTCAGGTCGAACCGTTCCAACATGCCCAATATCTGGAGGATGGTGATCGCGCCGGAGGAGGGCGGGCCCATCCCGCAAATCCGGTAGACGCGGTAGATGCCGCAGATGGGCGCGCGCTCGCGGGCGGCATAGCCGGCGATGTCAGCCGGAGTTATGGTCGCGGGGTTCTGCGCCGCCCCGGCGGTGGCCTTGCCGATGGCCTCGGCATTTTCGCCCGTGTAGAAGGCGGTCGGCCCCTCCGCCGCCACCCGGCGCAGGAAGGCGGCGAGCGCGGGATTGCGCAGCAGCGTGCCCTCCGATGCGGGGACGCCATTGACCCAATAGAGCGCGCGCGCCTCCGGGAAATCGCGCCACAGGCCCTGCATGGCGGAGAGGCGGCCCGCCAGCACGCGGTTCACGACAAATCCCTGATCGGCAAGGCGGATCGCGGGTTGGAACAAGTCGGCCCAGGGCAGCCTGCCCCATTTGGCATGGGCCTTCGCCATCAGCGCGATATTGCCGGGCACGCCGACCGACTTGCCACCGGGGAAGGCTGCGGGGAAGGAGAGCGGCGCCCCGTCTGCGCCCAGGAAACGGTCCGGCGTCGCGGCGGCGGGCGCGGTTTCCCGGCCGTCGATGCTTTCGACCAGCCCGGCCGTGCCGTCATGATGGAGCAGGAAGCCGCCGCCGCCGATGCCGCTCGATTGCGGTTCGACCACGGTCAGCGCCAGCATCATCGCCATGGCGGCGTCGGCCGCGGAGCCGCCCTGCCGCAATATCGCCTGCCCCGCCTCGCTCGCGCGCGGGTCGGCGGCAGAGACAAGCCCGCCATCGGCCCGGGCGGACACCGCCGACAGGCCGATGAGCAGGACGGCGAAGATGCCGCGGATCGTGGGGGAAAAGCGTGCCATGCCCGAACGTCGCCCTTCAACGCCGGTCATGCAAGCGGACAATCGACGCCGACCGCATCCGCCACGCTGGCGAAGCCGTCGCGGCGGAGTAGGGCGACCAGCCCCTCGTTGATCGTGCGGGCCAGCATCGGTCCTTCATAGACCAGCGCCGAATAGAGCTGCACCAATGAGGCGCCCGCGCGGATGCGGGCATAGGCCTGCTCCGCATTGCCGATGCCGCCGACCCCGATCAGCGGCAGGCGGCCACCGGTCGCGCGGCGGAAATCGCGCAGCCGCTCCAGCGCCAGATCGTGCAGTGGCGCGCCGGACAGCCCGCCCGTCTCCCCGGCGAGCGGCGAGCGCAGCGTCGCGGGGCGGGAGATGGTGGTGTTGGAGACGATCAGCGCGTCGATGCGGTGCGCCAGCGCGACCTCGGCAATGTCCGTGACGTCGGCGGGTTCGAGGTCGGGCGCGACCTTCAGCCAGACCGGCGGTCCCGATTCGCCGCGCGCGGCCATCACCGCGGCCAGCAGCGAATCGAGCGCGCCGCGATCCTGCAGCGCGCGCAGGCCCGGCGTGTTGGGGGAGGAGATGTTGACGGTGATATAGTCGGCGTGGCGGCCCAGCGCGGCGATGCCCGCGACATAGTCGACGATGCGATCCTCGCTGTCCTTGTTCGCGCCGATGTTCACGCCGACGACGAGGTCGCCCGCTTTCGCCTTGCCGGACCGCCGGGCGAGCCGGGCATAAGCGTCGGCCTGCCCGCCATTGTTGAAGCCCATGCGGTTGATGACGGCCTCATCCTCCACCAGCCGGAACAGGCGGGGCCGGGGATTGCCCGCCTGCGGGCGCGGCGTCAGCGTGCCGACCTCGGAAAAGGCGAAGCCGAAGCGGCCCATCCGGTCATAGACCTCTGCGTCCTTGTCAAAGCCGGGGGCCAGGCCGACCGGCCCGGCAAAGTCCAGCCCGAACAGGCTTTGTCGCAATATGGGGTCGCATCCGGCGGACGCGCTGGCGGGCAGCAGGCGCAACAGGCGAATGGTGAGGCGATGGGCCGACTCTGCATCGAGCCGGAACAGGAGCGGGCGGATCGAACGGAAAATCATGACGCGCGCCTATCACAGGCTACGCTGCACTGCGTGATATTTCTGCTGGAAAGGGCGGATTTCGGAACGGGTCCGTAACCGAAAACCTGCCCTTGCAACGCATTATCGTCGCGAATGTCGATTCCGTCCAATATTTGCGGCGCAGAACCAGTGTAGGCGAACGGTGCGACCCGAAGGGCTCTGTTGTCAACCGACTTCACGAGACCTTATACCTTGGGGGACCGTCTGGCTTTGGCCGGGCGGTCCCCTTTTTTGTTCACATCCGCCGGGAACTGTGACAAGCGTCGCAAAACGAAACAATGATAAGCCGTAAGGTCGCGCCAGCAGTATCTTGGAGATGTTGTGGTAGATCGTCCATCGGAGGCGGGGGGATCGTCTGATCCCGCGCTTCCCGATCCTTTTGGAGAGCCGTCAGGGACGGAGGGGCCGCCGCCGACCAACCGCGTGTCGCTGAGCTATCTCGCGCCACCGGAGGATCTGTCGGCGCTGTTCGGACCCATGTATCTGTTCGTCGCCGACAAACGGGCGGTTTCGGACCATACCCGCGCGGACTTCGCCCAGATCCGGTTCATGCTCATGGGCACCGGCGACTACAGCTTTCACGATGGGCGCCGCGAATCGACCCCCGCCTGCTGCATGCTCGGCCCGACCAGCGCGGCCACCCGGTTCGAGGTGGACGGGCCGATGCGGGTGATCGGCGTCTCCGTGCTGCCACTGGGATGGGTGGCGTTGGGCGCGGGCGATGCGGGGGAGGTGGCGGACAGCGTCTTCGACCTTGCCGAGCGATTCGGGCGGGCATGGTCCGACCTGCATGCCCGACTGTGTGGCATCGACGATGCGGACGACGCGGCGGCGCTGCTGTGGCCCTTCCTGCGCTCCTGCATCCGTCCGCCCAGCCCGGCGGAGGAGGCGTTCGTCCTCGCCATCGACGAATGGCTGGCGGACGAACGCTCGCCGCGCGTCGACAGCCTTCAGGAGGTCACCGGCCTCTCGTCCCGGCAGATCGCTCGGCTGAGCAACCGATTCTATGGCGCGCCGCCCAAATATCTCGCTCGCAAATATCGCGCGCTACGCTGTGCGCTGATATTGGCGCGCGACAATATCGACTGGGCGGACCTGTGCGACGGCGCTTTCTATGACCAGTCGCACTTCATCCGCGAGTTCAAGCATTTCATCGGCCTGACGCCCAGCCAGTTGCGGGACAATGCCAGCCTCGTCATCCGCCTGACCATGGGGCGGCGGGACGTGGCGGGCACCATCGCCAATCTCAGCCGCATCAGCTGACGCGGCGGGGGAAGGGGGGACGTGGGCGGGGCCGCCCTCCCCGCCTGTCGCCGTCCCGCCTGTTGCTGCGTCAGGCGGCCAGCGCCACGATATGCCGGTCGGCCGCGGCGATGGCGGTGGCGCGCTGCTCCGGCCCCACGGCGATCCCTTCCGCCACCACGAATTCGGGCGAGATGCCGATGAAGCCGAACACCGACGTCAGATAGGTTTCGACATGCTCCGCCGCTGCGCTGGGCGATTCCACGCCATAGAAGCCACCGCGCGACACCGCGACGATCACCCGCTTCGGCCTGGCCAGCCCCTTTGGCCCCTCCGCCGTATAGGCGAAGGTGCGGCCTGCGATCATGATGCGGTCGATCCACGCCTTGAGCTGGCCGGGAACCCCGAAATTATACATGGGCGCGCCGATCACCACGATGTCGGACGCCAGAAACTCCTCCAGCACCGCGGCGCTGGCGATGGCGGCCTCGCCCGTGTCGCCCGGCAGGGCGGCCAGATCGAGATGGGGCAGGGGGTCGGCGGCAAGGTCGCGCCGGGCGACGTCCAGCGCGGGGTCGGCACGGGTCAGCGCCCCCACGATGGAGGCGGTCAGCTGGCGGCTGACGCTCTGTTCGCCGGTGATGCTGGAATCGATGTGGAGGAGCTTCATTTCCAGTTCCTTTAGGTATATATGAGTAACCAGGGCTGGATATGTAACCGCATGGGAATGGCCCGCAAGGAGGCACAATCTTGTCACTCGGGCACAGCAATGTAACCATCGAGGCGCCGGACAGTGGGGAAATCGGGCAGGGGGAACCCTGTGCCGCGCTCGATCCGGTGCAGATTCAGTCGGGATGCCGCACGGTCAGCGAAGTCCTGTCGCGGGTCGGCGATAAATGGAGCATCCTGATCGTCATGATTCTGGCGAGCGGCCCGCGTCGCTTCAACGAACTGAAGCGGTTGGTGGACGGCATTTCGCAGCGCATGCTCACCCTGACGCTGCGCAATCTGGAGCGGGACGGGCTGGTGCAGCGCACCGTCACGCCCAGCATCCCGCCGCGCGTCGATTATGCGCTGACGCCTCTCGGCCATTCGCTTCGCGTGCCGGTTTCGGCGCTGGGTGAATGGGTGATGGCGAATATCACCACCATCAAGGATGCGCGGGAACGATTCGACGAGGAATTGCAGCAGCGGGACAGGCTGGGATAGGGGTGGCGCATCAAAAGCCTTGATCCCCGGCACGTCCGTCGCCACATGCAATCGGAACGAATCACTCCGATTTGAGAACCCTTATCAATAAGGGCTTTCAGGACAGAATCCGGGTGAGATTGAGGACATGATGCGACTTTCCAGTCTATCCGATCAGGCGGTGGTCCTGATGCAGGCCGCGTCGGCCCGCTGCGGTGGCGAAGCGGCCCGTGGGGCGCTGACCAGCGCCGCCGAACTGGCGGCGGCGACCGGCATCCATGTGCCCACGGCGCAGAAGCTGGTCAGCCTGCTGACCCGTGCGGGCCTGCTCAACAGCGCGCGCGGTTCCGGCGGCGGCATCCGGCTTGCCCGCTCCGCCGCCACGATCAGCCTGGCGGATGTGGTGGAGGCGGTGGAAGGCCCCATCGCGCTGACCGCCTGTGTCGAGAAGGATGGCGCCCATGTGTGCGAGCGGGAGGCCGCCTGCGCCGTCCGGCCGCACTGGAGCGCGGTCAATGATGCGGTGCGCGGCGCGCTCGCCCATGTCTCGCTCGCCAGCCTTTCGGCCCCCGTGCCCTCTCCCGTTCCCGCCTTTGGCGCCACGCCCATCCTCGGAGCCCTAGCATGAGCGCCCCCGTCAAGAATCAGGAGGCGCTGGCCGCCGCTGCCAAGGCGTCCGACTATGAGTGGGGCTTCTCCTCCGACGTGGAGCAGGAGTTCGCGCCCAAGGGCCTGTCGGAGGACACGGTCCGGTTTATTTCGGGCAAGAAGAATGAGCCGGAGTGGATGCTGGAATGGCGGCTGAAGGCCTATCGCCTGTGGCTGACCATGCCCACGCCGGAATGGGCGAAGCTGAATATCCCGCCGATCGACTACCAGGACGCCTATTATTATGCGGCGCCCAAGAAGAAGATCGAGCTGGACTCGCTGGACGACCTCGACCCGGAAATCCGCCGAACCTATGAGAAGCTGGGTATCCCGATCGCCGAGCAGGAAGTGCTGGCCGGCGTCAAGAACAGCCGCAAGATTGCCGTGGACGCGGTGTTCGACAGTGTGTCCGTCGCCACCACTTTCCGCAAGGAGCTGGAGGAAGCGGGCGTCATCTTCCGCTCGATCAGCGAGGCGATCCGCGAATATCCCGATCTGGTGAAGAAGTGGCTGGGCCGCATCGTGCCCATGCACGACAATTATTTCGCCACGCTCAACTGCGCCGTCTTCTCCGACGGGACGTTCGTGTACGTGCCGGAGGGCGTGCGATGCCCGATGGAACTGAGCACCTATTTCCGTATCAATGCGGAGAATACGGGCCAGTTCGAGCGTACCCTGATCGTCGCGGAAAAGGGCAGCTATGTCTCCTATCTGGAGGGCTGCACCGCGCCGATGCGCGACGAGAATCAGTTGCACGCCGCCGTGGTCGAACTGGTCGCGCTGGACGATGCGGAGATCAAATATAGCACCGTCCAGAACTGGTATCCCGGCGACGCCGAGGGGAAGGGCGGCATCTATAATTTCGTGACCAAGCGGGCGCTGTGCCAGGGCGCGCGGTCGAAGGTGTCGTGGACGCAGGTCGAGACCGGCAGCGCGGTGACGTGGAAATATCCGTCCTGCGTGCTGAACGGGGAGGATTCGGTGGGGGAGTTCTACTCCGTCGCCGTCACCAACAATTATCAGCAGGCCGACACCGGCACCAAGATGATCCACAATGGCCGGGGCAGCCGCTCGACCATCGTGTCCAAGGGGATCAGCGCCGGGCATAGCGACAACACCTATCGCGGGCTGGTGCGCGTGGGACCGGGCGCGGAGAATGCGCGCAACTTCACCCAGTGCGACTCGCTGCTGCTGGGGTCGGAATGCGGCGCGCACACCGTGCCCTATATCGAGGTGAAGAACCCGTCCGCGACCATTGAGCATGAGGCGACGACGTCGAAGATTTCCGACGACCAGCTGTTCTACGCCATGCAGCGCGGCTTGGATCAGGAGAGCGCGGTGGCGCTGATCGTGAATGGCTTTGCGAAGGAAGTGTTGCAGCAACTGCCGATGGAATTTGCGGTCGAGGCGCAGAAGTTGCTGGGGATCAGCCTTGAGGGGAGCGTGGGGTGAAATTTCCCTGGGCGATCTTTGCGCCGTCGCTGAACCTGATGGTCCGGAGCGGCATCGCGAAGCGTCGCAAGGCGATCCGGCAAATCGGGCGGCGGGCGGCAGTTCTGCAGAATGGATTTGCCTTTCACCTGTTCGAGTCGGCCCCCGACCTGAAGACACTAATAGACGCTGGATCGGATTTCATGCGGGCGCTGACCGCCGTGGAAAAGGCGAAGGAAACGGCGCGCTACTGGAAATACGAAAATGTCTGGGGCCTCTTCGAGGTCATCGACATATATACCAAGAACGGAAACCGGCTTCTGGACGACCTCGATAAGGGCAAGCCGAAGCTGGAGAGAATTTTCAAAGATCAGGATTTCATGCGTGGGTGGTTCGATGCTCCATATTACTGACCTTCAGTCCACCGTAGCGGACAAGCCCATCCTCAAGGGCCTGTCCCTCTCCATCAACGCGGGGGAAATCCACGCCATCATGGGGCCGAACGGCGCGGGCAAGTCGACGCTGGCCTATACGCTGGGCGGCCGTCCCAATTATGACGTGACCGGCGGCTCCGTGGATTTCGACGGGCAGGATCTGTTCGACCTCGCCCCGCATGAGCGGGCGGCGGCGGGCCTGTTTCTGGGCTTTCAGTATCCGGTGGAAATCCCCGGTGTTTCCAACCTGCAATTCCTGCGCGAGGCGCTCAACAGCCAGCGCAAGTCGCGCGGTGAGGAACCGCTGTCGGGCGGCGCCTTCATCAAGCTGGCCAAGGAAAAGGCCGGGCTGCTCGGTATGGATATGGAGATGCTCAAGCGCCCCGTGAACGTCGGTTTCTCCGGCGGCGAGAAGAAGCGCGCCGAGATGGTGCAGATGGGCATCCTCGACCCGAAGCTGGCGATCCTGGACGAGACGGACTCCGGCCTCGACATCGACGCGCTGCGCATCGTCGGCGCGGGGATCAACACGATCATGCGCGCGCCGGACAAGGCCGTGCTGCTCATCACCCACTATCAGCGGCTGCTCGACTATGTGAAACCCGATTTCGTCCATGTCCTTGCGGGCGGACGGATCGTGAAGTCGGGCGGACCGGAGCTGGCGCTGGAGCTGGAGCGTGAAGGCTATGCGGAGATTGTCGCATAATGACCGCCGTCGCCCTCCCCACCCGCAGGTCCGAGGAATGGCGCTATAGCGACGTCGAGTCGGTAGCGAGCATCTGGCCCGTCGCTGCACCGGATGTCATCGTCGTCGGTGCGGGTGAAGACGTCGCGCGGACGCTGTTGCAGGATGCGGCCGACGGGGCGGTCATCGTGCGCGATTTCGCCGTCACCATCGGCGCGGGCGGCACGTTTCGCGCGCATCTCCTCAACATCGGCGGGCAACTGGGTCGCGTGACCTTTGACGTCACGCTGGGGCGGGGGGCGCATTTCGACCTGAACGCCGCGATCATCGGCGGCGGCACCCAGACGCTGGAAGTCGTCACCGTCGTCACCCATGCGGAGCCGGAGGCGACGTCGCAGCAGACGGTGCGCTCCATCCTCGCCGATCATGCGACGGGCAGCTACCTCGGCCGGATCGCCGTGGCGCGCGACGCGCAAAAGACGGACGCGGCGCAATCGGTCAAGGCGATGCTGCTGGATCGCACGGCGACCGCCAACGCCAAGCCGGAACTGGAAATCTTTGCCGACGACGTGAAATGCGCCCATGGCGCCACGGTCGGCGAACTGGACAGTCAGGCCCTGTTCTACTGCGCTTCGCGCGGGCTGGACCCGAAGAGCGCGCGGACCTTGCTGTTGCAGGCGTTCATCGCGGGCCTGTTCGACGACATGGCCGACGAGGCGGAGCGGGAGCGGTTCGAGGCGGCGGCGCTGGCCAAGCTGGCGGCGCTGAACATGGCGGAGAAACTGGCGTGAGCAGCGTCCTCGACGCCCCCATCGACGTGCGCGCGGACTTTCCCGGCCTGATCGGGGCGGACGGCAAGCCCTGGCATTATCTCGACACCGGCGCGACCGCGCAGAAGCCGCGCGTCGTGATCGACGCGGTGGCGCGGGCGCTGGGCGAGACCTATGCCACCGTGCATCGCGGCGTCTATTCCCGCTCGGCGGACATGACGCTGGCCTATGAGGCGGCGCGGCGCACCGTGGCCCGCTTCATCAACGGGCAGGAGGCGGAGGTCGTCTTCGTGCGCGGCGCAACGGAGGCGATCAATCTGGTCGCCAACAGCTGGGGCGCGGCGAACCTGAAGGCGGGGGATCGCATCCTGCTGTCCACCCTCGAACATCATAGCAATATCGTGCCGTGGCAGTTGATCGCGGAGCGGGTCGGCGCGGGTATCGACGTGGTGCCGCTGACCGGCGACGGGCGCATCGACCTGGACGCGATGGCGGCCTTCATCTCGGACCGGCACAAGCTGGTGGCGCTGGCCCATGTCTCCAATGTGCTGGGCAGCACGCTGGATGTGCGGCGTGCGGCGGACATCGCCCATGGTGTAGGCGCGAAGATATTGATCGACGGCTGCCAGGCCGTGCCGCGCATGGCGGTGGACGTGGCGGCGCTGGATTGCGACTTCTACGCCTTTTCCGGGCACAAGCTCTATGGCCCGACCGGCATCGGCATATTGTGGGCGCGGAGCGAGATTCTCTCCGCCATGCCACCGTGGCAGGGTGGCGGCTCGATGATCGACCGCGTGACCTTCGCGAAGACGACCTATGCACCCGCGCCCACCCGGTTCGAGGCCGGCACGCCCGCCATTGCGGAGGCGATCGGGCTGGCCGCGGCGATGGACTATGTGACCGCGATCGGCCTGGATCGTATCGCCGCGCATGAACAGGCGCTGGTCGCCGCTGCGCGGGACGTGCTGGGCAGCATCAACAGCGTGCGCCTGCTGGGGCCGGAGAATGCGTCGGGCATCGTCTCCTTTGCGATGGAGGGGGTGCATCCCCACGACATCGGCACCATATTGGACGAAAGCGGCGTCGCCATCCGCGCGGGCCATCATTGCGCCCAGCCGCTGATGGAGGCGCTGGGCGTGCCCGCCACCGCGCGGGCGAGCTTCGGCATCTACAACGATGCCAGCGACATAGAGGCGCTGGCGCGGGGCATGGAACGGGTAAGGAAGATTTTCGGCAATGGCTGAGGACATCGGGGCGGAACATCAGGGCGAGGAACGTCGGATCGCGGTCGAGGAAGTGGACGGCGTGACGCCTCCCGCGCGGGCGCGCGTGGATGTCAATGCGTCCGGCGTGCCGACGGATGCGAGCGAGCAACCCGCGCCCCGCAAGCGCGATTATCTGGACGGTTTTCTTCAGGAAAAGCCCGCTGGCGTACCGGCGGGCGAGCCGGGCGGGGATGTCTATGAAGGCATCATCACCGCCCTGCGGGAGATTTTCGACCCGGAAATCCCGGTCAACATCTATGATCTCGGCCTGATCTATGGCGTCGAGGTCACCGATGGCCATGCCGTCGTCACCATGACGCTGACCACGCCGCATTGCCCGGTGGCCGAATCCATGCCGGCCGAGGTGGAATTGCGCGTTGGTTCCGTGCCGGGGGTCGGCCATGCGGAGGTCAATCTGGTGTGGGATCCGCCATGGGATCCGCAGAAAATGTCCGACGAGGCGAAACTCGAACTGGGGATGCTGTGATGAACGTCCAGACCACGCCCGCCGCCGCCCGCGCCCGTCCCGCCGCCGTCACGCTGACGCCCGGTGCGGAGCAGCGCATCGCCGACCTGATGGCGCGCGCGCCGGACGGGGCCATCGGCGTCAAGCTGTCCACCCCCCGTCGCGGTTGTTCCGGCCTTGCCTATTCGGTCGATTATGTGACCGAGGAAGCGAAGTTTGACGAGAAGATCGCAACACCCGGCGGCCTCTTCTACATCGACGGCGGTTCGGTCCTGTATCTGATCGGCTCGACCATGGACTGGGTGGAGGATGATTTCACCGCCGGCTTCACCTTCAACAACCCCAACGCCAAGGGCGCATGCGGTTGCGGCGAGAGCTTCACGGTCTGATCGGCTGACCGGGGAGCGACTGCTGGCGGGCGTACGATCCCCGCGTCTGGCAATATCGGATCGACGCCATGCGTCGCGGCGCTGGCGATGACGGTTCGATAGAATGTCGTCCCGCTCCAGAGGATGGCTGACAGTGCGCTGTCCCTGCCGCCCCTGAGTCCCTGCCGCCCCTGACATCAGGCACCGGCAACGACCCGCTCGTCCTGCCGCTCCTTTGCCTCTGGCCGTTCAGGGATGTTCGTCGACGCGGGCCTTGGTGGCGAGGATGGCCTCTACCCGCCGTGCGCAGTCCGTCAGCCGGGCCACGACTTCGGGACCGCTCAATCCGGCGCGGCTGCGCGGGTCAATGGCGCAGAGCGTGCCATAGAAGCTGCCGTCGGGCAGCGTCAGCGGAAAGGAGGCATAGCTGCGAAAGCCATAGAGCATCGGCGTATGATGGGTCCGCCACTGCTGATGGCCCGCCACATCGTCGATCACGACCTCCTGCCCACAGGCGCGGATCTCGTCGCAGATGGTGGTCTTGATCTCCAGCTCGTCGCCGGGGTTCAGGCCGAACTCGATCTTGTCGAGCACCTGCACCGCGATCCACCGGCTTTCCGTTACGCGGGCGACGGCGGCAAAGCCCATGTCGGTCACGTCGCACAGTTCGTGCAGGATCGCGCGAATCGCATCGTCATCGCCCTGCGCCGCCGACTGGCGGGCAAAGTCGTCCCTGCCGTTCAGGCTGTCGCCGTTCACACTATTGCCGCTCAAAATGTCCCACCCGTCATGCGCGCCTTCACCCCCCGGTCGGCGCCTGTTGTTCGAACCGTTCTATTACCCAATCCTCCGCCTGCGCGCCACCGATCCATTCCTGCATGAAAGGATGCTCGACCACCGCCCGCATATAGGGTTCGGCGAAACGGGCGACGGGCAGGGAGTAGGTGATGAGGCGGGTAATGACCGGCGCGAACATGATGTCCGCCGCACCGAATTCCCCGAACAGGAAATCGCCGGTGCCGCCATAACGGGCGCGCGCCTGCGCCCACAATTCCATGACGCGGCGGATGTCGACGGCCGCGGCGTCTTCCACCGGGGCAGGAGGATAGATCTGGCGGATGTTCATGCTGTAGCTGCGGCGCAGCGCCGCGAAGCCGCTGTGCATTTCCGCCGCCATCGACCGGGCCATGGCCCGCGCGCCCTTGTCTTCCGGCCAGAAGCGGGTGCCGCCCGATGCCTCGTTCAGATATTCGACGATGGCCAAGCTGTCCCAGACCACGATGTCGCCGTCCCACAGGATCGGCACCTTGCCGGAGGAGGGGGCGAACTCGTCACCCTCCCGCCGCTTGTCCCAGTCCGCGTCATAGAGCGGCACGACCAGTTCCTCGAAGGGAAGGCCCGATTGCTTCATGGCCAGCCAGCCGCGCAGCGACCAGCTCGAATAGGCCTTGTTGCCGATAATCAGCTTTATCATGGAAGGAGGGTCCGCCCGCTTGTGCCGTCAATCATTCCCCTCTCGGTAGCGACCCTTGTCGCTGTCGCCAAGGGGGCACGCCGCTTCGCCAGGAGGGAGGGGCGCCAGACGACGGGGTTCAGGGAAGAGGCGCGGGATCGTCGGAACTCAGGGCGACCTGCGGCTTATCGCGCGGCACAGTCCCACAGGGAGGAGAGACGTGGCGGAGAGACGTGGGCGGGGGCGAGGCCGTGGAAACGACCGCCCCCGGCTCTGTCAGACCAGCGCGTCGATCACCGCCGCGCGCAGTTCCGGTATGCCCATGCCCTTTTCAGCGGAGGTCATGATGATCTCTGGGTGGGCGGCGGGCCGCTTGCGGACTTCCTGCGCGGTCGCTTCGGTGACGGTGGCAAGGTCGCTGGCCTTCACCTTGTCCGCCTTGGTCATGACGAGGCGATAGCTGACCGCCGCGCCGTCCAGCATGTCCATGACGTCGCGGTCGACATCCTTGATGCCATGGCGGCTGTCGATCAGCACGACGGCGCGTTTCAGCACCGCACGCCCGCGCAGATAGTCGTTCACCAGCAACCGCCACTGCCGCACGATATCCTTGGGCGCCTTGGCATAGCCATAGCCGGGCATGTCGACGATGCGGAACAGGGGCAGCACCCCCTCCATCCCGCCGCCGTTCCCGGCCACGTCGAAGAAGTTCAGCTCCTGCGTCCGTCCCGGCGTGTTGGACGTGCGCGCGAGGCCGTTGCGGTTGGTCAGCGCGTTGATGAGCGACGACTTGCCCACGTTGGACCGGCCCGCAAAGGCGATTTCCGGCACGTCCGGTTCCGGCAGGAACTTCAGCGCAGGGGCGGACCGCAGGAAGGTGATCGGGCCGGAGAAGATCTTGCGCGCCTCCTCGATCCGGTCCGCCCGGTCCTGTTCGTCCTGCTCGTTGAAATGCTCTTCAGTCATGGCCCGGCCTCCTTCGGCCCGGTTTCCGTCGGTCAAAGCCTGCCGGATCAACCGGCGGGCTTTTCCTTGAGGGCGGGGTGGCGGCGATACAGCCATTGCTGCTGCGCCACGGTCAGGATGTTGGACGTGATCCAGTAGATCAGCAGGCCGGTGGCGAAGGGCGCCATCACGAACATCATCATCCACGGCATGATCGCGAACACCTGCTTCTGCGTCGCGTCCATCGGCGCGGGGTTCAGGCGGAATTGCAGGAACATGGTGATGCCCAGCAGGACCGCCAGCACGCCGATGCCCAGGAACGCCGGGGGCGTGAAGGGCAGCAGGCCGAACAGGTTGAGGATGTGCAGCGGATCGGGCGCGGACAGATCCTTGATCCACAGCGCGAACGGCTGGTGCCGCATCTCGATGGTCAGGGTCAGCACCTTGTACAGCGCGAAGAACACCGGGATTTGCAGGAAGATGGGGAGGCAGCCGGCCAGCGGGTTCACCTTCTCCCGCTTGTACAGCTCCATGATCTCCTGCTGCTGTTTCGCCTTGTCGTTCTTATACTTCTCCTGAATCGCCTTCATCTTCGGCTGCACCGCGCGCATCTGCGCCATGGAGGCGAACTGGCGCTGCGCCACGGGGAACATGATGCCGCGCACGATGAAAGTCAGGCAGATGATGGCGACGCCGAAATTGCCGATCGCCTTGAACAGCCAGTCGAGCAGGTAGAAGATCGGCTTTTCGAACCAGTAGAACCAGCCCCAGTCGATCGACCGGTCGAACTTGGCGATGCCCTGCACCCCGTTCGCGCCATCCTGATAGCGGTCGAGAAGCTGGGTCTCCTTCGCGCCGACGAAGATGCGGCTGGTCGTGGAGACGGCCTTGCCCGCCGCGACCAGCTTGGTCTCACCGGAAAAGTCCGCCTGATACTGGTCGCCGTCGCCCTTGCGGAAGGTGGAGCTGACCGATGCCGTCTGGTCGGGGATCACCGCCGCCAGCCAATAATGGTCGGTAAAGCCGACCCAGCCGCCGGTGCTGGTGAATTTCTGCGGCCCTTCCTCGTCCAGCGTCTTGAAATCGACGCCATAATTGGCCGCGTCGTTGAACACGCCGATGGGGCCGACATGGATGGTCCAGGTGTCCTGATCCTTGGGTTTTCCGCGGCGGCTGACATAGGCATAGGGACGCACCCCCACCGTGCCCGCACCCTTGTTCTGCACGGTCTGCGTGGCGGCGATCATATAATCCTGATCGACCGTCAGCTTGATGGAGAAAAGCTGGCCCGCGCCATTGTCCCAGCGCAGGGTGACCGGGGTAGTGGGGGTCAGCTTCATGCCCTCCGCCGTCCAGACGGTGTTGCCGTCGGGGGCGCGCACGCCCTCGCCGCTCCAGCCGAGGCCCGCGAAATAGGCGTCGGCGGTGCCGCTGGGGGAGAAGAGGCGGATCGGCTGCGAATCTTTCGCGACCGTTTCCTTGTAGGTGGGCAGCACCACATCGTCGATCCGCGCGCCCTTGAGCGACAGCGAGCCTTTCAGCTTCGGCGTTTCGATGGCGATGCGCGGCGCGGCGCGCAGCACGGTGGCGCGGTCGCGGGTCGCGGCGGGCGAATCGAGCGCCGGGTCGGCGGACGGTTGCGCGACGGGCGTGGTCTTGCCCCCCTCGATCGTGGTCGCGGGCGGTGCGGCAGGCGGGAAGAAATGCTTCGCGACATAGGGCCACCCGAAGAGGATGGCGATCGTGAAGACTGCCGCGATGAGGATGTTACGCTTGTCGTCCGCGTGCATGAATGTGATCCGGTCCGCCGTTTTTATCGGGATATGTGGGTCGTGCAGTCACAGGGTGGCACCGGGTCATAGCCCGACCCGCCCCATGGATGGCAGCGCAATAGACGTTTCATCGCCAGCCAGCCACCCCTGATCGCGCCATGCCGTTCCAGCGCCTCTATCGCATAGGCGGAGCAGCTGGGGGCGTAGCGGCAGGTGGGCGGCAGGATGCGGCTCGGCCCCCATTGCCAGGCTAGGGCGATGAGGATGAAGAGCCGGGCGATCAAGGGCCGTCGGGGCCTGATGACAGGGAGGCGGCCGGTGATTCGGTGGTGGGCGCGGCGGGGGTCTGCGTGGCGTGCCGGTTCGGGCGCTCACCTTGGCCCCGTTCGCCCTGGCCCTTGGCGGCCTTCTTCGCGGCGCGCGCCAGGGCCGCCTGCAACTCCGCGCGCAGGGCGGCGAAATCGCGCTCCACGCCATCCTTGCGGCCGATCAGCACATGGTCGGAACCGGGCAGCGCATGGGCGTCGAGCAGCTCGCGCCCCAAAACGCGGAAACGGCGCTTCATGCGATTTCGCACGACAGCGCCGCCCACTTTTTTCGACACGGTTATGCCCAGACGCGCGGCAGGGTCGCCGTCCCGCCGGTCACGGACCAGCAGGATAAACCCCGGAGTCGTCTGGCGCTGTCCGCGATTCGCCGCGAGATAGTCCGCGCGCCGGGTCATCTTCCCCAGCGGCATATCCAAATCGCCTGTGGCCGAATCGTTCAGGCGCTCAGGTTCTTGCGGCCACGCGAACGGCGTGCGCGCAGGATATTGCGGCCGCCAACGGTCGCCATACGTGCGCGAAAGCCGTGGCGGCGCTTGCGAACGAGATTGCTCGGCTGAAAAGTGCGCTTCATCGGTCATTCCTCGAAATATCAGAATCGGTAAGACGAAAAAGGGCCGCGCAGAGGCGGCCGCTTGTCTGGCGAGCGCGATTAGGGAAAAGTGGCGGTAATGTCAATCGCCGGGTCGATCAGGGGGATCGGCGGCAGGATTGGCGGCAAGCGCTACAGGCAGGCGCGCAGCCCGGAGCGATAGTCCGCATGGCGGGGTCGCCAGCCCAGCAGCCGCTTCGCCTTGCCATTGGCGACCCGCCGATTCTCCGCATAGAAGGCGCGCGCCGCCGGGCTGAGGTCCGCCGCCGCCATGGATTGCAGCGGGGGCGGTTCCAGCCCCAGCAACTCCGCTGCCGCCTCTACCACCTGATTCTGGTGGCAGGGCAGGTCGTCGGCCAGATTATAGACGCCCGGCGGCCCGTCGAAGCTGGCGATGACGCCGGAGACGATGTCGTCGACATGCACCCGGCTGAATATCTGGTGGGGCAGGTCGATGCGATGCGCCTGACCCTGCCGCACCCGGTCCAGCGCGCTGCGCCCCGGACCATAGATGCCGGGCAGGCGAAAGACGCGCACGTCGCCGCGCAGGGCCTGCCACGCCGCGTCCGCCTCCGTCCGCGCCTGCCGCCGTCCCCGGCCGGTCGGCGCGCTCTCGTCCACCCACGCGCCGCCCGCATCGCCATAGACGCCGGTGGAGGAGAGGTAACCGGTCCAGCGCACAGGCCCCGCCGCCGCCAGCGCCGCGCCATGATGGACCAGCACCGGGTCCACCCCCTGTGCCGGGGGGACGGAGGAGAGGATGTGGCTGGCCCGCCCGATGGCGGCGCGCACGGCATCCCCATCCGCAAAGTCCAGCGTGCCCTTGGTGCCCGTCGCCTCGACCGTCCAGCCGTCCGCCGCCAGCCGGTCCGCGATCCGTCCCGCCGTATAGCCCAGCCCGAAGATGAGGAGATGCGTCAATGCCTGTCCCTATGCCTGTGCCGGTTCCTGTGACGATCCTTCTGCCCGCATCGGACCATTTTTACCACCTTCGCCCGCGAGGCGCATTGTCCCGGCCCGCGCCTGCCCCTAGTCTCCTCCGCATGGCCGACATCTCCACCCCCCCCACCTCCGCCCTTTCTGCGGCGTCCGCGCCCGTCATCATCCGCCGTGAGGCCTATCGCGTGCCCGACTGGCTGGTGCCCGACATCGCGCTGACCTTCGACCTCGATCCCGATGCGACGATCGTCACCGCCCGCCTCTCCGTCACCCGCAACGGCGAGCACGACCGCCCGCTGCGCCTCGACCGGGACGGCATCAGCCCGACTCGCGTGACGGTGGACGGGGTGGACCTGCCCGAAGGCGGCTATGCGCTGGAGGAGGAGGCGCTGGTCATCCCGCTGACCGGCGGCGCGCATGTGGTGGAGACGCAAACGACCCTCTCCCCCATCGCCAACACCAAGCTGATGGGCCTGTATGCATCGGGCGGCCTGCTGTGCACCCAGTGCGAGGCGGAGGGGTTCCGCCGCATCACCTTCTTCCCCGACCGGCCCGATGTCCTCTCCCGCTACGACGTGCTGCTGCGCGCGGACGAGGGCGACTATCCCATCCTGCTGGCCAATGGCGATCCGGTCGAACATGGCAGTTTCGGCGACGGCCGCCATTTCGCGCGCTGGACCGATCCCTTTCCCAAGCCCTGCTACCTCTTCGCGCTGGTCGCGGGCGACCTGTCCTGCAACACCGACAGCTTCACCACGATGAGCGGGCGCACGGTGAAACTGGGCATCTGGGTCAAGGAGGGCGACCTGCCCCGCACCGACCATGCCATGAAGGCGCTGAAGGACAGCATGGCCTGGGACGAGACAGTCTATGGCCGCGAATATGACCTCGACGTGTTCAACATCGTCGCCGTGTCCGATTTCAATTTCGGCGCGATGGAGAACAAGGGGCTGAACATCTTCAACAGCCGCTACATCCTCGCCGACCCGGAAACGGCGAGCGACCTGGACTATGACGCGGTGGAGGGCGTGGTGGCCCATGAATATTTCCACAACTGGTCGGGCAATCGCGTCACCTGCCGCGACTGGTTCCAGCTCAGCCTGAAAGAGGGCTTCACCGTCTATCGCGACCAGAATTTCTCCGCCGACATGGGCAGCCATGCGGTCAAGCGGATCGAGGATGTGCGGATGCTGCGCGCCGGGCAGTTCCCGGAGGATGCCGGGCCGCTGGCCCACCCCATCCGCCCCGAATCCTATATGGAGATCAGCAACTTCTACACCGCCACCATCTATAACAAGGGGGCGGAGATCATCCGCATGATCGCGCTGATCCTGGGGGATGCGGCGTTTCGCAAGGGCACCGACCTCTATTTCGACCGGCATGACGGCGAGGCCGCGACGTGCGAGGATTTCGTGAAGGCGATGGAGGATGCCAGCGGCGTCGACCTGACGCAGTTCCGCCTGTGGTACAGCCAGTCGGGCACGCCGCGCGTGTCCGCCGCCCTGTCCCACGACGCGGCGACGGGCCGCGCCAGCCTGACCCTGACCCAGACCCTGCCCGCGACGCCGGGCCAGCCGGTGAAGCAGGCGATGGCGATCCCGCTGCGCGTCGCGCTGTTCGATCCGCAGGCGCCGGGGCAGGCGGCGGAGGAGCTGGTGATGCTCGACCGGCTCAGCGTCACCATCACCCGCCCCGGCCATGCAAAGCCGCCGGTGCTGTCGATCAACCGCGGCTTTTCCGCCCCCGTGATCGTGGAGGCGAACCGCAGCAACGCCGACCTGGCCCTGCTGTCGGCGCATGATGACGACCCGTTCGGTCGATACGAGGCGATGCAACAGTTGATGGTCAATGTGCTGATGGCGCATATCGCGGGCGACCGGCTGGAGAGCGGGCCGGTGATCGAGGCGATCCGCCGCACGTTGGCCGACCCTGCGCTGGACGGGGCCTTTGTGGCGGAGGCGGTGAAGCTGCCCGGCGAGGCCTATCTGGGCGACCAGATGCCGGTGGTGGACCCGGACGGCATCCATGCGGCGCGCGAGGCCTTGCAGGCGGAGATCGGGCGGGTGCTGGAGGACCAGTGGCGCGCCCTGCACACGGCGTCGGCGCGCAAGGGTTTCTCCCTCTCCCCCGATGCCAAGGCGGCGCGGCGGTTGCGCAATGTGGCGTTGAACTTCCTCGTCGCGTCGGGGGCGAAGGATGGCCCGGCCATCGCCTTTGCTCAGTTCGACGGGGCGGACAATATGACGGAGCGGCAGTCCGCGCTCGCCACGCTGGCCAATGGCACCAGCGATGAGCGGGAGGCGGCGCTCGACATCTTCTACAACCGCTACAGCAAGGATGCGCTGGTGCTGGACAAATGGTTCCAGACGCAGGCGTTCAGCTTTCACCCCGATACGGTGGAACTGATCGAGGAACTGGCCCGGCACAAGGATTTCACGCTGGCCAACCCCAACCGGGCGCGGGCGCTGTACGGGGCCTTCTCCGGCAACCAGTGGGCGTTCAACCGGGCGGACGGCAAGGGGTATCGCATGGTCGGCGACTTCATCCTGGCGGTGGACGCGATCAATCCGCAGGTGGCCGCGCGCATGGTCCCGCCGCTGGGCCGCTGGCGGCGGTTCGACGAGGGGCGCGCCGCGCTGATGCAGGCGCAACTGCGCCGGATCGAGGACAGTGCGGACCTGTCCAAGGATGTGCGCGAGCAGGTGGTGAAGAGCCTGGGATGAGGGAGAGGGCGGTGATTGCGGCGATCGAGCGCCGCACTACCTCTCATGCCGGCCCTGACCTTTCATGCCGGTTTGCGCCGGGATAAGAGGTGAGGAGGGAAGGAAACTACCCCTCCGCGATCATGGCCTTCGCCAGCGTCAGCACGGCGGTGAGGTCGGCCTGCGCGGAGGGCAGCGCGGCGCGATAGGTGGCGAAGCCATGGATGGTGCCCTCCACCTCGCGATAGGTGGTCGGGACGCCCGCCGCGATGGCGGCGGCGGCATAGGCGCGGCCCTCGTCCCGCAGCGGATCGTGCGAGGCGGTGACGAGCAGCAGCGGCGGCAGGCCCCGATGGTCGCCCAGCAGCGGCGAACTGCGCCAGTGCGTCCCGTCCGACGCATAATGCAGGTCGTACAGGTCCATGTCCGTCCCATCCAACCCGACGCCCTTGGCGAACGTGACGCGGGAGGGATGTTTGCGGCTATGGTCGGTGCCGGGATAGAGGGCGCATTGCAGCCGCACCGGCACGGCGGCGGGGGTATCGCGCAGCGCCTGCGCGGTGACGAGGGTCAGATTGCCGCCCGCGCTGTCCCCACACAGGATCAGGCCGGTGATCTCGCGTCCCAAGGCCGCGCCATTATCCGCGATCCAGCGCGCGGCGGCTTCCGCATCGTCCGCGCCTGCGGGCCAGGGGTTTTCGGGGGCGAGGCGATATTCGACGGAGAGGACGGGCAGGTCGAGCTGGCGCGCAATCTCCGCCGCCAGCCCGGCATGGCTCGCGATGCCGCCGACGACGAAGCCGCCGCCATGGTAGAAGACGACCACCGGCCCGGCCTCCCGATCCGCCCGCGCATCGAACAGGCGCAGCGCGATCTCCCCGCCCGGCCCGGCGATGGACAGGTCGCGGATGACCGCCAGATCGCCGACCGGCCGATCCATCGCGGCCATCATCTCCGGCGGCATCAGGCGAATCTTGGCCAGCACCTCGGCCGTGAAGGGCGGGCGGGGCGTGGCCTGCATCCTGTCCAGAAACGCGCGCACATCTGCGCGGACGGCCTGTTCGCTCATCCTCAACCTTCCTCCATTCCGGCCCGGACTGGTCCGGTGCGGGGGATCATGCAGCAGAAGCGACCGGGATCAGGCCAGAGAAAATCTTTGCCCGGCCGGCCAATCGGTCCCGTTTGCGATACAAGGCCCGGCGTCGACACACCGGCGTCGACACAGGGGCGATGCAAGGGCGTTATGGCGGCGGCGCTGCGGCGCGCGCCATGGGGCCGCTTCGGGCGGATGCAACACCGACGCCGCCGCCGGACTGGTGCCCTGTCAGAGCGTCTTGAGCCAGTCCGCGACCTGAACCGCAACCCCGTTCGCCGCCACGCCGATGGCGGGGGCCACGCCGTTGGAATCGATGTCGCGTACCGGGGCGGTGGCGGTGAAGCGCCGCTTGGACAGGACACCGCCCGACCCGACCAGCGTCGCATCATAGGTCACGACCGCCTGCCGCGCCCGCGCGTCGATACCGAATTCGACGAGGTCGCCGGTCAGCCGCTTGCCGGGGGCGGCGGAAAATTGCCCGCCGTCCAGCACCAGCACGCTGTTGCGCGACGCCACCGTCTCCGCCACCACGGCGCGGAACAGATTGCGTGGGGTGTCGACCCAATAGGCCTTTGGCACATAGGCGAAGCTGGTGTCGCCGGTCCGCACCGCGACGCGCACGGTGGACAGCGCCTTGGGCACGTCCGGCTCGATGATCGTCACCACGCCCTTGTCCGCCGCCGCGACCGTGCCCGGCGCCACGCGCGCGTTGCTCTCCACGGTCAGGAGGGAGGCGGGCGGCTTGGCGCCGAAGCGGACGCAGCCGCCCAGCAGCGTGGCCGACAGGAGGCCCGCCACCAGCAGGGTGGCGCGGGTGGAGCGGCGCAGGGGGCTGTTCCCGTTCATCGTCATGTCCGTCATTCCTTGTAATCCGGCAGCGCGGGCGATCCGATGATGGAGCCTGCCCCTTGCTGGTCGATCTTCTCCGCCACATTCTGGAGCGCGCCCGCCATGCGACGCAGGTCGCGGATCAGCAGGCCGACCTCCGGCATGGTCCGCTGGCTGAACGCCTGCACGCCCGGCTGCGCTTCCTTGATGGTCGCGTCCAGCGCGTTCATGCTGCCCTTGGCGGACTTCACCGTCTCGCGCAGGTCCGCCATCAGCGGCTTGCCCTCATTGTTCAGCAGGGCGTTGGTGGTGCCCGCCAGTTCGCCGATCTGTTCGGCGGCGTCACCGGCCTGCTTCACCGCGATGCGCGCCTGCGCCAGCGTCGCGGCAATCTCCGGCCCGCGATCGGACAGGGATCGGGTCAGCACCTGCGTATTTTTCAGGATGCCCGCGATGCTGGCCTGATTATCATCGCTCAGCACCTCGGTCAGACGCTCGGTCAGGGTGGTGAGGCGCTCCAGCAACTGCGGCGCGTTGTTGAGCAACTGGCCCAGCGCGCCCGGCTTGGTCGGGATCACCGGCACGCCTTCGGGGCAGGCGGACAGCGGGTCTTCCTCCGGGCAGGCGATGGCCGGCGCGCCCTTGACGCCGCCGTCGAGCTGGATTTCCGACACGCCGGTAAAGCCCAGGCTCTGGATCGTCGCGGTGGTGCCTTGCAGGATCGGCACGTCGCTGTTCACCGAAATGCGGACGCGGACGAAATTGGGGTCTTTCTTCCACAATTCGATGGTCTTCACCTGACCCGACGGCACGCCCGAATAGGAGACGCCCGACCCCTTCGCCAAGCCGCTGACCGACGATTTGAAGAAGACGTCATATTCATTATTGTCGGCCTCCCCGATGCGGGAGAACCAGAAGGCGGCGATCACGATGGCCGCCAGCAGGATCAGCGTCACTGTGCCGACCAAGATATGGTTGGACCGGGTTTCCATCAGCTTTCCGCCTTCTTTGCTTGATCGTCGTGTCGCGCCGGCGCCTGCCGCAGGCTGGTCGATCCGGCGTGGGCCAGCCGCCCGCGCGGCCCGTTGAAATATTCCTGAATCCACGGATGGTCGGTCGCCAGCAGTTCGTCGATGGTGCCGACCGCGATGACGCGCTTGTCCGCCAGCACCGCGACCCGGTCGCAAATGGCGTGCAACGTGTCGAGGTCATGGGTGATGAGGAAGCAGGTCAGGCCCAGCGTCCTTTGCAACTCGCGCGTCTGCTCGTCGAACGCCGCCGCGCCGATGGGGTCGAGGCCCGCCGTCGGCTCGTCGAGGAAGAGCAGGTCCGGGTCGAGCGCCAGCGCGCGGGCCAGACCCGCCCGTTTCTTCATGCCGCCCGACAGTTCGGAGGGGAATTTGGGCGCGGCGTCGCCGGGCAGGCCGGTCATGCGGATCTTGTATCCCGCAATCTCCTCCCGCAGCGCGTCGGAGATATTGGGATAATATTCGCGGATCGGAACCTGCACATTCTCCGACACGGTCAGCGTGGAGAACAGCGCGCCATTCTGGAACAGCACGCCCCAGCGGCGACGGATGGCGAGCTGCGCCTCCTCGTCGTCATTGTCGACCATGGGCTGGCCGAACACCTGGATCTCCCCCTCCACCGGGGTTTGCAGGCCGATGATGGAGCGCATCAGCACCGACTTGCCGGTGCCCGACCCGCCGACCACGCCGAGGATCTCCCCCTTGCGCACGTCGAGGTCGAGGCCATCATGGATGACCTGCTCCCCAAAGGCGTTTTTCAGGCCGCGGATGGAGATGGCGACGTCGCTCGTCTCCACCGCCTCGCCCAGCTTGCGGTCGGCCTGCGCGATGATGTCCCCGTCGCTCATTTCCAGCCGATCCATGTGAAGAAGACCGCAAAGACGGAATCGATGACGATGACGAGGAAGATCGCCTGCACCACGGCGGCGGTGGTGCGCAGGCCCACCTCCTCCGCATTGCCGCGCACCTGCAACCCCTGGAAACAGCCCGCCATGCCGATGATGAGGCCGAACACGGGCGCCTTGATAAGGCCGATCCAGATGTCGGTCAGCGGCACGACCTCGCGTAGCCGCTGGACGAAGGTGACGGGCGGGATGTCCAGCGCGATGGCGCACAGGAAGCCGCCGCCGATGATCGAGCAGATGGAGGCGTAGAAGCCGAGCAGGGGCATCATCACCACCGCCGCGATGATGCGCGGCATGACCAGCGCCTCCATCGGGGCGACGCCGATGGTCCGCATCGCGTCCACTTCCTCGTTGAGCTGCATCGTGCCCAGTTGCGCGGCAAAGGCGGAGCCGGACCGGCCCGCGACCATGATCGCGGTCATCAGCACGCCCAGTTCGCGAAAGGTCAGGCGGCCGACCAGGTTGATGGTCAGCACCTCCATGCCGAATTGTTCGAGCTGCACCGATCCCTGCTGCGCGATGACGACGCCGATCAGGAAGCTCATCAGGCCGATGATGCCCAGCGCCGCGACGCCGACGACCTCGAACCGTTGCACCACCGCATTGACGCGAAAGCGGCTGGGATGGCGGATCAGCGTCCAGGCGGAGATCAGCACCGCGCCCAGAAAACCGACGAGGCCGTACAGGGTCTGGCCCGTCGTCACGACCGCATCCCCGACCTGCGCCAATATGCGCAGCGGTGCGATCTGCGGCTTTTCCGCGCGGGAGGCCGGTTCCTCGAACCCCGATACGACGTCCAGCAGCCGCCCGGCGTCGGCATTGGCGCCCACCACCTCGGCGTCCAGCCGCTCCGCCGTGCGCCGCACGATCCATGCGCCGACCGTGTCGATATGCTCCGCACCCGACAGGTCGATGCGGGCGACGGGGCCGTCCACCCGGTCGAGGCGATTGGGGACATCGCCCAGACAGGACAGCGACAGGCTGCCCGTCAGGACGATGGCGCGGCTTTCGCCCTCGGAAATCTCGGTGAAATCGGCCTTGGTCATGGTCGGGGCGAAACTGGTCCACTTTGCGTTGCGCGGCAAGCCGAAATGGCCCATCGGCGGGATCAACGGCTTGAACGCATAAAAGGTTGCGCCGCAGCAATGATCCATATTTCGATCTACGACATGGACCGCACCATTACGAGACGCGGAACCTATGCCGCTTTCCTGACCCATATGGCGCTGGCGACCGCGCCGTGGCGGCTGCTGCTGCTGCCCTTCGTGGGGCTGGTCATGCTGGCCTATGTGCTGAAAGGGATCGACCGGCGACAGGCCAAGGAATGGAACCAGTGGCTGATGATGGGCCACAGGGTCAGCCGGGATGCGATCCAGGCCCATGTCGAACGCTATGCCGACCGGGTGATCGCCCGCAACATCCGGCCGGGCGCGCTGGCGCAGATCGCGGCGGACCGGGCGGAGGGCGCGGTGCTGGTGATCGCATCGGCCTCCTACCGCCTCTATGTCGAGCCGATCGCGCGGCGGCTGGGCTTCGACCATGTGATCGCGACCGACCATATGACGCAGGGCAGCAATTATCTGCGCGCGCGGATCGCGGGCGAGAATTGCTATGACAGCGCGAAATTGCGCATGATCGAGGCGTGGATGATCCGCGAGGGCTTCGTGCGCGACGGTTGCTTCGTGCGCGCCTATTCCGACCATGTGTCGGACGCGCCGATGCTGGACTATGCCGACGAGGCATATGCGGCGAACCCGCATGCGCCATTGCGGAAGCTGGCGGCGGAGCGGGGCTGGCCGGTGGTGGAGTGGGGGTGAGCGGAGTCGCTGCACGCACATGACCGGTGTACTATCGGGGTGACTTCTCCCGCACCTTTCGCTTACCAGAGAACAGCAAGGGGGAATCGCCGGAATGAAGAAAGCATCTGTCCTCGCTGTGATCCTGCGCCTGCTCTATTCGATCATCGTCGCGATATTCGTCATGATCGTAGGCGCGATACTCTCTGCCGCCCTTGTCTATTGCTATGAGGCGGCGCCGATTTTCCTGTGGCTGTTCTTCGTTGCGTGCGCCGGGGTGGCATTTGTGTCGCTCAGCACCCCCCTAATGTGGCTGGAGGGGGACCGCAGGCTTCCGATCCTGATCCTGTTATTCTGGGTCATCATCTTCGGCTATGTCGACATGATGCGCTATCTTGCCGAGGCATGGCATATCGAAATGGGCAAGGAGGCGAAGTCCTTACTGGCGTTTCCCCGCTATTTCACCCTGCACACCCAATATTTCTTCCGCGACCTATGGGCCATCGTTTCCGGCAATCCGGCTGTTCCTCCGGTCGAGATCGTCCCGCCCCCACCGCCGACGATCCCCAAGAACTCCGGCCCGCTGTTCGCGATCAATCAATGGGTGTCGGACGCCAGTACCAGCATCGCCCTCAATCTGCTGAGCAGCCTGTTGTTCGCCCTGTGGTGGGAGCGCAAGAAATAGGCAGCTGAAGCGTCTTACCCCAGCCCGATCAGCGAAATTTGCCGCCCATATCCCGGCTCGGACAGATGGCAGGATCGGCGGAAGCTGAAGAAGCGGTCCGGCTGGCTATAGGTATCCTCGTCCAGCAGGTCGATGCGCCCCACCCCCGCCAGCGCCAGCCGCGCGGCGACATAGGCGGCGATGTCGAACATCAGGTGCCCCGGCTTGCCCGCGCCAAAGAAGCGCGCGTTCTCGGCATCTTCGGTCAGGAAGGGGGTGATGAAGGCTTCCGACACCTCGTAGCTCGCCCGGCCGATGCAGGGGCCGATTGCGGCGGCGATGCGGCCGCGATCCGCGCCCAGCGCCTCCATGGCGGAGAGGGTGGCGTCGGTCACGCCGCCCACCGCGCCCTTCCACCCGGCATGGGCCGCGCCGACGACCCCGGCCTGCCGGTCGGCCAGCAGTACCGGCACGCAATCGGCGGTCAGCACCCCCAGCAGCAGGCCGGGCCGGTCGGTGACCAGCGCGTCCGCCTCCGGCCGTTGGTCCAGCGGCAGGGCGGCGTTGATCCGCACCACATCGGCGGAATGGACCTGATGCAGCGTCACCAGTGTCGATCCGGGCAGCACCGCGTCGCGCGCCCGGTCGCGGTTGGTCAGGATGGCCGCCCGGTCGTCGTCCGATCCCAGCCCGACGTTCAGCCCGGCGTGGATGCCCGTCGACACGCCGCCGCGCCGCCCCAGAAAGCCATGCGCCACCCCGTCCAGCGCCGCGCTGGTCAGTCGCTCCACGCCACCGGCCACCCCATCGGTCACGCCATCCGTCATGCAAACCCCTCCGGCACCGGCCAGTCGGGATCGACCGCCGCCATCACCTTGAACAAACGCCCCATCTCCGCCGGGTCGGTCAGGCGCAGCATGGCCGCGACCAGCTCGTCGCGCCGTTCGGGGGCCTGTTTCGCCAGCATCCCCGACCGCGCGCCGATGCCCAGCCGGATCAGGAAATCGCCCTGTTCCACCAAGGGGGAGACGTTGACGCCCGCCGCCACCGCCGCATCGGCCAGCGCGGTGAAATCGACATGGGCGGTGATGTCGCGCGCGCCCGGTTCCACGAACGGGTCGGCAAAGCGATGCGCCTGCACCGCCTGCATCGTGTCGCCCACCGCCGGCCCGGCATGGCCATAGTCGATGGTCAGCATCGCGCCGCCCTGCGCGGCGATGCGCGTCGCCAGCGTGGTCATGATCGCCTCGCCGATGGGACAGCTTTCCACCACCGAACCCTGCGGCGCGGGGGCAAAGGCGGCGGGCGCGGTCACATCCGCGGTGCCCAGCCCCGGCAGGAAGCGCCTGCCCCATTCCAGCCGGTCGTTGGCCAGCACCCGCTCGCGCCAGCCCGCATCGGTGCGGACGATCTGGCGAAAGGGCAGGGCGTCGAAAAATTCATTGGCGACGATCAGCAGCGGCGTGTCGGTCGGCAGGGTTGCGGCGTCGTCATGGAAATGCGCGTCGGGGACCGCCCGCGCCTGCGCCGCGCGGAGGACGGGGCTGGTCTCGACCAGATGCACGGCAAGGGGGTGGCACCCCGCCGACGCCAGCGCACGCAGCGCATCGGCGGCCAGCGTGCCCCGGCCCGGCCCCAGCTCGACATACTGGACCGCCGGTCGCCCCGCCCGCGCCCACAGATCGGCCAGCCACAGGCCGATCATCTCCCCGAACATCTGGCTGATTTCCGGCGCGGTGATGAAGTCGCCGCCCGCGCCCAGCGGATCGCGCGTCGCATAATAATGGGCGTTGGCGAGGGCCATATAGTCGTGCAGCGTCATCGGCCCGTCCGCGTCGATGCGCCGCGCGATGGCCTCGCCCGGACGTGTTACCGCCGTGTCAGCCGACACTCTTGGCGCCTGCGATCGGCTCCACCCGCACGCGGCGACCCTTGGCGGTGGCGACCAGCCACAGGCCGATCAGCAGCATGGGGATGGTCAGCCACTGGCCCATGTGCAGGCCGGTGCGCTGCGCGAACTCCATCAGCTGCGCGTCCGCCTCCCGGAAATATTCCACCCCGAACCGCGCCGCGCCATAGGTGAGGGCGGCGATGCCGAACAGCTTGCCCGGCTGATAGCGGGCATCCGTGCGCCAGAAGAAGAAGGCGAGGATGGCGAACATCAGCGGCCCCTCCAGCACGGCCTCGTAAAGCTGGCTGGGGTGGCGCGGCACGTCGCCGCCGGTCGGAAAGACGATAGCCCACGGTACGTCGGTCGCCTTGCCCCACAGTTCGCCATTGATGAAATTGGCGATGCGCCCCAGTCCCAGCCCGACCGGCACGCAGCAGGCGATATAGTCGCACACCCGCAGGAAGGAGAGTTGGTTCGCCCGCGCCATCCACCAGATGGCGAGGATCACGCCCAGCGTGCCGCCATGCAGCGACATGCCGCCCTGCCACAGTTTCAGCACGTCCAGCGGATGCTCGAAAATCTCCGGGTTATAGAAGATCACATAGCCCAGCCGCCCGCCGATGATGATGCCCAGCGTGGCGTAGAAGACCATGTCGTCGGCGTGCCGCCGCGCCAGCGGTGCGCCCGGCTGGCGGATCAGCACCGACAGATACCAATAGGCGATGAGGATGCCCGCCAGATAGGCGAGGCTGTACCATTTGATTGTGAAGAAGCCGAGGTCCAGCGCCACCGGATCGAGGCCGAGGCTGGTAAACTGGATGGCCTGCGGCACCGCGTCCGCAATCAGGAGAAGGGCAGAGGTCACGTGGTTTTCAGTCCCGCATCGTCATCAGGTCCCCTCCATAGGGCAGGGCGGCGCGCAACCCAAGCGCCGATGCGCGGGGTGGTGAGAGCGGGCAAGGGCACGGGGCGACATGGGCGAGACTCACCTCGTCATGGCGAGCGCAGCGAAGCAACCCATGGGGCGGCCCAGTGATGGGTTGAGCGTGGCCCGCCTGCGGCTCCCGGCGCTCGCAAGGGCGATTCACGACGATTCAGGGAAAAGCCATCACGCTTCAGGGATAGGGGATGGCGATGGAGATGCCCCCCCGACGATGCTCCTCGTGGCCCTGCCCCACGGAACCCTGCCCGACGGCGACGGTTGATGCCGTAACGACAGGCGGCGCGTCCGCTGCTCCACCCCCAGTTCAGGAGGCATGCCATGGCCCGTTTTCTCATCGACACCCTCACCGATCCCGCCACCGGCCATGTCTTCGCCGAAATCCGCAGCGACCCGCAGGGTGACCTGCTGGCACGCTCCGGCCCGGTCTATGCGTCGCATGAGGAGGCCGGGGAGCGGGTGGCGGAGGCGATTTCCAAGGCATGGCCGGAACAGCCGGTCGATCCGGTCTATCCCGCCAACGGGTCCTGATCCGTCCGGTCCGTTCAGGACGTCAGTCCTGCGCGGCGGCTGAGGCGGCGGGCGCGCGCAGGCGCTTGTCCGGCATCGCCGCCAGTTGCGCCTTCAGCGCCTCCGGCCGTGGCGCGATCAGGAAGCCGAAGCTGACATTGCCCGCTTTCGTCTCGACGATATGGTGGAGGCGGTGCGCCTGCACGATCCGCTTCATATAGGGCGAGCGCGCGACATAGCGGTGGTTGACCCGCCGATGCACGATGATGTCGTGAAAGCCGAGGTAGATGGCGCCATAGGCCGCGATCCCGGCCCCCACGACGGTCGCCCACGCGCCCCATCCCCACTGTACCCCGCCCAGCAAAAGCAGGATGGAGGGGAGGGCGAAGATCACGAAATACAGGTCGTTCGCCTCCCAGAATCCCGCGCGCGCACGATGGTGGCTGGCGTGCAGGAACCAGCCCGGCCCATGCATGACCCAACGGTGCATGACATAGGCGAACCCCTCCATCCCCGCGACCGTCAGCAGGAACAAGGCGGCGAGGCCGAGGGTGGGGGCAAACGCATCCATAGTCGGGACTCTATAGGGATGCGGCCGGGCGATTGCCATGGGGCGAGGGAGAAGGGGGTTACGCTGTTCGGTTCCCTTTTGCATGTGTTGGCAGATAGCGCCAATGTCCCACCCTCTCCATCGCACCCATCGCCAGCCGCTTGCCACCGGGGGGCAAGGCGATAGGATGGGGCGCATGAAGAGGATGCTCCCCCTGGCCGCGCTGGCGGTTTCCCTGATCCCGGCGCTGGTTGCGCCCCTGTCGGCACCGTTGTTCGCACAGGCCCCTGAACAGGCGCCTGAACAGGCCCCCACGCCGTCCCCACCCGCGCCGATCCCGCCGGTCAGCCCGCCCGGCGCGCCGGGCCCCGCCAAGCCGTCCCCTAAAACGCTGCCCGTCGCCATCGTCACCAGCGCGGGGACGATCACCATCGCGCTGGAGGTCGAGCGTGCGCCGCTGACCAGCGCCAATTTCCTGCGCTATCTCGACCAGAAGCGGCTGGACGGCACCAGCTTCTACCGCGCCTTCACCTATCCCACCGATCCCGGCACCGGCCTGATCCAGGGCGGTACGCGCAACGATCCCAAGCGCATCCTGAAACCCGTACCGCACGAGCCGACCAGCAAGACCGGCCTGACCCATGACGATGGCGCGCTGTCGATGGCGCGCGGTGCGCCGGGGTCGGCCGATGGCGATTTCTTCATCATCCTCGGCAGGATGGAGGGGCTGGACGCCAATCCGGCGGCGGGCGGCGACAATCAGGGCTATGCCGTGTTCGGCCATGTGGTGGAGGGGATGGACGTGGTGCGCGCCATCGCGGGCGCGGCCAAGAATCCCCATCTGGGCGTCGGCGTGATGAAGGGGCAGATGCTGGCCAGCCCGGTGAAGATCCTCGGCACCCGCCGCATCGCCCCCGCGAAATAGGGGCGGGGGTCAGGGCTGCCCGCCCGTCTCCGCCGCTTGACAGCGCCGGGCCGCCGCTGGACGGTGGGGCGAAAACCCGATGGGAGAGTGGGCATGTTCAAGCAGATATGCTTTTTCCGAAAGAACCCGGCCATGACCATGGAGGAGTTCCTCGACTATTATGAGAATCAGCACAGCCAGTTGTCGAGGAAGATGGGTCGGTCGCCGTCCATCCCCAACGCCGTGCGCTACGTTCGCCGTTACCTGACGCCGGAGCGTAACCCGGTGACGGGCGAGGTGATCGACCCCGGTTTCGACTGCATCATGGAAATCTGGTGGAACAGCCGCGAGGATTTCGAAAATTCGCAGAAGGTGATCGGCGATCCCGCCCGCCTGCCCGCGATCAAGGAGGATGAGGCCCGGCTGTTCGCCTCCCACAGCAACCCGGTGTGCTCCGTGGTCGAATATGATTCACCCATGGGGCCGAATGGCGAGGCCACGACGGTCGAAGTGCACTATCGCGCCTGAGCGCGGCGACGGGCGGGGCCATTCGCCGGCTGGAGCCGGATCGGAGCCGGCAGAGGATGCCATCCGCCCCGACAATGATCGAGCGCGGGAGGGTCGGGCGTTGCATCATGTCATCGCCCGGCGTGGCCCCGCGCCCGTCGTCATCGGGATCGCGCACGGCGACGCGGGCGCATAACCGGACACGTCCCGGCCATCGCGGTGTGACGCCGCGACAGGCCCGCCCCGCCCGAACCGCCTCAGAACTGCCGCTTGCCCGTCGCATCCTCTTCGCGGAACAGCGCGATCGCCTCGACCGGTTTCATCATGACCAGCGGTATCTCCCGGTCCGTGGACGCTTGATAGCCCGCATAGGAGGGGAAGGCGTCGACCATGAAGGCCCACACCTTGGCCCGCTCCGCCCCCTGCGGTTCACGCCATGTCGCGCGAAAGGCCTGGGTGGCGATTTGAAAGTCCACCTGCGCGCTGTCGCGGATGTTCAGGTACCAGGCGGGATGATGGTCCGCCCCGCCCTTTGACGCGACGATCACCACCTCGCCGCCGATGTCGCCATAGATCAGCGGCGTGATGAAGGTCTTGCCGCTTTTCCGGCCGACATATTTGATCATTAAATGGGTGGTGAAGGGATGGCCGCCGACGGCGGTGATGTCCAGGATATGCCCCTCCACCCCGCCGGAGCGCAGATAAGCGTCGCGATGTTCCTCGATGAAGTCCTTGCGGCTTTCGCGAATGGTGGCGGATGAGTCGTCGCTCATGCTCTCTCCTGCGGCTGGTTCGCCGCATTGCATCCCAATCCGGCGGGGCTGGCAAGGGGCAATGCGCGCCGCCGGTCGCATGGAGGGCGGGCGCACGGGCCGGGGTGGGGCGGGGATCGCGCCCCCGCCCATCCGCGTCAGAGCTGGCGGAGCGCCAGCACGCTGCCTTCCGCATTGCCCGCGACATAGAGGGTGCCGTCGCCGCCCAGCGCGATGCCGGTGAAGGGGGTCATCGGTCCCGCCAGCGTGCCGACCGGCTTGGCGGGGGGCAGCACCACGCCCGCAGGCGCGCCGACCGGCAGGGCGGAGGCGATGGTGCTGCGCGCACCGCCGCCCGTGTCGAACGCCACCAGTTCCTTGGTCAGTGTGTCCACGACGAACAGCCGGTCGCCCGCGATGGTCAGGCCCTCCGGTCGGCCGAGGCCGTCCAGCACCGTCTCCGCCCGGCCGCCCGACAGCCGGACCACGCGGCCCGCGCCGGCCTCCGCCACATAGACGGTGCCGTCGCCGCCGATGGCGACGCCCATCGGCTGGTCGAGGCCGGACGCCAGTTCGCGCGTCTCCCCCGATTCCAGGGCGATGATCCGCCCCGCGTCATAATCCGCGATGACCACCGCGCCACCGGGCGCGACCGCCACGTCCATCAACTGCGCGAAGCCGGTGCCGATCGGCTCGCTCTCCGACCGGGCGGGCCAGAAGCGGGCGACCTCGCCATTGGCGGTCGTCACCACATATTCGCCCGGACCGCTGGCGGCCACACCGCGCGTAAAGCCGGGGAAGCCGGGCGAGAAGAGCATCCCCGCCAGTTCCAGCGTCCCGCCCGCGCGCAGTGTATAGTCGAAGCCGCCGTCCGCGACGAACAGCGCCCCATCCTCGTTCACCGCAAGGCCCAGCGGCCATTGCAGGCCCTTCTCCACCAGCGGCCGCGCATCGCCCGGCGCGACGATCTCGTGGATATGGCCGGGGATGCCCGACACGAACAATCGGTCGCCGACAAAGGTGCAATTGTCGAGGCCCGCGCCAATCTCCGCCAGCACGGTCCTGTCGCCGGTGCGCGGGTCGATGCGCAGCACCTGCCCGCTGGCGACCTGTGTGGAGACGATGAAGCCCTTGGAATCGAACTTCACCGAATCGGGCAGGCCCAGATCGCTGGCGACCACTTCCGGTTCGCCGCCGTCCAGGCTGATCCGCATGATCTGGTTGGTGGCCATGGCGGGGAAATACAGCTTGCCGTCGGGACCGATCTCGAACGCGTTGGGCATGGGCGCATCGGCCAGGATGACGCGCGGCGCGCTGCCGTTGCGGTCCAGTTCCAGGATGCGGCCGCCGGGGCGGCACTCGCCGGAGATCAGGCGGCCCTGATGCACGGTGATGGGGTTGGCCACCGGCGATTCGCCATAGACCACACTGGTCGTGCCGTTGGGCGCCAGCATGGAGACGCGGCCCTCGGTGATTTCGGTGACATAGAGGTTGCCCGCGTCATCGAAGGCAAGGTCGTCCGGCGCGATGATGCCGCCGCCCATCGGGCTGATGATCTCTATCTCGCCCGTGTCGGGGTCGATGGCGCTGATCTGGCTGCCCGCGACCTGCGCCACATAGATGCGCCCGTCGGGACCGGTCCGCATGCCGTTGGCGCCGTGCAGGCGGCTGGGCTGGGTCAGCCGTTCGAGGGTCCATCCGTCCGCCAGGGCGGGAGCGGTTGCGGCCTTGTAGCGTCCGGATTGCACTGACATGCGGGGTCTTCCTTATGCCTGTAGGATCATGCCTGCGCCCGCCGCGTATAGGTCGGCTGGTCGGGGGCGGGGAAATTGGGGAAGGAGCCGAAATCGGGCGACTCCGCGACAAATTCGGCGGAAAGGTCGACCGGGCCGCTGTAGTGCAGGCTGAAATGCTTGACCTGGAACAGCCAGCGCCCGTCCTGTTCGACATAGCGGTCGTGATAGACGCCGATGTTCATACCCTGGCCGCCGGCGGCCAGCTTTGCCAGTTCGGTGCAGTTGACCCGCCCCGTCGCCGTGCCGTCGGGGGCGAGGTCGAGGAGGACCGGACCGGGCAGGAACTGCACCCGCTGGCATGCGCCCAGCAGGCGGGCGAAGGCCGAGCGGATTTCCTCACGCCCACGGAAATGCAGGGTGGCGATCTTCCATTCGGCATCCTCGGCCCACAGGGCGGCAAAGTCCGCGTCGTCCTTGCGCCAGACGGCGTCGACGAAGCGCGCGTAAAGCTGACGCACGCCGCATTCAGCGGTCACGAAATCGGTCATCCTCGTCCTCTTTATTTGCAGAAAATGAAGCGCCCCGTTCCGCCTGTCGAACGGGGCGCGGGAATGTCAGGTCAGGCGGGGAAGCCCATCATCGACTTGATTTCCAGATATTCGCGGAAGCCATAATCGCCCCACTCGCGGCCGTTGCCCGACCGCTTGTATCCGCCGAACGGCGCGTGGAAATCGAAGCCGCCGTTGATCCAGATCGCGCCGGTGCGCAGGCGGCGCGCGATGGACTGGATGAGGGCGGTGTCGGTGCCGGAGATATAGCCGCCGAGGCCGAACGGGCTGTCGTTGGCGATGGCGACCGCATCGTCGGCGTCGTCATAGGGAATGATGACCAGCACGGGGCCAAAGATTTCCTCGCGCGCGATCACCATGTCGTTGGTGCCGACGAAGACGGTCGGGCGGACATACCAGCCCGTGTCCAGCCCGTCGGGGCGGCCAAGGCCACCGGCGATGAGCTGCGCGCCCTCGTCCAGACCCTTCTGGATATACTCCTGGATGATGTTGTACTGGCTCTTGGACACGACCGGACCCATGGCGAAATTGCCCTTGGGATCGCCGACGGTGACGCCGTTCGCCGCCGCCGCAGCGACTTCGATCACCTCGTCCAGGCGGCGGCGCGGCACCACCAGACGCGACCCGGCGGAGCAGGTCTGCCCCGAATTGCCCATCATGCCCGCCGTCGCGCCGCTGACGCCCTCGGCCAGCTTCTCGTCGTCCAGCACGATCCACGCGCTCTTGCCGCCCAGTTCCAGCCCGACGCGCTTCACCGTGTCGGCGGCGTCCTTCTGGATCTGCACGCCGACCGGTTCGGAGCCGGTGAAGGAGATCATGTCGACATCCTCATGCTTCGACAGCGCCGAACCGATGACCGCGCCCGACCCCTGAATCAGGTTGAACACGCCCGCCGGCACGCCCGCCGCGTCGAGGATCTCGCCGAGGATATGGGCGGAGAGCGAGGCGAGCTGTGGCGGCTTCAGGATCATGGTGCAGCCAGTGGCCAGCGCCGGAAACACCTTCACGCAGGTCTGGTTCATCGGCCAGTTCCATGGCGTGATGAGGCCGCAGACGCCGATCGGCTCATGCCGGATCACGGTCGCGCCGCGCACTTCCTCGAACGCGAACTTTTCCAGCACCTCGATCGCGGTCTGGAGATGGCCCGCACCCAGACCGACATGGAACCCATGGGCGAGGGCGGAGGGCGCCCCCATCTCCTCCATGATCGCGTCGGCCAGGTCGGACTGGCGCTTGGCATATTCGACCTGGATCGCGCGCAGTACGTCGAGCCGCTCCTCGCGAGTCGTGGTGGACCATGCCGGGAACGCCTTGCGCGCGGCGGCCACCGCCTTGTCGACATCGGCCACGCTGCCCAGCGAGATGCGGCCGGCGGCCTGCTCCGTCGCGGGGTTGATGACGTCGGCGCTCTTCGCCTCGACCGGGTCGACCCACTGGCCGTCGATGTAGAATTTCAGATATTCGCGCATAACCTCTCCAGATTTCGTGAAGCCATTACCCCGGACGACGGGCGCTTGATGGAGGCGGGGATAACGCAACCCAACAGGGCTGTCTATCTCCCTGCCCTCCCAAAGGATGCGCGAAACGATGCCACTTCATTTTATAATCAACAACGTTGTTGATTATAAAATGAAGTGGGGTTATCTCCGCCTCACAGTCCCAAGCCGGAGAGCGAATCGCCATGAGCTGTCAGCCCACAAACCCGCCCGCCACCGTCGATATTGCCGCCCTGCGCGACCGCTATCGGCAGGAACGCAGCCGCCGCATCCGGCAGGAGGGGCAGGCGCAATATGTCCCCACCACCCATCATGGCGCACATGCGGAAGAGCGCGCCGGGGAGCATGGGGCTGAGCATGGGGCGGGGGCGGCGACGCAAATCTATGCGGGCGATCCGCACACGCCCGTCACGCCCCGCGATGCGGTGTCGGAGGACATCGACGTCGCCGTGCTGGGCGGCGGCTGGGCGGGCATCCTCGCCGGCTGGCACCTGCATGCGGCGGGGGTGACGGACTTTCGCGTCATCGACCATGCGGGTGATTTCGGCGGGGTCTGGTACTGGAACCGCTATCCCGGCCTGCAATGCGACAATGACGCCTATTGCTATCTCCCCCTGCTGGAGGAGATGGGCTTCATGCCGTCGAAGAAATTCGCCGACGGGCATGAGATCCGCGCCTATGCGCAGAGCATCGCCCGGCGTGCGGGCCTGTATGACAAGGCGCTGTTTCACACCATCGTCGATGCGCTGACATGGGACGAGGCGACTGGCCGCTGGCGTGTCACCACGGATCGCGGCGACACCATCCGCGCCCGTTTCGTCATCATGGCGAACGGCCTGCTCAACATCCCCAAGCTGCCCGGCATCCCCGGCATCCATGACTTCCGGGGCAAGATGTTCCACACCGCGCGCTGGGACTATGGCTATACCGGCGGCACGCAGGCGGCGCCGGTCCTCGACCGGCTGGCCGACAAGCGGGTCGCGATCATCGGCACGGGCGCGACGGCGGTGCAGGCCATCCCCTTCCTCGGCCGCCATGCCCGGCACCTGACCGTGCTCCAGCGGACCGCCTCGACCGTGGACGCGCGCAACAACACCGCCACCGATCCCGCATGGGCCGCCACGCTGGAGCCGGGCTGGCAGCGCGAGCGGCAGCAGAATTTCCACCATGCCGCGATGGAGACTCTCGCGCCGGGCGAGGGGGACAGCATCTGTGACATCTGGACGGAGATAAACCGCAACCTCGCCGCCCAGTTCGACGCGGAGGGCTGGCCGCAATCGCCACAGGAGTATGCGGCGAAGCGCGAGGTGATGGACTATCGCGTCATGGAGCGGCTGCGCGGCCGGGTGGACTCCATCGTGGAGGACCGGGCGACGGCGGAGATACTGAAGCCCTGGTATCGCTATCTGTGCAAGCGCCCCGCCTCCAACGACGATTATTACCCGACCTTCAACCGCCCCAATGTGACGGTGCTGGACGTGTCCGCGACGCGCGGCGTGGAGCGGATGACGGCCAGGGGCTTCATCGCGAACGGCGTGGAGCATGAGATCGACTGCATGATCTTCGCCAGCGGGTTCGAGGTGACGAGCGACCTCGACCGGCGCTGGGGCATCGACCGGATCGAGGGGCGCGGCGGCCTGTCCATCTACGATCATTGGGCGGCGGGCTATAAGACGTTCCACGGCATGATGACCCATGGCTTCCCCAACCAGTTCTTCACCGGCTTCATCCAGGGCGGGGTCAATGCGTCCACTACGGAGACGTTCAACCAGCAGGGCCGCCATATCGCCTATATCATCGGGCAGGCGCTGGCGCGCGGGGCGGCGACGGTGGAGCCGGATGCCGACGCGCAGGCCGCCTATGTCGCCCACATCCGCGCCACCGCCATCGACACCTCCGCCTTCGCGCGGGAGTGCACGCCCAGCTATTTCAACAATGAGGGCGCGGACGTGACCGACGAGCGGGGGGAGAAGCGGGTCCGCAGCTATCTGGGCGAGACCTATGGGCCGGGCTTCTACGCCTTTGAGGCGCTGCTGGCGGCGTGGCGCGCCACGGGGCGGCTGGACGGCCTGCGGCTGGCCATGCCCGCGGAAGCGGCGCCGGCGATCTGAGGCGACGTCCGGCGCGAAAACGGGGCCAGCCGGGGTGCGAGCGGGCTATAACCAACACCCCTGTTGATGTATCTGTTTGCAAACGAATCACGCATCACGATATGCGCACCTCGAGAGAGATGAGGCGAGGAGACGGTCATGAACAAGCACGGCAAGATAGGCTTCGACAATATCACGGAAGAGGAGGTCGGTGTGCCGCTGACCTATGGCACGGAAGCCTTTCTGTCGAAGGAATATGCCGAGGCGGAGAAGGAACTGCTGTGGCCCAAGGTGTGGCAGATGGCAGGCCGTGTCGAGGAATTGAAGAAGGTCGGCGACTATATCAGCTATGAGATCGCCGACGACAGCATCCTGATCTTCAAGACCGGTGAGGACGAATATAAGGCGTATCACAACGTCTGCCCGCATCGCGGCCGCCGTCTGGTCGACACGCCCTGCGACCAGAATCGCGCCTGCGGCAACAAGCGGCGCATCGTCTGCGGCTTCCACGGCTGGACCTTCGATCTGGAGGGCAAGAATGTCCATATCCTCGACCCGCAGGACTGGCAGGGATCGCTGACCGAGGAAAGCACCGCCCTGTCGCCGGTCAAGGTGGAGACATGGGGTGGCTGGCTGTTCATCAACATGGACCCGGAGAGCGAGCCGCTGCGCGACTTTCTGGAGCCTGCCGCCAGCATCCTGGACGCCTTCCAGTTCGAGAAGATGCGCTTCAAATGGCGTCAGTGGGTCATCTACCCGTCCAACTGGAAGACCGCGCTGGAAGCATTCATGGAACCCTATCATGTCGCGGGCACCCATACGCAGCTGCTGAAATATGGGCAGTTCTACGCCTACTCCAAATCCTATGGCCTGCATGGCGTCAGCGGCTTCGACGAGCGGGACAAGAGCATGAAGATGGCGCAGTCCAGCTCCGTCACCCGCGTCGGTGCGGGCGCGGACCCGCGCGTCTCCACCTATGAACTGGCGCGGGAGAATTATGAGACGGTGAACTTCGCCGCCTCGACCGACACGCTGGTCGCCGCGGCCAAGCGTCTGGTGGACGAACTGCCCGAAGGCACCGCGCCGCAGGACGTCATCAAGCACTGGCTGGCCTCCGCCCGCGCGGACGATGCAAAGCGCGGCGTCATCTGGCCGGACATCACGCCGGAGAATATGGCGGAGGCGGGTCTCGCCTGGCATTTCTTCCCCAATATGTCGGTGTTGCAGGGTGTCACCTTCGCCCTGTGCTATCGCGCGCGTCCCTATGGCGACGACCCGGACAAGTGCATCTTCGAATCCTATGCGATCGAACGCTTCCCCGAAGGCGAGGAGCCGGAGACGGAGTGGGTCTATGCCGAGCCGACCGCCGAGAAATGGGGTTCGGTGCTGGCGCAGGATTTCGCCAATATGGAGTGGGTGCAAAAGGGCATGAAGTCGCGCGGTTTCCGCGGCACCCTGCCCAACCCGCATCAGGAGCAGAAGATCACCAACTTCCACCGCAACCTCGCCACCTTCATGGAAGGCCGGGGCGCGCCGAAGGTGCTGAAGAAATAAGCGGCGTTTTTGCGCTGCCTGCAAAAGGGGCCGGAGGGGCGATCCTCCGGCCCCTTTTGTTGGGGCGTGCAAGTCTGAAGCGCCCGCCCCCACCCACCGATTCGCCCTGACCCGCACAGCCATGTTGAGCCGGGGGCCGAAGCATCCTACATTGGCCTTTCATGATCGCGACGAGCATCACCGACCTGAGCGACCGCGCCCGCGATGTCTTTCGCATGGTAGTCGAATCCTATCTGGACGCGGGCCAGCCCGTCGGCTCGCGCACGATCAGTCGGCTGACGGGCATCAACCTCTCGCCCGCCTCCATCCGCAACGTGATGCAGGATCTGGAGGAGGTCGGCCTGCTCGCCGCGCCGCACACCTCCGCCGGGCGCATCCCGACCGAAACGGGCCTGCGCCTGTTCGTGGACGGCATGTTGCAGGCCGCCGACCCGTCGGAGGAGGAGCAGCGCGCCATCGAACGGCAACTGACCGGCGAAGGCCCGATCGAGGAGGCGCTGGCGGGCGCCTCCGCCGTGCTGTCCGGCCTGTCCGCCTGCGCGGGGCTGGTCATGGTGCCCCGGCGGGAGACGATCATCCGCCAGTTCAGCTTCGCACCGCTCACCGACCGGCAGGCGCTGGCCGTGCTGGTGGGGGAGGATGGCTCGGTCGAGAACCGCATCGTTGACCTCGCCCCCGGCACCCGCGCCTCCATGCTGGCGGAGGCGGCGAATTTCCTGACCGCCCGGCTGGCGGGCCTGACGCTGAGCGAGGCGCAGGCGAACCTGACCCGCGAACTGGATTCCGCCCGCCACGCCATCGACGCCGCCGCGCGGACGCTGGTGGAAAGCGGCATCGCCGCCTGGACCACCGACCCGCTCGACCGCCCCGTGCTGATCGTGCGCGGACAGGCGAATCTGGTCGACGAACAGGCTACGGCGGATCTCGACCGGGTGCGCCAACTGCTCGACGAACTGGAGGAGAAGAGCGAGATCGCCCGCCTCCTCGACCGCGCCCGTGCGGGCACATCGACCCGGATTTTCATCGGATCGGAGAACAAGCTCTTTTCCCTGTCGGGTTCTTCGATCATAGCGGCGCCCTATCGCGGCCCTGGGGGGCGCGTGGTCGGCGTGGTGGGGGTTATCGGCCCCACCCGCTTGAACTATGCGCGGGTGGTTCCCATGGTTGACTTCACAGCACAGACCCTGACGAGATTGATGCAATGACAAATCCAGACAATAACATCGAAGCCGAAGACAGCCTGCCGGAGGATGTTGCGATCGCCGATACGGATGGGTCCGCGACCGATACCGCGGCAAAGCGCATCGCCGCGCTGGAGGAGGAGCTTGCCACCGCCAAGCAGGACATCCTCTATGCCGCTGCGGAGACGCAGAATGTCCGCCGCCGCCTCGAAAAGGAACTGACCGACGCGCGCGCCTATGCCGCGACCAGCTTCGCGCGCGAAATCCTGTCGGTGGCCGACAATGTGGAACGCGCCATCGGTTCCATCCCCGCAGACCTGCGCGCGGACGACAAGTTCAAGGGGCTGGTCGTCGGCCTCGACGCCACGGCCAAGGATATGGAAAGCGTGCTGCGCAAGAATGGCATCGAGCGCTTCGTGTCGCTGGGCGAGGCGCTCGACCCCAACAAGCATCAGGCGATGATCGAAATCCCCCATGCGGAGGCCGCGCCCGGCACCATCGTGCAGGAATTGCAGGCGGGTTACATGATCAAGGACCGGCTGCTGCGCCCCGCGCTGGTCGGCGTGGCCAAGGCGGCGGACTGACCGCCTTCCCGTCCCCCACACACAGGCGCCATCCATGAAAATCCTCGTCCCGGCGGCCCTGCGCGACGCCCTTGCGCCCGGCCTGCCGGACGATGTGACCGCCCTGTGGTGGCATGATCTGGAGGAGGCGAAGGCGCTGATCCCGGATGTGGACGCCGCATGGCTGGACCTGGGCGGGGTGCGGGCCATCCCCGCCATCGTCGCGCTGGGGGAACGGCTGCAATGGCTTTCCACCATGGCGGCGGGGATCGAGGCGCTGGACCATGGGCAACTGCGCGCGCGCGGCATCGTCCTGACCAACGGCAGCAGCCTCAATTCCGCGGCGGTGGCGGATTATGCGCTGCTCGGCCTGCTGGCGGCGGCGAAACGCTATGACGCGGTGGTGCGGCTGACCGACCGGCAGGTCTGGCCGCAAACCTCCCCCGGCACCGGCGAACTGGCGGGCAGCCGGGCGCTCATCATCGGCATGGGCCATATCGGGCGGGACATTGCAAAGCGGCTGGCGGCGTTCGACGTGGCGGTGACGGGCGTGACCCGCTCCGGCCGCGACGGCACGCTGGCGGCGGACCAGTGGCGCGCGACGCTGGGCGACCATGACTGGGTCATCCTGGCCGCCCCCGCGACGCACGAGACGCAGGCGCTGATCGGCGCGGCGGAACTGGCCGCGATGAAATCGACCGCATGGCTGGTGAACATCGCGCGCGGCGACCTGATCGACCAGCCGGCGCTGATCGCGGCGCTGGAGGCGGGGACCATCGGCGGGGCCTTCCTCGACACCGTCACGCCGGAACCCTTGCCGCCGGAGCATCCGCTCTGGCGCGCGCCCAACTGCCTGCTGTCCATGCACCTGTCGGGCCGCAGCCAGACCAGTATGCGCGGCGCGGCGGCGGCGCTGTTCCTCAAAAACCTCGCCGCGTGGCGCGCGGGCACGCCGATGACCAACCGGGTGGACCTCGACGCGGGCTATTGAGCCGAGGCTCGCCGTGTCCATCTGGTCCGGTCGGATCGCCCGTCAGGGCCGCCGCGCCGTCGGCTGCGCCCGGAGCGGCTCCGTCTCCAGCCACGCCCCCACCAGCCGGTTCCAGAGCGCATAGCCGCGATCGTTCATATGCAGCCCGTCGCTGCGGAACAGCGAGGCGTCGGGCAATCCGTCGCCCGCCAGCAAGACCGACCCCACGTCCAGATAGGCGAACCCCGCCGCCCGCGCCCGTCCGCTCACGATGCGGTTGATCGCGGTCATGCCGGGCCAGAGCGTCCAGCGGATCGGGCTGGGCTTGAGCGACAGCAGCGCGATCCGCGCGCGGGGATAGTCCGCGCGCAGCTTGCCGATCAGGGTCAGGATATTGCGGGCGATCGCGTCCGGCTTCGCCCCGGCGGCCAGATCATTCTCACCCGCATAGACCACCACGGCGTGGGGCGTGGCGCGCGGGCGCAGGCGGGGATAATAATGCAAGATGTCCGGCGTCGTCGCCCCGCCAAAGCCGCGGTTGACGGTGGGGCGGCCGGGAAAGCCGCTGCGGATGTTCCACAGCCGGATGCTGGAGCTGCCGAGGAACAGGACGGCGTCGCGCACCGCCGGTCCCGCCTCGTCCGCCCGCGCGAAATCCTCGATTTCCGTGGAGAAGGGGAAGCTGGGGTCCGGCTTGGGCGCGGGGGTCGGTTGTGCGGACAGCGCCGTCGCGCAGAGGATGGCTGCCCAGAGGATGCCCCCCCAGAGAATGATGGCCCGGAGGATCAAGGTCGGGAAGATCATGACCGGGTGGGCGCGCCGTGCCGATGCACTCCCGCACCGCCATTGGACCGGACCGGCCCGTTGCCCATGGGCGAGTTTGAGGGCGAGGCTATGGGCGATCCTCCGGGCAAGGTTGGAACCGGGCTTCTGGGCGAGGCCTGGGCCATGGGCGAGGCTGGGGCGGGGCCTTTGGGCAAGGCCGGGGTTATGGGCGGCGCTGGAGCCATGCCTCTGGACGAGCCTATCGACAAGGCCGTGGCCATGGACGACGCCGGAACCAAGGCCATGGACAGAGCCGGGATTCATCGCTGCCATCCCTGCCTCCCGCCGTGCATCCATCGCCTCTGCTCCCATGGTCCTGGCGCCGGACGGACGCCGGATCCGCGCCGACGGTTCCCCGACACCGCCCGTTTCCCAACGGTTTCCGTCAAACCTTCGACCCGTCCCGTCATCGCCCCGATACCATATGAACCGCGCCGATGGCCCGTCCATCCCGCACCCCCGCGCACAAAAAAGGCGCCCGTTGCCGGACGCCCTCCTGTGCGTGTCGCCATCGACCGTTTCGATCAGAACGGCACGTCGTCGTTCAGGTCGTCGTCGAAGGCCGGGGGCGGGCTGGACCGGCCAGCGCCCGACGAGCGGCTCCCGCCGCCGCTGCCGCCACCGCCAAAGCCGCCACCGCTGCTCCCGCCGCCATAGCCACCGCCGCTGCTGCCGCCAAAGTCATTGCCATAATCGCCGCCGCCCGACGCACCCCAGTCGCCGCCGCCGGAGGAGGAGCGACCGCCGCCCCCGCCGCCGCCCTGCGCGCCGCCCGGTCCGTCCAGCATCACCAGCTTGGCGTCGAATCCCTGCAACACGACCTCGGTCGAATAGCGGTCCTGCCCCTGCGCATCCTGCCATTTGCGGGTCTGGAGCTTGCCCTCGATATAGATTTTCGATCCCTTGCGCAGGAACCGCTCGACCACGCCGACCAGCCCTTCGGAAAAGACGGCGACGGTGTGCCACTCGGTCTTTTCCTTGCGGTCGCCGCTGTTGCGGTCCTTCCACTGCTCCGACGTGGCGATGCGCAGGTTCGCCACCTTGCCGCCATTCTGGAAGCTGCGCACTTCGGGGTCAGCGCCCAGATTGCCGACCAGAATGACCTTGTTGACGCTGCCTGACATGCTCTTCTCCGCGCGTGAATCCCGATGCCGTCACCGCCGCGGGTGACGAATATGTCCGTCGCTTACAGGGTCATCGGCCATGCCGTCTACGCCATAGGCGTAAAAAACTGGGGATGGATTCGCCCGCGACCGGCCTCGCTACAGGCCCAGAGCGGTCGCCGTCCAGAATGTCGCCCCCGCCGCGATATAGGCGGTGACGGTCAGGTAGACGATCATGAACGTCGGCCATTTCCACCCGTTCGTCTCCCGCCGGGTGACGGCGATGGTGGAGATGCACTGCGGCGCGAACACGAACCACGCCAGAAAGGCCAGCGCCGTCGGCAGCGACCAGCGCCCGGACAATCGGTCGCTCAGGCTCTGCTCCACCTTCGCCTCGTCCCCGCCCGCATCCTCGATGGAATAGGCGGTGGCCAGCGCCGCCACCGCCACCTCCCGCGCCGCGATGGCGGGGATCAGGGCGATCGCGATCTCGTCGTTGAAGCCGATGGGTTCCAGCACTGGCTCGATCAGGCCCGCAATGCGCCCGGCGGCGCTATATTTGATCGGGGAATAGCCGCTGCCTTCCGGCGGCTTGGGATAGCTCAGCAGCACCCACAGGATGACCGTGGTGACAAAGATGATCGAGCCGGCCCGCTTCAGGAAGATGACCGCGCGCTGCCACAGGCCCAGCGCGATGTCGCGCACGAAGGGCATCTGGTACTTGGGCAATTCCATCAGGAATCCGCCGCCGCCGCCCTTGGTCACGCTGCGCCGCAGGGCCAGCGCGGCGACGAACGCGCCGACGATGCCCGCGACATAGAGGAGGAACAGCACCAGCCCCTGCAACCCGATGCCCCATCCCACCGTGCGCGCCGGGATGAACGCCCCGATGATGAGCGTGTAGACGGGCAGGCGCGCCGAACAGGTCATCAGCGGCGCGATCAGGATGGTGGTCAGCCGGTCCTTGGGGTCCGCGATGGTCCGCGTCGCCATGATGCCGGGCACCGCGCAGGCAAAGCTGGACAGCAGGGGGATGAACGCCCGGCCCGACAGGCCGACGCGCGCCATGATGCCGTCCATCAGGAAGGCGGCGCGGGTCATGTACCCCGTGCCCTCCAGCATCAGGATGAAGAAGAACAGGATCAGGATCTGCGGCAGGAAGACGATCACCGCCCCCACGCCCGCGATGATGCCCTGCACCAGAAAGTCGCGCAGCACGCTGTCGGGCAGGGCGGCCGCCACGCCATCCTCCACCGCGGCCAGCGCGCCCTCGACCAGGGCCAGTGGCACCTCCGACCAGCTAAACACCGCCTGGAACATGACGAACAACAGGCCCAGCAGCAGGGCGAGGCCCAGCACGGGATGCAGCGCCACCTTGTCGATCGCGCCGGTCAGGCGGCGCGACGGGCTTTCGGAGACGATGGCGCGGCGCGCGATCCGCTGCGCCTCGCGCTGGAGCGCGGCGAAATCCTGCTCCTGTGGGCGGGCGCGGATCGGCACGGCGGCGCTGGGCAGCAACCGGGACACTTCGGCGCGCAGATGGTCGAGGCCGCGCTTGCGCACCGCCACGGTCGGGACCACCGGCACGCCCAGATCGGCGGCCAGCCGCACGGCGTCCAGTTCCAGCCCGTCGCGGGTGGCCAGGTCGACCATGTTGAGCGCGACCACCGTGGGCAGGCCCAGCGCGATCAGCTCCAGCGCGAACCGCAGGTGATTGTCGAGGTTGGCGGCATCCACCACGATGACCAGCGCATCGGGCAGGCGCTCGCCCGGCTGACGGCCGAGGATGACGTTGCGCGTCACCTCCTCGTCCGGGCTGTTGGGGGCGAGGCTGTAGGTACCGGGCAGGTCGACGATGTCGATGACCTGCCCGTCGTCCAGCGGCAGGCGACCCATCTTTCGCTCGACGGTGACGCCGGGATAATTGCCCAGTTTCTGGCGGGCGCCGGTCAGCGCGTTGAACAGCGCGCTCTTGCCGGCGTTGGGATTGCCGACGAGCGCGACCAAAGACGATATGCTCATGCGGTCAGCGCGCTGTCCGGGGAGGGAGCCTGAGAAGAGGCCTGAACGGAGGTTCCCCGCACGGCGGACGCGGCGGCTTCCGTCGACACTTCGATGGCGCTGGCGTGGCCCGCGCGCATGGCGATGGTCATGCGGCCCACGCGGGCCGCGACGGCCCCGCCGCCGAACAGGCCGCCCCGGTGCAGCAATTCGATGCTCGCCCCCTCGCAGACGCCGAATTCGCGAAGCCTCTGCCCTTCCGACGGCGACATGCGCGTCCAGTCGATCCGGTCGACATAGGCCGGACGCCCCTGGGGCAATTTATCCAGACGCAACGCGCACATCCTTCCACACAATGATTCTGCGATTGATTATCACTAGTGCAGAGAGGGGCGGGGTTCAAGCTGCGGCTTGCCCCGGTTTGGGGAGGGCATGGCAGCCTGCCGCCCGCCAGATGGTATCGACATGCGGACGATGCCGTGCCGAATATGCCCGTTTGCGGAGATCCCTGAAGCGAGGCAGGGGGCCGGTTCAACGAAGCGCGCTCAACCTATATGCCTATAGGCGCACCGAAAGCCCGGACAACCTCCATGGCAGGCCGTCAGGGCCGAATGTCGGGACCGCTACCCCGCAGGTTCAGGCGCGATAGCGCAGCCGTCCCAGAAACCGCGCCGGGCTGAAATGCATGTCGGTGTCGGGGCGTAGCCGCGCCTTGGCCTTCTCGAACCGGGCGATCCCCGCCAGCCGCCGGTCGAGGAAGGCCAGCGTGTCCACCCATTCCTCGCTCTCGTCATTGACGAAATGGATCAGCGTGGCGGCATAGATGGCGCCCAGCGTGGTGCGCTTGCTATAATGGTTGAGGTCGGTGGCGACATCGCCCGCCGCGCGCCACATGATGTCCGCCGCGCGCCAGCCCAGCCGGGCGGCATGGGGCAGGTTCTGCGGCATGGCCAGCACCGCCTGCGCCCGGCGCAACGCCTCGCGGTGGGGGGCGAGGATGGCCAGCCGCCCCGCCACCAGCGCCCGGATGCGCGCGCCGACGCGCAACGGCTCCAGCGTTTCGGGCGGCAGCGCGGCCAGCATCGCGGCGTCCACGCTGGCGAACCACAGGTCGATCATTGCCAGCGCCCCGCCGTCGAACGCCAGCGCGACCACATCCGCATCCGTGCCGGACTGGGCGGCGGTCGCGGCCAGCGCCTTGCCCGACCAGCCGTCAAAGGCCGCATTGTCCGCGACCATGGGGGCGAGGCGGAGGCGGAGGTCGTCGAGCGTTTCGTCTGCATGGGCCATGCCCCCATCTACGCCGCGCGGGCCGGGATGAAAAGCGCCCACGCATCCTCGGCGTGCCTTATGCCTCTGCGTGCGTGCCTCTCTGCGTGCCCGCCCCGTTCCGTGCGGCCCCACCCCTTGCGCGTCCCGCCACCGCGCCCGCCCCATGTCCCCTCTCCATGCGTCACCGGGCGGCGGGCCAGCCCTGCCGTCCCCCGCTTTACGCACCCGCGCCGCCGCTGTAGGTCGCACGCCATGGAGCGTATCGCCGCCATCCTGGTCATTTTCGTGCTCCTCATCAACGGGCGGCATGTGGACACGCGCCACCCCGCCATCGCCGTGCCGATCGTCATCACCGCACAGCCCGTGCCGCTCGACAGCCATGATCCCGCCCGGCGGACGGTGGGGGCGTTGCGCTATCTGGGGGGCTGGGTGCTGGGCAGCGACCATCCCGGCTTCGGCGGTTTCTCGTCGCTGTACAGGGCGCCGGACGGCCTGCTCACCCTGCTCAGCGACACGGGGGAGGCGGCGACCTTTCGTCCCGGCACCGGGCGGCGTCCGGGGATATTCCGCCCCCTGCCCATCTTTGCGGCGGAGGCGCGGGAGCCGAACTGGCGTTGGGACACGGAATCGCTGGCGGTGGACCCGGTGACGGGCCGGCGCTGGGTCGGGTTCGAACTGACCCGGCGCATCTGCCGCTATGCGCCGGATTTCACGCGGGTGGAACAATGCCGGCCCCATCCCGAGATCCAGTCCTGGCCGGAGACGACCGGCATGGAATCGCTGGTCCGGCTGCCCGATGGCCGTTTCCTGGCGCTGGCGGAGGATGCGCCGGGGCGAGGCGAGGCGCAGGAGGATGGCGCAAAGGACGTGCTGCTCTTTCCCGCCGACCCGGTGACGCCCGCGGGGCGCCGCGCCGTCCGCCTCTCCTACCGTCCGCCGCCCGGCTATCTGCCGACGGACGCCCTGTGGCTCGGCGGCGGGCGGATGCTGGTGATGAACCGCCGCGTCACGCCGTTCAGCCTGTTTACCGGCGTGCTGACGCTGGTCGATGTGGGGCGGCCCCATGCGGGGCAGCGGCTGGAGGGCCGGGTCGTCGCCCGGCTGGAATCGCCGCTGCTCCACGATAATTATGAGGCGATCACCCTGTCATGGGAGCGGGGTGAGCCGGTCCTGTGGGTCGCGTCGGACGACAATCATCTGCTGTTCCAGCGCACCCTGCTCCTGAAATTCGCCCTGCCGCGCGCATGGGTGGCGGGGGACGGGGAGGAAGCGTCCCGCCGCCCCGCCCGCCGTCCTGCCCATCCTTCCACAGCGCCTCACATCCCCGGCGAGTAATTGCCCCAGGTCGAATATTCCTGATAATTGGGCGCTTCCGTCGCGTTCGCATCCGGGTCCACCGGCACCTGGATCACCGCCGGGCGGCCGCTGGCGATGGCGCGCTGGATCGCTGGGCCGATCTCGTCATCCCGGTCGACATATTCGGCGTAGGCGCCAAAGCCCTCCGCAATCTTGTCGAAGCGCACGCCGGTCGACCAGTGCGCCTCCGTCTCCGGCGATCCCTCACCCAGCATCCGGCGATAGACGCCGACTTCCAGACCCCAGCTATAGTCGCAACTGACCACGCAGATCACCGGCAGCTTCTTGCGCACCGCCGTCTCCAGTTCGGAGATGTGGAACATAAAGCTGCTGTCGCCGGTCAGCAGGATCACCGGCCGCTGCCCGCCGCTCGCCAGCGCCGCGCCGATGGCATAGGGCAGGCCGGTGCCCAGATGGCCCAGATTCTGGTTCCACATCACGTCATGCGGGCGCGCCTGCGTATAGGTCCAGGTGAAGATGGTGATCGACCCGCCGTCGCGCACCATGATGGCATCCTGGGGAAAGACCTTGGTCGCCTCCACCACCAGCCGCGCGGTGTTGATGAGTTTCTGGCCCTTGGGCGCTTCCGCATCCTGCCGCGCCTTCAGGTCGATCTCCGCCTGTATCCAGCGGTCGAGGTCGGGGGAGGGCGCGCGCGGCCCCTCCTTCTGCGCCACCGCCGTCAGCGCCTCGATCAGTTGCGGCACCGCGTCGCGCAGGTCCGCGACCATCGGCACGTCGATCCGCCGGTTGACCCCGAACGCCAGCGGGTCGCGCTCGATATAGATCCATGTGCGGTCCGCATCGCCCTCCGCCCAATGATGGGTCAGGCCGAGGTGGATCGGCTCCCCCAGTTCCGTGCCGATGGCCAGCACCAGATCGGACTGTTTCACCGCCTCCACGGCGGAGGGGGAGAAGCCATAGGAGAAGGTACGATCCTCGACACCGGGGATGAAGCTGGTGCCGCCGCTGGTCTGCACGATGGGGCAGCCGATCAGCGTCGCCAGCTCACCCACCGGGCCTTGCGCCCGCGCGGTGTGGACGCCCTGCCCGGCCAGCAGGATGGGGTTTTTCGCCGCGCGGATCAGCGTCACGGCCTTCTCGATATGGGTTGCGGCGGCCGGGATATGGACCAGCCGATACGCGTCCGGGGGCAGCAGCGGACCCCATTCGGGCGTCTGGTGCAGGACATGGCTGGGAATCTCGACATAGACCGGCCCCGGCGTGCCGGATTGCGCGACGCGCAGCGCCTCGCGGATGATGTCGTCGGTCCGCTCCGCATATTCGATCACGCCGACATATTTCATCGCCGGTTCGAAATATTTGGTCTGGCTGATATATTGGATGCGCCCGCGCTTGACCCGATATTCCTCCGACCGGGCGCGGTTGCCGCCCAGGAAGATGGTGGGGCTGTTCTCCTTCGCCGCGACGATGGCGGCGGCGGCCAGATTGGCGACGCCCGGACCCATGGTGCCGAAACAGACGCCCGGCTTGCCGGTCATGCGGCCCCAGGCGTCGGCCATGAAGCAGCCCGATTGTTCATGATGCGGGGCGACGACCTCCCACCCGCGCCCTTCCGCGGTCACGGCCATATGGACGAAACCCGGATCGGGGATGCCGAACAGGGTCTTGATCCCCTCTGCCTCCAGCAGGTGCAGGATGCGCTCGTAAACGGGTACGGCGTAAACGGGTACGGCCATGATGTCCTCTCTGGTCTGTCTTTCGGTGGCGTCCCGCTGCTCACGGGCGACCGTGCCGATTTCGGTCCGTTGTACAGGATTATTGCAAACGATTGCAATATGCCCGCCCACCTGTTGCGCCGCCCCCGATTTCAGGCTTAGGGAGGGGCAAGTCCAGAGGAGCCAGAGAGGATCTATGCCCCACATCGACGCGCACAATGCCGTATCCGTCCTGCAAATCCATCAGCTCGTGGCGGACTGGTGCGAGGATCTCGACCGCAACAATTGCTCCGGCATCCAGAATTTCTGTACGGAGGATGTGGAATATCTGGTGGGCGGCGTCGCCCATCGCGGGCGGGATGCGGTCGCCGCTTTCTATGCCGCGCGTAACGAGCGGGTGGCGAAGCACCAGCGCGACGGCGTCCGCACGCAGCGGCACAGCGTCTCCAACTTCCGCGTCGCCTTCCGCGATGCGGACAACGCCAGCATCACCTTCCTGCTGGTCAATTATTCGGCGGAGGGGCCTGCGCCCGCGCTCAACCTCGTCGGTCCCACGATCATCGCGGACAGCCGCTTCGACGTGCGCCGCACCGCCGACGGGGAATGGCGGATCGCGCTGTTCGACAGCAAGCCGACCTTCATCGGCAACGATCCGTTCCTGAACGCGGCGGTGGTGCCGAAATAAGGCGACAGACGGGGGCGGCGGGGGAGGGATGCACGGGCGGCTCCCGTCCCCGCGTCCTTGTGAGGGCAGCGCGGCAATCCAGATGTCCCGCCACAGCCAAGGTTCCGCCCATGGCGAGTGTCGCGCCCATGGTGCGTGCCCCGCCCATGGATTGCCGCGCTGCGCTGGCAAGGGCGCCTCGGTACCCTGTCCCCCTCGCCGCCCGACCGCCTAGCCCAGCCGCGTCTCGATCCCGATCCCGCCCTTCAGCGTCAGCGTCACCGGCGTCCGTTCCGCAATCTCGGCCAGCCGCGCCTGTTGCTCCGCGTCGAGGCCGACGATGCTCAGCACCCGCTCGATCCTCTTCTCCTCCTTGCCGGACAGGCGCAGCGCGACCTCCACCGACTCCAGCGGCCATTGCTTGCGGTCGGCGTACAGGCGCAGCGTGATCGCGGTGCAGGCGCCCAGGCTGGCGAGCAGCAGGTCATAGGGCGCCGGTCCCGCCGCGCCGCCACCCAGCGTCTCCGGCTCGTCCGCGATCAGGGCATGGCCGCCCACGTCAATGTCCGTGCGATACCGGTCGCGGCCGATCCGCGCTGTGCCATGGGCCATGGGTCGTCTCCTTGAGAATAAGGGTTTTTCACGTCGCCAGCCCGGATCAAGCCCGGAGTGACGCATCAGGGATCACACCGCCCCCTCACTCCGGCAGCGGGATGAACTCCTGCTCGTCCGGCACCCGCGCGAACCGCTGCGCCTTCCAGTCCGCCTTGGCCTGCTCCAGCCGCTCCTGCGACGAGGAGACGAAGTTCCAGAAGATATGGCGCTGCTCCGGCAGAGGCTCCCCGCCCAGCAGCATCAGCCGCGCACCGCCGCGGGCCTTCAGGACGATCTCCGCGTCCGGCTTGAACACCACCAGCTCGCCCGCCGCAAAGCCGCCGGTCTGGCCGATCACCTCCACCGCGCCCGACACCACATAGATGGCGCGCTCCACATGCTCCGCCTTCACTTGGTATCGCGCGCCGTCCGCCAGCACGATGTCGGCATAGACCATGTCGGAGAAGGTCTTGACCGGTGAGAGGAGGCCGTCGCTCGACCCCGCGATCACCGTGATTTTCGCGCCAGCATCCTCCGTAAAGGGAATCGCCCCCGCCTTGTGATGGACGAAGCCGGGGTCGACCTCCTCCGCCGCCTTGGGCAGGGCGATCCAAGTCTGGAGGCCGAACAGCCCGCCGCCCGACGCCCGCACCTCCGGGCTGGTGCGTTCGGAATGGACGATGCCGCTGCCTGCGGTCATCCAGTTCACCTCGCCCGGCCGGATCGCCTGCACGGACCCCAGCGAATCGCGGTGCAATATCTCTCCTTCCAACAGGTAGGTGACGGTGGCGAGGCCGATATGGGGATGGGGCCGCACGTCCAGCCCCTCGCCCGCGTCCAGCACCGCCGGACCCATCTGGTCGAAGAAGATGAACGGGCCGACCATCCGCCGATGCTGCGACGGCAGGGCGCGGCGCACGGTGAACCCGTCGCCCAGATCGCGCACGGGGGGCAGGATGACGGCGTCCACGCCGTCGATGTCGCTGGACCGGATGCTCATGGGGAAACTCCTCTTGTCGTGTCAGGCGCCGACGAGCGCCAGTGCCTCTATCTGGGCACGGTTGAAACCATGGGTGTGCAAGGTGGGAACATGCGCCTCCGCCACGCCGCGAACACGGGCACTGTCGCACAGAAAATCGCGGATGGCGCGCTGATAGGGGGACAGGTCCGGCTGGCGATGGTCGCGCCCCGCGACCGCATCCACCGCCCGGCCGATCCGGTCGCGCAGCGACCCCGGTGCGGGCGGATCGCCACAGCCGCAATCCGCGACCGTATCCAGCGCGCGGCGCACATGCGTCCATTCCTGCGGGCTGAGGTCGGGCGTGGCGATGGTCAGCATGGCATGGTCCCCCTTCGATAATCGGGATGGCCATGCCGGGTGTTTCCACCCGGCATGGTCCCTGTTGTGTCAGGCCGCGTCGACCATCACGATCTCGCTATCCTCGATCGCCGTGACGGTCAGCACCTCGACATCGCTGATGGCCAGCCCGTCGCGGGCCTCCGCCCGGACATCCTCCACCTGGATCGCGCCGGTGGCGGGCACCAGATAGGCCTTGCGGTCCTTGCCCAGCGGATAGGTCGCCGTCTCGCCCGCCTTCAACGTGGCGGCCACGACCCGCGCATCGGTGCGGATGGTCAGCGCGTCGCCGTCGTCCGCATAGCCCGACGCCAGGGTGACGAACTGTCCGGCCCGCTCGCCCTTGGGAAAGGGACGGGTGCCCCAGCTCGGCTGTTCGCCGGTCCGGGTCGGCAGGATCCAGATCTGGAAGAGGCGGGTGGTCACATCCTCCTCATTATATTCCGCGTGGCGGATGCCGGTGCCCGCCGACATCACCTGCACGTCGCCCGCTTCGGTGCGGCCTTCGTTGCCCAGGCTGTCCTTGTGGGTGATCGCGCCCTCGCGGATATAGGTGATGATCTCCATGTCGCGGTGCGGGTGCGGTGGAAAGCCGCTGTGCGGGGCGATGGCGTCGTCGTTCCAGACGCGCAGATTGCCCCAGTGCATCCGGGCCGGGTCATGATAACCGGCGAAGGAGAAATGATGCTTGGCGTCCAGCCAGCCATGATTCTCGCCGCCGAGGCTGGCAAAGGGTCTGCGTTCGATCATGGGTCGTCTCCGTAAGGGGCAGGGGCCGAGTGGGTGGCCCGCCCTGTTGGGACTCGGTTTAGGGGTTGCGGACTTTCCTGTTCAGAGGGATAAATTCGTCCGAACTATTCGGAAAAGTTGAAAAGTGAAGGTGGCACCATGAATCGCGTCGGCACCCCGACCCTCGACCAGCTCCGCCTCTTCCTCGCGGTGGTCAGGACCGGCAGCTTTGCGGGCGCGGCGCGGGAGATGAACCGGGCGGTGTCGGTCATCAGCTATGGCATCGCCAATCTGGAGGCGCAGCTGGGCCTGACCCTGTTCGACCGGGAGGGGACGCGCAAACCCGTGCTGACCGATGCGGGTCGCGCCGTGCTGAGCGAGGCGCGGGCCGTGGCGCAGGGGATCGACGGCCTGCGCGCCAAGGTGAAGGGGCTGCTGGACGGGCTGGAGGCGGAGGTCGATCTGGCCGTGGACGTGATGCTGCCCGCCGAATGGCTGGGCCGTATCCTGCGCGCCTTTGCGACGGAGTTCCCCACCGTGGCGCTGCGGTTGCATGTGGAGGCGCTGGGCGCGGTCACGGCGATGGTGCTGGATGGCAAGGCGGCGCTGGGCCTGTCCGGTCCGCTGGCCATCGGGGCGGAGGGGATCGACTGGCGCGACGCCGGGTCGGTGGCCATGGTGCCGGTCGCCGCGCCCGACCATCCGCTGGGCCGTATGGCGACCATTCCGTCGGGCGCGGGGCGGGAGCATATCCAGCTTGTCCTGACCGATCGCTCCCGTTTTACGGAGGGGCGCGACTATGCGGTGATGAGTGCGCGGACGTGGCGGCTGGCCGATCTGGGCGCGAAACATGCTCTGCTGCGCGAAGGGATCGGCTGGGGCAACATGCCGCTGCCGCTGATCGAGGGCGACCTGATGGCGGGGACGCTGGTGCGGCTGGCCATGCCGGACAATCCGGGCGGCCTGTATCGGTTCGCGGGGATATGGCGCCGCGACCGCCCGCCGGGGCCTGCCGCCTCTTGGCTGTTGGACCAGTTCGCCGCGCTCCAGCAACGGGCTGTTGGAAACAGCGGCCTGGCGGACCTCTGAAGCGCCTGAACCCTTGGACCCGTCCGCCCCTTGGGACGTCATGACGTCAGATTGACCCACCTTGCCATGGCGACCGCAGCGCCCCAAAGGCAGGCAACGCCCAACCACTCCACGCGGCACGACGCCCTCTGGACGGGCTGGGCGTCGCCCACTTGCGGCTCGCTGCCCTCACAAGGACGATTCAGGGAAAAGCCACCCCCCTCTAACTCGCCAACCCCCGAACCCGCCAGCGCCCGAACCCGCCGCCCCCGAACCGGTGGTCTTGAACCGGTGGTCTTGAACCGGGTGCCCCTGAACCCGGTGCCTGAACCGGGCGGCTTTTCAAAACACCCTTTTGGTTGGTCATGTTGAAACGACGACGGCCCCGGAAGCATATCCGGGGCCGTCCATTCCTGCACTTTTCAGACTATCAGCTGCCCAGCCGATATTTCAGCCGCGCCCCGATCATCCGCGGTTCGCCCACCGACCCGCCTTCGAGGCCGAAGCTGGTGTAGCCGCCGAAAGTCGCGGTGTAATAGCGCTGCTTCGTCAGGTTGGTGACGAAGACGGCGAGGTCCACCGGGCTGCCCGCCACCGACGTCCAGTTGATGTTCAGGTTGACGAGGTTGAGCGCGGGAAGGCGGCCGATGTCATAGCCCAGCACGCCGCGACGGTTGCACCCGCCTGTGCCCAGATTGCCCACTGTCCCGAACTGGCAGTCATAGGCCTGATAGCTGGCCTGCTGCGCATCGACATGGGTGAAGGTGCCACCGATCGAAATCTTGCCGACGCTCTCGTCCAGCGGCAGCGTATAGGTTCCGGTGATCGTGACCTTGTTCTTGGGCACGAAGGTCAGCGGCATGTCGACCCTCGCTCCACCCGGTATGAAGGAGGTGAATGGCCCCTGCGCCGCCAGCGTGGCGATCTCCCGCACCTTGGTGTCCAGATAAGCATAGCCCATGTCGATCTGGAGGCCCTGGAACGGGCTGAGCGAGGCATCGACCTCGACACCGGCGATTCGCGACTTGCCGATGTTGGTGATGAGCTGCGCCGGGGTCAGGGTGATGCCCGCGGGCAGTCCGGCGGTGCTGAACACGCCGGAGGTCGAGATCTGCTGGTTGGAGAAATCATTGTAGAAGGCGGAGACGTTGAACGTGCCGCGGATCGCGCCACGCCATGTTGTCTTGAACCCGACTTCATAGGAATCGATCTTCTCCGGCGCGAAGGCGGCGAGCGAATAGCCTTCCGGCTTCAACCCGCCCTGGCGATAGCCGCGCGCATATTTGGCATAGAGCAATATGTCCTCCGTCGGCTTGTAGTCGATGTCGGCCAGCCAGGTGACCGCGCTGCTGTGGGCGCGGGCATAGGTTTCGCACTGGTCCTCGGAGCGGGCGCCATTGTTGCCCGCGGTCCCCGGATTGCCGAAGCTGACATAGTCGAGGCAGGTGCCGACCGGCCGGAAACCGCTGACGAAGGTCGAGGGCGGCGTGGTGATGGTGGAGAAGGTCAGCTGGCGCGACGTGACCTGATAATTGTCACGGGTATAGCGCAGGCCACCGGTCAGGCTGAGCTTGTCGGTCAGCTTGTAGGTGCCCTGTGCGTAGATGCCATAATCCTGGAACGCATATTTGTTGCTGCGCGCGGTCGTCGAGGGCGTGGCGAACGTACCCGCAGGCGTGGCAGCCGATGGCGTGAAGGATGTGCACTCGAACGAACTGGCCGTCTGGCACAATGCAGTATTGGCGGACACCGTTCCCGCAAAGCCGAGCGGGCTGGCGACTTCTAGATAAAGGCCGCCCTGCCAGTTCAGCCGTTCGCCCAGCAAAGACCCCTGGAACTGAAGTTCCTCGGTAAAGGTGGAGAGCGACGCCGTGTTGCGACCGGCATAGGGATTGGAGAAGACCTGAATCGCCGTCTTGCCAGCGTCGGGACCGGACGTGATCGCAAAGCTGTCGCCATAGACGGTCGCGCGAAGGGCCTCGCGGAATTCGCCATAGCTGACGACATTCTTGATCGTCAGATTGTCCGTGGCTTTCCAGGTGGTGGTGTTGATGACCTGCCACTGCTGGATATTCTGGTACGGATTGGAAAGTCCGGCCTCGCCGGTGTAGAAATCCCGGCCCGCCGTGCGGTCGGCCTGTGCGCAGGCCAGTTTCACGACCTCGTTGGCCGCGCTGGTTGGCGAGACGGTGGCGCTGCGCCGATCGCAGGCGAACAGACTGGGCAGGGCGCCCTGCGTGCTCGACTTGCTGTAGGTGGCGATGAAGTAGTTTTCGAGATTGGGGGTCAGGTCCGCGACGGCGCTGAAGCGGACGGCCCAATAGTCGATGTCGTTGAAGTCGCGCGGGCCGTTGGTCAGGGCGTTCTTCACATAGCCGTCGCGTGTCTGGCGATCCACGCCGACACGGATACGCAGGCTGTCGAGCACCGGCACGTTCACAACCGCCTGCACGCGGCGCAGGTCATAATTGCCGACCGATCCCTCGACATAACCGCCGAACTGGCCGGTCGGCTTTTGGGGAACCAGCAGGACCGCGCCGCCACTTGTGTTGCGACCGAATAATGTGCCTTGCGGTCCCTTCAGCACCTGCACATTGGCGAGGTCGAAGAAGGCGCCCGGACCCGCGCCATTGCCGGTTGTCGTGCCGCCGATGGAACGCAGAGCGGGCACGTCCGCGAAATAGACGCCGACAGAAGGCGATGTGCCATTGTCCTGGTTGAAGCCACGGATCGAGAAGCTCGTCTTCTCCGGCCCGAAACGGCTGTTGGCGGACAGGGATGGCGTATAGGTCGCGATGTCGCCCGCCGATACGATGTTGCGGTTGGACAATTGCTGTTGTGAGAAGGCCGTGATGGAAATCGGTACATCCTGAAGCCGTTCCTCGACACGACGAGCGGTCACGATGATGTCGCTGCTGTCTTCCTGCGCGAAAGCGGGCTGCCACGCACCGGCCAGCGCCAGTGCCGCACTGCCCCAAATCAAATTCTTACGGTTCATTCTATCCTCCCCAGTATCGGCCCGGCCTGCGGCGGACGGCTCCGATGAAGTGCCATGGATGTCCGGTTTGCCGGATCTATGATGGGGCTTCTCTGTCCCATTGCTGCCAGTGGTAGGGCCTCCCTACCGGTCTAGCATGGGTTCTATATTAGATAAATCGACCAGAATTCAACAATATGTTTTTCATTGAGAACGAAAGTTTCATATTTCGAATTAATAGGTGGATTTGGGTTCCAAATTCGACCTGCTGAAACGATAGCAAGGGCGATAAAACGCCATAATCTACTGTTGTTATGGTTCTTTGGGCTGGTGCTTCCCGACATGGCCGGGGCTGGGTAAGCGCTGCCAAATTCCCGCAGTCCGGAAGGAGATGCAAAAGGCTTCGACCGTGCTGGCGCATTGAGCGTTTTTGCTGGACGAAGGATCAAATGAGCGGTGATGCGGCCGCTGCCGTGCGATCGTCGCATGGCCTGTGGCCATCGTGTCAAGCCTGCCCAGGGCTTTGTTGAAGGTTTCGATTGCGCGATTGGCTCTGCTGTCCGTTGGGAAGGTAGAACCGATGCATATATCAAAGGAGAATGGGGTCATGGCGCGGATTGATAATGCGGTGTGGCCGCCGGAGATGGGCGAAGCTATGCGGAACAATCTGCACCGTGTGCTCTATCATAATGCGCCGATGGCGGACCTGTTGTGCGCGTGGGAGATAGGGTGTGCACCAAGCCACACATGTGCCGCAGCGTGTGCGGGAACAGGACATACTGCGGATCGTAGTGCGGCTCCAGGCCGCGGTGGAATGGACCCAGCATTCCGTATCGCGCAGATGGTCGGTGTGACGGTGGAGGAGGTACCGCTCCGTGACGGCGATCTGCCGGGTTTTGCGGACGGGGATCAGACGGCAATCCTGTTTATGGAGGCCGTCAAGCATCATGCCATGAGCAATGCCATCTGGTAGGATACCGCGCGCTATTTTGCGCAGGCGGAATTGCTGGACCTAGTGATGATCGCGGGGTTTTACGGCCATGCATCGCGGATCACGCTGGCACTGGATGTGGCCGTAGAAGGGAGACTCAGCCGGATTGCCGAATCCTGACGGTGACGCCGTTAAGGCGTTGCACGATGCGCCTGTCGTACGGCAAATTGGATAAGGCAGGTTCGCAATGGCGAATAAAATGCCAGGGGATGCGGCTGCTTCCGTTGATTTTCCGGGAGCGTGCGCCTAGCAGTTGACCAGCAGTCTCTCCGTCTCGGTATGGTGAATAGCAGCATGTCCCGTTCATCTCCCGGCGTGGGCCGTGTGGTTTCCATCCTCAATTTCATCTCCGACCATCCCGGCCAGTCCTTCACGCTGACCGACATCGTCCGCGCCCTGCGGCTCAGCCGGGCGACCTGCCATGCGCTGCTCGGCGGGCTGGTCGAGGCGGGGTATCTGTTCCGCGCCAGCGACAAGAGCTATGTCCTCGGTCCCGCGCTGATCGCGATGGGAGAGGTGGCCAAGGACAGCTTCTCTCCCACGCGCGTCGCCCAGCCGGAGATGCGGGCGCTGGCCGACAAATATGATGCAATCTGCGCCTTGTGTACGCTGGAGGATGGCGACGCAGTAATTCTCGACCGGGCTGCGGCGCTGTCAAATGTGGGGCATAGCACGGTGCGCGGTGCGCATCTGCCGCTGCTCGCGCAATATGCGGGTGTCTTTTTCGTCTGGGCGTCGACCGCAGAGGTGAACGACTGGCTCGACACACTCGACCCGAAGCCCCGTGTCGACCAGCGTGAAAGAATGCTGCAGAGCATCGACTTCATCCGCAGCCACGGTTTCGGAGCCAGCCAGCGTACCGCCCATACGCCCAATATCGTCTCCGCCCTGGACCGGCAGGCGAGTTGGGAGATGCTGGACCAGACGATGGAGCCGTTGCTGGCCATCGATTCGGACGGCAGATATTGGCCCGGCTATATTCAGGCGCCCATTTATGACGCGCGGCGGCGCGTCGCCTTCGTTATCGCGCTCAGCGGTTTCAAGGGCCAATTGACGGGCGACGAGATCATCGCTCTCGGTGCCGAGGTGCGCGAAACATGCGAACGATTGTCCAGTTTCATCAGCCGGGTTCCACCTGCGACGCTATAGGTTCTGGTCACTAACCTCTCGCCATCCTGCGCCCCTGTTGATCGGGCAGGAAAGAATGGCCACCAACGCTTTCTCCCGCTTCTCCGAATGGATGTGACGAATCTGGGTAGCCGCCCCTTGCCTCATGGCGTAAAGGCTGGCACCATATTCACACATTCGATTGATTGTTCCAAATATGGAACAAGTATGAGGGCGGCCTGATGTCCGTTCATTTGTGGAGAAAATATGGCAAGGCCGCTGGAGGGCATCAAGGTTGTGGAAGTCGCTATGTGGGCGTTCGTGCCCGCCGCTGGCGGCATATTGTCGGATCTGGGCGCTGACGTCATCAAGGTCGAGCCACCGACCGGTGACCCGATCCGTGGGCTGAAGATTGGCATGTCCAATGCGGAAGCCGCCTTCGATTTTTCTTGGGAGAATTATAACCGGGGCAAGCGCAGCATCACCCTCGACCTAAAAATGCCGCAGGGGTTGGAGGTGCTGCACAAGCTGCTGGAGGATGCCGATGTGTTCCTGACCAACCTGTTGCCACCGGCGCGGACAAAGATGGGTATCGACCTGCCGTCGATCCGAAGGCGCTTCCCGAATATCATCTATGCCGTGGGCAGTGGCGTAGGCCAGCGGGGACCGGAAGCGCATCGCGGTGGTTTCGACGCCATCACCTTCTGGGCGCGGGGCGGCATCTCTTCGTCCTTGAGCGCGGAGGATTGCGACCTGCCCATCGCCCCACCGGGACCGGCTTTTGGAGATTGCCTGTCCGGCGCAATGCTGGCGGGTGCTGTTTCCGCCGCCATCGCGCAGCGGGCGATGACCGGTCAGGCGTCGGACGTGGACGTGTCCTTGCTCGGCACTGCCATGTGGGCGATGCAGCGGGCGATCACCCAGTCCACCCATGAGAATCTGGAGCGTTTCCCACGGCCCGCTAACAACCTGCCCAACAATCCGCTAGTCAGCAATTATCGGACGAAGGACAACCGCTTTCTGGCGCTGTGCATGTTGCAGGCGCAACGCTATTGGGCGCCGCTGTGCGAAGTCGCAGGGCGTCCGGACCTCGCCGCCGACCCCCGCTATGCCGACAATGCTGCGCGTCGCACCCACCTGGCGGACTGTTATGCGGACCTGAAGGCGATGTTCGCCAGCAGGACGCTGGCGGAGTGGCGTGAAATTCTGGCCCGGCAGGATGGGCAATGGGATGTCGTCCAGTATGTGGGCGAGATGAAGGATGACTGTCAGGTGCAGGCCAATGACTATCTCCAGCCAGTCACGCATGAGGATGGCCGAACGCTCCGCATGGTTAGCGTGCCGATGCAGTTCGATGGCGCGTCCTTGCCCGCCAGTCCTGCGCCGGAACTGGGCGCGGACAGCGATGCGATCCTGTCCAGCCTTGGCTATGACGAGGATGCCATCATCGACCTGAAGGTCGCTGGAGTGGTGTTCTGATGCCGGAGGCTTCAACCGAGGCCCGCCCCGAGCCGAAACGGCAGTTACCGCTTCTGGAGCCGGAGACGGCCTTTTTTTGGACTGGCGGGGCGAATGGCCAATTGCTGATCCAGCAGTGCGCGGCCTGTGGGACTTACCAGCACCCGCCGTTGCCGCGCTGCCGTGCCTGCCATAGTGCGGATGTGGCGCCCGTCGCGGTATCCGGCCGCGGGCGGATCGCAACCTATACGGTTAATCGGGAAGCTTGGCTGCCGGGGCTGAAGGTTCCCTTCGTCTATGCTGCGGTGGAACTGGAAGAGCAGTCGCAACTCTATGTTTTCGCCAACATCCTCGGCCTGGTCGAGGCGGTGCGGATAGGCCTGGCTGTCACCGTGACCTTCGAACAGCATGAGGATGTCTGGTTGCCGATGTTCGAGATCCACGATGACCGGTAACGCACATGCCGAAAAGCAGGTCTGCATCACGGGTGCGGGTCAGTCGGAGGTTGGGCGTCCGTCGAGCAAATCCGCGCTGCAACTGACCGTCGATGCCTGCATGACGGCTATCACGGCCGCAGGGCTGACTCCGCGCGACATCGACGGCATCACCACCTTTCCCGGCCGGTCGGGCGACACGGGCGGCTTCTCCCCCGTGGGATCGACCGAGGCGATGCTGGCGCTGGGCATGGAGCCGACATGGATCGGCGCGTCGACCGAGGGGCATGCCCATTTGGGCGCGGTCATCAGCGCGGTGCAGGCCATTGCCAGTGGTATGTGCCGCCATGTTCTGGTCTTCCGCACCGTGACGCAGGCGCAGGCTCGGCTGCGCTCCAGGTCGTCCACGCTGCTCGGCAAGGCGGGCCAGCCATCGCGTGTCGAGGGCGCGAATCAATGGTCGGTGCCGTTCAATGCGATTTCGCCGACCAATATGTATGCGCTCTATGCTCAGGCCTATTTCGACAAATATGGTGCGACGTCGCAGCAACTGGGCGCCATCGCCGTCAATGCGCGGGCGATGGCCAGCAAGAACCCCAATGCCATCTATCGCAAGCCGCTGACGCTCGACGACTATATGGCGTCACGGGTGATTTCCACGCCACTGCGGCTCTATGATTGCGATACCCATATCGATGGATCGACGGCTATCCTGCTCTCCCACCGGGATGCGGCCAGGGATCTGAAGCTGCCACCCATCCATATCGAGGCGATGGGTATGGCGATCGGTGGGCTGGGGTATGGCCTGCATGAAGGCGATTTCACCAGCCTGCCCGCGACACGGGCGGGGGACATGCTCTGGTCGCACACCGACCTGACGCCGAAGGATGTGGATGTCGCGCAAATCTATGACGGCTTTTCCATCCTGACCCTGCTGTGGCTGGAGGCGATGCAATTGTGCAGGCCGGGTGAGGCGGCGGCTTTTGTCGAGGGGGGCGCGCGGATCGGGCTGGGCGGTGAATTGCCGCTCAACACCAGCGGCGGCCAGCTCTCCGCCGGACGTTTCCATGGTTATGGGCACACTTATGAGGCGTGCCTGCAACTATGGGGTCAAGGCGGCGAACGGCAGGTCGAGGGAGCGAAGGTCTGCGCCGTTGCAAATGGCGGTTATGGCTATGGCGCGCTGCTGTTGCGGACCGACTGAACAACACAGGTTTTACAACCGAAACGCCCTTTTGAAAAAAGGCCTCGGCTTGACCATATTTCCAAATAGCGATATGAAATTTGCAATATCGAATAATGAGCCGATGAGTCGGCGGCAGTAGGAGCTTGGAACGATGAGCGATACAGGTCTTGCAGAACGTGCCGGAGCCGGGGCGGAGGGCAATGCAGGTGGCGCCGGATCCGGTGTGGCGACCGAAGCCGGAAGCGACGCCGGCAAGGCAGCGTGGACATTGGGCCGTATCGTCGACGCCGACGCCCATATCGACCCGCCCTATGATATGTGGCGCGACTATCTGCCCGCGAACCTCAAGGATCAGGCCCCGGTCATCGAGGAAGGGGACGAGGTCGACTATATCGTCTTCGAGGGCAATCGCCGCCCGGTCCGCATGATCAACAACCAGGCCGGCCGCGCGGGCAAGGACTTCAAGATGGTCGGCAAGCTGTCCGAGCAGCGCAACACCTACGACCCGCACAAGCGTCTGGCCGACATGGACCTCGACGGGATGGATGCCGCCGTGCTGTTCGGCGGCGGCCCGCTGGGCACGTCCAACGACGAACTCTACATGGCCAGCTACACCGCCTATCAGGACTGGGTGATGGATTTCGCGTCGGCCGACCCGCGCCGCCTCGTCCCCATCGGCTATGTGCCGATGCGCGACATCGACGAGACGATCGCGCAGGTGAAGCGCCTCGCAAAGAAGGGCTTTCGCGCGATCAACCTGCCGGCCTTCCCGCAGAACGCCAGCGCGTGGAAGACCAGTTCCGGCGTCAAGAATATGAAGGACGGACAGGTTTCCGCCCTGACCGGCGACCCCAAGGGCGAGCTGCAATATTATCAGCCGGAGTTCGACCGGTTGTGGCAGACCATCGTCGACCATGACATGGTCGTCACCTTCCACCTGGGCGCGCGGGTGCCGCGTTTTGGCGACAAGCAGCATTTCCTGCCCGACATGCCGATGAGCAAGACGGCGATGGCCGAACCCATCGCCATCTTCATCTTCAACGGCATCTTCGACCGCTTCCCCGACCTCAAGATCGCATCGGTCGAGAGCGGGGTCGGCTGGTTCGCCTGGTTCACCGAATATACCACGCGCACATGGGAGCGGCAGCGGTTCTGGACCGAAAGCCCGCTCAAGCAGCCGCCCAGCTATTATATGGACCATAATGTCTTCGGGTCGTTCATTCAGGATCGGGCGGGCATATTGAGCCGTGACCTGCCCGGCGCGGGCAACATCATGTGGTCGTCCGACTATCCCCATTCGGAAACCACCTTCCCCCATTCGCGCGAGATCATCCTGCGCGATTTCGAGGGTGTGCCGGAGGAGGCGATTCGCGACATCATCTGCAACACCTGCGCGAAGCTGTTCCGCATCGACTGAGCATCCGAGGGGCTGCCGGGCTATCAGTCCGGTGCTCGATCGGCTTGACGCCCCGGCCCTGTGCCGGGGTGTTTTTGTTGGGGTGGACGGGGCGCGTCGCGCAATCTGCCGCTGGCCGGACGATGGGTGGCGGCTGGACGGGGAGCGCCTTCCCGTGTGCGGTGGACGTTAGACGGATTCGTCATTGCTTGGCTACGCTCGCAATGACGAGATGGGTGTGGTGTCGTTCTGGACTTGATCTGGGGTGGTATCGATCAAGCCATGCCGGCCTCTATCGCGCCACGTTAGCCCGCCTGCTCCCCGTCGGGCGCGTTGTTGCCCACCACCCGGTTTCGTCCGTCATGCTTGGCCTGATACAGATGGCGGTCGGCATGGCGGATCAGGTCCATCAGGTCGCTGCCATCGCCGGGCGCGGTCGCGAGGCCGATGCTGACCGTGGGGGCGAGCGCGAAAGACCCCGTAAAGGCGGCGGGCACGGCGGCGCGCAGCCGTTCGGCCTGGATCAGCGCCGTCTCATGGTTCATGCCCTCGCTCAGCACCACGAACTCTTCCCCGCCGTAGCGGAAGATGCGGTCGTTGGCGCGGACGCTGGCGCGCAGGGCCTGCGCGATCTGGCGCAGCACGTCGTCGCCGGTGACATGGCCGTGGCGGTCGTTGATCTGCTTGAAATGATCCACGTCGACGATGGCCAGGCTGATCGGTCGCCGGTTGCTCAAGGCCCGCGCGACGCTGGCCTGCGCCGATGTTTCGAACTGGCTGCGGTTGAGCACGCCGGTCAGCGCGTCGATGCCGCTGTCGCGCAGCAGCGCCTCGTAGCGGTGGCGATAGGTCAGCTTGGCAAAAATGTCGCTCAGCCGCTGGCCGTCGGCGTGCACGGTCCCGTCGTCATGCCGTTCGACCAGATGGAGATAGGCGCTGATGAAGATGGCATAGAGGATCGCCGCCGCCATCTTGGCCATCCATCCGCCCAGCAGCGCGGCGGCGGGCGTGCCGGTCATGAGGTGCAGGCCCGCGAAAAAGCCGAGCTGATCGAAGCTGAGGATGACGATGAGGGAGAGCGCAGCGCGGGGGAACATGGCCCGCCCCACCCAGCGTTCCAGCCGTTCGTAGAGGAGGATGATGGCGATGCTGTCGATGAACAGCAGGGTCGTGCCCCAGATCATCAGCGCGCCGAGCTGGTCCAGCAGGGTCAGGTCGGGCCGGACGCCGCCCGGCAACTCCATCGGTGTGTAGAAGCGCAGAACGCCCGCCAGCGCGACCATCAGGAAATTGCCCATCAGCAGGCCATAGATGGGCTGGCGCACCGTCTCCGCATCCTCCCGGATGTAGAGCATCAGGATCATCGCCAGCTTGCCCGCGAACATGACCGTGGAACCGGGGGAGATGAGGCCGAAGGGCAGTTCGATGAAGAACACCGCCGCCAGATAGGTTTCGAGGAAATGCATGACGCCCAGCGCGCAGACGAACACGCCCATGCCCATGGTGCGCCGCGCCCGGAACAGCGTCGCCATGACCGCGAAATATAGCAGCGCCTGCAATATGAGCAGAAGGCTCCCGATCATTGCGTCCTCATGGCTGGCTGGAATTGCGGCATAGCTAGCGTTGTGCGGTGCGGAATCAAGTAACAGATTATGTCATGGGTGGCGGAGGAAATGGCGGACGGTCGCGGCGAACTTCGCGGGCTGGTCGATCATGACCATATGGCCGCTGGGCTGGACCGGGACGATGCGCGCGCCGGGCGCAGGTCGCCAGGCGGTGCGTGTGCGGGAGAGGAGCGCGGCGGCGGTCTGCGCATCGGCGGGCAAGGCGGGCACGACCGTCAGCGGCGCGCGGATCGCGGCGAGGCGCGGGCCGAGGTCGAGGGCGGCCAGTTCGTCCAGCGCATCCGCGATGACGTCAGGATCGCTGTCCCGGCCGCTGGGCGTCGCGTCCTGAAGCAACTGGGCAAAGGCGCGGCGGCCCGCGACGGTGCCGGTGAAATAGCTGCGGAGCTGTCTGGCGAGGAAGCCCATGCCCTCTGCCGTGCCGCCGATCATCCCGGCGGCGGCGGGCAGCATGTCGACCACCATCAGGCGGCCGACGCGGGCGGGTGCGCGCAACGCGGCCAGCATCGCCAGCGTGCCGCCCATGCTGTGCCCGATGACGGCGGGTGCGCCGAGCTTCTGTTCCTGGATATAACGCCCGATCTCGTCCGCCAGCGGGGTGAGCAGTTCACCCGTCGCATTGGCGCCCGCGGGGAGACCGGCAAAACCGCGGACATGGACGAGATGCCAACGCCAGCCGGGCAGGTCGCGGACCAGCCGGGACCATGTGCCGGGACCGCCGCCGAGACCGGGAATCAGGATCACGTCCGGCCCGGCGCCCTCCGCCCGCACGACGATGCGGCGGGAGGTGAAGGGAGGCGGCGGCGCGGCGTGGAGCAGGCCGGGCAGAGTGAGGGTGCTTGCCGCACCGGCTGCGGCGAGGAGCATATAGCGCAGGCTGTCGCGGCGGGTGGGAAGGTTCGCGGGCGTCATGGGTTTAGGGGGCATGGCGGGGAAACTCCCATGGTCCGGCTGAACCCCGGCTGACGCGGAATTGTTCACGGGGGTGGCTGGGCGGGGATCGCCGGACGGGCAGGGCGGGACGGACGGTATTACTGCGCAAAGCCCTTGGGACCGTCAGGCGGTTTCCTCGATCCATCCGCCGCCCATCACTCGTTCGCCCTGATAGAGGACGGCGGCCTGTCCCGGCGCGACACCATATTCGGGCTGGTCGAAGAACAGCCGGTCGCCGGCCAGCTGCGCGGGCACGGGCTTGGCCATCGAACGGACCTTGGCGAGGAAACGCCCCTCCCGCTCCGCGCCGCCCAGCCAGTTGATGTCGGACAGCCGGGCGCTGGCCACCGCCAGCGCGGTGCGCGGGCCGACGATGACGCGTCGCTGCTCCGCCTCCAGCCGCACGACATAGAGCGGTTCGGGCTGGCCGCCGATCTCCAGCCCCTTGCGCTGGCCCACGGTGAAATGGATCAGGCCCTTGTGCTCGCCCAGCACACGGCCATCGACATGGGCGATTTCGCCGGTCGTCTCCGCCTCCGGCCGCAGCTTACGCACCACGCCCGCATAATCGCCGTCGGGCACGAAGCATATGTCCTGGCTGTCCGGCTTCAGCGCGACCGACAGGTCCAGTTCGCCCGCGATCTGCCGCACCACGCTCTTCTCCATGCCGCCCAGCGGGAAGCGCAGATAGTCGAGTTGCTCCTGAGTCGTGCCGAACAGGAAATAGCTCTGGTCGCGCGCCGGATCGACCGCCCGGTGCAGTTCCGCGCCGCCCGGCCCCTCGATCCGCTGCACATAATGGCCGGTGGCGAGGCAGTCCGCGCCCAGTTCGCGGGCTAGTGTGAACAGGTCGGTGAACTTCACCCCCATGTTGCACTTCACGCAGGGGATGGGGGTGCGGCCCGCCAGATATTGGTTGGCGAAATCATCCATCACCGATTCGCGGAAACGGCTTTCATAATCAAAGACATAATGGGCGATACCGATGCGGTCCGCGACGGCGCGGGCATCGCGGATGTCGGTCCCCGCACAACAACTGCCCGTGCGGCCCACCGCCGCGCCATGATCGTAAAGCTGGAGTGTCACGCCGATGGTTTCGGCCCCCGTGCGCGCGGCGAGCGCGGCGACCACGCTGGAATCGACCCCGCCCGACATGGCGACGACGATGCGCCGCGCGGCCAGCGGCTGGGGCAGTTGGAAGGATGGCTGCATGGCCCGGCATATAGGCGCGGCGGGGCCGGGCGGCCAGCCCGTTTGGTCACACTTTGCAAACCACCCTTAAGCAACTCTGAGCGCGGCCTTTACGGGCGTTTATCCTTTGGCTGCTACAAAGCCCGGATGACGATGCACAGCGTGATCCTTCCCCCGCCCATGGAGCCGGACCAGTTTAGTCGGCGGGGAACCCGGATCCCGAATGTGCCAACGCTTCTGGCCGTGCTTGCCGCACGGCAGCGAATCCTGCCCACAGCGACCGCCATGCGGACGTGCGGGACGGATGTGGGAGCAGAGCCGGCGGACCGCATGGTGCGCCTCTTCGTCGAGAGCGGGATGGATAGCGGCATGGCGAGAGGCGCGTTCAACCACGCCATCGCCCGCTACCTGTCGGGAACAGAAGAAGGTGAAGGGGGCATTTACCGTGGCGCTTAGGCAAGGGGCAAAACTTTGCTGCGAAACCGGCTCCACCGAAGTGTTGATTGACCGGCTCGCCGGTGATTGAGGGTAGAATGATCGAAAACCAGAAAATCCGTCCGGCACAGGTCGTGGGCCCCCTTGGCGAACCCCTGACCATCGATTCGCTCCCCGCGCCGAGCACCACCCGCTGGGTCGTGCGGCGCAAGGCGGAAGTCGTCGCAGCCGTCAACGGCGGCCTGTTGACGGTCGACGAAGCCTGCGCGCGTTATTCGCTGACGCTGGAGGAGTTCGCCAGCTGGCAGCGCGCGGTCGACCGTTCGGGTATGCCCGGCCTGCGCGTCACCCGCATCCAGCATTATAAATCCCTGTACGAACGCCAGCAGCGTTACTGATCCACGCTGAACGCCCATGCCGCCGCCGATGCTGCCAGCCCGTCCCACCCGACCGGCGATCAGCGGCGGGCATGGCGGCGGGGGCGCCCGGTCGCTCCTTGCCAATCCGAAAGGCATCATGCGGCCCCGGCGGCGCGCCGTCCGGTAGTCTGGTCTCCCGCCCATTACCGGCACGCCCCATCGCAGCGGCACCGCCCCGTCACCCCAGACCGGCCATGGTTTCAGGATGGTGGCAAAGGGATCAGCCGAAATCCCATTCCGCCACACCGGGCACATCGACCCGGAAGGAGAGGATCGCCCCCGACAGCGGAGCGGCCGCCAATGCCCCGGCATCGAGGCCGCTCCGCGCGGAGGTGACATAGGCGGTGCGGCGATCGGTCCCGCCAAAAGCGATCATCGTCGGACGGGGCACGGGCAGGGCGATGCTCTCCACCACCTCCCCCGACGGCGCGATGCGCACCACCCGTCCGCCATCGAACAGGGCGCTCCAGTAAAAGCCCGCCTCGTCGAAGGAACCGCCGTCGGGCCGTCCCTGACCATGGGGAAACTGGTGCAGCACATGCTCGTCATGCAGCGTGCCCGCCTGCGGGTCGGCGCGATAGGTGCGCAGGGCATGGCTGGGCGTGTCGGCATGGTGGAAGCGCAGGCCGTCCGCGCTGAACGCCGCGCCGTTGCAGGTCAGCATGCCATCCTGCATCAGCGTCGCCCGCCCGTCCGGGTCGAAGCGATAGAGGGCGGCGTCCTCAGCCGATTTCGCCATGTTGACGCTGCCCGCCCAGAAGCGCCCCCGGTTGTCCGTCCGCCCGTCGTTGAGGCGCAGGTCCGGCCGCCCCGCCAATATCTGCTCGCCAAAAGGGACGGGCGTCGCATCCCAGCCCGACAGCATCGCCAGCCCGTCCTTCATTCCCAGCAGCAGGCCGCCACCCCGGACAAAGGCGAAGCAGCCGACCGGTGCGTCGAAGGTGCGGACATCGTCCTGTCCGCTGGCCGGGTCGAAACGATGCAGCCGGTTCTGCGCGATATCGACCCAGTAGAGGCGCGATTCCTCCGCGTGCCAGCGCGGACATTCGCCGAGGATCGCCTCCGCCGCGAGGGCTGTCGTCACCTGTGACATGAAAAGCCGTGCTCCTGTACAAAATGCCGGACCCCGGACGGGCGGCCTTTCCGTTGTGACGTCATGATCGCTATGCTCCGCGCAAACGCTGTAATTCGGAGCATGACATGGCCCGCCCTTCCCCCTGGATGCTGAACCAGGACACCTATCCCTATAGCGTGGCGGTGCCGCCCCGCTATGCCGATCTCGACCCCATGGGCCATATCAATAATGTCGCCATCGCCAGCATGTTCGAGACGGGGCGTGTGAATTTCCACCAGCAGTTGCAGACCCACCCGCGCGAGCAAGGCGTGCGCTGGCTGGTCGCGGCGGTCGCGATCAATTATCTGGAAGAAATGCACATGCCGGACGATATCACCATCGCGTCCGGCTTGCGCCGGATTGGCAACCGGAGCTGGACGATCAGTTCCGCGGCCTTTCAGAATGGCGAATGTTGCGCGACCTGCGAGACGGTGATGGTGGTGCAGGGCGGCGGCGAGGATCGTGGCATGGTGACCGACGAACTGCGCACCCGCATGCGCCCCTTCTTCGTTGCGGCGCCGGAGGGTGACGAGTCCTGACCGGCGAATAGCGGGAGGGGGAGCGGGCCGGAGCCGCGTGGTGCGGCGCTACCCCGCCACCGTCAGGCAATAGCCCGCGCCGCGCACGGTATGCAGCATCGGGCGGGCAAAGCCCCGGTCGAGCTTGGCGCGCAGGCGCGAGATATGGACCTGGACGACATTGGTGCCAGGGTCGAAGCCCAGCCGCCAGATGGTTTGCAACAATGTCTGGCGCGATTGCACCCGGCCGCAATGGCGGGCGAGGTGGAGCAGCAGTTCATATTCCCGCGCGAGCAGGCCCAGCGCCCGGCCGCCGCGACGCGCACTATGGGCGATCAGGTCGATGTCGAGGTCGCCCAGCACCATGCGCCGTCCCCGGTCGCCGGGCCGCTTCGACAGCCGGATCAGCCGGGCCAGCGCTTCGTCCCGATCCATCCATGGCCCGATCACTTCGTCCGCGCCGGACAATATAGCGCTGGTGCGGGCGCGTGCGTCGTCGGCCTCCTGCCACAACAGGATCGGTTCGGCCGCGTCGCATCCCTTGCGCCAGTGGCCGCTGTCGAGGTCGTCGAGCCGCACGGCGGATGGCAGGTCGCGGATCATCAGGGGGCAGCCCAGGCGCGCGGCGCGGCCGATCAGGTCGGGCATGTCCGATCCGTCGCTGTCCCTCCCGATACGCCAGATCTCCATCCGACGGCATGCCCCCGATCCGCCTCAACCGCTGGCTTGCCTTTTGTCCGATTGCAAAGTGTCGAGAAAACCGGCTTTTGATCCGTTCACGATGGTTTCCATCGCGCCCGCCACATGGGCGCGGATCAGGGGGCAGGAGCTGGCGCGCGCCCGTTCGGCCAGCGCGGCGTGCTCGCCGGCCGTTTTTGCTTGTCCTTCCAGTGCCTTCCACGCCGCCAGCCGCATACGGGGGTCGCCGTGCCGGACGGCGAAATCCTCCGCCAGATCGCGGGCGTTGCCTCCTCCGAAACGGACCGAAAGGGGCAGGAGGATTTCCGCGGCGGTGATCGTCGCGCATCCTTCGATCCGCCCGGCGGACAGGTCGAAGAAATATTGCCGCCGCCATGCCTGCGCATCGCTCATCGGCATGACGTTGATCGACACCGACATGGCGTCGGGCGGCAACTGGTCATGGATGTCGACATTGGCGCGGTAGAGCATCAGTTTGCCCTGTTCGAGGTGGCTGCGTTCGATGAAGCGCAGGTCCACCGCCTCGCCCGCCACGCCCTGCACCGTGCCATCGGCCACGCCATCATATTCATAATAGTCGGACCAATAGCCCGGCCCGGCATAGCCCAGTGTCAGGAAGTCGAAGGCATGGTCGTGCGGGCGATTGTAATAATAGGCGGCCCGGCTGCTGTCGCGCAGCATGGCGTCCTGTTCCGACGGCCAGATATTGGCGCGGATGAAGAAGGAGCCGCCCGGCACCGGCGGGACCAGCATCAACACCTGCGGCGAATAGCCGTTGGCGAGGCTCTGCTCCCGGCAGGCATCCTTCAGCGAGGCTAGCGCCAGATCGCTGAGGAAGCGCCGGTCGTTGCCCAGTGCGGCGAGCATGGGCGCGGCGGCGGCCAGACTGTCCCGACATTGGGGGTCGAAGGCGGCGCTGCGGCAATGGTCAGCCAGATCGGCCAGCGTCGCGACGGCGTCGGTCGCATGGTCGATCACGACTGGCATGGGGCGGCCTCCTGCGCTGGGGTGGGGTGGGCGCTGGCATCAGAGCGGGAACGGGGTGTGAGACGGGTTATCAGGCGGCTGGCCGCGTCGCGGATCGCGCCGTCCGGCTCGGCCCCCGCCATATGGGTCAGGTCGGGCCAGGCGGCGGCGGTGTCCACCGCCAGCATCTCCCGCATCAAGGCCCAGCGTTGCGCGCCATGCGCACGGGGCAGCAGCGCGCGCAGGGCGTCAAGCGGCGGAGCCTTGCCCAAGGTGCGCAGCACCGCGATCATGGCCAGCGAGCGGGCCAGCCCGTCGTCGCCATTCGCCAGCGCGCGCGGTCTGTCCTCCCCCACGCCATAGGTGCCGACCAGCGGTGCGGGCAGGCGGCGCACACGGGCGCGCAGGAACAGGGCCTGTCGTGGTGGCGGGGCGATCCACAGCACGCGGCGGCGCTCGTCCATGTCGAATATCCGGTTGGGCATGATCCGAATCGGCCGGTCGCGGCATAGGCCGGTGACGCGCGATAGCAGGGCGATGCGTCCATCAAGCGGTTCGGGCGAGAGGATACGCAATAGGCTGCGGTTGCCGACGAAGGCATGGCTGGTCGGTGGGGATGCGGCCTTGCCATCGAGCCGTCCCAGCGTGCCGAGCGTCACCGACGCGCGCGGACCGGAGACGAACAGGAGCTGCTGTAAGGCGCCGCTGGTCATCGCGGTCATGCCGAACAGGTGAAAGGGATCTGCGCTCAGGCTCTGCGTCGTGGCGCGGGCGAGGGCGTGCAGCCAGCGCACATCCTCGAACAAGGGACGCAGCGCGGCGACGGCCTGCGCAACATCCGGCGCGGCTTCCGCTGTCGCTGCCGCCCTGCCCAGACGGTCGAGGGCTTCGGCGGCATCGTCGGCAGGTGCCGTGGGTGGGGCGGGGCTGGGGGCCGCCTGCCGGGATGCCGCCGTCACCATCAGCGGTGGAACACCAGCGAGATGATGATCGCGTCCTGCGCGATCTGGAGCGATTCGGATGCCTCGCCACAGGCGAACAGCGCGATGGGGGCGTCCAGTTCCTCGATCTCGTCCAGGCTGAGCTGCGGCAGGGTGTGGGCAATCGGCATGATCTTGGTCCTCCGTGGCGGTAGCGCCGGGGACGAGGCTAGGGTCGGGTGCCCGTTCGGCCCTAGTTACAACGATGTTATATTGCGGAAGCCCGCATCATGGGGCGAGCGTCAGGACGATGGTGAGGCCGCGCCGGTCCTCCGCAGGCTCGCCGGGCGGGAGGGGCCGGCGCACCGCGTCGGCCCGCGCGCGGTCGAGGATGAGGGGCGGCACGCCCGGCCCGTAGAGCACCACGTCCGCCTCCCCCAACAGCCGCGCGGCGCGCAGCGTCAACTCGTCGGGATCGGGAGAAGAGAGGGTGAGGCCGACGGTGCGGGCAGGCGGTTGGTCATCGGCTGCGGCCAGCCAGCGTGTGACAGCCTCCGCCCCGTCCCGCACGGCCACGGGATCGAGCGCGCCGCCCTGCGCCAGTCCGGCGTCTAGCGCGCCGCGCCGGTCGCGGGCATCCGGCCAGCGCCCGCGAATAGCGCCTTTGGCGGCATCCAGCGCCTGGGCGAGGGCGCCAAGCTGGGGCGGGAGCAGCCGCTCGATCCGTTGCCGCACCGCCTTGGCGAGACCGGCGGAGGCTCCGCCGGTGCCCACGGCGATTATCACCGGGTCACGGTCGACGATGGCGGGCATGGTGAAATCGCACAGGTCGGGCCGGTCCACGACGTTGAGCAGCACACCGCGCGCGCGCAAGCGAACGGTGGCGGCCTCCTTCTCCTCGCCATCGTCGCAGGCGATGATGGCGATGGCGGCCGGGCTATCCTCATCCACCACCAGCGCGCCCGCCCGTTCCAGCAGACGGCGCTTGGCATCGGCGGCCTCCCCCGTGCCGATGAGGATGGCGGGACGGCCGGTAAGGCGCAGGAAGAGGGGGAGGCTGTGCATCCTGCCGCTATAGCCGCATTGGCAGCGAATGTCAGAAGGGAGAGGATGAGGTGGATTGTGGCGGTTGTTCTCGCGTCATTCCCCCATCGTCCCGCGATTGGCGGCGCAGGGCGAGGAGGACGCAGGCATCCGACTGTTGGGCCGCAAATGGTGGATGGCGGGCATCGTCGCCCTATCATGGAGCACGGTGCCAGAACCGACACGCGCTGCCTGCCAGACGCGACTTTCAAAGTCCCGATGGGCAGAGAAAGCGCGAAGTTGCTGGCCACAGGACGGCTCGATCGCCTCAGTCCGTCAGGAGGGTGTATCGGGTGACGCAGGCCCCGCCCAGCAGCGTCCCCTCATCCCGCCTGTTCCAGAAAGGCGATGAGGCCCCGTTCCTCCCGGCTGAGCCATCGGGTTGCGCGGGGCAGGCGGGCCGCGGCGCGCCAAGCGGGCTGGTCGCCGGATCGGGCGAGGTCGATCAGTGCGGGATGGACATAGCTTTTGCGGCTGATGGCGGGGGTGTTGCCCAACGCCTGCGCCACCTCGTCCAGCATGGTCTTGAGGGTCATCTGGCCTTCGCCATGCCATAGTGCGGCAAAGGCGGTGACGCTGCCGCCCCAGGTGCGGAAATGCTTGGCCGAAATATCCGGCCCCATATGGGCGTGGAGATAGGCGTTCACGTCGGTGGAGGTGACGTCATGTCGCGCGCCGGCCTGATCCACATATTGGAACAGGCGCTGGCCTGGCAGATCCTGCATCGCCCGCACGAACCGGGTCAGGCCGGCATCCCGCACGCGCCGTTCGTGCATCTTGCCGGACTTTCCACGATAGCACAGGCGCAGCGCCCCGCCCTCGACCGCCGCATGGCGCATGCGCAGGGTGGTCGCGCCATAGCTTTTATTCTCCTGCGCATAGCGGTCGTTGCCAATCCGGATCATGCCGATGTCGAGCAGGCGGACGAGGGCGGCTAGCGCCCGGTCGCGGCTGACGCTGCGCTGGCGCAGGTCCGCTTCCACCCGCGCACGGATTTTCGGCAGGGCATGGCCGAAGGCCGCGCAGCCCGCATATTTGCCCGCGTCCTGTGTCTCCCGATAGGCGGGGTGATAGCGATATTGCTTGCGCCCGCGCGCGTCATAGCCGGTCGCCTGCAAATGGCCGTCGGGGTCGGGGCAGTACCAGCATCGTTCATAGGCGGGCGGCAGGCCGATGGCGCGGAGCCGTTCGATCTCCGCCCGATCAGTGACGCGCGCGCCGTCGGCGGTGAAGAAGGCGAAATATTGGCCCTTCCTGCGCCGCGCGATTCCCGGAGTGCTGTCGTCCGTGAAACGGAGGGGGGAGGGGTGCGCGGGGGACCGGGTTGCCATGATTGCACGAAACGCATGGCGCGACCTTTGGGTTCGGGAGCTGTCAAGGTTCGTGGACTGCGGTACCCAATGCAGGAGTGGAAAACGTAGGATGATTAGAATTTTCTTTTTATTTCAAACGGAAGTGCCCGCGTTGAACAGAATGTTGCAGTGCGGGGGAACTTTCCGCGCGTCCGGTGATTTGTTTCCGATTAGCTTGTCAAAGATCGGACACCCTCTCATCAAGGTGTGAGTGCATGCCCTCTTCTTCCCAAGAGACAACACTCGCAGCCCAGAGCGATCTCTCCGAAATAGAAACGCTGCGCAGGCAGGTGGTTCGGCTGGCCGCTTCCCTGGGTCTCAAGCTGGTGGATCCATCCGTTGCGACGGTCGAAGACAGCGCGGACAGCGATGTGGGTTATGGCAAATCCGCGAGGGGTAACCGCGATGGCGCGTTCCATACGCCCGACCGGATGAGTGTCGCTATGGCATGGATTTTCGCGCGTAATGCGCGGGATAAGGCGCTGGGGGCCGACCTGTTTGCCGATCCCGTGTGGAACATGATCCTCGACCTCTATGTCAACCCTTGCCGCCATGTCCCGGTGGCGGTGACGGACCTGTGCCTTGCATCCCAATCTCCGGCGACGACCGCCTTGCGCTGGCTGGCCATAATGGAACAGCGGAACCTCATCCTGCGCGCACCCGACAAGCGCGATCGACGACGGTCCTTCGTGATCTTTACTGACGAGGGGTTGCGCCAGGTCGAACGGGCGCTGGACATGGCGGCGGAGAGCGACCGGCGGTTAGGGCTTGGGCGTCTCCGCGCTATCCAGAATGTCGATAACCAGTTGTAGATGCGCGGCGGCCAGGCCGATCCGGTTCGCCAGTTCGGGATCGCTATCCGGCAATATCCGGTCCAGACACGCCAGCACATCCTGCAAATGAAGCAGGCAATCCGCGCTGGTTTCCAGTTCGCTTTTCGCTATTCGTGCCATATTTATCAAAGCGCATATAAACGGGAAACGTTCCGGTAGCGTATTGCGATTGCACGAGCTTGTAAACTTTGTCCGCCAGACGGAAAAATCAGCGACCCAGCGCCAGTTCCACACCGATCCAGAGGGTGCGCGGCGTGCCCAGATCCTCCGAGAGGGAAGGGCTGCTGACCCGGCGGGTGTAGATGGCCTCGTCGAAGATATTCTCCGCCCGGCCGACCAGCGCGACGCCGCGGCCGAGCGGCAGGCGCGCAAAGGCGTCGACGGTCAATGCGGCAGGCATATGGTCGACGCTCAGGTCATCCTCATATTGCGCGCCGCTGTGGCGGAGGGTGCCGGCGATGCGCGCGCCTTCCCGTGGTGTCCAGGCGAGGGTGGCGGAGCCGGCGTGGCGGGGGCTTTGCGCGGGATCGCGACCGTCGAGCGGCGTGCCCGGCGCCCGTACCTTCGAATAGCTGTAGGTGTAGGAGCCGGACAGGGCGATGTGACCCAGCGTGGCGGAGGCGGTGAGTTCCAGGCCCTGCGCGGCGATGGCGCGCACGTTGCGCCGTTCGCGCACGGTGGCGGAGAGGCTGACATTGGCGATGGCGTCGTCCAGCCGGTTGTCGAAAGCGGTCAGGCCCAGCGCGACGCCGGGTGCGGGGGTGAGGTCGAGGCCGATCTCCGCGCCGCGCAGCCGTTCCGGCACCAGGGCGGCATTGGCGTTGGTGGTGATGGGAAAGACGGTGAAGCCGCGATACAGTTCATTGAGGGTCGGCAGGCGAAAGCCGGTATAGGCGGCGGCGCGCAGCGACAGGGCGGGACTGGCGATCCACAGCGCGCCAACGCGCCCGCTTGCCTCCCAGCCGGATCGGTTGGGGTAGGTCGTGGCGGCGAGCACGGCTCCCACGGGATCGCGCCGCTCGACCCGTGCGTCCCGGATCGTCCAGCGGTCGATGCGCGCCCCGCCGGTCAGGACGAGGGCGCCGCCCAGCGTGCCGGGGGTCCAGTCATCCTCGACAAAGGCGCCCGCCGTCAGTTGCCGCCCGCGCGCCAGACGGCGCTGGGTGAGCGGATTGGCGGCGTTGTTGGCGTCATAGGCTTCCTCGCGCATCATGCCACCCGCGTGGCGGGCGTCGACGCCGAAGCGCAGCAGATGGTCCGTACCCACCGGCGGGCGCAGCTCGACTTTGCCGCCCAGCCCCAGCGCGGGTGTGTCGCGCTGGTCGAGCGTTTTGCGGAAACTGGTGCTGCTGATGACAATGTTGGAGAAATTGCGCGCCTGTACATAGGCAAGCGCGTCCACCTGCCAGTTACCGCGTGCGATCAGGCGGATGCTGGCGTCCTGCCCCTCCGCATGACTGTCCGCGCCCTGAAAGCGCAGGGTGCGGTCGTCGCGATAGGCGAGGAAGCGGGCCTGTACCTCCGCCGTTTCACCGACCGGGGCGACGGCGCGCAGGGCGGTGCTCCACCCCTCGTACCGGGCGGGGGCGGTCGCGGCGACGCGCTGGCTGGCGGGGGTGGTGTCGAAGCCGTCGCCCCGATCATAGCGGCCGGAGAGGGAGAGGAAACCGCGTCCCACGTCGGGCGAAAGGGTGGCGGAGAGTTCGGTCGCGTCCCGGCTGCCGTAGAGCGCAGAGGCGGACGCGAGGGGCAGGTCCGCGCGGGTGGCGCTGACCATGGCGATGGTCCCCGCCACTGCGCCCGCGCCAAAGGCCCCGCCGCCGCCGCCGCGCGTGACCCGGATGGCGGAGAGCCGGTCGGGCACGATGGCGCTGTAGGGGATATAGCCGAAGAAGGGATCGGCCATCGGCACGCCGTCGAGCAGCAGCAGCGTCCGGCTGGCCGCATTGCCGCCCAGCGCGCGCAGGTTCGCGCCCTGCGCCGAGGGATTGGCGGAGCGGCTGTCCGACCGGCGGAACTGGGAGAAGCCTGCGACATCGCGCAGCACATCCTCCACCCGGCCCGATGCGTCGGCGCGCAGGCGGGCGGCGTCGATCACCGTCTCGCCATAGGCGGGCGCGCCCGGCGGCAGGTCGAGCGTGCCGCCCAGCACGATGATCGGCGTGCCGTCATAGGGTGTGGCGGTGTCTGCCGTTCCGGTCACTGCCGCGTCCCCGGCGCTCGCCCTGGCGATGGCCGGGTGGGTGAGAAGGACGGCCAGCATCGCGACGGATGTCAGGCGGCGCGCGCGCAGGAAGGCCGGGGGCGACAGGGGCAGGAATATATACATTGCGCGCGGCCTATCGGCTGTTCGGCGTTGCTGTCAACGCGCTGGCTGCGCCCTGTATCTCAAGGACGGGTCGCCCGGAGGCATCCGCGCCTGCCGCGTATCGGCGCGGCGGGTCAGATACTGGCCGGTTGCGGTTTGCCGGGGAGGGCGGGGGCAGGGTCCGGCTTTTCCTCCAGCACGGGGACGGTGCGCAGGCGCAACAGGTTCGCCGCCCCCACCAGCACCGCCACGCCCGCCATCACCATGAACGGGCTGTAGCTGTCGGTCCGTTCCAATATGATGCTGAGCAGGATCGCGCCCACCGTCATCGCGCCGCCCGACGCGGCGATGAGCAGGCCCAGCACCGTGCTGTAATTGTCCATCCCAAAATAGCGGACGACTGCATAGGCCATGATGTCCGACTCCGCGCCGAAGGAGATGCCGAACATGCCCACCGCCAGGATCAGGACCGCAACATGGGTGACGGGCGAGGCGAGGATGAACAGGCCGATCCCCGATATGGCCATGCCGGTGAAGGCCACCCAATGGGTCGGGAAACGGTCGAGCGCCGCACCGAGGCCGAAGCGTCCTATCATCATGCCGATGGCGAAGGTGGAGATGATGAGGCCCGCCGCGGTGGGTGAGAGTTTCTTGTCCAGCAGCATCACGTTGAGTTGCGATTGCGCCAGAGCATAGGGGATGCAGCACAGGAAGGCGCTGGAGAAGATGATCCAGAACACCGGGTTGCGCAGGATCGCGGGATAGTCCTTTGCGGCGTTGCGCCGGGGCGTGGTGCCCGCCGGCGCGGCGCGGAAGGGCGGAATGAGCAGCAGCGCGACGATCCCCGCCAGCGCGCAGAAGATACCGAACGCCACCGCACCGGTGCGCCAGCCATGGGCGGCGACATATTGGGCGAAGATCGGTGCGCCGACCGCGCCCGCAATCGCCGGACCACAGGCCATGATGCCCAGCGCGATGCCGCGCGCAGCGGTGAAGCGTTCCGCCACCACCCGGCAATAAACGGTGGTGGTCGTCGTCGCGCAGAGCAGTAATTGCAGGATGTTGATCGCATAATAGAGGCGGATGTCGCCGGTCAGCATGCTCATCCCCACCCAGCTCAGCGGATAGAAGATCAGGCCGAACAGGATCGCCTTGCGCGCGCCGATCACGTCCGCGACCCGTCCGGCGAGCGGGATGGAGATCATGCCAAGGATATAGATGCTGCCGATCAGCGCGAGCTGCGCCTTGGTCCAGCCGAATTCGGCGAGGAGATAGGGGGCCATGATGCTGTGGGCATAGCCGTTGATCGACAGGCCGGAGCCAAGGCCGAGCGTGGCGCCCGCCAGCGCGCGCCAGTTGACGCGAAATTCCTTGCCATAGCGTGTCAAACCATACTCTCCCGGTCGGGGGACGTCCGCGTGCGGGTCCGCCTCTTGTCCATGCGGGGCAGGCCCGGCGCGGCCACCATATGCGGTCGAACGGGCCATGCAAGGGGAAGGGGATCGCCGGTGCGGTGAATGACCGGCCGCCCGCCTTGCCGTCAGGGACGCGCCCGCTTGCCAGGATGGGCATGGCCGGCGGGAGTCGACGCGTTGTTCCGCACGCTTTCGCATTGACGGGGAGCGGGGCGGGATGATGAACTAGAGACTGAAAATCACCGGCAACAGGAGCAGGCCGGGACGAGGAGGATGTATGAGCGGCCTGAGCGTCACACCCTTGCAGGATGATCTGCCCTTTGGCGTGCGGATCGCGGGGCTGACCCTGCCCTTGCTGGAACAGGAAGGGGTGCGCGCGCGCATCAACGCCCTGTTCGAGGAGAAGGGGCTGATCGTCTTTGCGGATGTGGAGCCGAGCAGCCACATGCATGTGGCGATCAGCAATGTCTTCGGTCCGCTTAAGGAGCATCCCAACCCCGCCGTGACGCGGGTGGAGGGTGAGGGCATGCCGGGCGTGATCGACATGCGCCATGTCCCCGGCGAGGGCGGTGTGGTGGAGATCAACGGTCAGCGGTTGTCCATGTGGCTGCCTTGGCATTTCGACCATTGCTACAATGATGAACTGAACCGGGCGGGCGTGCTGCGCGCGATCGAGGTCGCGCCGGAAGGCGGATTGACCGGCTTTGCGGATGGCATCGACCTGTATCGGTCGCTCTCGCCCGACCTGCGCGACCGGATCGAGGGGCGCGACATCCTCTATACGATGAACCTCAATTACCGGAACATGCGGTTCGGCAAGCCGGAAGGGCTGGTCGAGATCACCCCCAAGCCGGGCGCGGAAGCGGTGGAAGAGGCCGCCCGTCAACATCCCCGCGCGCTCCACCCCGCCATATGGACGCGGGCGACGGGGGAGAAGGTGCTGCACGTCTCCCCCTGGATGGCGGCGGGGATCAAGGGGGAGGAGACGGCAGAGGGCGACGCGCTGCTGGAGGCGGTCTGCCGGGAGATTGGGGCGAAGGCGCGCGCCTATTTCCACCAATGGAACCTGACCGACATGCTGATCTGGGATAATTGGCGGATGTTGCACAGCGTCACCGGCATGGCGCCCGAACATGGCCGCCGCATGCAGCGCACCACGATCAGGGGCGACTATGGGCTGGGCCGGTTCGAGGATGGCGGCACCGGCGGCCGGATATTGGAAATGACGGTCTGAGGAGCGGGATTTGGCGCAGATCGACATAGACGGCATCGGCATCGGTTATCAATGGGTCGGGGAGGAGGGAGCGCCCCCGGTCGTCATCACGCCGGGCGGGCGTTACCCACGCGACACGCCGGGCATGCCACAACTGGCGGAGACGATTGCGGCGTCCGGGCGGCGGGTGTTGCTGTGGGATCGACCCGGATGTGGCGATTCGGACATCAGCTTTGCGGGAGACAGCGAATCGGCGCAGCATGTCGATGTGCTGGTGAAACTGCTGCGTGCGCTGGGCACGGGGCCGGTGGCGATGCTGGGCGGGTCAGCGGGGTCGCGCATCTCGCTGCTGGCGGCTGCGCAGGTGCCGGAGCATGTTTCCCACCTCATCCTTTGGTGGATCAGCGGCGGGCCGATCAGTCTGGCGCAACTGGCCGCCTATTATTGCGGCGACAACGCCATCGCCGCCGCGCGGGGAGGGATGGAGGCGGTCGCGAAGCTGCCCGGATGGGCGGAGCAGATCGCCCGCAATCCGCGCAACCGGGACATCATTATGGCGCAGGAACCGGAAGCGTTCATCGCCCGGATGCAGCGGTGGGCCGCCGCCTACGCCTATTCGGAAAGCTCGCCCGTGCCCGGCATGGCTGCGACGGACTTTGCCCGGCTGACCATGCCCGTCCATGTCTTTCGCAGCGGCGCGAGCGACATGAGCCACACCCGGCGAACCAGCGAATGGGTGCAGCAATCCATCCCGCACGCCCATCTGGTCGAACCGCCATGGCCGGATCAGGAATGGAACAATGCCAGCCTGATCCCCAACGCGCCAGGACGCGGGCGATTCGAACGCTGGCCGCTGCTGGCCCCGCAGATTGTGGCGTTTCTGGACGGGGGCCGGGCGTAACCATTTGGCAGGACCGCACACCGTCCCTATGACGGCGACCGTGCCGGTTGCCCTGCCCCCATCCCCCGAACCCTTCGTCCTGCTGGACGATGCACGACCTGTCGCGGGGGCGGTTGCGCGCCTCTATCGCGATCCGGTGGGCGAAGTGGCGGCGTGGCGACCGGACGCGGTGCCCGCCGCCCTCAAACAGTTGCGCGCCGCAACTTCGCGGGGCCTGCATGCTGCGGGCTATCTCCATTATGAGGCGGGGCATGGGCTGGAGCCTGCCCTGACGCCATTGGCACAGGCTGTGCCAGAGAGCGTAGCCCCGCTCCTGTGGTTTGGCCTGTTCGAACGGTGCGAGATGCTGTCCGCCGATACGGTGCCGGGATTGCTGCCGTCCCCGGCGTTGTCCGGCCATGGTACGGCCTGTCCCGTCATCGACGCGGAGTCCTATCGGGCGGCGGTGGGGCGGGTGCTGGATTATATCCGCGCGGGTGACATTTATCAGGCGAACCTGACCTTTGCGGCCTCGGTCGGCCTGCCGGGCGATCCGCTTGCCGCCTATGCCGCGATCCGCCCGCGCGCGGCCATGGGGCATGGTGCGCTGATCCGGCAGGACTGGCGGCATATCCTGTGCTTTTCGCCGGAGAATTTCTTCAGCGTCACCAACGGATTGGTCGAGACATTGCCGATGAAGGGCACTGCGCCCCGCCATGTCGATCCCGCCACCGACGCCGCGCTGGCCGCAGAACTGCGCGCTGATCCCAAGCAGCGGGCGGAAAATCTGATGATCGTCGATTTGATCCGCAATGACCTTTCGCGGGTCTGCGCGGCGGGCAGCGTTACGGTGCCCGACCTGTTCACCGTCGAATCCTATCCCACGGTCCACCAGATGACGTCGCGCGTCATCGGGCGGTTGTGCGAGGGAGTGGACGCCATCGACACGCTGGCCGCGCTGTTCCCCTGCGGTTCCGTGACCGGCGCGCCCAAGATCCGGGCGATGCAGGTAATTGCCGAGGTGGAGCAAAGGGTACGCGGAATCTACACCGGCGCGATCGGCAGCCTCTCCCCCGACGGCGATGCCCGCTTCAATGTTGCGATCCGCACCATTTCGTTGGAGAAGGACGCGCAGGCCACCGGCATGGGGGCCGCCATGGGACTGGGGTCCGGCATCGTCGCCGACTCCCTGCCCATGAACGAGTGGACCGAATGTCTCGACAAGGCGCGCTTTCTGGAACGGGCGCCGGACGGGCGCGCAACGCAGGGGATTGAGGATTGACCGAAGGCCAGGCCCGGTTTGACCTGTTCGAGACGATGGCCCTCGATCCGCACGAGGGGATCACGCATCTCGAACGGCATATCGCGCGCATGCAGGCTAGCGCCGAACTGCTGGGCTTCCGGTTCGACCGGCATCGGCTGCGTAATGAATTGCAGGCCGCGACATTCCGCGTGACGGAGCCGAGCCGGGTGCGGATGATGCTGTCGCGCGGTGGCGCGCTGGCGGTGGAGGTGCGATCCAGCCTCGCCTGGCCGAATGCGGTGATCCCGGTCGCGGTGGTGCCCCGCCCGGTGCCCGTCGACGACATCCGCCTCTACCACAAGACCACCGACCGCAGTCCCTATGACGCGGCGCGTGCAGCGGGCGGCACGTTCGAAGTGCTGATGACCGACCCGGACGGCTATCTGACCGAAGGCAGCTTCACCTCCGTCTTTCTGGAGCGGGACGAGCGGCTGGTCACGCCGCCGCTATCGCGCGGCCTGTTGCCCGGCGTGTTGCGCCAGCACCTGATCGAGATTGGTGAGGCGGTGGAGGGCGATATTCGCGTGTCCGACATCAAGGGTAATTTTTTCATCGGCAATGCTGCGCGGGGACTTGTCGCGGCAACGCTGGTTGCCCGGCGCGGCGATCACGGTTAAAGGACGCCGCGCGCGGGCATTTCGGGGGACGACCTTCCGGGACCGGCGCACATTCCGCACCTTCGCCTAACGATCTGAAAGGCAGCTCCCATGTCTCGCACGTCCGCCGCCCTTGGCCGCATCCAGCCCAGCGCCACCCTCGCCATGACCGGCCGGGTCAACGCCCTGAAGCGTCAGGGGATCGACGTTATTGGCCTGTCCGCAGGTGAGCCGGATTTCGACACGCCCGATTTCGTCAAGGATGCCGCCATTGCCGCGATTCGCGCAGGGCAGACCAAATATACCGACGTCGACGGCACCGCCGAACTGAAGGCGGCCATCGTCGCCAAGTTCAAGCGCGACAACGAACTCTCCTACGAGACGTCGGAGATCAGCGTGAACGCGGGCGGCAAGCACACGCTGTTCAACGCGCTGGTCGCGACAGTGGACGTGGGCGACGAGGTCATCATCCCCGCGCCTTACTGGGTCAGCTATCCTGACATCGTGAACTTTGCGGGCGGCACGCCGGTGTTCATTCAGGGGCCGGCGGCGCAGGGCTACAAGATCACCGCCGAGCAGCTGGAAGCCGCGATCACGCCGCGCACCCGCTGGGTCTTGCTCAACTCGCCGTCCAACCCGTCGGGCGCGGCCTATAGCGCGTCCGAACTGAAGGCGCTGGGCGACGTGCTGGAGCGTCACCCGCATGTGCTGGTCATGACCGACGACATGTATGAGCATGTCTGGTACGCGCCGACCCCCTTCGCGACCATCGCGCAGGTGTCGCCGAACCTGTACGACCGCACGTTGACCGTTAACGGCTGTTCCAAGGCGTATAGCATGACCGGCTGGCGCATTGGCTATGCGGGCGGGCCGCAGTGGATCATCAAGGCGATGGCCAAGTTGCAGTCGCAGTCCACGTCCAACCCCTCGTCGATCAGTCAGGCGGCGGCGGTCGCGGCGCTGAACGGTGACCAGAGCTTCCTCGACGACCGCAACGCCGCATTCAAGAAGCGCCGCGATCTGGTCGTCGCCATGCTGAACGATGCGCCGGGCCTGTCCTGCCCCGTGCCGGAGGGCGCCTTCTACGTCTATCCCGACGCCAGCGGCGTTATCGGCAAGAAGACGCCGTCGGGTCAGGTGATCGGCACGGACGAGGAACTGATCAACTATTTCCTCGACCAGCACCAGGTCGCGGCGGTGCATGGCGGCGCCTTCGGCCTCGCCCCGGCTTTCCGCATCAGCTATGCGACGTCGGAGGAAATTTTGAAGGTCGCTTGCACGCGCATCCAGGAAGCCTGCGCCGCGCTGAGCTGACGCCTCCACAAGATTAAAATCATGCGGGCGCGGAAGAGGACATCTTGTTTTCTCCCGCGCCCGCACCATTTCGTCTCGACCCGGTTGCGTTATGCAACCTGTCCGGCGGCCGGGATCAATTTCCGTTCAGATATGCCCGGCTATACGGATGACACGGCGGCCACCCCCGCCCATGGCGAAGCGAGACGATGATGATGCATGTCCTGACAAGCGATGTGATGCTCCGCTTTCTTGGCGGTTTCGGCATTGGATGCCTGCTGGTGGTCAGCGGCGCGTTCGATATGTTCAACGGTATCGCATGACCATCGGCGGCCCCTTAAAGGCTGTTGCGGCTGGGTTGCTGCTGGCCCTCGCCCCTGCCTGCGGGGTTGCGGCGGAAATGACGGTCAACGCTCCCGCCCCGCGCATCGACGCCGCATCCTCCGCCAAGGTGGAGACAGCGGTATTCGCAGGTGGATGCTTTTGGGGCGTGGAGGGCGTGTTCAGCCATGTGAAGGGCGTGACGTCCGTCACTTCGGGTTATGCGGGGCCGAATCGGCCTGCGGTCAGCTATGAGCAGGTCAGCACAGGCAATACCGGCTATGCCGAGGCCGTGCGCGTCACCTATGATCCGAAGATCGTCTCCTATGGCACGTTGATGCGGGTCTTCTTCTCAGTCATCACCGACCCTACGACGTTGAACTATCAGGGGCCGGATCATGGCACCCAATATCGCAGCGCATTGTTTCCGCTGAACGGCGAGCAGGACAAGGCGGCGCGTGCCTATCTCGCGCAACTTGGCAAGTCTGGCCTTTGGTCGGGGCCGATCGTGACGAAGGTGGAGCCGTATCGCGGGTTTCAGGCGGCGGAAGGCTATCATCAGGACTTTCTGGCCCGCAATCCGCGCCACCTCTACATCCAGAAATGGGATGCGCCCAAGGTCGCAGCGCTGAAGGCGGGGTTCCCTGCCTTGTGGCAGGCCGGGGCGTCACGCTGAGCAAGCGCACACAGGACGAGGGACTGGGCGGCTGTTTGGGATCGTTGCGATTCTGAATGCGCCTGCCAGAGGTCCGACCCGGTGCTATCGTCTGCCGCCGTTCTGATCTGGTGTAGTGGATGTCTCGCCTGTCGATCTTGATCGAGAGCGGGCATCCTCTTCTTCCTCTTCCCGCATTGCACCATCGAAAAGCCCGGAAAACTGCGAAAAATCAGTGGTAAAATGCTGGACGAAGCGGGTTGGGCGCGCCATTCTGTTGCCGATATGAAGAATAAAATGGTGAGAGGATGGCGGATCGCTCCGCCGCTGCTGGCTTTGGCATTCGCCCACTCCGCGCTGGTGCAGCCTGTGTTGGCGCAGTCCCCTTTGCCGCAGTCTTCTCCTCCGATGCAGGCTGGCGGCAATACCCCGGACCTGCCGCCCATCCCGGTCGCGAAGGATAGTCCCTGGCCGGGCGGTCCGATGCGGATCGAGGTGGATGCGAGCGATATCATCCGCCGTATCGTCCGGGTGCGCCAGACCATCACCGTTGCGCGATCCGGGCCGCTGATCCTGCTCGCGCCGCAATGGTTGCCCGGCCATCATGCCCCGCGTGGCGAGATAGAGAAGCTGGCCGGCCTGACCTTCACCGCCGATGGGCAGACGCTCGGCTGGCGACGCGATCCGCTCAATGTCCATGCCTTTCACCTGACCGTCCCGGCGGGTGCGAAGGCCGTCGTCGCGGACTTCCAATATGTCGCGGCGACTGACCGCGATCAGGGCCGCATCAAGATCGGCAGCGCGGTGATGAACCTGCAATGGGATAATCTGTCTCTCTATCCCGCAGGCTATGCGGCGCGGCAGATTCCGGTGCAGGCACGCATCACCATGCCCGCTGGCTGGACGGACGCGACAGCCCTGCGCGGCACACGCAGCGATTCCACGACCAGTTATGCCACGACCGACTATGAGACGCTGATCGATTCGCCGGTGTTCGCGGGCCGCTTTGCCATGTCCCATGATCTGGGTCAGGGTGTCCGGCTGAACATTGTCGCCGATAGCGCGGCGGAACTGGTCGCAACGCCCGACCAGGTGGCCCGTCACCGCAGGCTGGTCGCGGAAACCGTTGCCCTGTTCGGTGCGCGGCCGTTCGACCATTATGATTTCCTGCTGGCGATCAGCGACGAGATGGGGCGGATCGGGCTGGAGCATCATCGGTCCAGCGAGAACGCGGTCGGCACTGGCTATTTCAGCCGCTGGGAGAATGGTCCAGGTGACCGCAACCTGTTGCCGCACGAACTGGTGCATAGCTGGAACGGCAAATATCGCCGCCCCGTCGGCCTCGCCACGCCCGACTATGCCACGCCGATGCGGGGTGAACTGCTATGGGTCTATGAGGGGCAGACCCAATTCTGGGGCTATGTGCTCGGCGCGCGGTCGGGAATGTACAGCAAGGACCAGACGCTCGACGCTCTCGCCACCATCGCGGCCAAGTTGGACATTGCGCAGGGGCGGCAATGGCGACCGCTGGCCGACACGGTCATGGACCCGATCATCGCCGCGCGCCGGCCCAAGGCGTGGACCGACTGGCAGCGCAGCGAGGATTATTACAATGAGGGGCTGATGCTGTGGCTGGAGGTTGATGCGCTGCTGCGGCAGGGCACCGGCGGCAAGCGCGGGCTGGACGATTTCGCCCATGCTTTCTTTGCTGCGCGTGATGGTGACTGGACGCTGTCCACTTATGGACGAGCCGACATCGTCGCCGCGCTGGGGCAGGTGATGCCCTATGACTGGGAGGGTTTCCTGACCCGGCGGGTAGACAGCGTGCAGCCGGAACTGCCCAAGGCGGGGCTGGAACTGGGTGGCTATCGGCTGGTCTATCGCGACACGCCGGGTGCCGCGGTGCGCGAACGGGAAGCGGACAGCAAGCTGATCGACCAGAGTTATGGCGTCGGCCTGACCGTCAAGGATGATGGCTTTGTATCGGCGGTTATCTGGGACAGCGCCGCCTTTCGCGCGGGCCTGCGCGTCGGCGACCGGGTCGTGGCGGTGAACGCGACCGAATATAGTCGGGCCCGCTTCCTCGACGCGCTGCGCAATGGCGCGGAGGGCGGCAACGGACGGCGAACCGAGGTGATTGTCAGGCAGGGCAAGGCCGTGCGTACAATTGCTCTCGATTATTCCGGCGGCATTCGCTATCCGCGCCTGCAAAAGACCGGGGAGGGTGACGGCAGTCTCGACAGGCTGCTCAAGCCTCGTCTCTGAAAACCGGGTCCAAAGCGAGAGCAACATAATTGCAACCCCTTGCGGGCATTACCGCGCGCGGACATCCCGCGCGGGCGATCCCCGCAAAACGAACAGGCGAAGAAGACAGATGCGTATCGACATGATCCCGGTGGGCAGCAATGTGCCCGAAAGCCTCAACGTCATCATCGAAGTGCCGACCGGCGGCGAACCGGTGAAATATGAATTCGACAAGGCATCGGGCGCGCTGTTCGTGGACCGCATCCTGCACACGCCGATGCGCTACCCCGCCAACTATGGCTTTGTGCCGCACACGCTGTCGCCCGATGGCGATCCGATCGACGCACTGGTCGTCGCCCGTTCGCCCTTCGTCCCCGGCTGCGTCGTGCGCGCCCGCCCCATCGCCGTACTGAACCTGGAAGACGAGCATGGCGGTGACGAGAAACTGGTGTGCGTCCCCGACGACAAGACCTTCCCCTATTATTCGGACGTGAAGGAAAAGGACGACCTTCCCGACATCGTGTTCGCGCAGATCGAGCATTTCTTCACCCACTATAAGGATCTGGAGAAGGACAAGTGGGTTCGCGTCGGCATCTGGGGCGACGCCGCCGAAGCCAAGCGCTTGCTGATCGAAGCGATCGACCGCTATGAGGAAGACAAGAAGGCCAAGGGCGCCTGATCCTTTTGGCTTGACGGATAGGGGCGGTGGCGCGGAGTTTCGCGCCGCCGCCCTTTTCGTTGGGGGAAGAGCAGCGGCCGCCTGTTTCGGGCATGGAAACTCGTTTGTCTTGAGCTTGCCGAAAGACAGTTTTGGCCTTCGGACATGGTGAGTGGACGGGGCGTGCAGCCGTTCCGCGTCTCAGGTCGAACGGGATTTGGGCTTCCACGATACCGCCAGAATTCCCGGTGGTACCGTCTCCCGGTCCGGCTCTCAGGAGCATCCACAGGTCCGGCCTTTCGGGGCATTTCCCTGGCCCCTTTTTCCTTCCCCCGTGCCCCCCAACTGCTTATAGACTCGGCATGGCAGAAGAACCCGCAAACACCCCGAACCAGAATGACTATGGCGCCGACAGCATCAAGGTGCTCAAGGGCCTCGACGCAGTCCGCAAACGGCCGGGCATGTATATCGGCGACACGGATGATGGCTCCGGCCTCCATCATATGGTGTTCGAGGTCAGCGACAATGCGATCGACGAGGCGCTGGCGGGGCATTGCGACCGCATCGACATTGCGCTGAACCCGGACGGTTCGGTTTCCGTGACGGACAATGGGCGCGGCATCCCGACCGGCATCCACAAGGAAGAGGGCGTGTCCGCCGCAGAGGTCATCATGACCCAACTCCATGCGGGCGGCAAGTTCGAGAACACCAGCGACGACAACGCCTATAAGGTGTCGGGCGGCCTGCACGGCGTCGGCGTGTCGGTGGTCAACGCGTTGTCGGAGTTCCTGGACCTGACCATCTGGCGCGATGGCGAAGAACATTATATGCGCTTTGCCCATGGCGACGCCGTCGCCCCGCTGAAGGTCGTCGGCCCGTCCAATGGGCAAAAGGGCACGCGCGTGACCTTCCTGCCCAGCCCGGCGACGTTCAAGATCACCGAGTTCGACTTCGACAAGCTGGAGCATCGCTATCGCGAGCTGGCTTTCCTCAACAGTGGCGTGCGCCTCTTCCTGACCGACGCCCGGCATGAAGAGAAGAAGACGGTCGAGCTATATTATGAAGGCGGTATCGCGGCCTTCGTCAAATATCTCGACCGCAACAAGCAGCCCTTGATGCCGGAGCCGGTGGCGATCACCGGCACGCGCGACGATGTGACCATCGACGTGGCGCTGGAGTGGAACGACAGCTATTATGAAAATGTCCTCTGCTTCACCAACAACATCCCGCAGCGGGACGGCGGCACGCACCTTGCCGCGTTCCGCGCCGCGCTGACCCGCACGCTCAACAATTATGGCGACAAGTCCGGTATCCTGAAGAAGGAAAAGGTCGCGCTGACCGGTGAGGACATGCGCGAGGGCCTGACCGCCATCGTGTCGGTGAAATTGCCCGATCCGAAATTCTCGTCGCAGACCAAGGACAAGCTGGTCTCGTCGGAAGTGCGCCAGCCGCTGGAAAGCCTGATGGCGGACAAGCTGGCCGAATGGCTGGAGGAAAATCCTGGTCATGCCAAGTCGATCATCAGCAAGGTCATTGATGCCGCCGCCGCGCGTGAAGCGGCGAAGAAGGCGCGCGAGTTGACCCGGCGCAAGGGCGCGATGGACATCGCTTCCCTGCCCGGCAAGCTGGCCGACTGCCAAGAGCGCGATCCATCCAAGTGTGAACTCTTCCTGGTCGAAGGCGATTCGGCCGGCGGTTCCGCCAAGCAGGGCCGCGACCGCCATTTTCAGGCGATCCTGCCCCTGCGCGGCAAAATCCTGAATGTGGAACGTGCTCGCTTCGACCGGATGCTGTCGTCGAAGGAAATCGGCACGCTGATCCAGGCGATGGGCACCAGCATCCGCGAGGAGTTCAACCTCGAAAAGCTGCGCTACCACAAGATCGTCATCATGACCGACGCAGACGTCGATGGCGCGCATATCCGCACGCTGCTGCTGACCTTCTTCTATCGCCAGATGCCGCAGATCATCGAGAACGGCCATCTCTACATCGCCCAGCCGCCGTTGTATAAGGCGGCGCGCGGCCGGTCGGAGGTGTATCTGAAAGACGATGCGGCGCTCGACCAATATCTGGTCGACAATGGCATCGACGCGCTGGTGCTGGAGACGAGCGAGGGGCAGCGGTTCGGTGACGATCTGCGCAGCCTGATCGAGCATGCCCGTCGCATGCGTAGCCTGATGCGCTATGTGCCGCGCCGCTATGATCCGGCCATCGTGGAGGCGCTGGCCCTGTCCGGCGCACTCGACCCGGAGATGGAGCGCAGTGGCCGCGAGGCCGCGCTGAATGCGTCGGTGCGCTGGCTGTCCGCTGCCGATCCGGAAGGCACCTGGACGGCGAGCGTGTCGTCGGAGGGCGGCTATGACGTGCAGAAGCTGCTGCGCGGCGTGACCGACCATCATATGATTGAGGCCGGCTTCCTCCAGTCCGCCGAGGCGCGCAAGCTGCACAGTCTCGCGCAGGAACAGGTCGATGCCTATGCGACCACCAGCCGCCTGATCAGCAGTCGGGGCGCGGCCAAGGCGCAGGAGCAAGCCGATGCCGCCGCCATCGAGGCTGGCGCCGAGGAGGAAGAGATCGCGCCCAGCAGCGCCGCGGCCAAGGGCACGCACGTTAGCCGTCCGAGCGAATTGCTGGATGCCGTGCTGGCCGCAGGGCGTAAAGGCTTGTCCATCCAGCGTTACAAAGGCCTGGGCGAGATGAATGCGGACCAGCTGTGGGAAACCACGCTGGACCCCAACAACCGCTCGATGCTGCGCGTGGAAATTGATCAGGCGGATGTCGCCGACGAGATTTTCACCCGCCTGATGGGTGATGTGGTGGAACCGCGCCGCGAATTCATCCAGGATAATGCGCTGAACGTCGCCAACTTGGACGTCTGACGGAAGTTCGCGCACCGAAAGGGCGCGGCTGGCCCTTCCTGAAATCTGCATGGTATCGCTGCGGAGCGGGCGTGGTGTGTGATTGCGCGCCATGTGCGTGCCTGTGGTTGTACCTGCGGCACATGCACCAGACATGTTTTGCCATATCCCCGCAACGACGGCGCAAATGCCTCCCTCTATGGATTGACCTGCCTAATAAACAGGCTGATTGACAGGATTTGCCCATTTTTTGGGCATTCATCCGGGAGGAGAATGATATGATCGCTTTCACCGCAGCCCTTGCAACTATTCTGGCAGCGGCGGCACCGACCCTCTCCCATCAGGCGACGGTCGATCATGCGGGCACCTCCTATCAGTTGCGCTACGAGCCGCAGCTGACGACCAGCGCAAAGACGATCGGTGCCCATGCGGGCGCGCGGCCGAGCACCCAGCGGTGCCGCTGGACGGTTGTGGTGCACGTCGAACGGCAGATCGGTCAGCCCGGCAAGGCGCATGCGTTGAGCCATATCCTGCCGATCACGCGCCAGTTCAGCGGCGACCTGCCGGGTAGCTGCGTGGGTCGGGCCACGGCCATCGATGCGGCACAGGCGAGCAAGGCCGACGCCATTCGCGCCCATGTCGCCGCCGTCGCGGGCGCGGATCGGCAGACGGTGTTGGCAGAGATTGATTCGGCGCGGTCGCTGGCCCTGAACTGATCGTCGATGGCCGCATATCTGCGGGCGGCGGTTCTCCTGCTCCTGCCCATGATAGGGGCAGGCAGGCAGGCCACCGCGCAATCGACGCAGGGCCTGTCAGCCGGCATGGACCTGACCAGTGACCACCGCCTGCGCGGGCTGAGCTGGAGTGACAGCAAGCCGACGCTCCGTGCTTGGGTGGGCGTGCCAGTGGGACCGCGCACCTATGTCGATGCGGAACTGGTCGCGACCCATGGATCGATCCGTGCGGATGGAGCAGGGGCGGCCCTGTCCGTGGGCCTGCGCCAGAGGCTAGGCGATGGCCCGGTACGCGTGGATGCGGGCGGCGGTTGCCGTCTGTTTCCCGGCCAGGCGGGATCGGCCTTTTGCGAGGTCGGGACGGACGTCGCCTATGACCTGGCGTGGGTCAGGGTCGATGCCGGGCTGAGCTATGCGCCACGGCAACGGGCCATCGGCGGAGATAATCTTTATCTGCGCGCGGGCATAGGGATCGACGTTCCCCGTTCCCCGTTCAGCCTGCATGGCGGCGTGGGCCATTCGACGGGGACGGTGACAGACGCCCTCCGCGCGGCGCGGTTGCGACCGGAAGGTGCCTATTGGGACTATCGCGTTGGGGCAGATTTCACGCGCGACCGGCTCAACACAGGGTTGCGCTATGTCACCACCAGCAATGGGCAGGGCACCGTCGTCGCGCATGTCGGCATCAGCTTCTGAAAGGTCGGATCAGGTCGCCAGTGCCTGAAGGGTCGCAATCCGGTCTGCCTCGGCGGCGGGTTTGTCCCGGCGGATACGCTTGATGCGGGGAAAGCGCATAGCGAGGCCGGACTTGTGTCGCTTGCTGGTGTGGATGGAGTCAAAGGCGACCTCTAGCACCAGCGACTTTTCTACCTCGCACACCGGACCGAAACGGTTGAGGGTATGGGTTCGCACGAAACGGTCGAGCCATTTCAATTCCTCGTCTGAGAAACCGGAATAGGCCTTGCCCACAGGCAGAAGTTCGCCGTCCTCCGTCCAGCAGCCGAAGGTGTAATCGGAGTAGAAGGAGGCGCGGCGGCCATTGCCGCGCTGGGCGTACATCATGACGCAGTCGGCACTGAGCGGGTCACGCTTCCATTTATACCAGAGGCCGGTCTTGCGACCCGAAACATAGGGGCTGTCGCGCCGTTTGAGCATCACCCCCTCGATCGCCGCGTCGCGAGCGGAATCGCGGATGGCGGACAGCGCCGCGAAATCGGGAGCGTCGATCAGGCGGGACAGGTCGAAGCGGTCGGGAGGCAGGGCGGCGGCGATACTGTCCAGTGCGGTACGCCGCTCCGTCCAGGGCAGTGCGCGCAGGTCACGCCCGCCCGCCTCCAGCACATCATAGAGGCGGACGAAGGGGGGATAGTCGGTCATCATCTTGCGGGTGACGGTCTTGCGGCCGAGGCGCTGCTGGAGCGCGTTGAAGCTGGCCGCCTCGCCGCCCTGTGCGTCGCCGCGCACCATCAGTTCGCCGTCGAGGACGCCGATGAAGTCCAGCGCCTCCACGATTTCCGGAAAGGCGCGGCCGATTTCCTCCCCTCCCCGGCTGAATAGGCGGCGATCCGATGCGGTGCCGACCAGTTCGACCCGGATACCGTCCCATTTCCATTCGGCGACAAAATCGTCGAGCGAGACGGTGCCATCCTCCAGCGGATGGGCGAGCATGAAGGGGCGGAACCATGCGGTGTCCGTGAGGTCGGGCGTCTCCCCGGTCCCCTCGCCCCACGCGAACAGTGCGGCATAGGGGGGCGTCAGGGCGTGCCAATATTCATCCACTGCATCGACCGAGACGCTGAACGCCTCGGCAAAGGCGACCTTGGCAAGGCGGGCGGAGACGCCGACGCGCATGCCGCCGGTGGCGAGTTTCAGCAGGGCGTAGCGGCTTTCCGGTTCGATCCGGTCGAGCATCGCGGCGAGGACGGCGGGTGCGTCGGCCCGGCTCAGGGGGGCGAGCGTCTCCACCACCTCAGAGAGGAGAATATCCTTGCCCGCTCCCGCGCCCGGTGCCTCCCAGATCAATGCTACGGTCTCTGCCGTGTCGCCCACATAGGCGCGGCTCATCGCGACCAGCACGGAGTCGACCCGCTGTTCCGCCAGCGCGCGAATGGTGGCGGACTTGACGGCGGGCAGGTCGATGGCGTCGGTCAGCGCGGCCAGCGCCCAGCCCCGGTCCGGGTCGGGCGTGACGCGGAGATAGTCGACGATGAGCGCGATCTTCGCATTGCGCGAGCGGGTATAGACCAGATCGTCGATCAGTCGTGCAAAGGCCCGCATCAGTCGTCTTCATCCTCATAGCCCGCCACAGCCAGAGCACGGGCGCGCATCTGGTGCGTTTGGCACCAGTGGACCAGCGCCTCCTCCGCGCCATGCGTCACCCATGTCTCCTTCGGGCGGAGGAGGGCGATGGTGCCGGTCAGTTCGTCCCAGTCGGCATGGTCGGAGATGACGAGCGGCAATTCCACCTGTTTGGCCCGCGCGCGCTGGCGCACCCGCATCCAGCCCGATGCCATGGCCGTGATCGGGTCAGGCAGGCGGCGGCTCCAGCGATCGGTCAGGGCGGACGGGGGGCAGAGGATGATGCGGCCGCGCAAATCTTCCTTCTGCACCTCGCTCACCAGGCGCAGGTCGCCAAGGTCGACGCCAAGGCTCTGGTACAGGGCGCACATCTTCTCCAGCGCGCCATGCAGGTAGATGGGGTCGGCATGACTTGCGCGGCGCAACTCCGCGATCACCCGTTGCGCCTTGCCCAGCGCATAGGCGCCAACCAGCACGCAACGGTCCGGGTTGGCGGCGCGGGCGTTGAGGAGACGGGCCACCTCCTGCTCGATAGGGGGATGGCGAAAGACGGGGAGGCCAAAGGTCGCCTCCGTGATGAAGATGTCGCAGGGGACTGGCTCGAACGGCACGCAAGTGGGGTCGGGCCGCACCTTATAGTCGCCGGAGACGACGACTCGTTCGCCACCATGTTCCAGCAATATCTGCGCGGAGCCCAGGACATGGCCGGCGGGGTGCAGGCTGATGCGGACGTTGCCTCGCTCGATCACCTCTCCATAGGACAGGGCCTGGCCGCCTTCCGTTCCATAGCGCAGGTTCATGATCGCCAGCGTCTCAGCGGTGGCGATGGACTGGCCATGACCGCCGCGCGCATGATCCGCATGGCCATGGGTGATGAGCGCGTTGGCGCGCGGCACAGAGGGGTCGATCCATATGTCCGCCGGGCGGACATGTATGCCGGTGCGGTCCGCTGCGATCCAGTGGCGGGCGGGCGGCTGTTCAGCGGCGAGTTTTTCAGCTGACATGGCGTCCTTCAGGTCCGCTGGCCGGATGGTGGAAGGAGGGCGGAGTCCTGCCTCCGCCCCCCGATTTTGGTCGTCAGCGGCAAGAGACTCCGCCGCGATCAATCTCCCGGCCCAGCAGGCCGCCCGCGCCCGCACCCAGCAAGGTGCCAAGCAGCGAGTTACCGCCATTGTCGAGGCTATTACCGATTACACCGCCCAGCGCCGCGCCGACGATCAGGCCCGTCGTGCCATCCTGACGGCGGCAGTAATAATTGCCATTATAGCCACGATAGACGCGGGTGTTGCGCGTCACCGGTATGGGTCGATAGCCGCCGCGATAGTAATTCTCGGCATAATAGCCGCGGCTGCCCCGCTCATACCGATTATGGTCATAGTTGCGCCAGTTGCGCCAGTTACGATCGTTGGAGCGCCAGTTGTTGTCGGCGCGGGGACCGCCTGGACGCCAGTCATTGCCACGCCGGTCGTTATCGCGTCGATCATTGTCGCGGCGGTCGTTGTCCCGGCGGCCATCACCCCGGCGGTCGTCGTTGCGGCGATCCCATTGGCCATTGTCGCGACCGGGCTGCGCCATGGCCAGCGAGCCGGTCAGCGTCATCGCGCCCAGACTGATCGCGATCAGCGCCTTTTTGCCGAAGTTCAGCATCATGATTCTCCTTATCCTTGTTGCAAGGGAGAATGTTTCGCGACCGGGACGGTTGCATGAACTGAAAACAACAATGGCGTGCGGATGATCCGAAGCGGGACGGGGACGGAAACATCCCTGTCCCGGCTCGTTGTCGAAGGCGGAAAGGAGTTCATGCCATGACAGAGACTATCCGCACCGAATTCTGGAAGGCGTTCGAGCACAGCCCGTTCGTGATGGTCAGCCTGACCGGCGACCATGCCCACAGTCTGCCGATGACCGCCCAACTGGACCGGGATGCCAATCATGCCTTCTGGTTCTACACCGCCCGTGACAACAGGCTGGCCAAGGGCGGCGATGCGATGGCGCAGTTCGTCGCCAAGGGGCATGACCTGTTCGCCTGCATTTCCGGCACATTGCGGGAGGAGAGCGATCCCGCCGTCATCGACCGTTATTGGTCGAAGCAGGTGGAGGCTTGGTATCCGGGCGGGCGCAATGATCCCAATCTGCTTATGCTGCGCTTCGACCTGGCGGATGCGGAAATCTGGACCGCAGACTTGGGCGTGAAGGGCCTGTTCAAGTTGGTGACGGGTCAGACGATCAATCCGCAGGAAGCGGGGCGGCACGCGCAGGTCGCTCTCTGATCCATCTGCCCGATCATTCGGGTGGCAAGAGAGGCGGCGGGGCTGGATGGCTCCGCCGTTCTGCTGTCAGGTGATGGGCGGCACCGGCAGGGGTGGCGCATCCTTGTCATCCTCATGCACGTCGATGATGCCGCGCCCCACATGGCTGTGCCCGCGGCTGTAGAAGAAATAGACGAAGAAGCCGACGACCGCCCAGCCGAAGAACAGCGCCTTGGTATAAAGGGACAGGCTGTAGAAGAGATAGGCGCAGCCGATGGCGGCGATGGGCGCGATGATGTTGACCGCCGGGGTACGGAACGGGCGGTGGCGATCGGGGTCTGTCCGCCGCAGCACCATCACCGCGATCGCCACCATGGCGAAGGCGAAGAGGGTGCCGGAATTGGAGATGTCCGCGAGCACGCCCACCGGGAAGAAGGCAGAGAAGAGCGCCACGAAAATGCCCGTCAGCACGGTGATGACATGGGGCGTGTGGAATTTCGGATGCACTTTCGACAGGACTGCGGGCAGCAGGCCGTCGCGGCTCATCACGAAGAAGATGCGGGTCTGGCCGAACATCATCATCAGGATGACGGAGGGCAGGGCGAGGCCTGCCGCGAGGCCGATCAGATTGCCGACCTGCGGCCAGCCGATCTCCCGCAGGGTCCAGGCCAACGCCTCCTTGGAGCAGACGACCGCCGCCTCGCCGATGGCGCTGCACTGGCTGGCCAGTTCTGCGCTGCCGGGCGCCAGCGCCTCGCCGGACGGGCCGGTGACCGGGGTTGCGCCCACGCTGCCGATCACGCCAGATGCGACGAGGAGGTAGAAGAGGGTGCAGATACCGAGCGAGCCGATCAGGCCGATGGGCATGTTGCGCTGCGGATTCTTGGTTTCCTCCGCCGCCGTCGATACGGCGTCGAACCCAACATAAGCAAAGAAGATGGAGGCCGCCGCCGCCGACACGCCGCCAAAGCCGAGCGGCATGAAGGGCGTGAAATGCTCCATGTTGATGACCGGCAGGGCCAGCACGCAGAAGAGGGTCAGGGCGGCGACCTTGATCGTGACCAGCACCGCGTTGACGGCGGCGCTTTCCTTGGTGCCGATCACCAGCAGCCATGTGACCAGCCCCGCAATGCCCATGGCGGGCAGGTTGACGATGCCGCCATCGGAGGGGCCACGCACCAGCGCATTGGGTATGTCGATGTGGAAGGCGTTCTCGATCAGCCCGACGACATAGCCGGACCAGCCGACCGACACCGCGCCCGCCGCAATGGCATATTCGAGGATCAGCGCCCAGCCGACCATCCAGGCGACCAGTTCACCCATCACCGCATAGCTATAGGTATAGGCGGAGCCGGACACCGGCACCATCGACGACATTTCGGAATAGCAGAGGGCAGCGAGCGCGCAGACGACGCCCGCGATGATGAAACTGAGCAACATGCCCGGCCCGGCTTTCTGCGCGGCCTCCGCCGTCAGGACGAAGATGCCGGTACCGATCACCGCGCCGATGCCGAGCATCGTCAACTGGAAGGCGCCAAGCGAACGATGCAGCGATTTCTTCTCTGCCGTGGCGAGAATGGCGTCGAGCGGCTTGACCCGTCCAAATATCATAAGAAATTGCCTCCCATGGACGACCCCCCGGTCGGCCTGCGGCGGAGACTAGACGCTAATTTGTGCAGCGCAAGAGGCGAGCCGTCCTGTGCTTGTTCCTGCCTCTGCTTATGGCCGTTCCCGTTTATTCAGGGACGAGCATATGCCCCAGCTTGCGCCCGGCAAAGAGGTGGACATGGAGGTGTGGTACTTCCTGATGGCTGTCGAGGCCGCAGTTGGCGAGCAGGCGATAGCCAGGGGTGTCGACGCCGAGCTGGCGGGCGACGATGCCGATAGCGCGGACATAGCCTGCAATCTCCGCATCGCTGGCCTGCGCCGCGAAATCGTCCCAGCAGACATAGGCGCCTTTGGGGATCACCAGAACATGGGTCGGCGCCTGCGGGGCGATGTCGTTGAAGGCCAGCGCCCAGTCATCCTCATAGACTTTGGCGGCGGGGATTTCGCCGCGCAGGATGCGGGCGAAGATATTGCTGTCGTCATAGGGCTGGCTGGTATCGACGGGCATCGCTCTCTCCCCTTCGTCAATCAATCGGCTTTGCGCGCGGCTTTTTCCGCGAGGCCGGACACGCCCTCGCGCCGGTCCAGTTCCGCCCCCACATCGTCGAGGCCGAGGCCCATGTCGGCCAGCAGGACGGTGAGGTGGAAGATCAGGTCGGCGGCTTCCTTCACCACCTCGTCCCGGTCGTCGGAGATTGCGGCGATCACCGTCTCCACCGCTTCCTCGCCCAGCTTCTGCGCGATCTTGGCGCGGCCGCGGGCGGTCAGTTTCGCCACATAGCTGGTGGAGGGATCGGCGGTGCGCCGTTCGCGGATCACGGATTCGAGTCTGGCAAAGGGCGTGTCGGTCATGGCCACAGCGTTTCGCCGCCAGGGAAGTTTGCGTCAACCGATAAGGCATGTTGCGGGGCGCAACATACCAACATGACCATTTAAACGGGTGTAACGGGACGGCGGACCGCCAGCCCCGCAGCGGCGAGGGCGGCGTGGGCTTCGGCGATGCTGTGCTGGCCGAAATGGAAGATGGAGGCGGCCAGGACCGCGCTGGCATGGCCCTCCAGCACGCCGTCGACCAGATGTTGGAGATTTCCAACACCGCCCGACGCGATCACCGGCACGCTGACCCGGTCGGCGATGGTGCGGGTGAGGGCGAGGTCATAGCCCGCCTTCGTCCCGTCGCCGTCCATGGAGGTGACGAGCAGTTCCCCCGCGCCCAGTTCTGCGAGGCGCACGGCATGGGCCACCGCGTCGATGCCGGTCGGACGGCGACCGCCATGGGTGAAGATCTCCCACTTGCCTTCCGCCACGCGGCGCGCATCGACGGAGGCCACGACGCACTGGCTGCCGAAGCGTTCGGCAATGTCGCCGACCAGTTCGGGCCGGGCGACCGCCGCGCTGTTCACCGCCACCTTGTCCGCGCCCGCCAGCAGGAGCGCGCGCGCATCCTCCGGGCTGCGCACGCCGCCGCCGACGGTGACGGGCATGAAGCAGACTTCGGCGGTGCGCGCCACGATGTCGAGGATGGTGCCGCGATCCTCATGCGTCGCGGTGATGTCGAGGAAGCAGAGTTCGTCCGCCCCGGCGGCGTCATAGAGGCGCGCCTGCTCGACCGGGTCGCCCGCGTCCTTCAGCTCCACGAAGTTCACGCCCTTGACCACGCGGCCATTGGCGACGTCGAGACAGGGGATGACGCGGGTGCGGACTGTCATGGGATTATTTCCTTGTCTCCCCTCCCGCTGGCGGGGTGGGCCTGCGCTATGTGTTGGGTCAACAGCGACCTGTTGGTCGCTTGCCCACCCCCAGCCCCTCCCGCCTGCGGGAGGGGAAGATTGGTTGCCCCTCCCGCCTGCGGGAGGGGAGGATTTGTTAGCCCCTTCCACAAGGGAAGAGGGATTGTGTTACACCAACGCCGCCACGGCCAGCGCGTCCTTGAGGTCCAGCCGACCGTCGTACAGCGCGCGGCCGGTGATGACGCCTTCCAGACCGTCGCCGGCGTGCAGGCTGAGTATGCGAATGTCGGAAATGCCGGCCACGCCGCCCGATGCGATCACCGGAATGTCGGTGGCGCGGGCAAGGTTGACGGTGGCGTCGACGTTGCAGCCCTTGAGCAGGCCGTCACGGCCCACATCGGTGAAGAGCAGGCTGGTGACGCCCGCATCCTCGAACCGGCGGGCGAGGTCGATGACTTCCATGTCGCTCTTTTCCGCCCAGCCGTCGGTTGCGACGAAACCGTCACGGGCGTCCACGGCGACGACGATGCCGCCGGGAAAGTCCCGCGCCACGGCCTTGACGAATTCGGGGTCTTTCAAGGCGGCCGTACCGATGACGATGCGCGCGACGCCCAGGTCGAACCAGCGTTCCACCGATTCGCGGTTGCGGATGCCGCCGCCCAGCTGGACATGGCCGGGGAAGGCGCGGACGATGGCCTCCACCGCGTCGGCGTTCACCGCCTTGCCCGCGAAGCTGCCGTCGAGATCGACGACATGCAGGAAGCGGGCGCCCTGATCCGCGAACAGCACAGCCTGCGCCGCCGGGTCGTCGCCATAGACGGTGGCGCGGTCCATATCGCCCTCCGCCAGACGGACGACCTGCCCGCCCTTCAGGTCGATAGCCGGGAAAACGATGAAATTGGGTACGTCAGTCGCTGCCATATTCAGGGGCGCCAATCCAAAAAGCGTTTGAGGAAGGCAAGGCCATAGGCCTGGCTCTTTTCCGGATGAAATTGCACGCCGACGATCGTGTCGCGCGCGACGGCGGCGACGATCGGCCCGGCATGGTCGCTGGTCGCGATGACATGGCCGGGATCGGTAACGGCGAAATGATAGCTGTGCAGGAAATAGGCCTCGCCGGGGATCAGCAGGTCGTGCGGGGTCGCGGCGACCACGTCGTTCCAGCCCATGTGCGGCACCTTGGCCGCGGGATCGGCGGGTTCCAGCCGTTTGACGGTGCCGTCGATCCAGCCGAGTCCGGTGTGGACGCCATGCTCCTCACCCGTCGTCGCCAGAAGCTGCATGCCGACGCAGATGCCGAGGAAGGGCAGGGCTTTTGCCTCGACCGCCTCCGTCAGGGCATCGACCATGCCGTCGATACCGAACAGCGCGTCGCGGCAATGGGCGAAGGCGCCGACGCCGGGCAGCACGATCCGGTCGGCGGCCAGCACCACGGCGGGATCGGCGGTGACACGCACATCCTGAGCGCCCGCCGCCAGCAGGGCGTTATGCACCGACTGGAGGTTGCCCGCGCCATAGTCGATCAGGGCAATGGTCATGCGGCGGTCATCCGGCCAGCGCCTCCAAACCCGGTGCGAGGAAGGCGGGCGGGAACTCGATCACCTCCACCGTGGCGACGCCGCCGACGATATAGGGATCGTTCTGCGCGAATGCCTCCACATCGGCGCGGGTGCCGGTGGCGAGGATGACGCCGCCCGTCGGCGGGGTCTTGCGGCCCCAGCCGTGGAAAATACCCGCCGCCTGCCCGGTCTTCAGCCATGCGATATGCGCCGGGCGCAGCGCGTCCACCTGCTCGATGGGCGCGGTGTAGGTCGAGGAGAGAATGATCATACCGATATATCCTTCACGCCGCGATCAGCCGCCCAGCGTACCCTTGGTGGACGGAATGGCGTCGCCCTTGCGCGGGTCGATCTCCACCGCTGTGCGCAGCGCGCGGGCCAGCGCCTTGTAGCAGCTTTCCACGATATGATGGTTGTTGGAGCCATAGAGAAGCTCGATATGGAGCGTCAGCCCGGCGGCGCCCGCAAAGCTGTGGAACCAGTGTTCGATCATCTCCACGTCCCACTCGCCCAGTTTGGCGGTGGTCAGCGGCACCTTGTACACCAGGAAGGGGCGGCCCGAAATGTCGAGCGCGCAGCGGGTCAGCGTCTCGTCCATCGGCGAGTGCGCCTCGCCATAGCGGGCGATGCCGCGTTTATCGCCCAGCGCCTTCGCCACGGCCTCGCCGATGGCGATGCCGGTGTCCTCGGTCGTGTGATGCTGGTCGATATGCAGGTCGCCCTTGCAGTCGATATCCATGTCGATCAGCGAATGGCGCGACAATTGTTCGAGCATATGGTCGAAGAAACCGATGCCCGTGGAAATATTATAGGAGCCGGTGCCGTCGAGGTTGACCCTCACCCGGATGCTGGTTTCCTTGGTTTCCCGATGGATTTCGCCAATTCTCATGGGGCCGCATTAAGGGCGGAGGGCGCGGCATGCAACCGTGTCCGGTCGGGGCGGGGGCGGCTCTTCCTTTTTTTGCGACCATCTCGCCCTTGACCCGAAACGGGGCATCGCCCACAGAATAGCGCCATGAGCGACGATGCGCCTGACAGCCTGATTCCCTATGACGAGATCGTGCAGGAAGCCCTGCGCGCGGTCGTCGGCCGTGTGCTGAGCGAGGTGGCGCAGGTCGGCGTGCTGCCCGGCGGCCATCATTTCTACATCACTTTCAAGACGCAGGCGCCCGGCGTCAGCATCCCGCGCCATCTGGTCGAGCGTTTCCCGGACGAGATGACGGTGGTCCTCCAGCATAAATTCTGGGATCTGAAGGTGGAGAGCGATCATTTCGAGGTCGGCCTGACCTTTAACCAGGTGCCCGCGCATCTGGTGATCCCCTATTCCGCGATCAGCGCCTTCGTCGATCCGGCGGTAAATTTTGCGCTCCAGTTCCAGGTCGCTAATGGCGACGAGCCGGAACCGCACGACGATGCGGAGAATGACGCACCCGCCAGTGCGGCGCAGGGCGAATCGGGCGCGGGGGCGCCGGTGTCGAACGTCGTCACCGTGGATTTCGGCAAGAAGAAATAAGCCGGTCCGCCCCGGATCGGGCGGTCTCTCCATTCATCGCACCTGTTGGACGCGTCGCGGATAAAGCGGGGCGTTCGCGCGTTGTCCCCACCAGAGATAATCAGGCCGGGGAAAGGATAGGCGCATGGGATTGTTCAGCGGCAAACGGGCGAGCAAGGCAAAGGCCGCGCTGCGATCCGCAACCATGGACGGGGCGGAGGCCAAGGGCCGGGCCACCGGACGCCGTCAGGAAAAGCGCCGCGCGGCCAGGGCGGGCGAGACGGCCACCGCCGCCAAGGTCAGCGGCCTTCGCGGTGTCGGGGTCGGCATCGTCGGCACGCTGATGGCGAACCAGTTGCGCGCGAGCAGCGGCAAGGCCGGGCTGGCGGGCGTGGCGGCGGGTCTGGCCTTCAACATGTTGCTGAAACGCAATCCGGTGGGTGCGGTGTTGCTGGGCGGGGCCGTGCTGGCGCACAAGGCCTATCGGTCCAGCCAGGCCGCGCAGGCGAAGAAGGCGGGGACAGCACCGCTGGCGCTGCCCGCCCCGGCGAGGGGACGTAAGCCGGTCCCCATGGGCACGGAACTGTCGCCGCTCCACCCCGCTGCGGCCTGAGCCGCCCCGTTCGACCTGCTTTCGACCTGCGAGGCGCACGCTGATTTGGGTGCGGTCCCGTGCATGAACCATTGACGCGGCGCGCGCCCGGCGTAAGGGGGAGCGCATGCCGCACAGCATCTCTTCCGACCCGCATGGCTTTCGGCGGCGCGGTGTCCTTTTCGTCCTGTCCTCCCCTTCGGGCGCGGGCAAGTCCACCATCGCGCGCAAGCTGCTGGACGCCGATCCGACGTTGCAGATGTCCGTCTCCGCGACGACCCGGCCGATGCGGTCCGGCGAGGTCGAGGGGAAGGATTATCATTTCGTCGACCTGACCGAATTCCGGCGGATGACGGCGGACCATGAGTTCCTGGAATGGGCGCATGTGTTCGGCAACCGCTATGGCACGCCCCGCGCGCCGGTGGACGCGATGCTGGCCGATGGGCGCGACGTCCTGTTCGACATCGACTGGCAGGGCGCGCAGCAGCTTCACCAGATTGCAGGCGGGGACGTGGTCCGCGTGTTCATCCTGCCGCCGTCGATCGAGGAACTGGAGCGGCGACTGCGTGGGCGCGGCACCGACAGCGAAGAGGTGATCCAGGGCCGCATGGACCGCGCCCATGGCGAAATCGCGCATTGGGACGGCTATGACTATGTGCTGGTCAATGACGATGCCGACGACTGTTTCGCCAAGGTGCAGACGATCCTGAAGGCCGAACGGATGAAGCGCAGCCGCCAGACCGGGCTGATCGGCTTTATCCGCAAGATGAACCCGGCGGGACCGGTCTAGGGCCAATCGTCCGCTGGTGCCGGAAGGTATGACGTCACCCCGGACATGATGGGCAATTATTCCGCTTGGGCATGTAACCCCTTCCCGTTCGCCCGGTTCAAGAGAGGCGCGTGAATCGCTTGAATGTCGAAGGGCGGTCCTTCACTCTTGCAGCCACATCGAAGGGACAGTCCTTCGACAGGCTCAGGGCGAACGGTGTCTTCTATCCGAGATGCTCAAGCGGGATTTGATCCGCAGTCCCGCTTCCGGCGGCATCACAGGACAGCGTCATCCCGGAACAGGTCCGGGATGACGCAGTCCCGCTTCCGGCGGCATCACAGGACAGCGTCATCCCGGAACAGGTCCGGGATGACGAAAGGAAAAGCCTGCGATTGCGCTTTGCTTATCCAATCATTCCCCCTCGCACAGCGCCGCGAGCTGATCCGCGCACGCCGTCCAGCCGTCCACGAAGCCCATGGCCCTGTGCTGTTCCATCGCTTCTGCGCTCCAGTGGCGGGCGCGGGCGGTGTAGCGGGTGCCGTCGCCCTCCGCCGCAATCTCCCAGAAACCGACCATGAAGGGACCGGCGGGCAGGAAGTCGCCCGATGCGTCGATGCCCACCGCATCGGTGGTGACGAATCGGCGGCCCTCCTCATAGGCGAGGTAGATGCCCTCCTGCGGCATCGTCTCGCCATCGGGACCGTGCATGACCATGGCGGCGCGGCCACCGGGACGGCGGTCCTGCTCGACGATGGTGATGGTCCAGGGCTTGGGGCACCACCATTCGGCCTGCCGCTCGGTCAGGACGTGCCAGACCTTGTCCGGCGGCGCGGCGATGTGGCGGGTGATGGAGAGTTCCTGCGGGCTGTCGGCTGTCTCGGTCATGGATCGTCCTTGCTGGCATAGGAGGGCTGGCATGGGGGGCTGGTGAGGGGTCGCGCCCCGTCAGTCCCGGTCGGGCGCGCCCAGCGGGAAATAGGGGCGATAGGGGCGGCCGCCATCCACCGCCCGCGCCACCGACGGCCGGGCGAGCAGGCGGGCGCGATAGGCTTTCAGGCGGGGCAGGCGGTCGGGAATGGGATGCACCCAGTCGGCGTAGAACAAGGAAGGCGCCGCCGCGCAGTCCGCCAGGGTGAAATCCGCCCCACAGGCCCAGTCCGCATCGGGCAGATTTGCGTCCAGCCAGCCATAGATGGTGTCGAGCGCGGCATGGACGGGCGGGATGCGGGTCATGTCGCGCTGCTCCGGCGGACGGAGAAATTCGTTCACCACCTGCTGCATCACGGCCATGACATGATTGTCGAAAACCCGGTCCATGAAGCGGACCTGCAACGCGGCCTTCGCATCTGCCGGGATCAGGCGGCCATGGCCGGGGGCGAGCCGGTCGACATGTTCGATGATGATCGAGGATTCGATATAGGTGCCCGTCTCGTCCACCAGCACCGGGAATTTGGCGAGTGGCCAGAGGGCCTTGAGTGTGTCCAGCGCCGGACCCTGTTCGACCACATGCCAGGTAAAATCCACGCCTTTTTCATAGAGGGCGATCTGGGCCTTCCAGCTATAGGAGGAGAAGGGATGGCCGTAGAAGTCAGGCATGGGTCGGCTCCCCCGCCGCCGCGGCTTCGATCGCGGCAATGTCGATGCGGTGCATGGTGAGCATCGCCTCGCTTACCCGCCGGGCGACGGCGGGGTCGGGGCAGGCGATGAGTTCGGTCAGGCGGCGCGGCGTGATCTGCCAGCTCATGCCCCAGCGATCCTTGAGCCAGCCACAATGGCTCTGCGCGCCGCCCCCTTCGATCAGAGCGTCGGACAGGCGGTCCGTCTCCGCCTGATCCTCCGTGGCGATCTGAAAGCTGACCGCCTCCGTAAAGGCGAATTGCGGGCCGCCGTTGAGGCCGATGAAGGCCATGCCCGCCAGCGTGAACCGGACGACGAGCACGGCCCCCTCCGGCGTCGAAGGATTATCGGACGGCGCGCGGACGATCCCGTCGATGCGGCTGTCGGGCAGCAGGGCGGTGTACAGGGTCGCGGCCTCCTCCGCCGTGCCGTCGTACCACAGGCAGGGGGTGATCTTTGCGATAGTCATGGCGCGTCCCTCCTTCCCCGGTCAGGCCTGTGGTGCGGGGCGACCGCCGACAAGGCCGAAATGCGCGCCCTGCGGGTCGATGGCGTTGAGGGCGAAATCGCCGCCGGGAACCTCCATCGGCCCGTTGATGACGGTGCCGCCCAGCGATTCGACGGTCGCCTTGGCCACGTCGATGTCGGGCACGCGGAAATACTGGTTCCAGTGGGGCGGTCCCATTTCTGCCGTGCCGGTCATGACCGCGCCGATCACGCCGCCGGTCGGGCTGTGGTGGCGGATGAAATCATAGGTGCCAAGCGGCCCCATCGCCATCTCCCCATCCTTGGTCCAGCCGAAGCGGGTGCCGTAGAAATGCCACGCCGCCTTCTGGTCGGAGGTGATGAGTTCGTTCCATGCGCAATGGCCGTTGCGGGGCACGTCATAGGCGAAGGCAAGGCTGGTCCCCTCCACGGAGGCGGGCTTCATGATATAGAAGCGCGCGCCCTGCGGGTCGGCGACCATCGCGATGCGGCCGACATTCGGGATGTCCATGGCGGGCATGACCGTGCGTCCGCCGCCATGGTCGATGCTCTCGACGCATTTGTCCACATCGTCGACGCCGACATAGCCGAGCCAGGCCGGGCGGGCGCCCCGCTCCGCCATCTCCGGCGGGATCGCCGTGAGGCCGCCGACGCTGTTCTCGCCCGCGTTGAGGATGCGATAGTCCATAGCCTCCTGCCCGCTGTCGGCGACGGTCCAGCCGACCACTCTGCCATAGAAAGCCTGCGCCGCGTCGGCGTCGCTGGTCAGCAGTTCATACCAGATGAAGTCGCCATGATGATTCGCCATCTTATTTCTCCAGCTTTACGACGGGCGCGAAGCCGCCAAAGATCATGCGCTTGCCGTCGAACGGCATGGGGTTCTTTTCGGGATTGAAGCGGTCGTCGGTCTTCATCAGACCGTCCATCCGGGCCATCGCCGCGTCGCGGGTCGCCTTGTCCGGCCATTCGACCCAGGAGAAGACGACCGTCTCCTCCGCTGTCGCCTTTACCGCGCCGCGAAAGTCGGTGAGCGTGCCATCGGGCACATCGTCGCCCCAGCATTCCAGGATGCGGGTCGCGCCCAGTTCCAGGAACAGGCTGTCACCCCAGTTCGCATGGTCGATGAATTTCTGCTTGTTGGCGGTGGGGACCGCGAGGACGAAACCGTCGATATAGGACATTGTCTCTCTCCTTATGCCTTGCAGGGTAACAGCGCGCGCAGCGCCGGGTTGCGGAGCCAGAAGCCGCCCCAGAGCAGCAGGCCGACATAGACGCCGAACAGGATGTGGCTGAACAGCGGGCTGGCGATCCGCACATGGGTGGCGATTGCGCCGCCGAGATAGCCGGTGAGCAGGATTGCGCCGAGCAGCGCGGTGCGCGGCCACAGGTGGAGCAGGGTCGCCACCAGCAGGATGACGCCCAGCAGGCGCGCGGTGCCGGCATCGGCGGGCCAGCCCATCGCGGCCATCGTCTCCCCCACCACGGCCAGCGGTGGCAGCTTCATCGCGGCGTCCATCAGCAGGAACAGCACGACCAGCGTCGTGATCGCGCGGCCGGTTAGGGTCATCCAGCGCGGGTTGTCGGGCGCCTGCGTCATCATCCTCTCCTTCGGTCTTTTTTTCTGTCGGGTTTCTATCAGGCGGCGGGTTCGGGCGCCTGTTGATTCGCACCAGCGGCCATCGCCGCCTCCACATCCATCCACATCGGTTCCCAGATATGGCCGTCGGGGTCGGCGTAGGAGCGGCTGTACAGGAATCCATGGTCCTGCACCGGATTGGGGTCGGCGGTGCCGCCCGCCGCCACCGCGCTCCGCACCCGCGAGTCCACTGCCTCGCGGCTCTCTTCCGACAGGCAGAAGGCGGCCCGCGCCTGATGATGCGCGTCGATGATCGTGCGGGTGGTGAAGCTGGCGAAGCGGGCGTGGGTCAGCAGCATGGCATGGATAGTGTCAGTGAAGGAGATGGCCGCCGCGCTGTCATCCGCAAAGCGCGGGTCCGGCGTCGCGCCCACCGCCTGATAAAAGGCCAGCGACCGGGGCAGGTCGGTGACGGGCAGGTTCACGAAGATCATCCGGGTCATGCGCCACTCCCTGGGTGAGGCGGTGGGAAGCGAGGCCATGCGCCCCGACTCGACATTGACAAGCATGCGACCGAAGATTATATTTTGCAACTATGGAGTTAGAAAAAATAACTAATGAGTCGGAAAGTGGCGCAAAAAGTGTCAGGAAGCGCGGCTATTACGACGCCTGCGGCATGGCCCATGCGCTGGATCTGGTCGGTGACCGTTGGGCGCTGGCCATCGTGCGCGAGCTTATGCTGGGTCCGCGACGGTTTGGAGACTTGCGGGCCGACCTGCCCGGCCTGAGCGCCAATGTCCTGACGCAGCGGCTGGGCGATCTGGAGCGCGATCTGATCCTCGTCCGGCGCAAGCTGCCGCCGCCCGCCCATGTGCAGGTCTATGAACTGACCGCATGGGGGTATGAAGCGGAACCGATCATCCAGGAACTTGGTCGCTGGGCCGCGCGCTCGCCGGGGCATGACGCGACCCTGCCGATCAGCGGGGTGTCGATCCTGCTGTCCTTTCGCACCATGATCGCGCGGGACAGGGTGGGAGAGCCGCCGTTCAGCGTGGGTTTCCGGTTTGGTGCGGAGGAATATCTGGCCCGGCTGGACGCCGCCCATCCCGACCGCATCGTCGTGGAGCGGGGGGCGGAGGCGGAGGGCGACATCGGATTTATCGGTGCGCCCAATGCGCTGGCGGCGTTCATCTATGGCGATGTGCCGGAGGAGGCGCTGGCGGGCGCGCTGACAGTGCGGGGGAAGGCGGGGCTGGTTGCGCGCTTTGCCCGATTGTTCGGGTTGCCGGAGAAGGTTCGACCAAAGGAGTAGGTTTTCGCGCAGAGGCGCAGAGGGCGCAGGCGAGATGGTCTTTGGCCGGTCCTGCGGCTGAGGTTTGCGCGGAGCGGCGGAGGATTATCTTCTGCGCCTTCGCTTACCCGTATCCGATGAAAACGGCTTTGCCGAGGCTGCCTGTGCCTCTATCCGTAAACCCTCTGCGTGCTCTGCGCGAAAAACCTTCTTGACCCCGGATGGCGGTGGCGCGCTCCTTCATCAGTGCCATGCCTCTCCCTATCCGCGAACACGCCACCCCTGTTCCCTCTCGACAGCATCCTTCGCCCGCAATAAGGCGTATGGAACAAAGGGGGATCAGTTCACATGGTCGCAACGGTTGCCACCGTCGCCTATCTGGGGCTTGAGGCGCGCGCCGTGGAGGTCCAGTGCCAGCTGGTCGCGGGGCTGCCCAACTTCATCGTCGTCGGCCTGCCGGACAAGGCGGTGGCGGAGAGCAAGGAGCGGGTGCGCAACGCCATTGCGGCCATCGGCCTGTCGCTGCCGCCCAAACGGATCACCGTCAACCTCTCCCCCGCCGACCTGCCCAAGGAGGGATCGCATTTCGACCTGCCCATCGCGCTGGCGCTGCTGGCGGCGATGGGCGTGGTCGATGCGGAGGCGCTGGCCAGTTTTTGCGCGGTCGGCGAATTGTCGCTGGACGGGCGGATCGCGCCGTCGCCCGGCGTGCTGCTGGCCGCGATCCATGCGGGGTCGAACGGGCTGGGCCTGATCTGCCCCGCCGCGCAGGGACCGGAGGCGGCGTGGGCCGGGACGGTCGAACTGCTGGCTGCGCCGGACCTGATTTCGCTGCTCAATCATCTGAAGGGGCAGGGGCTGCTCCCCACGCCGCGACCGGGCGAGGTGGAGGCGGGGCGTCCCTCCGCCGACCTGCGGCAGGTGAAGGGGCAGGAGACGGCCAAGCGCGCGCTGGAGATTGCGGCGGCGGGCGGCCATAATCTGTTGATGATGGGGCCGCCGGGCGCGGGCAAGTCGCTGATGGCGAGTTGCCTGCCGGGTATCCTTCCGCCGCTGGACCCGGAGGAGGCGCTGGAAGTGTCGATGGTCGCCAGCGTCGCGGGTACGCTCAGCAATGGTCGAATAAGCCGCGACCGGCCCTATCGCGCGCCGCATCACAGCGCGTCGATGGCGGCGCTGGTCGGTGGGGGCCTGAAGGTGCGGCCGGGCGAGGTGAGCCTGGCGCATCTGGGCGTGCTGTTCCTCGATGAGTTGCCGGAGTTTCAGCGGGCGGTGCTCGATTCGCTGCGCCAGCCGCTGGAGACGGGGGAGGTGGTGGTGGCGCGGGCCAACGCGCATCTCGCCTTTCCGGCGCGGGTGCAACTGGTCGCGGCGATGAACCCATGCCGGTGCGGGCATCTGGGCGATCCGGCGCTGGCCTGTTCGCGCGCGCCCAAATGCGCGGCGGATTATCAGACGCGGGTGTCCGGGCCGCTGCTCGACCGGATCGACCTGCATGTGGAGGTGGCCGCCGTGACCGCCGCCGACCTGATCCTGCCCCCGCCGGAGGAAGGCTCTGCCGAGGTCGCGGCGCGGGTCGCGGCGGCGCGGGCGGTGCAGACGGCGCGGCGTGTCGGCCCCGGTGAGGGCGCGCGGACCAACGCGGAACTGGAAGGGCCGGCGCTCGACGCGGTGGCGACCCCGGACGAGGCGGGCCGCGCCCTGCTGGCGGAGGCCGCGGCGGCGATGCGGCTGTCGGCGCGCGGCTATACGCGGGTGCTGCGCGTGGCGCGGACGATTGCGGACCTGGGCGGGGCGGAAACGATCGGGCGCATCCATGTGGCGGAGGCGCTGAGCTATCGTCGGCGCGCGCCGGTCAACTGAGACTTTGTGACCTATTGATGCGCTGTTGAGGCGCCGCCCCGCCGCCTTATGTCACCGACCAGCCGCCATCGACCGCAAAGCTCTGGTTGGTGACGCAGCGGGCCATGGGGGACGCGAAATAGAGGACGGCCGCGCCGATGTCGCGCGGTTCGCACATGCCCAGCGGCGGGCGGCGGCGGGCGGGGCCGTCGGGGGTGGGGCCTTGGGCGTGGATCGCGCCGGGGGTGGCGACGCCGCCGGGCAGCACCATGTTCACGGTGATGGCGTGCTCGGCCAGTTCCAGTGCGCTCGCCCGCATCAGGCCGACCAGCGCGGCCTTCGACGCGGCATAGACGGCGTGTCCCTTGACCAGCGAGCCGATCAGCGCGGCGGAGGCGACATGGACGATACGGCCCCCGGCTCCGCCCGCCACCATGGCACGGGCGGCCTCCCGGCTGGCGAGGAAGACGCCGCGGCTGTTGACGGCGTTGACCCTGTCCCATTCCTCCGCCGTGCCGTCGAGCAACAGTTGCCGATCCTGAATACCGGCGTTGTTGACGAGGCCCCAGAGGGTGCCGTGGCGCGCCACCACGTCCGCGACGGCGCGGGTGATGGAGGCTTCGTCGGCCATGTCGATGTGCACGGCGCTGGCGGCATGGCCCGCCGCGACGAGGGCGGCGGCGGTGGCCCGCGCCGTGTCGAGGACGCGGTCGGCGATGACGACGGTCGCGCCCGCCTCCGCCAGCACCTGCGCGATGCCTGCGCCGATGCCCATGGCCGCGCCGGTGACGATCACCACCTCGCCCGTGAAACCAAAAGCGCCCGTGCCTGCTGCCGTCATGCCGTCATCCCTCCCTTTGTCGTTGCGAAGAGGGTGGGGGCGCCACCGGGCGGGGTCAACTCCCCGGTGGGGATATGATGGGGCAGGCGGGGATCAGGTGATGACGGTCGGCGCGTCCATGCCGGTATGGCCGCTGATGTCCGCCAGATCCTGCGCTGCGGCGATCAGGGGGGCGAGGGCGTCGTCCACCGCCTGCGCCAGATCGCCGGTCTTCGGCTCGTACCGTTCGATATAGAGGCGGATCGTCGCCCCTTCGGTGCCGGTGCCGGAGAGGCGGAAGACGAGGCGCGAGCCATCCTCGAACAGGATGCGGACGCCCTGCCGGTTGCTGACCGACTGGTCCGTGGGGTCGAGATAAGCGAAATCGTCCGCCGTCGCGATGGTGCCCGCCGCCGTGACGCGGCCGGGCAGGGTGTCGAGGCTGGCGCGCAGGGCGGCCATCAGCGCGTCGGCGCGGTCGCTCGCCACCGCTTCATAATCGTGGCGGGCATAATAGTTGCGGCCATAAAGCGCCCAGTGATCGGCCATGATCTCCGCCACGCCGGTCTTTCGCACGGCGAGGATGTTGAGCCAGAGGAGGACCGCCCAGATGCCGTCCTTCTCCCGCACATGGCTGGACCCGGTGCCTGCGCTCTCCTCCCCGCAGATGGTGACGAGGCCCGCATCGAGCAGGTTGCCGAAGAATTTCCAGCCGGTGGGCGTTTCATAGAGCGGCAGGCCGAGCGCCTCCGCCACCCGGTCCGCCGCGCCGCTGGTCGGCATGGAGCGGGCGATGCCGTCGATGCCGTCCTTGTAGCCGGGGGCGAGGTGCGCGTTGGCGGCCAGCACCGCCAGCGAATCGGACGGCGTCACATAGCTGTTGCGGCCGATGATGAGGTTGCGGTCGCCATCGCCATCCGATGCCGCGCCCAGATCCGGCGCGTCGGGGCCGTAGAGACGGTCGTAAAGCTCCTTTGCATGGACGAGATTGGGGTCGGGGTGATGATGGCCGAAGTCGGGCAGCGGCGTACCATTGACGACGGTTCCGGCGGGCGCGCCCAATATTTCCTCGAAAATCCGATGGCCATAGGGGCCGGTGACGGCGTTCATCGCGTCGAAGGAAAGGCGGAAGCCGTCCGCGAACAGCGCCTTGATCGCGGGAAAGTCGAACAGGCTTTCCATCAGTTCGGCATAGTCGGCGACCGAATCGATCACCTCCACGGTCATGCCCGCGACCTCTGCCGCGCCGATGGCGTCGAGGTCGATGTCGGGCGCGGTCGCGATCCGATAGCGGTCGATCGCCCGCGTGCGGGCGTAGATGGCGTCGGTCACGGATTCGGGCGCCGGGCCGCCGTTGCCGATATTATATTTGATCCCGAAATCCTCGTCCGGGCCGCCGGGATTATGGCTGGCGGAGAGGACGAAGCCGCCGAACGCGCCATATTTGCGGATGACATGGGAGACGGCGGGGGTGGAGAGGATGCCGCCCTGCCCCACCAGCACCCGGCCAAAGCCGTTCGCCGCCGCCAGACGCAGCACGGTCTGGATCGCCTCCCGGTTCAGATAGCGCCCGTCGCCGCCGACCACCAGGGTCTTGCCCGCGAAACCGTCGAGGCTGTCGAACACGGACTGAACGAAATTCTCGATATAATGCGGCTGCTGAAAGACGCGGACCTTCTTGCGCAGGCCCGATGTGCCGGGTTTCTGATCGAGGAAGGGGGTGGTCTGGACGCTATCGGTCACGCAATTCTCCGGTTCATGCCGTTGTGCAGCAATGGTGTGCATGCTGCACAATCGCGCGGGGCAAGGCCAGCGGCTTTATGGGGTATATGTGTATTTCGCGGGTGCGTTGCGGGCGAGCCGCTTATCGCACCGCCGCGATGCCGAGCCGGGGGATGTCGATGGCGGGGCAGCGGTCCATCACCACCGTCAGTCCGGCGGCTTCGGCGCGGGCCGCCGCAGGGGCGTTGATGACGCCGAGCTGCGTCCAGACCGACTTCGCGCCGATGGCGATGGCCTCGTCGATCACATCGCCCGCTGCCGCGCTCTCCCGAAAGATATCGACCATGTCGACCGGCTCCCCAAGATCGGAGAGGCGGGCGATGACGGTCTGGCCATGGATTTGCTGTCCCGCGAGGCCCGGATTAACGGGGATGACGCGATAGCCATGGGCGAGGAGAAAGCGCAGCACCCGGTTGCTGGGCCGTTCCACCTTGTGCGACGCGCCGACCAGCGCGATGCTGCGGGTGGTCTCCAGCACATGGGCGATGTCGGCGTCGTCGGTCAGCGGCATGGGGCACCTTTCTGTTGCGGGAAGAGCGATGGGGGGAGCGGTTGGTTCCCCTGTCCGTCATTCCGTCCCGGTCATGCGGCCTTGCTCATGCCGCCCCGGTCATGTCGTTGTCGAGCCGCCCCTGATCCACTGCGCGACCTTCTGCGCGATGGCCGCAAAGGGTTCGGCATGGGCGCCATCGCCCGATGCAGGCGGCACGCCCGCGTCGGAGGCGCGACGGACCTGGATGTCGAGCGGGACGCGACCGAGGAAAGGCAGGCCCATCTCCGCTGCCGCCGCTTCCGCTCCGCCCTGCCCGAAGGGATCGCTGACCTCCCCGCAATGGGGGCAGGCATAGCCCGCCATATTCTCCACCATGCCGATGATCGGCACCCCGGCCTGTCCGAACAGGCTGATCGCGCGGGCCGCGTCGATGAGGGCGAGATCCTGCGGCGTGGAGACGATCACGGCCCCGGCGGGCTTGTGCTTCTGGAGCATCGACAGTTGCACGTCGCCGGTGCCGGGGGGCAGGTCGACCACCAATATCTCCGTCCCCTGCCAATGCGCGTCGAGCAACTGGCCCAGCGCATTGCTGGCCATCGGTCCGCGCCACGCGATCGCCTGCCCCGGTTCGATGAGATGGCCCATGGAGAGCATCGGCACGCCAAAGCCATTTTCGATGGGGATCATGCGGCTGTTCTCCGCGCGCGGCTTGGTCCCCTCGCTGGAGAGGAGGCGGGGGAGAGAGGGGCCATAGATGTCCGCGTCCACCATGCCGACCTTGAGGCCAAGGCGCGCAAGGGCGACCGCGAGGTTGACCGAGAGGGTGGACTTGCCCACCCCGCCCTTGCCCGATCCGACCGCGATGATGCGCGGCCCGGCCTGCTTTTCGGCGGTCATGGCGATGCGCACGTCGGTGATGCCGGGCAGGGTCATGGCGGTGTCCCGCACCGCCTGCTCCACCGTGCCGCGCTGCCCCGCGTCGAGGCCGCCGACGTCGAGGACGAGGGTCAGGACGCCCTCCTTCACCTTGGCCGAGGACGCCCGGCCACCGCTGGCCTGGGTGAGCCGTTCGAGCGTGTCGGGCGAGACGGGTTGGGGCCTGCTGTCTGTCATGGCGGGCCTCTTAACCGGCGCGCGAGGCGGCGTGAAGCGGTCGCCGGAGACTTTTCGGACCTAAATTGCCCCTGAAATCAGCCTTGCACCCTGTTCTTTCGCAATGCGCTCCCTATAGTGTCTGTATGACTCTTGTGGAACGCTGGCGGCGCGGAGCAATCGCGCTGATGAACGAGAATAGTCCCTGGGGCGGATCGGGAGGTTCGGACGGAGGGTCTGGCGGCAATGGCCGTGGCGGAAGCGGTGGTGGCCCCCGCAACCCGTGGAGCCGTCCGCCGGGTGAGGAACCGCCGGGCGGTGGTGGTGGTGGCGGCGACCCGCGCGGTCCCTCCGCCGTCGAGGAACTAATGCGCCGCGCGCGCAGCAGCTTTGGCGATGGTTTGCCGGGCGGCCCCGACAAGCGAGCGCTGTGGTTTTATCTGGCGCTGGGCCTCGTCGCCATCTGGCTGGCGACCACCTGCATCCATCGCATCGGGCCGCAGGAACGCGGCATCGTGACTTTCTTCGGCAGCTTCTCGCGCACCCTCACCCCCGGCATCGGCATCACCCTGCCCGAACCGCTGGAGAGCGTGAAGGTGATCGACGTCGAGGAAATCCGCACCATCGACATCGGCTCCACCGGCGAGTCGGGCAAGCTGGTGCTGACCGGCGATCAGAATATCATCAACCTCGCCTATTCGGTGCGCTGGAACATCAGCCGTCCCGAACTCTATGTCTTCCAGATCGCGGACACCGACCAGACCATCGGCGAGGTTGCCGAATCGGCGATGCGCGCGGTGTTGGCCACCGTGACGCTGAACGATGCGATGGGCGCGGGCCGCACCACCATCGAGGAGCAGGTGCGCGGGCGCATGCAGGAAATCCTCGACGGCTATCGTGCCGGCGTGCGGGTGCAGGGCGTCGCGATCAAGCAGGCGGACCCGCCGGAAGCCGTCAACGACGCGTTCAAGGAAGTGTCCGCCGCGCAGCAGACGGCGCAGACCTATCTCAACCAGGCGCGCGCCTATGCCCAGCAGCTGACCGCACGGGCGCAGGGCGAGGCCGCCGCGTTCGACAAGGTCTATGGCCAGTATAAGCTGGCGCCGGAAGTGACCCGTCGCCGCATGTATTATGAGACGATGGAGCAGGTTCTGGCAGGCGTGGACAAGACGATCGTGGAGGCCAATGGCGTGACCCCCTATCTGCCGCTGTCCGAGGTCGCGCGTCGTGCCCCGGCCCAGCCCCGGCCTGAAGCGGAGGCCGCGCAATGAACGCGCTCGTCCCCCGCAACGCCATCCTCTTCGCCGTGATCGCCACGGTGTTGCTGATCCTCGTCGGCTCCACCTTCTCCATCGTGCCGGAGACGAAGCAGGCGGTCATCGTCCGTTTCGGTAACCCGGTGCGGATCGTGAACGCCTATAAGAAGGGCGAGACATTCGGCCAGACCGGTGCGGGGTTGCACATCCGCATGCCCTTCACCGACCAGATCGTGTGGATCGACAAGCGCATCCAGTCGGTGGAGATGGAGCGGCAGCAGGTGCTGTCGACCGACCAGCTCCGCCTGCAGGTCGATGCCTTTGCCCGTTATCGCATCACCAACCCGCTGCGCATGTATATCGTGGCGGGCAATGAGGAGCGGGTGTCGGACGCGCTGCGGCCGATCCTCGGTTCCTCGCTGCGCAACGAACTGGGCAAGCGGTCCTTTGCGTCGCTGCTCAGCCCGGAGCGGGGCGCGGTGATGAACAATATTCGGGTCAGCCTGAACCGGGTCGCGGCGCAATATGGCGCGGAAGTGATCGACGTGCGGATCAAGCGCGCCGACCTGCCCGACGGTACGCCATTGCAGAGCGCGTTCGGGCGGATGCGGTCGGCGCGTAATCAGGAGGCACGGACCATCGAGGCGGAAGGTGCCAAGCAGGCCGCGCTGATCCGGGCGGACGCGGATGCGTCGGCATCGCAAATCTATGCCAAGGCCTATGGTCAGGATCCGAAATTCTATGATTTCTATCGGGCGATGCAGGCGTACCAGACCACGTTCGGGGTCAATGCGCGCGGGCAGACGTCGGTGATCCTGTCCGCCGACAATGATTTTCTGCGGGAGTTCAAGGGCGGCCGGTAATCCTGCCGGTCCTCCATCTGCTTCATTCAATGCCGGTTAATCCGGCGCCGGGCATGCGCTGACAGTGCGCATTGCCGTCCGGCCTCGGCCATGGCCAGGGCCGGATGCGTCGAGAGAGGAAGGATTATCGTGCGTTACGCTTATGCCATCACCGCCGCCCTGTTGCTGGGCGGGACCGCTCTCAGCCTGACCACGGGCACGAATGTCAGCGCGCAGACCGCGCAGAACGAGGGACTGGCCGCCGCACCGCGCGGCGCCCCCGGCAGCTTTGCCGACATGGTCGAGCGGCTCCAGCCCGCCGTCGTCAACATCTCCACCAAGCAGCGGGTGAAGGTGCAGAACCAGAACCCGTTCGCGGGCACACCCTTCGGCAACATGTTCGGCATGGGCGAGGACCAGCAGGGCGGGCAACCGCAGACGCGGCAGGCGCAGTCGCTGGGGTCCGGCTTCATCATCTCCGCCGACGGTTATGTCGTGACCAACAATCATGTCGTCGCCCCCGGCGCGGCGGGCGCCACGGTGGACACCATCACTGTGATCCTGCCCGACCGCACCGAATATGAGGCCAAGCTGGTCGGCAAGGACGCGAACAGCGACCTCGCCGTCCTGAAGATCATTCCCAAGAAGCCGCTGCCCTTCGTCAAGTTCGGCGACAGCACGCGGGCGCGGGTCGGTGACTGGGTCGTGGCGATCGGCAATCCGTTCGGGCTGGGCAGCACGGTGACGGCGGGCATCATCTCCGCGCTGCACCGCAACACCGGCGGCGGGTCGGACCGTTTCATCCAGACCGACGCCTCGATCAATCAGGGCAACAGCGGCGGCCCGATGTTCGACATGGCGGGCAATGTCATCGGCATCAACTCGCAGATATTGTCGCCGTCGGGCGGCAATGTCGGCATCGGCTTCGCCATTCCGTCCGAACAGGCCGTCTCCATCATCGAGACGCTGCGCAAGGGCCAGTCGGTGCGGCGCGGTTACCTCGGCATCCAGATCAGCCAGTTGTCGGAAGACATGGCCGATTCGCTGGGCCTGCCCAAGAATCACGGCGAGTTCGTGCAGGGCGTGGAGCCGGGTAAGGGCGCGGACAAGGCCGGGATCAAGGCGGGCGACGTGATCGTGCGCGTGAACAAGCGCGAGGTGACGCCGGACGACACGCTGTCCTACATCGTCTCCGCCCTGCCGATCGGGTCGCAGGTGTCGATCGAGATCGTGCGCAATGGCAAGCCGATCAGCGTCACCGCCACCATCGGCGAACGCCCGCCGGAGGAGCAACTGGCCAAGTTCGGCCAGCAGGGCGAGGATGATTTCTCCGACCAGGATCCCAAGAGCAGCGAGCAGGCCGGGCAGCAGTTGCTGGGTCTGGCGGTGCAGCCGCTGACGCCGACCATCGCCCAGCAACTAGGCGTGCCGGGCACCACGCGCGGCGTCGTGATCGCGGGCGTGGATGCGTCCACCGATGCGGGGCAGAAGGGCCTGCGTCGGGGCGACGTGATCCTGACCGCCAATGGTACGCCGGTCGTGACCGAGGCGGAACTGAACACGGCGGTCAAGGCCGCAAAGACCGCAGGGCGCAACGCCATCCTGCTCCAGATCCTGCGCCGCGGCCAGCCCGCCGCCTTCGTGCCGATCCGCCTGCGCGGCAACTGATCGGGGCCATGAAGTTTCCAAAGGGGCGCGGGAGGGAGACCTTCCGTGCCCCTTTTTCGTAGATGCAACGTGGGGCGTTCGCGCCTGTGCCGACAGGTCTCAGGGCGTTAGAACGTGATGCCGTTAGGTTGACCCACTTCCCGCCTGTGAGCGCCGGGAACCGTAGGCGGGTGATCCACTGCGGCGTTCATGGATTGCTTCGCTGCGCTCGCAATGACGGTTCAAGGAAAAGCCATCCTGCGACAGGGCCAACCGACATGCCGTTCCGGCGGTCTGCAAGTGGTTGAAGTGAGGCGCATGGCCCGGTTCAAGTTCCGCTCTTCTGGTGCATTCGCAGGTTGAGCAGGCTCTGTGGAGCGAGTCCCGTGCCTCGCTTCAAGGTTTTCGTAAAACCACGATTTTCGGTATGTCACCTTTGGATGTCGATTGGCCCTGGAGCCTTTTCCCATGCGTGAAAATGCTTGAGGTCTTTTGAAGCTGCAGATTCCAAGTCGTCGACCGTCGATGGTCATATGAAAATCCTCTCTATCCCCGTCGATGCCGGGAGGAGGGAAATGGCCGAAAGCGGCTGTGCTATTGCCCCCGGTGCGCCGCCCATCGTTCCGCGCCCCAGAGCTGGATGAGCCGGCCCACGTCCCGCTGCTCCGCCGTGCCCGGTACCAGCCGCGCATAGGGGATGGTGCGCCCGCGCCGTTCGAACCATGCCTCCTGGCTCGACGTATCGAACGCCCAGCCCGCGCCCGCTGCATCGACCATGCCGATAGCCGCCGGTTCCTGAAGATCGCCGACATAGCGTAGCACGGGCTTGCGGGCCGGTTGTCCGGTCTTTTGCCCCGCCAGCACGCGCAGGATCAATCCGCGATAGTCGCGCAGGCCGATGGCCCCGGAGAGGTCGACGCCCGGCTGGCTCAGCACCAGCGGTACATGCGTCTGGATGCGGTTGATACGGTGGCCATGGCCGAGGAAACCGTCCTCGAACAGGGATTCGCCATGATCCGCCGTGACGACCAGCAATGTGTCCTGCCACACGCCCATGGCCTTGAGCGAGGCGATCACCTGGCCGATCATCGCGTCCGAATAGGCGACCGCATTCCAGTAAGTGCGCTGGACATGGGTGCGATTGGCGGCGGTGATGGCGTCGCGCGCGACCGGGTTCGGTTCGATCCGGTCGGTCATGCCGTCATGATGATAGGGGAAATGGGCCGACTGGAAGTTGAAATAGACGAAGGTGGGCTGCCGCCAGCCTTCCGCCCGGCCCATTTGCCGGTCGAACTGGGTCAACAGCTTGCTCTCGTCCACCAGCAGCGATCCCTGCGCGGCGAAGCCGAAGGCGCGGTCGGCCTTCAGCGTTTCCGCATCGACGAAGATGTTGCTGGCCGCCTTCATACCGGTGATGCCCGAAATGTCGCCGAACTCCTCCGACTGGCCGGACATTACCGCGATGCGGTATCCCGCCTTCTTCAGGTCGCGGAACAGTGAGGGCGCGCCGACGCGCGGTTCCAGCTGGCCGGTGAACAGGCTTTTGAGCGACGCGGTGGTGAAGCCGACATGGCTATACGCCTCGCGCGCGCTGCTGCCCGTGACAGCGAGGGCTTCGAGATTGGGGGCGACCGGCCTGCCGTCGATCCGCTTGCCGATCACGTCGCCGCGCGTGCTCTCCAGCACGATCAGGACGAGATGTTTCGGCCGGGCGGGCAGGGTCGGCAGGGGCGCTTCCGGCCGGATGGGCGGCAGTTTGAGGTCGCCGCCCAGCTCATCCTCGTCCACGCCATTATTGGGGATGTCGAGGGCGAGGGGGTGGCGGCTGGCGTCGAAGGGGGCGTCGTCGCGCAGCGGCGAGAACCAGCTATAACCGTCGCGGTCGAAGTCGGTCAGCGTGCCCAGCGCCTGCGCCACCAGCCCCGACGCGGTCATCCGCACAACGGCATAGCGGACATTGGCATGGGCGTTGGCGAGCAGGAGCAGCACTGGCATGGCGGCAAAGAGCAGCGCGACCGTCCGCCACCGGAGGGCGCGGGGCCAGCCGGTGTCGGTGGGGCGCGTCAGGCGGCGGATGACGAACAGGCACAGCAGCCAGGCGACAGCCACGCCGACCAGCAGTTGCGCGACCAGCGCCCCTTCGCTCAGCCCATACAGCGCGGCATCCAGCAGGCTACCCCCGCCCAGGTTGCGCAGGATGGTGAAGGAGACCGCATCGCTGAAATAGCTCAGCAGTTCGAACTTCGCGACGACGACGCCCATATGGATGCCGATGGTCAGGAAGAGGAAGGCGAACAGGCGCACCAGCCGGCGCGTGCGCTGGCCGAGCCACAGGCCGACCAGCAGATAGGCCAGCCCGACCTCCAGCGCCTGCGCCACCACCGCCGTGAGCAGAAACAGGATGACCTCGCCCGCGCCGGACAGCGCATGGGACTGGCCGAAACCGCCGCCGAACAGCGCATATTTGCGCTCCGCCAGCGCCAGTTCGAACAACAGGGTCACGGCCAGCGCGACGCCGATCGCGATCCGTTCCACAAGGATGGTGCCACGGCCTGCCGGGCGGATGCGGGGGGCGAGACGGTTCATGCTTTTCCCTATGCCCGACAGTGCCTCCGATTTCGTTAATCGGCAGGATGCGGTAAGGCTTCGTTGAAGGGTGGGGCGATATGGGAGCAAGGGCCGATCCGACGGCATCCGGCCCGGTTGCTCTACTCTTCTGATTTACCGCGTTTTCCGGGTCAGCAGATGTTTCCTTCTGCCGGGAAAACGCTCTAGGGTCGCCCTTCGCAAGGAAGCCGATGGCACAGGTGGTTCAGTTGTTCAGCAATCCGCACGCGGGCGCTTATTCGCGCCGCCGCGTCCGGGCGCTGACGCGCGCCTTGCAGGGCATGGGCGCGACCGTGGTGCAGTCGGTCAGCGCGGACGGGCCGCCGGAGATACTGGACGAGGCGGATCATGTCTGCGTCGCGGGCGGCGATGGCACGGTGCGCCATGTCGCGTCCGCCGTGCTGCAATGCGGGCGGCCCGTGACGATGAGCATCTATCCCATCGGCACGATCAACCTGCTGGCGCGCGAACGCCTCTATCCGACCAAGAGTTGCGAATTTGCCCGGATGGTGATGGCGAAGGCGACCTGTCGCCCCCATTATCCGGTCGCGGCGGGCGATACCTTCTTCTTCGCCTGCGCCAGCGCGGGGCCGGACAGCGCTGTGCTGGAGCAATATTCCCCCCGGCTGAAGCGGCGGATCGGGCGCATGGCCTATGTCGCGGCGTTCGTCGCCCTGCTGTGGAAATGGCCGCGCCAGACCATCCGCCTCGACGCCAATGGCCGCCGGGTGGATTGCGAGGCCTTCTATGTCGCCAAGGGCCGCTACTATGCCGGGCCGTGGAGTTTTGCGCCTGCCAGTAGGGTTGATGACCCGCTGATCCATGTCGTCGCGCTGAAACGGGCGCGGCGCAGGGATTTCGTCCGCCTCGCGCTTACCCTGTTGCTGGGACGCAGCGTGGCGGCGGTGCCGGGGGCCACCTGCTTTACTGCGACGCGGTTGCTGGCGGAAAGCGACACTCCCCTGCCGTTGCAGGCGGATGGCGACGTGGTCGCGCACCTGCCCGTGCGGCTGGCGGTGGGGGATAATCCGCTGTCGTTCAGTTGAGGCGAGCAGGCGCGGCACGGGAATAAGCGCGAGTCACTCGCAAAGTCATTGTTGCGGCGCAAAATCTCTTTTACGCTCCTGCCTTCCGAAAGCCTCCCGCAGGATAGCCCCGCCCGTGACCAACACGCCCCGCCAGCAGGCGGCGACCACCGCCCCCGCCGGTTCCACCCGCCTTTCCCGCACCCGCCGTGGCCCCGGTCGCCCCACCCGCCATCAGGCGGTGCAGCGCGACATGGAATTGCTGGACTGTGCGCTGGACCTGTTCCATCAGCGCGGGTTCGAGGGCACGACCATCGACGCGATTACCGCCGCCTGCAACATGGCGAAGCGGACCATCTACGCCCGCTACGCCGACAAGACGATGCTGTTCAAGGCGGCGCTGCAACGCGGCATCGAGGAGTGGGTGGTGCCGATCGAGCGGCTGCAGGAGGCAGAGGACGACGATCTGGAGGCTAGCCTGTTGCGCATCGGGCAGATATTGGTCGCCAATATCGTCAGCCCGGCCGGGCAGCGGCTGATGAAGATCACCAACGCCGAATCCTCCCGTATGCCGGAAATCGGCGTCTATACGCTGCAACAGGGGACGGAGCGGACGATGGCCTTCCTCGCCGAACTGCTTCGCCGCCGCGTGCGCCCGGACTATGCGGAGACGCACTGGGCGCAGGATGCCGCCCATGCCTTCATCCATCTGGTCGTCGGCGGCCCGGCCACTATGCGCGCCTGGGGCGTGGCCGTGCCGGACGACGAGATCGAGCGGCAGACGCAATTTTGCGTGCGGCTCTTCCTGCACGGGGTTCTGGCCAAGGGGTAAGGCGACGGCATGGGAGGGGGATGACGCCTCTCTCGCCCTATTTGAACAGGCTGCCCAGCACCCCGCGTACGAGCGATCCGACGATGCCGCCGCCCGACGATTTGCGGCTGGATCCGAACACGGCCTTGCCGATCTCGTTCGCGACCTGGCGCCCGACCGAGGATGCGGCGGAGCGGGTGGCGGATTGCACCGCCTTCTCCAGCGCCCCCGGCCTAGCGGCTTCGCGCGCGGCGGCGGCGTCTGCCTTCGCCTGTTCCTTCAGCGCGGCGGCCTGTTGTTTCGCCTCGACCTTGGCCTGTTCGGCGGCGGCCTTGTCGGCGCTGGCCTGCGCCTTGGCGGCTTCCGCAGCGGCGGCGGCGGCGTTGCCGCGCGCGGCCAGTATCTCGCAGGCCGACTCGCGGTTGATCGCCTCGTCATATTTGCCCTCGACCGGGGAAATGGAACGCAGGATCGCCCGTTCCTTCGCCTCCAGCGGCCCGACCCGCGAGCGGGGCGGCGCAATCAATGTCCGTTGCACGGGGGAGGGCGATCCATCCTCCTGCAACAGGCTGACCAGCGCCTCGCCCACCTTCAGCTCTGTGATCACGGTGGCGACATCCACATCCTTGTTGGCGCGGAAGGTGTCGGCGGCGGCCTTGATCGCTTTCTGGTCGCGCGGGGTGAAGGCGCGCAGGGCATGCTGCACCCGGTTGCCGAGCTGCCCGGCCACATCTTCGGGGATGTCGATCGGGTTCTGCGTGATGAAATAGACGCCCACGCCCTTCGACCGGATCAGGCGCACGACCTGCTCGATCTTGTCGGTCAGCGCCTTGGGCGCATCGTCGAACAGCAGGTGCGCCTCATCGAAGAAGAAGACCAGCACCGGCTTGTCCGGGTCGCCGATCTCCGGCAGCGTCTCGAAAAGTTCGGACAGCAGCCACAGCAGGAAGGTCGCATAGAGCTTGGGCGACTGCATCAGCTTGTCGGCGGCGAGGATGTTGACATAGCCGCGGCCCTTGTCGTCCACGCCGATGAAGTCATGGATGTCGAGCGCCGGTTCGCCAAAGAATTGCGCGCCGCCCTGGCTGTCCAGTTGCAGCAACTGCCGCTGGATCGCGCCCACGCTGGCCTTTGTCACATTGCCATATTGGGCGGTCAGAGCGTCGGCATTCTCCGCGCAATAGGCCAGCATCGACTGGAGATCGTCGAGGTCGAGGAGGAGCAGCCCCTGCTCGTCGGCATAGCGGAAGGCGATGGTCAGCACGCCCTCCTGCGTTTCGTTCAGGCCCATCAGCCGGGCGAGGAGCAATGGTCCCATCTCGCTGACCGTGGTGCGGATCGGGTGGCCCTTTTCCCCATACAGATCCCACAGGATAGCGGGATTGTCGGCGAAGGCATAGTCGGTGATGCCGATTTCCTTGGCCCGCTCGATCAGCTTGTCGGCGTTCTTGGCCGTGGGCGATCCGGCCATGGCGATGCCGGCGAGGTCGCCCTTCACATCGGCCATGAAGACGGGGACGCCGCGCGCGGAGAAACTCTCGGCAATGCCCTGCAACGTCACCGTCTTGCCGGTGCCGGTCGCGCCCGCGATCATCCCGTGCCGGTTGGCGCGGCGCAGCACCAGCCGCTGCTCCTCGCCGCCACCGAGGCCGATATAGATATTGTCCGCCATGATCCTGTCCCCACGCTTGGATGGCGGCATCCTATCGGCGCGGCGGATGAAGTCGAGAGGGATGATGGACGGCGCCGCCATCACCCGATGTCGGCGGGCCGGTCAGCCCTCGTCCGGCCGGGTCGCGTTCAGGAACATCGCCCAGAAGGCCCAGAATCCGACGACGGAGGTAAATTCCACCGCGCCCTTCTCGCCAAAAGCGGTCTTCACCTGCTCGAACAGGGCGGCGGGCACGGTGCCGCTCAGCACCGTCTGCGCATAGTCGATTACCAGCCGCTGCTCCGCATCGAACAGGTTGCTGTTGCGCCAGTCGTCCAGCGCCGCCGCCTGATCCGCGCTGATGCCCCCCGCCAGCGCGATGGCCTCACGCGAGCGGATCGAATAGGTCGAGCCATAATGGCGGTTGACCGTCATGATCGCCAGTTCGCGCAGGTCCGCCCGCTTGCACCATTCCAGGTCGAGCGCGAGGAAGCGGCTGGTCTGGGCTAGGGTCAGCGCCAGTTTCGGGTTTAGCGCGGCGATGGCCATGCCGTCATGATTGGCGTCGAAGGCCGGGGCTGCCACGCCGGGGAACAGGGTGCCGAACAAGGCCGCGGCATCGGCCGGGTCATCCCGATAATCGCTGGCGGTGTGGACGGGCTGGACGCGCGCCATATCTCTCTCCCTGGATTGTGAACGACAACAGCCTTCCCCGTGAGGGAAGGGCTGTTGTTCGATGATCTGCGGGCAGAAAGCCAGCCCGAAACGCTTATTCCGCCGCCTGTGCCTGTGCGGCCTGCGCGGACGCCACCGGCTTGGTCTGGGCGAGGGAGGTGCCGAAGGTGTGGAAACAGGCCGCGTGCAGGCCGCCGAGGCCACCGGCGACGAAAAGCAGCACATCCTTCGGCTCCGGCGTCGCATAGACACGGCCATCGGCGCGAATACGCTCCTGAAGGGCGAGCTGGTCGCGATGTTCCTTGTTGAAGTCGCCCTCGCCCAGGCTGGCATATTTCCACACCAGTTCCTGCACATCCTCGATACGGGGGATTTCCCTGCCGACAATCTCCGCGCAGATGGGGTTGATCGCGATCAACGCCTCGCCAAAGGGCACCGCGCCGGAGAAATTGTTGCAGCCGGCATAGGCATAGGAGCGGCCGATCATCTCCAGAAAATCGCGCGCGCTGTGCGAGGTCGTGTCGATGACGTTCATCGTGCCCATGGTGCCGAAGGAGGTGACGGCGCTGCCCGCCACGCCGCGACGTTCGGCCAGCGGCGACCAGGGGGATTTCTCCTCCCACTCGCCGGTCACGACGCCCGCGATGCGGCCGGGCGAGCCAAAGGTCGTCTGCGAGGTGCCGCCGGTCGTCTGGCCCGCGACATTGCGCATCAGCAGCCGGATGGTGCGGCCGATCGCCGCGCTGGCCCCCGGCACGCCGCCGAGGCAGCCATAGCCGTATGGAATGGCGAGGTCGTGCCGGACCGGCCCGTTGACCACGAAGGCGGGATAGACGGGTGCGGTCGTGGCGTTGACGCCATAGAGTTCGAAGTCCGGGTCCGCGATGGAGGCGATCATCGCGATCAGCAGTTCCAGCGATTCCGGCGGCGCGCCCGCCATTACGGCGTTGATGACGATCTTCTCGACCGTGCACTCGCTGCTGTCCGGCATGGTGCCGATCAGTTCGTCCGGGTAGCGGTCATTCTCGCTGAGGAAGGTGCGGACGCGCGCGTCGGTCGGCGGGATCAGGGGCAGGCCGTCGCCCCAGCCCTGCTCCAGCGCGAAACGGTTGAAGGCGTCGATGTCGAGGTCGGTCTCGATACGGCGGCTGGTCAGCCAGTCGACCTCGCATCCCTCCGGCCCGCAGTCGCGGCTGACGAGGGGCTTGATGACGGGCGCGGCGCGGTGGGCGCCGGGGCGGATCAATTCGATGGTCATTCCGCGGCCTCCGCCGTTGCGTTGAGATTGGCGCCCATGGTTTCCAGCACGCCCTCGAAATGGGCCTCTCCGATCAGCTCCACATCCTCGCGGCGCTGCTCGTTCAACGGATAGGGGAGGACGTGGACGCGCAGGCCGGAGCGGCCGCCGCGCGCGGCGATCTCATGGGCGAAGACTTCGAAATTCTTCGTGGCGATGGCGGTGGTGGGCAGGCCATGGTTCGCCGCCTGGATGGCGTCGCGGACAGTCCAGCCGGTGCAGCTGCCGCAATTGGCGAGTCCGACGACGGCGATGTCGATGCTGTTGAGGAACGCCTCATAATCGGCGGCATGCCGTTCGCCCTCGTCGCCCGACCGGCCGCCGGAGCGCCAGAAGACGACGTCCGCTCCGGCTGCCCTGAACTTCTCCGCCCAGCCCTCGCTGATCCAGTCCCACGCGCGCCACATGCGGTCGAGGCGGAAGCCCACCCGCTTGCCCGCCAGCGATCCCGCATCGGGGCCGGGGCTGGTGATGTCGTCCGCGCGTTTTGCGGTGGGGTCGAGGATGAATCCTGTTGCCATTGTCGCCTCCTGAAAATGCATCCGCTCCGGTGGTGCTGTTTTAACATGACCAACCAACGGGAGTGTTGCAGAGCGCCCCCATTGCGTCCAATGCGTATCAGAACCGACTATGATGAGTTTTATGCATCATGCTCCAGCTCCGTAGCCTCAACCATCTCGTCACCCTCGCCGCCCGGCGCAATTTCGCGCGGGCGGCGGAGGATCTGGGCCTGTCGCAATCCGCGCTGAGCCGGTCGATCCAGGCGCTGGAGGCGCAGATCGGCATGCGCCTGTTCGACCGCGACCGGGCGGGCGTGACGCTGACGCCGCAGGGCCGGATGGCGGTGGAGCGGGCCGCCGTGCTGCTGGCCGACGCCGATGATTTCGAACGGCATCTGGCCGCCAGCGCCAGTGCGGAAGCGGGGCATGTCCGGTTCGGCATCGCGCCCATGCCCGCCCGCGCGCTGTTGCCCGCCGTCATCGCGGAACGGCTGCGCGTCGCGCCGGACGTGACCAATGACGTGGTGGTGCGCGACGTGGATGCGCTGTGGGCGCTGCTGGTCGCCGGCGAGATCGAGTTTTTCGTCACCAACGAGGGGTTTCAGTGTGAGTCGCCCCCGCCGCGCATCGAGACGCTGGGCCATTTCCCGGTCGGCGGCATCGTGCGCGCGGGCCATCCGCTGCTGTCCGGCGATTGCCCCGGCATGACCTTTCCGGTGGTGCGGTCGAGCTGGACCGGCGTGCCGCTGCCGCCGGAGATAGAGGCGCGGAGGCGCGGCGTGGCCAATGTGATCGAGGATTTCGGGTCGCTGGCCGCGATCACCGCGGCGTCGGACGCGATCTGGTTCTCCTCCCCCTATTCGGCGGGAGAGGCGTTGCGCGCGGGGGTGCTGCACCAGTTGCCCGACGGCGCGCCGGACGCGGCGGTGCGGGTGGTGATGTGCTCGCTGGAGCGGCGTTCTCCATCGCCCTGGGCGCGGTCGCTGAAGGCGCTGTTGCGGCAGGAGATCCAGCGGCTGGCGCGCGGGGCCGGGGGTTGAGGGTGGCCTTTGGAGGCTGATGGCGTGGGGTGGCGCCCGCAATGACGAGGCTGTTTTCTGGCGGTCTGCTCTGGAGACTGAGTGGGACCGTGCCGGGCGGCGGAATGGCGCGGGGCAAAGGCGGTGGTGATGCAATGGCCCGACGTGCGACCCAACATACGGGGCCGGTGTGAGGCCGTGGTCAGACGCCCGGCCGGCGACCGGGGCGGGAGCGGAGGGACGCTTCGCACCATGGGCGCGAAATTTTCTGCGGTGGCCGGACGCCCCCCGTTGCCTTCTTCTGCGACTCTCTCGCATAAGGCGGTGATCGGCTCGCATAAGGCGGTGATCGGTAAACAGGAGAGCCGCATGATCCGATACGCTTCCGGTATGACGCTGGCCCTCCTGACCATCGCGGCCTTTGCCCCGCCGGTGCAGGCGCAATCGGCGGAGGCTCCATCGGCGCAGGGTGATCTGGCCGTCACCATCTATAACAGCGGGCGGTCGCTGGTGTCCGACACGCGGCCGATCGCGCTGTCGGCGGGGCGGCAGCGGATCGAGTTTCCCGATGTCTCCGCGCGGATCGAACCCGCCACCGCCACGCTGTCCGAGCAGGGAGTTGGGGCCGGGCAGGGTATCGGCATCGTGGAGCAGAATTTTGATTTCGACCTGCTGACCCCGGCCAAGATGATGGAGAAGGCGGTGGGGCGCATCGTCACCATCGTCCGCACGAATCCGGCGACGGGCGCGGAGACGCGGGAACAGGCGAAGGTGCTGGCGGCGAACGGCGGCGTCGTCCTCCAGATCGGGCAGCGGATCGAGGTGCTGCGCGACGATGGCCTGCCGGTGCGGGTGATTTTCGACAAGGTGCCGGAGAATCTGCGCGCCCGGCCCACCCTGTCGGTGACGGTGGAAAGCACGGGCGCGGGGACGCGGGCGCTGGGCCTGTCCTATCTGACGCAGGGGCTGGGCTGGGGCGCGGACTATGTCGCGCTGTTCGACCGGACGGCGGGCAAAATCGACGTGCAGGGTTGGATCACCCTGACCAACAGCACCGGCACCACCTTTACCAACGCCAACACGCTGTTGGTGGCGGGGCAGGTGGAAGGCGGTGTATCCTATGCGCCGCCGGTCCGGCGCGCGGGGACGCAGACGGCGGCGCGGGAGCGGATCGGGGATTTCTATCTCTATCCCCTGAAGCAGCGCACCACGATCGCCAATGCCCAGACCAAGCAGGTCAGCTTTCTCGACGTGGCGGGCGCGCCCGCCCGTGCGGCCTATGAATATCGCAACGACTGGCTGGGCGGCGGCGGAGAGGCGCAGAGCGCGAGCAGCGTGCTGAAATTCTCCACGTCGCGCGAGGCGGGGCTGGGCGATGCGCTGCCCGCCGGGACGGTGCGCGTCTATATGCGCGACGCGCGCGGGGCGCCGCAGTTCGTGGGCGAGAACCGCATCGGCCACACGCCGATGGGATCGGAACTGTCGATCGTGACCGGCGCGGCCTTTGACGTGAAGGTCAAGCCGGTGGTGGTGTCGCGCGAGAAGGCGGGCGACACCAAATGGCGCACGGCCATGCGCTACACCCTCACCAACGCATCGCCGGAACCGGTGACGGTGGAGGTGATCCAGTCGGGCCTCGACTGGGCCTGGGCGGAAACGCGGGTCATCACCGAGACGGTGAAGGGCGACCGGACATCGGCGGACAGCATCCGCTGGTCGGTGGCGGTGCCCGCCAATGGCGAGACAGAGATTAGCGCGCTCCTCGAAACCCGGTACTGAGGGGAGCGGCGGCGATGCTGGCCCTGCTGTCCGTGTTGCTGCTGGGCGCGGCCCCGGCGGTCGTGACCTCTGCGGAGCCGGAGGCGGTGTCCGTCACCGTCTATCGCGATCCGCACCGGCGGGCTGGCGCGTTGAGCCTCGACGGGTTGAACGGCAGCGCCTTGGTGACGGAGACGCGGACGGTGGACCTGCCCGCCGGTCCCGCCGAAATCCGGTTCGAAGGGGTGGCGGACGGCATCATCCCTGTCAGCGCCATCGTCACCGGCCTGCCCGGCGGCACGGTGGAGAAGAACCGCGACGCGCGGCTGTTGTCGGCTGCGGCGCTGGCGGATGGCAGCCTGGGCCGCCGCCTGACCCTGCGCCGGACGGACCGTGCGACGGGCCGGGTGCGGGAGGAGGCGGCGCGGCTGGTCGCGGGTCCGGCGGGCGGCCTGATCGTGCAGACGGCGGAGGGCGTGCTGGCGCTGGGCTGTTCCGGGCTGACGGAGGCACCCGTCTATGGCGCGGTGCCCGACGGGCTGTCGGCGCGGCCCACCCTGTCCGTCACCACGACCAGCCGGGTGGCGACGCGGGTGACGGTGCAACTCTCCTATCTGGCGGACGATTTCGACTGGGAGGCGACCTATAGCGGGCGGATCGGCGCGGATGGCCGCACCATCGACCTGTTCGCCTGGCTGACGCTGGCCAATGGCAATGGCGTGAGTTTTCGCGCGGCGCAGACGATGGCGGTGGCGGGGGAACTGGCGCGGGACGAGAACGCGACCCGGACGCCGCCACCCGCCGCGCCGGGGGCGATCCGGCTGCGCTGCTGGCCGCGCAAGACGACGAGCGATATTGCGGAGACGGGGGTGCCACCGATTCCGCCCGCGCCCTCCGCCCCGCCGGCGATGGGTGAGATCATGGTGACGGCGCAGCGCCGCCAGGAAATGGTGCAGGACGCGCCCATGGCGGTGTTGATGGCGGAGCAGGAATCGCTGGGTGACCTCAAGCTCTACCGCATCCCGGAGCCGGTGACGGTGGCGGCGCAGAGCCTGAAGCAGGTGGCGCTGCTGACCCGGCGGGGCGTGCCGTTCGCGACGATCTACAGCTTCCTGATCCAGCCCGGCATGGGTAGGGGCGGGGGTGAAGGTCGGGGTCGCGGCGGGGCGCAGGAGGCGGGCAGCCCGGCGCGGATCGTCCTGCGACTCCAGAACCGGGAGAAGGACGGACTGGGCCTGCCGCTGCCATCCGGCCGGATCGCGGTGATGGCCCCGCGCGGCGACCGCGACCTGCGCGTGGGGGAGGGCGATGTGGACGACACCGCCGTGGGGCAGGAGGCCAACCTGTCCATCGGCGAGAGCGCGCAGGTGCAGGGTAGGCTGGTCGCGTTGGATGCGGGCGGGGCCGGTGCCGGGATTGGGGCCGGGCGGTGGCGCTATGTCGTCAGCAACGCCAATCCCTTTGCGGTGTCGGTGGAGGCGGTGATCGGCGTGCGTCCCGACGGCCTGCGCGGCGCGGCGCGGCGGATGGCGACCCGCAACGGCCTGCCGGTCTGGACGGTGCGGGTGCCCGCCAACAGCGAACGGACATTGGCGTTCGAGACGGCGCAGGTGCAGTAAGGGGGCAGTAGGAGGGCGCGCGGCAGGAAGGGGACACAGGAGCAGGGCGGCTATCACCGTCACCGCCCTGTCATGAGTCTGCGCCAAGGCTGTCCGAAATCATTCGGGATATATGCCATGACCCTGTCCGACGGTTTCGAGATGGATCGCATCAAGGAGGAGATCGCCGACAGCTTCGACGAGGAGCTGGAGATGGAGATCGACGAGAGCCGGCTGGAGAGCCTGCTGGGCGACATGGCCGACCACCCGGACCGGATGCAGCTCGACCGGCGCATCTATTTCCGCGAACTGTTCCGCCTCCAGCATGAACTGGTGCGGTTGCAGGAATGGGTGCAGCACAAGGGGCTGAAGGTCGTCGTCCTGTTCGAGGGACGCGATTCGGCGGGCAAGGGCGGGGCGATCAAGCGCATCACCCAGCGGCTCAACCCCCGTGTGTGCCGCGTCGCCGCCCTGCCCGCGCCAAGCGAGCGCGAGCGGACCCAATGGTATTTCCAGCGTTATGTGCAGCATCTGCCCGCCGCGGGTGAGATCGTGCTGTTCGACCGGAGCTGGTATAATCGCTCCGGTGTCGAGCGGGTCATGGGCTTCTGCACCGAGGATGATGTGGAGGAATTCTTTCGCTCCGTCCCGGAGTTCGAGCGGATGCTGGTGCGGTCGGGCATCATCCTGCTGAAATATTGGTTCTCCATCACCGACGACGAACAGCAGTTCCGCTTCAACATGCGTATCCATGATCCGCTGAAACAGTGGAAGCTGTCGCCGATGGACGTGGAGTCGCGCCGCCGCTGGGAGGATTACACCCGCGCGAAGGAAGCGATGATGGAGCGCACCCACATCCCCGAAGCGCCATGGTGGGTGGTGGAAGCGGTGGACAAGAAGCGGGCGCGGCTGAACTGCATCAGCCATCTGCTCGACCAGATCCCCTATGAGGATGTGCCGCGGTCGTCGGTGGTCCTGCCCGACCGGGTGCGGCATGAGGATTATATCCGGCATCCGGTGCCGGAGGAAATGTATGTGCCGTCGGTGTTCTGACGGGTGAGAGGCAGGGTGGGCGTCGTCGTTGCGCGGCTTTGGTCGCGGTGCGTCTGCCCTGCCCCGGATAGTGCCTATACTGTTATCCCGACTGTTATCCCGGATACGTCCTTCAGCCGTCACCCCGGATCAGGTCGGGGGTGACGTAAGCGGTAGGGTGGAGCGTCCCCTCCCAAATTACCGGAAGAAGCCCTTGCTGCGCAGGAAAAGGTAGGTTGCCCCGGCCGTGCCCGCCGCGACCAGCGTCGCCGCAAAGGTGCCGCCCGCCCCGGTGAACGGCAGGTCGCCGGTGTTCATCCCGAACAGGCCCGTCACCAGCGTCGCGGGCAGCATCAGCGCGGTCATCACCGACAAGAGGTAGAGATTCTGGTTGGTCCGCTGGTCCGACGCCAGGTCGAGTTCGTCGCGCAGCAGGCGGAGCTGCCCCTGCACGCCCAGCGCATCGGCATCCAGCCCCTGCAACCGCTGCGACAGTTTCTCGATCGTGGGGTGGAGCGCATCGGGCAGGTCGTCGTCCTGTTCCAGCCGCCGGAACACCCGCTGCATGCCGTCGAGCATACGGTGAAGCTGCGCCAGCCGCCGCCGTATGTCGAGCAACTGGCGGCTGGTCGGCGGATGATGGCCGTCGAGAAAGGCGTCCTCCGCCACCTGCACGTCGCTGGACAGGGTGCGGATGACGCTGTCGATATTCTGGATCAGCGCGCTGACCAGCAGGTCCAGCGCCGCGCCCGGCCCGTCCACCCGCGCGCCGTCGCGGATGCGGCGCTGCACGATGTCGGCAAAGCCCAGCGGGTGCAGCCGGGTGGTGACGATCAGGCCGGGCATCAGCGCAACGCGCAACGCGCCGACGCGGGCGGTGTCGCGCACGTCGAAATCCCGCTCCAGGTCGTGGAGGGTGCAGCAGACCACCCAGTCGTCCCCGCTGCCCTCCACCAGCGCGCGCTGGTGCATGTCCTGCGAGAGGAGCAGTTCGCGCGCGGCGGGGGGCAGGCTGGCGGCGCCCTCCATCCACACCCGCGTGCCATGGTCGGCGAGGTTGAGGTGGAGCCAGCGGAAGGCGCCGGGATGGGCGCTGTCGCACCGCTCCACCGCCACCGCAACGCCGCCGGGCGCGAAGTCCAGGCCCCAGAGGAGGCCCGGACCCGCGCCCGGCGTGCTGCCCGCGAGGGGCAGGGGCGGATTCCCGGTCAGAGGAAGGCCCCGGTCAAAGCATGGGCACTCAGAAGCTCTTCGAGAAGAGCATGTAGAGCGTGCCCGACAGCAGGATGGACACGGGCAGGGTCAGCACCCACGCCATCAGCAGGTTGCGGATCGTGCTCATCTGGAGACCGGAGCGGTTGGCGGCCATGGTGCCCGCCACGCCCGACGACAGGACATGGGTGGTGGAGACGGGCAGGCCCAGCGCATCCGCGCCGAAGATGGTGCCCATCGCGACCAGTTCCGCCGACGCGCCCTGGGCATAGGTCAGGTGCGACTTGCCGATCTTTTCCCCCACGGTCACGACGATCCGCTTCCACCCGACCATGGTGCCGAGGCCGAGCGCAAAGGCCACCGCGATCTTGACCCACAGCGGGATGAAGCGGGTGCCGGCGTCCAGCGACTTCTTGTAATCGCCCAGCGCGTCCTTCTGTGCATCGTCCAGGCCAGCGGCTTTGTCCTTGCCCAGCCGCTTGATGGCTTCGGAGGCGAGATACATGTCGTTGCGGACATTCTCCACCGCGGCGGCGGGCACCTTGGCCAGCGAGCCATATTCGCCAACCTGCCGGTCGATGTCCTTGACCAGCACGGCCAGCGCCGGGGTGGTGGACGGCTCATAGCTCTTGTTGGCGATATAGGTGGTCACGGTCTGGCGGGCGGCCGGTGCGCTGAGCGCCGGGGTGCTGCCGCCCTGCGCCAGTGCGCCATAGGCCTTGTCCGCATTGACGTGGAATTCGGCGGTGTAGCTGGCGGGCACGGCCCGGTTGAGCGCATAGGCGGTGGGCACGGTGCCGATCAGGATCAGCATGATGAGGCCCATGCCCTTTTGCCCGTCGTTGGAGCCATGGGCAAAGCTGACGCCAGTGCAGGTGAAGATCAGCAGCGAGCGAATCCACAGCGGCGGCGGCACGCCGTCCTTTGGCTCCTGATACAGCGCCTTGTTGCGGATCAGCAGCTTCATGGCGATGAACAGGGCGGCGGCGACGCCAAAGCCGATCAGCGGCGAGAGGAGGAGCGCCTGCCCGATCTCCGTCGCCTTCGTCCAATCCACGCCCGCCGTGCCGCTCTTGCCGTGCAGCATCGCATTGGCGACGCCGACGCCGATGATCGACCCGATCAGCGTGTGCGAGGAGGAGGACGGGATGCCCAGCCACCATGTGGCGAGGTTCCAGACGATGGCCGCGATCAGCAGCGCGAAGACCATGGCGAAACCGGCGTTCGACCCGACCTTCAGGATCAGCTCCACCGGCAGCAGCGAGACGATGCCGAACGCGACTGCGCCGCCCGACAGCAGCACGCCGAGGAAGTTGAAGAAGCCCGACCACACCACCGCGACATTGGCGGGCATGGCGTTGGTGTAGATCACCGTGGCCACGGCGTTGGCGGTGTCGTGAAAGCCGTTCACAAATTCGAAGCCGAGCGCGATGAGCAGGGCGATGAAGAGGAGGAGGAAGGGCAGCAGCGCCGTGGCGCTGACGCCCGCCGCGCTGGCATCCGCATAGACGCTGTAGGCGACATAGAAGAGGGCGGCGAGGATGGTAGCGACCAGACCGACCTGGCCCGCCAGCCCCAGCCCTTGGTCAAGATTGGGCCGGGTATAATGCCCGGCGGTGATAGATGCGCTCATGCTGTCGGCTCCCCAAAAGATGATTCGGGGGTAGGCCGGTTCCATGACAGCAATGTTGCGGTGAAAATGGGTTCAGCACGCAGCCCTCGCCGCTCGCTGAACGATTGGCCGATGAATTGACCGATGTTCCGTCCATCCGACGCAAGGGCGGACTGCGTCTTTTTCTGGATGATTGGCGGGGTGTCTTACGCAGGATATTTCTGTGTCTAATCCTGGATCGGGAAGTTAAGTCGGAATTATCGAATATCTGATGATCGTTTCTGATTGCTGTTTGGATTGACGTAAAATGAGGAAAACCATGGTTCGTGCGTTTATTGCCATGATAGTATTGGCGGCCCTGAATATTGGCTTCGTCAATACTGTTTCCGCGCAATTGGCGCGCACCTGGGTTTCGGGAGTTGGCGACGATGCCAATCCCTGCAGCCGAACCGCTCCCTGCGCGACATTTGCGAGTGCTGTGCCCCGGACCCTGGCAAGCGGCGAGGTTAATTGCCTCGATTCCGGTGGGTTCGGCCCGGTGACGATCACCAAGGCGATCACGATCCGATGTGATGGCGGAGCGATCGGCGGTATTCTGGCGGTCGATACGGACGCCATTGTCGTTCAGGCCGGGATTGATGATTTCGTGTATCTGATCGGGCTGGATCTGGAGGGCATGGGCCGCATGGTGTCGGGGCAACCCGTCGCGGCTGGTGGTTTGAACGGAATCCATTTCCTGTCCGGCCGCTCATTGACGATCGAAAATTGCAGCATCCGCAATTTCCGGCAAAGCGGAATACAGTATGTCTCTCACAACGCTTTTTCATTCCTGAATGTCAGTGGAACGAAAATTCATAACAGCGGTACAGAGGGTAGTGCTTATGGGATCTATATTTCGCCCTATGGGGATGGAATCGTGAATATTACAAGATCCGATATTGTGGGAAATACACAGGGTATATCTGTGCAAGGCGGTGCATATACCAGAAAGGTCGCCGGTGTTGTTAGTGATACTAATGTGAACGCCAATAGACTTCTGGGTATCTCGATACTCAAGAATTCAGCGGAGTCCCTGGTCTTGTCGCTCGACAATGTACGGGTTGTTGGAAACGGAAGCTATGCCCTGGTGGCAAATGGTGTGGGCACGGGAATGCTGGTCGGCCGGTCGACGATCAACCATAATGAACGCGGACTGTTGCCGGTCGGAGGCGGCCTCCTGATATCCTATGGCAATAATGCGGTGAACGGCAATAACAGCAGGGATGGGGCTTTCTCCTCCGTCATTCCAATGAAGTGACGTTGCGTCCAGCCGTTGCCGGATAGGGTCTCCATATCGGGATGATGGGCAGGGCATGCGATCCGCTGTAGCTATGAGAGCGTTCTTACATGGGACGAAAACGCTCTCGTTTGTCTGGTGCCGTATTTTTCGAGCCGTTGACCGTAAGCGGTCCCTTTGAAAATGCCCTATGCCAGCCCGATGGGGTTCGCGGACATGGAAAAACCCCGGCCATTGCTGACCGGGGTTTTCATTCCGTGGTGCGATCCGGTGGAGTGGATCAGAGCTTTTCGGTCAGTTCGGGCACGATCTTGAACAGATCGCCGACGATGCCGATGTCCGCGACCTGAAAGATGGGGGCGTCCTCATCCTTGTTGATCGCGATGATCGTCTTGCTGTCCTTCATGCCGGCCAGATGCTGGATCGCGCCGGAGATGCCGACCGCGATATAGACTTCGGGGGCGACGATCTTGCCGGTCTGGCCGACCTGATAGTCGTTGGGGGCATAGCCGGCGTCCACCGCGGCGCGCGATGCGCCGACCGCCGCGCCGATCTTGTCGGCCAGCGGGAAGATGGTGGCCTCGAACGTCTCGGCATCCTTCAGCGCGCGGCCGCCGGACACAATGACCTTGGCGCTGGTCAGTTCGGGACGCTCCAGCTTGGCGATTTCGGCGCCGACGAAGGACGAGATGCCCTTGTCACCGGTGGAGGCAACCGCCTCGACCACGCCGGAACCACCCTCACGGGCGGCCTTCTCGAACGCGGTGCCGCGCACGGTGATGACCTTCTTGGCATCCTTCGACCGGACGGTCGCGATGGCGTTGCCCGCGTAGATGGGACGGGTGAAGGTGTCCTCGCTCTCGACCGACAGGATGTCGCTGATCTGCGCGACGTCGAGCAGGGCGGCGACGCGCGGCGCGATATTCTTGCCATGCGTGGTGGCGGGCGCGATGAAGGCGTCGTGGCTGCCCAGCAGTTCGACGATCAGCGGTGCGACATTCTCGGCCAGCGCATGTTCGAACGCGGCGTCGTCCGCGACATGGACCTTGCCCACGCCGGCGATCTTCGCGGCTTCGGCAGCGGCGCCATCGACGCCCTTGCCCGCGACGAGCAGATGGACTTCACCCAGCTTCGACGCGGCGGTGACGGCGGAGAGGGTCGCGTCCTTGACGGACACATTGTCATGCTCGACCCAAACGAGTGTCTTCGTCATGCGGCTACTCCCAGGGCTTTGAGCTTGGCGACCAGTTCGTCGACATCGGCAACCTTGATGCCGGCCGACCGCTTCGGCGGCTCACCGACCTTCAGCGTTTCGAGGCGCGGGGCAATGTCCACGCCATAATCGGCGGGGGTCTTGGTCGCCAGCGGCTTGGACTTGGCCTTCATGATGTTGGGCAGCGACGCATAGCGCGGCTCGTTCAGGCGCAGGTCGGTGGTGATGATGGCGGGCGTGTTGAGCTTCACCGTCTCCAGGCCGCCGTCCACTTCGCGGGTCACGTCGACCGTGTCGCCCGACACTTCCACCTTGGAGGCGAAGGTGCCCTGCGGCCAGCCGAGCAGCGCCGCCAGCATCTGGCCGGTCTGGTTGCTGTCGTCGTCGATCGCCTGCTTGCCGAGGATGACGAGGCCGGGGCCTTCCTCTTCCACGATCTTGGCCAGGATCTTGGCCACGCCCAGCGGCTCGACCTCATCGTCGGTCTGGACCAGGATGGCGCGGTCGGCGCCCATGGCCAGCGCGGTGCGCAGCGTTTCCTGCGCCTTGGCCACGCCGATGGAAACGGCCACGATCTCGGTCGCGGCGCCCTTTTCCTTCAGGCGGATGGCTTCCTCGACGGCGATTTCGTCGAACGGATTCATCGACATCTTCACATTGGCGAGATCGACGCCGGTGCCGTCCGCCTTGACGCGCGGCTTGACGTTATAGTCGATCACCCGCTTCACGGGCACGAGTATCTTCATTGCAAACGGTCCTTCCTAAAACTCCGCGTGCCGGGCCGTGGAGAGTCCAACCGGATAAACGAAACTGCCTTTGCCTTACCCGACGCACAGGTCAAGTCCTGCAAACGCAATGAGGCCGCGCATGTGTGAAACACGATGCGCGGCCCGATTATCTTATCGTGGGGGCGATCAGCCCAGCTTCTTCACCTCTGCCACGATCTTGCGGGCGGCGTCGCCCAGATCGTCGGCGGGCACGATGGCGAGGCCGGAGTTGGCCAGCAATTCCTTGCCCTCGTTCACATTGGTGCCTTCGAGGCGGACGACGAGCGGAACCGAGAGGTTCACTTCCTTCGCCGCGGCGATGATGCCCTCGGCGATGATGTCGCACTTCATGATGCCGCCGAAGATGTTGACCAGGATGCCCTTAACATTGGGATCGCGCAGGATGATCTTGAAGGCGTTCGTCACCTTCTCCTTGTTCGCGCCGCCGCCGACGTCGAGGAAGTTGGCGGGGAACATGCCGTTCAGCTTGATGATGTCCATCGTCGCCATGGCGAGGCCCGCGCCATTGACCATGCAGCCGATGTCGCCGTCCAGCTTGATGTAGGCGAGGTCGTACTTGGACGCTTCCAGCTCGGCCGGGTCTTCCTCCGTCTCGTCGCGCAGCGCGAGGACGTCGGGGTGGCGGAACAGGGCGTTGCCGTCGAAGCCGACCTTGGCGTCGAGGACATAGAGCTTGTCACCCTCGCACAGGGCGAGCGGGTTGATCTCGATCTGCTCGGCATCGGTGCCCAGGAAGGCGTCGAACAGCGAGGAGGCGACCTTTGCAGCCTGCTTGGCGAGGTCGCCCGACAGGTTCAGCGCGGCGGCAACGGCGCGACCATGGTGCGGCTGGAAGCCCGACGCGGGATCGACGCTGAAGCTGTGGATCTTCTCCGGCGTGTTGTGCGCGACTTCCTCAATGTCCATGCCGCCTTCGGTCGAGACGACGAAGGAGATGCGGCTGGTGCCACGATCGACGAGGAGAGCGAGGTAGAATTCCTTGAGGATGTCCGCGCCGTCGGTGACGTACAGGCGGTTGACCTGCTTGCCTTCCGGACCCGTCTGGATGGTGACGAGCGTGTTGCCGAGCATGTCCCTGGCAGCGGCCTCAACCTCTTCCTTCGACTTGGCGAGGCGCACGCCGCCCTTTGCGTCGGGGCCGAGTTCCTTGAACTTGCCCTTACCGCGGCCACCCGCGTGGATCTGCGCCTTCACGACGTAGAGCGGTCCGGGCAGCGTGTCGACGGCGGCGACGGCTTCCTCGACGGTCAGCGCAGCGATACCCGCGGGGACGGGGGCGCCGAATTTCGCCAGAAGTTCCTTGGCCTGATACTCATGAATGTTCATCGCAGAAGCCTTCGCGCTGAAGTTGCAAATTGATGGCGCCTCCCAAGCATGTTTGCCGGGGCCGGTCCAGCGGGACTCGGCGGCGCTATTTTGCAAAGTTGCGAAGTCGGGTGGCGCTATTTCGTCAAAGGCCGAGGGCGCAGCGGGCGGCGGCGCGGCTGGTGATCGACCATATCTCGCCATCGCCCAGCGCGCGGACCTGATACAAATAGGCGTCGATGCTGGTCTTGCGCGGGTTGCGGTCGGTGACATGCGACAGGGAGCGAAGCCGCAAAAGCTGCTTCACCGAAAGGCGCGGGGTCATGTCCTGCGCCATGCAGGCGGCCATGCCGTCCGACAGGCCCGCGCTGGCAAGGCCGGTGCGCAATTGCGCCTGTGGCGTGGCGCAACCGGCAAGAGAGAGGGAGAGCGCGAGGAGGGGGAGAAGGTGGCGCGAAGGCATCTGGAACGGTTCCCGGTAGCGATGGGTTATCGCGCGGCGGATTGGCAGGGGCGCCGGGATAGCGCAAGGGGGACGCAGACCGCATCCGCATCCCCGTCAGGAGTAGCAAGCCATGGACCGTTTCTTCAGCATGGTGGCCGCGCGGATCGCCGCATGGGCGGGCCAGCCCGCCGCCTTCATCATCGCGTTGAGCGTGGTCATCATCTGGGGCGTGAGCGGGCCTTTGTTCCAATGGTCGGACACATGGCAGCTGGTCATCAACACGGGGACGACCATCATCACCTTCCTGATGGTGTTCCTGATCCAGAACGCCCAGAACCGCGACGCCGCGGCGATGCAGGTGAAGCTGGACGAACTGATCCGCGCCGTGGCCGATGCGCGCAACGACTTCATCGGCATCGAGCATCTGACCGACGCGGAACTGGAGCGCATCCGCCACGCGCTGGAGCAGACGGAGGATTGCGCGGGTAGCGATGGCAATGGCGGGGCCGCGTCACGGGCGGAACTGATCGACCGGCTGCTGGTGCGGCGCTGACCATCGGTCGCACCAGCAGACAGACCCTTTTATCGCGCCCTTTTATCGCGGCTGCTGTCGCAGCAGGATCAGCGGCAGCGGACGTTCTTGCGATCCACCTCGCGCCCGATCAGCGCGCCCGCACCCGCGCCGAGGAGGGTGCCGAGCGTCTTGCTGCCACCCGGAGCGATGACATTGCCGAGCACGCCGCCCGCCAGTCCGCCGACGATCACGCCGGTCGAGCCATCCTTGCGCTTGCAATAATAGCCGCCATCATTGTTGCGATAGATCTGGTCATTGTCGCCCAGATAGTAACCGTCGTTGTTCGACGCATAGCCGGGACGCCCGCCATAGCCGTCGCCATAACCATCGCCGGTGCAGGCGCCCAGCGGCAGGAGCATCGCCGTGGCGGCGATCAGGAGGGGTCGGGTCATCGGGGCATCCTCTTCTTCATCGTTTCGGATAAGGCTCCAACGGTCGGCGGGCGGGGAGGTTGCGGAGAAAAGGCCCCTGCCCGACATCGCGCGGCCCGACATTGCGTGGAGCGACGCGCCAAAAGAAGCACCCGCCCCTTCGCCTTGGCGGCGACGGGCGGGTGAAGTCATGCGCTATGGGGGCGCATCATGCCGGACGTAAGGGGGGAACGCCCGGAAGAGGGTGGGGGATCAGGCCGGGGTCGGCTTGTGATCGTGCACGGCGGTCGGGCGGATCGGCGCGCCGCCGGGACCACCGGCGGCCTCGATCGAGGCGCGCTTTTCCGACGCATAGGCTTTCAGATCGTCGGCCCGGTCCCTGACCTTGTCACCGAAACGCTGGAGCGAGCCATTCTTGTAGAGCTGGCGACCGGCGGCGGCGGCGATGCCTGCGAAGATAAGGGCGCGAAGCATGATCCTTCTCCTTCCTTGAAATGTCGTTGCCTTGGAATGTGTTGATGGCCCAACGCGGCAGCGGCGCGATGGTTTCCCCACGGCGGCCAAAAGGCTGTGACGGCGGATGCACGGGTGGGGCCAATCGACATTCCGTCCTGACGGCCTGCCAATGGTTGCAGTGCGGCCCGTGCTCGCTTCAAACTCCGAGCGTCCGGTGCTGAGATAGGATCCGTGCGCTCTGTTGCAGCAAGGCGTGTGCCTCGGTTCGACGGTCTTGGACAACCGCCATTTTCGGCTCGCCGTCTTCGTATGCGCGGATGAGGTGGCAAAAAGGCGGGATGTCACTGTGCCGCAGGGAGGGACGCGGGCCGCATCGTTCCGCCATGGCGCGGCCCGTGTGGCGGGGGTGGGTCGCCCCGGCTTTGACCACCGGTCCCCGTTCCGAAGATCGTGTCGTCCCTGCCGGGGCTGAACTGGTGCGGAAGGGGGATCGCCGTCTCCTTCCCTGCGCGCCCTGTCCTGCTGTCCCGGCGCGGGCGGGGTGCCGGGTGGGGCGTCAATGGTCCACGGTGTTAAACTGCGGGTGGATTTCCTTCCACCGCTGCATCCAGCGCACGCCGGTCATGATCTGCTCCACGGTGCCGGGCCGGGTGCGGGCGTCCGCCGCGACCATCGCGGCGTGGAGCCGGCTGAGGACGGCGGTGTCGAAGCCCTTGCGCTCGACCCGCGCGGCCAGATCGTCCGCCCCCGCGCCGCGCAGCATCACCGGCAACCGGTGGCGCAGCGCCCCCAGCGCCCAGTCGAGCATCGGCCCGTTCGCCTCCTCGTCATAGCCCCAGACGATATTATGCTGCGGCCCGTTGAGGATGTAATGATAATGGGGAATCCGCTCGAAACAGTCGAAGCGCAGATATTCCTCGCTGCGGTCGGCGTTGAAGACGTGGAGGCTGGCCCCCCTCTCCCCCACGCGCCCGTCGGGATGGCCCAGCACGCGACATTCGATGCCGAAGGTGATCGGCCCGGCCGGGAAAAACTCCGCCTCGTCATCCTGGATCGGGATCAGCATGAAGTGATGATATTGGCCACGCACGACCGCGACGGTCTTGCTGCCGGGGCGCTCGACCGGGGCGGCTTTGGGCGCGAGCGGCGCCTTGGGCGCGCTGTTGGCGGGCCAGCCTGCGGGCGCGAGCGCGGGGGTGCCGGTTTCGGCCATGGTCATCTCCTCGAATCCTTATGCGCAGGAGACTACAGCATCCCGACCCGCCACCGCTATCGCGGCTTGCCGGGGAGGGGGTATCGGCGCGGCCGATGGGTTGGCGCAGGGTTCGGCCGGGTAGGCGCTGGAGCTGAGGGCGTGGCGGGCAGCGGCTGGGCCGATGTGTGTGGGGGCTGTCAGGGGGAGCGGGGCGGAGGCGGCGTTGCCGATATGGGTGGGCGCAAGACGGGTGTCGCGCGTCCCCCCCCCCCCCCAGCGATCAGCTCCGGCGGCGAAGGGACTGGAACAGCGTATCATTGGCATCGCGGATCGCGGCGACGTCCGGCGGCGTGGGCGCGCAATTGCCGATCAGCCCGGCTTCGACACGCCCCTCCCATGGCGGCGATGTTCCGGTTCCGTGGTGGTAAAGGCCGTCGCCCTATCGGCACGGATGGACTGCTGCGGGCGCTCGCCGGGGGCATGGTTGGCGGGGTGTAGGATAGGTTTTTTGGGTGGGCCGGTTTGCGCTAGTCTTTGCCGTAGCGACTGAGAGGTAATTCTCTCGGAAGCTGCCATTCGTTTAGATTTCACGTGGTAACATTCACTCACGCGGAGTGAGAAACGGGACCGCAAAACGTTAGGCATCGCTTAATATCATGCTGTCATGCACGTTCTGGGTTGTGATGATCAGTGGTGTATTGGTTAGAAGCCAGCACCGCTTAAAGATCTGATAGACCCTAGAGGGGGTAAGCGATGATCCAAAAAATCAGGTGCGACCAGATTCGAGCTGGGATGTATATTCATGGCTTTGGCGGTTCGTGGCTCCGACATCCCTTCTGGTCACGCAGGTTTCTGCTGGAATGCCCGGAGGATGTCGAAAAAGTCCGCAATTCTGATGTACCCTATGTGCTGGTGGACGATGAGTTGGGGATCGGTCCCGACCAATCCGCTCGTCAGGACGCGCTAAGGCCGACTGAGCCTCTGCGAGTTGAATCACGCCGACCGACCGAGGCAGCGGAAAATTTTGGTGACGAGAAGAGAGCCAGCGACAAGCAACAGGCACAAAAGTTGGTCCTGCGGTCCAAGAAGGTAATTCAAAGTGCCTTCGACCGGGCAAGGCTGGGTCGTGCGGTTCGCATTTCGGATGTGATCGATGTGGTCAATGAAATCAATGTATCAGTAGCTCGTACTCCACACGCTCTCTTAAGTGTCACCCGCCTGAAAACCAAAGACGAGTACACCTACCTTCACTCCGTGGCGGTTTGCGCTTTGATGATCAACGTGTCGCGTCATCTCGGCTTGGACAGCGCAACCATACTTGATTTAGGCTTGGCAGGCTTGCTGCACGACGTCGGCAAGATGGGTGTACCCGACCCAATCTTGAACAAGGCCGGGCGCCTCTCCGATGAAGAGTTTGCCATCATCAAGACGCATCCCGAGCAGGGATATCAGATGCTTTGTGCCGCGCCCAATATGGTGGAATCCGCGCTTGATGTATGCCGTCACCATCATGAGAAGCTTGACGGCACAGGCTATCCATTTGGAATAGAGGGGTCGAAGATTAGCTTCGCGGCACGGTTGGGCGCTATCTGCGATGTCTATGATGCAGTTACGTCAGTGCGCCCCTACAAGGATGCGTGGGCGCCGACCGAAGCTGTCGCAGCAATGTGGAGTTGGGAAGGCCATTTTGATCGTAAACTGCTGTTCTCATTTATGCAGAGTATAGGCATTTTTCCGACCGGTATGCTGGTACGCCTCAGGAGTAACCGGCTGGGCATCGTTCTGAACAATCGGCGACGGGTATCACGGCCCCGAGTTTTAGCGTTTTATTCGGCACGAGAGAAACAGTTCGTGAATCCAGAAACCGTTGTCATCAAGGACAGCCTCGACGGCGACCAAATAATCTCGCCCGAGTTTCCATCAGAATGGGGGTTCAAAGACTGGGAGGCGATGGTCAACCACCTGCAAGACGGTCGGTTGCCGCCTTTGGCTGCAGGAGGCTGTTAAAAAGAGCGAGCTTGCACGTTCGATGCGCTATGATGCAAGCCAGACCGGCCGCTATTCGAGCCTATCCTTCAATAAACCGACAGTCCGCAATCGGCCAACTCCACGCTCACCCCCTACTTCCCCAGCAACGGCTTCAAATACCGCCCCGTATAGCTCCGCGCGGCCTTCACCACCGTCTCCGGTGTGCCTTCGGCGACGATTTCGCCGCCCTTCACACCGCCTTCCGGGCCGAGGTCGATGATCCAGTCCGCGGTCTTGATGACGTCCAGATTATGCTCGATCACCACCACGCTGTTGCCCTGTTCAACCAGAGCGTGCAGCACTTCGAGCAGTTTGCGGACATCCTCGAAATGCAGGCCGGTGGTCGGCTCGTCCAGGATGTAGAGGGTGTTGCCGGTCGCGCGGCGGGCCAGTTCCTTGGCCAGTTTCACGCGCTGCGCCTCGCCACCCGACAGGGTGGTCGCCTGCTGGCCGACCTTGACATAGCCGAGGCCAACCTCCGCCAGCATCGCCATCTTGTCGCGGATCGGGGGCACGGCCTTGAAGAATTCCAGCGCATCCTCGACCGTCATGTCCAGCACGTCGGCGATGCTGTGGCCCTTGAACTTCACTTCGAGGGTTTCGCGGTTGTAGCGTTTGCCGTGGCACTCCTCGCAGGTGACATAGACGTCGGGGAGGAAATGCATCTCGATCTTGAGCAGGCCGTCGCCCGCGCATTTCTCGCACCGGCCGCCCTTGACGTTGAAGCTGAAGCGGCCGGGCTTGTATCCGCGCGCGGCGCTTTCGGGCAGGCCCGCGAACCAGTCGCGGATATTGGTGAAGGCGCCCGTGTACGTGGCGGGGTTCGACCGGGGCGTGCGGCCGATGGGCGACTGGTCGATGTCGATGACCTTGTCGAGATATTCGAGGCCCGTCACCTTGTCATGCGCGCCCGCGATGACCCGCGCGCCGTTGAGGGTGCGCGCGGCGGCGGCGTAGAGGGTGTCGATGGTGAAGCTGGACTTGCCCGACCCGGACACGCCGGTGATGCAGGTGAAGGTGCCGAGCGGGATCGACGCTGACACGCCGGTCAGGTTGTTGGCGCGGGCGTTGTGGACGGTCAGCTTCTTGCCATTGCCCTTACGGCGCTTCTTGGGCACTTCGATGAAGCGGGTGCCGTTGAGATAGTCGGCGGTGAGCGATCCCTTGGCCTTGAGTATCTGTTTCAGCGTTCCCTGCGCGACGACTTCGCCGCCATGCACGCCCGCGCCCGGTCCCATGTCGACGATATGGTCGGCGGCGCGGATCGCATCCTCGTCATGCTCCACGACCAGCACGGTGTTGCCGAGGTCGCGGAGCCGTTTCAGGGTCGCGAGCAGCATGTCATTGTCGCGCTGGTGCAGGCCGATGCTGGGTTCGTCCAGCACATAGAGGACGCCGGACAGGCCGCTGCCGATCTGCGACGCCAGCCGGATGCGCTGGCTCTCGCCGCCCGACAGGGTGCCCGACGTGCGGTCGAGGTTCAGGTAATCGAGGCCGACATTGTTGAGGAAGCCGAGCCGCTCGATGATTTCCTTGAGGATGGCCTTGGCGATCTGGTTCTGTTGGTCGGTCAGATGGTCGGGCAGGCTTTGGAAGAAGGCCAGCGCGTCCACCACGCTGCGGCGGGTGGAGATGGAGATGTCCTCGCCCGCGATCTTGACCGAGCGGGCTTCGGGCTTCAGGCGCGCGCCGCCGCACGTCTCGCACGGCTGCGCCGTCTGATACTTGCTCAGTTCCTCGCGCATCCACGCGCTGTCGGTGGAGAGCATACGGCGGTTGAGGTTGCCGATGACGCCCTCGAACGGCTTGTTCACCTCATAGCTTTTGCGGCCGTCCATGAATTTGAGCGTGACCGGCTTGCCGCCGGTGCCGTGCAGGATAATGAGGCGCACCTCGCCGGGCAGTTCGGCCCAGGGCGTGTCGAGGGAGAAGCCGAATTCCTTCGCGAGGGAGCCGAGCACCTGCATATAATAGGGGCTGGGCGGGTTGGACTTGGCCCAGGGCACGACCGCGCCCTTCTTGATGGTCAGCGCCTCGTTGGGGACGACGAGCTGGTCGTCGAACTCCAGCTTCTCACCCAGGCCGTCGCAGGCGGGGCAGGCCCCCTGCGGCGCGTTGAAGGAGAAGAGGCGCGGTTCGATCTCCGCCAGCGTGAAGCCGGAGACGGGGCAGGCGAATTTTTCGGAGAAGACGATGCGGTTGGCGGGGATGCCCGCGCCCTTCATGGCGCCGGCGTCCGTGGCTTCATTTTCGCGGCCCGGCACGACGCCATCGGCGAGGTCCACATAGGCGAGGCCGTCGGCCAGTTTGAGCGCGGCCTCGAAACTCTCCGCCAGCCGGGTCTGCATGTCGGCGCGCACGGCAATGCGGTCCACGACGACCTCAATGTCATGCTTATATTTCTTGTCGAGCGTCGGGGCCTCGTCGATCTCGTACAGTTCGCCGTCGATGCGGACGCGGGTGAAGCCGGCTTTCTGCCACTCCAGCAATTCCTTCTTATACTCGCCCTTGCGCCCGCGCACGACGGGGGCGAGGAGATAGGCGCGCGTCCCCTCCGGCAGGGTCATCACCCGGTCGACCATCTGGCTGACCGTCTGGGCGGCGATGGGCAGGCCGGTGGCGGGCGAATAGGGGATGCCGACCCGCGCCCACAGCAGGCGCATATAGTCGTAGATTTCGGTGACGGTCGCGACGGTGGAACGCGGGTTGCGGCTGGTCGTCTTCTGTTCGATGCTGATCGCGGGGGAGAGGCCGTCGATATGTTCGACGTCCGGCTTCTGCATCATCTCCAGAAACTGGCGCGCATAGGCGGAGAGGCTCTCCACATAGCGGCGCTGCCCCTCCGCATAGATGGTGTCGAAGGCGAGGGAGGACTTGCCGGACCCGGACAGGCCCGTGATGACCACCAGCGCTTCACGCGGCAGGTCGATATCGACCCCTTTGAGGTTATGCTCGCGCGCGCCGCGCACGGAAATCTTGGTTAGGCTCATGCGGGTGGTTTGTTCCAGATTTGTTCGCATCTTGCAAGCGGGGCTGTGCAGGCGCGGCGATTGGTTGCCCCCAAAGATGGCGTGGACGGCGCGCGGTGCAAGAGGGTATGAGCCGACACCATGGATTTGCGCGGGAATTTGATGGTGGCGGGAGCCGGTGCGGGTGTGCGGCGGGGCGTCGCGTTGCTGTCCGTCCTGCTGCTCTACGCCTGCGCGGGCGGCGGCTATCGCCCGGTCAGCGACGTGCCGGTGCGGATCGGCGCGCCTTATGTGGTGCGCGGTCAGACCTATCGCCCGGCGGCGGACCCGGCCTATGATTATCTCGGCTATGCGAGCTGGTATGGCTCCGAATCTGGCAACCGCACCGCCAATGGCGAGCGGTTCCGGCCCGGCGCGGTGACGGCGGCGCACACCAGCCTGCCGCTGCCCACCTATGTCGAGGTGACGGCGCTGGACACGGGGCGGACGATCGTGGTGCGGATCAACGACCGCGGCCCCTTTGCAGGGCGCGGGCGGATCATCGACCTGTCGAAGGGCGCGGCGGAGCAGCTGGGTATGCGGGTGCAGGGGCAGGCGGCGGTGCGGGTGCGGATCGCCAACCCGTCGGAGGAGGACCGGCAGCGCCTGCGCGACGGCAAGCCCGCACGGGAGCGGCCGCGCGTGCCGGAGCGGGCGCTGGCCAATCTGCGCGCGCAACTGGCGCGGGGCGGATTCTAGGAGAGGGCTTCGACGCCCGCCCGTGAAAAGGCGGTTGAGAAGGACGCCGCCCTTGCCATAGTAAGGCGGCAAGCGACCTACTCCCGGCATGGCAGCGGCGTGGCATGTCCATCCGCAACCGCAGGGAGACGCCCGCATGGTACAGGAAGAGCGACCGACGCTGGCGTCGCTGGGGCCGCGCATCTGCCTATTGGGACCGTCGAACAGCGGCAAGTCGACACTGGCGGTGGCGATCGGGCGGGCGCGTCACCTGTCGCCGGTGCATCTCGACCAGTTACAGCATCGGCCCGGCAGCGACTGGGTGCCGCGTGCGGAAGAGGCGTTTCTGGCGCTGCAAGCCGCCGCCATTCTGGGCGACCGCTGGGTGATGGACGGCAGCTATTCGCGATGCCTGCCGCAACGGCTGGCGCGGGCGACCGGGCTGATCCTGCTCGACGTGCCCACGGCGACCAGCGTGGCCCGCTATGTGCGGCGCTGCTGGTTCGAGCGGGGCCGACGGGTCGGCGGGCTGGCGGGCGGACGCGACAGCGTGAAATGGGTGATGATCCGGCACATCGTCGTGGCCAATCGCGCGGGGCGCAAGCGGTCGGCGGCGCTGTTCGACAGTCTCGCCTTGCCCCGGATCCGGCTGGCGTCCGCGCAGGCTATCCGGGATTTTTACGAGGGGGAGGGATTGGTGCGTTAAAGGCCGGTGGGCCTTCGCGGTTTGCCGGTCAGGATGCGCCCTCAACCGCCGGAACGCCGACGCCCGGCGCATAGGCGATGGGATCGCGGGCGGGCACGCGGCGGGCGCGGACCAGCAGCGTCACCACGCCATGGGCGACCAGCGCCACTGCCATGCCGCCGATCAGGTCGACGGCATAATGGGTTCCCTCCACCGGGATGGAGAAGATCATCGCCACGTTGAGCAGGACCAGCGGCGCGCGCGCGCTGCCGGTATGGCGCGCCGCCAGGATATAGAGGGTGGCGCTGGCGGCGTGGAAGCTGGGGATGCCGACGAGGCCGCGCAGCATACTCAGGTCGACCACCTGCATACTGTGGTCGCGCAGCAGCGGGATGATCTCCGCCTGGAACAGGCCGCTGGTCGGCATATAGTCGATGGCGCCATGCCAGCCATAGGCCAGCGGTCCCAGCGTCGGCATGAACAGGAAAAAGCAGAGCGACAGCCCCGCCGCCAGCCAGAAGGAGGCGAGGAAGAAGCGCGCCTCCGCCCGTTGCCGGTTGAGGGCATAGGACAGGAGGATGATCGCGGGCGAGGCATAGATGCTGGCATAGGCGATCCGGCCCATGATCTGGAGCAGGGGGTGCGCCGCCGTCAGCGCATAGAGATCGTTCCAGTCGAAGCCGATGGCATGGTCGAGCCGGACCATCGCATGGTCCACCCAGCCGGTGGTGCAGGCCGCGACGGCATAGCTGGCGATCACGCCGACCAGCGTGGTGGTGGCAAAGACCAGCACATCCTCCGCCATGGCATGGGCGACGGGGTGGGCGCGCGGGCCAGCGGGGCGAAAGCGGTGCCGGACCAGCAGCAGGATGACCGCCGCCGTCGCAAAGCCCGCGCTGGCGCCGTTGAGCGCGACGCGCATGTCGAGCCGCATCATCAGGATCGTGAGGATAAAGGCGCCCGCCGTGATGCCGGCCACCAGCCAGCGCAGGGGAATGGGCATGTCCTGCTCCGTCCCCGATTGCTCCCCCATCCTGTGCAAGCCGTTATCCGATTGTTTCAAAGTACCGCCATTTCGCCGCCGGTACGGTCCCCCGACCGTTTCCATCCCGCAGCGTCTCCCATGCTGCGCTAATCCCCTGACGCGCCGGTGACAAGCGCCCTGCGCCGGGAATGGGACGGGTTGCGACCTAAGTCTGTCGCTTTGGGACGGAAATCGGCCCCCTGCGCGGGAATCTGTATCAAAAAAGGGCGGCGATCGCTCGCCACCCTTCCCGAATCCGGCGATCGGCGCGCGATCAGAAGCGCAGGCCGACCCCGACCATGGCGGCGTCGCGACCGCCGATGTTGTTGCCATATTCCGTCCGCTGATATTCGGCGGAGATATAGGTCTTTGGCGTTGCGGCATATTCCACGCCGCCGCCATAGCGCACGCCCTCCGTCGCGGAGCCGATGGTGGTGTCCACCGCCTCGAATCGCGAGGATGTGTAGCCGACTTTGCCAAAGCCCATGATCCGGGGCGTCAGCACATAGCCGAGCCGCGCGGAGGCGCTGAGGTCGCGGCTGGCGTCGAAGGTGGTGCCGCCCGCGGTGGAATCGGCCAGGCCGACCTCGACACCCGCGCGCACCTTTGGCGCGAAGGCGATGTCGTATCCGGCGGCGACGCCATAGGTCACGCCGTCCTGATGCTGTATCTTGTCATAGCCGGTGGTCACGCCAAGGCGCGGCCCGGTAAAGGAGCCTGCGTCGTCCTGGGCCAGTGCCGGGGTGGCAAGGGTGACAGCAGCTATCGCCGCGAAAATCGCAGTTTTCATGACTAACCTCAATAATGATGGGCGCATGGGTCCGTGGCATGAAAGTCATGCGACGGGGTATGCCATGGCTTTTTGGTGGTGGGGTAGGACTTGTCTGGGTTCAGTGGTTCACTGTCCTTGCGGCCTTTGTCTCATATCCCCTGTCATGCTTCGCCATCGGCCAAGCATGGGGGTCACTAGCGGCATGGACATGGCCGGAAGATGAACGGTCTTTTCGGTTGCGGTAAGATGGCGTGGGAGGCGGGGCGGGAAGGGGCGCGCTGTCCCACAGGCGCTGGCGCGTGGCCCACAGCCCCGGTGGAGGGGGAGAGTCGCCATGCGCAGGATGGTGCGGACTGACGGGCCAGTGCGGGAACTGCACCGGCCGCGCGGGCAGGAGGGCGGCCCTCCGACAGGCTCAGGGTGAACGGAGGCGCGCAGGGGCGGCGAAGGGCGCGGCGGCGCGGGGTCGCGCCCTTCGGTTCGCTCGTTTCGGCTCGCTCCGTTCGATGCCCTGTTTCGCCGCTCGCCTAGGCCGCGTTCAGCACCTCTCGCACCTTGCGCGCCAGTGCGGCGACGGTGAAGGGTTTGGACAGGAAATGCACGTCATGGTCCACCACGCCGCTGTGGACGATGGCGTTGCGGGTGTAGCCGGTGGTGTAGAGGACGCGCAGGTCGGGCCGCTCCGCCCGCGCCTTGTCCACCAGTTCGCGGCCGGTCATGCCGGGCATGATGACGTCGGTGAACAACAGGCTGATGCTGGGATGGCTGGCCAGCTTGCCGAGGGCGCGCTGGGCGTCCTCCGCATGGATGACCGTATAGCCGAGGTCGCGCAGCGCATCGACGGACATACGGCGCACATTCGCCTCATCCTCCACCACCAGCACGATCTCGCCCGCCTGTCCCAGCGGCAGTTCGGTTTCGTCGATCCGGGCGGGGCTTTCGGCGATGGTCGCGCCGACATGGCGGGGCAGATAGACCTTTATCGTCGTGCCCGCGCCCAGTTCCGAATAAATCTTGATATGGCCGTGCGACTGTTTGGCGAAGCCGAACACCTGCGACAGGCCGAGGCCGGTGCCTTGCCCGACCTGCTTGGTGGTGAAGAAGGGTTCGAACGCCCGGTCCATCACCTCCTGCGTCATGCCGGTGCCGGTGTCGGTGATGGAGATGACGACATATTGCCCCGCCGTCACCTCCTCATGCGCGCGCGCGTAGCGGTCGTCCAGTTCGGCATTGGCCGTCTCGATGGTCAGGCGGCCACCCGCCGGCATGGCGTCGCGCGCATTGACCGCCAGGTTGATGATCGCATTTTCGATCTGTTGCGGATCGGCGTTGATCGCCCATAGGCCGCCCGCCAGCACCGTCTCGACGCGGATCGTCTCGCCGATGGTCCGGCGCAGCATCTCCGACATGCCGCCGACCAGCCGGTTGGCGTCCACCACCTTCGGCTCCAGCGGCTGGCGCCGGGAGAAGGCGAGGAGGCGTGCGGTCAGCGTCGCGGCGCGCTGCGCCCCCGACATGGCATTGTCCAGCGCGGTGGCCAGCTTGGGATGCTCCTGCCCGGTCAGGCGACGCCTGGCCAGGTCCAGGCTGCCGATGATGATGGCCAGCATATTGTTGAAATCATGCGCGATGCCGCCGGTCAGATGGCCGACCGCCTCCATCTTCTGCAACTGGCGCACCTGCGTCTGGGCGGCGCTGCGCTCCGCTATCTCGCTTTGCAACAGATGGTTGGTCGTCTCGATCTCGCGGATGCGGCGCAGGCCGTCCGGCACCACGAACAGGGCGAAGAGGAAGACCATCACCGCCGAACCGATCAGGACCGACTGGGCCACCCGCGTGGTGCCTTGCGCCGCCGCGACCCGTTCCGCCAGCAGCCGGTCCTCCTCGCGCGCCATGGCGTCGATGGTCGAGCGGATGCTGCGCATCAGCTCCAGCCCGCGGCCGGTGCGGACAAGCTGGGCCGCCTCATGATCCTTGCGCAGGCTCATCAGCGCGACGGAGGCGGACAGCACCTCCATCCGGTCGCGCAGCAAGGGGGTGAGGCGCGTGACCAGTTCCTGTTGCCGGCCATTGTCGCTGGTCTGCCGGGCCAGCGCCTCGATCTCCGTGGGCATATGGGCGACCGCGTCCTGATAGGGCCGCAGATAGGCGGAGTCGCCGGTCAGCACATAGCCGCGCTGGCCCGTCTCCGCACCGGTCACGAGCAACTGGACACGGCCCAGTATCGCCTGCACCTGCATGGAGTGGCGCACCCACCCGGTCGCCTTTTCCTGCCGGGACGACAGCCAGATCGCGCTGATCGTGGTCGCGGCGAGCAGTGTCACCCCCAGCAGCAGCGGCAATATCTTGCGGGTCACGCTGATCGTCTCACTCCCTGTCATGTCCGGCCGTCATTCTGGCCCGATGGTCCCGGTTGCCCGCGGCAACGGGGCCTGATCGCGCAGAGCTATCGGTCGGCGCGGCCGGACGCAACACTGTGTATCCGTTTCAGGGGGTTAGGACGCATTTTTTGCGTTTTCGCCGTCCGGGGACGGAAAGGGCGTCCATCCGATAATGTCCTGAACCGATGATAAATGGCCGGTTGGCGCTTTTGTCCATCGTTGAACCGGGACGCACGGTCGCGCATGCCGGGTGCAATCCCAAGAGGATAGCCCAAGAGTGACGGGACCGGCCGCGCAGGCGCTGGCCCATGGAATAGGCCGCAGGACGGCCCGTAGAAAGGATGAATATGGACGCGAATGCAATGCTCGCCGCCGCGCGGGAGCAGACCGGGCTGAGCGATCTGGGCGACGACCGGATCCTGGAGGGGCTGCATGTTCTGGTCGATTCGCTGGACCGGGAAGCGAAGCTGACCGAGCGGGGCGCGGCCGGGACCGTCGCGCGCATCACCAAGATGATCGCCAACCGCCTGCGCGTCGTCGATTATCTGAAGCAGCATCCCGACCTGCTGGAGCGGCCCGTCGCCCGGCCGATCTTCGTGTTCGGCCTGCCGCGCACCGGCACCACATTGGTCATCAACCTGCTGAACGCCGATCCGGCGAACCGCGGCTTCCTGCGCTGGGAATGTTTCGACAGCGTGCCGCCGGTGCAGAAGGGCGAACTGAGTTCCGACGAGCGGTACAAGGCGGAGCAGGCGATGCTGGAGATGTCGGTGAAATATGCGCCGCATATCGCCGCCATCCATTATGAGGATGCGGACAGCCCGACGGAGTGCCAATTCTCCATGTCGCAGTCCTTCTGCGCGCAATTCTTCGATTCCGTCGCGGATATTCCCACCTATCACGACTGGTTCCTGAACAAGGCGGACTATCGCCCGGCGTTCGAATATCACAAGAAACTGCTGCAGGTGTTGCAGGAGAATGAAGGCGGTCGCTGGGTTCTCAAAAATCCGTGGCACCCGCTGTTCCTCGACGACCTGACCGCCGTCTATCCCGACGCGCAACTGGTGATGACGCACCGCGACCCGGTGGAGGTCGTGGGGTCCGCGTGCAGCCTCGTCCATGCCTCGCGCGCGATGACCAGCGACGCGGCCGATCCGCATGTGGTGGCGGACAATCTGCTCGAAACCTTCGACGCGATGATCGAGCGGTCCGAAGCCTATCGCGCGAAGCATGGCGCGGATTCGATCCATGACATCCAGTATACCGACCTGCTGCGCGACCCGATCGCGGTGATCCGCAAGCTCTACGCCCATTTCGGCGAGACGCTGACCGAAGAGGCGGAGGCCGCGATGCGCGCCTTCCTGGCGGACAACCAGCAGGGCAAGCATGGCAAGCATCATTATACGCTGGAGCAATTTGGCCTGACGAAGGCTGGCGTGGAAGAGCATTTCCACGACTATTCCGAGCGTTACGGCCTTGGCGTGAAGGCCTAGGAACAGGATGGACGGGGTGGGGAGGCCCCTACCAGGCGCGGGCGACGGAGCCGACGCGCCGGGACACGGCCTCCTCCACCTCGTTCAACTGGCCCTGGTTCAGGACACCGGCAACGAGAAGCTGGCGCATCAGTTCGTCGACCAGCGCGGCGAGAAAATGCAGTTCGGCCCGTTCGGACACACTATCCGTATCGTCCACGCCCATGAAGATGATCCTCGGCAGCCATGCGAAGCCGGGACAACGCATGACGGGCCATATGGTTCGGTCGCGGTGCTGTTAAAAACAGACCGCCTCACTTTTTGAGCATGGCGCGCAGCGTGCGCTATGTATACGAACGCCACAACGGGCGCGTACCGGCGTCGGCCAAGGATTGGAGAGACGAGAGGCATGTCGGCATATTTAGAGGAATTGCGTGTGCAATGGCGGCCGCTGCTGGCGGCGATCATCGGCATGAGCAGCGGTTATTCCATCACCAACTATGTCACCAGCATCATGGCGCCGCACATGCTGACCGAATTCGGCTGGTCCAAGTCGGAATTTGCCGCGATCGGCAGCCTGGGCCTCATCAGCACCCTCGTCTTTCCGTTCATCGGGCGGCTGACCGACCTGATCGGCGTGCGCAAGACGGCGCTGATCGGCGTCCTCTCCTTTCCGATCAGCTACACGCTGCTCAGCATGCAGAATGGCGACATCCGTCTCTATATCGCGCTGTTTCTGTTCATGGGCATCATCTGCATCACCACCACCGCCACGGTGTATAGCCGGATGGTGGTGCAATATGTGACCAACGCGCGCGGGCTGGCGCTGGCCATCGTGGCGTCGGGACCGGCGGTGATGGGCGTGCTCGCCGCGCCGCTGCTCAACAATTTCGTGGAGGCGCATGGCTGGCGCGCGGGCTATGTGGTCATGGCCGTCTTTTCCGGCGCGGTCGGCCTCTTCGCGCTGGCGATGATGCCGAAGGATCGCAGGGACGGCGCCGCTCCCCTGCCCAAGACCAGGGCCGCGCGGGAGGATTATCCCGAAATCTTCCGCAACCGCGCCTTCTGGGTGCTGGGCGGTGCGATGCTGCTGTGCAACCTGCCGCAGGTGATCGCCCTGACCCAGCTCAACCTCGTCCTGCTCGACAATGGCGTCAGCGCGGCGGGCGTTTCGGGCATGATCTCCGCCTTTGCCGTCGGCACGCTGGCGGGTCGCTTCATCTGCGGCGTGGCGCTCGACCGCTTTCCGCCGCATCTGGTCGCGGCGTGCGGCATGGCGCTGTCGTCCATGGGTCTGTTCCTGATCGCGTCCAGCCTCGACGCCTATCCGGTGGTGATGCTGTCCATCCTGCTGATCGGCCTGTCCTTCGGCGCGGAGGGCGATCTGGTCAGCTTTCTGGTCGTGCGGGCGTTCGGCGTGCGCGTTTATAGCAGCGTGATGGGCATGATGACCGCCATCATCTCCGTCTCCGCATCGGTGGGCGCGCTGGTGCTGGGCATCATGCTCAAGCAGACCGGCACCTTCTCCACCTTCCTGACCATCTGCGGCGTGGCGGTGCTGACCGGCAGCCTGCTGTTCCTGCTCATGCCGCGTGGCGCGGCGACGGGCGACGAAGTGGCGGCATAAGTTTTGCGCGGGCGGCGGGTCTGGGGGCGTTGAGCCGCCGAACCCGCCGCCCTGTCGACAGCTTCGCCATGGCGAGCGTAGCGAAGCCATCCATCGTACGGCGTCAGGGGATTGTCACGCTACGCCCGCGTGACGGGATGGCCAAAGCTCATCCGCAGGAGCCATGGGCGCGGACCGGGTAGCCCTCCCGGTCACATCGGTTCGGACAGCAAAGCCTCCGCACCGCCCAGGTCCACCGAGACGAGGCGGCTGACCCCCTGCTCCACCATCGTCACGCCGAACAGGCGGTGCATGCGGCTCATCGTCACCGCATTATGGGTGACGACGAGGTAGCGCGTCTGCGTATCGCGCGCCATCCGGTCGAGCAGGTCGCAGAAGCGCCCGACATTGGCATCGTCCAGCGGCGCGTCCACCTCGTCCAGCACGCAGATCGGCGCGGGGTTGGTGAGGAACAGGCCGAAGATCAGCGCGACGGCGGTCAGCGCCTGCTCCCCGCCCGATAGCAGGGTCAGTGCGGCCAGCTTCTTGCCCGGCGGCTGCGCGAAAATCTCCAGCCCCGCTTCCAGCGGATCGTCGCTGTCGACCAGCGCCAGATGCGCCTGTCCGCCGTTGAACAGGGTGGTGAACAATCGCTGGAAATGCTCGTTCACGGCCTCGAACGCGGCCAGCAGCCTTTGCCGTCCTTCGCGGTTCAGCGAACCGACCGATCCGCGCAGCCGGTTGACGGCGAGTTGCAGTTCCTCGCTCTCCGCCGCGCTGCGGGCCTGTTCGGCCTCCATCTCCTCCAGTTCCTGCGCCGCGACCAGATTGACCGGTCCCATCCGCTCCCGCTCGGCGGTCAGCCGGTCGAAGGCGTCCTGCTCCCGCTCCGCCGCCTCCACGCTGTCGGCGGCAAAGGCGAAACGTTCGGGCAGGACCGGCGGCGGGCAGTGGAAGCGTTCGCCGCACTGGCCGCCAATCTCCATGCGGCGGTGGGTGGCGTTTTCCGCGCGGGCGGCGGCGCTGGCGCGCTGTTCACGGGCGCGGGCAAGCGTTTCGGTCGCGGCGGCCAGCGCCTCCTCGGCCAGTTTCAGCAGCGCGTCGGACTGTTTCTCCGCCTCGCTCTCCGCCGCCACTTTGGCGTTGCGGGTCTTGACGTCGGCATCGGCCTCGCCCTGCTCCGCCAGCAGCGCCGCCGGGCGATCCACCAGCCCGTCATATTCGCCGGACAGGCTGTCGCGCCGCGCTGCCATGTCGGCCAGCCGCGCGATGGCGTCGGCGGCGCGGGTGCGCCAGCCCGCCTGCTCCGCCGCGACCGCCTTCAGCCGCTCGCGCTGCTCCGCCGCGCCGCGTTCGGCCAGCGCCAGTTCGGAGCGCAGTTCGACGATGAACCGGCGGCCACCCTCGCAGACATTGTTGTGGCGGTTGATCTCCTCCGCAATCGCCATGCCGTCGGGCAGGTCGGAGACGGCCATCGTCGCCTGCTCATGGCCGATGCGCGCGGCGGACATTTCGCCCGATTGCTCCTGCGCCCGGCGGTCGAGGTCGGCGCGGCGCTGCGTCAGCCGTTCGGCGACGGCGCTTTGCTCGTCCATCAGCTTTTCGGCGGCGCGGGTCGCCTCGCGCGCCTCGCCCGCCGTCAACCGGGCGGTGCGCTGGTCGATCAGCGACTGGCGCAGCGCGGCCTCCGCCGTGGCGAGGGCGGCAGCATGGGCCTCCACCGTCGCGGCATGGCCGGGCCGTTCGGCGGCGATGGCGTCGAGCCGGTTGAGACGGATGAACCGCTCCGCCGTCGCCGCGCCCCGGTCCGCGATCACATAGCCGTCCCAGCGCCGCATATGCCCGGCCAGCGTGACGAACCGCTGCCCGGCGGCGAGTGGACGCCCGTCGTCCACCTCCGCCACCAGGGTGAGGGCGAGGGCGCGGGCCAGTTCGGCGGGGGCGTCCACCTTGTCCGCCAGACAGGTGCAGTCGGCGGGCACGGCCGGATCGCCGTCCATCGGCGCGGCCCCGGCCCAGCGCATCGGGCCGTCCGCACCAATGGGCGCGTTGAGGGCATCGCCCAGCGCGGCCGCCAGCGCGCGCTCATATCCGGGGGCGGCGCGGACCCGGTCGATGGCCTTGCTCGACCCCTGCACGCTCTGCGTCGCCTTGCGCAGCGCCACCGCCTCCGCATCCAGCGCGGCCAGCGTGGCGCGGGCCGCCGACAAAGCGCCCTGATGCCGTTCCTGCCCGGCGGCATGGATGACGCGCGCGTCCTCTGCGGCGGCGATGGCGCGCTCCGCCGTCTCCGCATTGGCGAGGGCGACGGTCCGCGCGGCGCGGGCGGCGGCGATCCGCCCCTCGATGGGGGCAAGATCGGGCAGGGCGGCGCGGGCATCGTCGATCGTCTTGGCCTCGACAGAGGCGCGTTCGAGCCGGTGGCGGGCGGCGACCATCGCGGCCTCCGCCACGCGCCGTTCGGCCTGTTCGGCGGCGCGGCGGGCCATCGCCTGCGCCAGCGCCACCTCCGCCTCCCGCACGGTCAGGTCGGCGGTGGCGATGCGGCCCGCAAGGTCGGGGATGGTGGCGTCCAGCGTGGCGACGCGGGCGGCCAGCCCCTCCGCCTCCGCCGTCAGCCGCTGCGATGCGGCGGCGGCGTCCCGGTCCAGCGCCGTCTCCCGGTCCCGGTCGGCGTCCAGCCGCTGGAGCTGGGTGGCAAGGTCGGTGATGCGCCGTTCGACGGTGCGCCGTTGCGCGGTCAGCTTGTCGAGGGTGTGCCGGGCCGCCAGCGCGGCGTCGCGCGCCTCCTGCACCGCGATGCGGCGGGCGTTGAGCGTCTCCGCGGCGTCGCGCTGCGCCGTGGCGGCGGCAGCCTGCTCGCCCTGCGCGCCGGTTACGCCCGCATCTGCGGCGGTGGACGCCTGCATCGCCTGCTCCTCCTCGCGGATCGCGGCGCGGTAGCGGGCGAAGAGGGCGCGGGCCTCTGCCAGCGTGATGCGGGTGGTCAGCTCGCGATATTTCTCCGCCGCGCGCGCCTGCCGCCGCAGGCTGTTCGCGCGGCCCTCCATGTCGGCCATGATCTCGGCCAGACGGGCCAGGTTCGCCTCGGTCGCGCGCAGTTTCGTCTCCGCATCCTTGCGCCGGACGTGCAGGCCCGCGATGCCCGCCGCTTCCTCCAGCATGGCGCGCCGTTCCTGCGGCTTGGCGGCGATGACGGCGGCGATGCGGCCCTGACTGACCAGCGCGGGGCTGTGCGCGCCGGTCGCGGCGTCGGCGAAGAGGAGCGCGACATCCTTTGCCCGCACATCGCGCCCGTTGATGCGATAGGCGCTGCCCGCGCCCCGCTCGATCCGGCGGATGATTTCCGCCGCGCCATCCTCCATGCCGTCACCTACGCCGGGCATGGGCGCAACATTTTCCGCGATGATGGTGACTTCGGCAAAGTCGCGGCGCGGACGCTTGGTCGTGCCCGCGAAGATCACATCCTCCATCGCCCCGCCGCGCAGGGTCCGGGCCGATGCCTCGCCCATCACCCATCGGATCGCCTCAAGCAGGTTGGACTTGCCGCAGCCATTGGGACCGACGATGCCGGTCAGCCCCGGCTCGATCAGCAGGTCGGCAGGCTCGACGAAGCTCTTGAAACCGGACAGCTTGAGACGGGTCAGGCGCATGTCAACGCTCAGCTATGCCGAGGGGCGATACCGGCCCCGCGACAGGGGCGCGTGGCCCGGTCGCGGAACCGATGTCGCCGCTCCACATCAGTGGACCAAAAACGAAGGCCCCTCTTCAGGCGCCCGCCTCTTTCAGCGCGGCTTGTAGCAGGGGCCATGTGTTGGCGTTGTCGATCTTCTTCTCGTTCAGGATCAGGGTCGGCGTGCCCTCGACCTGATATTTCTCCGCGCCTGCGCCGCTTTCGGCGGCCAGCTTCTCCGCCGCCGCCACATCGGCCAGGCAGGTGCGGGCCTGTGCGTCGGCGATGCCGCGCGCCTTCACAAAGTCGATCAGGCCCGCCAGTTCGGCCAGCTTGACGAGGCGCTGGTTGGGGGGGGCCTGCATCGCGGCCTGATAGCCCGCGTCGCCCGCGCCCTGGATCGTCTTGAACATCGCCGCCTGATTGGCGAACAGCTGGTGGCTGAGCGAGAAGAAGGGATCCTTGCCGCCGCAGCGCGCCAGCACCGCTGTCGTCAGGTCGAGCGGGTCGCGGATCAGGTTGCGGAATTCGAAGCTGACCTTGCCCGTATCCACCTTGGCGCGCAGGCCCTCATCCGCCGTCTCGGCAAATTCGGCGCAGTGCGGGCAGGTGAAGGACGCATATTCGATCAGCTTGAGCGGCGCATCGGGGTTGCCCATGCGAAAGCCGCCCTCCGGCGTGGCGGCGACGGTTTCGGACCAGATGCTGCCCTTGGGCGCGGCCACGGCGGCGACCGGCGGGGCGCTGGCCTGATTGCCCTCCGCCGCCTTGTCACCGCAGCCCGACAGCGTGAGCATGGCGCCCATCATTACGACCAGGAAACCCGTCTTCATCCTCTTGCCAACTCCATCATCTTGACCGCCCCCGGCCAGATTTAGCCTGGACAGGCTCTACTTCACTTGCGCGGGGCGGGCAATGCGCCGCGCAGCCCGTTCCAGTCATGCACCTCCGCGACCATCGTGCCGCCGACGGAGAAGGACGGCGTGCCGCCGATCTGTTTCACCTCCCACGCATCCTTGGCCATGGCGGCCAGCGTGGTCAGGGTCGCCTTGTCTGCGAAACAGGCACGCTGCCGGGCCAGCGGCAGGCCGCGCCGGGCCATGAAGCTGGACAGGCCGGTGCCCTCCGCAATGGCCGCCAGTTGCTGGCCGGGGTCCTTGATCGGCGGCTGGTCGGCGCGCTTCTGCTCATAGGGTTCGATGCGGGGCATCCAGTCGGTCTGGTTGGCGAACAGCGCCTCATGATCGCCAAAGAAGCGCGCCGGCCCGCCGCAGCGGGCCAGCACGGCGGCGGTCAGGTCATAGGGATCGCGGATCGCGTTGCGCACCTCGATGGACAAGGCGCCGCGCCGGACCCAGTCGGCGCGCAGCGGTGCGCTCGCCTCGCCCACGAAATGGGCGCAGTGGGAACAGGTGTAGCTGACATATTCCACCATGCGCGTGGCGCGCGGATTGCCCAGCACAAAGGCCCCGTCGGGGGTGAGCGTGACGGTGCGCGTCCAGTCGGTGGGGGCGGGGCGGGCGGCGTTCGCCGGAGCCTTGGCCGGAGCCGTTACGGGCGCTTTGGCAAGGCCGGGTGACGCGAGCGGGATGGCGAACAGCGCGGCGAGAAGGATCGGCAGGGCGCGCATGGCAGGCTCCGGTTATGATATGTGACGGGAAAGGCGGATTTCAGCCGATACGCTGCGGCCGGGCGGGCATGTCGAGACCGCCCGCCATCGCCTCCAGCACGGCGCGCAGTTCCGGGTCGCCGATGTCGCGCAGACCGTCGCCAATCTCCACCGGAATGGGGCGCAACATGCGCGGCGGCGGGCGGTCGGCGGGGGCTTCTGCCCGTACCTCGCCATGGCGGATGGCGATCTTTGCGACGGCGGTATAACCGAAGAAACGGTTCACCCGGTCGATCAGGTCGGGGATCACATGCTGGATGATCGGGGCGTGGCCGCTGGCGACGATCAGGTGCAGCGTGCCCTCCGCCTTCTTGCCCACCGGAAAGCGGATCGATTCGGGCATGGACAGGCTGGCGTGGCGTGCGCCTGCAATCTCCGCCCAGCGGGTGACGATGCTGGACTGGATGAAGCCGAACTTGCGGAACGCCGCCCCGCCGATTTCGGGCATCAGGTCGGATATGGCGCGCGCCCCGCCGACTCGCGGACGGTCCGCGGCAGGAGCGGCGGCGCGCTTGCGGGCGGGCTTTGCAGCCGGTTTTTCGTCACGGGAAGGGGATTGGGTCATTGCCGCCTTCATGCCATAGACGGGTCATGCGCGTCGATGCTCTTTCGGACCAGTCCCCCCGCGATGAGGAGGGCATGGGGTCCATCACGGGTTCCGGCGTGGCGGCGCAACTGCTCGCCCATTATGACGGCACCGCGCGAACGCTGCCCTGGCGCGCGCCGCCGGGGGCCAATGCGACCGATCCCTATCGGGTGTGGCTGAGCGAGATCATGCTGCAACAGACGACGGTGGCGGCGGTCATCCCCTATTTCCAGGCGTTCACGACGCGCTGGCCGACCGTGGACGATCTGGCCGGGGCGGAGGATGGCGATGTCATGGCGGCCTGGGCTGGCCTTGGGTATTATGCCCGCGCCCGCAACCTGATCGCCTGCGCGCGGGTCGTCTCGCGCGACCTCGGCGGTATCTTCCCGGATACGGAGGAGGGGCTGCGCGCCCTGCCCGGTGTGGGCGCCTATACCGCCGCCGCCATCGCCGCCATCGCCTTTGGTCGCCGTGCCGTGGTGGTGGATGCCAATGTGGAGCGGGTCGTCTCCCGCCTCTTTGCCATCGCCACGCCCTTGCCCGCCGCCCGTCCGGAAATCCGCGCCGCGACCGATCGGATCACGCCGGATGCCCGGTCCGGCGATTTCGCGCAGGCGATGATGGACCTGGGGTCCAGCCTGTGCAGCGCGCGCAACCCGATCTGCCTGCCCTGTCCGCTGCGCCCCGATTGCAGCGCCGCCGCGACCGGCGATGCGGCGTCCTTTCCGGTCAAGGCCGCCAAGGCCGCGAAGCCGCTGCGCAATGGCAGCGCCTGGTGGATCGAGCGGGCGGGCAGCCTCTGGCTGGTCCGCCGGCCGGGCAAGGGCATGTTGGGCGGTATGCGCGCGCTGCCGGGATCGGACTGGAGCGTTGAGCGGGAACGGGAACTGCCCTTCGCGGGGGAGTGGCGCTGGGCAGGGGCGCCGGTGCGCCATGTCTTCAGCCATTTCGCGCTGGACCTGCATGTGGCGCGGGTGGTCGTGGCGGGCGATCCGCCGGAGTTTCTGGGCGACGAGGGCCAATGGTGGCCGATCAACCGGCTGGCGGAGGCGGGATTGCCCACCCTGTTTGCGCGCGCGGTCGAGGTTGTTGAGGGAGAATGACGGTGGCTGATGTCGATCTGGTACGGCCCGTGGTGGCTGCCACGCTGGGGTTTGCGGGTGCGACGCTCGACCGCATGGACCCGCTGCGCGGCGATCCGGTTCGGCTGGCGGCGGCCTTCGCCGATCCGGCGGCGAGGCTCCTGATCCTCGACGGCCTGTCGCCGGTGATTGAGGCGGGGCGGCTGGCCACCGCCCCGGTGCCCGCCGATGCGGCGGTGGAGGATTATACGCTGCTCGGCACCGACGCGGCGGGGCCTTTGTTCGTCGCGGTCAGGAAGCAGAGCCTGCCGCATGGCGCGGACCGCATGCCGGGCCTCTGGGAATTGCAGCAGCAATTGGATGCCGACGAACTGGCTCGGTACGGCGCGGCGCGCGCTCTGGTTGACTGGCATGCGCGGCATGGCTTTTGCGCGGCGTGCGGTGGGATGACGGCCCCGGTCCGTGCGGGCTGGTCGCGCAAATGCGGGCAATGTAACGCGGAGCATTTCCCGCGCGTCGACCCCGTCGTCATCATGCTGGCGGAGCATGAGGGCCGGGTGCTGGTCGGGCGGCAGGCGCGTTTCGCGGCGGGCCAGTATAGCGCGCTGGCCGGGTTCGTGGAGCCGGGCGAGACGGTCGAGGAGGCCGTGTCCCGCGAACTGTGGGAGGAGGCGGGCGTGCGCACGACCGCCGTCCGCTATGTGATGAGCCAGCCATGGCCCTTTCCCTCCTCGCTGATGATCGCCTGCATCGCCCCGGTGGAGAGCGGCGAGATCACCCTCGACACCACCGAACTGGAGGATGCGATGTGGGTGGACAAGGCGGGCGTGCGCGCGGGCCTTGCACGGGCGGAGGGCGCGCCCTTCCTCGCGCCCTTCCCGGTGGCGATCGCGCATCATCTGCTCAGGGCGTGGGTGGAGGAGTAGGGTTTGACGCCTCTTTGTTTGTCGACCGGTAATCGGCAAACTTGGTTGTTCTAAAGGCGTGTAGTGAATCGTCGTTTGCGCGAATCTCTATATATTCGAAATCCTAGAGTTTGTGGACGCCATAGGCTTTGCCTTCGACGACATGAACCAACCGCATCGCATAAGTTGGGCCATCGTTCCGCAGTGCGAACCGTAAAGTTCGATCCCTTTGCCGGACAAGGCGAACGGCAGGGTCGGTTTCAATCGCGATTGTGCCATATTTTTGCAGTGCCATGCGATAGCGCATTGAGGCCATGCCGGTTTGCGCAAAGCTGAGTTGTGTTCCGTCAAATTTGACACTGGGTGAGCCGGTAGAAACAAAACAGCCTGTCCATGCACGCGCAGGAGGCGGTGCCGAGCGCCGCCCGAAAGTCAGGAACATACCCACAGCTATCAGCATGGCAAATGGCAGGAGCGCGATGGCCAAGCCCATGTCTGTGTCGTCGCTTCCGAAGATCGCTTTCAGGTTCATAATATCCAGATATGGTGGATTGCGGATGTAAGATATGATTGGGTTTTCTTCACGCTCCCCCCACGCATTGCACCCACCCCCCGCAATCGCTAAGTGCCTTGGCTCCCCTTTCCCAACGGACATGCCCCCGCACCATGCTCAGCCTCGACGAAGCCCAGGATCGCGCCGAAACGCTGGTGAGCGCTGCGAGGACTGCGGGGGCGGATGCGGCGGAAGCGGTCTATGGCTGCGATGCCTCGTCGCAGGTGTCCGTCCGCCTTGGCGCGCTGGAGGATGTGGAACGGTCCGAGTCCGAGCATGTCTCGCTGCGCGTCTTCGTGGGGCGACGGTCGGCGTCCATCTCCTCGTCCGACATGAACCCGGCGACGCTGGCCACGCTGGTCGACCGCGCCATCGCCATGGCGAAGGAAGCGCCGGAGGATGCCTGGTCCGGCCTCGCACCCGAAGACCGGCTGATGCGCGGCCGCCCCGCCAACCTCGACATCGCCGACGAGGCCGACCCGGAACCGGCGGTCCTGCGTGCCCGTGCTCTGGAGGCGGAGGATAGCGCGCGCGACGTCCCCGGCGTCACCAACAGCGAGGGTGCAGGCGCGGGCCATGGCCGGTCGCAGGTCGCGCTGGTGACCAGCCACGGCTTTGCGGGCGCCTATGCCGGCACCAGCCATTCGACCTGGGCCAGTGTGCTGGCCGGTGCGGGCGAGACGATGCAGCGCGACTATGCCAGCCATAGCGCGCGCCATCTGGAGGATCTGGACCAGAGCCACGCCATCGGCCTGCGCGCCGGGCATCGCGCCGTCTCGCGCCTGAACCCGAAACGGGTGGAGAGCGGGCCGATGCCGATCATCTTCGACCCGCGCATCGGCAATTCGTTCGTCGGACATCTGATCGGCGCCATCGTCGGCCCGGCGATCACCCGCCGGTCCAGTTTCCTGCTCGACCATCTGGGTGAGGCGATCCTGCCCGAAACCATCACCATCCTCGACGACCCGCGTCGGGAACGGGGGCTGCGCTCGCGCCCCTTCGACGGCGAGGGGCTGCCCACGGCGGAACGGGCGCTGATCGACCGGGGCGTGCTGACCGGTTGGCTGCTCGACAGCGCATCGGCGCGGCAACTGGGGCTGGAGCCGACCGGCCATGCCGTGCGCGGCGGTGGGTCACCGGGGGCCAGCGCCTCCAACGTCCATATGGTGCCGGGGGAGATCGGTCCGGGCGAGTTGATGGGCGACATCAAACGCGGCCTCTATGTCACCGAACTGATCGGGCAGGGCGTCAATGGCGTGACCGGCGACTATAGCCGGGGCGCGGCGGGCTTTCTGATCGAGAATGGCGCGACGACCGGCGCGGTGGCGGAGATCACCATCGCGGGCAACCTCAAGGACATGTTCCGCCATCTGGTCGCGGCCAATGACCTCGACTTCCGCTATGGCATTAACGTGCCCACGCTGCGCATCGACGGGATGACCGTTGCCGGGGCGTGACGTTACGCTGGATGCGCTCGCGGCGGCGGTGAGCGAGGCGGGCGCGCGCGCCATGGCCTATTGGGGCGTGGATAATACGGCCCTGCGTCATTGGGAAAAGGTGCCGGGCCAGCCGGTCAGCAACGCCGACCTGCTGGTGGACGAGCATCTGAAGCAGACATTGGGCGCGCTGGCCCCGGATGCGGCCTGGCTGTCGGAAGAGACCGCGGACGACCCCGTCCGCATGGGGTCGGACCGGCTGTGGCTGGTCGACCCCATCGACGGCACCCGCGATTTCGTGCGCGGGCGGCCCGGCTGGGCCGTGTCCGTCGCGCTGGTCGATCAGGGCGAGGTCATGCTGGCCGCGCTCGCCGCCCCGGCGCGCGATGAGCTGTGGCTGGCCGCGAAGGGGCAGGGCGCGACCCGCAACAGCGTGGCCCTGCGCGCCAGCACCCGCACGCAACTGCCCGGCGCGCGCGTTCCCGCCGACCAGTTGCCGCGCGTGGACGCGGACCTCGCCACCGTGTTCAAGCCCAACAGCATCGCGCTGCGCATGGCGATGGTGGCGGCGGACGAGGCGGATCTGGTCGCCACTGTCCGTTGGGGCGCGGAATGGGACATCGCGGCTTCGTCCCTGATCGCGCAGGAGTCGGGCGCGGTGGTGACGGACGCGCTGGGCCAGCGGTTGATCTTCAACCGGGAAAAGCCGGTCGCACTGGGCATGTTGTGCTGCGCGCCCGCCATCCATGATGCGGCGGTGGCGCGGTTGCGGGAGCGGGCACTGGGGATTTTGCGGGACGGGTGAGGGGAGTGATCGGGAGGGTGCGTGGGGCAGGCTCGTGGCGCCATGCCCTCAACAGATTTTCGCCGGTGCGGGGATCGGTCAGCGTGACATTTTCCGGCGCCTGAATATGCCACTTCCCCTCGTTCCGTGTGAGCACCGCAAGGATCAGGGTGTCGACCGCATGTGGGCCAGCCGGATGCGCCGGTCCGGCATGGCGACGGCTCCAGAAATGGACGACCGTGACATCGTCCCGAATGGGGGTCGCGTCGATCAGCATATTCTCCCGATGCGAGTCCCGGTAGATCGTCTCGTGGAGAGGCGCATGGAGCGCGATAATGGCCTCCACGCCGCGCCCATGATGGGTAAAGCGGTTCACGAAAGAGGCGTCGTCGTGAAACAGGGTGCCGAAAGCCTGCATGTCATGGGCGTTCCAGACATCGTGAAAGGCACCGGGCGCATCTTCCGGCCGGTCGATCTGGGGCATGGGCACCTCCTGGGAAAGCCGGGTGGTGCCGCCATTCACCAGCGATCGCCAGCCGACCGGCGCGTTTCCACGCGCCATCGACGGTAACCCCCACGATAATGGGGGCCGGTGTCGCCACCGGCCCCCACTCACTGGGCCTCTGCCCTAGACGAGCGGAGGGTTGCCCCGTGTCCGGTGATCTGTGGCGGCTGGCGGTCGCAGTGTCTGCGCGCTCATGCCGCCCGTGCGTCCCGTCCATCCTCGCCATTTCCATACAAATCCCAGGATTTGCGGCGGCCTGGCGGACTGGGGAGGGGCCGTTGGTCCCTCGCAATCTTCCGGTTCCAACATGCTCTCATGCCCGCCGAGTCGTCCCAAGCGGATTTTGCATACAGGGTGCAATTTCCTGCATAATATTGTGGATCGGTGTGGATAAGTCGGTGCTCCTTCCCATCCGTTTCGCATCCCCCGCCAGTCTCCCGCCACTGGCATTGCCAAGCCCCCGGCCCCAAGCCTATGCATTTGCGCGATAGTTACGCCTGCCGACCGGAGATTCGCATGGACCTGCTCGTTTCGACGCACTGGCTTGCCGGGGAGATAGGGGCGGACGACGTGCGGGTGGTGGACGCCACTTATTTCTTGCCCGAAGCGGGGCGGGACGCGGCGGCGGACTATGCGGCGGCGCATATTCCCGGCGCGCTCTACCTGAACCTGACCGATCTGGTTGACGCCACCAACCCGCTGCCCAACAGCCTGCCATCGGCGGAGACATTCGCGAGCCGGATGGCCGCGCTGGGGCTGGGCGATGACAGCCGGATCATCCTCTACGACAACAGCCCGCACCACACCGCGGCCCGTGCATGGTGGATGTTCACCCTGTTCGGCGCGCGCGAGGTCGCCATCCTCGACGGCGGGCTGGCCAAGTGGCAGGCGGAGGGACGGCCCATCGAAAGTGGAACGACGGCCACCGCCGCCCCGCGCGCCTTCACCGTGTCGCAGGACGACGGCAGTTACCGCAGCAAGGATCAGGTGGCGGAGGCGCTGCGGACAGGGGCCGCGCAACTGGTCGATGCCCGCTCCGCCAGTCGCTTCACCGGCGAGGAACCGGAGACGCGCGCGGATCTGGCTTCGGGTCATATGCCGGGCGCGAGGAATATTCCCTACAGCCGCCTGTTCCATGCCGACGGCACCTGGAAGCGCGGGGGCGAACTGCGCGCGATCTTTGCCGACGCCGGGGTCGCGCTGGACCGGCCGATCATCACCACCTGCGGCAGCGGCATCACGGCGGCAACCCTGTCCTTCGGCGCGGCGCTGCTGGGGGCGAAGCACGTCGCCCTCTATGATGGAAGCTGGTCGGAATGGGGCGCGGACCCCGCCCTGCCCAAGGCGACGGGCGCGGCATGAGCAGCGCCGACGAGAAGGACGGCGGCCCCCTGTCGCCCGCCACGCGGCTGGTCGGCGCGGGGCGCAAGCCGGAATGGACGCGGATGCCGGATCGCCCCGGCGCCATCGTCAGCCCACCGGTGTGGCGCGCCTCAACCATATTGTTCGACGATGTGGCCCATCTGCGCCGCGCCGGGCAGAACACGCATGAGGCGTTCTATTATGGCCGTCGCGGCACGCCGACGACATGGGCGCTGGCCGATGCGCTGACCGGGCTGGAACCGGAGGCGGCGGGCACCATGCTCTACCCCTCCGGCGTAGCGGCCATTGCGGGTGCGCTGCTGGCGATCCTGAAGCCGGGCGACCAGATATTGATGGTCGACAGCGCCTATGACCCCAGCCGGTCGATGTGCAACGGCCTGCTCGCGGATTTCGGGGTGGAGGTGGTCTATTATGATCCGCTGGCCGGGGCCGGTATCGCGGACCTCATCACCGACCGCACCGCCGCTATCTTTCTGGAAAGCCCCGGCAGCCTGACCTTCGAGGTGCAGGATATTCCCGCCATCGTCGCGGTGGCGCGGGCGCGGGGGATCGTCACGCTGATCGACAATACCTGGGCGACGCCGCTCTACCTGCCCGCCATGGCGCTGGGCGTGGATATTTCGATCATGGCCTGCACCAAATATATCGTCGGGCACAGCGACGTGATGATGGGGTCGGTGACGGCCAATGCGCGCTGGTGGCCGCGCATCCGCGCGCGCGCCTATGGACTGGGGCAGGTGGTCAGCCCGGACGATGCGGCGCTCACCCTGCGCGGACTGCGCACGCTGTCGGTGCGGCTGGAGCGGCACCGGACGAGCGCGCTGGCGGTGGCCCAATGGCTCGCCGCCCGGCCGGAGGTTGCGGGCGTGCTGCACCCCGCACTGCCCTCCTGTCCCGGCCATGCCGAATGGGCGCGGGATTTCAAGGGATCGAGCGGCCTCTTCTCCTTCCATCTCGCCGGCGGGGGGGAGGCGGAGCGGGCGGCCTTCATCGACGCGCTGGCGCTGTTCGGCATCGGCTATAGCTGGGGCGGGTTCGAGAGCCTGGCGCTGCCGGTCGACCCGGAGAAGCATCGCACGGCCCGGCCCTGGACGGCTGCCGGTCCGCTTGTGCGGTTGCACATCGGGCTGGAGGAGCCGGACGACCTGATCGCCGATCTGGAGCGCGGCCTTGCCGTCTGGCGGGATGCCATGGCGGGCTGAACGGCCAGCGGTCGCGGGCCTCCGATCCTGCGCGTTCCGCCTGTCCCATCGGCGTGCAGGCGGCGTGGCCAGCCTGCTCGACCGGCAATATTCCCGGCCCTGACCAACATGTTGTCGCCCCGCGACAGGGCGCGCGCGGCGACTTTCGGCTGTCCCCGGCCATCCTGATTTTGCGCGCAAATCCGGGGTTTTCCGGGGGCTTGCGGCTGTGTGTCCACCCTCGGAAAGCCGCTCAACATTCTGTTGCAATATGGCAACATCAGTAACAATCAAGCAATGATACAGACATAATTTGCTTGTGCGCCGCACCATGCGGGGGCACATTCCCGCTTGTTGAGGGAGCGGATTGCCCTGACGCATCCGAATAGAGATGCGGAAAAAGGCGGCGACTGTCCTGTCAACGCAGGTGGGACGATCGCATTCATCCAAGTTAAGGGGAAGATTAACCCATGCGTAAGTCCATTCTCGGCCTTTCGGCCTTCGCTCTTGTTGCCCTCGCGACTCCCGCCATGGCGCAGGACGACGACGGCCTCGGCCTGACCATTACCGGCGGCGGCGCTGTTGTTTCCGACTATCGCTTCCGCGGTCTGTCGCAGTCCTCGGAGGACTTCGCGGTCCAGGGTTCGTTCACCGTGACCCACACCTCCGGTTTCTACGCGGGCGTCTGGGGTTCCAGCATCTCCTTCGCGCAGGGCACCGAGATCGACCTGATCGGCGGTTTCTCCAAGGAAATCATCCCCGGCCTGACCGGCGACGTCGGCTTCACCTACTACGTCTACCCGAACAAGGTTGCCGGTCTCGCCGCCAACGAGATCATCGAGCCTTATGCATCGGTGTCGGGCACGGTCGGCCCCGTCTGGGCGAAGGCCGGTATCGCATGGGCGCCAAAGCAGGACGCCTATCTGTTCAACGGCAAGCGGTACGACAACACCTATCTGTGGGCTGACGGTTCGGTCGGCATCCCCAGCACCCCGCTGAAGGCGACCGCTCACCTCGGCTGGACCTCGAACGGCGCGCTGCGCGGCACGGTTGCGGATGCGTTCAGCACCCAGACGAAGGCAGACATCATCGACTATAGCGTCGGTGCATCGGCCACCTACAAGGCGCTGACCTTTGGCGTGAACTATGTGAACACCAACGTTCCGAAGCGTTTCCGCAACGGCGGCGGTACGTCGCTGCGCGAAGGCGCGGGCGCTGACGGCACGGTGGTTTTCTCGGTCGCTGCGGCTTTCTGATCGCACTCGACTGACTGCAAGGAGGGGCCGTGGCGCAAGCTGCGGCCCCTTTTGCATGTCCGCCATTCCCCGTTTCGGTGGCTGGGTTCCGGTGGCGGATCTTCGGGAAACCGAGCATAGCTTTGCGTCTTTCATGAAAATGCATTGTGCATAATATCCCGCATCGCTAAGTCTCTCTGCCAGAAACAGGGCGCACGAGGGCTGCCCGAAGCGGGAGCCACACAGAGCATGAGCGAAGATTTCTCCGACTGGATCGGCCGCAGCGAAACGGTTTCGGACCGGCTGGACGCGGCCCGCACCAACGCGTTGTCCTCCGCGCTGGGCGATGCGCCCGCCGCCGATGGCGCGCCGTTGCCGCTGCTCCACCATTGGCTCTATTTCTGGGACGTGAAGCCGCCGGAGGGGCTGGGCGTCGACGGGCATCCGGCCAAGGGCGGGTTCCTGCCGCCCGTACCCCTGCCCCGCCGCATGTGGGCGGGCGGCCGCCTGTCGTTCCGCCAGCCGTTGCTGGTGGGAGAGGCTGTCACGCGCACCTCCACCATCCTCGACGTGAAGGCGAAGAGCGGGAAGAGCGGCGATCTCGTCTTCGTCACGGTCCGGCATGAACTGTCCGGCGGGCAGGGGCTGGCGGTCGTGGAGGAGCAGGACATCGTCTATCGGGAGGCCGCCGCGCCCGGCTCCATCGCCCTCGCCCCGGCCGGCGATGCGCCGGACGCGCCATGGCGGCGCGATATGATGCCCGACACGGTCCTGCTGTTCCGCTATTCCGCGCTGACCATGAACGGCCACCGCATCCATTATGACCGGCCCTATGCGATGGGGGAGGAGGCCTATCCCGCGCTGGTCGTCCATGGCCCGTTGCAGGCGACATTGCTCGCCGGGCTGGCGGCGAGCCATCTTGACGCCCCGATCACCGGCTTCGATTTCCGGGGGCAGGTGCCCGCCTTCGACGGCATGCCGCTCCATGTCTGCGGGGAGAAGACGGAGACGGGGGCGAATGTCTGGACCCAGCAGGGCGGCACCCGCAACATGGTGGCGACCATTACCGTCTGAGGCGCGCATCGCCCGACCGGGATAGCTTGTTCCCGGTTGCGCGGTTCACACCGCCCCGCACCGCTGGTAGGGGGCGGGCCTCACCGGGGAGGACGCGGGCGGATGGACGGCACTATTCTGTTGAAAGGCGCGCGGGTGACCCTCGCGCCGCTGGGCCGGGAGCATCGCGACGCGCTGCTGGCCGCGGCCGCCGACGGAGAATTATGGACCCTGCGCGTCACCAACGTCCCCGGCCCGGCGACCGTGGACGCCTATATCGACACCGCGATCCGCGGGCGGGAGGAGGGGAGTGTCATCCCCTTCGTGACCATGGTGGGCGACCGGGTCATCGGCAGCACGCGCTTCTGGAAGCTGGACCGGACCCATCGCCAGGCGGAGATCGGCCACACATGGATTGCCGCCTCCTGGCAGCGCAGTTTCGTCAATACGGAGGCGAAGCTGCTGATGCTGCGCCATGCCTTTGAAGAACTGGGCCTGATCCGGGTGCAGTTCACCACCGACGAGCTGAACGCCAAATCCCGCGCCGCCATCCTGCGGCTGGGCGCGGTGGAGGAGGGGCTGATCCGTAACGAACGGATCATGCCCGACGGCCGTATCCGCAACTCGATCCGTTTCAGCATCATCGACAGCGAGTGGCGGGGTGTGAAGGCGGGGCTGGAGCGGCGGCTCGCGGGCGAGGGTTGACGCGGCCTGATGTTTGCTCGTTTCATGCGGGATCGGTGGCGGTGTACGTCATCGCCCGACGCTCCGCTTGCACGGCCGCTGGAAGATGGGCGAGAGCGCCCGTGCCACTTGAACGGGGCCGACTCTAGGGAGCGGCGGGTCGTGCCAGCTTCACGCCCACGAAGGTCATCAGCCCCGCCGCCGTCAACAGCAGGCCGGTATAATGGGCGACACCCGCCGCGCTCATCCCCTGCGCGGCGATGGGCAACAGCGCGCCGCCGACGATCCCGCCCGCGTTGAAGGCCAGCGACACGCCGCTGTAGCGCACCCGCACCGGGAACAGTTGCGAAAGCCAGCGGCCCAGCGGCGCATTGTTGAAGCTGAGCGTCAGCATCGCCGCGCACAGCATCGCCGTCACCAGCGGCAGCGACCCCGCCGCCAGCGCGGGCGAGAAGACCAGCCCCAGCGCCGCCGTGACCAGCGACCCGCCTGCGATGGTCCGCGCGGCGCTGGTCCGGTCGGCGTGGATCGACGCCAGCACGATTCCCACCGCATAGAAGCAGTTGGCGAGGATCTGGATCGTCAGGAAGGTCGCGCGCGGCCAGCCGCCGACGCTGGTCCCCTGCGCCAGCGCATAGGCGGTAGCGAGGTAGAAGAGCGCGTAGGTCGACACCACCCCCGCGCTGCCCGCCAGCACCAGCCCCCAATGGTGGCTCATCAGCGCGGCAAAGGGGACGGCATGGGGCGGCTCCTTGTCCAGCGCGGCGCGAAACTCTGGCGTTTCCGCGATGCGCAGCCGGATCCACAGGCCCAGCAGGACGAGGATGGCGCTGGCCAGAAAGGGGATGCGCCAGCCCCAGGCGAGGAAATCCGCGTCCGACAGCAGGCCGCCCAGGATCAGGAACACCCCCGTTGCCGCGCAAAACCCCACCGCCACGCCCAGTTGCGGTGCGGCGCCATAACGCGCTTCCCAACCTTTGGGGGCATTTTCGATGGCCAGCAGCGCGGCCCCGCCCCATTCGCCGCCGAGGCCAAAGCCCTGCCCGAAGCGCAGCGTGCACAGTAGCGCGGGGGCAATCCACCCGACCTGCGCATAGGTCGGCAGGAAGGCGATGGCGAGGGTGCAGCCGCCCATCAGCAGCAGAGAGACGACCAGCGTGGACTTGCGCCCGATCCGGTCGCCGAAATGGCCGAACGCGACCGCGCCAATGGGCCGGGCGATGAAGGCGATGCCGAAGCTCATGAAGGACAGAAGCGTCTGCGCCGCGGCGCTCTCACCGGGAAAGAACAGTGGGCCGAACACCAGTGCGGCGGCGGTGGCATAGATGAAGAAGTCATAATATTCGACCGCCGTCCCGACCAGCGAGGAGACGAGAATCCGCGCATGGGCACGCAATGGCCGTGTTTCCATCATCCCCTCCCCTGTCACCCTGCTCTCACCTCGTCACGACATCATCCTGCCCGTCTCACGCCGCGACAAACCCCTGATGCACCAGCGGCAGGCCCGCGCGCGGCCACTCGAGCGCGACCAGCCGGCCAAAGCCGGACAGGGTGATATAGGCCGTCTTCATATCCGGCCCGCCAAAGCAGATGTTGGTGCAATAGGGTTCGGGCGCTTCCCAGAATTCGATCAGCCCGCCGTCGGGCGAAAAGACGCTGATACCGCCCGCGACGAGGCTGGCGACGCAGATATTGCCGTTCGCTTCCACCGCGATGCTGTCGAACCGCTGGTATCCGGTCGGCCCGCCGATGAAGCGCCCACCGGCGGGGGAGGGCCATGGCGCCTTCGCCAGTTCGCCCGGCCCGATGATCGGCCACGCCCACAGCCGCCCCGTCTCCGTCTCCGACACATAGAGGGTTTGCCCATCGGGGGAGAGGCCGACGCCATTGGGGGTGATGAGGGGGAAGGCGGCCTCCCGGATGAAACCGCCATCGATGGTCGCATAATAGACCGCGCCCCGGTCCATCAGCCGATCATAGCTTTTGCCATGGTCGGTGAACCAGAAGCCGCCGTCCGCGTCGAAGACGATGTCGTTCGGCCCCATGATCGGGTTGCCGTCGCAATGGGTGTAGAGCGTCTCCACCGCGCCGCTGTCCAGGTCGACCCGCTGGATGCTGCCCCCGGTATAGGCGTCGGCGCGGCCATGGGGGCGGTGATAGCCATCATCCTGATGGACCCAGTTGAATCCGCCATTGTTGCAGACATAGCATTTGCCGTCCGGTCCGATGGCCGCGCCATTGGGACCGCCGCCCAGCACCGCGACCGTCTCCTGCCGTCCGTCGGGTTGCACCCGGACAAGGCGCGTGCCCTCTATCTCCACGACCAGCAGGGAGCCGTCGGGCATGGCGATGGGGCCTTCGGGGAATTTAAGCCCGGTCGTGACCTCGCGCAGGTTCAGCTTCATTATCCTCTCCGGTCCCGCTGGCGTGTGTGCCGATGACTTCTATGATCGCGGGAAAATATTTCTGGCCGATGCCCCGGTCGATCGCCGCCTGATAATAGGTGGCGGCGAGGCGGGGCAGGGCTGGGTTCACGCCCATGCTTTCGGCCAGTTCGATGGTGTAGCCGATATCCTTCAGCACATAGGGCGCGGGAAAGGCTTTTTCGGGGAACTGCCGGGGCACCATGGCCTTCAGCGCATGGTTGCGCAGCGCGAAACTGTCGCCGGATCCCAGTGATATGGCCTCGACCAGCCGGGCCGGGGCGACGCCCGCCCGTTCCGCCACCACCATCATTTCGGCAATGGCGGCGACCTGCTCGAACAGCAGCGTGTTGTTGATGAGCTTGACCACCTGCCCGCAACCGACATCGCCGCAATGGGTGACGTCGCTGCCCATGTGGCGCAGCAATGGCTCGATCCGGGCGAACAGGTCGTCGGGCGCGCCGACCATGATGCTCAGCGTGCCGTCGATGGCTGCCTGCCGCGTGCGCGCGACGGGGGCATCGGCGAAGTGCAGGCCCTTTTCCGCCAGCCGCGCCGCCACGCTTCGCGCTTCCGCGACGCTGGTGGTGGACAGGTCGATGACGATGGTGCCGGGCGCGGCATGAGCGGCGATCTCCTCGCCCACCGCCGCGACCTGTTTGCCGCCGGGCAGCGAGAGGAAGATGACCCCGGCCGCCGCCGCCAGTTGCGCGACAGATGCCGCCGCGACGGCCCCGTTCGCGACCTGTGTGGCGAGCGCCTCCGCGTTCATGTCGAACGCCTGCACCACGCCGTCATGCTTGCGCACGACATTGCCGCACATGCCGCCACCCATGACGCCCAGGCCGATGAAGCCCAATATCCCTGCCTGTATTCCTGTGTCCGCCATCATCTCAATCCATCAACATGCCGCCGTTGATGTCGAGCGTGGTCCCGGTGATCCAGTTCGACTGCGGCGAGCAGAGGAAGAGGATGCCCTGCGCAATATCCTCCGGCTGGCCGTAGCGGCCCAGTGGCACGCTGCCATGGGGGGACGGCGGCGCGCGGTCGGTGCAGGCGTCCCACATCGGCGTCTCGACCGGGCCGGGGGCGACGATATTGGCATAGACGCCCTTGCCCGCGCCCGACTTGGCGACCCATTTCATGATGCCGTGCACGGCGGACTTGGCCGCGACATAGGCGGGGCCGGACTGCACGCCGCCGATCTTCGCCGCGATGGAACCGAGCGCGACGATCTTGCCGAACGCCTGATCGACCATCACCGGATAGAGGCGGCGCAGCGGGTTCACCGCGCCCATCACATTGACGCGGTACATCTTTTCCCATTCCGCATCGCTGGCGTCGGCCAGCGACAGGTTGGAGATAGCGCCCGCGCACAGCACCAGCGAATCCACCCGGCCATGCTTCGCCAGCACGGCGGATATGACGGCGTCCGTCTCCGCGTCGCTGGTCACGTCATAGCGATGATAGTCGACCTGCGCCTGCCCCGCGAACGGATTGGCCTCCGCCAGGTCGGTGGCGATCACCGTTGCGCCCTGTTCGACGAAGGCGCGCACGATCTCCTTGCCGATGCCCCCCGCTGCGCCGGTGACGAAGGCCACCTGGCCATCCAGTCGGGGCGGGGCGCTTATCGGGATAGTGACCACGCTTGTCGTTCCTCTCTCTTGTCCGTCCATCCTTGCCCGGATGCGGATGTCAGTAAATGCTTTCGTCGTCCGCCAGCGCCTGTCGTTCGGCCCGTGTCAGGCCCAGCAGGTCGCCATAGACATAATCCTCATGCTCGCCGAGCTTGGGCGTGCCGCGCTCGATGCCGATCTCCGCCCCCTTCGACAGGCGCATGGGCACGCCGACGGCGGCGCGTTCCTTGCCGTCCGGTTCCGCCACGTCCACGATGGCGCGCCGTGTCCGCAAATGCGGGTCGGCGGCGATCTCCGGCGTGGTCCAGCTGGCGTGGGCGGCGATGCCCGCCGCCTGCAACCGCTCGGCGGCGTCCTCGGCGGGCAGGGTGGCGGTCCATTGGGATACGATGACGTCCAGTGCCGCGCGGTTGGCGTGGCGCAGCGGTTCGGTGGCAAAGCGCGGGTTGTCCGCCAGCTCCGCCGCGCCGATCAGCGTTGCGAACGATCGCCACCCGGCATCGCTGCCCACCGCGATCGCGATCCAGCGATCCTCCCCCGCCGCCGGATAGACGCCATGCGGCGCCATGCGCGGGTGGTCGTTGCCGCTGCGATGCGGCTGCTGCCCCGCCGCCGCCAGCAACAGCGCCTCGCCCAGCAGCGACGACGCCACCTCCCGCGCCGACACGTCGACCAGCCCGCCCCGGCCCGTCGCGCGTCGCCGCTGGAGCGCGGCCAGCGTCGCGACGGCGGCGTTCATGCCGACCGTATGGTCCATGACATGGCGCATCTCGACCGGCGGGCCATCGGCATAGCCGGTCATCTCGCCAAGCCCACCCCACGCCCCGAACAGCGGCGCATAGCCCGCGAAATGCGAATCCGGTCCGCTCTGGCCGGAGGAGGACACGCACAGCATGATGATGTCCTGCTTCACCGCGCGCAGGGCGTCATAGCCAAGGCCCAGCCGCCCGATCACGCCGGGCCGGAAACTCTCCGCCGCCACGTCCGACACCGCGACCAGCCGTTTCGCCAGCGCGATGCCGCCCGGCTTCTTCAGGTTGATGCGGACGGACAATTTGGTCGATGCGACCTGATCGAAGGTCGCCGGACCCATGCGGCCATAGACGGGGTGGGGCTTGCGAAAGGCGTCGGGCCGCATCGCGCTCTCCACCTTGATGACCTCCGCGCCCAACTGGCTCAGCAGATGGGTGCAGAAGGGGCCGGCGTTATGCACGGTGAAATCGGCAATGCGGATGCCGCTGAGGGGTTTCGCCATGGCTCAGGCTCCCACGGTCGCGCGGCGATAGTCGCCCAGCACGGGCGGGCCGCCATTCAGCACCAGCGGCGCGCCGTCGACATGGAAGGGCGACACCAGCATGTCCAGCAGGCCGACGCCCGCCACATCCACCGGCTGGAACAGGCCGCGCACCCTCTCATGCGGGTCGCGCACCACTTCAGCCGGGCTGTAATATTTGGCGAGCGGGACGCTCAGCTTCTGCCCTTCCCGCACGATGTCCTCCACTTTTCGCGACCCTGCCCATGCGCGGATATGGCCGTTGATCGCCGGACCCTGCCGGCTGCGCTCCAGCGAGTCCGCCAGCGCGGGGTCGAGCGCCCAGTCGGGTTCGCCCAGCAGCTTGACCAGCCCGTCCCACTGCCGCTGCTCCAGCGTCAGCAGTTCGACATGGCCATCCGCGCAGGGGATGACGCCGCCATAGCGGAACGACCGTTCCACCCGATGCTCGACAGAGCCGTCGCCCAGCCGCTGGATGGCGAAGGCGCCGACCGCCAGCGTGGCGTCCTGGCTGGAAATATCCACATATTGCCCGCCCTGTTCCGGTCGCGCCCACAGCGCCGCCAGCGCGCCCAATGCGGCGGCGAGGCCCCCCTGCAGGCTGGCGAAATGGCCGTGGATCTTGACCGGGGAGCGGTGGGGAAACAGTTCGATGGACAGGCCGTTGGGCAGCAGATTACCCTCGCCCGATGCATGTTGGAGGATGATGTCCTCCGCCGTCCAGTGGGCCTTTGGCCCATGGGCGCCAAAGGGCAGGGCGGAGACATGGATCAACTGCGGGTGCCGCGCCGCGACCGCCGCCTCGTCCAGTCCCGACGCCTGTCGCCCGGCCAGCACCGTATCGTCGATGAAGATATCCGCCTGCGCGAGCAGCCCGCCGAGCATCGCCCGGCCATGGTCCGTATCCAGTTCGCAGATCAGGCTGTGCGCCCCCGCCGCCAGATAGGCAAACAGGGCGCTCGCCTGCCCCGCCTCGTCTAGAAACGGTCCCTCGCGGCGCAGCGGGCAACCGGCGGGCGGTTCCAGCAGGATCGTTTCCGCCCCCATCGTCCCCAGCAGGCGCGCGGCGTAAAGGGCCGCGACGCCCGTGGCGTTGACGATGACGCGCAGGCCGCTCAGGGGGCCGGTCGTCAGGGACGTGTTCGACATGCTCTGGTCCTGCCCGCCAGCCGTTTTCAGCGCACCACCGGCAGGTCGAGGTCGAGGTTCGACCCGTCCACGAACACCTTGATATTCGGGTCGAGCGACGGGAGGATGACCGTGGCGAGGCCGGGCGTGGTCAGTTCGCCGCGCTGGTTCTCGCCCCGGATCTCGATGTCGACCAGCGCATGGCCGTCCTTCACATATTTGCGCGTCACCTTGCCGCGCGCCCAGGTGCAGTCGCCCATGGTGTTGAAGCGGCGCATCTGGGTGCGGACGCGCTTCAGGAAGGCGGCGTCGCCCATCCAGTTGGTGACGAGGCTGGCCATCCACGCCGACCGCTGCGGGCCGTAATCATAGACTCCCGGCACGCCGACTTCCTTGGCGGTGGATTCACGGTGGTGGCCGATGCCGGTATATTCGATGCCGCCGCCCGCTTCCGGGTTGCGGAAGAAATGGCCGGGATGCTTGACCGCATTCTTGAAGATCACGCCATGGGTATGGCCACGGCCGCAACCGACGAGGAAGCCCATCGTGTCCATCAGCGACAGCGGGCCGCGCACGATCTCCGGCAATTCCTCGCCTTCCTGCACTTCCTCCCAGTAACGGACGGTGCCGCCCCGGATATTCTTTTCCTCGTTCAGGATGGCGGCGTCGATATGCTCGAACTCCGCGGGCGTATATTCATGCGTCTTGATGCCGTCATATTTGCCGGTGTCGCGCGCCGCCTTGCGCTCGTGCCGGGTGCAGGTGCCCAGCGTGCGGGCGACCAGTTCGCCGCGCTGGTTGTAATAGCTGGCCTCGACATATTGCAGCACCAGCGTGCCGGAAAATTCGCTCTCCTTCACCTGCACGCCCACGACGCGCTCGATCGCGGTCAGCCGGTCGCCGGGGCGTATGTGGCGGAACATCTCCCAGTCGTTCCCGGCGTAGAAGCCATGCACGCCGGGCAGGCCCCAGCGGGTGCGACCGACCCAGCCGAACGCCATCGGAAAGTTGGGGTGGGCCAGCATGCCGCCATGGCGGGTCAGGCGGCCCACCTCCAGATCGCGGTACAGCGGGTTGAGGTCGCCGATGCCGTTGCAGAAGTTGCGGATCGTGTCCTCGGTCGCGTCCTGCAAATAGGGGCCTTCAGGGCGCAACTGCATGCCGATCATATTCTCGGCGGCCTTGATCGCTTCCTTGGTGATCTTTCCCTCGGCGGGGGCGTGGCCGACATCGGCTTCGACGGTCGCGGTGCTCATCTCTCTCTAACTCCTCGTGGGGCGCATGGCCTGCGTCCGGTTTGCTGTCGGGCGCATGGGGTCGCCCTCGATAATCTGTAACATCATGCATAATGCATTATTTTGCGATGGGTCAAGCGCGTCCCGCGCAAATTTGTCGGCCTGTTGTCATTCAGGGATGGGGTGGGGATGGAATAAGGGCGGAAAGGGCCGGCGGGACCGGTGGTCAGGCGCCATGGCCAAAAAGCCCGACGGCGATCAGATTATACACTCGCTATCGCGCCGATGGCGGTGGCCACCCGGATGGGTGCGACGGAGCCAGGGCGGGCAAACAATCAGGTGAGGAGGGCGGGCGACGCCAGCATATCCGCGCCCTCCACGTCCCACCACGCCGCGACGGCGGACATGGTGACCTCCGCCGGGGACCGCCAGAGGGGATGAAAAGCCAATATTCTCGCCCCGAACAGGATGGCGACGGCCCCCACGCACGGCAGGGCCACCGATGATCGGCAAGGTCGGACAGGAGCCGCCGCGCCGCGCCCCCGTGGCAGCCCGGCGGCGGAGAGGCAGGGATAGGCCCCCATCATGGGCGCAAGGGTCAGGGTCAGCGGGCTGGCCGTTATTCCGTCCATCATGCCCCCTCATCTCCTCTCATTGGTCCGGTGCGTGGGGCGGGTCAGCCCTGCCAGTCATACTCCCCGCTCTGCACGATCCGGGCGTAGCGGCCCAGGCAGGCGATGGCGTCGCGATGCTCCTCCGGCGTCACGCCCGCGCAGCAATCCTCCAGGATAATGCATTCATAATCCCGGTCATGCCCGTCGCGCGCGCCCGAATGGACCACGCCATTGGTGGACACGCCGCACAGGACCAGCCGCTCGATCCGGTTCGCGCGCAGGATCGGCTCCAGCGCGGTGCCATAGAAGGGGCTGACGCGATGCTTGACGATGTCGAAGTCCTGCGGCTGCGGGGCCAGCGCCTCATGCACCTCTGTCCCCCATGTGCCGAGCTGGAAGATCTGGTTCTTGCGCGCGCCGGAAAAGATGGGGGAGACTTCCGGCGCTTCCCGATAATCGGCGGAGAAGCCGACCCGCACATAGCCGATGGCCACGCCCGCCGCCCGCGCGGCGGCAATGGCGGCGGCGGTGTTGGCCAGCACGTTGCGCTGCTTCACCTGCACGCCGTAACCGGCCTTGCCGAACCCCTCTTCGTGGACGATGTCGTTCATCATATCCATGACGAGGAAAAGGGACTGTGTCATCGGGGCACCTCTCTATGTGGTCGTGAAAATGCAATCCAAAGAGAAGAGTGTTTCCGCTCGATCAGGGAACACTCTAGGACGGGGCGGCCAGCCCGGCGGAGGCGTCCGCCGCCGATTGCGCCTGCATGGCGCGCTCCAGTTCCAGCCAGCCCGATTCGATATGCCGCCGCGTCGCCAGCAGGGCCGCGCCCACGTCGGACGCGATGAAGGCCTGCAACAATTCCTCATGCTCGTTCGCGGCCCGGCCCACCCGGCCGCCGATCCGGTTGATGAGGTCGAAGGGGTAGCGCGCCCAGAGTATCTGCACGAAATGCAGCGTTTGCGGCATGTTCGCGATCTCGAACATGCGGTGGTGGAAGCGATAGTTGGCCGCGCGCGCCGCCTCATTCTCGCCCGCCTGGATGGCGCGGCTGAACTCCGCGTCCAGCTTGTGCAGTTCGTCGAGGTCGGCGGCGCTGGCATTCTCCACCGCGCCCCGCACAAGTTGCGTTTCGAGGAGGATGCGCAGGCTCAGCATCTCGTTCGTCGCGGTGATGTCGAACGGCGCGACGGTCGCCCCGCGATAGCTGTCGCCGTTCACATAGCCTTCCGCGGCGAGCAGCTTGAGCGCCTCGCGCACCGGCGTGATGCTGGTCTGGAGCAAGGTCGCGATCTCCTGCTGCTTCAGCCGCGTGCCGCGCGGAAAGCGCCCCGCGATGATGCCCTCGCGCAGATAATCCGCGACCTGCTCCTCCTTGGTCCGAAATTGCATAGGCTCAACTGCTCCGCATGTCCTTGGTGGCCCATCGCTGACAGATGGATCGTGCAGGATGCATAAGCGTTGCCGATGCCATTCGAAAGAGGCACGTCAGGCCGGAAGGCTTTGCGGAGCATCGGCGGTCCCGTCGCGCGCCGCCTTGTCGCGCACCGGCGCCCAGGCAAATTCCTCCGCCCCCGCGACCTTCACCGCGCCCCCGGCCAGCAACGCCGCCGCCGCCGCCGCGTCATAGCCCAGCGTGGCGAGCAGTTCCGCGCTATGCTCGCCCAGTTCCGGCGGCGGCAGGCCGGGTTCGGCCGCCTGCCGGCGTCCCGGAAATTCCGGCACCTCGAAATCCAGCCCGCGAAAGCGCACATCGCGCAGCTTGCCGACCGTGCGCGCCTGGGGCGCGTCCAGCACCCGCTCCAGCGGCATCACCTCGTTGAAGCCCACGCCGCCCGCGCGCAGTTTCGCCGCCACATCGCCATAGTCCAGCGCGCCGACCGCCGCGCGCACGGCGGCCTCCACCCGGTCGCGCTGTTTCTTGCGATCGCGCAACTTGGCGAGGTCTGCGTCGCCCGCTTCCGGCATGGCCAGCGCCTGCGTCAGCTTCACCCAATGGGCGTCGGTCAGCACCAGCAGGTAGAGCCAGCGCCCGTCCGCCGTCTCATAGCTGCCATAGCCGGGCATGGCGAACTCGCCGCCCGCTTCCTTCTCCGGCCGCCCCAGCAATTGCGTCTTGAGCTGCACCCCCGCCAGATCGCGCGCGGCGAGGTGCAGGCCCGTCTCGTACAGGCCGATCTCGATGCGCCGGTCGTCCGCCGTCGCGGCGGGGTTCATCATCGTCGCCAGTATGCGGATGACGGCATAGGTGCCCGCGAACTGGTCATGATAGCTGGGGCCGAGGCGGCTGGGCCGGCCGTTGATGCGATGGTCGTCCATCACCCCGGTCGATGCCTCCGCGACCGGATTGGTGGCCAGGTCATCCTCCTGCGGGCCATGGGCATATCCGCGCACATGGCAATGGATCAGCGCCGGGTTGATCCGCGCGCAATCCTCCGCCGCCACGCCCAGCTTGCGGGCGGAGGCGGGGGCCAGATTGTGGATGAACACATCGGCGGTGGCGATCAGGCGGTGAAAGACCGCCAGCCCCTCCGGCTTCGACAGGTCGATGCACATGCCCTTCTTGCCATGGCTATAGGCGATGATCGTGCCGCTCGGCCCGCCGCGCACCAGCGCCCGCGTGGTGTCGCCCGTCGGCGGCTCCACCTTGATGACCTCCGCGCCCAACTGGCTGAGGATATGCGTCGCAAAGGGGGCGGCGACCATCGTGCCCAGTTCGATCACCCGTTTGCCATGCAGCGGCTGGCCCGCCGGAACGGCGATGTCCGACAGGGCAGGTGAGGAAGCATCGACCGAGGAGGCGCTGGGGGGCTGGTGGCTCATGACATCTCGCAACGGAACAGGAATAATGCATTATATATTTTTACACTGCGCCCGCAACCCGCCATTTCATCGTCATTGACGGCGGGGGGCGTCACGTCGCATGCGGAGGCCATGGCCAGCCTGCACGACACCATCGCCACCCTTGCTCCCTACCGCCTTACCGAAGGGGGAGAGGCGGATGCGGAGGCGTATCGCATCGAGGCGCCCGAACTCTGGGCGCAGGGCCGGACTCTGTTCGGCGGGATGACGGCGGCGCTGTCCCACGCCGCGATCCGCCGCGCCCATGGCGACCTCGGCCCGCTCCGCAACGCGCAATTCACCTTTGTCGGTCCCACGACGGGTCCGCTGTCCTTCCGCCCGGCGCTGCTGCGGCGCGGGCGCTCCTCCGCCATTGTCGGGGTGGACTGCTGGAACGAGGACGGCCTGGCCGCCCGCGCGACCTTCTCCTTCGCCGGTCCGCGCGAGAGCGCCATCGCCCATGATTATAGCCCGCGCATGGACGTGCCGCCGCCCGACGCCTGCGAACCGCTGCACCGCACGTCCAAGCCGCTGAAGGGTTTCCTCGGCCAGTTCGAATTCCGCTTTGCCGCCGGCACGCGCCTGTTCGAAGGGGGGGCGAGCGCCGAGGAGGGGGGGGCGCGCAGCGACGGCCGTCCCGAATTCGCCGTCTGGGTGCGGTTCCGCGAGGATGCGGGGGAAGACCCGATCACCGCGCTGCTCGCCATGGCCGATGCGCTGCCCTGCGCCGCCATGTCCCATTTCCCCAAGCCCGCGCCGGTCAGTACGCTGAGCTGGTCGGTGGATGTACACCAGCCGTTGGCGCAAAGCGGCGGCTGGCACCTCGTCTGGTCGTCCAGCGAGGCGGCGGCGGACGGCTATTCCATCCAGAACATGCGCGTGTTCAACGCGGAGGGCGTGCCCCTGCTGTCCGCGCGGCAGGTGGTGGCGATCTTTATCTAGGGTCCGGCGGGGCCGTGGAATCATCCGCTGCCCCGGAAAGCGCGATACGTCACAAAAAGCTGAAGCAGCCGGGCCGATGCCATCGGACCGAAACCGGCTTCTGGCGAGGGAACCCCCTACGCCCCGCCGCCGTCCTCCTCGGCCAGCAACCACGCCAGTCCCTCGTCCGCGGTTGCGAATATGCGCCGATAGCTTTGCTGCATCTCGCGCCGCACCTGCATCCGCGTCACCGCGCTGGGCGTGATGATCGCGATGCGGCTGGCCTTGGGAAAGGCGGCGAAGCTGGTGGCGAAGCGGGGCAGGGCCTCCTGCGGCTGGGTGCCGCTGTGCGTCATGTCCATGCGCAGCCGATAGCCGGGCCGAAAGCCGCTCTGGCCGAACTGCCTCGCCACGTCGCGCGCATAGGCGCCGACCGCGTCCGGGGTGAACGGACCCGCCCAACGGATGTCCAACAGATTGAGATCAGGGCGAAATATAATATTGTACATGGCGGCTGCTCCGCCTGTTCCTCTGCCGGACAAGCCTTGCCAAAATGCTAAGGGCGCGGTCAGCCGTGACCGCCCCGCCATTAAACGCACGTACGTTCGTTTCATCCATTGCCAAAGCCTGTGGACCGCGCCAATGCAGGGCCTATCTTGTCACGACAACTGTCGGGAACCGTCCGAATCATGACCCTTTGCAGTCTCTGCCCTATCCATCTCCTCCGGGCCGGAGCGGCCCTGTGAGCGGCCCCGTCCTCCCCACCACGCTCAACCCGGACAGCCCGGAGGCGCAGGCCCGCGCCGCGCACAACCGTGCGCTGGCGGCGGAATTGCGGGATCGGGTCGCCACGGCGGCGCTGGGCGGCAACAAGGCTTCGCGTGACCGCCATGTCTCGCGCGGCAAGCTGCTGCCCCGCGACCGCGTGGAACGGCTGCTCGATCCCGGCTCCCCTTTCCTGGAGGTGGGCCAGCTTGCGGCAACCGGTCTCTATGGCGACGAAGTGCCCGGCGCGGGCGTCATCGCGGGCATCGGCCGGGTGTCGGGGCGCCAGTGCATGATCCTGTGCAACGACGCCACGGTGAAGGGCGGCACCTACTACCCCACCACGGTCAAGAAGCATCTGCGCGCGCAGGAGATTGCGGAGGCCAACCACCTGCCCTGCATCTACCTCGTCGATTCGGGCGGCGCGAACCTGCCCCATCAGGCGGAGGTCTTTCCCGACCGCGAGCATTTCGGTCGCATCTTCTTCAATCAGGCGAACATGTCCGCCAAGGGCATCCCGCAGATCGCCTGCGTCATGGGCAGTTGCACGGCGGGCGGCGCCTATGTCCCCGCCATGTCGGACGAGACGGTGATCGTCCGCAACCAGGGCACCATCTTCCTCGCCGGCCCCCCGCTGGTGCAGGCCGCGACGGGCGAGGTCATCAGTGCGGAGGATCTGGGTGGTGGCGACCTGCATGGCCGCAAGTCCGGCGTGGTCGACCATGTCGCCGACAATGACGAACATGCGCTGACCATCGTGCGCGACATCGTCTCCACCCTCGGCAAGCCGCACGACCCCGGTGTAAACCTGCGCGAATCCCGCGACCCCAAATATCCCGCCGAAGACCTGTACAGCATCGTCCCCGACGATGTCCGCGCGCCCTATGACGTGCATGAGGTGATCGCGCGGCTGGTCGACGGGTCGGAATTCCACGAGTTCAAGGCGCTATACGGCACCACCCTCGTCTGCGGCTTTGCCCATATCTGGGGCCAGCCGGTCGCCATCCTCGCCAACAATGGCGTGCTGTTCAGCGAGAGCGCGGTCAAGGGCGCGCATTTCATCGAACTGGCGTGCCAGCGCCGCATCCCGCTCCTCTTCCTCCAAAATATCTCCGGCTTCATGGTCGGCGGCAAATATGAGGCGGAGGGGATCGCGAAACATGGTGCGAAGCTGGTGACGGCGGTCGCCACCGCCACCGTGCCGAAAATCACGGTGCTGATCGGCGGCAGTTTCGGCGCGGGCAATTATGGCATGTGCGGCCGCGCCTACTCGCCCCGCTTCCTCTTCACCTGGCCCAATGCGCGCATTTCCGTCATGGGCGGGGAGCAGGCGGCGTCGGTCCTCGCCACCGTCCACCGTGACGCGGCAAAATGGTCGCCGGAGGAGGCCGAAGCCTTCAAGGCCCCCGTCCGCCAGAAATATGAGGATGAGGGCAACCCCTATTACGCCACCGCGCGCCTGTGGGACGATGGCGTCATCGACCCGGCGCAGACCCGCGACGTGCTGGGCCTCGCCCTTGCCGCCAGCCTCGAATCCCCGATAGCCGATCGCCCCGCGTTCGGCGTGTTCAGGATGTAATTGCGATGATCCAGTCCCTCCTCATCGCCAATCGTGGCGAAATCGCCTGCCGTATCATCCGCACCGCGCGCCGCCTCGGCATTCGCACGGTCGCCGTCTATTCCGACGCGGACGCCAACGCGCTCCATGTGCGGGAGGCGGACGAGGCCGTGCATATCGGCCCGTCACCGACGCGCGAAAGCTATCTGGTGGGCGAGAAGATCCTCGCCGCCGCGCAGGCGACCGGCGCGCAGGCCATTCACCCCGGCTATGGCTTCCTGTCGGAGAATGCCGAGTTTGCGCAGTCGGTGATCGACGCTGGCCTCGTCTGGGTCGGCCCCAACCCGTCCAGCATCACGGCGATGGGCCTGAAGGACGCCGCCAAGAAGCTGATGGCGGACGCGGGCGTGCCCGTCACCCCCGGCTATATGGGCGAGAATCAGGAACCCGCCTTCCTCGCGGAACGGGCGGGCGAGATCGGCTATCCTGTGCTCATCAAGGCGGTTGCCGGCGGTGGCGGCAAGGGTATGCGGCTGGTCGAGGCCGCGCCGGACTTCATCGACGCGCTCGCCTCCTGCCAGCGTGAGGCGACGGCCAGTTTCGGCAACGCCCATGTGCTGATCGAGAAATATATCCAGCGCCCCCGCCATATCGAGGTGCAGGTGTTCGGGGACACCCATGGCAATATCGTCCATCTGTTCGAGCGGGACTGCTCCCTGCAACGCCGCCATCAAAAGGTGATCGAGGAAGCCCCCGCGCCCGGCATGGACGAAGCCACCCGCGCGGACCTGTGCGCGGCGGCGGTCAAGGCGGCGGCGGCGGTCGACTATGTCGGCGCGGGCACCATCGAATTCATCGCGGACGGTTCCGAAGGGTTGCGCGCCGACCGCATCTGGTTCATGGAAATGAACACGCGATTGCAGGTCGAGCATCCGGTGACGGAGGAGATCACCGGCGTCGATCTGGTCGAATGGCAACTCCGCGTCGCGTCGGGCGAACCCCTCCCCAAGAAGCAGGAAGACCTCAGCATCACCGGCTGGGCGATGGAAGCGCGCCTCTATGCCGAAGACCCGGCGAAGGGCTTCCTGCCCAGCATCGGTCGGCTGGAGCTGTTCGAACTGGGCGATGCCGGTCGCGACGGCGCGCGGATCGACACGGGCGTCTATCAGGGGGCGGAGATTTCGCCCTTCTACGATCCGATGATCGCCAAGGTCATCGCGCGCGGCGACGATCGCAACGGCGCGCGCGAGCTGCTGCGCGACCTGATGGCGGATTCGGTCGTCTGGCCGGTGAAGACCAACGCCTCCTTCCTCGTCAACGCGTTGGAGCATCCCGATTTCGTGGCGGGCAACGTCGATACCGGCCTGATCGGTCGCGACGGCGAAGAGATGGCGGCCGTGCCCACCCCCTCGGCAGAGGGGCTGAGCTGGGCGGCGATGGACCTCGTGCCCGATTACAAGCCGTTGGGCTTCCGCCTCAACGCGCCGCCCCGGCGGACGGCGTGGTTCGCGCTCGATGGCGATCCGGTCGAGGTGGAACTGGGCGCCGCGGGCGACCCCCATCCCCAGCCGTCGGTCCGCTACAGCACGCAGGGCCAGACCTGGGATCTGACGCTGTGGCGCAAGGAAGGCGAAGCGGCGGGCGGCGCCTCCTCCGGCGCGATCCTCTCCCCCATGCCCGGCCGCGTCATCGCGGTGGAGGTCGCGGCGGGCGACGCGGTGGTGAAGGGGCAGAAGCTCCTCACCCTCGAAGCCATGAAGATGGAGCATAGCCTGACCGCCCCGTTCGACGGCGTGGTGGCGGAACTCAACACCAGCGCGGGTGCGCAGGTGCAGGTGGACGCGCTCCTCGTGCGGATCGAGGCGGCGGACGAGGCCTAGGGCGATGTCCGGCGAACAGGACAGTGGCCCGGTCCCCGGCCCCGGCCCCGTCGCGGGTTCGGTTAGTGGCCCTGCGACCGGCCCTGGCCCCGTCACGGGCCAATGCCATTGCGGCGGGGTGCGCTTCACGGCGCAGCTCGCCGGGCCGCTGAGCGACGCCATCCGCTGCACCTGTTCGGCCTGCCGGATGCGCGGCGCGGTGATCCTGTTCGCGGACACCGCCGGCCTCACCATCACGGCGGGCGACGACCTGCTCACCGAATATCGCTTCAACACCGGCACGGCGCGCCATTACTTCTGTAGCCGCTGCGGCGTCTACACCCATCACCAGCGTCGCTTCGACCCCAGCCAATATGCGATCAACGCGGCCTGCATCGACGGCCTCAGCCCCTTCGATTTTGCGGAGGTGCCGGTGGTCGACGGGCAGCGTCACCCGCTCGACCATGGCGGCGGCGACCTGCGCGTGATCGGCACGCTGCGCTATGTGCCGACGGACGAGGGGCTGGGCCTGCGCCAGCATCGCGATCGCCGGGCCGGGGACTGACCGCCCGTCATCCTCACGCCCCTCCTTCTCACGCCCCTCCTTCTCACGCATCGCACCGCATTTTCAGGGAGCAATCATATGGCAGGCAAGCATTTCGACGAATGGACCGTGGGCGACCGGCTCACCCATGACATCCGTCGCACGGTGACGGAGACGGACAATCTTCTCTTCTCCGTCATGACCCACAATCCCCAGCCACTGCATATCGACGTCGAGGCGGCAAAAGCGTCCGAATTCGGCCAGATCCTCGTCAACGGCACCTTCACCTTTGCCCTCATGATCGGCCTGACGATCAGCGACACGACGCTGGGCACGCTGATCGCCAACCTGGGCTATGACAAGCTGGTGCATCCCAAGCCGGTGTTCCTCGGTGACACGCTCCGCGCGACCAGCGAGATCGTGGAACTGCGCGAGAGCAAGTCGCGTCCCACCGCGGGTGTCGTCACCTTCTCCCACGAACTGCTCAACCAGCGGGACGAGGTGGTGTGCAAATGCCTGCGCATGGCCATGCTGAAGAAGGTCGGGGCCTGAGATCAGGCGTGGGGGAGGGCGCTTGTCCTCCCCGTCAATAACGGTCCCCGGCCTTACGGCTTGGGTGCGACCGGCTTCCGCGCGAACAGTCCCTGCGCGCGCAGCCACTGGTCCAGCAGGTCGGGCCAGCGCGACAGGGCGGGGTCGGACCCGCCCAGACCCACGCCATGCGCCCCTTGTGCAAAGACATGCATCTCCACCGGCACCTTGTTGGCCAGCAGCGCCTGATACAGCTCGATGCTGCCTGTGGGGGAGACGAGGCTGTCCGTCGTGGTGTGGAACAGGAAGGTCGGCGGGAAAGCGGCGGTGACGCTGTTCAGGGGGCGGTAGCGAGCATAGTCCGCCGCCTTGCACTCCGCGCGCGTGAACTGGCAATATTGCGACTTGCCCTGCGCGTCTGGCACGGTGCCGTTCAGCCACGGATAGGCCAATATGGCGAAGCTCAGCCGGCTGGCCGCCTGCTCGACGGGATCGGCGTCGCCCGGCTTGCCCGCATCGCCTTCGCCCGCGACCGTCGCGGTCAGGTGCCCGCCCGCCGAAAAGCCGATCATGCCGATACGGTCGGGGTCGATCCGCAGCCGCGCCGCATTGGCCCGCACGAAACGCACCGCCCGCTTGCCGTCCAGCAGCGGCAGCGGCAGCCGCGCCTTGGGACCGACGCGATAGCGCAGGACGAAGGCGGTGACGCCGCGCGACGCGAACCAGTCCGCCACCTGCCGCCCTTCATGCGCACCCGCCAGCGCCATATAGCCGCCACCGGGCGCGACGATGACCGCCGTGCCATTCTCCGTGCCCCGCATGGGGCGAAAGACGGTCAGCACCGGTGTCTCGTCAGGTGCGTCCGATGTCGCGCCCGGCGCGCGGCCCGGCCAGAGGCGATGCGCCTCCAGACCGAACAGGGTGGTGGTTTCGTACTTCAGGTCGGCGGCGACCGGCGTCACCTCCTCCGTGCTGCCCGGACCCGCCAGAGATAGGGCCAGAACCGCACTCGCCACCACCGCCCAATATCGCACGCCCGTCTCCCCTACATCCTATTTGTATGGGTTTATAGCGGAGGTCGGAGCCTGTCCATCGCCCCGCGCAAATGGTTCCGCGCGCGAAGGGCCCCTTAGCCCGCGTCGCGGATCATCTTGAAGCCATACAGCAGATGCTCCAGTTGCCCGTCCGGCACGGGCGGGAAGAGCAGGGGTGCGGTGGTATCGCGGATCGGGCCGATCTGCGCCGCTACATCCTCCACTGTCCACTCCGGCTGATACACGCCCGGCGTCTCCGCGACATAGGCGCGCGCCATCCGGCCGCCCATCGCCACCAGCATCTCGCCGGACACGCTGCAATCCTCATGCGCCAGCCAGGCGACGGCGGGGGCCACCATCTCCGGCTCCATCGGGGGGAACTGGCTGGTGTCGATGCCGTCGGACATGCGCGTCACCGCGGCGGGGATGATGACATTGCTTTTGACATTGTTGTTCTGCCCCTCGATCGCCGCCGTCTGCGACAGGCCATGCAGCCCGGCCTTGGACATGGCATAGTTCACATTGTTGGACTTGCCATACAGGCCGTTGATCGAACTGGTCAGGATGATGCGGCCATAATCCTGCGCCAGCATCATCGGGAAGGCTTCGCGCACCACATGGAACGCGCCGCGCAGATGCACGTCGAGGACGAGGTTGAAATCCTCATAGGCCATCTCGGCCAGCGGCGCGCGGCGGACATTGCCCGCGCTGTGGATCAGGATGTCGATGCGGCCGAAGGCGTCGATCGCCGACTGGATGATCGCCTTGCCGCCTTCGGGCGTGGCCACGCTGTCGGTGTTGGCGACCGCCTCGCCGCCCAGCGCCCGTATCTCGCGCACCAGCGCCTCGGCAGGGCCTTCCTCGGTCGCGTCGCCGGACAGGCTGGCCCCCGGATCGTTGACGACGATCTTCGCGCCCCGCTCCGCCAGCAACAGCGCATAGGCCCGGCCCAGCCCGCGCCCGCCGCCGGTGATGACGGCAACGCGATTGTCGAAACGCAACCGGCTATCGGGCTGGGACATGGGGAGGCTTCCTCTTCACTAGTCAACAGGACTGTTGGCTGCCTCTTAGGCGACGATCCCGTCCGCGCGCAACTGTGCGATACGTTCCGCCGCCAAGCCCAGCAGTTCCTGCAATATGGCATCCGTATGTTCGCCCAGCACCGGCGGGGCGGTCGGCACGGGCTGGGGCGCGTCGACGAATTTGATCGGGCGGTTGACGATGGGGATGCGGCCCAGCGTCTTGTGCTCCGTCTCCACCACCATCTCGCGCGCGATCGTCTGCGGCTGGGCCAGCGCCTCCTGTATGCCCAATATGGGGGCGTGCGGCACCTGATAGGCGGTGAACAGCTCGACCAGTTCGTCCACCGTCTTCGTCTGCGTCTTCTCCGCGATCATGCCGTTGATCTGCGCGCGAATGTCGCGCCGCTTCTCCAGCGTGTCGTAGCGCGGGTCCGGTCCCGCTTCCGGGAAACCCAGCGCGTCGCAGATCCTCGCCCAGAAACTGTTGGTCAGGCAGGCGATGATGATCGCGCCGTCGCTGGCCGGAAAGCTGCCATAGGGGACGAGGTTGGGATGTTGCGACCCCTGCGGCGTCGGGTTGGCGCCGGTGAAGAAGGGAAGCTGCGCGATATAGCCGAGCAGTCCGATCAGCCCGTCCATCAGGCTGACGTCGATCAGCCGCCCGCGCCCCGTTCGCTCCCGCTCGTACAGCGCGGCGAGGATGCCGATAGGCCCGTTGATCCCGCCGACCAGATCGCCCATCGGCAGGCCCAGCTTGACGGGCATCCGGCCCGGCTCGCCATTGACGCTCAGCACGCCGGAGAGGGCCTGCGCCACGATGTCGAACGATGGGCGGTCGCGCAGCGGGCCGGTCATGCCGAACCCGGAAATGGCGCAATAGATCAGGCGCGGATTGATCGCGGCCAGCGTCTCATAGCCCAGCCCCAGCCGGTCCATCACGCCGGGCCGGTAATTCTCGACCACAATATCGCATTGCGCCGCCAGATCCCTGGCCAGCGTGACGCCCGCCTCCGTCTTCAGGTCGATGACGATGCTTTTCTTGCCGCGGTTGTTGCCGATATAATAATGGCTTTCCCCCTCGCGAAAGGGGGGGAAGGAGCGGGTCTCGTCGCCCGTGCCCGGCGGCTCTATCTTGATGACCTCCGCGCCCAGATCGGCCAGCGCGAGGGACGCGGCGGGACCGGCCAGCACGCGCGTGAAATCCAGCACCTTGACGCCCTGCAACGGGCCTGCCCATGCGCCGGCAACCGGGCCAGCTACAGGGTTCGCATCACTCTCGGAAACAGGCATATTGTCTTGCCTTAACGGGGGGCAGGGTTGGCGATTTGCTCGCCTTTCCCCTTGTCATCCTGGTCTTGTATCACCCTGAACTTGTTTCAGAACCCGTCCGCCGTCCCGATCGGCGAAATGGGATGGGCGCTGAAACAAGGTCAGCGTGTCGGGGGGGGGGCCAACCCCCCCCCCCCCAAGTGCAAAACCAGCGAATGCGATCCGCCCGAGCTGGGCAGCTCGGCAATCGCCGTGCCAAAGGCCGACAGTTCGCCGCGGTGGGTCGTCGCCTTCTGCTGGATCTCGACGAACTTCTTGCCGTTCTCCTCGAACTTGCGCGTGATCTCACCGTCGATGAAGATCACGTCGCCGTCCGGATTGTGGCGGCGGATCTGGCACTTGGACTTCGTCAGGAAGCCATCGTCGCCGATCCAGTTGGTGACGTGGTGGGTCAGCCAGCTGCAACGCTCTGGTCCATAGTCGTACGAGCCGGGCGTACCCACTTCGCGAGCGAAGTCGTCGTCCCAGTGAACGCGCTCCGGCACGTCCTTGATGCCGAACTTGTTGGGGATACCCAGGCCCGGATGCGCGTCGATCAGCTGGAAGTGCAGCTTGTTGGTGCGGATGTAGAGGCCGCCCCAGCCCTGCGCATAGCCGATGAAGCCGGTGACGGTCATCGGGCCCTTCATCATCTTGGGCAGCTGGTCGCCGACATTGACGTCTTCCCAGTAACGGGGCGTCGCGCCGCGAATTTCCTCGTTACGGTAGAGGTCGAACCACTCCTGCAACTGCTCCTCGGAGAAGCGGGCGCCGGCCTTACCGGCTTCCGCGAACTCTTCGCGGGCCTCGGTGTACTTGGAGCCGCGCTCGCGGGCTTCGTCACGGTCGGTGCGGAAGACATAGCTGTCGCACTCGGCAACCTGCTCGCCATGCTGGTTGAAGAAGTCCACATGATAGATCTGCTGATAGGCTTTACCCGCGAACTTCGTCTCGTGGCCGATCAGATCCTTCAGATAGGCTTCGGTGCGGATGGTGTCGCCGCGCAGGACGGGCTTGATCCAGGTCCAGTCGGCGCCCGCCCACATGGCGTGCACGCCGGGCAGACCGCCGCAGTAGCCAGACACGATGCGGCTGGTGGTGAACAGGAAGCTGGGCAGCGCCACGACTTCGCCATATTTGGTCTTCGCGGCATATTCCGGGTCGGTCCACAATGGATTGTCGTCGCCGATGCCGTGCGCGTAGTGGCGGATACCGTCGCGGGTCGCTTCATAGTTCCACGGCTCGACCGTGTTCTCGATCTTGACGCCAATGCGCTTGCGCAGGTCGGCGAGACCTTCCTCGGTGATCTTGGGGAATTTCGCCCCTGCTTTTGCTGCCGTATCGGCCATCTTCTCAGTCTCCTGTCTAAACCGTCTACAAATTTCTAAATGGCATCCAGCGGCCCATTCGTCACTCCGGCAAAGGCCGGGGTCTCCATCGGTGAGGCACTCCGCCTACCGCCCAAGATCCCGCCTTCGCTGGGATGACGATGATGGTTCAGGCGGTCGCCTTTGCCGCCGCTGCCTTCGCCGCTTCCTGATCGCGCAGCATCTTGCGATGCACCTTGCCCGCCGGATTCTTCGGCAGTTCCTTCACAAACTCCACGATACGCGGAAATTCATGTTGGGCCAGCCGTTCACGGGTGAAGGCCTGCAATTCCTTGACCAGCGCGTCGCTGCCCTCGACGTTGGACACGACGAACGCCTTGACCACCTGCCCGCGCTGTTCGTCCGGCACGCCGATCACGCCGCACTCCAGAACATTCTCATGACGCAGCATGGTGTTCTCGATCTCGACCGCGCTCATCGTCCAGCCTGCGGAGATGATGACGTCATCCGCGCGGCCGCAATGATAGAAATAGCCGTCCTCGTCGGTCTTGGCCCGGTCCTTGGTGGTCATCCAGCCACCACCGCGCCACAGCATCAGTTCGCCGATCTCGCCGGGATCGGTGATCGTGCCGTCGGGGCGCTGCACTTCCAGGCGCTGGCCCGGAACCGCCTTGCCCAGCGAGCCGGGCTTGACATGGAAATCGCTCGCGCCCGGATAGTTGACCAGCACGACGCCGATTTCGGTCGTGCCGTACATGGAGCAGGCGGGAACCTTGAAATATTCGTCGATCCACTCCAGCGTCGCCGGGTCGATCGGCTCGCCGGTGAAGGACAGCTTCTTGAAGGCATAGCGGTAGTCGCCGCCCTTTCCGCTGTTCTTCATCATGCGATAATGGGTCGCGGCGGCGGACATGTTGGTGATCTTGTAGTCCGACAGGGCTTTCAGCAGCCGCACCGGGTCGAAGCGCCCGGCAAAGGTGCCGGTGGTGACGCCCAGCGCCAGCGGCGCCAGCGTGCCGTGCCACAGGCCATGGCCCCACGCGGGGCTGGACGGGCAGAAGAACTCGTCGCCGGGACGGATGCCGGTGCCGTACAGCGCCGCGAACATCAGTGTGACCAGCGTCCTGTGGCTGTGCTTGACCGCTTCGGGCAGTTCGCGCGTGGTGCCGGACGTGTACTGGAACACGGCCATGTCATTGGCCTTGGTCTTCGGCTGGTAGCTGGTGGGGAACCGCTTGATCTCGTCCAGCAGGCCCTGATCCGCGATCACGACGCGGGGGTTGCCGTCCTCGTTCACCGCGCCGCGCGCCAGCTCGGCCTTTTCGGCGTTGGTGATGAGCAGCGTCGGCTTGCAGTCGCCCACGCGCAGGCGCAGCGCGTCGGGACCGAACAGCGTGAACAAAGGCACGGAGATCGCGCCGGTCTGCATCGCGCCGAACAGGCAGACATAGAAGGGCAGCGACGGCTCCAGCATGAAGGCGATGCGCTCGCCCGGCGTGATGCCCTGCTCGTCCAGCCAGTGGGCGAACTGCGCCGCGCCGGCGGAGATGGTGTCGAAGCTCAGGATTTCGTCCGCGCCATCGGCATGGGCGATCCGCACGGCCGCGCGGCCGGTGCCGTCTGCGTGGCGGGTGATACATTCGTTCGCGATGTTCAGCACGTCCCGGTCGCCGTCGAACAGCTCCCACAATCCTGCGGAACTGGCGTGCGCCTGTGCATCGGCGAAGCTCGAATAGTCGGTGAGTTTCGTCATCGGCCTGTCGCTGTCCTCTCAAACCCTGCCCGGACTCGCCATCGGCGCTCTTCCGGGACGGTGCAGCCTATGCCATGCGACTCCGGTCGTTGTAAATATTGAATGTTGTTCTGCATATTGAACGATGATAAGGGCGTTTCGGTTGGTCATGTTGAAACGACGGGGCGGGGATGATGGCGGAACTAACGGACAAACCGGCGGGCACGACTCTCTCCCGCACGGTGGAGGCAAGCAAGGCACCCGCCATCAGCCGCGCCGCCGCCGTCCTGCGCCTGCTGGGCAAGAGCGAGACGCCGCTGGGGGTTCAGGCGATCGCCCGCGAGTTGGGCCTCGTCCCCTCCACCTGCCTCTATGTGCTGCGCGCGCTGGTGGCGGAGGAACTGGTCGCCTTCGACGCCGACACCAAACGCTATGCGCTGGAGGCGGGTGTCCTGACCCTCGCCCGACAGTGGTTGCGTCGTAACCAGTTCAACGATCTGGCGCAGCCCATCCTCGACCGCCTGTGCCACAGCTTCGACGTAACGATGCTGGGCGTGCAGATCGTCGGCGTCGATCATATGGTCGTGGTCGCCCTCTCGCAGTCCGGCCAGAATTTCCAGCTTTCCACCCAGATCGGCAGCCGTTTTCCCGCGCTCATCAGCGCGACCGGTCGCTGTCTCGCCGCTTTTGGCGATTTCCCGGAGGCGGAGCTACAGGCGCGCTTCGCCACTCTGCGCTGGGACGACGCGCCCAGTTTCGAGGTGTGGCGCGAACAGGTCGCCCAGACCTCTGTTCAGGGGTTTGCGGTCGATGCGGGCAATTATATCGCCGGTGTCACCGTTGTCGCCGCCCCGGTGTGGAAGTCGCGCGGACGGCCCAGCCACGCCCTTGTCGCCATCGGCATCGGTGACGCGCACCGCCGCACCGGAATGGAACTGGGCGGCGCGCTCCTGACCGCCGCCCGCGCCCTTTCGGAGCAATTGGGGGCCGACCTCCCGCGCTGAGCAAAAGGGAAGTGTGGACGGGGCGGGCTTGTCTTGCAGTCGTCCCCGATCGGTCCGCCACCCGGCCTATCTGCCTCACAGCCTGCGCCCGTACCATACCAGGGCAGGGCAGGGCAGGGCTTCGCGTCTCAAGTGCTTCCCCCCCCCCCTCCCGAACGCCCCGACCTTTGGCCCCAAACGCAAAAAAGGCCCCGTGTCGCCACGGGGCCTTTCTATGCTCTGCGGGGTTGCCGCGAAGGGCTTATGCCGCTTCGAACGCGTCCTCGTCCGCTGTCTGGACCGGACCGCTGTCCTGGCCCTTGGCGTCGACGTCACGGTCGACCAGTTCGATGATCGCGACAGGCACCATGTCCGACTTGCGCAGACCGGCCTTGACGATGCGAGTGTAACCGCCGCTGCGGTCCTTGTAACGCTCGGCCAGAACCTCGAACAGCTTGACCAGCTGGGTGTCGTCCTGGAGGCGCGCATGGGCCAGACGACGGTTGGCCAGACCACCGCGCTTTGCCAGCGTGATCAGCTTCTCGACATAGGGGCGAAGCTCCTTCGCCTTGGGCGTCGTGGTCAGGATCTGCTCGTGCTTGATGAGCGCGGCCGACAGGTTGCGCAGCAGCGCGATGCGGTGGGCCGAGGTCCGCTGAAGCTTACGGCCGCCATAACGATGACGCATATCTCTTTCCTTCGTTCGTAAAGGGGCCGTTTGGTCGTCGAGCGACGGCCGGTTCCCCAGTCCAGGCGGCAATCAGGGGCGCCGCCCGTACCCCGTCAGAAGAGCGGGCCGGAGCATTGCCCCGGCCCGAACCTCTTAACCAAGCAGCTCTTGTTCCAGCTTCTTGGCGATCTCTTCGATATTCTCCGGCGGCCAGCCGGGGATGTCCATACCCAGGCGCAGGCCCATGGACGACAGCACTTCCTTGATTTCGTTCAGCGACTTGCGGCCGAAATTGGGGGTGCGCAGCATCTCGGCTTCGGTTTTCTGGACCAGATCGCCGATGTAGATGATGTTGTCGTTCTTGAGGCAGTTGGCCGAACGGACCGACAGTTCCAGCTCGTCCACCTTCTTGAGAAGATAGCGGTTGATCTGGTTCGTGTCGCCTTCGCCTTCCGACGAGGGTGCAGCGGCCACGCCACCGACGCTGGGTGTGGCGGAAGGCAGCGCGTCCTCGAAGTGGACGAACAGCTGGAGCTGGTCCTGCAGGATGCGGGCGGCATAGGCCACCGCGTCTTCCGGCGTGACGGTGCCGTCGGTTTCGACGGTCAGCGACAGCTTGTCATAGTCCAGTTCCTGGCCGACGCGCGCATTGTCGACCTTGTAGGCGACCTGGCGAACCGGCGAGTAGAGGGCGTCGACCGGGATCAGGCCGATGGGCGCATCGATCGGACGGTTGGCGACGGCGGGGACATAGCCCTTGCCGACGTCGGCCGTCAGTTCCATGTTGAAGCTCGCACCCTCGTCCAGATGGCAGAGGATGAGATCCTTATTCATGATCTCGATGTCGCCCGACACGGCGATGTCGCCCGCCTTGACTTCGGCAGGGCCGGTCACGGACAGCTGGAGCCGCTTGGGGCCTTCGCCTTCCATGCGCAGCGCGATCTGCTTCACGTTCAGGACGATGTCAGTCACGTCTTCGCGCACGCCCACGAGCGAGGAGAATTCATGCAGGACATTGTCGATCTTGATCGACGTGATCGCCGCGCCCTGGAGGGACGACAGCAGCACACGGCGCAGCGCGTTGCCGAGGGTCAGGCCGAAACCGCGCTCAAGCGGCTCCGCGACGAAGGTCGCCTTCCGGCGGCCATCGCCGCCAGCCTTGACCTCCAGGCTGTTGGGCTTCTTCAATTCCTGCCAGTTCTTCATATTGACAGTCATGTACGTCCCCTGGAAATGTGGCGGAGGCAGCGGACTGGTCCGCGAAACGACCCCGGCCATTCAGAATGAAGCAGCAGCGCGCCGGACGGTTCCAGCGCGCCGCAATTCCGCGGCCTGATTAGACGCGGCGGCGCTTGGACGGGCGGACGCCGTTGTGCGGGATCGGCGTCACGTCGCGGATCGAGGTGATGGTGAAACCCACCGCCTGAAGCGCGCGCAGAGCCGACTCGCGGCCCGAACCCGGACCCTTCACTTCGACTTCCAGCGTGCGGACGCCATGTTCCGCTGCCTTGCGGCCAGCGTCTTCTGCGCAGACCTGCGCCGCGTACGGCGTGGACTTGCGGCTACCCTTGAAGCCCATCATGCCGGCGGAGGACCAGCTGATCGCATTGCCCTGGGCGTCGGTGATGGTGATCATGGTGTTGTTGAAGCTGGCGTTCACATGTGCGACGCCTGCCGAGATATTCTTGCGTTCGCGCTTGCGAAGCCGCTGAGGTTCCCGTGCCATCTGCTCTATATCCTACTCGAAACTGGTTGGTCCGGGCCGCTGCCGCACGGCGCGGCCCGTGAAGAAGAAGGGCCTTTAGGGCTTACTTCTTCTTACCGGCGATCGGCTTGGCCTTGCCCTTGCGGGTGCGCGCATTGGTGTGCGTGCGCTGACCGCGAACCGGCAGGCCCTTGCGATGACGCAGGCCGCGATAGCAGGCGAGATCCATCAGGCGCTTGATGTTCATCGCGGTCTGGCGGCGAAGGTCGCCCTCGACGGTGATGGCGCCATCAATGGCTTCACGGATCGACAGCACTTCGGCGTCGGACAGATCCTGGATACGACGGCTATGGTCGATGCCCAGCTTGGTGGCGAGGTCGACGGCGGTCTTGCGACCGATGCCATGGATATAGGTGAGCGCGATGATAACGCGCTTGTTGGTGGGCAAGTTTACGCCCGCAATACGTGCCATTGTGATAAGTCTCCTGCTCCACAGGGCCTTGGCGAGGCCCCATCTCAGCGCGTAGATGACCCGAACACAAAAAGGGCGACGCACAAACAAAGGGCGCGCCGTCCATCCGGTCTATTCGGGAAGGGCCGCCGTTACAGTGAGTCGCGGACACTGTCAAGCAACACGGCCCCAGACCGGCGCTTGCGACGAAGATGTTTGTGGCGATGGTCGTTTTTCGCGTCAGTGGGGCGTTGCCAAGCCGCAAAGCCCTCGTTATAGCCGCGCTCCTGCCCACCGTTATTAGCCAGGTGGCAGGCGCGGAGACGTGGGTGAGTGGCTGAAACCAACGGTTTGCTAAACCGTCGTGCTGAGAATTCGGCACCGAGGGTTCGAATCCCTCCGTCTCCGCCAAATCCTCGGTCATGGCGTTTTTTCGCGAACCTTCCCGAACAGCTAAGTATGCTCGAACCCGTTGATAATCAGCGGGTTTTGTTGTTTTTTCAGACCGCTGCTGATCGCGTTCGTTCGCGTCAGACCAGCGCTGGAGTTATGGCGAGTTTTATGGCTTGAATGCCAATCCCGGACCCCGATATGGCCTGTCCAGGAGACTTTATGCGCGCACGCAACAAACTCAACCTCCGTCAAATTGCGAGTCTGACCAAACCCGGCATCTATTCCGACGGCGGCGGGCTGCATCTGCGCGTGCGGACGAGCGGCTCTCGCTCCTGGGTCTATATTTTTCGCATGAACGGCCAGCGTCGTGAAATGGGGCTGGGGTCGGATCTGGACGTAACTCTCGCCAAGGCACGCGAGAAGGCGTCTGTTGTGCGTGAACTGGTGCAGGAGGGGATCGATCCGCAAAAGGCGCGACTGGTGCAGAAGGCGGACAAGCCGGAACGGCCGCCGGTGACGTTTGGCGAGGCTGCGATCGACCTGATCGATAGCCTCGAGGAGGGGTTCAAGAATCCCAAGCACCGCCAGCAGTGGCGCAACACTCTTGTCACCTATGCCACCTCCCTGTGGGCGATCCCGGTGGCGCATGTCACAACAGAAGATGTGCTGGCTGTCCTGAAGCCTATATGGACGACTAAGGCTGAGACGGCCTCCCGTGTTCAGCAGCGCGTACAACGCGTGCTGGAGGCGGCCAAGGTAAAGGGGCTGCGTAGTGGCGATAACCCGGCTGCCTGGCGCGGGCACCTGGAGTTGCTGTTGCCCAAAAAATCGAAGGCCTCGGCGAAGCATCACGCCGCTCTGCCCTTTGGTGAGATTGCCGGCTTCATGCGCGTGCTCGCTGACCGGCCGGCCGTCGCGGCTCGGGCTTTGGAATTTACAATCCTCACTGCGGCCCGCTCGGGCGAAACGCGGGGCATGACCTGGGGCGAGGTGGATTTTGAACGAAAGCTGTGGACAGTGCCAGCCGAGCGCATGAAGGCAGGGACTCAGCATGAGGTGCCGCTGTCTGATGCGGCTTTGGGTGTTCTGCAAGGCGTCCGGCCCAAAACGGCTGTGTCCGACAAGCTCGTCTTCGTTGCACCACGCGGGGGGCAGTTTTCCGATATGGCGATGTCCCAGCTGCTTAAGCGCATGGACCGCGACGACATCACCGTGCACGGCTTTCGCTCGACGTTCAGAGACTGGGCGGGAGAATGCACTGCGCGCCTGTGAAATCGCTGGGCTCGACTGGTCCATGCTGGGCGATGCCGGCGGCAACATCGCAGATAGCATCGAGGTCAGCCGCAGCATCGCGAAAATGGGTTCGGGGCGGCGGGTGCCTTGTCACGCCGAGTTGCGCGCGGCGCTGGTGCGGCTGCATGTCGAGCTGGGATGTCCGCGTCATGGGCCGGTGTGTCGATCGGAAAGCGGCGATCATATGACGGCGAAGTCCGTGGTGAACTGGTTCGCGGTTCAGTTCCGCCAAATCGGCATGGACGGCTGTTCGTCGCACAGCGGACGACGCACCATGATCACCTTGGCCGCCCGATCACTGGCTCAGGTGGGTGGCAGTCTGCGCGATGTGCAGGAACTGGCTGGGCACAAGAATCTCGCTACGACCGAACGCTATATTCAGGGCGACCGCGTTATTCAGCGCCGGTTGATAGAGCTCGTCTAGTGGTCGGGCGCGGCAACCTCACCGCGACGAGATTCGCCTCTCCGCGCGCCACGATGGCCATCGCCTCTTCCGCGATCGCCTCCGTCGAAAGAAGCTCTCGGCCAGCCAGTTGGGCAAGCTCGCCCTGACTTGGTTTAACGAGGAGGACTCCGCCTGCTTCAGCGAGGCCCGCACGCAATGCCGGGCCTGACGTGTCGAGCACTATCCCGATGCCGCGGCGCCGCAGCCGTGCTGCTACGAGCGCGTAAAAGTTTGCCGGCACGCCTCTCGGTAACGATCCGCTCGCAACCATGATGTCGCAGTTCACATCGTCCATCAGATCCAGGCAGGTTCGCCATTCGGCTTCGCTGACCGTGGGACCCTGCGGTGTGAACCTATATTCTTTTGCGGTTTCATGCTCGAGAGCGGACGTTGCGATGCGCGTATGCCCTGCAATCCTAATACGGGAGTGGACCAGCTGGTGCAGATCCACCAAGCCGTCGAATGCGTCACCGGTCGCACCGCCGGCCAAGTAGATGCACCGTGCATTACCGCCCAAACGTACGAAGACACGCGCTACGTTTATGCCCCCGCCGCCGGGGCAATAATGCTCCGCGACCGTGCGCATCTTGTGAGTATGGACCATTTGATCCACTTCGTAGGCCACGTCGATCGTGGGATTCATTGTCAGGGTGGCAATGTTTTTCATATCGATCCTTTGCCGTTCTGGCGCTGCCTGTAGCGTTGGGCGAACTGGGCCGAGCACCTTGGAGCTTGACCGAGCCTGCTGATTGCTAACGGGTGTTCCGCTACTGCTTCTTGCTGGCGGTGACGAAGGACATGAACATGCTTGATGAGCCTTACCGGTCCACGCCGATCTTCGATGAAGTGACCTTGCCGAAGGCCCTGCGACGCGACCACCGCACGAAGGCGGGAACGTGGGGCCTGATTTGCGTTCTTCGCGGAACGCTCAAGCTCACCATTTTGGAGCCGGCCAGCGAAATCCTGGTCACGCCTGGCGCGCCAGCGGTCATTCTGCCCGAACAGACCCACTTCGTCGAACCGATAGGCCCGATGGAAATGCAGGTCGACTTCTTCGATCACCTGCCTCGTCACAGGGAGTGATATCTTCATATCTTCGCCGTGCTTAGCGTCTTTGCCTTCGCCGTGACGAAATAAAGGACCATGATCGCGACCAGGAGAGCGAGGGTCAGTGCTGGTCCATACCAGTCGGCCTGCACTATCCGCGCTGCTATCATCGCGAGGCAGATCAGGACACCCAACACCGGAACGACGATTGGCGCATTGAAGCAGCCAGGGATATCGCCTTCCCTCAACTTGAGGACGATCAGCGCAGCGTTGACCAGCGCGAACACGACCAGCAGCAGCAGCACCGTGGCGCTTGCCAACTGAGCTATGTCCCCAACGAACTGCATCGCGACAACGACGACCAGCAGCGCCCCAATGGCGATGTGCGGCGTGCGGCGTCGGCTATGGACCGTTCCCAGAACGGCCGGGATCAGTCCCTGCTGGGCCATTCCGTAAAGCAGCCGCGAGCCCATCACGTAGTTCACCAGGGCCGTGTTCGAAACGGCCGCAATCGTGATGACGGTGAATCCAACTGCTGGAAACCAGGGAGCGGCTCGTTCAACGACGAGTTTTAGCGGGCCCGGCGCGCTGGCAAGTTCAGCCCAAGGCACGACGGAGACCGCTGTGATCGCGACAGCCATGTATATCACCGATGCGGTGAGCATCGCGCCAATGATGCCGATCGGCATGTTGCGCTCGGGACGCTCTACCTCTTCCGCGACGTTGAGCATGTCTTCGAACCCAAGGAATGAGAAGAACGTCAGGATCGATCCCTGTAGGAGCAGCCCGAGCGTGAGATCGCCATGAGCATTTCCAGGCATTTTAGGGACTTCGAATAGATCGGCCTGGCCCCAGAAACGGGCGCCCACCGCGATTACAAGTAACAACCCGAATGCGGAAACCACCGTGAAAGCTGTGTTCACCCAAACCGATGTCGTGATGCCCCGAAACACGATCCCGCTCAAAAGCAGAAGGAACACGACGCCGATAAGCAATATCTCTGCCGGGCTGGATAAAACGGAAAACCCGAAGTCGAACCCGACGAGCGTATTCAAGTTCTCTGCCACGACCTTCGCCTGTGTGGCGATCGAGGCGAGGCCGGAACTAAGGACGGTCAGTCCGACCAGGTAGCTCAACCACGGCGCACCATAAGCCCGCTGCGTCGCGTAAGCCGCACCGCCGGCCTTGGGGTAGCGCGACGCGATCGACGCATAGCTGATGCCGGTAAGCAGAGCGGCGACCATGGCGACGAGGAATGCCATCCACACGGCGCTACCCATGGTCCCGGCCGCCTTGCCGATGAGACCATAGATGCCTGTGCCCAGCATGGAGCCTAAACCATAGAGCAGAAGCTGTCCGCCACCAATGGCACGCCTAAGCTCAGTCACTTCCTGGGATCGCTAGTAGTCCCGGTGCCAGAGCCCTCAGCTGTGAACAGCGTGAGCTCCTTGCCGGTGCCCCCACTGCGAAGGGAGTCGCGTGTTACAAGCAAAGTGGAACCGGGAACGAGTGCCCCGGCAAGAAGGAGCCGAAAGGCTTCGGGCATATGCCCACGCGCGCGCTCGGAAACAGGCATTTCGGTCGTCTCATTGGCCTGCCCAGGCAAACGAAGGCGCAGCCAGCGAAGGCGTGTCCCATCGAGGCCTGCGAAGGTGAAGGCTTCAGTCGTGATAACCGCCCCGTCTATGTCGATGCCACTCGAGCCAATCTCGACGCCGCGCCGCATTACGACGATGCGGCGATCGCGGCCACTGACTACGATCGAGAGCGGCCCGGTGGGGGAACGCTCGGGCTGCCAGCGGTAGGCCGTTCGCGCAGGAGTTTGCTCTGCGCCGGGCGGCGTGAGAATTGGCGGCGTCCCGAGCACCTCCGGTGCCAGCGGATCATTGGTGATGACCACGGTGAGACCTAGCTTGGTGACCTCAAACAGCAGCTTGGCAAAAGCGAGTGGCAGCCTGACGCAGCCGTGTGAGGCAGGATAGCCGGGCAGGTTGCCCGCGTGCATCGCTATGCCCGTCCAGGTCAGGCGCTGCATGAACGGCATAGGTGCGTTGGCATAGAGGTTCGATTTGTGATCGACCTCCTTCTGCAGGATCGTGAATATTCCGGTTGGAGTGTCGTGGCCGGCCTTGCCCGTCGACACGGTCGATACGCCAATCGGCACTCCGTTCCGGTAAGCGTAGGCGCGCTGGGTCTTGAGGCTGACGATGATGGTGACTGGGCCATCCGGTGCAATCTCGGGCGCCCAGATATATTCTCCGGCCTTCAGATGCTCAATCGGTCCGTCAACGGGGATAGGCGCCTGAGCGTTCGCTGCGGCATAGGCCGAGCTGATGAGGAATGCGCCGAGCGCCCATATTATAGCTTTGCGGCGGTAGTGGCCGACGCCTGCTGCAAAGTGAACATGATTGCTGGGAAGGCGACCTGCCAGCGCGCTCATGCCGCGTAGGGAAGTCGGGCAACAAACGTCGCGCGGGTAATTGCGACCGACAGCCCCGCGGCGGTCGATGTGCTGCTTATCCGAGCGTCAAGTTGCTTCGCGAGTGCCTTGACGATTGCGGTGCCCAGACCACCTTTGCTTGGCGGCACATCACTGGTCTTGCCTTCGCCATTGTCCGAAACTGTCAGTGACCAGTCACTGCCTTGCACCTCATAATGAACCAGAATGCGGGCGTCGGGTCGGGGAGTCGGAAAGGCATATTTAATCGCATTGATGACGAGCTCTGTGACGATTAATCCCAGGCTGATGGCGTCGGCGGAAGCAATGATGCTTTCGTCCGTGACGACATCGAGCACAATCGGTCTTCCCTCACCAATCATGGATGCCGAAAGGCCGCTGCCGAGTTTCGCCAGATAGGCCCCGACTTCGATGCGGTCGATGCCTTCGGATGCATTGAGGTGCGTCTGTACTGCGGCCACGGACATGACGCGCTCGCGGGCATCCTCGAGATGATGGCGCGTTTCCTCCGACGTCACGGAACCCGCCTTGAGCGTGAGAATGCTGGCGATGATCTGTAGACTGTTGGCGACCCGATGCTGCATTTCCTGGAACAATATGCGCTGTTGGGCGAGCAAATGTTCGGTCTGCGCATTGAGCGCAGCCTTCTCTTGCTCGATCTGGCGCCGGAGGGTCACATCCTGAAACGCCAGCAGAATATTGGCAGTGTCTTTGCCTGCATAGGTTACAGTCCGAGCGTTCAGCAGCATGATCTTGTGCCCGATCGCTGGAAAGTGATGCTCGACTTCGAAGCCCTCCATCGCGGGTTGTCCCGGAATGATCGTTGCTATCAGATGGCGCAGCGCCGGAATGTCCCATTGTCCGTCGCCAAGAGTGAATAGGGATCGCCCGCGAGTTTGGGCTGCGTCGACTTTGAAACATTCATAAAAGGATCGACTTGCCGCCATGACCAAGGAGCTGTCGTCCAGCACAAGGAACGGCTCGGGGATCGTATCTACGATCGCGAGCGCGAGGGTCTGGGCGTCTTCGAGGTTCTCGAACTGTTTCATGTCAAACATTCGCTCCGTCGGGCGGGAGCGTGAGACTCTCAGCCACCGACGAGCCAGGAGGACCGATGGTGAAATCCTTCTACACCTGATTGAGCAGTCCGCCTAATTGATTGGAGGTGTCGTTAGGTCATCCGATCTCGCCATGGTATATAAGGCACATCACCCGATTTGAAACAGGCATCCTGTGACCGAGGGACGGTAGCGCTCTCGCCTGAAGGCGGAGCCATGCCATGACCAGATTCAGAATGTCGCTATGAGCCTCCACACATTGTTCGGCCGTCATTCGGTGGATCCGCGGGGCACGCACTGGGAAGCCGGGCTGTTTGTTGGCAAATGCCGAACATGCGGCTGCGCGATGATCAAGCCGCCGGGAACGAGCTGGCGGGCTATTCCCCCGGATGCCAGCCAATGACCGTCAAAGAACCAACGGATCGGATAGCAATAATCGGTGCGGGGCATGTCGGCGCAACGGCGGCCTACGCCACGATGCTACGCGGCCTTTTTCCCGAGATCGTGCTTATCGACGACAACCATGCGTTGGCATCTGCCGAAGCTGCGGATTTGTCGGATGCCAACGCCTTGGCAAGACCGTCACGCATCTGGGCAGGCACATATGACGATGCCTCGAGCGCAAAGGTAGTTGTCATCACCGCAGGCGCTGCGACCCATGGGGCTGAAAGCCGTCTTTCTGTGGCTGCGCTTAGCGCGCAAATCGTGAGGGCCTGTGTCAATGAACTCGACGCTGCGGGGTTCGATGGCATTTTACTGATCGCGGCCAACCCCGTCGATGTAATGACAGCGATAGCGTTCAACGCTGGCAACCTTCCCGCCAACCAGATCCTCGGAACCGGTACGCTGCTCGATTCAAACCGGCTGCGGCAAATGCTTGCCGCGCACTTCAATGTCGCAGCGTCCGCTGTGGATGCCGTTGTGCTGGGCGAGCATGGCGATAGCGAAGTGGCGATTTTTTCTGCGGTCCGTATCGGCGGGATTCCCTTGCAGGAGTTTCAGACCGATCGCCCGATACTTGACACCGTCGCTGTCGCGAAAGCTGTGCGTGAATCGGCCTATTCGATCGTGTCTGGCAAGGGGTATACCTCCTTCGGCATTGCGACAGCCATCGTTCGGATTTGCGAGGCAATAATCCGCAACGAGCGCGCGGTTTTACCGATTTCGACCCTCATGCACGGAATCGCTGGTGCTGACGAAATTGCGATCAGCATGCCCTGCATCATCGGCGCAAACGGTGTGGAGCAGGTTCTAGCGCCGCTCCTCAATGCCGAAGAGGCTGCGGCGCTTCGATCGTCCTCGTTAACAATTCAGGGCGTGGTCGAGGCTCAGGTCTGGGAGGCCAAGCTGCCGCAATCGAACGAAGTAGCCTGGCTCCGCGACGAAGCGAGAAGCCGTACGACATCTGAGTAAGCCGACGCTCGAAAGGCAAAGTTCCATGGCGGTCGATCCCAAACATCAGCTCCTACTCTACGTAGAGGATGAACAGTCTGTGCGGACACCGGTTGCCGAGATGCTGAAACATGCAGGCTTTGACATCATGCTGGCCAACAACGGCGTGGAAGCCCTCAACTGCATAGCGACGGATGACGGGCATATTGATTGCATCGTGACAGATGTGCGCCTTGGCCGCGGCCCGACGGGATGGAATGTCGGTCGCCGCGCCCGGCTGCACGCATCGACTATGCCAGTCGTCTACACCAGTTCGTCGACTGCGGCCGAATGGATGGCTTATGGCGTGCCGCTGAGCGAACTGGTGATCAAGCCATTTAGGCGGGCGCAGCTGATCGACGCCCTGTCCTTGGTCAGATCCAAAGCAAGCGCTGCCATTCCCCACGCACTTCGTCGAACACGAAAGCCGGTGGGGCTGGAAAGCGCCGTCGGGCCGAACACAAGCCGCCGCCAAATCTCAGAGGAAACGACATGACGCAATCGGACGATGACTCCTCGATCACGACCCGATCCGGCGCCCATTTTCATGTCCGACGCGCACACGTCGGTGATGGCCCGACGATCAAGGCTTTCTTTGCCCATGTCACCCCCGTGGATCTTAGGTTTCGATTTCTCAGCGTTATCAGGGAAGTGAGCCAGGAGCAGATTACGATGCTTGAATGCCCACTACCCAATAGCGACAGCTTTCTTGTGTTCACACGGGACCAGTCCCGGATGGTTGCGACTGCAATGCTGGCTTACGGCGCCGACTTGGAGAAGGGCGAGGTGGCGATTGCAATCCGCGCCGATTATAAGGACCAAGGCATAGGCTGGGCGTTGTTGGCCCATATTGCGCGCTACGCTGAGACAATCGGGTTGCGGACGCTGGAAGCAATCGAGAGTCGGGACAACCATGCCGCTATCGAGGTCGAGTGCGACCAAGGCTTTATCGCCACTGAGTATCCCGGCGATTCCACGCTGATGTTGGTCAGCCGCACACTTGGGCGCCGATGATAGGCAGACGCGGTTCGACCGGCGGCCGCGGGGACCGCTAGCCCAGCAAAAACTCACCGACATAGCATGCAAGGACACCATCGAATGAGATTTCGAACCCAGTGCCTGGGGCTCATGAGCGGAGTGCTCGCTTTGGCAGGTGCCGGTTCGGCCGCCCCTGTCGATGGAGGTCGTCAGCTTGTCGACCAGAAATGCTCAGGCTGTCACGCAACAGGACCGGATGGCGTCAGCACAAACCCAAACGCGCCGACATTTCGTTCCTTGTATCGCCGCTATCCTGTCGATGCCCTGCGGGAATCATTCCTTAAGGGCCTACATGTGGGTCATCGCAATATGCCTCTGTTCAAACTAACACCGCAGCAGATTAACGAAATCGTCGGCTATCTTGAGGGTCTCAATCCCTGTGCCAAGCCTTCGTCCGACAAAGCTGCAATGGCCGCATGTTTTTCGCCGATGGAGTAACGGCCTAATCCGCCCTTTCATGCCAACCCGGGAGGCTGCTTAATGAGATCAGATCTCCTTTTCGCCAGCCCAGCGGCGTTCGCTCCCGCAAGTCCGCTTTTAGACCCTTAGACAAAAGGGGGGCGGCAAGGACTATGGTCCGCACAAGACGCTGTATAATCGCTGGAAGCGCTGGGGCGAGATGGGCGTCTTCCTCCGCATGATGGAAGGATTGGCGGCCGAGGGTGCCGATCCGAAGACGGTCATGATCGATGCGACCTATTTGAAGGCACACCGCACGGCATCGAGCCTGCGGGTTAAAAAGGGGATCTCGGGCACCTGAGCCATGTCGCCACAATTGCGCTCTTGCACGCACCACGCTAGGAAACGGCCATTCGCATGGACCCGGTGAAATTCCGGGTGGCTATTCCGGCCGCCGATCCGCCGGACAACGTATGTCGCAGGGCAATCCGCCCGATCCTCATCGCGCCATTCCCTGCGACCATCGTCGGTTTTCATCCATGAACAACAGCTCTCTTTCGCGCTACCGCGCCGAATGGTTCACCAGTACGGGCGACACCCGGCGCGATATCCTTGCCGGCATGGTCGGCACCTTCGCCCTGATTCCGGAAGTTATCGCCTTCTCCTTCGTGGCGGGCATTGACCCGGAGGTCGGCCTGTTCGCCTCCTTCATGATCGGGATCGTCATCGCCATTACCGGCGGGCGACCCGCCATGATCTCCGGCGCTGCCGGGTCCGTGGCACTGGTCGCGGCCGCGCTCGTCCATGCCCACGGCCTGCAATATCTGCTGGCGGCCACGCTGATGGCGGGCCTGTTGCAGATCGCGTTCGGGCTGCTGAAACTCGACGTGCTGATGCGCTTCGTCTCCCGGTCGGTGCGCACGGGCTTCGTCAACGCCCTCGCCATCCTGATCTTCTCGGCGCAGGTGCCGCAGATGGTGGGTGTCACCTGGCACAGCTGCGCCATGATCGCGGGTGGCCTCGCCATCATCTATCTGGCGCCGCGCATCACGACGGCGATCCCTTCGCCGCTGATCTGCATCCTGATCCTGACCGCGATCAGCATTGCCATCCCCATGCCGATCCGTACGGTCGCGGACCTCGGTCGCCTGCCCGCCTCGTTGCCGGCCTTTACGCTGCCCGGCGTTCCATTCGATTGGCAGACGCTGCGTATCGTCGCCCCTTATGCGCTGGCCATGGCAGCGGTGGGCCTCCTTGAATCCATGATGACCGCCAGCGTCGTCGATGATCTCACCGAGACGACCAGTTCAAAAGCGCGTGAATGCACGGGCCTCGGCCTCGCCAATGTCGCGGCGGGGCTGTTCGGCGGCATAGCGGGCTGCGGCATGATCGGGCAGACGGTGGGCAATGTCCGCTATGGCGGGCGCGGTCGGCTCTCCACCTTTGTCGCCGGCGTCTTCCTGCTGCTGGTGATGGTGCCGCTGCGACCATGGGTGGCGCAGGTGCCGGTCGCGGCCCTCGTCGCGATCATGATCATGGTGTCAGCCAGCACCTTCTCCTGGGGATCCATCCGCGATCTGGCCCGGCATCCCAAGGTGTCGGGAGTGGTGATGGTGGCGACGGTCATCGTCACTGTCGCGACCCACGACCTGTCGGCGGGCGTTGCGGTCGGTGTGCTTCTGAGCGGCGTCTTCTTCGCCTTCAAGGTGACGCGACTGATGGACGTGCGGGCCGAACATGATGAGGGCAGCGACACACGCACCTACATCGTCACCGGCCAGATCTTCTTCGCCAGCGCGGATATTTTCGCTGACCGGTTCGACCTGCGCGATACGGCCAGACATGTCCGCATCGACCTTACCGCCAGCCATCTCTGGGACGTCACCGCCGTCGGTGCGCTAGAGGATGTAGTGACCAAGATGCGCCATCATGGCATCGCCGTGGAGGTCATCGGGCTCAATCAGGCCAGTTCCATATTGGTAGACCGTCTGGCGCCAACGGTCGGCAGTCCTATCGCTTGAAAGGACGGTCTGGCCAAGCGGACAGACTCGACCCATCCCAGTCGTTAATCGTAGATTTTCCAGTTCCCGGGTACGGACCGTCCGCTTTCATTGCGATCCGCGTCTTGCCACCCTCAATGGCATATGCTAAGGCATATGCAGAGGAGTCGAAATGAACATCGAGCGCCATGTGAAGCTGTTTAAAAACGGTCGGAGCCAAGCGGTCCGCATCCCCCGTGAGTTCGAACTCCCGGGAGAAGATGCAATCATGCGCAAGGAGGGCTCCCGCATCATAATCGAACCGGCGCCCCCGTCCTCGCTGCTTGCGCGGCTGAAGAGGCTATCGCCAATCGAGGATGATTTTGGGCTGATCGACGATCTGCCAGCCGAACCCTTCGCATTCTAAATCATGTTTTTGCTGGATACGAACATCCTGTCGGATCTGATCCGACATCCTCAAGGCGTGATCGCATCACGCATCGCTGAGGTTGGTGAAGCCGAGATCGCGACCAGTATCGTAGTTGCGGGTGAGCTGCGTTACGGCGCTGAACGGCGCGGGTCGCCCCGCTTGACCGCCCAACTCGAAGATATACTCGAATTGCTACCGACCCTTCCGCTGGGCGACGAGGCTGACATTCACTATGGGCGACTGCGCGCCGATCTTGAGCGGCGCGGAACACCCATCGGGGCGAATGACATGCTCATAGCCGCGCATGCGCTCAGTTTAGGTGCGACGCTCGTGACTGACAATGTTCGGGAGTTCGAGCGTGTTACAGGCCTTGCCATAGTAAACTGGCTGCGGGACGCCTGAGCAATACTAAGGGTTCGACACAAGCGGGACCGTTGCTGCTTGGTTGTCCATCGCCGGCAGCAGGGCCTCCAGCAATCAAATCTCCGTTCCCTCTGCCAGGGCCAATGCGTCCTCCACATCGACACCAAGGTATCTGACCGTGCTCTCGATCTTGGTGTGGCCAAGAAGAATCTGTACGGCCCGCAGGTTGCCGGTTGCCTTATAAATGATGGAGGCCTTCGTTCGCCGCATGGAATGCGTGCCATAATCCTCGCTGGGCAGACCAATACCCGTTACCCATTCGTCCACAAGACGCGCATACTGTCTCGTGCTCATATGGTCAGCGTGATCAGTCCGGCTTGGAAACGCGTAATCGTCGATGCTTCCGCCCCTCAGCTCGAGCCATTTCAAGAGGCTCGCACGAGCATTGTCCATAATTTCGAATTGCACCGGACGCCCTGTCTTTTGTTGGACGACGATCGCTCGATGACGAATTTCATGATTGCAAACAATGTCGCCAATTTTCATTTTGACGAGATCGCAACCGCGTAGTTTGCTGTCGATGGCCAGATCGAAAAGGGCGCGATCCCTGACGCGGCGGTTCTGATCCAGAAAAAAGCGAACCGCCCAAATCTGGCGCGGCTTTAAAGCCTTCTTTGCACCGACCTTGCGTCCCGCATTCCATGCCGGCCGCTCTTTGGCAGCAGGATCAAACTCCGAATATCCCATCAGACTTCGCCTAATAGTGAACGGGTACGATACGTCGGCAAAGCTGATAAAATGCTATCGAACTTGACTAGCGTCGGGTCAGCCAAGGTTGATGACGTGTGGGTCATGGCGAAGATGCGGTTTAGAGAAAGATAGAATCGTTCGTCTATAACGAACATAATCGAACTTATGTAAACCAACCACCAGGGTTTCCAGGGGTGCATTCCTCCCATGACTGATGATGCGGGCGTGTCACCAAATCCAGATTTTACGGCCAAAATCAGGCGATCGGCGACGTTGAACCTGCATACAACTTGCCCCTTGCAAGACACTCAACCGCCGATTTTTCGTCTCCGGCGACGGTCAGTCCGGTTTTCTGCGTCGCCCTCCAAGACATGGCACAGCGCAGCAGCGCCACGGGAACTCATTAGTCGGTTCTTGTCTCTAGGTCCCCGGCGCGGCAGAAGCCGTGTCACGATGATCGAGTTTCAGGCCCCAGCCGCTGACGCCCCGCAGTTGGGGCTATCCCCCTCCATCGAGCGGCTCTGCTCACATTGCGTCATCTTGCCGAAGTCGGTCCGATCGGCCTCACGCCCAACAGGGCGATAAAGCGCTACTTCGTCACTTGGGCCGCTGCAGCCTTCAATTGGCCTGGCTACACCGCCGAAGAGCTTTACGCGATCAATAAAGTTTTGAACGAACATGACTTCCCGCCACTGGCCATTCTGCATGATTTGCTGCTGGCCGCCAAGCTCGCCCGCCACCGGAAAGGATTTCTGCACATAACCAAGGTAGGGAAGGATCTGTTAGAGCATTCAGGGAGCCTGTGGATTACTCTGGCCCAGCATCTGCTCCTTTCCGCAGGTCACGATGACATGCTGGAAATCGAATGGGTTTCGGTCCTCAACGCCGTGAACGTGGAAGCCCATTCAGGCGTGACCGACAAGCAATTCTGCGCCAGACTGACGGGCAGCGATGATAAGGACTACCATATGAATTCTCTTGTCTATGTGCATCTCCTTCGGCCCCTTAGCTGGCTCGGCCTATTGCACGAGTCTCGGTAAAGCCGGACTGAGAGTTTTTTCACAAAGACAGCACTCTGGCCACGCCCATGGTGCTTTGGCCGATGACCCCGCACATGCCTTTCCCAGAATTAAGCGGAGCACAGGGCGCACCGACCTTTACAACGAACACCTCCAACAATCCGACACCGCAAGAAATCACGTCAATCGGGAGAGCAGCGGCCCTCCTTGGTCGGCAGCGCTTACCCGACAGAACCATCCCAAAGCTGTTTTACCCATAAACCAGCGCGGGGGCCGCGCGGGTTCCTGCACTGGAGGCTTTCGTACGCAAGCGCCCGAAACCGTTCGCAACAGCAGTCATTCGGGTCGCTTCAGCCCGCCGGGCCAGACCCGCGCCTATTTCTGCCGATCCGATGATGCTCTCGACCCTCGGTGTGAAATCCAAGGACGTTATCACGCTGGCAACCGTCTCCGATCATATCGAGCTTGGCCAGTTTAAGTTTCTGCTTCTCTAATCTATAGAAAACGCAGGGCCGTTGCGCCTTCGGGAATTTGGGGAGAGCAAATGATCTTTCGGGCAATTCTCATAGTCGTGAGTTTGTGGTCGACCGGTGCCGCAGCGCAGGTTGAGAACCAAGCTTCTCTATATTGTGCACGCCGATCTACTGCTGACGCTTCAATTTGCGAGGCTCTGACGCGAATTTCAGCTGCTGCTCGCGACTCCTCGTCTAGTCGAATCGTCTCAGTCCGCAGTGCGGATTCACCGAAGACCGATAATGATCCGAAAGTTTTGGAGGAGCGATGGGGTATCTGGACCACGCTGGTAGGCAGATCATGGTTTCATAAGGGAGGCTTGTTCGCGCCAGCTCGTCTGATCGATGTCCGCTGGATAATTCCTGGACTGCGGCTCGAAGCGACCACTTATTTCGAGAACGTACCGAATACCGCGCCGATCGCTCCAGTTGCGATGAAAATCGACCTGCTGGTCAACAACAGCCTCTCTTTTGCGCTAGCTGATAGGGCTGTGGCCCTCTCGCGAGACGGATTTCTCATAGTCACGGCTGAGGATAAGGGATTTAGCTTATTTCAGTGGACGCCGTCAGGCCCCGATGGCTTTGAGCAGCGAACATCCGAAATCCGGAATGGCAAACTGAAGCGGACGGAAACTAGCCACTTCATATCCTATGCCACCTACCTCGCGCAAAAGAAGGCGAGCCGAACGACAGGTGGCGGCTTATTGGACTTCCTGGGCGCGGCAGCGACAATCACAAATCAAGCGCTAGCAGAAGTTTATGCTCAGCAGCAAAGGGAGTTGCCCCAAACGATCGCGCTCGGTTCGAACGCGACGCGGGCCGGGGACCGCCAATCATTGCCACCGGAACATAGCAAACAAGCCGGCACCTTAGAGCCACCGAGGGGCTTTCCCCGAATGCATCGTCGGCACCACCGCCAGCCATGCGCAGGATGAGAACCAGCTCAGGATGCCCGGCTATGCCACCGTCAACGCCTTCTTTCAGCTCGGGCCGGTCGAACAGGTGGTGCTGTCGCTGAACGTGTCGAACCTGTTCGATACCCGCGCGCTGACCGATGTCTATTCGGCTTCCATTCCGGCATCGGGCGTGCTGGTCGCCCAGTCCCTGCTGGGGCGCACCATTTCCACGGGCGTGCGCTTCTACTTCTGACGAGTGCGGGAAGGGGGCGGTGATCGTCCGCCTCCTTCCCCTCCCTCCGTCGAAACCCGGGCGGTCCCCGGCAGGCCTTTGGGTGAGGGCAGCCTAATTTCGTCATCGTCCGTTCCTTCTGGGTAAGGAGGCGGGGGTGCTGCCCAACCCTGTGACGGGGTGCCCTTCCTTACAACATGACCAACCAAAAGGGTGTTGCAAGCCCGCCCCGATCCCTTTACGAAATATGCGAGTCATTCGCATTAGCAATTCCTGCGAAGGCCGATCCGGAGGAAGGTTGCCCATGTATGATTATCTCGACCGACCCGTCGGCGCGCTGGACGAGGGCAGCCGGTTCCTCGTCTGGTCCATGCGCGGCTGGACCCAGAGCATGGCGGAGTGCCGCTGCCCGCCGTCGGTCCTCGCCCCCGGTTTCGCCCGGTCGGACCTCGACGCGATGCTGCCCCATTTCCACATGGCGATGATGGTGCTGAACCGCGACGGGCTGGACAAGCTGGGCTTTGGCGCGATGGGATGCCCGCAGGTCAGCGAGGCGGAGGCGATCCTCCTCGCCACCCTCCACCTCTATGCGACCGACCGGGTGGAGCAGGCGCATGGCGCCGTCGCGCTGCTGGTCTGTGCACAGGCCGCGCCCGTCCTGCGCCGCGCGCTGACGGCGGTCGCGATCCTGACCCACGCCCGCTTCCCCCTCGACCCCCGGCCCGGCGGCGCTGATAGCGGCCCTACCAACAGCCTAATAAATCGTATCGGCGGGGGAGTGGACGGCGAATGATCGACCAGATACAGGACGCGGCCATGTTAGAAGAGACCGCATCCCTCTCCGTCCAGACCGTCAACTGGGTCCGCCACTGGAACGAGCATCTGTTCAGCTTTGCCGTCAGCCGGCCGCCCAGCTTCCGCTTCCGCTCCGGCGAATTCGTGATGATCGGCCTGCAGGGCGAGAAAAAGCCGCTGCTGCGCGCCTATTCCATCGCCAGCCCCTCCTATTCCGACGAGATCGAATTCCTGTCGATCAAGGTCGAGAATGGCCCGCTGACGTCGCAGTTGCAGAAGATCCAGCCGGGCGACCAGATTTATCTGGGCCGCAAGCCGACCGGCACGCTGGTGTCCGACGCGCTGATCCCCGGTCGCCGCCTGTTCCTGCTGTCCACCGGCACGGGCCTCGCGCCCTTCCTGAGCGTGATTCGCGACCCCGACATCTATGATCTGTTCCAGCAGGTGGTGGTCGTCCACAGCGTGCGCCGGGTCAGCGACCTTGCCTATCGCGAGGAACTGACCAGCCAGCTGGCGGGCGATCCGCTGGTGCAGGACCAGGCGCTGTTGCAGCTCCATTACCTGCCCACCGTCACGCGCGAGGATTTCTATCGCCGCGACCGCATCACCACCATGATCGAGAATGGCGGCCTGTTCGACACCCCCGCGCTGGGCGAGCCGGTGCTGGACCCCGAACATGACCGTTTCATGATGTGCGGCAGCATGGAGATGATCAAGGATCTGTCCGCCATGCTGGAGGAACGCGGTTTCGACGAAGGGTCGAACGCGAAGCCCGGCACTTATGTGGTCGAGCGAGCCTTCGTCGGGTGAGTGCGACGGGGCGGTAGGCCTTAGTGGAAAGAGGGCCGATGGCCTGACGATGACCCTCGCCAGTGATGGCGGGGGTTTTTGTTTGGGGGTGGAAGGCGGGTTGCGGCGGCTTTGCGCCACTTTTCGCCGCTCCGGTGCCTATTTCACTTTCCCGAAACCCGCCGTTCGTTCATATTTCCACGGCATCGTCGGTGACACGAAAGCCGCTAGTCAGTCGCCGACCAGTTGTTGCCACTTGAACCTCGTGATGGGTTGCCCGAAAGCGGACGTGCAAACTATGCTGCGCGAAGGGTATCCGGTTAGGAGGGGCAGATGTTTATCGCATGGTGGACCGGCAAAGGATACGTGACCATGGTCATCGTCCTCCTGACCATGGTTGTGTTTGGACTTATCCTCCAAGCAGGTGCGCCCTTCCTTCAAGATCGCATGTGGTATTGGGGCATTTCATTCATCGCAGCAGCAGCGATCAATTGGACTGTTGGGACGCGCTGGAACAAAAAGCGCATAGAGCGGGCGAAGCCCAAGCATCTTGGTCAGCGCCTATGGTATCCTGCGATCAACCGCTTCATGTCGATGCCCATGGAGACATTTTCTCTTGTCATCGCATTCGTAGGGCTGGCGCTGATCGCTTCCGGTTTGGCGTCGTCAGTTACTACCTAACCGACCAGTTGCGGGCAATGACCCGGCCTGCCATGAAGCCTAAAAACCAGACGCCGGAAGGCTAGAATGCATGAGCATCATTGAGCAGTCCGGGGAAGTCGCGGTGGCTGAAAAGCCCGGCGGCATTGGTTGTGTTTATGTGATGCTGGGAATCAACGCTATTTTGATTGGCCTTTTGGCTTTCAGCTTCTCTCATGGACCGTACTCCAGCCGTGAGCAGGAGCTTTGGTATCGCTACGGACCGCTCGGTTTTCTTCTTGCTGGCGTCATTCTTCCGACAATAGCATTCCGGTTCGGCGTACTTCGGTCCCAACGCGCTGTAGTCGGCTTGTTGATTTGGATGATAGCGACACTCATGGCCTGTCTGATTTACGCGCTCTTCTCAGGTGGCGGCATCTAAAGCGACGTGTCCGCTTTGTGCGACTTCTTCCCTAAATCCAGACAGTCCCCTTCCCACCCCTCTGCGTCGTTCCGGCGGACGATCTCGCGCGAGCGGAAATCGGACGGGCAGCATTCGGGCGATCACCTCCCCTCGCCATGCGGCGCAGATGTCGCGGACGGGTGGGAAGGGGACTGTCTGGTTGTGGCTAAAAAGAGCGCATAGCTGACGTTGTGTCGTGACGATTACCGTGAGCCTTGGCATACTGCTCGAATGGCAGCATCGCTTTTTCGAGACGTACCGCTAAAGGCTAAAGCTATCGGGTGGGGGATCATTATGATCCCTCTCGCCACATTGGCTCTTCTAGGGGCGATGTTCCTACGTCCCGACCCCATCGATCAAAGGTTGGTATGGGGATGCTATGTGTCTAATGGCGCTCCCGCTCTTGCTGTTCAAGCTGGCACGATACGCATTCTGGATGGAACGCGACGTTCACTGGGCTATGTCGCCGAACCCTATAAGGAAGGCTACCGCTTGACGGTACATCCGGCCCTTCAACTGAAGGTATCGGCAGATGGACGTTATAAATTCGTGCAAGGTCCGGGCACAGGTTATTTCTGGCCGCTTCTCACAGAGAGTTCGGACAATCCGCGAAAAGTGCGAACTCCCCAAGACTTTGGCGGGCGGCTCAGCCTCATAGCAGCAGATGGAACGCCGGCTGTTTATGTCCGCTCTGGGAAGAGCGAGGGCTGCTCCTGAACGACCTGAATTGGTCGTCAGCGGGCCGGCAGCTATCAGTCCCCCCGCACAATGCCATGCCATGAAGCGGAATGGCAGCTATTGCCGTATCCCTGCCGATGACCGGACAGTCTGAAATCGGCCATCACCCACCCCGCCGCACCAGCAAATCCTCCACCACTGTCATCGTGAAGATCGGGTCCGCGTCCGGCGGCACTTCCGCGATGGCGTCGAGGAAGGCGGCGCGGGTTTCGGGGTCGTCATAGACCATCTTGGCGTCGAAGGCCGCGCGCCATGTCGCCTCGTCCGGCCATTCGGCATAGCCGACGAAACGCCCGTCCGCGTCGCGGTGCAGGCGGGAGCCATAGCTGCCATATCGTTCCCGGATCAGGTCGGTGCCGCGTCGCCATGCCGCGCGGAACTGCGCCTCCTTGCCGGGGTGGACGCGCCACCAGTAGACGGCGACGAACATGGCGGGCGGCTCAGCTCCCCGCCTGCGCGTTGCCGGGCGGGGCGAGGGGGTTGGGGTCGCGCGTCTCGCCGAGGATGATGCGCTCTTCGGGGGTCAGTTCCCGGCCTTCCGTCGTGCCCTCCGCGCCCGCGTCCGGCGTGTCCTGTGGCCTGTCGGACTGGTCCTTGGCCGGCGTTTTCTGATGTCCTTCCATGGCTTTGCTCCATTCTGCCTGTCCTGTGAAACGGATGAGGACGGCGCATGTTCAACGGAGTGGTGAAAAGGGGCGTGGTCCCCGCGCGCGCTCTGGCGATGCGGTGGTCATCGGCGCGGGGGTGCGGCCGCCTATTTCAGGCCGAAGCCGAGGCCGGTCAGCGCATCGCGCAGAACATGCCGCCCCGCCAGCGAGTCCACGCCGCGGATGCGCTGGGCCACGATGGCCGTCCAGTCCTTCTCCGGCAGGCCCTGTTCCTGCTGGAAGGTGCGCAGCCGGGCGTTATACGCGTCCTGCGCGCCCCGGCCCGCGTCGGGTGCGCCATATTGCTCGTGGAACAGCACGGCCTCCTGCGGCAGGCGCGGCTTGACGGCGGCGGGAGCGGCGGGATCGGGATGGCCGACGACCAGCCCGAAGAGCGCGAAGACATGGGGCGGCAGGCCGAGTTCGGCGGCGACCTCCGCCGGCTTGTTGCGGATGCCGCCGATATAGACCGCGCCCAGCCCCAGCGATTCCAGCGCCACCACGGCGTTTTGGGCGGCCAGCGTGGTATCGACGGATCCGAGCAGGAAGCTCTCCAGAAAGTCGAGCGCCTGTGGCGGCGTATCCTCGCGCGCGCCGATATTCTGGAGCCGGTTGAGGTCGACCAGCCAAAGGAGGAAGAGCGGGGCGTCGCGGATATGCTGCTGGTTGCCCGCCAGCGCGGCCAGCCGGTCCTTGCGCGCCGGGTCGGTCACCGCGACCACGCTCCACGGCTGGAGGTTGGAGGAGGTGGAGGCGGACTGGGCGGCGGCGACCAGCAGTTCGACCGTGCCCTCCGCCAGCGGATCGGGCCGATAGGCGCGCACCGAACGATGGGCGAGCAGCGTGTCGAGCGTCTCGTTCCACGCAATCGGGCTGTCCCGTTCGTCCCGATAGCGTTCGGTGAGGCGTGCGCCGAGCCGGTCGGCGGTCGCTTCGGGGCGGAGGGGGGCGGTGGTGGCCATGGCGATGCTCTTTCCTGTGGGAGGGTGGGCCTGTCGGTGGTGGGGCCTGTGAGGGATGGGCCTGTGAGGGATGGGCCTGTGAGCGGTGCGCCTGTCGGGGCTGGGGTGGATGGGGTCAGCGGTCCCGGATCGTCCGGTCGAGATTGCCGTCGAACTGGCGGGGGATGAGTTCGACGAAGCCGCCCCGGTTGGGCATGGCGACGCGCGGCAGGCTTTTCGCGTCCAGCCGCGCATTGCGCCCGACGATGCCGTCCACCGACAGCAGATAGGCGACGAGGCCATAGACCTCGTCATCGCTCAAGGACTGGGGGGAATCGAGCGGCATGGCGCGGCGGATATAGTCGAATAGCGGCGGGGCGTAGGGCCAGTAGCTGGCGACGGAGCGGATGGGCCTGGGCGATGCGATGGTGCCGACGCCGCCGGTCAGCCGGTCGGCCACGGCGCCCCCGTCCGGGCCAAGGCCCGCCTCGCCATGGCAGGCAAGGCAGCGCGCCGCGAAGCTCACGCGCCCTTCCGCGACGGAGCCGGACCCTTTGGGCAGACCCGCGCCGTCCGCGCCGATGCTGATGTCGATGGCGGCGATCCCGGCGGGCGTGGCGGGCCGTCCGAGGCGTGGCCCGGCCGCGGGGGCAGAGCCGCCGAGGGTGGGGGCGCTCAGGGCAGGGCCACCAAGGGCAGGGGTGCCAGACGCAGGCGTGCTCAGGATGGGCGCGCCAAGGCTGGCGGCGCTCAGGGCGGAGGCGGCCAGCAACCCGGCGGCGAGCAGGAGGGTGGCGCGGCGCAGGTCAGGCATAGATATGGCTCACCCGCCCGGCGGCATCGACATGCCAGCTCTGGATGCTGTTGTTGTGATAGCCTTGCCCAGGCGCATATTTGGCCAGCCAGTCGGCGCGCAGCGGCTGGGTCGCGCCGGTTTCGTCGGTGGCGCGGCTCATCAGCGTGGCGGGGCCGCCGTCCCATTGCCAGGGGATGCGGAAGCGGGTCAGCGCCTTGGACAGGACGGGTTCGGTCAGCGCTGCCTCCGCCCAGCTCTTGCCGCCGTCCGCCGAAACCTCGACGGAGCGGATGCGGCCACGGCCCGTCCAGGCGAGACCGCTGATCTCCTGATAGCCCGGCCCGCGCAGGTCCAGCCCCAAGGAGGGTTTGAGGATGACGGACTTCACCCCCATGCGCAGCGAGAAGAGTTCCGCCCGGCCATCGCGCAGCAGGTCGGAATATTTGGATGTCTCCTCCCGGCTGTAGGCGGGTTTGGCCATCAGCTTGAGCCGCCGCAGCCATTTTACCGAGGCGTTGCCCTCTATGCCGGGCAGGAACAGGCGCATGGGAAAGCCCTGTTCGGGGCGGATCGGCTCGCCATTCTGGAACAGGGCGATCAGCGCATCGTCGAGGCAGAGGTCGAGGGGGATGCTGCGGACATGGCCGGATGCGTCCGCGCCCTCCGCCTGCACCCAGCGGGCTTCGGGGAGCAACCCGGCCTCGTCCAGCAAGGTGGACAGGCGAACGCCCGTCCATTCCGCGCAGGAGAGCAGGCCGTTGAGGCGGCCCGCATCCACCTGCGCCGGCTTGACGGCGTTCAGCGCGCCGCTGTTGCCCGAACATTCCAGGAAGAGGATGCGGCTTTCCATCGGATAGCGCAGCAGATCCTCGTAGCGGAAGACGAGCGGGCGCTGGACCAGTCCATGGACCAGCACATCATGCGCCAGCGGGTCGATGTCCGGGATGCCATTATGGTGCCGTTCGAAATGCAGGCCATTGGGGGTGATCGTCCCCTCCAGCCGGTCCAGCGGCGTGCGGGACGATCCGGTGCCGGGAAAGTCGATGCGCGCGGGCAGCCGGCGCTGGATCGTGTCCGACGCGGATGCGCGCGCGCCATAGCCGGAGAGCGGACCGCCCGGCGCGGCCATGGAGGCGGGCGGTGTGCCGCCACGCGCTATCGTGCCGAGTGCGCCCATGGAGAGCGCCCCGGTGGCGAGGAAGGCGCGGCGGTGGAGCAGGCCGCCACCGGCGACCCGCTCGTCCTCGCCGCCGTTACCGGTTGTTCGGGCCATGCCTGCCTCCCGATAGCGGCGTCGTGGCCATGGTCAGGCGCCCACCAGTTCCGGGTTACGCAGCAGCGGCAGCAACTGGTCGCCCTGCCGGGCGATCTCGTCCAGATAGGGGGTGTCGGACAGCACGAACTGGGTGATGCCCAGATCGCGATATTTGCGGAGCGAGCGGGCGACATCCTCTGCCGAGCCGACCAGCCATGTCGTGCCCGCGCCGCCGCCGCCGAACTTTCCGGGCGCGGTGTAGAGATTGTCGTCCAGCACGTCGCCGCGCGTGTGCAGGTCGAGCAGGCGCTGCTGCCCCACGGCGGTGGCGCGGCGGTGCTGGTCGGGATCGCCGCCCCGGCTCTCCGCCATCTTCGCCACCTTGGCCTCCGCATCGGCCCAGGCCTGTTCCGTCGTGTCGCGGACCAGCGTGGTGATGCGCAGGCCGAATTGCAGCGGCGGCAGGTCGCGGTCGAGATCGCGGCTCAGCGCCTTCAGACGGGCGATGCGATCGGCCACGCCCTCCAGCGGTTCACCCCAGAAGAGCTGCACATCGGCCTCGGTCGCCGCCACTTGCTCCGCCGCTGGTGACGCCCCGCCGAAATAGAGCTTGGGATGCAGCCGGTCGCCGTGCGGGTGAAGGCGGGGGACGACGGTGGAATCGCTGACCTGGAAATGCGCGCCGTCGAAGGACACACTCTCCTCCGTCCACAGGCGGCGGGTGAGGCGCATGAACTCTTTCGTCCGGGCGTAGCGATGGGCCTGGTCGCCCTCGCTGTCGCCATAGGCGGCGAGATTGTCCTGCCCCGACACGATGTTGATCCGCACCCGGCCCCCGGTCAGATGGTCGAGCGTGGCGACGGAGGAGGCGAAATGGGCCGGGCGCCAATAGCCTGGCCGGATCGCGATCAGCGGTTCGAAGGTGGTGGTCCGCGCCGCCAGCGCCGTGGCGACGGTCAGCGTGTCAGGACGACCCCAGCCCGTGCCGATCAGCGCCCCGGTCCAGCCATGCTGTTCCAGCGCGGTCGCGTGGCCGGTCAGCGTCGCCAGCGTGTTATGATCCGCCTCCTGCGTGTCGCCGCGATGGCCGGGCTGGATCTGGTTGGGGATGTACCACAGAAATTCGGATTCGGTGCTCATATCGGGATGTCCCGTGAAGAGGGTGGAGGAAAGGACGGGGCGGGGAGGGGCGTGTCCGCTCCTCCCCGGTCGGGTCAGAAGGTCACGCGCAACGTGCCGCCCCAGGTGCGGGGCGCGCCAAGCTGTCCGGCATAGGCAAAGGCCGATGCGCCGACGATCTGGGTGGTGGAGAGATTCTGGAAATAGCGTTTGTCGAACATATTGTTCACCCAGGCGGACAGGTCGAACTTGCCATCCTGGAAGGTCGTGCCGACGCGCAGGTTGGCCAGCGCATAGCCCTTGATACGGGTATAGGGACCGGCATCCGCCGCGCCGAAGGTGCCGGAGCGGTAGCTGAACTGGCCGACGGTATAGACCGTCTTTCCACCGCCCAGGTCGATGCGATAGTCGGCGATGCCGTTGGCGATCCACTTGGGCGCCTGCCACAGCGGACGACCCGTGAGGTCGCAGGGACCGGTCACGCCGACCGAGCAGGGGGCGTTGGGGTAGCTGGTGTAGATCGCGTCATTATAGGATGCGCTGCCGGAAAGGGTGAACTGCGGCGTCACATGCAGGGTGCCGTCCACCTCGAACCCGCGCGACCGGACGTTGCCGACATTGGCGAGATAGGACCGGTTGCCGTTGGTCGGCGTGATATTGGCCTGAAGGCCCGTCAGTTCGGTCCAGAAACCGGCGATGTTGAAGGTCAGCCGCTTGTCGAACAGCTCCGTCTTGATGCCCGCTTCCCAGTTGCGGACCTTTTCCGGCTGGAGGACCAGCGGCGTACCGGCGCTGACCGCGCTGTTGAGGTTGAGGCCCGACCCCTTGTAGCCGGTGGAGTATGAGCCATAGACCAGCACGTCCGGCGTGATCTTGTACGCGGCGCTCAGCAGGTAGGACACATTGTCGTTCTTGACCGTCACGTCATAGTCGAACGGGATGGAGGTCGCCGGGTTGGGCGTGCCGTTGATCGAGGTCAGCGATTTGCCCCAGCGTTTATCCTTGGTGTAGCGGATGCCGCCGGTCAGGGTCAGGCCGGGCACGATCTCGTAATTCGCCTGTCCGAAGGCGGCGAAGCTGTCGACCGTGGTGTCCACATTGTCCAGATATTGCGATCCGGGCGCGATGGTGATGGCCGCCGCGTTGGGGTTCGCGCTGCGGGCGTAGTTGGTGTAGAAGGCGCTGGCGTCATAGCCGAACTGGTTGAGGATGAACCGGTCCCGCAGCCGGTTGTGGAACAGGAAGCCGCCGACCTGCCAGCTGAACGGACCCTTGCCGTTGGAGGCGAGGCGAAGTTCCTGCGAATATTGGTTCGTCTTGGTGGTGGCGACATTGACCTGGATGATGTCGAGCGGGGTGCCGTCGCTGTCCTGCAACGGGTCGAAATGCCAATATTTCCACGCCGAGATGGAGGTGAGGGTCGCAAAGCCGAAGTCCCAGTCAGCCTGAAGCGACAGGCCCTTCTGGTCGGTGATCATGTTCTGCGTGGCGTTGTTGCTGGTGTCGCTGCGATTGCCGGTGGGCACATAGCCGAGACCGGCCAGCGTCGCGAGGGTGCGGCCGGTGGTCGCGCTGAGGCTGGCGGGCAGCACCAGCTTGGTCGCGCTGACGCAGCAGGTGTCGTCTTCCTGACTGTAATCGCCGATCAGGCGGATGCTGAGGTTCGGCGTGGGCTTGAACAGCAATTGCGCGCGAAAGCCGGAGCGGCCGATGCTGTTGCCGGCAATGCCCGTCTTGATATTGGGCAGTACGCCGTTGCGGTGGGTGTTGAAGCCGGTGACGCGGAAGGCCAGCACATCGTCGAGGATCGGGCCGGTCAGGCTGATCCGTTCCTGATGATAGCCATAATTGCCCAGTTGCAGTTCGGCCGATCCGCCAAAGGTGAATTCCGGCTTGCGTGTGGTGATGTTGAGCACGCCCGCCGAATTGTTGCGACCGAACAATGTGCCCTGCGGCCCGCGCAGCACCTCCAGCTGCTCGACGTCGATCAGGTCGGCCAGCGCCATGCCGGGGCGGCCCAGATAGACATTGTCGATATAGACGCCGACCGAGGTGTCGAGGCCGTCCGACGCCGACGAAATGCCGATGCCGCGCACGCTGACGGAGGAGTTGCGCGGGTTGCTGTTATAGGCGGAGAAGCTGGGCGTGCGGACCTGGATGTCGGACAGGGTGAAGCCGCCCGTCCGTTCCAGCGACGCGCCGCCGATGACGGACAGGGCGATGGGGACGTCCTGCGCATTCTCCTCCTGCCGGCGCGCGGTCACGGTGATCTCACCGCCCGCCGCGTCGGCCTCGGCGCCATCGTCTGCCGGGGCCGTGCGCTGGGCGGCATAGGCCGCATCGTCGGCGGCCCATGCCGTGCCCGACGACAGGGCGACCGCAGGCACGGCCACCGACGCCAGTAACAGAGCGGCACGATAGGAATATTGCATCAACTCGACCCCTTGGATTTTATCGGAATGCGATGAAGCGGGCCGGACGGAATCGGCCGGGCCGTCCCATCCTCGATCGGCTTCATGACATCCAAATTTCCAATAAATCATATCAGGTCAATAGGATTTAATGTGCGGGAGGGTTCATGACGACTTTCCGGTCCCTGCGTCATGGAGAGATGTTGCGGACGGAATCCATAAAAATACATATTTATCATATGGTTGATTGAATTTCCGGCGCGTCCGACATCCGATTGCAGACATTATCTACTTATATAATAGGAATTATAGCTGTATCCCAAGTTTTTCTACGTTTACCGTCGGGCCGGGCGGGCGCAGCCTCAAGGGCAGGCGCTCGGTCGAGGGCCGTATATTTTCGGGAGTTTCGTGTGATGCCGCGTCTGGGACAGTTGACCGTGAGCCGCCAGGGATATGGCGCGATGGGTCTTTCGCACAGCTATGGCCGGGCGGACGACGCGCAGTCGGTGAAGACCCTGCACCGCGCCATCGAACTGGGCGTGACCTTCTTCGACACCGCCACCGGCTATGGCAAGGGTCATAATGAGCAGTTGCTGGGTCAGGCGCTGGCCGGCAAGCGGGACCAGGTCGTCATCGCCAGCAAGTTCGTCCACCGGCCCAATGGCGCCGACGGTCCGGTCGTCTCCCCGCGCGAAGCGGTGGAGGCCAGCCTCGCCCGGCTGAACGTCGAGCGGATCGACCTCTATTATCTCCACCGCATCGACAAGCAGATCGGCATTGAGGAATCGGTGGGTGAACTGGGCCGTCTGGTCGCGGAAGGCAAGATCGGCGCCGTCGGCGTGTCGGAAGCCAGCGCGGACGAACTGCGCCGGGGCCATGCCGTCCATCCGCTGACCGCCCTGCAAAGCGAATATTCGCTGTGGACCCGCGACGTGGAGGTGGAGATCCTGCCGACCGCCCGCGAACTGGGCATCGGCTTCGTCGCCTACAGCCCGCTGGGCCGGGGTTTCCTCGCCGGCGCGGAAGTGACCGAGGCGGACGATTATCGCAACCAGCATCCCCGCTTCGAGCCGGAGGCCATCGCCGCCAACGCCCGTCGCCGTGAGGTGATCGAGCGTGTGGCGGAGCGTCTGGGCGTGACGAAGGCGCAGGTCGCGCTGGCGTGGGTCTTGTCCCGTGACGTGGTGCCCATCCCCGGCACGCGCCATATCGCCCATCTGGAATCCAACTGGGCGGCCAACGACATCGTGCTCGACACCGCGACGCTGGAGGAACTGGAAACCGCCTATGTGCGCGGTTCCACCGTCGGCACCCGCTACCCTGCCGACCGGCTGGCGCAGGTTCCGCCGGAGCCGGTCGCCTGACCGCCTGATCCAGCCCTCCACCGAAACGGGACGACCCGCATGAGCCTTTCCAGCACCCTGATCGCGGACGGTCCGCGCGATCGCTTCACCTACGATCATCTGGCCGTCACGCCGCTGACGCCCACGATCGGGGCGGAGATCGACGGTATCGACCTCAGCCAACCGATCACCCCCGCGCAGGCGGCGGACATCCAGCGGGCGCTGCATGACTGGCGGGTCGTCTTCTTTCGCGACCAGCGCATCGACAATGACCAGCTCAAGGCCTTTGGCCGCGCGTTCGGCCCGCTGACCCCCGCCCATCCCATCGCGGAGGGACTGGAGGATCACCCGGAAATCTGGGAACGGTCGGTCGAGGAATATCGCACCCGGCGCGAGCGGGCGGAGAGCGCGCCGCCGGGCCGCCAGCCGCCTCGCGATTACAAGGGATGGCATATCGACATCACCTTTGTCGCCAACCCCAACCGCTATTCCATCCTGTATGGCGTGCAGATACCGCCCTATGGCGGCGACACGCTGTTCGCCAATCTGGTCGAGGCCTATCGCGGCCTGTCGCCCGCGATCCAGCGACTGGTCGACGGGTTGCAGGCGGTGCATCGCACCAGCAGCTATGACCTGAACGGCGGCAAGGTTCGCCGCGACGGGCGCTCCACCGGGCCGTTCGTCGCGATCCATCCGCTGGTGCGCGTCCACCCGGAGACGGGCGAGAAGCTGCTGTTCCTCAACCCCGGCACGGTCAGCCATATCGTGGGGCTGAAGGAGCCGGAAAGCCAGGCGCTGCTCGACCTGCTCTTCTACGAAGTCACGCGGCCCGAATATCAGGTGCGCTTCCACTGGCGGCAACATTCGCTGGTGGTGTGGGACAACCAGTCGGTCGCCCACGCCGGACCCATCGACTATGCCCAGTTCGACCTGCCGCGCGCGGTGCGCCGCATCACCGTGGCGGGCGACCTGACGGAGGGGCCGGACGGGTTCCGCAGCCGCGCCATCGAAGGCGAACTTTTCAACGTGCTGGGCTGATCCATGGCCATATCGCGCAAGGGCCGCCGGACGCCGTGGGGCCTGTATGGGCTGGCGGGGTTCGTGGCGATCAGTATCGCCCTCCTGTTCCTCTTCGCGCCCAATCGGGGCGTGGAGGCTTCCGGTGCCGGTGCCAATGGTGGCGAAAACGGCGGGCTGGCGCTGACCGCGCCGCTGCCCACCAAGGTCGGCAAGGACACCGTTCTGGTCGTCGGCGATCCTGTTACCCGCTGGGTGTTCGAGCAGAATGGCTGGGACAAGGAACTGCCCTTCACCATCCGCTGGGCGGAGATCACCGGCGGGCCGGACGTGACCGAGGCCTTTTATGCGCGCGCTCTGGACGTGGGCGTGGGGGCGAATGTGCCGCCCATCCATGCGACCTGGATCGGCCTGCCCGTCCGCATCATCGCCATCCGCCAGCGGCGCGACCCGCTCCACCATCCCGCCTATGTGCTGGGCATCGCGCCGAAGGCCGGGATCAACCGCATCGAGGATCTGCGCGGCAAGCGCATCGCCTTCAGCCCCAGCCAGGTGCAGAGCCAGGTGGTGGTGCAGACGCTCAAGGCGCTGGGCCTGACGCACAAGGATGTAAAGCTGGTCGAGCTGCCCTCCAACATCGGCGGCGATGTCTATACCAGTTCGCTGGCGAGTAACGAGGTGGATGTCGCCCCCATCGGCGGCGGGATCGTGGCCGAACGCTATGTCCGCAAGTTCGGCCGCGACGGCGCGAAGACATTGCCCCACCCGCCGTTCCGCGACGACCTCGCCCTGTCCTATGTCCCGGTCAGCACGCTGGAAAACCCCGGCAAGGCGGCCGCGCTCGCCATCTATATCCGCTATTGGGTCAAGGCCCAGCAATGGCAGCAGACGCACAAGGCGGAGCTGGCGCGCGGCTATTATGAACAGCATCAGGGCCTGCCCGCGGCCGATGCCCGGCTGATCGTCGATGCGGCGGGCGACATAGACTTGCCGTCCGACTGGCGCGAGGCCCGCGCTTATCAGCAGCAGTCGATCGACCTCCTCTCCGCCGAGACCGGGCGGCCCCGTTTCGATGCCGCCACCCTGTTCGATCCCCGTTTCGAACCGCTGGCGACCGTCCCCGCGACGGTCGCGGCACGATGAAGGACATGCCATCGTGAATAGCCTGACCGCAATTGACGCCAACGCCGGCAGCGCGCTCACCGCGCCGCCGCCCGCCGTGACGGCGCGCCCTGAAACGCCGCGCCGGGCGATCCCGTCGTCCGCCGGGTCGGGGCGTCGCCTCGGCCTGGAGAAGGCGTCGCGCTTTGGATGGGCGCTGGGTCCGTTCCTGCTCGTCCTCTACTGGTCGGTGCTGTCCTACACCGGCTTCCTCGACCCGCGGACCCTGCCCGCGCCGTGGGTGGCGGTGGACACCGCCGTCGACCTGGTGCGCACCGGACGGTTGCAGGATAATCTCGCCATCTCCGCCTGGCGCGCCTTTCAGGGCCTGTTGCTGGGCAGCGGGGTCGGGCTGGTGCTGGCGCTGCTGTCGGGCCTCAGCCTGCTCGGCGGCTATGTGATCGACGGGGTGGTGCAGTTGAAGCGCGGCGTGCCCGTGCTGGCGCTGATCCCCTTCATGATCCTGTGGTTCGGTATCGGGGAGGTGATGAAGGTCAGTGTGATCGCCGTCACCGTCTTCGTCCCCATCTATGTCCACACCCACAACGCCCTGCGCGCCATCGACATCAAGCAGGTGGAACTGGCGGAGACGCTGGGCCTGACCCATCTGGAGTTCATCCGCCATGTGGTGCTGCCCGGCGCGCTGCCCGGCCTGCTGCTGGGCCTGCGCTTCGGCGTCACCGCCTCCTGGCTGGCGCTGGTGGTGGTGGAGCAACTCAACGCCTCCAGCGGCATCGGCTATATGGTCACGCTGGCCCGCAACTATGCGCAGACCGACGTGATGCTGGTCGGGTTGATCGTCTATGCGCTGCTGGGCCTGGGTTCGGATGCGCTGGTGCGGCTGGTGCAGGGGCGCGCGCTCCGCTGGCGCAGGACGCTGGCGGCATGAGCGCGGTCGTCTCCATCCGCGGTCTCACCCGCCGCTTCACGCTCAAGGGCATCCTCAACGGCATCGACCTCGACATACAGGAGGGCGAGTTCGTCGCGCTGCTGGGGCGCAGCGGGTCGGGCAAGAGCACGTTGTTGCGCGCCCTCGCGGACCTAGACCATGAGGCGGAGGGCGAGGGCGAGTATAGCGTGCCTGATCGCATTTCGGTTGTGTTTCAGGATGCGCGGCTGCTGCCGTGGAAGCCGGTGCTGGACAATGTCGTACTGGGCCTGCGCGGTCCCGATGCGCGCGAACGGGGTCGCCGGGCGCTGGCCGAGGTGGAACTGGCGGGGCGCGAGGAGGCGTGGCCGCACGAACTGTCCGGCGGCGAACAGCAGCGGGTGGCGCTCGCCCGGTCGCTGGTCCGCGAACCGCAATTGTTGCTGGCGGACGAGCCGTTCGGCGCGCTGGACGCGCTGACCCGCATCCGTATGCATGCGCTGCTCCGCCGCCTGCGCGTGTCGCATGACCCCGCCGTGCTGCTGGTGACGCATGACGTGGCGGAGGCGATCGAGCTGGCCGACCGGATCGTCATCCTGGAGGATGGCCGCATCCACCGCGACATCACCGTCAACCTGCCCGCCGAGGGCGAGGCGCGGCGCGAGCGGTTCGCGGAACTGGAGGAGGAACTGCTCGCCCTGTTCGGGGTCAGGAGCGACACCGGCGTCGGCCATGGCGAACGGGAACGGGCGCAGGGGTAAGGGCAGGCGCTGACGGGACGATGCAGGCGGGTCTGACCAGTGCTGGCGGGGTGGCCGCGTCGCCCGCAGTTGCACTGGCCCCTGTCGGTTCCCTCTATCGCCGCGCGGTCGGTGCCCCGCTCTTGCCACACCCCGCCCTGTTGTAACCCCGGTGGACCAGCCCCACCTGAACGGCTGCACGGGAATGGAGGATGTGCGCCACATGCCCGTTGCTTTCGATAGCCCCGCCAGGACATCATCCGCATGAGCCGACCCCGTCAGTTGCACCTCGGCGCGTTCATGCGCCCTATCTCCATCCACACCGGCGCGTGGCGCTATCCCGGCGCGATGCCCGACGCCAATTTCAACCTTCCCCTGATCGTCAAGGCGGCGCAGCGGCTGGAGGCGGCGAAGTTCGACGCCTTCTTCATGGCGGACCATCTCGCCGTGCTCAACATGCCGATCGAGGCGTTGCAGCGCAGCCATACCGTCACCTCCTTCGAGCCGCTGACTTTGCTGTCCGCGCTGGCGATGGTGACGGAGCGGATCGGCCTGATCGCCACCACATCGACCACCTATGACGAGCCGTTCCACATCGCCCGGCGCATCGCCTCGCTCGACCATATCAGCGGGGGGCGGGCCGGGTGGAATGTCGTCACCACCTCCAACCCGGAGGCGTCGCTGAATTTCGGCAAGGACGACCATCTGGAGCATGACCGGCGCTACGCCCGCGCGCGCGAATTCTATGATGTGGTGACGGGCCTGTGGGATAGCTGGGCCGATGACGCCTTCATCCGCGACGTGGACAGCGGCGTCTTCTTCGACCCCGACAAGCTGCACATCCTCGACCATGCGGGCGAGTATCTGAAGGTGCGCGGGCCGCTCCACATCGCCCGGCCCATACAGGGCTGGCCGGTGACGGTGCAGGCGGGCGCGTCGGAGACGGGGCGGCAACTGGCGGCGGAAACGGCGGAGGTCATCTTTGGCTCCGCCAGCTCGCTGAACAGCGGCAAGGCTTTCTATGCCGATGTGAAGGACCGGATGACCGCCCTTGGCCGGGACCCCGACAGCCTCAAGATCCTGCCCGCCGCCTTTGTCGTGGTGGGGAATACGGTGGAGGAGGCGCAGGCGAAGCGCGCCCACCTCGACAGCCTCGTCCATTATGACAGCGGCATCCGCTCGCTCTCCATCGGGCTGGGCCATGATGTCTCCGGCTATGACCCGGACGGGCCGCTGCCGGAAATACCGGAAAGCAACGCCAGCAAGTCGGGCCGGGCGCAGATCGTCGAGGCGGCGCGGGAGCGGGGCTATACGATTCGCGAACTGGCGGCGAAGGCGGGCAGCTATTCCGGCCTGTCCTTCGTCGGCACGGCGCACAGCATCGCGGACGAGATGGAGGCGTGGCTGGAGGAGCGGGGGTCGGACGGCTTCAACATCCTGTTCCCCTGGCTGCCGGGCGGGCTGGAGGATTTCGCTGGCGGCGTGGTGCCCGAACTGCAACGGCGCGGCCTGTTCCGCACCGAATATGACGGCACGACCCTGCGCGATCATCTCGGCCTCCAGCGCCCGGCCAACCGCTTTTTCCCTGGCGACTGAGCGGGTCGGGCGCCGATGGCGTGAATACTCTAGTAATTTAGTAGGATAAGATAGAAATTCTATCGCGCCATGGCCGCGTCACGGGCCTATTCCATCAGCATAAGGAAAACGGACGGGCGACAGGGGCATCCAAGGGATCGGCAGAGATCGGTAATCGGGACGACGGCCAATGGATTATGTTGCGATTGATTTCGAAGCGAGCTGCTTGCCCCGTCACGGCCGGTCCTATCCCATCGAGGTCGGCCTGTGCGGTCCCGAAGGCCCTGTCTCCTGGCTGATCCGCCCGCATGGCGACTGGCATGGCTGGGACTGGACAGCGGAGGCAGAGGCGATCCATGGCATCGGTCGCGACCGGATCGCGCGTGATGGCCTGCCCGCCGCCGTGGTGCTGGACCGGCTGATCGACCGGATCGACGGGCGGCCCGTGGTGGCGGACAGCGCGTTGGACGGGGCATGGTGGGACATATTGGCGCAGGCCGCCGGGCGTCCCGGCCCGTCGCCGGTCACCACCGCCGCGACCCTGTTCGACAGGCTGGGCACGACCACCGAGCATATCCTCGCGGCGCAGCGTCACGCCGACCGCCAGTGCGCGGCGCGCCACCGGGCGGCGGACGATGCGCTGTGGCTGTGGACGGTGCTGGACCGGCTGGAGGCCCTGACGCCGTCCGCGTCCGATCCCCTGCTGCGGCGGGATGCGCCATCCTCCCCCGGTCGGGCAAGTTCTTCGAAGCGGCCAGTGTCTTCGGACCGGCCAGGCTTTTCCGACTGGCCATCCTCTTCCGAATGGATCGCCGGACTGGCCGCCTGATTCTCTCGCCCACAAGGAGACATGACATGTCACTCAAGCTTGCCGACATCGTGCCCGACTTCACCCAGGATTCGACCGAGGGTCGCCTGACCTTCTACGACTGGGCGGGCGATAGCTGGGTCGTGCTCTTCTCCCACCCGCGCGACTATACGCCCGTCTGTACGACCGAACTGGGCACGGTCGCCCGGCTGAAGCCGGAGTTCGAGCGACGCGGCGTCAAGGTCATCGGCCTCTCGGTCGATCCGGTGGACAGCCATGAAGGCTGGGCGCGCGACATTGCGGAGACGCAGGGGACCGCGCTCAACTTCCCGCTGATCGCCGACCATGATCGGGCGGTGTCCGGCCTGCTCGACCTGATCCATCCCAATGCGTCGGACACGACCACCGTGCGCACCGTGCTGGTGATCGACCCGGCGAAGAAGCTGCGCCTGACCCTCACCTATCCCGCCTCCACCGGGCGCAATTTCCAGGAGATTTTGCGGACCATCGACAGCCTGCAACTGACCGACGCGCACAAGGTCGCGACCCCCGCCGACTGGCAGCCGGGCGACGATGTCATCATCGTCCCGTCGGTGGATAACGAGGCGGCGCGCGCCCTCTTCCCCGGCGGATGGACCGAACATAAGCCCTATCTGCGCACCGTGGCGCAGCCGCAGCCAAAGACGGCGGAAGCGGCGGAATGACCGGGCTGGCCGCCCTCCACTTCCTGCGTCCGATGGACGGGCGGCCGGTCGCCTATCAATATGATCCGCCGCCGGGCGTGCCGCAGCGGACAGGCGATTATGATCCGCAGCCGGTGGTGATCCGGGACGCGCGGCCCCTCGCCGCCGGCCTGTCGCTGGACGGGGAGGGGTTCGCCCTGCTCGATCGGCCCAGCGTGTTTGCCGATTTCGGGGATCAGGACGCGATCCGCTCCGTCTATTATCGCGAGGTGGAAGGCCTGATCGCCGGGGCGACGGGCGCGGCCCTCGTCATCGCGTTCGACCATAATATCCGCAGCGCGGCGCGGGCGGCGGGGGATGCGGGCATCCGCCCGCCCGTGGAGCGGACGCACAACGACTTCACCGCGCGATCCGGGCCGGACCGGGCGGCGCGCGAACTGAGGGCGCGGGGGCTGGATGCCGACCGGCTGCTGGAATCGCGCTTCGCCATCGTCAACCTGTGGCGTCCCATCGGGCGGCCGGTGGAGAAGTCGCCGCTGGCGCTGTGCGATGCCCGGTCGATCCGGGCGGAAGACCTGATCCCGTCCGACCTCGTCTATCGCGACCGGGTGGGGGAGACCTATTCGCTGGCCTTCGACGCGGCGCAACGCTGGTATTATTTCCCGCGCCTGACCCCGGCGGAGGCGATCCTCATCAAGGGCTATGATTCCGAAGAAAGCGGGGTCGCGCGCTTTGCGGCCCATAGCGCGTTCGACGACCCCGCCAGCCCGCGCGCCGCGCCGGAACGGCAGAGCATAGAAGTGCGCGCGCTGGTCCTGTGGCTGGACGCGGGCGCAGCGCATTGACCGACCCCGCCGATCCGGCGACACTATTTTCCCCACCCATCGGCCCTTTCCCCATCCATCGGAGCCTGTCGTGAACCGTAGCATCCTGTCGCTTGCCCTTGCCGTCCTGCCCTTTCTGGCCATCGGTGCGGAGGCCGGGGCGGTGCCCGCGCCGCGCGTGTCCGTGACCAGCCTTGACGCGCTGCCCCAGCCGTTGCCGCTGCCCTATGACGAGAAGGCCGATGCCGACCGGCAGGTCGCGGCGGCGAAGGCAAAGGCGAAGGCGCAGGGCAAGAAGCTGCTGATCGACCTGGGCGGCAACTGGTGCCCGGATTGCCGGGTGCTGGCGGGCGTGCTGGAACTGCGGGAGGTCAAGGCGTTCCTCGCCAGACATTATGTCGTCGTCACCGTCGATGTGGGGCGGCTGGACAAGAATCTCCAGATCGCCCGCCGCTATGGCGTGCCCGCGGTGAAGGGGGTTCCCGCCGTGCTGGTCGTCGATCCGAAAACCGACAAGCTGCTGAACGAGGGGCGCCTGTTCGCCCTGTCGGACGCGCGTCACATGACGCCGCAGGCGCTGGCCGACTGGCTGGCGCAATGGATCTGACGGGCAGCGTCCTGCGCGGCGCCTTTTCAGAAACGTGCCTGTCAGACGCTGACCTTTCCGGGGTTTAGAGCCTGATGGTTTGTCCTTGAATCGTCATGGCTTCGCCGCGCTCGCAATGACGAAGCGGGTCAATCTGACACCATCACGCTTTAGCCGTCGGGGGCCGCCGGGATCGCCGCGCGGATGTGAAAGGCGCCGTCGCGCCGGTCGAACCGCAACGCGCCACCATGCATGCGCACCGTGGATTCGACCAGCGCAAGGCCGAGGCCCGCGCCCTCCTTGCTGCGCGCATTGTCCAGCCGTCCGAACCGGCTGAGCGCGACCTGTTCCTGATCCGGCGCGAATCCGTCGCCCTGATCCGCAATGGTGATGATCGCCTCGTCCCCCTCCCGCCGGACCGAGGCGGTGATCGTGCCCGCGCCATATTTCAGCGCGTTGTCGATCAGGTTGCTGATCGCCATGGTCAGCATCTCGCGGTGGACCAGCGCCATGCACGGCGCGGGCGTGTCGAGGTGGAGGGCGCGGCCATGCTCCTCCACCAGCGGTTCGTAGAGGTCGGCAATGTCGGCCATCAGCAGGGAGAGATCCTGCATCGCCATCTGCCGCCGCGCCAGCCCGGCCTCCGCGCGGGAGATTTCGAGCGCGTTGGAGAGCATCAGGTGCAGCCGCTCCGCCTCCAGGCTGACGCTCGCCAGCACCTCCGGCCAGTCCGCGTCGCGATGGTCGCCGGTGATGGCGTGGTCGATGCGGGCGCGCAGCCGCATGATGGGAGAGCGCAGGTCGTGCGCCAGACTGTCCGACAGCACCCGCAATTCCTCGACCAGCGCGCCGATGCGGTCGAGCATCTGGTTCACCCGCGCGCCCAGCTTGTCGAAACTGTCGCCCGACCCGTCCAGCGGCACCCGGTCGGACAGGCGACCGGCGGCGACGGCGGCGGCGGTGGCGTCGATCCGCTCCACCCGCCCCTCGATCACCCGCACCGCCAGCCATGCGCCCAGCAGGGCGAGGGGCAGAGCGATGAGGAGGGAGGTCAGCGCCGCATCCGTGATGGATTCGCGCAGGGCATCGCTGCGCTGGTTGGTGTGGCCGACCAGCAGGCGATAGCTGCCATAGACGGGCTGGACCGCGATGGCGTAGCGCCGCTCCTCCGCCGCGCCGGGCACGCGGATGATGAGCCAGCGGACGCTGCCGCCCCGGTCGAGCGCGGCGGGCCATTGGGTGACATTGCCCGCGACGATGCGATTGTCGCGGTCGGCCAGCGCGATGATGTCGCCCCGGTTGGACGGGCTGCGCAACCGGGCGAGCAGGTCGTGGCGAAAGCGGGGCAGGGTCATGTCCCGCGCATCGTCGATCAGGTCCGCGAGCCGCTGGCTGGCGACACTCTCGTCCCGCGCATCGACCGCGCTGTGCAGTTCCTGCGACACGACGACCAGCATCGCGCCGACCAGACACAGCTCGATCACCACGATCAGGGCGAGGAAGCGGAAATGGGCCGAGCGGAGCAGGGGCCGCAGGGCGGGGAAGGTCAGCGGCGGCGGCATGGCTTATCCCGCCGCGCCCATCCGATAACCGGCCCCGCGGACGGTGTGGATCAGGGGCGTCTCGTCCTCCTGATCGATCTTGCGACGCAGGCGGCTGATATGCACGTCGATCACGTTGGTCATGGGATCGAAATGATAGTCCCAGACCCCTTCCAGCAACATGGTGCGCGTCACCACCTGCCCCTGATGGCGCAGGAGGAATTCCAGCAGCCGATATTCGCGCGGCTGCAATTCGATCTGGCGGCTGCCGCGCCGCACCTCGCGCGACAGCATGTCGAGGGAGAGGTCGGCGCAGGTCATGCGCGTCTGCACCTCCATCCCCGCCTGCCGCCGCCGCATCAGCAGCCGGTCGAGCCGGGCGGACAGTTCGGCGAAGGCGAAGGGCTTGACCAGATAATCGTCCGACCCGGCGGTCAGGCCCGCCACCCGGTCGTCCACGGACCCCAGCGCGGAGAGGATCAGCACTGGCACGTCGATCTGCGCGGCGCGCAGGGCCTGTAGCACCGCCATCCCCTCCATCCCCGGCAACATGCGGTCGAGGACCACCGCGTCATAGCTGCCGTCGGTGGCGAGGAAGAGCGCCTCCCGGCCATTGTCGACATGATCGACATTATGGCCCAGCTCCTTGAGGCCCGACACTACATAATGGGCGGTCGCGCTGTCATCTTCCGCGACCAGTATCTTGCCCGCCATGCCATTCCCCTCGGTCGATGCTGGCTCCTTATCATGGGCCATGCGCCGCACCTAGGCGCCTTTGCTTGCCGCGACGCCGCCGCCGACCGCCTGATAGAGGGCGACGGTGTCGATCAGCCGGGCGGCGCGCGCCTGCACCAGTTGCGCCGCCGCCTGCGCCGCGCTGTTGCTGGCGTTGAGCAGCGACAATGTGCCGACCCCGCCCAGTTCGAGCTGGCGCTGGGTGAAGTCCAGGTTGCGCTCCGCCGCGTCGCTGGCGCGGGTGGCGGCGTCGAGGGCGGCGCCGTCCGTCGTCACGCCGGTCAGCGCATCCTGCACGTCGCCGAAAGCGGTCAGCACCGCGCCGCGATATTGCGCCTTGGCCGCGTCCAGCGCCGCCTCCGCCGCGCGTTGTTTGTGGAGCAGTTGCCCGCCGTGGAACAGCGGCTGGGTGATCGCGCCGATCAGGGTGAAGAAGGGATTGTCGCCCATGAACATGTCGCCGAACCTCTGCGCCATGCCGCCGGCGGTCCCGGTGATTTGCAGCGCGGGCAGGCGTGCGGCGATGGCGACGCCCACGTCCGCGCCCGCGCCGCGCACCTGCGCCTCCGCCGCCCGCACGTCCGGCCGGTTGGCGACGATCTGCGCGGGCAGGCCGACGGGTAATTCCGCGGGCAGGCGAAGCTGTTCGAGGGTGGGCAGGTCGGGCAATGCCGATCCTGGCGCGACGCCGGTCAGCATGGCGATCTGGCTGCGCTGGTGATCCGTCGCGCGGACGAGGGCGGGGATGGCCCCTTCCGCTGTGGCCAGCGCCGTCTGCTGCGCCGCGATCTCCGCCCCGCCGATGTCGCCCAGCTTCTGCCGCTTCAGCAGCATGTCGAGGATGGAACGGCCATTGGCCACGCTTTCCCGTGCGGCAACCAGTTGCGCCGTATATTGGGCGTGCTGGATGACGGCGGTGACGAGATTGGCGACGACCATGGTGCGCGCGGCGTCGCGGCGATGGGCGGCGACCTCCGCACTGGCGCGGGCGGACAGCGCCTGCGACTTCAGCCCGCCGAACAGGTCGAGCGGATAGCTGACCGACAGTTGCGCGGTCTGGAGCGTGTAGAGATAGAGGTTGTCGTCATGCAGGTTGTTGGCCAGCGCATCCGACGTGCGTTGCCGTTCCGCCTGATAGCCGACGTCGATTTGCGGCGCGCGCGCGCCATTGGCGGCCTTTGCCCCCTCGCGCGCCTGCCGCAGGTTCGCCTCCGCCGTGGCGATGTCGGTGTTGGCGGCCAGCGCCCGGTCGATCAGCGCGTCGAGCGCCGGGCTGGCGAAGCCATGCCACCATTGAGGGTCCACCATCGCCCCCGGCACGACATGTTGGGCCGTACCGTTGAGGGGGGCGATGGTGGTCTCGCTCACGGGGGACGGGAGCGAGATCGGGGTCGTGGGATGCTGCGGCCCCATCGCGCAGGCGCCCAGAAGCAGGGGCGTCATCAGGACGGCGGGGCGGGCGGCAAGCCACAGGGATCGGCGGGAAAAGCGGGTCATGCGGGCACCATGTCTGGATTGGCGTGGTCGTCGTCGCGGGCGGGCTTGCGCCGCGGCGCAGGTTCGGATTCCGGTCCGTCGAGGTCGGGCTGGATCTCCCCGCTCTCCTCCCCGTCCGGTCCCGCATGGCGGGAGAAGCGGGCGATCAGCACCGGCAGGACGAGGAGGATGAGCAGCGGCGCCAGCGTCATGCCGCCGACGACGACAAGGGCGAGGGGCTTTTGCACCTGGCTGCCGATGCCGGTGGAGAGCGCGGCGGGCAGCAGGCCGATGGCGGCGGCCAGGCAGGTCATCACCACCGGGCGCAGGCATTTCTGCACCGTGATGGCGATGGCGTCCTTGCGGGTTGCGCCATCGTCTATCGACTGGTTGAACGTCGTCACCACCAGGATGCCGTCCATCACCGCGATGCCGAACAGGGCGACGAAGCCGATGGCGGCGCTGATGGAGAAGGCCGTACCCGTGCCCGCCAGCGCCACCACGCCGCCGATGATCGCCATCGGGATCACGCTGAACGCCAGCAGCGTGTCGGTCAGCGACATGAAGTTGGCGTAGAGCAGCACGAGGATGAGGCCCAGGCTGATCGGCACGACCACGGACAGGCGGTTGATCGCGTTGGTCAGGTTCGCCAGCTCGCCCGCCCATTCCAGGTGATAGCCCGCCGGCAGGGTGACGTTCTGCGCGATGCGCTTTTGCGCTTCGCCGATCGCACCGCCCAGATCGCGGCCACGGACCGAGAATTTGATCGGCACATAGCGTTCCTGATGCTCGCGATAGATAAACGACGCTCCAGACGTCAGGCTGACCTTGGCCACTTCGGCCAGCGGCACCTGCACCTGACCATCGCCGGTCGGAGACGGTGCGCCGATGGTGATGCGGCGCAGCGCCTCCAGACTGTCGCGCTGGCCCCCTTGCAGGCGGACCGTGATGGGGAAGTGGCGATCGGTGCCCTTCTCATACAGGTCGCCCGCTTCCTGACCGCCCACGGCGGCCTGAATGGTGGTGTTCACATCGTCGGGATCGAGGCCGTAGCGGGCGGCCGCGACCCGATCCACGTCGATGCGCACGGTCGGCTGGCCCAGCGGGTTGGACACGCCCAGATCGACGATGCCGCGCGTCTTCTGCATCTGCGCCATGATCTGGCCGCCGATCTTTTGCAGCGTGGCCATGTCGGGACCGAAGATCTTGAGGCTGTTGGCGCCCTTCACGCCGGACGAGGCCTCCTCCACGCCATCCTCGATATATTGTGAGAATTCGAGGTCGATGCCGGGGAATTTGCGCTCCAGCCGCTGCTGGATTTCGGTGGTCAGCTTCTCCTTGTCCATGCCCTTGGGCCATTCGTCGAAGGGTTTCAGCGGCGTGTAGAATTCGGCGTTGAAGAAGCCGGTGGGATCGGTGCCGTCATCGGGGCGGCCATGGGTGGACGTGACCTTCGCCACCTCCGGGTAGCTGGCGATGATGTCGCGGATGGCGTTCACCGTCGGCTGTCCGGCCTCCAGCGAGATGGAGGCGGGGAGGGAGGCGCGGATATACATGTTGCCCTCCTCCAGATGCGGCAGGAACTCGATGCCCAGCGACCGGCCCGCGACGATGGCGGTCAGGAACAGCAGCACCACCCCGCCCATCGTCAGCAGCTTGTTGGCCAGCGCGAAGGACGCGGCGGGCGCATAGGCGGCGCGCATCTTGCGCACGATCCATGTCTCCGCCTCCGACAGCTTGTCGGGCAGCAACATCGCGGACAGCACCGGGGAGATGGTGAAGGTCGCGATCAGGCCGCCGATGATGGCATAGGCATAGGTCTGCGCCATCGGGCCGAAGATATGGCCCTCCACCCCGGTCAGGGTGAACAGCGGCAGGAAGCTGGTGATGATGATCGCGGCGGCGAAGAAGATGCCGCGGCTGACCTCGCTCGACGCCTGCAATATGCTGGAGAAGCGCGTGGCGAAGCTGGCGTGGCTCTTGCCATGATGGATCAGTTCGGACCGGCGGACCATGTGGAGATAGATATTTTCCACCATGATGACGCTGGCATCCACGACGAGGCCGAAGTCGAGCGCCCCCACCGACAGCAGGTTCGCACTATCCCCCTTGGCCACGATGATGATGACGGCAAAGGCGAGGGCGAAGGGGATCGTCACCGCCACGATGATGGCGGAGCGCAGGTCGCCCAAAAACAGCCATTGCAGAATGAAGATCAGGACGATGCCCTCGACCAGATTATGCATCACGGTGTGGGTGGTGACGGTGATGAGGTCGGAACGGTCGTAGATGCGCTCCAGCTTGACGCCGGGAGGCAGGATGTTGGTGGTGTTGATCGTCTTCACCTCGTCCTGCACCGCCTTGATGGTGGGCATGGACTGGGCGCCGCGTTGCATCAGGACGACACCCATGACGACGTCGTTGTCATAGCCTTCGCCCGCGATGCCGAGCCGGGGGCTGTTGCCGATCTTCAGCGTGGCGACGTCATGCACGAAGACGGGCGTGCCATTGGTGTTGGCGACCATGGTGTTGGCGATCTGGTCGGTGGACTGGATGAGCCCGATGCCGCGCACGATGGCGGCCTGCGGGCCGAAGTTGATCGTCTGGCCGCCGACATTGCCGTCCGACTTGCCGATGGCGGCGATGACCTGCTGCACCGTCACGCCATGGGCGTTGAGGCGGCCGTTATCGACGCTGATCTCATAGCTGCGCAGCTTGCCGCCCCAGCCGGTGACGTCCACCACGCCGGGGATGCGCTTGAACCGGCGCTGGAGCACCCAGTCCTGCAAGGTCTTGAGGTCCATGACCGAATAACCGGCGGGCGCGCGCAGGCGATAGCGGTAGATTTCACCAATCGGGCTGGTGGGCGAGATTTGCGGCTGTGCGCCGGGCGGCAGCGTGCCGCTCAACTGGCCGAGGCGGCCCAGCACCATCTGCTGCGCCATCTGGTAATCGACGTCGTAGGAAAACTGGATCTTGATGTCGCTGAGGCCGAACAGCGAGATGGAGCGGACCGCCGTGATGTGCGGGATGCCCGCGATGGCGATCTCGATCGGCGTGGTGACGTTGCGCTCTATCTCCTCCGCCGACGTGCCCTGCGACTGGGTCAGCAGTTCGACCATCGGCGGCACGGGGTCGGGATAGGCCTCGATATTGAGGTTGTAGAAGCCGATCCCCCCCGCCAGGATCATGCCGACGAGGAAGATGATGATGAGGACGCGCTGGCGCAGCGCAAATCCGACCAGCCCGTTCATGCGCCCAGCCCCGCTTCATTGACGAAGATCGCGCCGGTGGTGACGATGCGTTCGCCGGGCTTCAGGCCGCTGACGATGGTGTCATAGCCATTGGCGCTGTCGCCCACGGTGACGAGGCGGGTCCACAACAGGCCCTTGCGGCCTACCACCCACACGCGGGCGCTGTCGCCCTCATGGATCACGGCGGTGGAGGGGACCAGCAGCGCGGACCCCGCCGTGCGGCGGCGGATGGAGAAGCTGGCGAACATCTGCGGCTTCAGGGCGAGGTCGGGGTTGGCGACGGTCGCGCGCACCGGCAGGCGGTGGGTGACGGCGTCCAGTTCGGGCGCGACATTGTCGATGGTCGCGCTGAACACCCGGCCCGGCCAGGCAGGGGTCGTGACCTGCACCGTGTCGCCGACCCGCACGTTAGGCGCGTCATTCTCCGCCACCTGCGCGACCAGCCACACGCGTGACAGGTCGGAAATGGTCATCAGCGGGGCGGAGCCGCCCGCGGTCACATATTGGCCGGGCGCCACATCGCGGCTGGCGATGGTGCCGGACACGGGCGAGCGATAGACGCTGGTCATCGACGCGCCGCCCGCCGGATTGCCGAGGATGGCGAGACGGTCGCGGGACGCGGCGGCGGCGGCATCGGCGGCGCGCATCCCGGACTGGGCGGCGATCAGGTCGGCCTGCGCCTGCCGATAATCCTTCTCCGCACCACCGGCGGTCTGGAAGATCGCCTGCTGGCGCGTCGCATTCTGCTGCGCCGTTTGGAGCTGCGCGGCGGCGGTGGCGCGCTGGGCGGCGGCCGCCAGCATGGCGTTGCGCGCCTCCACGAAATCGGTGGAGCGGATGGAGAAGAGCGGCTGGCCCTGCGCCACATGCTGGCCCGCCTGCACATAGACCTCCCCGATCTGGCCCGACACGGGCAGCAGGACCGGCGTGCTATGGTCGCCATTGACCGCGATCAGGCCGGTCGCCTGCACCGCATTGGGGTCGAGTCCGGTGCCGATCACCTGCGTACCCAGTTGCCGCCGTTGCTCCGTCGTGGGGCGGAAGGCGCCCGCCGGGGTCTTCTCCTCCACCGGCGGCACCGGCTGCATCAGCCAGGAGACGAGCGCGATCAGCGCATAGAGCAGGACGGCGATCCCCGCCGCGATGGCGAGCAGGCGGATTTGCTGTTTCCGGGGAAGGGTCTTGCCGGGGGGGAGGGTGGCGATGTCGGACACGGGGATGCACTTTCGATCAGGGCAGTTGATCCGCTGATACGAAGAGTCACCTGTCGGCAGCCCAACGGGCACATTACATTTTCGTCATGTTGGCGGGAGGGGGCGGGCGGGGGTCGGGAATGACGCTCCCGCCGGGCCGGAGTCAGGCGACCGGGTCAGGCGGGAGGAGTCAGGCTCGCAAAGTCAGGCGGGCCGGGTCAGGCTGGCCGCTGTCCCCTATATTCCGCGATCAACCGCGCCTTGAGCAGCTTTCCGGTGGCTTCGCGGGGCAGTTCGCTCCTGAAATCGAACCGTCGGGGTGTCTTGACGCCGCCCAGCGCGGCGCGCGCGAAGTCGCTCAGTTCCTGCGCCAGCGCGGCATTGGGGCTGGCGTCGGGCGCGGGCTGGACCACCGCCACGACCCGCTCCCCCATCTCGTCGTCAGGCTCCCCCACCACGGCGACATCCGCGACCTTTGGGTGGGTGACGAGGAGGTTCTCGATCTCCTGCGGATAGATGTTCACCCCGCCGGAGATAATCATGAAGTTGCGGCGGTCGGTCAGGAAGAGATAGCCATCTTCGTCGAGGTGGCCGATGTCGCCCAGCGTCGCCCAGCCCCGGTCATTATGGGCCTTCGCGGTCTTTGCCGGGTCTTTGTGATATTCGAATTTCGGCCCGTCCGCGAAATAGACGTCGCCGGTCTGGCCGACGGGCAGCTCCCGGCCATCCTCGCCCACGATCCTGGCCACGCCCAGCACCGCCCGGCCGACCGACCCCGGCTTCCTGAGCCATTCCTCCGAACTGAGCGCGGTGATGCCGCATGTCTCGGTGCCGGAATAATATTCGTGGATGATCGGTCCCCACCACTGGATCATCGCCTGCTTGACCGGCACGGGGCAGGGCGCGGCGGCGTGGATGACGGCTTTCAGGGAGCGATGGTCATAGCGCGCCCTGATCGCGTCGGGCAGCTTGAGCAGGCGGATGAAATGGGTGGGCACCCACGTCGAATGGGTGATCCGATAGTCTTCGATGAACCGGAGCGCCTGCTCCGCATCGAATTTGGTCATGACGACGACCGTGCCGCCCAGCCGCTGCACCGTGATGGCCCAGCGCAGCGGCGCGGCATGATAGAGCGGCGAGGTGGAGAGATAGACGGTGTCGCCGTCCATGCCATAGAGCGCGCGCCCCATTTCCAGCAGCGGGGTGCTGGCGTCGAGCGCGCCCTCCGGCAGGGGCGGCTTGACGCCCTTTGGCCTGCCGGTGGTGCCGGAGGAATAGAGCATGTCCGTGCCGGGGCTTTCATCGGCGATGGGGGTGTCCGGCTGTTCGCCGCACCCCAGCCGCCAGCTTGCGAACCCGTCCGCGGCGGCGCTGGTGGCATAGGCGATGACGGGGGAGGGGGACGGGGCGGAAGAGAGCGACTGGAGCGCCTCACGCGCCAGCGGGATGAGCCGGTCCGAGACGATCAGCAGGCGCGCGCCCGAATCCGCCACGATATAGGCGGTGTCGGCGGCGGTCAGTCGGGTGGAGATGCTGGTGAGATAGACGCCGCTGCGCTGCGCCGCCCAGGCGATCTCAAAAATCGCGCTTTCATTGTCGAGCATCGTGGCGACCACATCGCCCCGGCGCAAACCCAGCGCGCGCAGGAGATGGGCGCCCCGGTTCGACGCCCGGTCCAGCGCATCATAGCTTAGCGTCTCGCCCGTCTCCGCGATGATGCAGGCCGCTTTCGTCGGATGGGATGCCGCATGGTGCAAGGGGTGCATGATAACCTCTCCTGTGGGCGCGGGGCTGGGCCGCCGCTGCCGAAATTTTGCGCCGAAAATTCCGGGCGATGCCCGTGATGGCGTTGTCGGGGGTTAGAAGCCGGAAGGGCGTTGCCGATGCAAGGCGAGCGCAAGAAATGTCAAAAGCGGCGATAGTCCTGTGTAAAGCCTTTTGCCCGCCACTCCCCTAAACCCATCCTCATAGACACCGACGGCCCTGAGGGTCGCGATAGTTGCAGGAGGAGAGGTTATGATTCACCGGATCACCAGTCGCGCCATCGTGGCGGCTTTGCTGTGCGGCACCGCCGCCCCGGCGTTCGCACAGGAGGCGCCGCAGGCCGAAGCGCAGGCGGACGCGGGGAAGCAGGACATCGTCGTGACGGCGCAGCGCCGTTCGCAGTCGCTGCTCGACGTGCCGCTGGCCATCTCCGCGATCGGCGGCGACACCCTGGCGAACAAGGGCATCAGCAACAGCGCATCGCTGGCGACCGCGGTGCCCAACCTTCAGGTCAGCAGCCCCTATGGCAGCACCCAGCCCAATTTCTCGCTGCGCGGCATCAGCGTCGCCAACGAATATAACAGTAATCAGGCCTCGCCGGTCGGCGTCTATATCGACGACGTCTATATCGCCGCGCGGACCAGCCATGGCATGGGCCTGTTCGACCTTGACCGGATCGAGGTTCTGCGCGGGCCGCAGGGCACATTGTTCGGGCGCAACACCACGGGCGGCGCGATCAACTTCATCACCCGCGCGCCCAAGCTGAAGGACACCAACGGCTATGCCGAGGTGGGCTATGGCAATTTCAACACGCTCAAGGTGCAGGGCGCGGTGGAAACCACGCTGGTCGAGGATGAACTGGGCCTGCGCATTGCGGGCAATTATGAAAAGGGCGACGGCCAGATCCGCAATGTCTCCGGGTCGGGACGGGACGGCAACAGCGTCGATACGCTGCAAGGCCGTGCGTCCCTGCGCATCCGGCCGGGCAATGGCCCGCTCGACATCAAGATCAGGGCCTATGCCGGACGTGACCGGGGCGCGCAGGCGGCGGTCCATGGCCTGCTGCCGTTCCGTTCCGGCGTCGGCTTCTTCGAGGTCAACGAGAACCGGCTCGGCCTCAACCGCACGGAAGCCTGGGGTGTCGCCGCCAATGTCGCGCTGGAACTGACGCCGCAGATCACCGTCACCTCGATCACCTCCTACGACGGCGGCAGCCAGGATTTGCAGCAGGCATCGGACGGATCGCCGCTCGACGTGCTCAACATCAACTGGCGGTCGAACTTCCGCCAGTTCAGCGAGGAGGCCCGGCTCAACTATGATGGCGACCGGCTGAAGCTGGTCGGCGGCGTCTTCTATGGCTGGGACCGGGTCGTCACCGACAATCGCTTCGACATCGGCAGCGCGCTGGCCCCCGGCGTCGATGGCGGGTTCTTCCAGAATTATCGCCAGACGCGGCGGTCCTATGCGACCTTCCTGCAGGGCGACTATAATCTGACCGACAAGCTCGTGCTGACGCTGGGCGCGCGCTACACCTGGGACCGGGCGCGCTACGACGATGGCTATGCCTATCTGTTCGCGGGCAGTGTGAACGGTGCGATGACGCCGCTGGCGACGACCGTGCCCTGTGCGGGCGTTGCGGGCACCTGCGCCTATAACCCCGCCGCGCGCTATGCCATCGACGGCCAGAATAATGCGCTGACGGGCCGTGCGGCGCTCAGCTACACGTTCGACGGCGGCACATTGGTCTATGCCAGCTACAGCCGCGGCTATCGGTCCGGCGCGTTCAACGGTGGCGGCTACACCTCCTCCGTCGGCATCACCTATATCGCGCCGGAGCGGGTCAATGCCTATGAGGCGGGCGTCAAGGGGCGGTTCCTGGACAACAGGCTGACCCTGTCCGCCGCCGGTTTCTATTATGACTACACCAACCAGCAGGTGCAGGACACGCGGCCGGGGCCTGTCTCCTTCCTCGTCAACGCGCCCAAGTCGGAGGTGTATGGCGGCGAGGTGGAGGCCAGCCTGCGCATCGCGCCCGGTCTCGTCCTCAACGCGTCGGGCGGCTATCTCCACGCCATCTACAAGGAGCTGACGCTCCAGGGCACGAACCTGTCCGGCAACGACCTGCCCTTCGCGCCGCGCTGGACCGGTCAGGCGGGCGTCGACTGGAAGATCTTCGACACCGGGTCGGACGCGCTGACCTTCTCGCCCAGCGTCAATTATTTCAGCCGCCAGTTCTTCTCGCCCTTCAACGCGAAGAATGCGGTCGGCACGGCGCAGAATAATGCGGAGCTGCTCCAGCGGGGCTATGCCAAGGTCAATGCCGCGCTGGTGCTGGAGCATGGCCCGGTGCAGCTTCGCGCCTGGGTCAACAATCTCTTCGACCGGGAGGTGTACAGCTATGGCCTCGACCTGCGCGGAGCGGGCTTCCCCTACAACTTCCTGATCCCGTCCACGCCGCGCACCTATGGCGTGAGCGCACGGTTCAGCTTCTGAAGGAGGGGAGCGCCATGACAGCCGCCGCCATCACTCCCCCGGATTTCCCGGTCACGGACCTGAAAGACCCCGACCTTTATGTCGATCATGTCCCCCATGATGTCTTCCGCCGCCTGCGGCAGGAGCAGCCGGTGTACTGGAACCCGGAGAGCGATGGCAGCGGCTTCTGGGCGTTGACCCGCTATGCCGACATCGTGGAGGTGTCGAAGAGGCCCGACCTCTTTTCCTCCGCGCATGAGAATGGCGGGCACCGCATCTTCAACGAGAATGAGGTCGGCCTCACCGGCGCCGGTGAGAGCGCGATCGGGGTTCCCTTCATCTCCCTCGATCCGCCGCTGCACAATAATTACCGCAAGTTCATCATGCCCGCCGTCTCCCCCAATCGGCTGGCGGGCATAGAGGAACGGATCGCGGCACGGTGCGCTGACCTCATCACGCAGATTCCGCTGGGCGAGGCGGTCAACCTCGTACCCCTGCTGTCCGCGCCGCTGCCGCTGCTGACATTGTGCGAATTGTTCGACCTGCCCACGGACATGTGGGTCAAGCTCTATGACTGGACCAACGCGTTCGTCGGTGAGGACGACCCGGATTTCCGCCAGTCGCTGGAGGCCATGGGCGCGATCATGGCGGAGTTCATCGCCTTCTCGCAGGGGTTGTTCGAGGACCGGCGCGCCCGCCCCGGCACCGACCTCGGCACCCTGCTGGCGACGATGGAGGTCGACGGGCAGCCGGTGGCGTTCCGCGAGTTCCTCGGCAATTTCATCCTCGCCCTCGTCGGCGCGAACGAGACGACGCGCAATTCGCTGAGCCACAGCGTCTGCGCCTTCTCCGACCATCCGGGCGAATGGGAGCGCATCCGGGACGACCGCGACCTGCTCAAGACCGCCGTGCGAGAGATGGTGCGCCACGCCAGCCCCGTCATGCACATGCGCCGCACCGCGACCGCCGACACGCAGATCGGCGGGCAGCGGATCGCCAAAGGCGACAAGGTGGTGATGTGGTATATCGCGGCCAATCGGGACGAGAGCGTCTTTCCCGACGCCGACCGTTTCGATGTCGGGCGTGGCAATATCCAGCATCTGGGCTTTGGCGCGGGACAGCATGTCTGCGTCGGATCGCGGCTGGCGGAGATGCAGCTTCGGGTCGCGTTCGGGCTGCTGGCGGACACGGTGGCGCGGTTCGAGGTGGTCGCGCCGCCGCGCCGTTTCCGGTCCAATTTCATCAACGGCCTCAAGAATCTCGACGTCAGGATGGTGCCGTCCTGATGGTGCAGCCGCGCGAGACCAATGAGGCGATCATCATCGACGCGCTGGGCCGCCTGCCCGACGTGCAACTGGGTTCGGAGTCGGCGGGCTGGCACCTGTGCCGCTGGCGCCAGTTCGTCGGCAGCTACAGCCTGCCGCCGCTGCCCGATCCCGCCTTCACCGTGCATATCGCGGGCAAGCCGCTGGTCAAGACATGGGACCGGGATGGGTGGAGTGAGATCCACAGCGTCCCCGGCTGCGCGACCATCGTTCCCGCAGGCCAGCCGACGGGATGGCTGGTCGATGGCGAACTGGACGTGGTGACGCTCAGCATGTCGTCCGAAATCCTGAACGCCGCGCCCGCCGCCGACCAGTTCCGGCGTATGCGCTTCGCCTTTTCCGATCCGCTGGGCGTGGCGCTGACCCGGCAGGTGCTGGCGGAACTCTATGCCCCCGCCTCGCCGGAACGGGACATTTATGTGGGCGCGATGGTGAATGCGCTGAAGGCGCACATCCTGCGCGGTCCTAACCCCCCGGCGCAGGAGGAGATTCCGGTCACGGCCTTCTCCGCCTACCGCCTGCACCATATCATGGGCCGCATCCAGCAGCGCCCGCAGGACAATCACACGCTGGAGGAGATGGCGGCGCAGGCGGGGGTCACGCCCTCCCATTTCTGCCGCATCTTCCGCAAGGCGACGGGCGTGTCGCCGCATCAATATGTGATGAAGGCGCGGCTCGACCGGGCGCAGCACCTGCTGGTGCAGTCCGACATGGCGCTGGCCACCATCGCCGATTTCCTGGGCTTCACCAGCCAAAGCCATTTCACGCGCGCTTTCCGGCAATTTACCGGCGAGCCGCCCAGCGATTTCCGCAAGCGGGGAAGGACCGTTCAATGACGATGCAAGCGGGCTTTGCCGACCTTGTCCTGCCCGACCTTTCGCTGCGCGCGGGGGGCGACCTGTTGCGGGCCGACCGTCATCTGGCGGATGAAGACCCCTGCACGGGGGAGCGTTTCGCCGATATTCCGGTGGCGAGCGCGGCCGATGTCGACGCCATCGTCGGGGCGGCGAAGAAAGCGTTTCGCGACCCGGCCTGGCGCGACCTGCCCCCGCTGGCGCGTGAGCGGCTGCTCCACCGTCTGGCCGATGCGATGGAGGCGGAGCTGCCGCGCCTCGCCGCGCTGGAATCCCTCGACACCGGCAAGCCGATCGCGATCACGGAAACGGTCGATATTCCGGCCGCCATCGCCTGGCTGCGCAGCTATGCCGGATGGCCGGGCAAGCTGGCGGGGCGGGCGGGCACGCTGAGCGCCTCGCCGGGCCGCTATCATGTCTATACCCGCCGGGAACCGGTGGGCGTCGTCGCCGCGATCACGCCCTGGAATTTCCCCATCGTGCTGGCCATGTGGAAGATCGCGCCCGCGCTGGCCGCCGGGTGCACGGTCGTCCTGAAACCCGCGCCGGAAACGCCGCTGACCGCGCTGCGGCTGGCGGAGATGGCGCGGGAGGTCGGCTTTCCCGCCGGCGTGCTGTCGGTCGTCACCGGCGACGGCGCGACCGGCGCGGCGCTGGCGCGGCATCCCGACGTGGCGAAGGTCGCCTTTACCGGATCGACGGCCACGGGCCAGTCCATCCTCGCCGCCTCCGTCCCCGACCTCAAGCGGGTGACGCTGGAGCTGGGCGGTAAGTCGCCGTCGATCATCTGCGCCGATGCCGACCTGTCGCAGGCGATCCCGCAGGCGGCGATGGGCTGTTTCTTCAACAGCGGGCAGGTCTGCTATGCGGGCACGCGCCTCTATGTCCATCGCTCCGTCTATGAGCAGGTGCTGGAGGGGATAGCGGCCGTCGGCGCGGGGCAGGTGATGGGCGCGAGCAGCGACCGGGCCAGCCTGATGGGGCCGCTCATCAGCGCGCGCCAGCATGAGAAGGTGACAGGCTTCACCACCCGCGCACGGGCGGCGGGGATCGAGGCGGTCGGCCCTGTGGGCGGAGCGACCCCGCAACTGCCGGGCAGGGGTCATTATTTCGCCCCCACCCTGCTGCGCGACGTGCCGCCCGACGCGGAGATCGCACGGGAGGAGGTGTTCGGTCCCGTCCTCGCCGCCACGCCGTTCGACGACATGGAGGAGGCGATCGCGCTGGCCAATGACAGCGCCTATGGCCTCGCCGCCCATGTGTGGACCCGCGACCTCGCTACCGCGCATCTTTCCGCAGAGCGGATCGAGGCGGGCACCGTCTTCGTCAACTGCATCATGCTGGCGGACCCCGCCTTCCCCTTTGGCGGCATGAAGATGTCGGGCATCGGCCGGGAGAACGGGCCGGAGGTGCTGGACGCCTATCTCGAACCCAAATCGGTGGTGATGGCGCTATGAGCGATACCGAAACCCATGACGGCGCCCAATCGGGCGGATGCCTGTGCGGGCAGGTGCGATACCGTTTTTCGGGCGCGCCGCTGCTGACGGCGGTCTGCCACTGCCGCCATTGCCAGAAACAGGGCGGCAGCGCCTTTTCCGTCGTCTGCGCCATTCCGGCCGCCGCCTATGAACAGAGCGGCGAGACCCGCATCTTTGCCGACCGGGGGGAGAGCGGCAAGGGCGTGGCCCGCCATTTCTGCCCCGATTGCGGTTCCCCCATCATCTCCGTGGCGGAGGCGCTGCCGGACATGGTGATCGTGAAGGCGGGGACGATGGATGATTTCGCTGCCGTGCGGCCCGATGCCGAAGCCTATTGCGACAGCGCGCTGTCCTGGCTGCCCGTCCTCGCCCCCACGCGCTTTCCCCGATCCAACATCTGACGCCCCTGTTTTTGTGAGAAGGCTCCCATGACCAGCATCCATGACCTGAAAGACAAGGTGGCGATTGTCACCGGCGCGGCGTCCGGCATCGGCCGCGAGATCGCGACGCAGTTCCATGCGCTCGGCGCGACGCTGATCCTGACCGACATCAATGGCGACGGCGTGCAGGCGGTGGCCGATGGGCTGGGCGAGGGGATCATAGCCCTGCGCCACGATGTCGCCTCGGAGGCGGACTGGACCGCCGTGTTCGCGGCGGTGGAGGCGCGCCATGGCCGTCTCGACATCCTCGTCAACAATGCGGGCGTGATGATGGCCAGTCCCTTTGCGGAGGCGGGCATCGACATCCTGCGCCGCCAGCAGCGGATCAATGTGGAGAGCGTCTATCTGGGCATGCAGGGCGGGTTGCCGTTGCTGCGCGCGGGGCTGGCGCAGGGTGCGGCGACGACCGCTATCGTCAATGTCTCCTCCATCTACGGCAAGGTCGGCGGGGCCGCCTTTGCCGCCTATAGCGCGACGAAGGGCGCGGTGCGGGCGCTGTCCAAGGCGGTGGCGACCGAACTGGCGAGCAGCGGCATCCGCGTGAACTGCGTCATGCCGGGACCGGTCGCGACCAACCTCAGCGCCGACTGGGAACCGCCGCGCGACGCGGACGGCGCCATCATCCCGCCCGACGTCGCCCTGGCGGCGTGGGCAAAGCTCATTCCCATGGGACGGCTGGGCGAGGCGCGCGACATCGCGCCGCTCGTCGCCTTCCTCGCCAGCGACGCCGCCGCCTTCATCACCGGGTCGGAGTTCATCGCGGACGGCGGCTACACCGCGGCCTGACACAGAAGGAAGGACGAAGGCTCATGGACATCATCGCCGCCATTGCCGAGGCGCCCCATGCCGACTTCACCGTCGCCACGGTCCAGATCGGCGAACCGCGCGCCCATGAGGCGCTGGTCCGCATCATGGGCGTGGGGCTGTGCCACACCGATCTGGTCGCGCGCGACCAGTTCATCCCCATCCCCCTGCCCGCCGTGCTGGGGCATGAGGGGGCGGGCATCGTGGAGGCGGTCGGGTCCGCCGTGACCAAGGTGAAGCCCGGCGACACGGTGGTCATCGGGTTCAGCAGTTGCGGCCATTGCCCGCGCTGCGCGGAGGATCTGCCCTCCTATTGCCAGCAATTCCCCGTGCTGAACTATGCGGGCGCCCGGTCCGACGGCAGCAGCGCGCTCAGCCGCGACGGCCGGGCGCTGTCGGCCAGCTTCTTCGGCCAGTCCTCCTTTGCCGCCTATGCCGTGGCGGAGGAGCGCAATCTGGTGAAGGTGGATGCGGAAGGGCTCCGGCTCGAACTGCTGGGACCGCTGGGATGCGGGCTTCAGACCGGGGCGGGGGCGGTCCTGCGCTCCATGGATTGCCCGGCGGGTTCCTCCATCGCGATCTTCGGCGGCGGGCCGGTGGGGCTGGCGGCGGTGATGGCGGCGGCGGTGCGGGACTGCGCCACGATCATCCTGGTCGAACCGGTGGCGGCGCGGCGCGCGATCGGGCTGGAACTGGGCGCGACCCATGTGATCGACCCGCTGGATGGCGGTGCGGGCGGCGACGTGGCGGCGGCGATCCGCGCGATCCGGCCCGCCGGTGTCGATTTTGCGCTGGAGACGAGCGGGCGGGAGCCGGTGGTGGAGGCGGCGCTGGCGTCGCTGGGCAGCCATGGCCTGCTGGGCCTCGTCGGGGTTCCGCCCAGGCCGGAGAGCAGCGTGGCGATCAACCTCGCCTCGCTCATCACCTTCGGCCACCGGATCATGGGCATCATCGAGGGCGACAGCGACCTCGATGGCTTCATCCCGGAACTGATCGCGCTGCACCGGGCGGGGCGTTTCCCCTTCGACCGGCTGGTGAAGACATACCCCCTTGCCGACATCAACGAAGCCGTCGCGGCGCAGCATCGCGGCGACTGCATCAAGGCCGTGCTGATCCCCTGACGGGGACGGCGGCGGCATAGCGAAAGGACGAAGATGGACATCGAAGGACTGGCGGCGATCGTCACGGGCGGCGCATCGGGGCTGGGCGGGGCGACGGCGGCGCGGCTGGCGAAGGCGGGGGCAAAGGTCACCATCCTCGACCTCAACCCCGATCTGGGGGGCGCCCATGCCAGCGCGATCGGCGGGCATTTCATCCGGCTGGACGTGACGGACGAAGGAGCGGTGGAGGCCGCGCTGGACGAGGCCGAGGGCCTGCATGGGAAGGCCCGCATCCTTGTCAATTGCGCGGGCATCGGTGCGCCCGCACGCATCATTGGCCGTGACGGCAAGGCGATGCCGCTTTCCGATTTCACGCGGGTCGTGACGGTCAATCTGGTCGGCAGTTTCAACATGCTGTCCAAGTTCGCGGCGCGGCTCCAGGGCGCTGGGCCGGTCGGGCCGGAGGAGCGCGGCGTCATCGTCAACACCGCCAGCGTGGCGGCCTATGACGGGCAGATCGGGCAGGTGTCCTATGCGGCGTCCAAGGGCGGCATCGTCGGCATGACCCTGCCCGTGGCGCGGGAGTTCGCGCGGCTGGGCGTCCGGGTGATGACCATCGCGCCGGGTATTTTCCGCACGCCGCAACTCGGCACGCTGCCGCAGGATGTGCTGGACTCGCTGGGCGCGCAGGTGCCCTTTCCGAACCGTCTGGGCGAGGGGGACGAGTTTGCCGCGCTGGTCGAACATATCGTCGCCAACCCGATGCTGAACGGCGAGGTCATCCGCCTCGACGGCGCGATCCGCATGGCGCCGAAATGAGCGCGCCCCTGACCGGCGGAGTCGATGGGGAGACGGTGCGGGACATCGCCGCGCGGGTGGAGCGGTTCGTGCGCGGGGTCGTGGCCCCCTATGAGCGCGATCCGCGTCGGGACCATCATGACTGCCCGACCGACGCACTGGTGGCGGAACTGCGCGGGCTGGCGCGCGACGCCGGGGTGGTCAGCCCCCACATCCTGCCGGACGGGCGGCACCTGTCGCAGCGGCAGACCGCGCTGGTGCTGCGCATGACGGGCCTGTCCCCGCTGGGACCGCTGGCCTGCAACACGGCCGCGCCCGATGAAGGCAATATGTATCTGCTCGGCAAGGTGGGCAGCGCCCAGATCAAGGACCGTTTCCTGAAGCCGCTGGTGGCGGGGGAGGCGCGCTCCGCCTTCTTCATGACCGAACCGGCGGAGGATGGTGGCGCGGGTTCCGATCCGTCGATGATGCAGACGACATGCCGCCCCGATGGCAATCACTGGGTGATCGACGGGCGCAAGGCGTTCATCACGGGCGCACAGGGCGCGCAGGTCGGCATCGTGATGGCAAAGGCTGACGAAGGGGCCTGCATGTTCCTCGTCGACCTGCCCGATCCCGCGATCCGGGTCGTCCATGTGCCCAACACGCTCGACAGTTCGATGCCCGGCGGCCATGCGGTGGTGGACATCCGCAACCTGCGCGTGCCCGCCGACCAGATGCTGGGGCAGGCGGGCGAGGGGTTCCAATATGCGCAGGTGCGGCTGGCCCCCGCGCGCCTCTCCCACTGCATGCGCTGGCTGGGGGCGTGCATCCGCGCGAACGAGATCGCGACCGACTATGCCAACCGGCGGCATGGCTTCGGCAAGGTGCTGATCGACCATGAGGGCGTCGGCTTCCTGCTGGCGGACAATCTCATCGACCTGAAACAGGCCGAACTGATGATCGACTGGTGCGCTGACGTGCTGGACACGGGCGCGCCGGGCGGTGCGGAAAGCTCCATGGCGAAGGTCGCGGTGTCGGAGGCGCTGATGCGCGTCGCGGATCGCTGCGTTCAGGTGATGGGCGGGTCCGGCCTGACCAGCGACAGCATCGTGGAACAGGTGTTCCGGGAAATCCGCGCCTTCCGCATCTATGACGGCCCGACGGAGGTCCACAAATGGTCGCTCGCCAAGAAGATCAAGCGCGACTGGAAGGCGGCGCAGGCATGAGCGCGCCCTCCAACGACGCCCTGACGCAGGACGCCAACGCGGGCACGACCCCGGTGCGCGACGCCTATCGCTTCGACGAGGCGGCGCTGGCCCGCTGGATGGAAGGCCATGTGGACGGCTATGCCGGGCCGCTGACCGTTGAGCAGTTCAAGGGCGGCCAGTCCAACCCCACCTACAAGCTGATCACGCCGGCGCGCAGTTACGTCCTGCGCCGCAAGCCGCCGGGCGCGATCCTGAAAGGCGCGCATGCGGTGGAGCGGGAGGCGCGGGTGCTGGGCGCGCTGCATGGCACGGGCTTTCCGGTCGCGCGGGTCTTTGGCCTGTGCACCGACGATGCGGTGATCGGGAGCTGGTTCTATGTGATGGAGATGGTGGAGGGGCGCATCTTCTGGGACGCGACCTTCCCCGGTGTCGCGCGGGAGGATCGCCCGGCCTATTTCGACGCGATGAACGCGGCCATCGCGCGCCTGCACAGCCTCGACTATCGCGCGCTGGGGCTGGAGGATTATGGCAAGCCGGGCAATTATTTTGCGCGGCAGATCGGGCGCTGGGCGGAGCAATATCGCGGTGATGCCGACGCCGGGCACGATGCGGACATGGACGCGCTGGTCGAATGGCTGCCCGCGAACATCCCGGCGGGGGACGACACGGGCATCGTCCATGGCGATTTCCGCTGCGACAATATGATCTTTCATCCGACCGAGCCGCGCGTCATCGCCGTGCTCGACTGGGAGTTGTCCACGCTGGGCCATCCCCTCGCGGATTTCGCCTATCATGCGATGATGTACCAGATGCCGCCGGACATCGTGGCGGGGCTGGGCGGGGCGGATCTGGTGGCGCTCAACATCCCGGACGAGGCCAGCTATGTCGCCGCCTATTGCGCCCGCACGGGGCGCGACGAGATCGCCGACTGGGACTTTTACGTTGCGTTCAACTTCTTCCGCCTCGCCGCGATCTTCCACGGCATCAGGGGGCGGGTGATCCGGGGGACGGCGGCATCGGCCCATGCGCGGGAGCGGGCGGCGGCCTATCCCCGTGTCGTGGCCCTGGCGCGGGCAGCGATGGAGCGGTGCCGGTGAGCGGCGATCCCGTCCTCCTCGACATTGACGGCCCCATCGCGACGATCACACTGAACCGCCCGGCGGTGGGCAATGTCGTCGACATGGCGATGGCGCGCGGGCTGCTGCGCGCCGCGATCGTCTGCGATCAGGATGCGTCCCTCCGCTGCGTGGTGCTGACCGGCGCTGGCAAGCTGTTCTGCGGCGGCGGCGACCTGTCCGTCTTTGCGGAGGCGGGGCAGGGCATCCCCGCCTACCTCAGCGAACTGGCGGGTACATTGCACCTCGCCATCGCCCGCCTGATGCGGATGGCCAGGCCGCTGCTGGTGCTGGTCAATGGTCCGGCGGCGGGGGCGGGGCTGAGCCTCGCGCTGATCGGCGATGTCGTGCTGGCCGCCGACACCGCGCATTTCACCGCCGCCTATGGCAGTGTCGGCCTCTCGCCCGATGGGGGCATGAGCTGGCTGTTGCCCCGGCTGGTCGGGGTGCGGCGCGCGCAGGAGATCATCATCGCCAACCGGCGCATCGGCGCGCAGGAGGCGGCCGCCATCGGCCTCGTCACCCGTGTCGCCGCCGACCTGCCGGCCGAGGGTCTGGCCGAGGCGCGGGCGCTCGCCGCCGCGCCGACCGCTGCAGTGGCCGAGGCGCGCGCGCTCCTCCTCGCCAGTTCCCACACCCCGTTGGAGGCGCAACTCGAAGCGGAGGCGCGCGCCATCGCCGCGATGGGCGGCACACAGGATTGCCGGGAGGGCGTCACCGCCTTCGCCGGCCGACGCACACCCCGTTTTTCAGGAGCATGACCATGGCACAAGCCTATATCGTAGAGGCGGTCCGTACCGCAGGCGGCCGTCGCAAGGGCGCGCTGGCCGACTGGCATCCGGCCGATCTGGGCGGGGCGGTGCTGGACGCCGTCGTGGACCGCAGCGGCATCGACCCCGCCGCCGTGGAGGATGTGGTGCTGGGCTGCGTGACGCAGGCGGGGGAGCAGGGATTCGCCTTTGCCCGCAACGCCGTCCTTTCCTCCCGCCTGCCGGTCAGCGTTCCCGCCGTGACCGTGGACCGGCAATGCGGCAGTTCGCAGCAATGCGTGCAGTTCGCGGCGCAGGCCGTGATGTCCGGCACGCAGGACGTGGTGATCGCCGCGGGGGCGGAGAGCATGACGCGCGTGCCCATGTTCACCAACATCTCCTATCATGAACGTGACGGGGTGGGCGTCGGCCCGTTCAGCGACCGCATCAAGCAACGCTTTGGCGTCGAGACGTTCAGCCAGTTCGAGGGGGCGGAGATGCTGGCCGCCAAATATGGCTTCGACCGCGACACGCTCGACCGTTTCGCGCTGGACAGCCACCGCAAGGCCGCTGCTGCGACGCAGGCCGGGGCGTTCCACGGCCAGATCGTGCCGCTGGCGGTGGAGGGCGGCGTGCATGACCGGGACGAGGGCATCCGTTATGACGCGACCCTCGACAGCATCGGCTCGGTGAAGCTGCTCACCGAAGGGGGCGTGATTTCCGCCGCCAACGCCAGCCAGATTTGCGACGGGGCCTCGGCTGCGCTGGTCGTGAACGACCGGGCGATCCGGGACCATGGCCTGACCCCTATCGCCCGCATCGTCAACATGACCGTCACGGGCGGCGACCCGATCATCATGCTGGAGGAGCCGATCGGCGCGACCCGCCGGGCACTGGAACGGGCGGGCATGCGGATCGAGGACATCGACCTGTATGAGGTGAACGAGGCTTTTGCGCCCGTGCCCCTCGCCTGGACGAAGGCGCTGGGCGCGGACCCGGCCAGGCTCAACGTCAATGGCGGTGCCATCGCGCTGGGCCATCCGCTGGGCGCGACGGGAACGAAGCTGATGACGACCCTGATTCACAGCCTGCGCGCGCGGGGCCTGCGCTATGGCCTGCAAGCGGTGTGCGAGGGCGGCGGCATCGCCAATGTCACCATCGTCGAGGCGCTGTGACCGTGCCATGGCGTCATGTCGGGGTGGAGCGGGACGGGCGGCTGACCATCGTCACCATCAACCGGCCCGAAGTGCATAATGCGCTGAGCGCAGAGGCGCATGACGAGCTGGAGGCGATCTTCGACGATTTCGCCGCCGACCCGGACCAATGGGTGGCGATCATCACCGGCGCGGGGGAGAAGGCCTTTTGCGCGGGTCATGACCTGAAGCAGCAGGCGGCGGGCGGTGGCCTCACCAACCCGCCCACCGGCTTTGCGGGGCTGACCGCGCGCTTCGATCTCGACAAGCCGGTGATCGCGGCGGTCAATGGCGTGGCCATGGGCGGCGGCTTCGAACTGGCGCTGGCGTGCGACATCGTGGTGGCGTCCGCGACCGCCAGTTTCGCCCTGCCGGAGGCGAAGGTGGGGCTGGCCGCGCTGGGCGGCGGCATCCAGCGGCTGCCGCGCGAGATCGGCCTGAAACGGGCGATGGGGATGCTGCTCACCGGCCGCCGCCTCTCCGCCGCGCAGGGGCTGGTGCTGGGCTTCGTGAACGAGGTGGCGGAGGATGGCGACCTGCTGTCCCTGGCGCGGCGCTGGGCCGGCGAGATACTGGCGTGCAGCCCCATGTCGATCCGCGCGACGAAGGATGCGGTGCGCCGGGGCCAGACCGCGCCGATCGAGCAGGCGATCGTCGAGCAATGGTCCTATCCGGCGATGGCCGCGATGCTGGCGTCGGAGGATTATGTTGAGGGACCGGCGGCTTTTGCGGAAAAGCGAGTGCCGGAATGGCGGGGGCGATAGAAGACCTTCCGCTTGCCCCCACGGTCGACGGTTCGGACAATGCAGCATCGAAAGACCGGGGCGGATCGCCATGGGATGGGCTGCGTCCGTCGCCTGTGCGTCCTCCCCGCTCTCCACGGGTCGGTGTTTCGGATACTCCGGGACATATCGGAAAATGGCCCGAATTTTTGGCGAGGCATTGGCCGCGATGCAGGATATAAGGGTGCCGCAGGGACCAGAGATACAAGGAGCGGCCCGGTTGCAGGTGAGGATTTCCACACAGGGCCGGGGCCATCCGATGGCGGCCGATCATAGGCCGTCCGTTCCGGCGGTGCAGGTCCGCCCATGCTGATCGCGCCGCCGCCGCCATGGCATTCCGAAGCGATCATCGCCGACACGTTGCAACGCGGCCCGGAAATGGCCGTGTCCTCGTCCGACGGGCGCTGGCGCTTCACCCGCTGGCGCAGCTTCGTCGGCAACTACACCCTGCCCGGCCTGCCCGAACCGCTGTTCGTGGTGCATCTGGGCGGCAAGCCCAATGTGCGGACATGGGACCGGGACGGGTGGAGCGAGACGACATCCTTTCCCGGCGCCGCGACCATCGTGCCCGCGACCATGCCGACGCGCTGGCTGGTGGACGGGGAACTGGACGTCGTCACCTTCAGCATCGACCGGGACGATGTGCGCGCCGCTTCGGTACTGGAGCATTTCGGCAAGATGCACTTCGCCTTTTCCGACCCGCTGGGCGCGGCATTGGCGCGGCAGATATTGGCGGAACTCTACAAGCCGTCGTCGGACGGGCGGGACGCCTATGTCGCCGCGCTGATCGACGCGCTCAAGGCCCATATGATGCGCGGCCCGTCGAGCGCGGGACCGGCGGAGTTCCCGACCTCCTCCTTCTCCTCCTACCGCATCCACAACGTCCTGAACGCCATCGCGCGCAAGCCGGAGGCGGACCATAGCCTTGACGAACTGGCGGAACTGGCGGGCCTGACGCGGTCCCATTTCTGCCGGGTGTTCAAGCGTGCGGTGGGACTGTCGCCGCACCAATATCTGCTCAAGGCGCGGCTGGATCGGGCGCAGCAGATCCTGTGCCAGGGCGACATGTCCATCGCGGTCATCGCGGAGATGCTGGGCTTCACCAGCCAGAGCCATTTCAACCGCGCGTTCCGCGAGCAGTTCGGCGAGCCGCCGAGCACCCATCGAAAGCGCGGCGTCCGGCATTGAGCGGCGGCGCCGTCGCTCCCGGCTGGTGGTGGCAGAGCCGCTACCCGTCGATGAACGGCAGGACCGGAACCTTGGCAGGATAACCGCGACCGTCGGGGTGGCGTAGCGTCCCCGACAGGCAGGCGCTATCCTCGCGCGCAGGGGCGGCGGATGGATGCCGGGTTGCCCACGATTTCCCCATCATCTGTTGCCATTACCAGAATGGGATGACTGTCCTCTGAATCGTCATGTCTCCGCTACGCTCGCCATGACGAGGTGGGTCAATCTATCGTCATCCCCCGCCGGCGCAGCCACCGGGCGCCCATGCAGACGCCCGGACCAGATGATTATCCAGCGGCTTCCCGCACCGCCACGGCCTGTTCCGCTTCCGCCAGAATCTCGGCCCATTCTTCCCGCACCTTCGCCGTGCGGGTGGGGATATGTTCGGACGGGAACAGGCCCTCGGCGGGCGTGGTGGCCTTGAGCAGCGCATTGGCGATCTGGACCTGATGCACTTCCGTCGGCCCGTCGGCCACGTCCAGCATGGGGATGCCCATCCACATCTTGGCCAGCGGCGTCTCATGCGTGGTGCCCAGCGCGCCATGCAGATGCACCGCGCGGCGCACGATGTCATGATAGACGCGCGCCATCGCCACCTTGCTCATGCCGATGTGCATCCGCGCCGCGCCATGCGGCTGGGTGTCGATCAGCCATGCGGTCTTGAGCACCAGCAGGCGGTACATCTCCAGCTCCATGGCGGAGTTGGCGATGTCGGCCTTGACCAGCTGATGGTCGCCCAGCGGGCGGCCCTGCGTGCGGCGGGACACCGCGCGCTCCTGCATCATTTCGAGGGCGCGCTGGCACTGGCCGACGACCCGCATCGCATGATGGATGCGCCCGCCGCCCAGCCGCGCCTGCGCCAGCTTGAACCCCTCGCCGGGGCCGCCCAGCATCGCGTCCAGCGGCACCCGCACCTTGTCGAAGCGCAGATAGGCGTGATGGCCATTGTCCGCCGGGTCGTTCATGCCCGCCACGTCCCGCACGTCGATGATGCCGGGCGTGTCCGACGGGATCAGGAACATGCTCATCCGTTCATGCGGTGCATTGTCCGGGTTGGTGATGACCATGGCGATGACGAAGGAGGAGTTCTTGTAGTTGGAGGCGTACCATTTCTCCCCCTCGATCACCCATTCGTCGCCTTCACGCCAGGCGCGGCAGGTGAACTCCTTGGGATCGGCCCCCGCCTGCGGTTCGGTCATGGCGTAGGTGGAGAATATCTCGCCATCGAGCAGCGGGCGCAGATATTTCGCCTTCTGCTCGTCCGTGCCGAACATGGCCACGATCTCCGCATTGCCGGTGTCGGGCGCGGCGCAGCCGAAGATGACCGGACCCCAGCTCGTGCGGCCCAGTTGCTCGTTCATCAGCGCCAGCTTCAACTGGCCATAGCCCTTGCCGCCCATCTCCGGCGTCAGGTGGCAGGCCCACAGGCCATTGTCCTTCACCTCCTGCTGGAGCTGTTTGACGATATGGCGGGCGACCTTGTTCTTCGTGTTGAACTGCTCGCTGCCTTGCGGGAACAACAGGTCCATCGCCCCCACCTTCTCGCGCACGAACGTGCTCATCCAGTCCAGCTTTTCCTGGAATTCGGGATCGACCGAAAAGTCCATTTCACCACCTCGTCATCATGTTTGAAACTGTTCAGGGGAAGGCGACGCGGCGCGCCTTGGTGGTCAGCCATGTCGCATAGGCGTGGACGGACGCGCCGACCTTGTCGGGAACCTTGCCCGCCTTCCACGCGGCGGTCGTGCCTTCCAGCAGGCAGGCCAGCTTGTAGCAGGACAGGGCGAAATACCACGGGATGCAGCTCATATCCCGGCCACTCAGCGCGCCATAGAGGTCGATGAGTTCGGCGCGCGACAGGAAGCCGTCCCACGGCGTGACCATCGGTCCCTTGCCCTCCGGGTCGCCATCCTCCCACCAGCTCGACAAGATCCAGCCGAGGTCCATGAGGGGGTCGCCCAGAGACGTCAGCTCCCAGTCCAGCACGCCGGAAATCTTCGGCGCCTTGAGTGAGAACATCACGTTGGGAAACTGGAAGTCGCCATGCACGATGCCGATGCGCTGGTTGTCCGGGATATTGTCCGACAGCCAGCGGCCGACCTCCTCGAAATAGGGCAGGTCGCTCGGATTATAGCCGGGGGTCGCGGCATAGCCTTCCAGCTGCGACCGCCACCGCTCGACCTGCCGGGCGTGCCAGTTCTCCGGCTTGCCGAGGTCGGAGAGGCCGACCGCCGCATAATCCACCTTCCCCAGCGCCACCGCCGCCTTGACCAGTTCCTCGCCCATGGCGCGCCGCCAGACCGGGTTGGTCGCATAGTCGCCTTCCAGCGCGCCCGACTTCGCCATGCCCTCCAGCGGCGACATCAGGTAGAAGCAGGCCCCGGTGACGCTCTCGTCATCGCAAACGGAGTACAGTTCCGGGTGGGGCACGGTGCTGCCGTCCAGCGCCCGCAATATGCGCGCCTCCTTCAGCATCGTCTCGTTGCTCTTGGGCGGCTTTGCGCGCTTCGACGGCCTGCGCAGGACGATCGACGTCTCGCCCCGGTGCAGCAGGAAAACGGCGTTGGACAGGCCCGCCGCCATCTTTGCCACGGCCGTCACCGGTCCCTGTCCGGGCACGTCCGGCTGCGCCTCGATCCAGTCGCTGAGGGCTGGCCAGTGCAACAGGCCATCAAAGCTGTCGAGCGTTTCGCCCACGCCATTGTCCGCCATGCCGCTCTCCTGTGTCCCGATGATCTGACTGGGTTCGTGCCCCCTTTGTGTCAGTCGTAACCCCGGTGCCTCAACCCGCCATTCGATAGAATCCGGGCCATAAGCGAGATGGACGGACAGGAGGTGACGGCGCGCGCACGCCTTGACAACGTATAATTACTCAGACAAATAATATATACATTATTGCGTGCGGCCGGATCGTCGCCCGGCGCGACAGGGAGAGGGATTTGCCGATGGCAACGGACGGGACCAACGCATCGCGGGTATCGAAAAAGACTCGCCTTTCCGCCATGATCGGCGGCATCCTCCTCGCCGCCACGGCTTCGGCGGCGGTTGCCCAGCCCGCCGACCCGACGCGATTGTCGATCCGAGCGGACCAGCCCGGCGCGACGATCAGCCGCGACATATTCGGCCAGTTCGCCGAGCAGTTGGGCGAGGGCATCAATGGCGGCGTCTGGGTCGGCAAAAATTCCAAAATCCCCAATGTGCGGGGCATCCGCAGCGATGTCGTCGCCGCGTTGAAGGCGCTGCGGGTTCCCAATGTCCGCTGGCCGGGCGGTTGCTTTGCCGACGCCTATGACTGGCGCGACGGCGTCGGCCCGCGCCGCACCTCCCACGTCAACCAGTGGGGCAATGTGATCGAGCCGAACAGCTTCGGTACCAACGAATTCCTGGATTTCGTCGATCAGATCGGCAGCGAGGCCTATATCTCCGTCAACGTCGGCAGCGGCACGCCGCAGCAGGCGGCCGAATGGTTCGAATATATGACTGTCGAACTGCCCACCACGCTGGGGCAGGAGCGGGTCGCCAACGGCCGCAAGCCAGCCTCTCGCATCAAATATCTCGGCCTCGGCAATGAAAGCTGGGGTTGCGGGGGCGGGATGAGCGCCGACGCCTATGTCGAGAAGATGAAGCTGTTCGCCACCTTCACGAAAAGCCATCATCCCGATCAGGTCGAAAGCTTCATCAAGCCCGCCAAGTCCCCGATGATCCGGGTCGCGGTGGGGCAGGGGCTGGGCGAGACCGCCTATACCGAGGCGGTGATGAAGGCGTGGAAGGAGCGCACCGGCCATAGCTGGAACATTCAGGCGCTGTCCCTGCATTATTACACTGGCCTGCCCCTGCCGATGATGGCCAGTTCTGTCGAGTTCGGCGAGAAGGACTATGCCGGGATGCTCGCCAGCACCCTCAAGATGGAGGATATGCTCAGCGAACATTCGGCGATCATGGACAAATATGATCCGGGCAGGAAGGTGGCGCTGGCTGTCGACGAATGGGGGCTGTGGCTGCGGCCGCAGGGCGAGAATTTCCTGTTTCTGCGCCAGCAGAATTCGGTGCGCGACGCCATCGCCGCCGCCCTCAACCTCAACATCTTCGCCCGCCATGCGGACCGTGTGCGCCTCACCAACATCGCCCAGATGGTCAATGTCATCCAGTCGATGATCCTGACCGATGGCGCGAAGATGCTGCTCACGCCCACCTACCATGTCTACAGAATGTATGTGCCGTTCCAGGATGCGCGTTTCCTGCCCGTTTCCCTCTCCGCCGGCAGCTACCGGTTCGACACTGTGACGTTGCCACGGGTGGACGCCATCGCGGCGAAGGGTGCGGACGGCAAGGTCTGGCTGGCCGTGACCAATGTCGATCCCAACCGCCCGGCGGAGATCGACGTCGCCATTCCGGGCGTCACGGCCACCGCCGCCGTGGGGGACATGCTGACCGCGCCCACCGTCAACGCGGTCAACAGCTTCGACGCGCCCCAGGCGGTGAGTCCGGTGCCGTTCAGGGCGGTGGCGACGGCGGGCAGGCTGACGTTGCGCCTGCCGCCAAAGTCCGTCACGGTGGTGCAGGTTCAGGAGTGAGGCGGATGATGAAACAGGTCGTACTGGCTGCGGCGCTGCTGGCCGCACAGCCTGCATCCGCGACGGAGATCGCACGCCGTCCGTTCGGCACCATGCCGGATGGCCATGGGGTGGAGGCGATCACCCTCACCAACCGGCATGGCGTCTCCGCGACGATCATCACCTATGGCGCGGCGATCCAGTCGGTCATCCTGCCCGATGCCAAGGGAAGCAAGGCCGACATCGCGCTCGGCCATGCCACGCTGGGCGAATATCTGGCCAAACGGCAGTTCATGGGCGCCAGCGTCGGGCGCGTGGCCAATCGGATCGCGGGCGGCGCGTTCACGCTGGACGGTCGTGCGTACCGGGTCACGCTGAATGACGGACCCAATGCGCTGCATGGCGGCAAGGGCGGCTTCGACACCGTCGTCTGGCAGGTGGTGGGCGCCACCTCCACCCCGGACGCTGCGGCGGTCACGCTGCGCTACGTCAGTCCCGATGGCGATCAGGGTTTTCCGGGGCGGCTGGACAGCACCGTGGTCTACCGGCTGGACGAGAAGGACCAGCTCAGCATCGACTATGGCGCGACGACGGACCGGCCGACGGTGGTCAGCCTCTCCAGCCATGCCTATTGGAATCTGGGGGGCGAAGGCTCCCCGATCAGCGCGATGGACCATGTCCTGACCATTCCCGCCGCCCACTATTCGCCGGTCGATGCGACTCTGATCCCGACGGGTGAGTTCCGCGACGTGACGGGCACGCCCTTCGATTTCCGCACGCCGCATCGCATCGGGGAGCGGGTTCGCACCATGGCCGACGCACAGATCGGGATCGGTCGGGGCTATGACCATGACTGGGTCGTCTCGCGGACGCCGCCCAGCGCGATGCAGATGATGGCGCGGGTGAGCGATCCCCATTCGGGCCGGTCCATGGAGCTATGGTCCAACCAGCCCGGCCTGCAATTCTACTCCGGCAATTTCCTCGACGCGACGACCAGCGGCAAGTCCGGCGGCTTGTATCGACAGGGCGACGCCATCGTGCTGGAGCCACAGGCTTTTCCGGACGCGGTGAACCGCCCGGACTTCGGCAGCGTCCGGCTGAACCCCGGCCAGACCTACAGCAACCGCATGGTCTATAAATTCTTTCCCGGCGCGAAAGGGCGCTAGAGTCAGGGGTGGTGCCTGCCCAACGCGCTACAGGTCGCCAGACCGGCACACTGCACCATTCTGTCCCCGCTTGGGCGGCAGGCTCGGTGGCTCCGTCTGCCCCAATGGCGCGGTGCTGGCGGTGAAGCGGTGACGCGCGGATGGTGACGGCCTGACCGGCGCGGGACCGGTATGGGCGATCGCCGGATCGCCAGCAGGGAACCTCAGCCCTCAATCATCGCCCGGACAGCCCGCCGCGATGTCACGCCTCCACCGGCTCACCCTTCTCTATGGCAATCGGGATGCCGGAATAGAGCACCATGCCCGTCATCGCATCCACCGATTGCACGCTGGTCAGCAGGTTCACGTTCGCGCCTTCATGGCCATGCGGGATGGACGCGACGCCGGGCCGGATCGTGTCGGTCACATTCGCGATCAGGATGATTGCGCCGCTATCCGTCGTCACGCGCACCCGGTCGCCATGGGCGATGCCGTGCGCGGCGGCGTCGCGCGGATGCAGGATGATGTCCGCCGGACTGCCGAGGAAGGAGAGTGAGGCGTTGAGCTTTCGCCGCTGCCGACGGGGAATGAAGCTCAGCGGCGGTGGCCCGCCTCGCGCCTCGTCGGCCGCACGGGTCCGCGCCCACAGCGCCACCAGCGGTTGCGGGGCGACGATCCACCCGCCGATCCGCTCGATATGCCGGTCGACCCATGCGGCGGGAAACTCCAGCGGCCGGGATATTGTGCCCGCCGCCTTCAATGCCTCGAAGGTGCAGCGCGCGCCTGCCATCTGTCGCGCCAGCATGGCGTCATCCGCCCCCGCAACCCGGTCGCTTTCGGGCAGGTCGGCGGGCGTCTCCAGCCCCATGCGCGTCATGAGCTGCGACAGGATCCACCAGGCCGATCGCCGCTCGCCCATCGGCGGCACCACGGCGGGTGAATAGAGCATCGACAGGCTGCCGCACAGCGTATCCCACAGTGAAATATCGGGCCGTTCCGTCTGGTCCTTCGTCGGCAGGACATGCGTGGACAGGGCCGTCGTCTCATTCTCGACCACTTCGAACGTGACGAAGCTGTCGAGTTTCCGAAGGGCGGGGACCAGCACATTGGCGTCGGGAAAGGAACGGACGAGGCTGCCGCCGAGATTGATGAGCGCCCGGATATTGCCGGCCTCTATCTCCCCCGCCAGCGCGGCGCAGGGCCAGTCGCCGATCAGGCCGTTCACCTCCGGCATGGTGGGCGCGCCGGGTGTGAAGGGATTGTCCATGCGCGGCAGTTCGAAACTGTCGAATTGCGTGATGAAGCCGGGGTGGAACCACACGCCGCCCTTGCGGTTCATGCGCCCGGTCAGGATGTTGAGCAGCCATGCGAACCACTGCGTCACATTGGCGCCCTCTGACATGGTGACGCCTGTGCCGGTTTCCACGGTGACGCCGCCAAAGCGCATCACCGCATCCAGCAGGTCGGCAAGTTCCTCTTCGTCCACGCCCGCGACACGGGCCGCGGTGGCGCGGTCATAACCCGCCAGTGCCGCGCGCAGGGTGTCCAGACCCTGGACGGGCTGCGCGGCGAACAGCGGGCCGGCGTCGATCACCTCCCGCACCAGCCAGGCCAGGATGGCGTAATCCTTGCCGGGCAGCGGCGCGATGTGCCGGGTGGAATAGGCGGCGGTCTCGGTGCGGAGCGGGTCGATTGTCCACAGTTCGCCGCGCCCGGCGATGGCCCTGATCCAGGTCGGCGGGCTGAACATGCCGGTGTTGTGGCCGTGGCTGACCATCGGATTGACGCCGACATACAGGAGCATCTCCACCGCCTCATTGTCGGTCTTGCCGGACAGGCCCGGAAAGCCGCCGACGAGGCTGCTGACCAGCACCTTGGCGGTGCCGTCGATCGTCAGCGGCGAGAATTTGGGCGGGTAGCCCAGCGCGCGATGAAAGGACTCGGCCATGCGAAAACCGGCCGCATCCATGCCCAGCCCGCTGCCAAAGTAGAATCCTATCGCGTTGGGACCATGGTCGTCGATTATGGCGCGCAGCCGTACGGCCAGATCGTCGAGGACGGCATCCCAGTCCATCGTCACGCGGTCATCGCCCCGCATCATCCATGGCGCCGATATGGCCCGGTCATGATGATGCAGCCGACCGACCGCCCGGCCCTTGGGACAGGTATATCCCTTGCTCAGGTCATGCGCGAAGTCGCCCTTGACCTGCACGATCCGGTCGCCCTCGGTGGCGACGGCGATGCCGCACTGGTTGGTGCAGATGCGGCAATGGGTGCGCGTAATATGGGGCATCTCTCTCCCTCGGTCGTCGTCTCTTTGCGGGCAGGCTATCATAAGTGAGCGGTTGCTCAATATAAAAGAGCAGTGGCTTACTTGTTCGGGGCGGAATCGCGCGATAGGGATGGCGGATGGCCATTGCAGAGCTGAAACCGGAGGATCGGCGGCGCGATCCTGTCCGCACCCGCGCCCGCATCCTCGCCGCCGCCGTCGAGGTTTTTGGAAGGCTCAGCTACGCGCAGGCCGGTCTGCGCGATATTTCCGCCCGCGCGGGCGTGGCGTCATCGCTGCCCGTCCGATATTTCGGGACCAAGGCCGCGCTGTTCGAAGCCGCGCTGGTTGAGACTGTCCGCACCAATTCGGTCTTCACCTGGCAGAAGGCGAATTTCGGCGAGACGATGATGCGGCTCATCCACGACGACAGCAATGTTCGGATCACCGCCATGCTGATGTCCGCGCTGGCCGACCCTGAATCGCGCGATGTCGCGGTGCGGGTCTGGCAGGAACATATGATCGCTCCGCTCGCACAATGGCTTGGCCCACCGGACGCGGACGGGCGCGCGAATACGCTGTTTGCCCTGATGTCCGGGCTGACCTTTCAGGTCCACGGACTGGCCGCAGGCAATATCTCGCCCGCCTCGGCAAGATGGGCTGCACAGGCGATGCAGGAGATTGTGGACGGAGGCGGGAACAGCGCGGCGTAGCGGACCGGACACCGGGCTTTCTGCTTCAGGAACCGGGCGGTTGCCCCGGTCCCCGGTCCCCAGGTCCGGGTCGGTCGCTTCCTCCATCCTTACCGTGCAGTCTGGCCGATTGGTGGCGCGATCTGTCCACCTGCCGGCCCTCCGTCAACACCAGCGCGCCCATTCGCCATGGGGGTGGACGACGGCCAGCCGCCGATCCCCACGGCTTTGCCAGTCCCACAGGCGCAGCTCAAACTGCCCGGCCGCTTCGCTCAGCTCCATCCGCAGCCAATGGAACGGGGCGTGCGCGGTTGCGGTGGCGGCATGGGCGTGCATCGTCGCAAGGATGGCGGCCTGCTCGGCCGCCGGAATATATTGCCACACGATGGAATGGAAAACGACCGTGGCTGTACCGTCCCTGGGGACCGCTCCGGCAACCCACTGCGCCGCCTGACAGGCGTCGACGTCGACGGGCGATGCCTGCGCCAGCGCGATCGCCGCCCGCAGCCGTTCCATGCGTTCATGCTGCTCCGCCCAGCAGTAGGACAGCAGGCGAACGGCGTCGTCCGGTCGGCGCAGATCGACGGGTCGCCGGTCGCAGGCATAGCGTTCGATGACGGTCAGCGCCGCCGCCAGCGACGGCGCATGGCCGTCCCAGCGGCAGGGCAGGACCACGGGACTCAGCGGGTCGCCCCATGTCGCCCCGCCAATATCATAGCGGAACCGATCCCACAGGCTGTTGAGTCCGGCGCTCGCGCCCAGCTCGAAGCAGCGCAGGGGCAGGCCCGTCTCCTGCCCGATGGTCAGGAAACCGCCCAGCATACAGGCCGACCGGCGCACTTCATTGGTTTGCGGCTCATGGGTCAGCATCGCTGCGACCGCGTCGGCTGAGGCGGCGAGGGCTGCCTGTGCGGCCGCCCATGCCCTGTCGGGGTTATGGCCCTTCGACGGATATTGTGCCGCAAGGGCCGGCGCGCGTCCGTCCAGCACCAGATAGTGCAGCGCCGCCAGCAATCGGAGCGCAACCGCGTCGCGGACCAGATCGGCAACCGCAACCCCGTTCCAGGGCGTCAGCAGCCCGGCCACGATGCCCCCGGCTTCCACATCGGCGACAGCATGGCGGAGGATGGCGGCGCTGAAGGGCGCGCCCAGGTCCGCACAGGCCTGTGCCTGCAAATGAATGGCCTTCGCCAGATGTTCGCCCACGCTCGCCTCCTTGTGATGACGGAGGCACAGATCGGTCATCGACAGAGGCTCATCAATCTTGATAAACATAATCAATATGAAACCGGAAGAATGGATCTCCGCAACAGAGGCGCGTACCCGCCTCGGCGTGCGGGCGCAGACGCTCTACGCCTATGTCAGCCGGGGCCATGTGCAGGTGCGTGTGCATCCGGACGACAGCCGCCGCAGTCTCTATCGCGCCCTCGATGTCGATGCTCTCGCCGCACGGCAGGGGCGCAGCCGGAAGCTGGCGGATGTCGCGTCGGCGGCCATTGCTTGGGGGGAACCGGTACTGGCCTCAGCCATCACGACGGTACGGGACGGGCGGCTTTACTACCGTGGCCGGGACGCGGCGCGACTGGCGGACGATCATACGCTGGAACAGGTCGCCGGACTGTTGCTGGGGGGCGATGACCATGCCCGACCGGATGCACCGCGACCCCCTCCCAGCGACCACGCCGACGTCCGCCACCGCCTTTTCCATGCCTTGGCGGACCGGGTTGCGACAGCGCCGCCGATGCCCGGTGCGCGTGCGGCCATGGTGGCGGCAGAGGCCGCGCTGCTGCTCGACATCGTGGCCGACGCCGCGTCCGGCTTGTGCGGGGACGGGCCGATTCATCAGCGTCTGGCGACGGGCTGGGGGCAGGCGGCGACCGGCCCGGCGGCCGACCTCATCCGGCGGATGCTGGTGCTGGTCGCCGATCATGAGTTGAACGCATCGACCTTTGCCGCCCGCGTGACGGCGGCGACGGGTGCGTCGCTGGCCGCATCGGTGCTGGCGGGCCTTTCGGCGCTGTCGGGACCGCGCCATGGCGGGCAAAGCGCGGTCGTGCGGCGATTCCTGGCCGAAGCGAAAATGCATGGGACGGAGGAGGCCGCCCGCGGACGCCTGATCGAGGATCGTCATCTTCCCGGCTTCGGGCACCCCCTCTATCCTCTGGGCGATATCAGGGCGAGGGCGCTGCTTGACCGGTTTGAGGTGCCCCGGCCTCTGGCCGAATTGCAGGCCATGGCCAGATTGCTGTGCGACGCCGAGCCCAATATCGACTTCGCCATGATCGCCGCCTGCGATGCGCTGGGCCTGCCCGAAGACGCCCCCTTCGCGATCTTTGCCACCGCCCGGTGCGCTGGCTGGATCGCGCATGCGGTGGAGCAGGGCGAGAGCCGCACGCTGATCCGGCCCAGGGCGCGCTACGTCGGCCCGGAACCGCTTGCGCCATAATCGACCCTCTCTGGTATGAAGAGGCAGTCGAAAGATATGTCGCGGTCAGGCTCCCGTATCGGTCCCGAGCCTGATCCGATTTTCGCAGGGATCGCAAGCTGCTGATGATTGTCGGTGAAAATGGGGGAGGACCGACGGGTCGAGTGACTGGATCGCACCCGGAAAATCCCGGCAGGACAGGTTTATCAGCCGCTCCAGAGGCGCGCCCTATAATTTGAGTAACCCGGCCCGGACAGGAAACCCTGAATCTGACATCATGGGTTCGGACGTTGTGGAGGAAACAGGGCGAAACGGCATCGCCTGCGTATCATCGAAAGCGTGAAAACCCATGAAGATTTCACCGAATTCGTCAGATTTTTCTATTGTTACGATAGCTTATCCGGGTTGTGATTTAGGGTCAGGCCCCATTGATGTGAGAGGCGCGATCTGATTCAGGCTCCGTGAGGAGAGTGATAATGAGCGACCTGTACTGGCTGACGGACGAGCAGATGGCGCGTCTGCGGCCCTATTTCCCCAAGAGCCACGGCAAGCCCCGCGTTGATGATCGGCGGGTGTTGAGCGGCATCGTTTTCGTCAATCGCAATGGGCTGCGCTGGCGGGATGCGCCCAAGGACTATGGTCCGCACAAGACGCTGTATAATCGCTGGAAGCGCTGGGGCGAGATCGGCGTCTTCCTCCACATGATGGAAGGATTGGCGGCCGAGGGTGCCGATCCGAAGACGGTCATGATCGATGCGACCTATTTGAAGGCATACCGCACGGCATCGAGCCTGCGGGTTAAAAAGGGGATCTCGGGCGCCTGATCGGTCGCACGAAAGGCGGTATGAACACGAAGCTTCACGCCGTCACTGACGCCAATGGCCGGCCGCTCAGCTTCTTCATGACCGCTGGGCAGGTCAGCGACTACACAGGGGCGGCAGCGCTTTTGGACGACCTGCCAAAGGCGCGCTGGCTGCTGGGCGACCGGGGCTATGACGCCGACTGGTTCAGGGACGCCTTGCAGGCGAAGGGTATCGAACCCTGCATCCCGGGCCGAAAATCCCGGCTCCAGCCCGTCAAATACGACAAACGCCGGTACAGACGCCGCAGTCGCATCGAGATCATGTTCGGACGCCTGAAGGACTGGCGCCGCGTCGCCACACGCTATGATCGATGTCCGACAGCCTTCTTTTCCCCCATCGCCCCCGCCGCCACCGTCATCTTCTGGCTCTGATCAGTGAGTCCTGACCCTAAGCATCACGGTTCCGGGTGTTCGCGGTTCTGACCGGGAATGGTGGGCGATGACGGGCTCGAACCGCCGACATCCTCCGTGTAAAGGAGGCGCTCTACCAACTGAGCTAATCGCCCCCGCAGGGATGTGCGGGCTTTTAAGGCGTTTTTGGACCCGGTCAAGGCCGGTCTGGGTGGAGCCATGGCGCTACGACGCCGAATCCGTCTCTCTCCAAATATCCTACAAGCCCGCTATTCTATAACCCTTCACCCATGCCCGCACGCCGGCCGACCCGTCACCCCGTAAAGCGCAGGCCCGCCTGTCGCACCGCGACGAACCAGCCGGTCAGCCGTTCCGCCGCCTCGTCCGACAGGGAGATGAAGACGCGGCGCGCATCGGCGGGGTCGTTGCGGCGCTGGAATATGCCCCGTTCCGTCAGTTGGGAGATCCAGCGCAGCGCCGTCGTCGGCGGCACGGCAGCGGCGATGCACAGGCTGGACACCGACACGGCCTTGCCGTCCAGCCGGGCGCCCATCAGGTCCAGCATCATGTCCCACGCCGGATCGGCGAACAGTTCGCCGGGCAGGAAGCGGTCGCGCATCCGCCGGACCTGGAGCAGGGTGCGAATCTCTGATCGGGTGGCCGTCGTCCCGCCCGCGCTGCCCTTGCGCGACCGCTCGCCCGCCTTGCCGCCTGCGGCCGGGGGCGCATAGTCCGCCTCCATGTCGCGCAGGCGCGGTCCGCCGTCACCCTGGTCGTCCCGCGTCAGCCGGTCGATGGTCTGCGCCAGTCGCCGCACCTCGGCGCTCAATTCCTCCAGCCGGGCGGTGTCCGATTCGCGCCCGATGTCGTGCAGCACCGCCGGGGGCACCCCCTCGCGCGCCAGCATGCACAGCGCCAGCCCGATGTCCGACAGCGCCGGTTCGCACAGCAGCCGCTCGAACGGCAGGTGCAGCATCGCCGCCACCGTTTCCGCCGCATGCAGGTCGACCAGCATCAACGGCCGCGCATCGGACCAGGCGGGCCAGGCGAGCAGGGTGGTCAGCAGGCCGGTCAGCCGCGCGTCGTCCCGTTCCAGCCCGCGCAGGTCGACCAGCAGCGCATCGACGCCCACCGTCTGCGCCAGCCGCTGCGCCAGTTCGTCCAGCGCGATGGTGGCGATGACGCGAAACCCCGCGCCCGACGCCATGGCCGCGCTCTCCCGCTGGTCCACATGGGGCGCGACGATCAGGAGGCTGGGCCGGCTGTCCGATACCCAGTTTCCCCCCATGGGGCAGTCCTCGTTTCCAGTCGAAAAATTCGGCCCGACGGCCATATGTCACCCCTGTACCTACTTTGTTCGGACATACCCAAATCGGATGTTAATTAAAATGTCTGTTGGTCCATTTCGGACCTAAGCCCACGCGAATTAGGGAGATATTTCATCCAGTTCGGAGGTTTTAGGGCGCGGCTGGGTGCGATTTCGGCGTTGCAGCCTGCCTTATCGCCTTGCTCGGCCGGTCCGATTCCCGCGTCGCCCTCACGCAACGACGGCGGAGGCGCAGGCAATGGGCGAGCGACCATAGGGTCGATGCGGCATTGGCCTCTCCATCGGGCCTCCCATCCCGCCGACCCTGAACGTCCGGCCCTGAACGCCCAGCCGCGCCTGCCCCGCCATGCGTAACCGTATGCAAGGTGTCCCGCATCTGTATAGTGCCCGCCGACGACACGCGCATCACGGGCGAATCCGCCGGATCGGACCGGCACCGGGGGCGCGGCAGCGGGAGAGGGACATGAACCGGATCGGACTGGATTTCATCAGCGTGCTGGGCCTGCCGCCGCTGGACTATATCGCGCTGGCCGCGCGGCTGGGCTACACCGACATCGGCATCGCGCCCGGTCCCGTCGTGTCCGTGCCTGACCTGTTTCCCGCCTGGACGCTGCGCGACAATCCCGGCCTGATCCGCGATGTGCGGGCGGCGGTGGCCGATCATGGTCTGCATATCGCGGTGGGGGAGGGGTTCTTTCTCCTGCCCGGCGGCGATGTCGCGGCCAGCGCGGCTGACCTCGACCTGCTGGCCGAAGTCGGCGCGCCCCGCTGCACCATCGTCAGTTTCGAGGGGGACCGGGCGCTGGCCTTCGACCGGCTGGCGCAGTTTGCGGAGCTGGCCACGGCGCGCGGGCTGGGCGCGCAGATCGAATTCGTGCCCGGCCTCGGCATCGGCGACCTGCCCACGGCGCTGGCGGCGGTGGAGCATGTCGGTCGCCCGGATTTCGGGCTGGTGATCGATGCGATGCACTTGTTCCGCTCCGGCGCGTCCGCCGCCGACGTGGCCGCGCTCGACCCCGCGATCATCGCCCATATCCAGCTGTGCGACGTGCCCGTGGCGGTCGCGGCAGAGGGCTATGGCTATGAGGCGAGTTTCGAGCGGCTGTGCCCCGGTGCGGGCGAGCTACCCCTGCAATCGCTGGTCGACGCCCTGCCGCGCGGGCGGACCATCGGGCTGGAGATACCGATGAAGACGCGCACGCTGGCGGGCGACAGCTTCGACGACCAGTTCGCCCCCTGCCTCGCCGCCACCCGCGCGATGCTGGCGCTGAGCGAGAATGGGGCGACGGCAGGCTAGGGAGAGGTTCCCGCTGTCCCGGATCGGATGGGCGATGATCCCTCAAGGACATGCCTTCCCCTACGGTGCATCCCACAGGCTCAACCGAGCCGACCCGATCCGGGGCGCGCCGCTGGTCCGGGAGCCTGTCCGCATCCGGCGGGATCGCCCGGTCCCTGCGCCTGCCCGAAGACGCATGGGGAATGGCGGGCCGGGTGCGCCGGTGCCGCGTGACAGGCTCCAGCCGTCGGTGATCCCACAGGTGGAACCCGGCTCAAGGCAGGGGGTGACGGGCGGAGGATGGGGTCCAGCCCTCCCGGCGGTATCGCCATTCCGAAGAGGACGTGCGGGCAATGCTGGTTTTCCGTGACCCCTGAGCCGGGTCATTTGCCTCGCTTCCACCATGTGCAGGCCGTCAGGCTGTATTTCGACACAGGCTGGAGCGTGATGATTGTCCGTGAATCGTCCTTGCGAGCGTAGCGAGCCGCAGGCGGGTCAATCCGCCGTCATGACCCCCTCGCGCCGGGGCGGTTCCCGCACCGCCTCGCCAGGCTGCCACAGGGACGGACCGTCCGCCATCCTGTCCGGGCGCTGCGACTTGCGGCGCACCTGACTGGGCGAGAGGCCGAAATAGCGGGTGAAGCGGCGGCTGAACGCGGCTTCCGACCGGTATCCGGCGCGCGCGCTGACCTCCACGATCTTCAGTTCGCCCGTCTCCAGCAGTTCCGCCGCGAACAGCATCCGCCGTTCGGTAATCACCTCCATCGGCGTGCGCCCCACCTCCAGCGCGAAACGGGCGGCGAAGTTGGATCGGCTCATCCCCACCTTCTGCGCCAGGCTGGCCACGGACCAGTCGGCCGCCGGGTCCGCCGCGACCAGTTGCAGCGAATGGGCGATGGGGTCGCTGGACGCGGACAGGCGGAACAGCAGCGGGCATTGCGGGTGGTTGCGCAGCGCCAGCGCCAGCGTCATCGCGGCATAGCGGGTCAGCAGCGCCGCCGCCCCGCTGCCGCTGGCAAAGATGTGCAATGTCTCGACCCGCATGGCGGTGGCGCCCTGCGCCGTCGGGCCGGCCGCCATGTCGATGATCGGCGGCATCGACATGCGGCGCAGCCCGGCGGGCCATGTCACCCGCAACCGGCCGCACAGGATGCGCGCCACGACCGCACCCTGGCCCAGCCGAAAGACCGGCGGCGTATCGACATTCTGTTCCTCGCGCAGGAAATCCAGCGACTGGGTCGGGCTGTCGGGCCGGGCGCGCAGGGCATGGGCCTCCCCCGACAGCACCATCTTGATCTCGCCGGGGACGAGTTCCACCGGGCCGCCGCTGATCCCCGCGATTCGCGCCGAACCCTGCATGATGGCGTAGAAGGATACGCCGTCGTGCGGCGGGATGCTGAACCCCGCCGACCCGCACAGTTCCACGATGCACCATGTCTGCCCGCGCAGTTCGAGCAGGCTGAGAAACTCCGACAGCGACCAGTCCATGCTCATCTCCTCTGCCCGATTCCCATGGCCGGGGGCGGCCGGTCGGGCTTTGCGCCATCGTGCCGGTCCGCATCCTGTCCCGACCCGGCGATGCCATTCAGTCCCATGCCTCGCGATCCCGCAACACCGAACGGGATCGTGCCTCGACCCGCCGTCGCCGTGCAACCGGGGATCGACGCTCTGGACGAACGGGCATGAAAATGCCGCGCGGCCGGACAATGGGGCAGGCTATCCTGCACATCATGCCGTCTGGCAAGGGTTTTGCGCCGCACCGCGATGACCGGCAGGCTGGACGCTGGAGCATGTCCGTTCCACCTCCGCCGTCGTCCCGCACCCGGCCTCCCTCACTCCAGCAAGGCATCCCGCATGGCGCGCAGGTCCGCATCGCTCACCTCCAGCACCTCATGCAGATAGCCCTCGACCGATCCATGCGCCGTTTCGATCGCGGCCAGCGCAGCGGAGATATAGGCGGGGTCGGCGTGCAGGATGGCGGCGGCAACCTCCGGCGGCTGGCTGCCCAGCGACCCGGCGCGCTCCGTCCCGCCCTTCAGCATGCGGTGCAACTGGGCGACCTCGTTGGTCAGCGCGAAATCCTCCATCACCACGGCGCGCGGCACGCCCAGCGCGCTCAGCACCAGCGCGGCGGCGGTCCCCGCCCGGTCCTTGCCCGCTGAGCAGTTGAACAGCAGCGGCACTTCGCCCGCCTTCAGATGGGCGAACACCTGCCTGTATCCTTCCGCCTGATCGTAGGGCAGGCGGCGGTATCCCGTCATCATCGCCTCCCGCGCGGCCTCCCCGGTGGCGAGGCCGGAGTGCATCGTGCGGCGCAGCTCCGCAAAGCTCGTCTCATAATCGCGCGCCCAATACTGCAGCCCGTCCCGGTCCGCCCAGGCAAAGGGTTCCAGTTCCCGTTCATGGGTCGTGCGGAAATCGCACAGCGCCTGCACGCCCCGCGCGCACAGATGGTCCCAGTCACCCTGCGTCAGCCGGGCCAGACTGCCCGACCGAAAGATGACGCCCCATTTCACGCTGCGCCCGTCCATCGTCGGATAGCCGCCCAGGTCGCGGAAATTGCGCCCGCCCTCCAATGGCAGCATGCGCTCGCGGGGCCAGTCCGTCCTGTCGTCCCGTACATCCGTCACCGGGGTCACTCCTTGCCCACGCGCACCACCAGCTTGCCGATCTGGTCATTGCGGCCGAACTTGTCGGCAAAGGCGGTCCCGGCATTGTCCAGCCCGTCCACCACTGTCTCGATGCTGCGGATCTTACCGTCCGCCACCCATTGGGCAAGGTCGTCCAGCGCTTTCTGCCCGCCCGTCATCTGCCCGGCGAAACCGCGCACCTCCAGCGAGCGGGACATGACGAAGCGCAGGAAGCCGGGCATCCTGTCCGGTCCCGGCGCCTCCATGCCATCGCCATAATAGGAGATGAAGCCGACCACCGGCATCCGCGCCTTCATCTTCAGATGGGGCAGGACTTTCATCGTCACGTCGCCGCCGACATTGTCGATATAGACGTCCACCTTGTCCGGCACGGCGGCGGCCAGTTGCGCCTCGAAATCCGGGGCCTTGTAATCGACGCAGGCGTCATAGCCGATGGCCTCCACCGCCCGGCACTTCGCCGGGCCGCCCGCGATGCCGACGACGCGCGCGCCGCGCATCTTCGCGATCTGCCCGGCGATGGTGCCGACCGCGCCGGCGGCGGCGGAAATCACCACCGTCTCGCCCGCCGCCACCCGGCCGATCTCCACCGCGCTATGCGCCGTCTGGCCCGGCATGCCGATGATGCCCAGCGCGGCGGACAGGGGGGCGTTGGGCGATGCGAACGCCGCCGGGTCGATGCGGCGGAACCCCATCCTCTGCTGCGCCGGGTCAACCACCGCATATTCGCGCCAGCCGGACCGGACTTCGACCAGATCGCCGACCGCATAATCGGCGTGGTGCGACTCCACGACCCGGCTGACCGTGCCGCCATAGACAGGCTCGCCCAGCGCCACGCGCGCCGCGCCGGTCAGCACGGTCTCGTCCAGCGCAAAGCGGATCAGCGGGTCCAGCGACAGCCATAATGTCCGCACCAATATCTCGCCCGGACCGGGCACGGGCGTCGGCACCTCCTCCACGGCGAAATCGTCCGCACGGGGACGGCCCTGCGGATGGGCGCGCAATATGATCTGTTTCATGCCGGGGCCTTTGGTCGAAGACGGACGGGAAGATGGGGCAGGTCGCGGGGGCTGAGGTTGCCGACGCCATGGCCCGCCTCTTCCAGCGCCTCCGTCGCGGTAGTGACCCTGCGGGCATAGCGTCGATCGTCCGCCGTCAGCGTGCTGGCCATGTCCCTGCTCCTGTCACAATATTTCAGTATGTGGACGATTGGTTCGATAATAGGAATTTATGAGGCGAGGGCCTCCTCGTCAAGCGCGGAAGGATGCGGCCCCACTGGCTTTCCCCGCGCACCGGCTTGCACTGCTCTTGTCATGATGTCATAAAAGCGAATATCAATTCGATATTATGAACCAATGCGGCGCTGCAAAAGGGCCTTTTGGGCGCAGCAATCGTCAAGACAGGGACAGGAGAGTCATATGCCAGAGCAGGGATCGCAGGCCATATTGCCCCGGACACCGGACGTTCCGGCCACGCTGGAGGAGGCGATCCATCCTGACTGGCTGACCGCCGCGCTCACCCCCCTGTCGGGTGGCGCGCCGGTCGAATCGGTGGAGCTGGCGGAGGTCATCAGGACGATGGCGTCCAAGGTCCGCATCCGCGTCCGCTTCCGGGGCGACGCCACCCTCCACGACTATTGCCTCAAGGCGTTTCTGGGCGAGCCGGGTCTGGGCGGCGGGCAGACGACGATCCGCGAGGGTCGGTTCTACACCGACATCGCCCCCCACACGACCATGCGCCTGCCCCATGTCCCCGCCGTCATCCTGGATGAGGAGAAGGGGCAGGGCATCCTCATCATGGAGGATATGATCGCCGCCGGGGCGCGATTCTGTTCCGCGCTCGAACCCTTCACCGTGGAGCTTGCCCAGCAGAGCCTCGACCAGCTTGCCCGGCTCCACAGCCGCCCGGACATCGCGGCCCGCACCGACTGGCTGCCGACCCGCATCGACGTGATCGCGAACAAGCCGCATTTCGCGCCGGAGAAGCAGCAGGAACTGCTCGACCATCCGCGCAACGCCGGCCTGCCCGACCGCACCCGCAGCGGCGCGCTGCTCCATGCGGGGATGAAGGCGCTGTCGGCGCGCAACGCCGCCCGGCCGCGCACCCTGCTCCATGGCGATTGCCACGCGGGCAATCTGTTCCTGATCGACGGCGCGCCGGGCTTCACTGACTGGCAACTGGTGCAGCGGGGCCATTGGGCGATGGATGTCGCCTATCATCTGTGCGCCGTCCTGCCAGTGGAGATGGCCGAACGGCATGAGCGCGACCTGCTCGATTCCTATCTGGCGTCGGTGCGCGAACATGGCGGCGAGGCTCCCGACCGGGACGCGGCGTGGGAGGATTATCGCGCCGCGCAAATCTATGGCTTCTATCACTGGGCCATCACCACGCGCGTCGATCCGGCGATCATCGCCATCTTCATGGAGCGGTTGGGCGCGGGCGTGACCCGCCACGACAGCTACACCGTGCTGGGCCTGTAGGCGCCCAGACGATACCGTGTCGGCGCTGATGGCGTCCTGAAGCGAGGCACGGGTTTCGCTGCGGGGCGCATACGCACGGTACGGGGTATGGGAAGATCGGAAAGGGAGCCGGGTCACGCGCCCCGGTTCAACCCTTTGGGGCCGTCTGGGCCGAATGTCGATCGGCCCCAGAGCGTGTTCGAAGCGGATGGGATCTTCCGCGGCCTCGCAAAAGTCGGCCCATCAAAAGACGGGAGTAGCTGGGCCGATACCATCGGGTCGGAACCCGCTCCAGACGTTCAGGCGAAGGTCAGGGCCGTGGGGAAGCCATGGCCCGCTCGCCTATCGCGCACCCATGGCCCGCGCACCCATCACCGCGCACCCATGGCCCGCTTGCCCATGACCCGCTTACGCATGGCCCGCTTGCATGGTCCGCCGCCTGTCTTCGCCCGCTGTCGCAGCCCGGATCAGGCGTTCATCCCGCCATTCACGCTGATGACCTGCCCGGTGATGCGCCGCGCGCCGTCGCCGCACAGGAACAGCACCAGCGGCGCAATATCCTCCGGCGTGGGGAGGCCGAGGCCCGCCTTTTTCGCAGCCTTCACCACCCGGTCGCCATTATGCGCGGCCAGCCGTCGGGCGCTGTCGGTGTCCGCCACGAAGCCGGGGGAGACGCAATGGACCCGCACCCCGTCGCGCGCCACCTCCACCGCCAGGTTGCGGACAAAGCCGATGATGCCCGCCCGCGACGCGCCGATCAGGCTTTGCCGCGCCCCCGCGAACCGGCCCGCGTCGGAGGCGAAGGCGATGAAGCTGCCCCCCTGCCGCCGCAGCCAGGGCAGCGCCGCATGGGCCAGATGTTGCACAGCGCCGATGGAGAGGGCGAGGAAGGCCCCATAGCCCTCCGGTTCCGTCTCCGCGAACAGGCCGGTGATCCTTGCGCCCTTCGGCCCGGTGGTGGCGCAATCCACCACCGCGTCGATCCGCCCGGCCCAGCGCGCCACATCCGCCACCAGCCGGGCAATCGCGGCGGGATCGGTCATGTCCGCCCCAAAGCCGCGCACGGCGTCCTCCGCCGCTGTGAGCCGTGCGGCTGCCAGCCCTGCGCGCGTCACTCCAGCCCCCGCCAGTCCCGCGCCAGCCAGTCCCGCAACCGCCCGCTCCGCCGACGCATCGCTGCGCCCGTGCAGAGCCACACGCCATCCCGCCGCCAGCGCCTGCGCCGCGATGACGCGTCCGATGGAGCCGCTGCCGCCCGTCACCAGCATCACCGGCGCTTCGGGCGCGGCAGGCTCCACCGCCGTCAGCGCCGGGTTGAGACGCCCGCCGACAAACCGCCGTCCACCGGGATGTTCGTGCCGGTGACATTGGCGGACAGGTCGGAGGCGAGGAACAGGGCGACATTGGCCGTGTCGTCCGGGTTGCCGTCATTGCCCAGCGGGTTGTTGCGTTTCATCCCCTCGCGGATGCGGTCGGCGTTCGGGCCGTCCGGGTCCATCCCCGCATAATGGGTCAACATGCCGCCGGGGCAGACCGAATTGATGCGGATGCCCAGCGGCGCGACCTCGATCGCCAGCGTGCGGGTCAGGCTGACCACCGCGCCCTTGGTCGCGCCATAGATGACGCCGCCATAGCCGATCAGCCCTGCGATGGAGGCGGTGTTGACGATGACCCCGCCCGATCCCCTCTCGTCCCGGCCCTGCGCGCTGAACTGGCGGATCGCCGCGCGGCAGCCGTTCAGGACGCCGCCGATGTTGACCGCCTGCAACCGGTCCAGCTCGCGGGTCGGCGTATCGACCAGCCCCAGCATCCCCTTCACCGGGTCGGGCGCGACCGTGACGGCGGCATTGTTATAGAGGATGTCCAGCCGCCCTTGCGCCCGCACCACGTCGGCGACCAGCGCATCCACCGCCGCTTCGTCCGCGACGTTGCACAGGTGGGCGCTGGCCCGGTGGCCCTCCGCCTCGACCAGCCGCACCGTTTCCACCACGCCGGCCTCGCCAATGTCCACCGCCGCGACAAAGGCGCCGTGCCGCGCAAAGATCAGCGACGCCGCGCGGCCCAGCCCGGACCCCGCGCCGGTGATGATGGCAATCTTGCCGCTCAGAAGTCCGTCCATCCCCAAAACCCTTCCCGATCAGCCGATGGTGAGGCAGCTGAGCTGCTGATAAGTGCGCAGGCCGTCCGCGCCCCGCTCCCGGCCCAGCCCGCTCAGCCGCTGCCCGCCAAAGGATGCATGGCTGCTGGACAGCACGGCGTTGACATGCACGGTGCCGCTCTTGATCCGCAGGCCGACGGCCAGCGCCGCCTTCTTGTCCACGCCATGCACATAGCCGGACAGGCCATAGCGGGAGTCATTGGCCATCTGCACCGCATGGTCCAGGTCGCGATAGCCGATGATCGCCGCGATCGGCCCGAATATCTCGTCCTGACCGCCCGGATTGCTGTTGTCCGGCAGGTCGAGGATGGTCGGTTCGAAGAAATAGCCCTTGTCGATGCCGTCCGGCCGCTTGCCGCCGATGACGACCCGCGCGCCCGCATCGACCGCGCGCTGCACATGGCGCTCGCACGCCGCGCGCTGCCCTGCGCTGATGACGGGGCCAAGCTGGGTCTGCGGATCGTCGGCCACGCCGATGCGGATGGTCGCGATGTCGGCGGCGATCTTCTCCAGCAGAGCCGCCTTCTGATCCTCCGGTACAAAGATACGCTTGCCCAGCGCACAGCCCTGCCCGGCGTGGGAGACGCAGATGATGCGCGCCTGCGCCACCGCCTTGTCCACCGAATCCGGCAGGAATATCTGCGCGCTATGGCCGCCCAGTTCGAGCTGGAGCCGCTTCATCGTCGGCGCGGCCTGCGCCATCACCGCCGCCCCGACCGCGCTCGATCCGGTAAAGGCGACCAGGTCGATGGCGGGATCGGTGGTCAGCAGCGTCGCCCCCTCCAGCCCGGCCTCGATCACCAGGTTGAACACGCCCTTGGGCAGCCCAGCCTCCTCCGCCGCCTCCGCAAAAATAATGGCGGACAGCGGGGTCAGCGGGTTGGGCCGCAGGATGACCGTATTGCCCGCCAGCAGCGCGGGGATGACCTTCCACATCGCGGTGTAGAAGGGGACGTTATTGGCCGCGATGCCGGTGACGACGCCGATCGGCGTATAGCGGCGGATGCTCTGGACCGTGCCGCCCATCGGGCCGATCCGCTCCGACAGGGGCAGGTGGTTGTCCTCAAATTCCGGCAGGGACAGGAACAGGTCGATGATCTCCTCCGCCTGCCGCAGCGGGGTGGCCGCCTGTGCGTACATGACGGAGGAACTGCGCGGGCAGCCCCCTTCCGCCACCGCATATTCGATCAACCGGTCGGCGCGGCTGGCCAGCGCCTGCGTGTAGCGGCGCAGATAGACCGCGCGCTCCGCCATCGACAGGTCGCTCCACGCGCCGGAATCGAAGGCGGCGCGGGCCACGCGGATCGCGTCCTGCGTCTGCTCCGCCGACAGGCCGGGAAAGCTGGCGACGATGCTCTCGTCGGACGGGTTCTCGACGGTCAGGATGGCCCCGGCGCCCTTGACGAAGGCACCATCGATATAGCCGGCGTAGTCCAGAACACCCTCCATTAATTCATAATGTGGAATTATTGTTCGTTCATTCGTACTCATTCCGGCTTGGGCCGTCAATCGCGGAAAAGCGATCCGGGGGTGGCGGCAGGGTGTGCGAACGCGCGGGCACGGACGCTGGCGCAACGTGCGAACGGTCCGGTGCGGGGCATGGGGTGGGGCGGGGAGCATCGGGCGCCGGGTGGGGAGGGGAGGGGTGGTGGTGGGGGCTTGCAGCCATCGCCACGCCTTCGGGGAAACTATCTATGCCTCCACCCGTCATCCCGGACCTGATCCGCGATCCCGCTTGTTTTTCAAACCAGCGCACTGGCTCAAAAAGCGGGACGGCGGATCGGGTGGGCAAGTATCCCGGAGGTCCATGTAACCTCCACCCGTTCGCCCTCAACTTGTCGACCCGAAGGGCGGGCGAATCCCAAGGGCTGCTCTTCTCTGTTGAAACCACCGTGAAGGGAAAGGAGTGTCCTTCGACACTCCAGCGAGTCACGCGCCTCGCTTGAACAGGACGAACGGCGTTTCTCTCCTACATGCCCAAGCGGGACCATCGCCCACCCAGTCCGGGGCCGCGCCGCCATAACCGGCGAGAGAGCGCCACCCCGCCACCTATTTCCCCCCAGCCTGCTCGCGCGCCGTTGGTGCGTGGGTGATGAAGGCGGAAATCCGGTCGCGCGCCTCGCACAGCCGTTGGCCGATGGTCTGCACTTCGCTGCCCTTGTACAGGCGGGAATAGCCTTGCAGGCCGATGACGAACGCGACCTGGCGGCGCGCGTCCAGCACCGGCGTCTGCACGAAGACCAGCCGATAATCCGCATCGGGGTTCAGAGCGAATTGCGGCAGGACCGGTGTGTTCTCGTACCGGGAATCCTGCAACCAGTCCGACGATCCGCTTTCGCCCTCGACGCTGGGGTTGCGGATGCTGAACAGGAAGCCATTCTCGCGGATGAAGGCGATGCCTTGCCGCATCGCGTCGATCTGTTCGGGGCTGGGGGCGGGTTCGACTTCCTCCAGCCATGCGTCCACCTCCGCCTGCGGCGCCCAGGGAAAGAACAGGCTGGCGAACTGCGGCGCCAGCGGCAGGCGGGTGCCGCGCGGCACGGAATTGCCCAGGTGGGATACGGCGGTGGCCCGTTCGCGGATGACCACGTCGGTCCGCTCGCGGAAGGTGGCGGAACAGGTCAGGTCGAACGCGTCGGCCAGCACCCGCATTTCCGGCTGCGCGGCTTGCAGGGGGGAAAAATGCGCCTTCGCGCCCTCACCGATGGCGACCAGCGCGGGGCCGAGCAGATAGCTTTTGTCGCTGGTGCGATAGAGATAACCGGCATCGACCAGCCCGGCCAGCAGGCCATGGCATGTCGCACGGCTCAGCTTCAGCGCGCGGACCAGGTCGGTCAGCGTGAAGGTCTGCCCCGGATGATCGGCGAAGAAGTTCAGGATGGCGACGACGCGCCGGACACCGGGGGAAGAACGGGACATGGCAGCTTTTCACTATTTCGAATTATTGCTGTTTAGGACCGGGAGGACGCAGCGTCAACGGGGGATCGTCTCCCGCCTGTCTCGCCAATATTCGCTATGGTGAAATATCGTTCCGTATAATAAGGCGCTTATCAGGGCGCTGAAAACAGCCTTTTGGTTGGTCATGTTGAAACGGGAGCGAGGATCGAATGGCGAAATATCTGCTACTGGCGCTGAACGGCCCGACCGATGGAGAGGGCGACGAGGAGGCGCTGAACCGCTGGTATGACGAGGTCCACATCCCTGGCTTCAAGGCAATCCCGGAAGTGAAGTCGGCGCGGCGCTACAAGGTGATGCGCGGCAAGGTGGCCGAGGGTGAACTCTGGCCCTATGTCACCGCCTATGAGATTGAGACGGATGACCTCGCCTCTGTGTCGCAGCGTATGCAGAAGGAACTGATGGACTTCCACCCCGCACTGGACCGGGAGAAGTCGGGCAACCTCATGGCGATCCAGATTTCCGGCGACGCCTGACCCGGCTCGCCCGATGGCTGGTGGAGGGCGGCGGCTGATGCGCATCCTCCTCCATCCCTATTGCGCGATCCCCCGCGCCCGCAGATCCGCAATGGCGTCGGCCGAATAGCCGATCTCGGTCAGCAGCGCCTCGCTATGCGCGCCCAGCGCCGGGGCAGGCCGTGCCTCCGCCGGGCGGGCTGCGCCATCGAACGCGGTCGGGCCGGACACCATCCGCACCGGCACGCCGCCAACGTCCATGGAAAAGATCATCTCATTGGCGATCACCTGCGGATCGGTGCTGAGGTCGTCGATGGTCTGGATCACTTCCCACGACCCGTCGAACCCGTCGAGCAACGGCTTCCAATGGGCGAATTCCTCCGCGCCGATCCTGTCCTGGATGATCGGGATCAACTGGTCGCTGTTGGCGATCCGCTCCTCCTCCCCCGCAAAGCGCGGATCGTCGACCAGATGCTCCAGCCCCAGCAAGCGGCACAGCGGGCCCCAGTGCGGCCGGGGGTCGAGCAGCATGAACTGGATGATACGCCCGTCGCGGGTGGTATAGGCATATTTCAGCGCGACCCGCGTCACCGCACCATGCAGGCTGTAATGGGGCATTTGCGAATAGGTGATGTCGCTCGACAGCATCCACACGGCGGTGGAGAGGAGCGAGGTTTCCACCACCGACGGCTCCCCGGTCATCGCCCGTTTGAACAGCGCGGAAGCGATGCCGAAGGCGACGGCCATGCCGCCTGAATGGTCGCCAAAGGCGGGGCGCGGTGATGTCGGCTGTTGTCCCGGCCGGGTGAAGGCGTAGCAGGCCCCGCCTCGCGCCCAGAAGGCGGAGGCGTCGAACCCCGGCTTATGCGCTTCCTCCCCCCGAAAGCCGAGACCATTGCCGCGCGCATAAATGATCTTGGGATTGCGTGCGCGCAGGTCGTCCACGTCGAGCCGCAGTTTCCTCAGCGCCTGCGGACGGATGCTCGACAGGAACACGTCCGCCGTCTCGATCAGCTTGAGCAGCGCCTCCCGCCCGTCCTCCGTCTTGAGGTCGAGGGCGATGCTCTTCTTGTTGCGGTTATTCTGCTCCATAGCCAGGTTGACGGAGCCGATCTCCCGCCCGTCGCCGACTTTCAGCGTGCGATAGGGGTCGCCGGTCATGGGCGGTTCGACATGGATGACCTCCGCGCCCTGATCGGCCAGCAGCACGCTGCCTCCCGGAACGAACACATATTGCGCCAGTTCGACGATACGCACGCCGTCGAAAATACCCTTGGCCGTCATGATCCTGCCTCTCCTGAATGTGGGCCTGATCCTGCGGATGGGCCGGGGGAGGGTCAATGGCAGGGCGTCCAGAAACCATGACCGTGCGGACCGTTAAGGTCGGCCTATTTCCGCGTCCGGGCGATGCGAAGCCATTCGACAGCGAAGCGTGTGGCGCTGGCGGGATCCGGGGTGCCGGGCGGTGTGGCGCGGCTTTGCGCCCAGGTCGGCCAGAGGAAGGCGCCGGCCAGCATGGCGACGGCGGCTACTTCAGGATCCATGGGCCGTTCCATTCCTGCCTTTTGCCCGTCCGTGCCCAGCGCCGCTATCGCAGTCCGATAATCACGCCAGAACAGATCCTGTGACGGGTCGGGCGTGGATAGAAGTTGTAACATCCATGCCCGGCACAGTTCCGGCCGCTCCATCGCGAAGCCAACCAGCCGCCCCGCGAGGCTGGCCATCCCCCTGTCCCCCAGCGCCGCCGCTGAGGGCGGCCGCCCCGCAAAGGCCGCATGGTGCAGTTTCTCCGCCATCCAACGGCCCGTGGCGAAGATCAGCCGGTCGCGTGTGCGGAAATGTTGATAGGCGGTACCGCGGTTGACCCCGGCGAGACGGGCGACTTCCGACAGGCTTAATCCCTCCGGTCCATCACGAGCGAGGAGATTGTGCGCGGCCTCCAATATCGCTTCACGTGTCGAGTCGCGGCGGGAGCGAGCGGGTCTGGTTCTCATATCCTCAATATCCCACAACTCCATGGTACGTGCTCGTTCTGCCGCTGCTGCCAGCCAATCGCCAGGACTGAGATGTCCCAGCGACGGAAGCGGGCAGTCATTGTGGCGGCCCAGTTCGACATGCAGCGCCTGCTGCGCGACTTGGAAATCGGCGGCGGCCATCTGCTCGATCCCACTGGTAGCGGCGGCAACTTTTTCGGCCTGATCTGAGCCCCAGGGATAATGATCGGGCACGAGATGATGGTCGATCCCCCGCGTGGCGCAGGCATATTCGAAAGGATGCGCGCGGGTGAGTGTTCCCTTCTCCAGTGCTTCCCGCACATCCACCACGCCCGATACAGTGTTGCCCGGTGTTGTGAACTGGAAACGGTCGCTGGTCAGGACCAGCCGCACCGGGGCGGGTGATCCGTCCGCCAGCGCCGACAGGAAGTCGCGCGCTATCGCCTGGGTCGCATCGGGGTACAGCAGGCCGAAGATCAGTCCGCAGTTCTGTTCGATAGCAAGGAAGAGATACTGGCGGGCGCCTGCGGTCATGACTGGAATGATGTCGATGTGGAAACAGCCGGGATGCCGTGCTGCCTCCGGCAGGTCGAACAGTTCTGGCCGAGGCGTACGCGAGAGACCGTGCCGTTTCAGCAGGCGATGCAGGGCCGAGCGGCTCAGTCGGGGCCAGCGGTGGCCCAGCGTCGCGATGCTGTCATCCAGCGAGAGGGGTAGATAGCGACGAATGGCGAGAATGGACGCTTCTTCTGCCGGGGTAAGAAGACGGCCACTGGAGGGGCCGCGCCGGGCATCCTTGGTGTCGGACCGTGCGCGCCATTTTGCCACCGTCTTGGGGTTCAGTCCATGACGGGCCGCTAATGCGCGGATGCTCTCATCGCTCTGCTGGATGGCATGGCGGATGGGGGTGGATACGGTTCGGGGGGCAGGATGAGGCATGATCTATTGTACCATGGATTTATGGTATAAAAAATTCTCGCGTGTGCGGTTCGTAAATATTCGCTCATTTGATATTGGGCAGAAGCTGGCTGACAAAATCCATCGCAATATTTTTGATCAATATCATTCTATATCAATGAAATAAATTCAGATTCTATGGTGTTTCAATGGAGGATGGGGCGGCTTTATCCACCTTCTGTTTATGGGAGAGAATTGACAGTCTCTCGGTTATGAACAAACCTGTTGTGTAATAGGCATGGCCGGGCCGTGCATGAGGGAGAGGATAGCCGGTGCAGACCATCAGGTTGTTGCCCTGTCCTACCCCCTTCGTGCCAACCCACCATCTGAGTACGGGTTTCACGGGAGATCGACGATATGGCAGGATTATTAAGCGGCAAAGTCGCATTGGTGACGGGTGCGTCTTCGGGCATTGGTGAGGGTATCGCGCTGTCGCTGGCGGAGGCGGGCGCGACGGTCGCCGTGTCTGCGCGGCGTGCTGATAGGCTGGAGCAACTGGTCGCGAAGATTGAGGCAGCAGGCGGCAAAGCGCTCGCGCTGCCCGGCGACATGGTGGACGAAGCCGTTGCAACCGTGACGGTGGAACAGACCATCGCCCAGTTCGGTCAACTCGACATTCTCGTCAATTCGGCGGGAATCATGCAGGTCGGCGGCATCGAAAACGCCAACACCGCCGAATATCGCCGCACGATGGACATCAACCTGTTCGGTACCCTCTACACCTGCAAAGCCGCGATTGGGCATATGAAGGGGCGAGGAACCGGCGACATCATCAACATCACCTCGCTCGCGGGCCGCAAGACCGGCGGCATCGTCAACGGCTATTCCGCCAGCAAGCACGCCGCCAACGCGATGACCGACAGCATGCGGCAGGAAGTCGGCGGCTTTGGCGTGCGGGTCAGCATCCTGATGCCGGGCGCGACGGAATCCGAAGTGGCGGAGAGCGTCTCCGACCCCAATTTCAAATCCTATCTGCAAAATCATGTGTCGAAGGAGGGCGTGGTGCAGCCCAGCGACATTGGCGACACCATCGTACTGATGTGCGCTCTGCCGCGCCGCGCCCATATTTCGGAAGTCACCGTTCGACCGACCAACGACACTACGGCCTGATCGAGCGAGCAACGCCGTTTCGACATCATCATCGGGAGAGAGACTATGGCCGGAAGGCTGGAGAATAAGGTCGCCGTCATCACCGGCGCGGGGTCCGGCATGGGTAAGGCGATGGCGGAACTGTTCGCCCGCGAGGGAGCGAAGCTGCTGTTGACCGACATTAGCGGCAATGAGGAGACGGTCGCCGCGTCGCTGGGCGATGCGGCGGTGGCGCTGCGCGTCGATGTGTCGAAAGAGGCGGATATCCAGACGATGATCGCTACAGCCGAGGCGCGTTTCGGCCGGATCGACATTCTCTGCAACAATGCGGGTTTTGGCGGGGGCATGGCGCCGCTGCACGAACAGACGACCGAAAGCTGGGATCGGGTGCATGAAACGAACCTGCGCGGCACCTTCTTCGGCATAAAATATGGCGTGATCTCGATGATGAAGACGGGCGGTGGCGCCATCGTCAATACCACATCGGCATCCGGCGTGGTCGGCTGGAAGGGGCACAGCATATATGGCGCGGCCAAGGCGGGCGTGAACCAACTGACCAAGACCGCCGCGCTGGACTATGCGCCACACAATATCCGTATCAACGCCATCGCGCCGGGCACGATCTGGACGGGTCTCGTCCCCATGTCGAAGGATAGTCCAACCCCGCCAGAGGGCGTTTTCCGCCTGCCCGGCATCCCCATGGATCGGTGGGGCTATGCCAGCGAGATCGCACAGGCCGCACTTTTCCTGGCAAGCGACGATGCCTCCTATATCACCGGCCATATCCTGCCGGTTGATGGCGGTTATTGCATCGGCTATTCCAGCATGGGTGCGGAAAATACTGGCGCACCCAAGGCCTGATGGACGCAGGTTGTTGCAGAGGACGTGGAAGGATGTGGCGCCTTCCACGCCTTTTTTAAGCGGAGTCCTGCGTCGACCGACTCTTTTCCCAATGAAGAAGGCGCGGCCTTGCGACCGCGCCTCCTATTTTCTTCTCAATTGTCGCAGGTTCAGGAGACGAAGCGTTTTAGGCGACCGTTGATGATCTCCTCCGCCTCATCGATGATCCGCTTGAGGAGGTCGGCGCAGGTCGGGATGTCGTGGATCAGGCCCTGAATCTGCCCCGCCCAGACGAGGCCAGCATCCACATCGCCGGTTTCCAGTGCGACACGGCCCTTGGCGCCCGACACATAGGGTTGGATGTCGGTGAAGACCGCATCGGGGCGATTGCTGATCTCGACCACCGTGTCGGATACGCTGTTCTTGCTCACGCGACCGGTATTGTGGAACTTGCGGAAGATCAGGTTGGTCGACCGTTCGTCGTTCGCCACGATGAACTGCTTGATATTGTCATGGATCGGGGCCTCCTGCGTTGCGCAAAAGCGGGTGCCCATGTTGATGCCCTCCGCGCCCAGCGCCAGCGCGGCGACCAGGCCGCGCGCATCGCCGATACCGCCGGACGCGAGCATGGGAATCTTGATCTGGTCGGCCGCTGCCGGGATCAGGATCAGGCCGGGGATGTCATCCTCGCCCGGATGGCCAGCGCACTCGAAGCCGTCGATGGAGATGACGTCGACGCCCATCTTCACGGAAGAGACGGCGTGGCGGACGGCGGTGCATTTGTGCAGGACGGTGATGCCATGGCTCTTGAAGTCATCGACATGTTCCTGCGGCTTGTACCCGGCTGTCTCCACGATCGTGATGCCGCTGTCGATGATCGCCTTGCGATATTCGGCATAGGGCGGGGGATTGACGGACGGCAGGATGGTGAGGTTCACGCCGAACGGCTTGTCCGTCATCGTGCGGCACCGCTCGATTTCGCGGCGCAGGTCGTCCGGCGTCGGCTGTGTGAGCGCGGTGAGGATGCCGAGGCCGCCCGCATTGGATACGGCCGCTGCCAGTTCAGCACGGCCGACCCACATCATGCCACCCTGCACGATGGGATGTTCGATCCCCAGAAGTTCCGTAATCCGCGTCTTGATTGCCATTGCTATTCCTTCCCGACCCTGCCCCTGGGGCATCCGCCCCGCCCGTCCCGATCATGCGGAGACGGGCTGAGCTATTCCTTGGTTCAGCGATGCTGCCACACCGCCGGGCGCTTCTCGACGAAGGCGGCCATGCCTTCCTTCTTGTCCTCGGTACCGACCAGAATCTGGAACAGGCGGCGCTCGCTGTAGAGGCCCTGCGTCAGCGTCGTCTCGAACGCCATGTTGATCATTTCCTTGTTCACCATGGCAGCCATCTGGCCCATCGACGCAATGGTCGCGGCAGCCTTCAGCGCCTCGTCCAGCAATGTGTCGGCAGGGACGACGCGGCTGACGAGGCCGGACTTTTCCGCTTCCTCGGCACCCATCATGCGACCGGTCAGGCACAGGTCCATCGCCTTTGCCTTGCCCACCGCGCGTAGCAGGCGCTGCGTACCGCCCATGCCGGGCGCGACGCCCAGCTTGATTTCCGGCTGGCCGAACTTGGCCGTGTCGGCGGCAATGATGAAGTCCGCCATCATCGCGACCTCGCAGCCGCCGCCCAGCGCAAAGCCTGCCACAGCGGCGATCCACGGCTTGCGGACGGCGCAGACGCGCGTCTGCCATTCGGAGAAGAACTCTTCCAGATAGAAGTCGGCGGGTTCCTTCTCGACCATCTCCTTGATGTCGGCGCCTGCAGCGAATGCCTTTTCGCTGCCGGTGATGACCAGGCACCGCTGGCTCTTGTCGGCGTCATAGTCGGCAAAGGCGGCGGTCAGGTCTTTCAGAACCTGGCTGTTCAGGGCGTTGAGCGCCTGCGGACGGTTGAGCGTGACCAGAGTCACCGCATCTGCCCGCTTCTCAACAAGGATGGTCTCGTAGCTCATAAAATCCCCTCGGTTGTCCGAATTTACAGCATTTCGATAATGGTGACGTTGGCGATGCCGCCGCCCTCGCACATGGTCTGGAGGCCCCATTTGCCGCCGCGCGCCTTGAGCGCATGGACCATGGTGGCCATCAGCTTTGTACCAGAAGCGCCCAGCGGATGGCCCAGTGCGATGGCACCGCCGTTGACATTGGTCTTGTCCGGGTCGGCACCCGTCGCCTGCAGCCAGGCCATCGGGATGGCGGCAAAGGCCTCGTTCACCTCGAACAGGTCAATGTCGGAGAGTTTCAGCCCGGCGCGGTCGAGCGCGCGGGCGGTGGCGCGGATCGGCTCTTCCAGCATGATGACCGGGTCGCCCGCCGTGACGGTGAGATTGTGGATGCGCGCCAGCGGGGTGAGGTTGTGCGCCTTCAAAGCCCGTTCGTTGACGATCAGCGCACCCGATGCGCCATCGGTGATCTGGCTGGCGTTGGCGGCGGTGATGGTGCCGCCCTCGGCCAATGTCTTGACGCCTGCCATACCCTCCATTGAGGCATCATAGCGGATGCCTTCGTCTACCGCGAAGGGGCCATTTTCCGTCACTATCGGAATGATTTCCCTAGCGAACTGCCCGGTCTGTGTGGCGGCAGCGGCGCGCTGGTGGCTCTGGAGCGCATAGGCGTCCATCGCCTCCCGGCTGAGGCCATATTTGTCGGCAATCATCTGCGCGCCGACGAACTGGCTGAATTCCTTGACGCCATAACGGTTCTGGATGGAGTCCGGCCATGGCCCGATGCCGATCCCGGCCTGCTGATGCAGCAGGACGTTCGACCCCATCGGAACCCGCGTCATGCTCTCCACGCCGCAGGCGATAATCATGTCCTGCGTGCCGGACATCACAGCCTGCGCGGCGAATTGCAGGGCCTGTTGCGAACTGCCGCACTGACGGTCGATGGTGACGGCGGGCACGGTGTCGGGCAGGCGGGAGGCAAGGACGAGGTTACGGCCCAGCGCGAACGCTTGCTCGCCCGCCTGCGTCACGCAGCCTGCGATCACATCCTCCACCGCCGCCGGGTCGACGCCGGTACGGTCGAGGAGGGCATTGAGGACGGTGGCGCCGAGATCGGCGGGATGAACCCCGGCCAGCGCGCCCTTGCGGCGGCCACCGGCAGTACGGACGACATCGACGATATAGGCGACGCTCATACTCTCATCCTTTCACAGGCCGACGGTTCGTTGCCCACGCCCCAATGGGGCAGACCGTCATCTCGGATCGGCTCCGGGATGACGGCATGTCTATCATCCTCTTAGCGCGGCGCCATGCGGATGGCGCCGTCGAGGCGTATGACCTCGCCATTGAGCATCGGGTTGCGCACGATGCTTTCCACCAACTGCGCGTATTCGGCAGGCTTGCCGAGGCGGCTGGGGTGCGGAACCTGCGCGCCGAGGGCGTCCTGCACCGTCTGCGGGAATGCCTCCAGCATCGGGGTCAGGAAGATGCCGGGCGCGATGGTCATCACGCGGATCTTCAGGCTCGCGAGGTCGCGCGCGATGGGGAGGGTCATGCCGACCACGCCACCCTTCGACGCGGCATAGGCCGCCTGGCCGATCTGGCCGTCATAGGCGGCGACCGACGCGGTGTTGACGATCACGCCCTTCTCTCCGTCGATCTCCTCAGCTGCGGCGGCGCGGGCTGAGAATTTGGAGATGACGTTGAACGTGCCGATCAGGTTGACGGTCACGGTCTTGGCGAATGTGTCGAGCGGGTGCGGCTTGTTCTCCTTGCCGACCGTCTTCACGGCGGGGGCGATGCCCGCGCAGTTGACGAGGATGCGGGCGGTGCCGTGCGCGGCTTCCGCCTTGTCGAGGCCAGCGGTCACGCTCTCGTCGTCCGCGACGTTGACCGACACGAAGAGGCCGCCGATCTCGGCTGCGGCCTTCTGACCCGCTTCTTCATTGAGGTCGAAGATTGCGACCTTCGCGCCCTGCGCCGCCAGCATCTTTGCGGTCGCGTTGCCCAGACCCGACGCACCGCCGGTCACGATGGCGGCTACACCCTTGATGTCCATTTTGGTCCTCGTCCTTATTCACATCTTACAAGATGACCAACCGAACGGCGTGTTTCGCCGCCGTCCGGTAGCCTGTTGGATTCCTACAGCGGCGAACGCCCCGGCCGGATCAGACCAGTTCGACCGCGACCGCCGTCGCCTCGCCGCCGCCGATGCACAGGCTGGCCACGCCGCGCTTCAGCCCGCGGGTTTCCAGCGCGCCGAGCAGCGTCGCCATGATGCGCGCGCCCGATGCGCCGATGGGGTGGCCCAGCGCCGTCGCGCCGCCGTTGACGTTCAGCTTCTCGGTCGGGATGCCCAGTTCCTTCTGCGCGATCATCGCGACCACCGCGAACGCCTCGTTCACTTCGAACAGGTCGACGTCGTCCACGGTCCAGCCGGCCTTCGCCAGCAGCTTGTTGATCGCGGGGACGGGCGCGGAGGTGAACTTGGACGGTTCATGCGCGTGACCGGCGGTCGCGACGACGCGGGCGATGATCGGCAGGCCCAGCTTTTCCGCCACCGACTGGCGCGTCATGACCAGCGCGGCCGCGCCGTCCGAGATGGACGAGGCGTTGGCGGCGGTCACGGTGCCGTCCTTGACGAAGGCGGGCTTGAGGTTCGGGATCTTCTCCGGCATCGCCTTGCCCGGCTGCTCGTCGATGTCGACGATGGTGTCGCCCTTGCGGCCCGCGACGGTGACGGGGGTGATTTCCTTTTTGAACGCGCCCGAAGCGATCGCCTCGTTCGCGCGGCTCAGCGAGCGCAGCGCATATTCGTCCTGATCCTGACGCGTGAACTGATAGTCGCGCACCGCATCTTCCGCGAACACGCCCATCGCCTTGCCGCGATCATAGGCGTCTTCGAGACCGTCCATCATCATGGTGTCGATGATGGTGTCATGGCCCATCTTGGCGCCGGCGCGATGCTTGGGCAGGGCGTAGGGGGCGTTGGTCATGCTCTCCATACCGCCCGCGATGGCGACGTCGATGGAACCGGCGGCCAGCGCGTCATAGGCCATGATCGCGGCCTGCATGCCCGAACCGCACATCTTGTTGATCGTGGTGGCCTCTGCCGAGAGGGGCAGGCCCGCGCCCAGAGCGGCCTGACGCGCCGGGGCCTGGCCCAGACCGGCGGGCAGGACGCAGCCCATGTACACGCGCTCGACCAGTTCCGGGTTCACACCCGCGCGCTCGACAGCGGCCTTGACCGCGACCGCGCCCAGTTCCGGCGAGGTGGCACCCGCGAGGGCGCCCTGAAAACCGCCCATCGGGGTGCGGGCATAGCTGGCGATGACGACCGGATCAGTGCTCATGGACATATCCTCATATGGCAGGCGAATGGCGGTTGCCATGCGCGCGATGGAGCGATTTTGCTAGCGGGAATCACCCGTACGTAATCTATTTACTGGTGAGTAGACATATGGCCCGCACCCTGTCAAGATTAAGCCATGCCCCGCCCCCAGAATGACGATTCTCCGTTTCTCGATAATGACGCCCGTGCCGAACTGCGCGAGCGCAAGCGCGACGCCATATTGGTCGCCGCCGTGCAGATGTTCAACGAGCGCGGCTATCACGCCACGTCGCTGGACGATGTGGCGGCACAGCTTGGCGTGTCCAAGCCGCTGGTCTATCATTATCTGGGCAACAAGGAGCAGGTGCTGCTGCGCTGCATGGCGCGCGGATTGCAGGAATTGCAGGAGGCGTTTCATGCCGCCCGCTCGACGGGCGGCACGGGTCTCGACCGGCTGCGCCGCTATCTGGTCGGCTATGCGGAGGTCATCATGGCGGATTTCGGCCGCTGCGTGATCCGCACGGGGGACGAGGTTCTGTCGGCCGAGAGCCGCCCCGTGTTTCGCGCCGACAAGCGCAAGATCGATTCGCAACTGCGCGTTCTGGTGACGGAGGCGATGGAGGATGGATCGGTCGAGGTGGGGGATGTGCGCTTTGCGACATTCGCCATTGCCGGTGCGCTCAACTGGCCCGCCCGCTGGCACAGGGACGATGGCGCGCGGTCCACGCGGGAGGTGGCGGAAGAACTGGCGCGCTTCCTGGTGGAAGGGTTGCGGCCACGGGGGTAGGGGCTGGTTCGTCGTCCGCATGTGATTGGGGCCTGAGCGAGGCAATTGGCTCGCCTCTGCGGTCGCGGGCCATGGCCCTTCTGGCTTAGGATCGCGCTACGCCCCGTGTCCCGGCCCCGTTGCGGCCTGCCGTCCGGCACGTCCGCAATTCATTACGGGTACAGCATGGCGGACTATGACGAGAACGATGTTCCGCATGGGCGTGGGGCGGCAGTGTGCAGAGGAATGATGATGGCCGGACGATATTTTCAGGGCGTGCGGATGGTCGCGGGTGCGGCGCTGCTGCTGGGCGCGGCGCAGGTGCAGGCGGCGCAGCCGGTGACGGGCAAGTGGTTGACCGAGAATGGCGAGGCGGTGATCGACATCGCGCCGTGCGGCAAGGCGCTGTGCGGCAAGGTGGTCAAGGTGCTGAAGCCCAAGCCGGGCGAGAAATCCACGGTGGGCGTCGCGATCATCACCGGGCTGGTCGATGCGGGATCGCTGTGGAAGGGCAAGATACTGAACCCGGCGTCGGGCAAGCTCTATGACGCCAAGGTGCAGCGCACCGCCAATGGCAGCCTGTCGGTGCAGGGGTGCCTGATGTTCATCTGCAAGGGGCCGACCTGGACGCCGACGAGCTGAAGGACCGGGATCGGGTTTGGCCGGACGGGCGGGCATGGACCGGCGACCGGGGCGGGATGCGGAGGCGGCAGCGGCCCCGGTCAAGCCCAGGCGTTGGCATGGACAAGGGGTGGGAGGCCATGCCGCGCCGCGCGCCGGTGGATAATGGCCCCCGGCCATAGATTTGGCTCCCCCGCATATCCGCGCGCGGTTGCCGCCGCGACGATCCATCGCCTAGCATCCCGGTCATCGGCGGCATCCACCATGATGGCCGCAACGCGATGAGGGACAGGCCAATGCCACTGACGCCAGACGATGTTTTGGGAGCGGACCTTTCGGGCGGCCTGTCGCCGGACAAGGAACTGGTCTTTGCCGCGCAGCCCGACGACCCGGACATGCGCGAGAGCATGTCCCTGTGGCTCTATGACGACCGGGGCCGCTTTGCCTTTCCGCGCATGGGCATAGAGGCGGAGGCGAGCAGTTGGGACAATCGCCGGGTGCAGGGCAATTTCAGCTTTCCCGGCGGGCGCATCCTGAACGGTGCGGGCATCGGCGCGGCCCATTCGCCCATCGCCGCCGACGGCCGCCCGACCATATTGGGCGCGGGGCCGATCCGTTTCGAGATGCTGGAGCCGTTCCGCCGCTGGCGCGTGGTCTTCGACGGATCGGTGATCGACGGGACGAGCGAGCAACAGATTGCCAAGACGCTGGACCCCGCGCGCCGGACCGATGTGCGGCTCGATGTGGAACTGGAAATGGTGGTGCCCGCCTGGGTGCAGGATCTGTCGCCCGAAGCGGTCGCGAAACTCTCGCCGGAGGCGCAGGTGGAGGCCGCGAACATGGGCATCGGCTGGCGGCTGGAGCAATTGTTCCGGGCGCGCGGCACCTACACCGTCGATGGGCAGACCCATGACTTCACCGGTACCGGATCGCGTATCAAGCGGCAGAGCGTGCGCCCGCTGGCGGGCTTTCGCGGCCATACATGGCAATCGGCGGTGTTCCCCAACGGCGATGGTTTCGGCTCCCTCGCCTATCCCCCGCGTGACGACGGGAGCGAGGGGCATAATGACGCCTATGTCTATAAGGACGGGCGCTTCTACCCCGCGAAACTGGTGCGGGTGCCGTGGCTGCGCCGCATCGTCAGCGAGGGGGACGATGTGTCGCTGGCGCTGGAATCGGACCTGGGCATCACGGAGATCGGCGGGGTGACGTCGCCCTCCACTTTCCGCGTCGGCAATCCGGACATCGGCGGGCTGAACCTGCAGCAGGGCGGGGCGGTGTACACATGGGGCGACCAGAGCGCCTATGGCATGATCGAACGGTCGGCGCATGAGAGCCTGACCGCGATCGGCTGATCGGCCGAATCTCGTCATCCCGGCGCAGGCTGGGATGATGAGAGCAGGCTGCCCCTCCCGCGAATGGGGAGGGGCGCGCCTCCCTCACTGCACCTTGGCGATAACCTCTTCGCCGATGCGGGCCACATCCTCCAGCCACTCGGCGCGGGTCGCGCCCTTCACGGTGACGCCTGCGGTCGATACGCCCAGTTCGCGGTACGTGCCGATGCGATCGACGATCTCCTGGCTGGTCAGCACCTCGCCCGGCTTGTTGACCCCGCCCAGCACGATCTCCGGCAACTGCGCGCGCCCGACCTTGGCGGCGTAATCCTTCATATAGTCGATGGCGGCCTTCAGATCGTCTTCATTGGTGATCTCCGCCGTGCGGGTCGTGTTGCTGTTCACGCCGCCGCCCATGGTGAAGAAGGGGTTCCAGCCGTCGGCCATGTCCACCACGCGGCGGATCGCCCGCTTGGCGTTGCCGCCGACATAGATGGGCAGGTGCGGGGTCTGGGGCGAACCGGGGATGATGCGGTTGCCGAACGCCTGGTATCCGTCGCCCTCGAACGTGAATTCCTCGCCCGATGTCGCCAGCCGGATCGCCTGGATATATTCGTCCATCAACTCGTTGCGCTTTTCGAAATCCACGCCCAGCGCGCGATATTCGCCCTTCAGATAGCCCGCGCCCACGGAGAGGGTCACGCGCCCGCCGGAGAAGCTGTCCAGCGTGGTGATGTCGCGCGCGACGATGAAGGGGTTGCGATAGGGCAGGACGAGGATGCCGGTCTGGAGCCGCAGCGTCTTCGTATGCGCCGCCAGCAGCGACAGCATCACGAACGGGGCCTGCGCATGATGGCCGCCCGCGTCCAGCCAGCGCCCGGTCGGCACGGGATGATCGGTGACGAGGCCGGCGTTGAAGCCCGCCTTCTCCACCGCCTGGCCGATTGCGATCACGGCCTCCATCGTGCCGAATTCGGCGGGGGCGTCGGTATGGTCGAACGGCAGGGGACAGTTGATCTTCATGCGGGCTTTCCTTTCGATCCTCTATAATCTGTTCTGGCGACAGCCGGGTCAGGCCGGGGTGGTCGGCACCTCGACCAGCACCCATTTGCCGCTGTTCTTGTCGCGCACCCAGCCGGACGAGGCCCAGCTTCCGCCGTCCACCGGCAACACGATGCCGGTGACATAGCTGCTCATCGCGGACGCCAGATACAGCGCGGCATGGCCGCACTCCACGTCGATGCCGGGCCGTTGCAGGGGAATGCGGCGCGCGGTGGCGTCCGCCATTTCCGGCGTGATGGGCAGCCATTTGGCCTCGTCCACCGGGCCGGTGACATTGCCGCGCGTGCCCGGCGACATGGTCCAGTCGGGCGCGATCACATTCACGCGGATGCCATGTTCGGCCAGTTCCAGCGCCATGGTGCGGGTGTAGTTGTTCATGCCCGCCTTGCACGCCGAATAGACGGCGTATCCGGGCGCGGCCCGCGACCCCTCGATGCTGGACACGTTGATGATGCTGCCGCCCCGGCCGCCCTCGATCATCACCGGCACGGCGGCGGAGGTCGCGGCGAGCATGGAGACGAGGTTGAGGTCGATATGCCGGCGCCAGCTGTTCTCGCTCTGCTCCAGGAAATTCTTGCGGCTGACCCCGCCCGCATTGTTGACGAGGATGTCGATGCGGCCGAACCGCGCCTTTGCCGCGTCGACCATCGCCCGGACCTGATCGGTCTTGCTCATGTCGGTGGGGACGGTCAGGCACTGGCGGCCCAGTTCGGTCACGCGGGCCTCCACCTCGGCGCAGCGTTCGGGGATAATCTCCGCGATCACGATGTCCGCGCCCGCTTGCGCCAGCGCCAGCGCGATGGCCCGGCCGATCCCGCCGCCGCCGCCGGTGACGATGGCGACCTGTCCATCGAGCTGGGTGATGCTGGCTGCCACGATCCGTCCCCTATTATGAATAGCAATTCACATTGCCATCATGCCATGCGTGATGCGAGTCAATCACCCCCGATCCATGTCGCCACGGCATATCGGCGGGGCGATGCGGCGGCGGGACCGATGGCCTGTCCGCTGGTGGCGCAGGGCGGGTGCGCGGGGCAAGCGTCCTTAGCCGTGGGTGGCGGTCCGATCTATGGCAATAGGCCATGAAAAGCCGTGCGTGGTCGCGGCGTGCAGGCCGACGGCGTCGTCCACGTCGCAGGACAGGCCATCGCGCGCGACCAGCGCCGCATCGGGCAGCCGCTGCCGGTGCGTGGCAAGGCTGTCCGCGCCGAACGCCGGGGCAAAGGTCCGCGCATCGGCCAGCGCGATGGCGTTGGTGCCCCGTCCCGCCATGTCCGCCGCCAGCGCGCTCCCCGCCGCTTCCGCCGCATCGAGCAGCGTTCGCAGGTCGGCGGGGGTCAGGAGCGGCAGGTCGGCATGGAGAAACAGGGTCGCGCCGGGTGCGACCTCCGCGCGGGCGGCGGCCAGTTCCCCGTTCAGCCCGCGCCCACCATCCCGAACCCACAGGGCCGGAGCCAGCGCGGGATCGACCGGTGCGACGAGCCGGATCGCGGTGATGCCCGGCACCGCCGCCAGCACCCCGACCACATGCCGCGCCATGGCGAGGGCGAGGGCGTTGCGCTCCGCCTCCGACAGCAGGGGGGCCAGCCGCGTCTTGCACGGGCGGCCATGGTTGAAGGGGACGATGGCGGTCCACTGCATCAGGGGATCAGGCTTTTCGCCAGCGCCATGGCTTCCCGCGCGACATGGATCTTGTCGTCCAGCGTCTTCATCAGTGTGTGCGTCGCGCGGGCGGGGATGGCCGCCGGGGCCGCGTCGCTGGCGTCGACCAGCAGCGCGTCGACAAAGGCGGCATAATGGTCGGCGATGGCGTCATTGTCGGGGGCGATGTCCAGTTCCGCCATGATCTTGGCGGTCGGCCCCTTGACCGCCGTGCCGCCGACGATGGGGGAGATGGCGACGATGGGCGCGCGGGTCTGCTCCAGCGCGGCGGCGATGTCCGCCACCGCCAGCAGCGGATCGACCGACAGATAGGGGTTGGACGGCGCAATGAAGACGGCGTCGGCGGAGAGGATCGCGTCCACCACGCCCGGCGCGGCCCGTGCCGCCTGCGCGCCCTCGAACCGGATCGCGGATACTTTTGGCGCGCATTGCCGCCCGACGAAATAGCGCTGGAACTCCAGTTCGCCCTCGTCCGTGTCGACGAAGGTGCGGACCGGATCTTCGCTCATCGGCAGGATGCGGGTGGGGATGCCCCATGCCGCCGCGAAATCCGCGACGATGGCGGACAGCGTCTCGCCCCGCGCCAGCCGTTCCGACCGCAGGACATGCAGCGCCAGATCGCCGTCGCCCAGCCGGAACCAGTCCGGCCCGCCCAGTTCCTGCACGGCGGACAGGAAACTCCATGTCTCCCCTTCCCGGCCCCAGCCCTGCGCCACATTGGACTTGCCGGACAAGGCGTAGAGAAGCGTGTCGATGTCCGGCGAGACATGGAGGCCGAGGTGGCGGAAATCGTCGCCCGTGTTGACGATGGCGGTGACGGTGTCGGCAAGGCCGGATCGCTCCAGCCCCAGCACGAACTTCGCGCCGCCCACGCCGCCGGTCAATACGACTGCCTTCATCGAAACAAATCCTCGTTCAGCGGCCGCACCAGCCGGGTGGCGGGCGCGGCATCCTCTCCCGCGCCCAGCGTCACGCCGCGCACCAGCACCGCCGGAATCCCCTCCGCGCCCTCGCCCATGGCAAGGCCCGCAGCGGAGGCGAGGAGGTCGCCATAGGCGATCTGCGTCACCTGCAACACCCGCCCGTCGCGGTCCGTGTCGCCCCGCCGGTCGATGATCGCGGGCAGGCCCGCCGCGCCGATGGCGACATTCACCACGCCATGCCGCCAGGGCCGCCCGAAACTGTCCGAAAGCACGACGCCCACATCCACGTCCAGCCGCTGTGCGATGGCGGCGCGGATCGCCTGTGCCGACGCATCCGGGTCTTCGGGCAGGAGGAGCACCATATCCTCTGCATCCGTGCCGATGTTGGAGGCGTCGATGCCCGCATTGGCCATGACCAGACCCAGCCTGTGGCGGGTAATGAGCACATTGCGCCCGGTCCGCACCACGTCGGTCGATTCCCGCAGCGCCAGTTCGACCAGCCGCGCATCCTTGCCTATCGCCCCGGCGATTTCGTCCGCCCGCGCGCCCGGCGCGACGGTGGCAAGGGACAGCCGCCGCCCCTCCGCCTTGGAACAGATTTTCGACGTGACGACCAGTATATCGCCCGCCTGCACCTGCATCGGACCCAGCGCATCCGCCAGTATCGCGCCCAGGTCGCATCCCGGCGCGACCTCCCCGATGCCGGGCACGGCCTCTATTTGAATCATTGAACTGCTCTCCGATAAGTGCTGAGTCTTTAGGCGATTGTCGGGAGAGTGAAACGGGTTTGTACACATCCATGCATCTTGACCCCGCCGGTGCGCCCGTCGGGCTTGCCGCCGCGACCGCCCATCAGGCCGCGCCAAGGCCCGACCCCGTCCTGAAAGACCATCTGCTGCACGCGCCCCTCGACGCGCTGCTGGCGGAGGCGCGCGCCCTGCGCGATGCGGGCCATGGGCTGGTCCAGAGCTGGTCGCCCAAGGTGTTCATCCCGCTCACCAAGCTGTGCCGCGACTATTGCCATTATTGCACCTTCTCCCGTCCGGCGGAGCGGGGCGAAGCGCCCTATATGACGCCCGACGAAATCCTGGCCGTCGCGCGGGAGGGGGCGAGCCATGGCTGCACCGAGGCATTGTTCACGCTGGGCGACAAGCCGGAACTGCGCCATCCCGCCGCGCGCGCATGGCTGGATGCGCAGGGTTATGCGAGCACCAACGCCTATCTCGCCGCCATGTGCGCGCTGGTGGTGAAGGAAACCGGCCTGATCCCGCACGTCAACGCCGGGATCATGACGCGGGACGAGATGATCGCGCTGCGCGCCGTCTCCGGCTCCATGGGCCTGATGCTGGAAAGCGTGTCCGACCGGCTGCTGGACAAGGGGCAGGCGCATTATCGCTCCCCGGACAAGGTTCCTGCGGTGCGCCTCGCCAATATCCGCATGGCGGGTGAACTGGCGATCCCCTTCACCAGCGGCATATTGATCGGCATCGGGGAGACGCGGGAGGAACGGCTGGACGCCCTGTTCGCGATGCGCGACCTGAACGCCGAGCATGGCCATATTCAGGAAGTCATCGTCCAGAATTTCCGCGCCAAGGACCGCACGCCCATGCAGGGCGCGGCCGAGCCGGACATGGACGACCTGCTGTGGACGATCGCGGCGGCGCGGCTGATTCTGGGCGCGCAGATGAATATCCAGGCCCCGCCCAACCTGTCGAGCGCGGACTTCCCGCGCCTGATGGAGGCGGGGATCAACGACTGGGGCGGCGTCTCCCCCGTCACGCCCGACCATGTGAACCCCGAAGCGCCATGGCCCGAAATCGCCGCGCTGGAGGCCGGGACGGAGGCGGGCGGCCGCCATCTGGTGCGCCGCCTGCCGGTTTACCCGTCGCATCTGTCCGACCGCTGGCTGGCGCCCGCCATGCTGACCCTCGTCCGCCAGTCGGGCGACACCCATGGCTGGGGCCGGGAGGATGCGTGGGTGTCGGGCGGGCAGGCGTTGCCGCCGCTGCCCCGTGTGCTGGTGGCTGATGCGCCGTCGGACCCCGCCGTGACCGCCGCGCTTGATGCCCTTGCGCGCGGGGTGGACCCCGATGCGGCGCTGATCGAGACGCTGTTTTCCGCGCGCGGCATGGATGTGGAGCGGGTGTGCAGCGCCGCCAACGCCCTGCGGGCCACCGTCAACGGCAACCCCATCGGCTATGTCGTCAACCGCAACATCAATTACACGAATATCTGCGCCTTCACCTGCGGCTTCTGCGCCTTTTCCAAGGGCAAGACGCATGAGGATTTGCGCGGCACGCCCTATGACCTCGACCATGGCGAGATCGCGCGCCGGGTGCGCGAGGCGGTGGCGCGCGGCGCGTCGGAAGTCTGCCTTCAGGGCGGCATCCACCCCAGCTACACCGGCCAGACCTATCTCGACATCCTCCGCACGGTGAAGCAGGCGGAGCCGGGTGTGCATGTTCATGCCTTCTCCCCCCTCGAAGTCAGCCATGGGGCGGAGACTCTGGGCGTGTCGATCCGCGAGTTCCTGACGATGCTGAAGGCGCAGGGGCTGGGTTCCCTGCCCGGCACGGCGGCGGAAATCCTTCACGACGATGTGCGGGAGGTGATCTGCCCCGGCAAGCTGACCACCGCGCAATGGCTGGAGGTGATCGGCACCGCGCATGAGATTGGCCTCGCCACCACCGCGACCATCATGTTCGGCCATGTCGAACAGGTGACGCATTGGGCCGCGCACCTCCTCGCGATCCGAGCATTGCAGGCGCGCACCGGCGGCTTCACGGAATTCGTGCCGCTGTCCTTCGTCCATATGGAGGCGCCGATCGCGCGCAAGGGGCTGACCCGCAAGGGGCCGACCTTCCGCGAGGCGCGGCTGATGCATGCGGTCGCCCGGCTGGTGCTGCACCCCTTGATCCGCAATATTCAGGTGAGCTGGACCAAGCTCGGCCCGCGCGGCGCGGCCATCGGCCTGACCGGCGGCGCCAATGACATCGGCGGCACGCTGATGAACGAGAGCATCAGCAAGGCGGCGGGCAGCAGCCATGGGCAGGAGTTTCCGCCCCACCTGATGGACACGCTGATCCACGAGATCGGCCGCACGCCCGCCCCGCGCACCACGCTCTACGGCCCCGCCGACGAGCGAAAGATGATGCGCGCCCGGCAGGCCGCGCCGCTCGAACCCGTCATTCAGACCCCGCCCAAGAAGGTGCGGAAAAAATTGGAGTTGGAAGCATGAGTTCTGATCGCAAGACGATCGCGGTATTGGGTGGCGCTGGCAAGGAAGGTGGCGGCCTCGCGCTGCGCTGGGCGCATGCGGGGCATACGGTCGTTATCGGCAGCCGCGATGCGGAGCGGGCCGCCGCCGCCGCCGCCGACATCAACAAAAAGATCGGCACCGGCAACGCCAGCGGCGCCACCAATCAGGATGCCGCCGCACAGGCCGACATCGTCGTCCTCGCCGTGCCCTTTTCGGCCCAGCGCGCGACGGTGGAATCGGTCGCGGAATCGCTGCACGGCAAGATATTGATCGACGTCACCGTGCCGCTGGTCCCGCCCAAGGTCAGCCGCGTGCAACTCCCCGAAAACGGGTCCGCGGTCGAGGCGATCCAGAAACTGCTGGGCGATGGCGTGAAGGTCGTCTCCGCCTTCCAGAATATCTCCGCCCATCACCTAACCCATCTCGACGAGACGATCGACTGCGACGTCCTCGTCTGCGCCGACGATGCGGAAGCGGCGGACTATGTGGTCGGCCTTGCCAAGGAAATCGGGCTGGGCGCGTGGAATGCGGGCGTGCTGGCGAACAGCGTGGTGTCGGAGGCGCTGACCAGCGTCCTGATCGCGCTCAACCGCCGGTACAAGGTGCCCGACAGCGGCATCCGCATCACCGGCATCACGCCGCGCACGGACGCCTGAATCACCTGTCGGCGCGGGCGGTCCGGCAGGATCGCCCGCCCTGTTTCTCTCTGCGGGGCATTCGGCGGCACTCGCCTCGCCGCATCGTGTCCGCGCGGATAGGGCGTTGTTAAGGTTCGGCATTTACGCTCGCCCGCGCCATGTCCTTTTCCGCCGACCTTGCGACCTTGCGTCTGTGCAGCGTTCTCGCGTCGCTGGCCTTCACCATCATCTTTCTGGCGCTGTGGCGCGGGCGGCGCGACCAGCGCCATTACGCCCATTGGGCGGTCAGCCTGATCGTCTATTGCCTGGCGCTGGCCGGGCTGGAACTGATTGAAAACCAGTCTGCCGGCCTGTGGGACTCCCTGTTTCTGGCGATGCTGGCGGGGTCGAACATCTCCGTCGTCATGGGCGCGCGGCTGTTCCTCGGTCGCCCCTTGTGGCGCTGGTGGATGGCGCTGCCGGTCGCCGCGACGCTGCTCGCCTTTCTGGTGCCGGGCTGGCTGGAGGCGCTGGGTGTCGCCACGGGGCCGTTCGACCGGCGGATGATGACGCCGCTGGGCCTCGCGCTGGGCATGGCGCTGTTCGGGCACGACCTGATCCGCCTGTCGCGGCAGGGGGCGGTAACCAGCCAGGGTTGCCGCGTCGCGGGGCTGGCGCTGTGGGGCTATATCCCCTGCTATGGGCTGGCCGTGCTGGGCGAGGTACAGGGCTGGGCGACGCCCACCACGGTCGCGGTGCTGGGGCTGGCGTCCGACCAGTTGCTGCTGATGCTGCTCAACCTCGGCCTGCTGGCCATGCCGGCGGAAGCGGCCTTTGCCGCGTTGCGCGACAGCGCGTGGCGGGACGCGCTGACCGGGGTGTATAATCGCGCATGGCTGGCCGGGCGCGACGGGGCGTTGCTGGTCCCCGGCACCCGCCTCGCGCTGATCGACATCGACCATTTCAAGGCGGTCAACGACCGTTTCGGCCATGCGGCGGGCGATGCCGCGCTGGTCCGGCTTTCGCGCATCCTGGGCGACGCCGCGCAGGCCCCGGCCATGCCCGGCGGCGTCCATGTGGTCCGCATGGGCGGGGACGAGTTTCTGGTCATCCTGTCCGGTGCGTCGGCGACCGATGCGGATCGCTTTGCCGCGGCGGTGCGCGCCGCGATCCGGCAGGCGGGACCGCTGCGCTGGACGATCAGCATGGGGATGGCTCAGGTGGAGCCGCAGGATGCGTCGCTGGCTGACGGCATCGCCCGTGCGGACCGGCGACTATATGCCGCCAAGACGGGCGGGCGGGACCGGGTGGCGGCGTAGAGCGTTTTCCAAGCAGGTGGAATCATCTGCTCAATCGGAAAACGCGCCAAACCAGAACCGTAGAGCAGCCGGTCCGATGCGACCTGATCCGGGGTGACGAAGTGGTCAGCTTCGAAAAACGGCCGACACCCGTCACTCCCCACCCACTCACGCCACCTTCACAGCTTGGGCTTGATCTCCTCCATCACCCATTGGGCATGGTCCATATAGGCCTCGATGCCCGACACCGGCGGGATGGGGACGCCGGTCATGGTCACGCCCTGTTGCTGGAACAGGCCGAGCCGGTCGATGATCTCCTGCGCGCCCATGTCCGACCGGGCGTTGGGATCGTCGATCACCACATGGCCGTCACCGATGCGACTGGTGGCAAGGCCGTACATCACCTCGAAATCGTCGCCCGCCTTATAGTCGGGTTGGGACTTGATGAAATCGACCCGCTCGCCGATCTTGTCGGGCTTGGTCAGGAACGGCCACCAGCCATTCGCATATTTCGCGGTGCGTTTCAGCACGGCATCGGCGTCGCCGCCCATCCAGATGGGCAGGTGCGGCTTCTGGACCGGTTTCGGTTCGAAGGCGACATCGCGGAAGGACACATATTTGCCTTCGAACTCCGGCTTGTCCTGGGTCCATAGCTCGACCATCGCGGCCAGATATTCGTCGGCCATCGCGCCCCGTTCCCGGAACGGTACGCCGAGCAGGTCGAACTCCCCCTCCAGCCAGCCGACGCCAAAGGTGACGGTGGTGCGCCCGCCGCTCATCCAGTCGATGGTGGACAGACCCTTGGCCGTGACGATGGGGTTTTGCAGCGGCAGGATCATGATGCAGCTATTGACCCGGATCGTCTCCGTCGCGCCCGCCACCGCGCCCATGGCGGCGATGCCGTGGAAATAATGCGGGCCGGACAGGGGCACATGCTCCTCCGGAATGATGAAATGCTCCGGCACGGCGACCTGGTCATAGCCCATCGCCTCCGCACGCCGGGCCATGCGCAACTGGTCGGGACCGGTGACCTGCGACTCCCACGGCTGGAGCGATGCCTTGAGCCGCAGCATATGGGGCAGGCCGAAGGTGAATTTCATGGGCATCCTCTCGCGGTCGGTCGTTGCGCGGACAATGTCCGGGCAATACTGACCTCGTCAAGTATTTCCGCTGCGGGATCGGGACGCAGGGTCGCTCAAAGGCCGTAACGCTGCCGGATGCCGTCCTGCCGTGCGCGCAACTGCGCGGCGCGCTCGGCGGGCGTGACCGTTACACTATCGGCGGGCAGGGCGGCGGAAAGGGCGGCGCGCCGCACCAGCCGGGTCGTGATCGGCGCGGGGGCACCCTCCAGCATATGGCGGTAGGTCAGATTGCCCTGCCCAAACCCCTGCGTGTCCACCCAATTGGCATGGCCGGGGTCGTCATGGGTCAGGATCAGCCGGATGCGCCCGTCGCTGTCCACCGCCGTCCGGCCGGGCGTATAGCTGACCGGGCGGGTCAGATAGTCCATGCTGTTCATGAAGGCGCCCATGTTGGTGAACATCCACAGGCCATCATGCGCGGCGAACTCCACGATCAGCGCCTCGTCCGGGGCGATGCGCCACACCATGTTGGTGGCGGCCCGCCCACGCTTCCTGTCCTCCGCCCCGTTGGTGATCGCGGCGGGAAAGGCGTTGGGGTTGGCGGCATCGACGCCGCCATGGGCGAAGGACCAGTCCGGCCAGTCGGTCATCAGCCCGGTAACGAACGTCCCCGCCCACTCCATCGCGGCGATCATCCGCTCCGGCGTCGGCAGCGGCTTCGGGCCATCCTCTCCCAGCCGCTCGATGCTCATCCGCGCCGGGGCCTCGTCCCAGCGGTCGAAGCCCTGCCGCAGGAACAGCTTGCGCGATCCGGGGGTGGTGGGCAGCCAGTTGGGGCCGCGCTCCGGCCCGCCGATGAACAGTTCGAAACGACCGTCCGCCTGCGTCACCAGCTGATGGCCGAAGATATTGGCCTCCGGCACGTCGCCGAACGGGTCGTGCAGCGGCGGCGCGCCATTGGCCATCCGCTCCGGGCGCGGCCCCTGCACCGTGACGTTGAAGAAGCGCGCCGTGCCGCGATGGCCATGGAGGCGATAGGCGCCCGCCCCGTCGATCCACGCCTGATGATAGACGAAATCGCCGCAATCGCCGCCCAGCTTGCGCGTCGGGTTGCAGAAATCATGGAGCAGCGGGTGCTGCACATCCTTCGTCTCCAGCGCCAGGTCGAACGCCTGCCCCAGATTTTGCGTCAGGAAGCGGAACGCATCGGCGCGCTGCATCGGGTCGGCGGGGTTCAGATCCTTGAACGCCCTGTCCCCCGCCGCGCGGAGCCGGTCGCAGAACTGGCCCCACGCATCGCGCAGGGGCTGGTCGTCGGGGCAATCGCCAAAGGCCATGTCTGGCTCCTTACAATCGGAGGGTGGTGAGCATGTCCGTCACCACCGCGCCCGCGCGGGCGTAGGCGGCCTCCGCCCCTTCCGCATCAATGCGGGGGCCGAGCAGTTCGAGGTCGAGCGGGCCGGTATAGCCCGCATCATGGATGATGCGCAGCAGGGTGGCCAGCGGGATGGCGCCGTCGCCCGGCACCGCGCGCGACGGCAGGCTGCGGTCGCCGGGCACATAGTCGGAGAGCTGGACGAGGGTGCAGCGCGGCATGGCGCGGCGGATCAGCTCGGCCAGTCCCGCCTCCGGCCAGCCGAAATAGGTTTCGATGCAGAGGGCGACATCCGCAATCTCCGCCAGCCGGATCGTGTCGGACAGGCTGTGGGCGATATGGATGTCGGCATAGAGGCCCGACGCATTCTCGATGGCGATGGCGACCCCCGCCGCCCGGCCACGCTCGACGCAGGGGCGGACCGCCTCGGCAAAGGCGTCTGCGGCCTCCTCCCAGCCCAGCGTGCCGCGCCCGCCGGTGAGCATATAGACGGTGCCGACGCCCAGCGCCGCCGCCTCGTCGATCAGGCGCAGCAGCGTGTCGCGCGCCGCCGACCGTCCCGCAGGGTCCGACAGCGGCGTCGCGCAGAAGCCATGCGCGACATTCACCGCGCGCAGGCCCCGCTCCGCCAGTGTCGCGCGGATGCTCGCGGCCCCATCGGCCAGCAGCAGCGGGCTGACGAGGGTGAGTTGCCGGGCGCCGATGCGGACGCAGGCGTCGGCGAACTGGTCGAGGCTCTGCGCCCCGAACCCGACCTGATGGATGGACAGACGGGGGTGCATCGTCACGGCCTCGCTCAATCGCGTCTCTCCCTCTCTAAGCCGAAACGGGCGCGATAGGCGGAAAACTCCTCATGGATCGCATCGACGTCGCCGTCGATCAGGGCGGTGGAATAGGCGAATTTGCCATGGCGGTCGCCCCTGTTGGTGGCCAGATAGTCGCGCATCGCCGCCTCCGCCGCCGGGGTGAAATCATAGCCCGCGAAATCGTAGAAGCCCCGGATCACGCCGATCTGGTCCCGCACGAAATCCTGATAGCGGACATGGTGGATGCGCGGATCGTCGATCATCGGATTGGCCATGATGGCGTGGAAGCCCTCCCGCCCCAGACGGGTGTGCAGCGCGGACTGAACCGCCATGTCCACGCTGCCGGTCAGCCCCTCGGTCAGGTCGGCCATCATCTGGATGCGGGACGCGATGGACTGCACCGGGTCGCGGTGGATGTAGATCAGCCGCGCATCGGGATAGGCGTCGAAAAAGGCCGGCAGGCGGCCCGCGTGAAAGCCCTTCAACACCCATTTCTTCGCCGGGCGGCCATGCTGGATCGCCTGCAACATCATCCGGTGGATGCGATATTGGGCGGCGGGATCGGCGGGCAGGCCGGTGACGCCCACACCCATCGGCACCCGCCACCAGGCCGTGGGCGTCATCACGCGAAAGTCGAACGCCCAGCTACGCTCATCCTCCGGCAGGCCGTCGCCCAGCATGTCGTTATAGGGATGGCTTTTCAGCCATTGCGGCAGGCGCGCGTTGATCTCCCGCCATTCCGCGTCCGCCTGCGCGCGGCGCGGATCGTCCGCTCCTTCCGGTCCGGGGGCGAGGCCGGGCGGCGGCGAGGGATGCATCACCTCCCAGAAACGCAGCGCCCGCGCCTCCGGGTCGACGGACAGCAGCGCGTGGAGCAGCGTGGTGCCGGATCGCGGCTCGCCGGACACGAACAGGGGCCGTTTGATCACCTCCGCGCCCAGGCCATGGCGCGCATGGTCGTCGACGAAACGCAGCCTGTCGGTCAGCAGCCAATGGGCGTTGGCGATGGCGGCCCGCTCGCCCGCTCCGTCCATCCCCGCCGCCTGCATCCTGTCCACCGCCAGCGCGAAGCGGAAGGGAAAGCCGGGATCGCCCCAGTCGGACAGGCCGGTTTCTGTCTCGGCGGCGGTGAGCAGCGCCGTGGCGTTGAGCAGGCTCATGCCTACACCCCCTCGCACAGGCGCATCAGTTCATCCTCCGCCGCGCGCACCTTTGCGGCGCTGGCCGCGCCATATTTCAAGCCCGCCATGCCGCCATAGTCCATGATCTTGGGCACGCGCAGGCCCGCGTCGCAGAATTCCTTGACGATGCGGGCGATACGGTTGGGCGTGCCATGGGGGATGATGGACAGGATCATCTCCGCCGTCACCTGCCCGCAAAAGGCCAGGAAGCGGTCGCGGGTCAGGACATGCGGGTCGATGTCGACAAAGCCGCGCCACGCCTCGCCCATCGGATGGGCATGGCCGAATTTGGCGAGTTCGGCGGCGCTGATTTGCAGGATGATCGCCTTCACCAGCGGCGCGGCCAGCATCTCCGCCAGTTCGGCGTCGTCGCCGATCAGGCAGATCTGGATGAAGGCGGGGGTGATGGCCATCGGGTCGCGCCCGGCCCGGTCGGCGGAGGCGCGCACCACGCCCAGCTTGGCGGCATAATCCTCCGGCGACCATGCGCCCGCCGGCCACCAGCCATCGGCATGACGCCCGGTTATCTCCAGCATCCGCGGCCCGCCCGCGCCGATCCAGATCGGCGGCGCCTTGCCATCATACAGCTCCGTGTCCATCCGGGCGTGGTGGAGGCGATAATATTGCCCCTCGAAATCGACGGGACCGTCGCTTTCCCACAACAGGCGGATGACCTGCAACGCCTCCTCGAATCGGCCCACGGGTTTGGAGAAGTCGAAGCCATAGGGGACGGTATTCTCCATCTCGCCCGACCCCAGCCCCAGGATGAATCGCCCCTTCGACAGATGGTCGAGGGTCAGCGCGCTCTGCGCCAGCATCGCGGGATGGCGGCGCACCGTGTCCACGACGCTGGTCGCGATGGGCACCCGCTTCGTCAGCACCGCCGCCGCCCCCGCGACCGCCATCGCGTCGAGGTGGCGATGCGGGCTGGGCGAGGCGGTAGCGAGGTCGGTGAACTCCGGCGTCCAGATGGAATCGGGCCAGAAGCTGACCATATGATCGGGCAGCCAGATGCTGTGATAGCGTCCCGTGTCGAGGTCCGCGATGCCGTCGATGCCCAGCGGCAGGGTGGTGCGCAGGAAGGCGGCGGGCTGAACCGCCATGTGGACAGGCGGCGTTTGGATAGGGGGCATAGTGGCGGTATCCTCTCCCGCATCGTCATTGTTATGCCATCCGTTCTGGCATATCAGGCGGCCACCGGAATTTCCCAAATGGGGATATACGGGAGAGGAGCGATATATGTGGCAGGCCGAGGATGCGGCGCTGATCCAGTCGTTGATCGAGGGGATGGTGGAGGAGCCGCTCTGGTCCAGCTTCATCGACCGGCTGCGCGCGCGGATCGGGGCGGACTATACCAGCCTGGTGTTTCGCCCCCTGCCGGAAACGTCGCCGCAATATCGGGTGGTCCATCTGTTTTCCGGGCAGGATTCGCCGCCGATCATCGCCGCCCTCTATCGCGACGGCTTCTATCGCGCCGACCCCATGCCCTATCATGATCTGGTGGCGGGCCGCGTCTATGCGCTGGACGAACTGCTCAGCGTCAGCGACCCGCAGCATGAGCTGTACCGGCGGCAGTTGCTGGAGCCGTCGGGCATGAACATGCTGCGGACGTTGCGCGTGGAGGAGCCGGGCGGAGTCAGCGCGTGGATCACCGCGTCGCGGCGGGACGGCGACTTCCGGGCGGAGGATGACGCGGTGCTGGCCGCCATCGCGCCCTTCCTCACCGCCGCGCTGCACAGCTATGTCAGCATCGAGCGGGAACGGACGGCGGCGCGGGTGGCGCATGAAGCGATTGCGCGGATGAATTTCGGCTGGCTGACCCTCGACGCGGAGGGGATCATCCTGGATGCGGACGCGCAGGCGGAGCGGATGCTGGCCAGCGCGGGCCTGTTGACGCGCAGCCGCACCGGGCGGCTGACGGCCCGGTCCCGCACCGTGGCGGACGATATTGCGGGCGCGATCCGGGCGCTGGCCGCCGATCCCCATGGCCGCCCGCGCGCCATCGTGCTGAACCGGGAACCGTGGCTGGACATGCTGCTCGTCTCCGCCAACGCGCGCACGGGCACCACGCGGCCCGCGCCGGTGCTGGTCGCCTATGTCCATGCCGACAACTGGTCGTCGGCGGACCGCTGCGACCAGCTCTGCCAGTTGTTCGACCTGATCCCCAGCGAGGCGCGGCTGGCGCTGGCGCTCAGCCGGGGCATGTCCATCGCCGACGCGGCGAGGGAAATCGGCGTTACCGTCGAATCCGCCCGCACCTACAGCAAGCGCATCTATGCCAAGACCGGCGCGCGCGGGCAGGCGGACCTGATACGCTTCATCCATCGCAGCGTGCTCGCGATCGCCTGACCGGGTTGGCCGGGGCGCGCATCCGGCTTGTAAAATCCTGTCCCCGCGTCAGCGGCCATCTTCTGCATCCGGCGGCGATAGGGCATAAAGGTGGGAACGATGGGAGAATGGCCGTGAAGATTGCCCCGCTCTGGTTCGCGCCCCTGCTGCTGGCCGTCGGCAGCGCCGCGCCGGCACAATTGCAACTGCCCGATCTGGGCGGTGGCGGACTTGGTTCTGGCGGACTCGGTGGCGGCGGGCTGGGCGGCGGACAAACGGGTGGCCTGCTGGGCCTGTTGCTGCCCAATGTCGTCTCGGTGGCCGCGCCCAATGCGGCGGGCGTGTTGGGCTATTGCCTGAAGAACAAGTTTCTGGGCAGCGGCACCGGCGCGGCGTCCGTGATCGGCCAGTTGACCGGCCGCACCGGGGCGAAAGCGGAACCGGGCTATGTCGCCGGGCGGAAGGGCCTGCTCCAGATGGAGGGCAACAGCCTGCCCTTGGGCAATCTCAAGGCGCAGGCCACCACGAAGGTGTGCGATCTCGTTCTCCGGCACGCGAAGACCCTGCTTTAGGGCGTGAAGACGTTGGAGTGACCAACCTCGTCATTGCTTCGCTCCGCTCGCAATGACGATTCAAGGAAAAATCATCACGTCCTACCCTGCCGCCGCCGCATGGGCGGCCCGCAACGCCTTCTTGTCCGGCTTGCCCACCGGAGTCTGCGGGATGCCGTCGACAAAGGCGATGGACTTGGGCGCCTGGAAACTGCCCTTGCGGGCCGCGACGGGGGCGCACAGATCCTCCTCGCTCACGGTCGCGCCGGGTTTCAGCACGATGATCGCCTTCACCGCCTCGCCCCATTTGTCATGGGGGACGCCGATCACCGCGACCTGGCTGACGGCGGGATGCTCCGCGATGATGTCTTCGATCTCACGCGGGTAGATGTTGAAGCCGCCGGACACGATCATGTCCTTGGTCCGGTCGACGATGCGCAGGAATCCGTCCGGGTCGCGCACTGCCACATCGCCGGTGTGCAGCCAGCCGCCGAACAGCGCCTCCACGTTCAGCACCGGGTCGCGATAGCCATCCATGACCAGCGGCCCTTGCACGCAGATCTCGCCCGGCTCGCCATCGGGGACGGGGTTCATCGTCGCATCCATCAGTGCCACGCGCACCCAGGGGCTGGGCTTGCCGCAACTGGCCAGCCGCTGGAGATTGTCCGGGTCATGGTCGGCCTTGCGGAAATAGGTGATGCACATCGGCGCCTCCGCCTGTCCATAGAATTGGGCGAAGACCGGGCCGATGCGCTCGATCGCCTCCTTCAGGCGCGGGGGCGAGATGGCCGACGCGCCATAGAAGATCGTCTCAAGGCTGGAAAGGTCATACTCGCCCAGCCGGGGGCAGTCGAGCAGCGCATAGATCATGGTCGGGACCATCAACATGCAGTTGATCCGCTCCTCCTCGATGGTCTGCATGACCTTCACCGGATCAAAGCCATTCTGCACCATCAGCGTGCCGCCGCGCAGCAGGGCGGGCATGAACATCGCGCCTCCCGCATGGGTCAGCGGGGCGCAGGTCAGGATGCGCGGCGGGGCGGGCCACTCCCATTCCGCCTGCATGATCTGCCCGGTGACGAAGCCGCTGCGCTGGGTCGAGGGGATCGCCTTGGGCTGGCCCGTCGTGCCACCCGAATAGCCCAGCCGGGTGATGTCATGCCCCTCCACCACCGGGGGCACCAGCCGTTGCGGATGGCAGGCGGCGGCCAGCAGGAACAGGTCGTCGGCCAGCGGGCTGGATCCGAAGGCCAGCAGGTGGATGCCCGGCACCGCCTCCGCAATCTCCGCCGCGCGGGCGGAGAATTTCTCCGCGTCGAAGATCAGGATGCCGACCTCCGCATCGGTGATGCTGTTAAGGTGGTCGGCCAGCCCGCTCAGCGGGTGCAGCGGCACATAGATGCCCGCCAGCAACTGGATCGCATGGGTGACGTGCAGACATTCCGGCCGGTTGGGGGAGAGCATCGCGACCCGCGACCCCCGCCCGACGCCGATGGCGGCGAACGCCTGCACGAACTGGCTGGTCGCGTCGCGCACCTCGTCGACGCTCTGCACCGGTCCGTCCTTGAGGTGGAGCAGGGGCCGGTCGCCACCATTGTTGAGGGCGTTGGCGAGCACTTCCGCATTGAACAGCGGGCGGTGCAACTGGTCGTCGATCATGGGCCTCTCCCCAGAGTTTCGGAGCGATGTATGCGGATGGTCCGGGCGTTACAACCGGCCACAGAAGATGAACCGGGGCCTGTCGGCGGGCATCCGGCCGGTCAGCCTGACGACCCCGGAGGGACCGGCGCTGAACGGACGGGAGCGACGCGGCGGGGCGACGGCCCCTTGTGATCAACGGTCGATGGGGAGGATGGTTTCGACCTCGACCAGATCGTCCGCCACCTGCACCCCCGTCACCCGCACCCTTTTCTCCACATGATCGACGGGCGTGCGCAACAGGTCCAGGCGCACCCGCCCTCCCCCGTCCCGCTGCAACGCAAAGCCGCCCCCCTCGCGCACAAGCAGGCCGGTGGCGGTGACGGGATGACCGGTGGACATGGCGGGAGGGTAGGACGACGGGGCGGGAAAGGGAAGCCGGGGCGGGATGAGGCTGGGGAAGGTCTGCTACCGACTAATTGTGGACATTGAATGTCATCTAAGCATTAATCGTTCTAATGCATTCGAATTTATAGTATTAATGGAGAATAAAAGGGCAGAACATTCAAAATTTGGTCAATTTTTGGATGTATGGTGTAGTTTTCTACATAGATTCTGGCACGATTTTTATGATTTCACAGATTTTCATTGTGCATTGGATGTTTGGTACGGGAATGAAATCAAACAAGGAATTAGGGTTTGGATCGAACAGACGGGTAACAAAATATGGGTTGTTTGTGAAAGGGCTAGATTGGCGCCTTTCTGCCGTCGGCGCTTACGGCCTTGTCGCCTCTTTAATTCTCGGTTTTCTCGATATGGGGCAATTTGTGTCGGGAGCCATGCTGCTCTCATTTGCGACTTTCGGAGCGGTTACTCAAGCAATGCGCCTCAACCATATATGGCCCCGTCGACGCCAATAGCTGACAGTCCGCTAACCGCCCAAATTTGTCATTGCTTCGCTACACTCGCAATGACGTTGGAAGCACGGCCCCGAAAGTATAGGCTAAGGGGACGGGAGTGCCGCCTTCGATCCAATTCCATCGCTTCTTCTCGCCCCTTGCCCCGTCTCCCTCCAGCGCCTATCTGCAAATCACTCGCAATAATGCGGTGGGATGCCTTCATCATGCCGATTCCCATGCCCCATGCCTGCGTCGCCTGACGACCCGCACCCCGTGCCGGGGCGTGGCGGGCTGCTGGGCCATCTGGGGCGGACGGCGTGGCTGGTGCTGGGCCTTGTGTGTGTCGGGCTGGGGATCATCGGCGCGATCCTGCCGCTGATGCCGACCACCATCTTCCTGATATTGGCGGCGGGCTGCTTTGCGCGGTCGTCGCCCCGGCTGGAGGCATGGCTGCTGACCCATAAACGGTTCGGGCCGACGCTGGTGGCGTGGCGGGCGGAGGGGGCGATCGGGCCGCGTGCGAAGGTCATGGCCTGCACCGGCATTGCGCTGGGCTTTGCGATCTTTGCGTGGCGCGCGCATCCGGGGCCGCTGCTGGCCATCGGTGTGGCGGCGGGGATGGCGGCGTGCGCGCTCTATATCGTCACACGGCCCCGGCCTGGTGCGGCGACGCCTCTGCCCCGTGCGGCAGCCGACGCGCGGGGCGAGTGAGCCGCCGTCTCCGATAGTCGCCGCCGGTTCTGACCCCGCCAGTTCCGGCCCCAATTGTCTCCCGCCCTTCATTGACGCTGCCGGGCGGGGCCACTACAGCCCGGCGTGCGACAGGTTCCCCTTTGCCGGGGATCAAAAGGGAATGGGGTGCGATACCCCGGCTGCCCCTGCAACTGTAAGCGGCGAGCCATTGCGCCACGGTTCTTTCGAGGGCCAGCCATTGGGACGACAGTCCTGAGAAGGCAGCGCGAAACGGCGGCGACCCGTGAGCCAGGAGACCTGCCCGTCGCCGTCGTCTTTCGCGCGGACAGGGTGTGCCGGGTGGACGGGGGTCAACCCGCGTGGCGACAAGTCCCGTTCAGGGGGTGCTGCCCGATGCCTGCCGTTCGTCCCCTTTGCCCCGCCGACCCGATCGCATGAGCGGCACCGCCTTTCCGTCTGTCGCCGCCGTCGGTGCGGCGCTGGCCAGCCTGTCCGCGCCCGATGCGGCGGCGACGCAGGCGGCGCGCGCCCGTCAGGGACAGTTAACCAAGCCGCCCGGATCGCTGGGACGGTTGGAGGATATCGCGATCTTTCTGGCGGGATGGCAGGGGCGGGAGCGGCCCGCGCTCGACCGGGGGCGGGTGGCGATCTTTGCGGGCAATCATGGTGTGGTCGCGCATGGCGTCAGCGCCTTTCCCGCCGCCGTGACCGCGCAGATGGTGGCGAATTTCGCCGCAGGGGGCGCGGCGATCAACCAGTTGGCGGGCGTGGCCGGGCTGGAGCTGGTCGTGGTGCCGCTCGACCTCGACACGCCGACCGCCGATTTTACCGCGCAGCCCGCGATGAGCGAGGCGGACTGTCTTGCCGCCTTGAACAGCGGCGCGGCGGCGGTGGAGCCGGGCCTCGACCTGCTGGTCGTGGGCGAGATGGGGATCGGCAACACGACCGCCGCCGCCGCGCTGGCCGCGATCAGCTTTGGCGGGGACGCCGCGGGCTGGGTCGGGCCGGGCACGGGCGTCGATGCCGCCGGGATCACGCGCAAGGTGGACGTGGTCACGCGCGGGATCGTCCGGCATGGTCCCGCCGCGATTAGCGCGTTCGAGGCGCTGCGCCGGGTCGGCGGGCGGGAGATTGCGGCGATTGCCGGCGCGGTGCTGCGCGCGCGGCAATTGCGGGTGCCGGTGCTGCTCGACGGGTTCATCACCGGCGCCGCCATCGCGCCGCTGGCGGCGGAGGCACCAGCTATTACGGACCATTGCATCGCGGGCCATTGCTCTGCTGAGCCGGGGCATGAGCGGTTGCTGGGCCATCTGGGGCTGGAGCCGATGCTGCGCCTCGACATGCGGCTGGGCGAGGGCAGCGGGGCGGCGGTGGCGGCCATGGTGCTGCGGTCGGCGCTGGCCGCGCATGGCGGCATGGCGACCTTTGCCGAAGCGGGCGTGTCCGGCGGCTGATGGCGGGATTCGACCTCCACCTGTTGCGCCATGGTGCGCTCGTGACGCCCGGCCTGTTGATGGGGCGGACCGATGGCGTCCCCAGCGAGGCTGGCCTTGCCGCCTGTATGGCGCGGGCCGAAGGGCTGGCGGTGGAGGCCGTGGTGCATAGCGGCCTTGCCCGGTCGGAAGCCCCGGCCCATATGCTGGCGGCGGCGCATGGGGTGCCGCTGACCTGTGATCCGCGCTGGCGGGAACTGGATTTCGGCGCGTGGGACGGGCTGGCGACGGAGAGTATCGACCGCGACAGTCTCGGTCGTTTCTACGACGATCCCGACGCCCATGCCCCGCCGGGTGGCGAGCCATGGTCGGCGCTGGTCGAGCGCGTCGGCGCGGCTGTGGCCGAACTGCCCGCGCGCACGGTGCTGGTCGTGACCCATGGCGGGGCGATGCGGGCGGCGCTGGCGCATCTGTGCGGCTTTGCACAGCGCCAGCTCTGGGCGTTCGACCTGCCCTATGCGGCGCTGCTGTCCCTGCGCGTGTGGCCGGGCGAGGGCGGGGCCGCGCAGATCAGGGGGCTGCGGTCATGAAGGGCCTGCTGATCGCGCTCCAGTTCCTGACCCGCCTGCCGACGCCCCGGTTCCCGGTGTCGGACGCGCAGTTCGCCACGTCGATCCGCTGGTTCCCCGCCGTGGGGCTGGTGGTGGGCGGCATCGTGGCGGGGGCGCTGTGGCTGGGCGCGCTGGTCGATCCGTGGGTCGCGGCGCTGGCGGCGCTGGGCGCATGGGTGTGGGTGACGGGGGCGTTGCACCTCGACGGGCTGGGCGATGTGATGGATGCGGCGGGCGCGGTGCACAAGGGGCGGGAGAGGCTGCTCGCCGTGCTGGCCGACCCCCATATTGGCAGTTTCGGCGTGGTCGCGATCACCCTGCAACTGATCGCCAAGCTGGTGCTGCTGCACGGGCTGGCGGAACGACATGTCTATATTCCTCTGGTCCTGATCCCCTTTGCGGCGCGGATCGGGCCGCTGGTGTGGACGCGCGGCCTGCCGTCGCTGCACGATGGGCTGGGCGCGCGCTTTCGCGATGCGGTGGGCAAAGGCACGCTCCTGCTCTGGGCGCTGGCTCTGCTGGCGGCGGCGGGGTTCGTGCCCGCGATCCTTGCCGTCGTCCCGCTGGTCGTCCTGTGGAATGTCTGGCTGTCGCGGACGCTCGGTGGTATTTCCGGCGACGGGCATGGCGCGGGGATCGAACTGATCGAAACCGGCCTCCTGCTGGCCGCCCTGATTATGGCGGGATGGGACACAGGGGGCATGGCATGAGCCGCTTTACATGGCATGGCGGCGGGATCGAGGCGGCACGGGCACGCTTTGGCGATGATGGCGGGACGTGGATCGACATGTCGACCGGCATCAACCCCGACGCATGGCCCGTGCCGGACGATCTGGCGGTGGATTGGCAGAGATTGCCCGGACAGGCCGCACTGGCCGCGCTGGAAGCGGCGGCGGCGGCGCATTTCGGCATCGACGCAGCCCATGTCTGCGCGCTGCCGGGATCGGAGGTCGGCCTGCGCCTCGCCGGCACGATCCTGCCCGGCCCGGCGTGGCACCTCGGCCCCTCCTATCGCACCCATGGCGAGATGTTCGGCGGGTCGGCGCCGGTGGCGCGCGCGGGATGGGTGGGGACGGATCGCGGCACCGTGATCCTCGCCAATCCCAATAACCCCGATGGCGACATCCTGCCGCGTGAGCGGTTGCAGGCGATCATGGCGCGGCGCGAGGCGCAGGACTGGCTGGTGGTGGACGAGGCGTTTGCCGATCCCGATCCGTCGGTTAGCGTGACGGGGCTGGTGGCCGATGACAGGCCGCTGCTGATTTTCCGGTCCTTCGGCAAATTCTTCGGGTTGGCGGGGGTGCGGCTGGGCTTCGTGCTGGGGCCGCGCACGGTCATCGAGCGATTTCGCAAGGCGCTGGGCGCATGGCCGGTGTCAGCGGCGGCCATCGCCATCGGCACGGCGGCCTATCGCGACAGCCGCTGGATCGCACAGGCGCGCGAGCGGCTCCATGCCAAGGCGCTGGCCCTCGACATATTGCTGCGCCGGGTGGGCCATGCGCCGCTGGGCGAGTGCCCGCTGTTCCGCCTGATCGAGACGCCGGACGCCGCCGCCCTGTTCGAGCGGCTGGGCCGCCACGCGATCCTGACCCGCCCGTTCGAGCAGCAAACCCACTGGCTGCGGCTGGGCCTGCCGGGCGGTGCGGAGGAATTCGCGCGGCTGGAACATGCACTGGCCGATGGCTGAACCGGTGGCGCTGGTCGCGCTGGTGCTGGATGCGGCGGTCGGCTGGCCGGGGGCGCTCTATCGGCGGGTGGGGCATCCGGTGGGCGGCTTTGCGCGCATCATCGGCGCGTGTGAGGCGCGGTGGAACCGACCCACTTATGGCGAGGGGGCGCGGCGGGCGCTGGGCGTCGTCACCGTTCTGATCCTGCTGGCGATGGCGGGTGGCGGCGGGTGGCTGGTGCAGGCGGCGCTGCTGCACTGGCTGGGCGGCTGGGGCTGGCTGGCGGTCGCGCTGCTGGCCTTTCCCGCGCTGGCGCAGCGCAGCCTGTTCGACCATGTGTGGCAGGTCGTCCGGGCGGACGACCTGCCCGGTGCGCGCCGGGCGGTCGGCATGATCGTGGGCCGCGACACCGCCGCGCTGGACGAGGCGGGCGTGGCGCGCGCGGCGATCGAGAGTCTGGCGGAAAGCTTTTGCGACGGGATCGTCGCGCCCGCCTTCTGGCTGATGCTGCTCGGCCTGCCGGGCGTGTGGGCGTATAAGGCGATCAACACGGCGGACAGCCTGATCGGCCATTATGAGGAGCGGTGGCGCGCCTTTGGCTGGGCGGCGGCGCGGACGGACGACCTGCTCAACCTCATCCCGGCCCGCCTTGCCGGGGCGCTGATCTGCCTCGCGGGGCGGGGTGGCTGGCGGACCATGTGGCGCGATGCGGGCCATCATGCCTCCCCCAATGCGGGCTGGCCGGAGGCGGCGATGGCGGGCGCGCTGGGCGTGCGGCTGGCCGGGCCGGTCGCCTATGATGGCGTTTTGCATCCCAAGCCGTGGATCGGCGACGGGCGGGAGGATGCGACAGCGGCCGACATCGGCCGGGCGCTGGCCATCTATGTCGCGGCTTGCCTCGGCCTCTGGTTCATCGCAGGGGTTGCCGCATGGCTGCGATAATGTTTCAGGGCACCGGGTCGGACGTCGGCAAGTCGGTGCTGGTCGCGGGCCTGTGCCGGGCGCTGGCCAACCGGGGCCTGACCGTGCGCCCGTTCAAGCCGCAGAACATGTCCAACAACGCCGCCGTCACCAGCGATGGCGGGGAGATCGGCCGGGCGCAGGCGTTGCAGGCGGTCGCCGCGCGGGTGCCGCCGCACACCGACATGAACCCTGTGCTGCTGAAGCCGCAGGCCGACCGCACCTCCCAGTTGATCGTCCATGGCAAGGTGCGCGGCACGCTGGGGTCCGGCAATTATCGCGAGGGGCGCGGCGCGCTGATCCAGGACGTGCTGGAGAGTTTCCGCCGGCTGGAGGCGCAGTGCGACATCGTGGTGGTGGAGGGGGCGGGATCGCCCGCCGAGATCAACCTGCGATCCGGCGACATCGCCAACATGGGTTTTGCCTGCGCCGCCGACGTGCCGGTCGTGCTGATCGGCGACATCGACCGGGGCGGGGTGATCGCGGCCATCGTCGGCACGCGCGCGGTGATCGACGCGGCGGATGCGGCGATGATCCATGGCTTCATCATCAACAAGTTTCGCGGCGATCCGGCCTTGTTCGAGGATGGCTATCGCATGATCGAAGACCGGTCGGGCTGGCGCGGATTCGGCGTCGTGCCCTGGCTGCGCCCCACCGTCCGCCTGCCCAGCGAGGATGCGGTGGCGCTGGAAAAGGCGGGGCCGCGCGCCGATGGCCGCCTGCTGGTCGCCTGCCCGATCCTGCCGCGCATCTCCAACTTCGACGATCTCGACCCGCTGAAGCTGGAGCCGGGGGTGGCGCTGGTCATGGTGCCGCCGGGGTCGCCCATCCCGGCGGAGGCGGCGCTGGTCGTGCTGCCGGGATCCAAGGCGACGATTGCGGATATGACGGCCCTGCGGGCCGAGGGCTGGGACGTGGATATTCTGGCGCATCACCGGCGCGGCGGGGCGATACTGGGCCTGTGCGGGGGATACCAGATGCTGGGCCGGACCATCGCCGACCCGCTGGGGCTGGAGGGACCACCCGCCCGTATCGACGGACTGGGCCTGCTCGCCATCGACACGCGCCTCTCGCCGGTCAAGGCGCTGCGGCAGGTGCGCGGGCGGGCGCTGGACGCCGGGTTCAGCGGCTATGAAATGCATATGGGCGAGACGGACGGGCCGGGGACGGATCGGCCGCTCGCCACCTTCGATGACGGCCGCCGGGACGGGGCGATCAGCGCCGACGGCATCGTCATGGGCAGTTATGTCCATGGCCTATTGAACGACACCGGCTTTCGCACCGCGCTCCTCGCCCGCATCGGGGTAGAGGGCGGCGGGCGCGATCATGCGGCGGATGTCGACGCCGCGCTGGACGAGATTGCGGCGGAACTGGAACGGCATCTCGACATCGACGGCCTCCTCGCCATCGCCCGTGAACGGAAAGACCCTGCCCCATGAACCGATCCAGCCTGTTCGTCCTGGGCGGCGCCCGCTCCGGCAAGAGCCGCTTTGCACAGGAGCGGGCGGAGGCGGAGGTCGGCGCTCATGTCTATATCGCCACGGCGCAGGCGTGGGATGCGGAGATGGAGGAGCGGATCGCGCACCACCGGGCGGATCGCGGCAGCATCTGGTCCACGGTGGAGGCATCGCTGGACCTGCCGGAGGCGATCCGGGCGCGGTCGGACGGCGGCCATGTGCTGCTGGTCGATTGCCTGACCCTGTGGGCGACCAACCTTATGCTGGCGGAGAGGGATGCGGCAGCGGCGACCGACGCGCTGTGCGACGCGGTACGCGGCTTCGACGGGCATATCATCCTGGTCGCCAATGAGGTGGGTCTGGGCATCGTCCCCGACAATGCACTGGCGCGCGCCTTCCGCGACGTGGCGGGCCGCATGAACCAGCGGGTCGCGGCGGTGGCGCAGGAGGTGATGTTCATCGCCGCAGGATTACCGCTGCGGTTGAAATAGGGGCGGGGCTGGCCGTGAGGCGTAGGTTGCGATCCGTCCCCCCGGCCTTGAGCGGGCGCTTGAGCCTGTAGGATGGAAGACACGGTTCGCCCTGGTCAATCGAGGTGCGTCTCGCCTGAATGTCGAAGGGCTGACCTTCACTCTGGAAGCCACAGCGAAGGGATCAGGACGGTTGTTGGGCTTCGTCTGCCCTTCGGGTCGACAAGCTCAGGACGAACGGGAGGGGGGTACATGTTCCTCAGGGATAATTGCCGATCGGGTCCAGGGTGAAGAACGATCGCGTCCCGCAACCCGACCTTTTCGCAATTTTTACATGTTGCGACACTTTGCGGCTGGCCTATGCGGTCCGGTGCGGACATGGTTCGCTGCATGACGTCCCGCCTCCCTCTCCTGTTGCTCGGTACTGCGCTGCTGTCCGCATGCAGCGTCGGCCCCGATTATCGTCCAAAGACAGCGGGAGAACTGGGGGTGCCGGGCGAATGGTCCGTCAACGCCGGTCCCGTCCCGGCACCCGACGCCGGGGATCTGACCCGCTGGTGGAGCCGGTTCGACGACCCGGTGCTGGGGCAACTGGTGGAGCAGGCGGCCACCGCCAACCTCGACATCGCACAGGCGATCGCCCGGCTGCGGCAGGCGCGCGAGGCGCTGGTCGTCAGCCGATCTTCGCTCCTCCCCACGCTGGGCGGGTCGGGCGGCTATACACGGACGGAGCCGGTCGAGGGCGGCGGCACGGGCCGCGACAGCTTCTCCGCCGGTCTCGACGCCAGCTATCAGGTCGACCTGTTCGGCGGCATCCGCCGGGGCGTGGAGAGCAGCCGCGCTCAATATGAGGGCGCCGGTTTCGATTATGCCACGACCCTGTTGTCGGTGCAGGGGGAAGTCGCGCGCAACTATGTGCTGGCGCGCGCCTATCAGGCGCAACTGACCAATGCCCGCGACAGCCTGTCGATACAGGACGATAATCTGGAGATTGCGGGTTTCCGGGTGCAGGCGGGTCTCGTCTCCTCGCTCGACAGTGAGCAGGCGCGGGCCACGCGGGCGCAGACCGCCGCCAACATCCCGCAGATCGAACAGCTATATAATGCCGCCGTCAGCCGCATCGCGGTGCTGACCGGGCAGGCGCCGGGCGCGCTCAAGCCATTGCTGGCCGCCGTGCGCCCCATCCCGACCGGGCCGGACAGCGTGGCGACGGGCATCCCCGCGAATATCCTGCGCCAGCGGCCCGACGTGCGCAGCGCCGAACGCAATCTGGCCGCCGCGACGGCGCAGATCGGAGTGGCCAAGGCCCAGCTTTTCCCTGCCCTGTCGATCGGCGGCAGTCTGGACGCGGGCGCAACGCGGATCGGCACTATCTTCGACACCATCACCGGCAGCCTGTTCGCGGGCGTGACACAGGCGATCTTCAACGGCGGGCGGCTGAACGCACAGGTCCGCTCGGCCCGCGCGGGCAGCGACGCGGCGTTCGCGGCGTATAAGTCCACCGTGCTGACCGCGATGGAGGATATTGAGAATGCACTGGTCGCCTTCCAGACGGCGCAGGCGCGCGAACGGCAGTTCCTGATCGCCTTCGACGCGGCGACCAACAGCGCCATCCTCGCGCGCAGTCAGTATCGCACCGGCCTGACCGACTTCACCACGCTGAACACGCAGGAGGCCTCGCTCGTCTCCGCGCGCAACGGACTGGTGCAGGCGCGCAGTGACAAGGCGACGGCGCTGATCGCGCTCTATGGGGCATTGGGCGGCGGCTGGGATGCCAGCGCCACGCCCGCCGAGCCTCTGGCCAGCCCCCTGACCGCACCCTCCCGCACATTCCCATCCGGGCAGAACTGACATGGCAGACGAAAACCTCAACGACTTCCTCGGCGTGAAGGAGACGCCCGGCTGGCGCCGCTATGCCAAATGGGGCGGCATGGGTGTCGTGCTGCTGGTGCTGATCGCGCTCCTCGCCCGCTGCTTCGCCAGCCCCGAAGATCCGGGCTTTGCGACGGTGGAGGTCACGCGCGACCATCTCGTCACCACCGTCTCCGCCACGGGCAAGCTGGCCCCGACCAATCAGGTGACGGTCGGCTCGCAAATCTCCGGCCTCGTCGTCACCGTTTCGGTGGACGTCAACGACCGGGTGGAGAAGGGGCAGGTGTTGGCCCAGATCGACACGGAGCAGCTCGACGGCCAGATCCGCCAGAATGAGGCGCAGGTGAACGCGAACCGCGCCAGCGTCGGCCAGGCGCAGGCCACCGTTGCGGAGGCGCAGGCGCAACTCGCCCGGCTGGAGGAGGTTTATCGCCTCTCCGACGGCCGCGTTCCGTCGCGCACCGAATTGCAGGCCGGCCGCGCCAATGCGCAGCGCGCCATCGCCACGCTCCGTTCCGCACAGGCCAGCGTCGCCGCCAGCCAGGCCGCCCTGTCGCAGACGAAGGTGCAGCGCGCCCGTGCCCAGATTCTCTCGCCCGTGTCCGGCGTCGTGCTGGCCCGGCAGGTGGACCCCGGCCAGACGGTCGCGGCGTCGTTCAACACGCCCACCCTGTTCGTGATCGCCGAAGATCTGACCCGCATGAAGCTGGAGGTCGCCATCGACGAGGCGGACGTGGGATCGGTGAAGGACGGGCAGGCGGCGAGCTTCACCGTGGACGCCTTCCCCGGCAAGACTTTCCCCGCGCGCATCACCCGCGTCGACGTGGGGTCGAATCTCTCCGTCTCGGCGGCGAGCAGTTCCTCCTCCACCACCACGACCAGTTCCACCACGGGGCAGGTGGTGTCCTACGCCGCCGACCTGTCGGTGGACAACAAGGCGCTGGACCTGCGCCCCGGCATGACCGCGACGGCGGACATCGTGACATCGGACAAGAAGAATGTGCTGCTGGTCCCCAATGCCGCGCTGCGTTTCACGCCGCAAAGCGGGGCGGGCGCGGCGGCGGGCGGCGGCATCACCAGCGCGCTCAGCTTTGGCCCGCCCCGGCGTGGCGGGGGCAGCAAGCGCAGCGTGACGATGGAGCGCGGCGCACAGCAGACCGTTTATGTGCTGGGCGAGGACGGCAAGCCCGCGCCGGTGAAGATTGTGACCGGCGACAGCGACGGATCGCAGACGGAGGTCGTGTCCGGCGATCTGAAGCCGGGGATGAAGGTCATCACCGGGCAGCTCGCCGCCGCCGGGACCGCGGGTGGCAAGCCCGGCGCGGGGAGTGGCGCGGGGAGTGGCGGCGGCGGCCAGCGGCGCAGCGGCGGCAACTGACATGGCGGACGGCGGCCCCATCATCTCTCTGCGCGGCGTGACGAAGGTTTATGGGTCCGGCCCCACCGCCTTCAACGCGCTGAAGGGCGTCGACCTCGACATTGGCGCGGGTGATTTCGTCGCCGTTATGGGGCCGTCGGGGTCCGGCAAGTCCACGACGATGAACATCCTCGGCTGCCTTGACGTGCCATCGGACGGGACATTCCTGTTCCGGGGCCATGCGGTGGAAGCGCTGGACCGCGACCAGCGGGCGCTGCTGCGCCGTAAATATCTCGGCTTCGTGTTCCAGGGGTTCAACCTCCTGTCGCGCACCAGCGCGCTGGAGAATGTCGAACTGCCGCTCCTCTATCGCGGCGATGCGAAGGCGGACCGGCGGGAGGCGGCGCTGGCCGCGCTCGACAAGGTCGGCCTGAAGGACTGGTGGGACCATACCCCCGCCGAACTGTCCGGCGGACAGCAACAGCGCGTGGCCATCGCCCGCGCCATCGTCACCAGCCCGGACGTGCTGCTGGCGGATGAGCCGACCGGCAACCTCGACAGTGAACGGTCGGTGGAGATCATGGAATTGCTCACCAGCCTGAACCGCGACGCTGGCATCACCGTCCTGATGGTCACGCATGAGCCGGAGATGGCGGCCTTCGCGCGCACCATCGTCCATTTCAAGGACGGGCTGGTCGACCGGATCGACAGCGGCCATCGCGCGGGAGCGCCGGTCTGATGTTCGGCACCATCTTCCTCCTCGCGATACGCTCCATCCGGCGGCACCTGCTGCGGTCCTTCCTCACCATCCTCGGCATCGTCATCGGCGTTGCGGCGGTGGTGACGATGGTCACGCTGGGCAAGGCGACGACCGCCGCCGTGCAGACGCAGATTTCCGCGCTGGGCACCAATATCCTGCAAGTCCGTCCCGGTCAGGGCTTTGGTCGCGGCGGCGGCGGATCGCGCCCGCCCGATTTCGAGCCGCAGGATGTGAGCGCGGTCAGGACGCAGGTGGCCGGCGTTACCGCCGTCGCCCCGCAGGCCCAATCGACCGCCACCGCCATCTATGAAGGCGCGAACTGGTCCACCACGATCAACGGCACCACCAGCGCCTATTTCCAGGTGCAGCCCTGGCCATTGACCGCCGGCCGCGGCTTCACCCCGATGGAGGAGGCGGCGGGCAAGGCGGTGTGCATCATCGGCTCCACTGTGCAGACCAACCTGTTTCGCGGGGGCGAGGCGGTGGGCAAGCGGTTCCGCATCGGCAATGTCAGTTGCGACGTGATCGGCACCCTGTCCACGCGCGGGCAGGCCGGGTTCGGCGGCGATCAGGACGATGTGGTCATCATGCCGATCAAGACCGTGCAGCGGCGCTTCACCGGCTCCACCGACATACGGCTGATGCTGGTCGGCGTGGATCAGGCCTATGCCACGTCGCAGGTGCAGGCGTCGCTGACCGACCTGCTGCGCGAACGGCGGCAGATCACGGCGGGGAAGGACGATAATTTCAACATCTTCGACACTAAGCAGATCAGCGACACGCTGACCGGCACCACGCAGTTGCTGACGCGGATCGTCGCGGCGGTGGCGGCGATTTCGCTGGTCGTCGGCGGCATCGGCATCATGAACATCATGCTGGTGTCGGTGACGGAGCGCACGCGGGAGATCGGCATCCGCCTCGCCATCGGGGCGGTCGCGAACGAGGTGCTGATGCAGTTTCTGGTGGAGGCCATCGTGCTGTCCTGCATCGGCGGCATCATCGGCCTGATCCTCGCCCAGCTGGTGATCGCGGTTGCGACGCCGCTGATGGCGGTGCCCTGGACGTTCGACGCCAACATCAACCTGTTCGCCTTCGTCATATCGGCGGTGATCGGGGTGGTGTTCGGCTACTTCCCGGCGCGGCGTGCGGCGGGGCTGAACCCGATCGACGCCCTGCGGCACGAATAGGGCTGTGGGTCGGGACGGACGGGGCGGTGATGAGGCCTCCCTCCCCGTTCACCTTATTCGTGGTGCAGGGCCGCCCTGTCCGAAAATGGCGACAAACGCCTTTTCCCGGCCCATTCGCCCTAGCGAAAGATACTCTCGTCCGAGGGCAGCCGTGGCGGCGCCAAAGCGGGCGTTCCGGTGGACAGTGCGGGCGGGGGCGCGGGGGCAGGCGGGCTGACCGGCGGCGCATCGCCGGAGCAGGTCGGGTCGGCGGCGGGGCAGGGCAGCACCTCCACCACCGGCTGGCGATAGAGCCGCCGCCATTCCGCCAGCCGCCGCAGATAGTCCGCATAGGCGGTCCAGAAATCCTGAAACGGCTTCTCCAGCAGGGCCAGCGCCTCCGGGGCGTAGGCGACGAGTGCGTCGGGCGTCAGGCCGTTGATCGTCGTCACCACCGCCCGCGCCGTGGGGCAAAAGGCCTTCTGCGCCGGGGGCAGCGCAAAGAAATTATAGACGACCGTATAAAGGCTGTCCCGCGTCGCCATCGCGGTCGCGCCATATTTCCCGGCGTAGACGGCATCCGCCGCCGCATTGGCCCGCGCCAGCGTCGGCGCATGGAGGCGCAGCATCCGGTTATACTCCACCCCCATCACATCGCCCGCGTCGCGACAGCCCAGCGCGGCGACGTTCAGCGCCATGCGGACATGCCACAGCGCCTGTTGCCCGGTCATGCCCCGGTTCGGCGTGATATAGACACCCTGCGTATCGACATCCGGCAGCACCAGATTCTCCGCGGCGCCCATCGGCGGCAGCGGCTTGGTGAGGGGCAGCACGGGCAGGGGAACCGGCGCGGGCGGCGGCGGCTTCGCGCAGCCCGCGAGCAGCAGCGCCATGGCCATCACGCCATGGCCCATCCGGGGAGTCGCGCTACGCCCCCTCCGGGTCGGGACCATCGAAACTGGCGCTAACAGGTGGCGGGCAAGCCGCATGGTCATTTCCCCTCATTCGTCCCGGCGTTCGTTCCGGCCTTCGTCCCGATCTGGCGCCCCGGTTTGGCGGTCCGGTCTGGCCGCACCGGCCCTGCCCGGCAGGGCGCGCGTCCATTGCCGGAACCGCGATCGCCCCGTTTCGGCGCGGGCAAGATGAACCTGATATGAAAGGCGGGCGGAGGTCCGCCCGGATGCCGTTGGCGCGGGATGGGTGGTCCGATCCCCGCTTCGGATTGCACCTGTCGCCGGACTGGCCCCGTCCTTGATCAGCGCCGTCCTCTACCCGCCTTGTGCTTGCCTTGCCCCTGTCACTGACTGGCGCTGTCGTCCCTACTCCCAGACAAGCCCATTTCCTGGACTGGCCCATTTCCTGGACTGGCCATGCCGCGCGCGCACCCGGTTTCCCCGCTGCCTCTCCTGCGCTATGCCCCGCGCATGGCCGATACGCAGAATCATCTCTACCTCGTCGATGGCAGCGGATATATCTTCCGCGCCTATCACCAGCTTCCCCCGCTGACCAATCGCCACGGCCTGAACGTGGGCGCGGTCTATGGCTATACGGCGATGCTGTGGAAGCTGGCCGATGCGCTGAACAAGGCGGACGGGCCGACCCATCTGGCGGTGGTGCTGGACAAGGGGTCGCACACGTTCCGCAACGACATGTACGACCAGTATAAGGCGCACCGCCCGCCCGCGCCCGAAGACCTGGTCCCGCAATTCCCGTTGATCCGCACCGCGACCCGCGCTTTCTCGCTTCCCTGCATCGAGGAATCGGGGTTCGAGGCGGACGACATCATCGCCACCTACACCTGTCGCGCGGTGGAGGCGGGGTGGAACGTCACCATCGTCTCGTCCGACAAGGATCTGATGCAGCTCATCCAGCCGGGCGTCGACATGCTCGACACGATGAAGAATGAGCGGCGCGGCGCGGACTATGTCGTCGGCAAGTTCGGCGTGCAGCCGGAGCAACTGGGCGATGTGCTGGCCCTGATGGGGGACAGCGTCGACAATGTGCCGGGCGTGCCGGGTATCGGGCCGAAGACGGCGTCGAAGCTCATCACCGAATATGGCGATCTGGAAACCGTGCTGACCGCCGCGCCCGGCATGAAAAAGTCCAAGATGCAGGAGAATCTGATCGCCAATGCGGAGATGGCGCGCCTCTCCCGTCGGCTGGTCGCGCTCCATTGCGAGATGGAGTTGCCGCAGTCGCTGGACTCGCTGAAACTGGACGGCATCCCGCCCGAACCGCTGCGCGATTTTCTGGAGGATCAGGGGTTCAAGACTCTTCTCGCCCGCATTTCCGGCGTCGCCCCGGCGGCGGTGGCAGGGACCGCGCCCGGCGGTGCCTCCACGGCGTCCGAACGGATCGAGAGCAGCACGGGCCTGCCCGAACTGCCGCCGATGCCGCCCATCGATTGCGCGGCTTATCCGGCGATCACGACCATCGAGGCCTTGGATGCGATCATCGCGGAAGCCTATGCGGGTGGCCTGCTGGCCGTCGATACGGAGACGGACTCGCTGGACAGTGTCGCCTCCGGCCTCGTCGGCATCAGCCTCGCCACCGCGCCGGGCCGCGCCGCCTATATCCCGCTGGGCCATGTCAGCAGCGACGACATGTTCGGGGAGAAGCCGCCGCAGCTTGCTCTGGGCGAGGTGATCGACCGGCTGCGCCCCGTGCTGGGCGACCCGTCGGTGCTGAAGATCGGGCATAATATCAAATATGACATGAACGTGCTGGGCCGCCACGGCATCGTCATCACCCCGCATGACGACAGCATGATTATCAGCTTCGATCTCGACAGTGGCAAGACGCTGGGTGGGCATGGCATGGATGTGGCGGCGACCACCCACCTTGCCCATACGTGCATGAGCTTCAAGGATGTGGCGGGCACGGGCAAGAAGCAGATCAGCTTTGCCCATGTGCCACTGGATCGCGCGACGGCCTATGCGGCGGAGGATGCCGACGTCACCTTCCGTCTGTGGGCCACGCTGAAACCGCGCATCGCGCATGAGGGCGCAACCCGCGTCTATGAGCTGGTCGACCGGCCCCTGATCCCCGTGGTCGCGGGCATGGAGCGGGCGGGGATCAAGGTGGACCGCGCCGTCCTCTCCCGCCTGTCCAGCCAGTTCACGCAGGAGATGGCGCGGCTGGAGGAGGCGATCTACGCCGATGCCGGACGCAGCTTCACCATCGGCTCGCCGCAGCAGCTGGGCGCGATCCTGTTCGAGGAAAAGGGCCTCAAAGGGGGCAAGAAGGGCAAGTCGGGCGCTTATTCCACCGACGTCACCGTGCTGGAGAAGTTGAAGGCGGAGGGGTCTGAACTCTCCGGCCTCATCCTCGAATGGCGGCAGGTGGCGAAGCTCAAATCCACCTATACGGACGCCTTGCAGGCGCAGATCAACCCGAATACGGGCCGCGTCCACACGAGCTACAGCCTCACCGGTGCGCAGACGGGCCGCCTGTCCTCGACCGATCCCAACCTTCAGAACATCCCGATCCGCACCGAGGCGGGGCGGCAGATTCGCGACGCCTTCGTGGCGGAGGAGGGCAATGTCATCCTCGCGGCGGATTACTCGCAGATCGAATTGCGGCTGGCGGCGCATATGGCGGACGTGCCCGCGCTGCGCGACGCCTTCATCGCGGGTGAGGATATTCACGCCACCACCGCGCGCGAACTGTTCGGGGAGGTGAACCGCGACACGCGCGGCCGGGCCAAGACGATCAACTTCGCCATCCTCTACGGCATCAGCCGCTGGGGCCTCGCCTCCCGGCTGGAGATTGGCGCGGACGAGGCGCAGGCAATGATCAGCCGTTATTATGAACGCTTCCCCGGCATCAGCGTCTATATGAACGAGACGCTGGAAAAGGCACGGAGCAAGGGCTTCACCGAAACCCTGTTCGGCCGGAAAGTGTGGTTCCCGCAGATCACCGCCCCGATCCAGCATGTCCGGCAGGGGGCGGAGCGCGCCGCGATCAACGCGCCCATTCAGGGCACCAGCGCGGACATCATCAAGCGCGCGATGGTCCGCATGGGACCGGCGCTGGCCGAGGCCGGGCTGGACCGGGTGAAGATGCTGCTCCAGGTGCATGACGAACTGGTGTTCGAACTGCCGGAGGGCGATGTCGCTGCCGCGAAGCCGGTGATCGAGCGGGTGATGGCGACGGCGGCGGAACCTCTGGTGTCGCTGTCCGTGCCACTGGGCGTGGAGATCGGCACCGGGCCAAGTTGGGGCGCCGCGCACTGATCGAACGAAACGGGAGAATGGGTGTGAGACGGATAGCCATGATCGCCGCAATGCCTTTCCTCCTGACCGGCGCGGGGCCATCCGCTTCCGCGCCGCCGCCGCCGAGTCTCGACCTCCCCATCGCCTGCACGCCGGGCAAGAACTGCTTCGTGCAGCAATATTTCGACCATGATCCGGGGCCGGGGGCCAAGGATTATCGCTGCGGCAGCCGCGTCTATGACGGGCATGACGGGGTGGACATCCGCCTGCCCAGCGTCGCGGCGCAACGGCGCGGCGTCGCCGTGCTGGCGTCGGCGGACGGGGTGGTGACGGGTGCGCGCGACGGGGTGGAGGACCGCATCCTCGTCACCGACGCCGACCGGGCGGCGATCAGGGGGCGGGAGTGCGGCAACGGCGTGCTCGTCACCCATGCCAACGGCTGGCAGACCCAATATTGCCATATGGCGCGCGGTTCCATCGCTGTCGCGAAGGGGCAGGAGGTGAAGGCGGGCGCGAAGCTGGGCCTCGTCGGCCTGTCGGGCGATACGCAATTCCCCCATGTCCACCTGACCGTCCGGCAGGGCGCGCGGGAGGTCGATCCCTTTGCGCCCGATGCCACGCCGGGCCGTTGTGCCGCGACGGGCGGACGCACGCTCTGGTCGCGCGCGGCGGCGGCGGCGCTGGCCTATCGCACGACGGAGGTCATCAACATCGGCTTTGCGGACGGGCCGGTCGACATGGACGGGATAGAGGCGCAGGGGATGCGCGTCCCCACCGCCGCATCGGGCGCGATCGTCGTCTATGGCCGGGCCATCGGCCTGCGTGCGGGCGACCGGATGCAGGTGGCGCTCACCGGGCCGGACGGGGCCGTATTGGCGGAGAATGGGACGCCGATCACCGCGAACAAGGCGCAATATATGCTGTTCGGGGGCAAGCGCCGACCGGTGGCCGGATGGCCGAAGGGCCGCTATGGCGCGCGCGTCACCGTGACGCGCGGCGGCAGTGCGGTGGCCAACGCCAGCGAGAGCATCAGCCTGCCCTGACGCCGCCTGTGGCATTGACAGCGGGGCGTCGCTAATTAAGGGCGGTACGTTCACCAACAGACTGGAAATATCCCCGTGTCCGCCATCATCAAGATCACATTGCCCGACGGTTCCGTGCGTGAAGTCGCGCCCGGCACTACCGCAGGCGAGATCGCGGCGGCTATCGGGCCGGGCCTCGCCAAGGCCGCCATCGCCGCGCGGGTCGACGGCGAACTCTATGACATCGGTCGCCCTATCGACCGGGACGTCGCTCTTGCGCTGGTGACGGCAAAGGACGAGGCGGACGCGCTGGACCTGGCGCGGCACGATTTCGCGCATGTGCTGGCGGAGGCGGTGCAGTCCCTGTTCCCCGGTACGCAGATCACCTTCGGCCCGTCCACGGACGATGGCTTCTATTATGACTTCGCGCCAAAGGATCGCCCGTTCACCGAGGAAGACCTCCCCGCCATCGAGGCGGAAATGCGCCGCATCATCGCCGCCGACAAGGCGCTGAAGCGGGAGGTGATCGACCGCGACACGCTGATCGCCCAATGGGCGGCGGCGGGTGAGACGTTCAAGGCCGAATGGGCCGCCGAACTGCCGCAGGGTGAGGAACTGACCGTCTATCATTCGGGGTCGGACTGGTACGACATGTGCCGGGGACCGCATCTGGCGTCCACGGGCAAGCTGGACCCCAATGCGTTCAAGCTGACGCGCGTGTCCGGCGCCTATTGGCGCGGCGACCAGAAGAATGCGATGCTGTCACGCGTCTATGGCACGGGCTGGCTGAACAAGAAGCAGCTCGACGCGCACCTCTTCAAGCTGGAGGAAGCCGCCAAGCGCGACCATCGCAAGCTGGGGCAGGAGATGGACCTGTTCCATCTTCAGGCGGAGGCGCATGGCAGCGTCTTCTGGCATCCCAAGGGCTATATCATCTGGCGCGAGCTGGAGGCCTATATGCGCCGCGCCATCGACGGGGCGGGCTATCGCGAGGTGAAGACGCCGCAGGTGATGGACGCGCGCCAGTGGGAGCAGTCCGGCCATTGGGGCAAATATCGCGAGAATATGTTCGTGATCCCCGACGAGGTGCCCAACGTCGAGGATGAAGGCCCGGTCATCAGCGGCGAGGCCGACTGGATGGCGCTGAAACCCATGAACTGCCCGGCGCATGTGCTGATCTTTCGTCAGGGCATCAAAAGCTATCGCGACCTGCCGCTGCGCATCTACGAAAATGGCTGTTGCCACCGCAACGAGCCGCACGGCGCGCTCCACGGCCTGATGCGCGTGCGCCAGTTCACGCAGGACGACGCGCATATCTTCTGCCGTGAGGACCAGATTGTGGAGGAGGTTCGCGCTTTCTGTGCGCTGGCCGACCGTATCTACGCCCATTTCGGCTTTACCTATTCCATCAAGTTGGCGCTGCGCCCCGAAAAGCGGTTCGGGACGGAGGCGATGTGGGATCAGGCTGAGGACGAACTGCGCAATGCGGTCGCCGCAGCGGGGCTGAACACGCCCGAATATGGCTGGGAGGAACTGCCGGGCGAGGGGGCCTTCTACGCGCCCAAGCTGGAATGGCATCTGACCGACGCCATCGGCCGGACATGGCAGGTCGGCACCATCCAGTCCGACCGGGTTCTGCCCGAACGGCTCGACGCCAATTATGTGGCGGAGGACGGCGACAAGCATCGCCCGGTCATGCTTCACCGCGCCATCTTTGGCAGCTATGAGCGGTTCATCGGCATCCTGATCGAGCATTATGCGGGCAAGATGCCGTTGTGGCTGGCGCCGGTGCAGGCGGTGGTCGCGACCATCGTCTCCGACGCCGACGGCTATGCCGTCGAGGTGGCCGAGCGGCTGAAGGCGGCGGGCATCCGTGTCGAGACGGACCTGCGCAACGAGAAGATCAACTATAAGGTGCGCGAGCACAGCCTGGCGAAGGTGCCCAACCTCTTCGTCGTCGGCAAGCGCGAGGCGGAGGAGGGCACCGTCGCCCTGCGCCGCCTCGGCTCCGACCAGCATCAGAAGGTGATGACGCTGGACGAGGTGGTCGCGATGCTGAAGGACGAGGCCCTGGCGCCCGATCTGGCGGCCGGATAACGCCCTGACCCGTTTGTCCTGAGCCTGTCGAAGGCCCGTGTTTTCTGTCTTCCGGCGCTAAAGCCGGAAGGATGATCCCTCGGCAGGTTCAGGATGGACGGACTTCGGACGCCGTCCCACCATAACTCTTGCGCCCGGCAGCGCGCAGGCCCATATCGCAGCGTGAACCGACTCGCGCGTCGGCTCTTTCCCGGATCTTCCGATCCGGGTAGTATCGCGCACCAGATTGTCCGTAACGACCAGGAGAAATTGCCATACGTCCCCCAATGATGCGCCGGCCCTTGGCGCCGCCCCCGACGAACGGTCCTCGGTATAACGAGTTCATCTCCGTGCCCAAGGTGCGCGTGATCGATGAGAATGGCGAAAATCTGGGCGTATTGTACACGCGCGAAGCGATGGAGCAGGCAGCCGAGGTCGGTCTTGACCTCGTCGAGGTGTCGCCCAACGCTGACCCGCCGGTCTGCAAGTTCCTCGACATCGGCAAGTTCAAATATGAGGCCCAGAAAAAGGCCAATCTTGCCCGCAAGACCCAGAAGACGCAGGAGATCAAGGAGATCAAAATGCGTCCGAACATCGACGATCATGACTATGATACGAAGATGAAGAAGGTCCATGACTTCATTGGCGAAGGCGACAAGGTGAAGATCACCCTGCGCTTCCGTGGCCGCGAACTCAGCCACCAGCAGCTCGGCATGGCCTTGCTGCAGCGCGTGGCGGAGAATGTGCAGGAGGTCGCCAAGGTGGAAGCCTATCCGCGCATGGAAGGCCGCCAGATGCTGATGGTCCTGTCGCCCAAGTAAGCGGCGACGGATAAAGGGGTATGGGCGGGAGCCGGGGTTTCGACTGCGCCGGCCGCCCGACAGGGCTTTGCTGAACCCCCAGAATAGGTGCCGGGCCTTTGCGCCCGGCAATATTTTCACACAGTCGCGACACCAGCCGCAAATTTCGCCGCCATAGTCTTGTCCGCGCATCCAGGGGGATGCGGGGGAGTTTTTTGCCGCGTTCATTGTCAGACGCATCGGGGTCAGGCACATCCGGCCCGTCGCCTGACGAGGGGCGACAGGGATGGCATCGGCGTCTCCGGGAAAGGGTGGTCGGGATCGCTCGGACTTTCGCGGCGTATTGCCTGCCCGGCCAGTCCGGCCTTCTCTCGCCCGCCGGACGGTCCTCTCCGCATAGCATCATCGGTCGGTCAGGACGCTTATCCTACCTGTTCGGCAGATTGTGCGGGCGGTTGCTGGGCATCGACTATATCCGGCATATTCTGGTGGCCATGCCGGTGGAGGCGATGCCGCGCATGCCGCGCGGTTATGACGCGCGCATCGTCTCGGCGGAGGAACTGGCGCGTCATCGCATCGATGCCGATGCGCGGGTGCAGGCGGACCGCTTTGCCATGGGCATGACCTGTATCGGCGCGTTTGATCGGCATGGCAGGCTGCTCGGCGTCACCTGGCTGGGGACGGGCCATCATCGGGAGACGGTGCTGCGCATAGGCTTTGGCCTGCCGCCCGGCGCGGCGTGGGACGGGGGGCTGTGGATCGACGAGGAACGGCGCATGACCCGCGCCTTTCAGGCGCTCTGGGCCGGGGTACGCGATTGGCTGGAGGCGCAGGGGCTGGCGCAGACGTTCAGCAGCATCGCGGACTATAATGCCGCGTCGATTGCCGCGCATCGCCGTCTGGGTGCTACGGTGGTCGGGCAGGTCGGTGTTATACGGATCGGTGGCCTGCAATGCACGATCGGCGGCCGCCGCCGACTGTGCTGGTCTCGTACGGTCTGGCCGAAGATAGACCTGCCGGGCTGAAGGGGGCGGTGTGGCATTTGAAGCGTTGCATGAAAGGCTTGGGCGCATGCCGTAGTGTAGCCCTGCCACAGGCGGGTTCCCTATCTCTAGGTAGCCCGATGGGAGACGAAAGTGGGTGTTCCAATCATTCGACAATTCCTATTGATCGCCCGTGACGAGGAGGCGACGGCATTAGGGCTGCACGGCTTTTCCATAGCAGCCCCGCCCACTCCCGGCGTTCAATCCCTCGCGTCGCGTAGCGCCTCCAACTCGGCCAGTCTCACGGGATCGTCGGCGGCCAGCTCTTCTTCGAGATAGAAGCTATAGGGTATGTCGCGCACCAATTTTTGCGAATCGCCACTATATTCTGGAGCGATCACCGCGAAAGCATCAACCAGTTGCCGAAGGAAATCCTTGTCTAGGGTTTCAAGTCTATGGCCTACCCACTCCATCATCTCGACGGCTGCATCAGCGTCGAGGATTTCATCGTCGGTAAGGTCCAGGAACAATATAAAGTCTGCAATAATTCGCGCAATTTGTGTGACAATCATGGCTTCATGATCCTGACCTTGATGTTGTTGACATTCATCTGCTTCAGCATCTTTAGAGCGGCGATCTTTTGTTTTTCGTTGGGAACTTCCCATGTGCCGATTAGGCGATGTTGTGCCAGAACCTCGGACTGTCGCAATAGCTGGGCTTGTGCTCTGGGGCGGTTCACAACCGTAAATTTTCGGTCGATCATATAATCATCTAATAGGCCATCAAACTTCACCGGTCGTTTCGAGCCGTCCGGCATCGTTCGCATCAGCGTCGGCGCCTGACCGGGCCGCGCCCCGGTCGCGGCATCATTGTATCGCGTCCACGCTTTTTCGGGACCGAGATTCTCCTTCACCCAGCCGACCTGCGGCGGATCATAATTTATGGGAGGAGTGGCCTCACGAACGCGGCGCAACGTGGAAATCTTGCCAAGCGCCGCGCCCGGCGCGGCGGCCAGTGCGGCGTTGCCGACGACCGATCCGGCCGCCCGGCCGATCTCGCGCGGAGAGGCATTGGCGACCGCACCGGCCGCCCGTGATACCTGGATGCGGGCGGGCGTATCTTCCGCGGCTATCGCCGTATCGATCGTGCTGGCGATCCTGTGACCGGCGTTGTGAAGGGTGGTGACTGGATTCGTCCGTATCCCCGCGATCGTCTCCACTGTAACATCGCGCAGCCCCTCACCGACACCGCCGACAAATTCGACAGCCTGATTGCGTTGCCCCGAAGACGGTAATGCAGCGGACCTTGGCCGCGCCCCGGTCGTCCCGCGACCTCCCGTTTTCTCGCTATGTCCCGCCGACCGCGCCGTGCGAGACCTGTCCGCCTTCGGCCCTGTCGCGATCCGTCGTTTCCAGGGATGGCCGCGACGGAGGGTGCCGGGTGCGCGGTCGGCCCGTGCGGTTTCGCCCGCGTCATGATAGTTTCCCGACCCGGCAAAGGTAAAGCGACCGTCGGACGGATCATGCCAGGGGTTGAACTTGCACTCGACCGCATCATCCCTCGCGGAGGAGGGGGGCGTCCTGTGCGCAACCATTTCGGCAAAGCGCGCCGCCATTCGTCGTCTGATAGTTCGGTCATGCCGCATCCCCCCTGTCTGGGGCCGAGAACATTTCAGAAAGCTTTTCCAACACGTCAAGCTGGAACGGTGTGGGTTCTGGCTCAGCGGTCCGGCAGACGTAGCGCAACACCGGCTTCGCGCATGGCCAACCATGGCATTTCTGCGGATTTCAGAAAATGGTGCCGCCTATAGGATTCGAACCTACGACCCCCGCATTACGAATGCGATGCTCTACCAACTGAGCTAAGGCGGCACGGACCATGATGGTCGGCGCGGGGCATGATGCCCCTTGCGCTGCGGGCGCTTATCAGGCCCGTTTCATCCGCGCAAGCCTTTCGCGTAATCTTGTCCCCTCCCATCGGCCCTATTCGTCCGCGCCGGCGCCGATCCGCGACATGGTTTACAGGAAATTTACCTGTTTGGCGCAGAGTGCATCAAGAAATTTCAGGCAGAAGGCCGGGTGCATGGACGGATCAGGACCGCAACAGCAAACGCTCGACAATGAGCCGGACGTCGCGATGGAAGCGCCCCCCATGGTGCGCTTCGATGAGCGGCGCATGCATGTGCGCGCCTATAATTACTGGGCGTCGTTGCTGGGCGACCGCAGTTTCCCCAGCATCGAGGATCTGAATCCCGGCGATATCGAGGATTTCGGGTCGCACAGCGTCCTGATCGACTTTACTGGCGGCATCGACGATCCCTCCATCGCCTTCCTCGGTTCCGCCTTGCTGCGCGAATGTGGGCTGGACGGGTCGATCACCCGAATCAGCGAAGTGCCGTCGCGCACTTTGCTGTCGCGGCTGACCGACCATTATCTCCAGATCGTCGCCAATCAGGCGCCCATCGGCTTCGAGGCGGAATTCACCAACCAGCGCAACGCGGAGATTCTCTATCGCGGCATCATGATGCCCTTCTCATCCGACGACGACACCATCGACTTTGTCTATGGCGTCATCAACTGGAAGGAGGTCGCGGCTCCCGCCCTGACCGAGGATATTGAGCGGGCGATGCGCGATCTGGAGATGGAGCTGAGCCGCAACAGCCTCTCCGTCCCCGTCGGACCCGCGCCGGTCTGGGCCGATGGCCCGTCGAGTGCGGATTTCGCCGCGCCGGTCGACGCCATCGAAACCCCGGAAGCGGTCGCGATCGAAACGTCGGATGCGCAAGTTGCCGACACCCTCGAAACCCCGACCACAGCCATCGAGTCCGACGAAGATTATCTGTCCGACACGCTGTGCCAGTCGCTGGCCGATGCACAGGGCGCGGCGGCCGATGCCATCTCGTCCGAGGGGCGCACGCGGCAGGCGCTGTACCGGGCCATCGGCTTGGCCCACAGCTTTGCCCTGCTGGCACGGGTGGAGCCGCAGGATTATGCCGCCCTGCTTGCTGATGCAGAGATCAAGGCGCAGCCCCGCAGCCCGATGACCGCGCTCGTCAAGCTGGTCTTCGGCACCCATTATGACAAGACGCGCCTGTCCGAATTTGCGTCCGCTATCGAATATGCTCTGGCGGAGGCGCTGGAACCCGGCGCCCTTGCCGAACGTCTCACCCGCTATGACGGTGGCCTCAAAAATTATGTGCGCGATGCCCGTGCGGCAAAGCGCGGCCCGGCCCCGACAAAGCCCGACAAGACGGCGGTCGCCCGCGCCCGCCTCGGCACGGCGGCGGCGATCTCTCTCGACAGCATCGCGACCGATGGCGACGGGCTGGCGGTGGTCGTCGTCCGGCGACTGGCGGACGGCGGCTTTGAGTCGCTGGGCGGTGTCGCGGCCGATGACAAGCGCGCGGGACAGATATTGCAGGCCGTCGCCACGCAGGGGTAATCGACTGCGGACCGGCCGATTTGCGCGCTCGATATGCCGCCGATCACCGTTTCACAGGGTTAACAAGCCCGACACAATAGGGCACTAATTCAAGGGCGGCGACCGCCCCCGGCCGCCAGCCCCGACAAAGGGAGAGGCCATGGACGCCCGTCACGATAGCAGCCGCGCGGTCAGCGCCGCCCTTGCCACCGCCATCGAGGATTCGCTGGCCCGCACGGAGCCGGGGCTGCTGAACGGCGCCCGGCTAAAGGCGGCCAGCCTGTTCCTGGGTGAGGCGATGCGGGACCGCCGTCCCGGCCAGCCGATCATCCAGGTCGACACGGGCGGGGAGGCGGAGGACCAGCCCGGACCCGATGCGGCGCGGCGGATGCGCTTCGCCATCATCAACGACGACATGCCCTTTCTGGTCGACAGCATTTCCGGCTGCATCGTCGCGGCGGGGCTGGCGGTCCATATCATCGTCCATCCCGTGCTGCCGGTGCGGCGCACCGACGCGGGCCACCTGATCGCCATCGGTGAGGGGGAGAAGGCGCACCGCGAATCGATCATCTATATCGAGGCGGACCATGCCGACGCGCGCAGCCGCCATGCGGTGGAGGCGTCTCTGCACCAGACGCTCGACCAGCTCCGCGCCGCCGTCACCGACTGGCGCCCGATGATCGCGGCGATGCTGGACGACGCCAATACGTTGGGCGAGGGCGATGAGGGCGACCTGCTGCGCTGGTTCCTGAAGGGCAACCTGACCCAGCTCGGCCATGAGCGGCGCACCCGCGCTGGCAAGGTGCAGGGGCCGCTGGGCATCTGCCGCACCGCCGACGAGCCGCTGCTCGCTCCGGCCACGCTGGACGCGGCCTTCGACTGGTTCGACGCGGGCAACGCCGGGCCGCTGATCCTGAAATCCAACCGCTGTTCGCGCATCCATCGGCAGGTGCTGGTGGATGTCTTCATCGTGCCCGTGCGCGGGTCGGTGAAGGGTAAAAGCAAGACGAAGGACAAGGATGGCGAGGCCGTCACCGCCCTGTCCATCCATGCGGGGCTGTGGACCAGCGCGGCGCTGGCCGCTGCGCCATCCGACGTGCCGATCCTGCGCACGACGCTCGACCGGCTGATGACCCGCTTCGGCTTCGATCCGGTGGGCCATGCGGGCAAGGGGCTGGTCCATGCGCTCACCTATCTGCCGCATGACATATTGCTGGGCCTGTCGCCCGCGGATCGGGAGCACCTGGCCTTCACCGCGCTGTCGCTGGGCGACCGTCCGCGTGCGGAGGTGGAACTGGCCGCCGGCGCGTTGCAACGCCATCTCTTCGGCTTCGTCTGGTTGCCGCGCGACGAGATGACGACCGCCCGTCGCGAGGCGATCGGGCAGATGCTGTCCACCGCGTCCAATGCGCCGGTGCTGAGCTGGTCGATGGCGCTGGACGAGAGTGGCCTTGCGCTGCTGCGCTTCGTCATCGACCTGCGCGACGAGGGCGTCATTCCCGACGACACGGCGCTGGACGCCCGGCTGGCCGAAATGGTGCGCGGCTGGACGCCCGCCGTCGAGGCCGCGCTGGCGGTGACGGTGGAGGCCCGGCGCGCCGCTGTGCTGGCCCGGCGCTATGCCCATGGCTTTCCGATGGGCTATCGCGAGGGGGCGGGCGCAGAGCAGGCCGCGACCGACATATTGCGCCTCCACCGCCTGCCCAAAGTCGGCGCGCGCGATGCCCGCCTCTATCGCAACCCCGGCGATACGGAAGGCCATCTGCGGCTCAAGCTCTACAGCCTCGATTCCATCACCCTGTCCGACGCGGTGCCCGCGCTGGAGAATTTCGGCTTTCGGGTGATCGAGGAGCTCATCACCTCGCTGGGCGAGGGTGGCGAGCTGGGCCATATCCAGAAGCTGGTGCTGGCGCTGGACAGCGAGGCGCTGGCCAAGGCGGTGCTGAAGCGCGCGGACACCATCGAGCGGGTGATCGCGTCCGTGCTGGAAGGGCATGGCGAGAATGACAGGTTCAACGACCTGTTGCTCAGCGCGGGGCTGGAGCCGGACGGCGTCATCCTGCTGCGCGCCATCTTCCGCTACCTGCGCCAGACGGGCAGCGCCTATGGCCTGTCCACCGTGGTCGCCGCGCTGCGCCGCGCGCCGAAAATCACCGGCGATCTGGTGGCGCTGTTCGCCGCGCTGCACGATCCGGCGCTGGAACGGGGCAAGAAGGCGGACGGCCTCGCCGCCCGTATCGAAACCCGGATCGAGGAGGCGCTGGCCGCCGTCGCCGCCATCGACGACGACCGCATCCTGCGCCTGATCCGGTCGGTCATGCAGGCCGTCCTGCGCACCAACGCCTTCACCCCCGCCGGTCAGGGCGCGCTGGCCTTCAAGATCGACAGCGCACTGGTCCCCGGCCTGCCCAGCCCCGTGCCATGGCGGGAAATCTGGGTGTACAGCCCCCGCGTCGAGGGCATCCACCTGCGCGCCGGTCCCATCGCGCGCGGTGGCCTGCGCTGGTCCGACCGTCGCGACGATTTCCGCACCGAAGTGCTCGGCCTGATGAAGGCGCAGCGGGTCAAGAACGCCGTCATCGTACCCACGGGCGCAAAGGGCGGCTTCCTCCCCAAGCAACTGCCTGACCCGGCCGCGAACCGCGACGCCTGGCTGGCGGAGGGCACCGAAAGCTATCGCATTTTCATCCGCGCGCTGCTGTCCGTTACCGACAATGTGGTGAAGGGCAAGGTGAAGCATCCGCGCGGCATGGTGATCCGCGACGGCGACGACCCCTATTTCGTGGTCGCGGCGGACAAGGGCACCGCCAGCTTCTCCGACATCGCCAATTCCATCGCGCTGGAACATGGTTTCTGGCTGGGCGACGCCTTCGCCAGCGGCGGTTCCAACGGCTATGACCATAAGGCGATGGGCATCACCGCGCGCGGCGGGTGGCTCTCCGTCCAGCGGCATTTCCTCGAAATGGGCGTGGACGTGCAGGCGGACCCCGTATCCGTCGTGGGCGTGGGCGACATGTCGGGCGATGTGTTCGGCAATGGCATGTTGCTGTCGAAAGCCATCCGCCTCGTCGCGGCGTTCGACCATCGCCACATCTTCATCGACCCCGATCCTGACACGGCAAAGGCGCATGCGGAGCGCGCCCGCCTGTTCGCCCTGCCCCGGTCGAGCTGGGACGATTATGACAAGGCGCTGATTTCAAAGGGCGGCGGCGTCTTTCCCCGCACGCTGAAATCCATCCCCCTGTCGCCGGAAATGCAGGCGATCATCGGCACCGCCGCCGTCGCCATGGACCCGGCGGCGCTCATCTCCGCGTTGCTGACCGCCGATGTCGATCTGATCTGGTTCGGCGGGATCGGCACCTATATCAAGGCCGTGGCGCAAAGTAATGCGGAGGTCGGCGACACCGCCAACGACCGGGTGCGCGTCGATGCGGAGTCGATCCGCGCCAAGGTGATCGGGGAGGGCGCCAATATGGGCGTCACCCAGGCCGCGCGCATCGCCTATGCGCTGGGCGGCGGCCGCATCAACACCGACTTCATCGACAACAGCGCGGGCGTCGATTGTTCCGATAATGAGGTGAACATCAAGATCGCGCTGGCCCGCGACGTGACGGACGGCAGCCTGACGCCGGACGCGCGCAACAAGCTGCTGGCGAAGATGACCGACAGCGTCGCCCGTCTGGTGCTGGAGGACAACCGGCTTCAGGCGCTCGGCCTCTCCATTGCGGAGGCGGGCGGCGCAGCGGATATTCCCGCCTATGTCCGCCTGATCGACGGCCTCGTTCGCAGCGGGCGGCTGGACCGCAAGGTGGAGGGTCTGCCCGGCGACCCCGAACTGATGCGCCGCGCGCAGGAGGGGCATGGCCTGACCCGACCGGAACTGGCCGTGCTGCTGGCCACCGCCAAGCTCAGCCTTCAGGATGCGATCGAACATAATCATCTGCCCGACGATCCCATCACCCGGCCCGACCTGTTCAATGCCTTCCCGCCCGAAATGCAGAAGAAGCACAAGGCGGCGATCGAACAGCATCAGTTGCGGCGGGAGATCGTCGCGACCGAAGTGGCCAACCGCATCGTCAACCGCATCGGCATCATCCCGCCGCTGATGCTGGGGGAGGATGAGGGCTTTACCCTCTCGGATGTCGCGGCGGCCTTCATCGTCGCGGAAACCCTGTTCGACCTGCCCGCCATCTGGGCCAGCGCCGACACGGCGCAGATGCCGGAAACGGTGCGAATCGCCTATTTCCGTCGCCTGTCCGACGCGGTGACGGACCATATCCGCGAACTGTGCCGGTTGAGCGCGGGCACGCTCTCGCCCAGCGAGACGCTGGACATGGTGCGGCCCGGCGTCGCCAAGCTGCTGCCCCGCGCCACCGCGCCGGAGGCAGAGGCCGCGCTGGTCGAACAGGGCGTCCCCGCCGATCTAGCGGCGGCGCTGGCCCGGCTGGAGCAGGCGATGGGTGCGGCGGGCATCGCGGAACTGGCGCGGCGGCGCGGTGACGATGCGGTCGCGGTCGCGGATGCGGCGCAGGATGTCAGCACCGCCCTGGGCCTCGACTGGCTGCAACTGGCGGCGTCGCATCTCGCCCCGGTCGATCCGTGGGAGCGGCTGCTGATCGCCGGCGTGGAGCGGGACATACAGGAGATGCGGCTGCTGTTCCTGGCCCGCGCGGACAAGGGCGGGTTGCGCGACCATGTTGGCCAATGGCTGGAACGGCATGAGGCCGCGCTCACCCAATATCGGATACTCCTGACCCGCGCCCGCGCGGGCAGCCCCAGCGCGGCGATGCTGGCGGAGGTCGTGGCGCGCGCACGGGCGCTGCTGCATCGGGCTTAGAGCGTTTTCCAAGCAGGTGGCATCACCTGCTGACTCGGAAAACGCGCCAAGCCAAAAACTGAGAGCAGCCGGTCCGATGCAATCGGATCGGCTGCTCTAGGGTGGCGTAGGCTCTGGCGGCCCCTTCCTCCTTCCACCCGCTGCGCCATGCGGTTGGCCATGGCGAGGCGGGAGGAAGGCGTCACCAGCGGCACCGATCGCAGGACGGGCGAGCGAACGGCCCTGCCCCGCTCCATTCCAGCCGCATCGCCAAACAGGGCTGGCCATTCGCCGCTTTTCCAGACATGCCGTCCGTCACGGGAACGACAGGGGAAGCGGGATGGAGCGGGCCGACCTCGAAGACTATCTGCACCGGCAAATCCCCCTGTCGGCGGCGATGCGGGTGGATGTGCTGTCGGGCACGGCGCAATCGGTCGTCCTCTCCGCCCCGCTGGAACCCAATATCAACCACAAGAGCACGGTGTTCGGCGGCAGCGCCTCCGCTGTCGCGATCCTCTCCGCCTGGTCGGTCCTGCACCTGCGGCTGGTGGAGGCGGGGCTGGCGTGCGAAGTGGTCATCCAGTCCAATGCGATGGACTATGAACGCCCTATTCTCGGCCGTTTCACCGCCACATCGTCGCTGGTCGAGGAGGGCGACTGGCCGCCTTTCCTGAAGATGCTCCGCCGCAAACGGCTCGCCCGGATCGAGGTGCAGTCGACCCTGACCTATGGGAATGCGGTGGCCGGTCGTCTGAAGGGCCGCTTTGTCGCCTTCCTGCGCGACGCATAGGGGACAGCCCCGGAATGTGATGGCGTCGGATCGACCCGGTCCACGCCCTGTCACCCGCTTTAGGGAGCCTCTCGGTAGAGGGCTACCTTTCGGCCACGCGGGAGAGATCGCCCATCCGGCGAAAGAGGAGAAAAAAGATACAGTAGAAGGGGAAAGATCGCGCCGGCCACGCCCGCCGCAGCAACCCGCGCAAACCGGCCCGCGCGCAAATCCCACTATGCTCCATAGGAGAGGCATATGCCGAACATGAGAGGGGCCGCCGAGGCAGATATACCTCGACGGCCCATCAAACATGGTCAGCGGCCGAAAGTGCCGCCTTCGGAGCCTCTCCGCTGCGTCAGCCCGCCGGACATCGTCCGCTGGGCCTCGCGCGGCCACGCCACTGGATTAGCGGCGGGTACTCCGAATGGACTTGTCCGACCCCATTGCTGAACCATGAGACATCGGATCACCTCCTTTCGCGCTGTTAAAACCGGCAGAGAGCGGGGTGGCTGGAAGCCGTTTTCCCGTCCTCTGAAGAGGAAAGTGAATCATTCACCGCTTACGATCAAGCCTTGTATTATTCTTTTTTCGAATCATACTTGCCAGCCCGATGCGGGACGCCCTGTCCTCATCTATCCCCTACAATCCTCGACCACCCGCACCGGTTCCGCCCAGCTTGGCGCGATGACCGGCGGCCGGTCGCGCAGCATCAGGGCGAAGCGTCCGCGCGTGAAGGCGATCTGGTCGAGGCCGGGGTCGCTGGCGCTGCGCACCGCCTCCACGCCCGGCGTCGCCCCGCCCACGGCGCGGGCGGGCCATTCCGCCGTGCCGAAGCTGGTGCGGACGGTCATCATGCTGCTGATGTCGGCGGCAGGGGCCGAACGCCCGATCGCCACCACCCGCGTCGTCAGGTCGCAGCGGACCCAGGCGTGGACCGTCCCCCCGGACGCAAAGCGCGCCAGCGTGGAGGAGCCGGACCGGGCATAGGTCCAGTTGCCCGGCGTCAGCGGCCAGTCCTGCCAGTCCGTGCTCGCCGGGGTCGGCAGCGGCGCCGGGGGTGCGGGCGGGGGAGTCGGCGTCGGGCGATGGCCTCCCGGTTCCGGCACCACGGTCGCGCAACCGGCCAGCAACAAGGGGGCGAGGGCAATAGCGGCCGTCGCCCGGAAACCCGCAGGCGCCACCGTCATGGGCGCGTCTGACCTGTGCCGCGCACCAGCCATTTATAGGTGGTCAGCCCCTCCAGCGCGACCGGCCCGCGCGCATGCAAGCGTCCCGTCGAAATGCCGATCTCCGCGCCCAGCCCGAACTCGCCGCCATCGGCGAACTGGCTCGATGCGTTCCACATCACGATGGCGCTGTCGCACCGGCGCAGGAAGGTTTCGGCCACCGCCGCATCCTCGGCGATGATCGCGTCGGTATGGTGGCTGCCATGGGCCGCGATATGGTCCAGCGCCGCGTCCACCCCGTCCACGAAGCGGGCGGACAGGATCGCCTCCAGATATTCCGTGTCCCAGTCATCCTCCTCCACCGCTTCGACGCGGGGGTCGAGCGCGCGCACGTCCGCATCGCCGCGCACTTCGCAACGGGCGTCGAGCAGGGCGGAGATGACCTCACCCGCCGCCGGGAAGGCGCGGTCGATCAGCAACGTCTCCATCGCGCCGCAGATGCCGGTCCGGCGCATCTTGGCGTTGACCGCCACGGTCCGCGCCATCTCCGGGTCGGCGGAGGCGTGAATATAGCTGTGGTTGATGCCGTCGAGATGGGCGAGCACGGGCACCCGCGCCTCCTCCTGCACCCGCGCGACCAGGCTCTTGCCCCCGCGCGGCACGATGATGTCGATCAGCCCCGCCGCGCGCAGCATCGCGCCGACCGCCGCCCGGTCCGCCGTGGGCACCAGCTGCACCGCATCCACCGGCAGGCCGGTCGAGGCGATGCCCTCCGCCATGGCGGCGTGGATGGCGCGGTTGCTCTCCAGTGCCTCCGACCCGCCGCGCAGGATCACGGCGTTGCCCGACCGCAGGCACAGCGCGGCCGCGTCGGCGGTCACATTGGGGCGGCTTTCGTAGATGATGCCGACGACGCCCAGCGGCACGCGCACCCGTTGCAGGACAAGACCATTGGGCCGCACCGTCTCGTCCACCAGTTGCCCCACGCTATCGGGCAGCGCCGCGACTTGGTCCACCGCATCGGCGATGGCCGCGATACGCCCCTCGTCCAGCCGCAGCCGGTCGAGCATGGCGCTGGTCAGGCCGTTGGCCGCACCCCGCTCCATATCGGCGGCGTTGGCGCGCAGGATCGCGTCTGTCGCCTCGCGCAGGGCGGCGGCGGCGGCGCGCAGAGCGGTCGCCTTGGCCGCATCGCTGGCGTCGGCCAATATCGCGGTCGCCTTGCGCGCGCGGGCGGCCATCGTGCCGATCAGCATTTCGGGCGTCTGGGTAAGGTCGTTCATGGGCAAGCCTTCTTCCTGCGAGCGGCGCTCTTATCACGGGTTCGCCGCGCGGGCGATAGGGTGCGGAGCCTGTGGAATCGACAGCCAGCCCGATCGGTGCGCCGACCATTTGCGACCAGCCGCGCCCACTATCCTTTGCCTTCCCGGCACCGGAGTAGAAGATGGGGCCGGGACAAGGCGAGGACAAGATAATGGACAGGGCGATGGACAGGGACGGCCACACGCAGAGGAGCGGGGAAGGGCAAAGTCCGTCGATCCGCAGGAAGGGCGCGCGCACTCTGGTCCGCTGGTTACTGGCGCTGGCCTATGGCTTTGCGGGGTACAAGCATCTGGAGGCCCCGGCGGGCTTCATCGCCATCACGCCCGGCTGGGTGCCCGATGCGGCGTTGGTGGTGCGGGTGACGGGCTGGTGCGAGATTGCGGGCGCCATCGGCCTGTTGCTCCCGACCGTGCGGCTCCGGCCCGTCCGGGTCGCCGCGGCCCTTGGTCTGGCGCTTTATGCGCTGTGTGTCTGGCCCGCCAACATCCATCATGCCGTCGATAATATCGCTATCGGCGGGGTGCGTCTGGGCTGGTGGTATCATGGGCCGCGTCTGGCCCTGCAACCGCTCATCATCTGGGCGCCGCTCTGGGCGGTGGGACTGGTGGACTGGCCGTTTCGCCGCGCTGGTACGGGTAAGAGATGATCTGTGGGGCGTTATGGCCGGGCGTCATCGAACTGGGGTGAAGTCCGCCACCGCCACCGCATTATCCGCCTCTCTCGCTCGAGTCACTACCCGTTCGAGCCACTGCCCGCGACGGCGAAACCGTGGCACCACGCCACCCGCTCCCGGCCGATGGCGCGCACCCTTCATCCCCGCCGCTGCATGGTTCGCCACAGTCGCTCCGCCGGTCCCTGCCCGAACTTCGCCAGCCACAGCGGCGACCATAGCAGCATGGCGATCAGCAGCCCCGCCGACAGGGCGAGCAGGCCCAGCCGTCCGATATGGGCGTAGAGGCCCGCGCCATAGCCATAGGCGATGCCGGTCATCACAAGGCTGCACAGCAGATAGTTGGACAGGGCCAGCCGCCCGACCGCCGCGACGCGGGCGAGGGGCGCGCTGACCGCCGCCTGAGCCGCCACGACCAGCAGGGCGGCATGGCCGATGGTCAGCGGGATGCGAAACGGAAAGGCGGCGGCATAGCCGATCATGTCGATGGTGCGCGGATCGTCGGTCGCCATGGCCCACAGGCCCAGCGCCAGCATGGGCGGGATGCCGACCAGATAGGCGCGGCGCGCTGTCTGGCGATACTGTTCCACCGTCCATTGGCCAAAGAAAAATCCGCCCTTGGCCATCGCCATGCCCAGCATCATGAAGCCCAGGGTTTCCGGCAGGGCATGGAGCGACAGCAGGCTGGCCGCCTGCGGAAAATCCTTGATCCGCTCCAGTGCGATCGCGCCATAGCCGTCGCGATGGAGGGCGATGTCCAGCACCATCTCGCGCTGCAACAGCCCATGATAGTCCGCCGGGGAGGACGCCCAATAGGCGGTGACGGTGAAGAAGAGGACGATGAGAAGCTGGGCGGCGAAGAAGAGGAAGGCCGCCTTCACCAGCTCCATCGGCTCATGGCCGACAAAGCGCAGCGCGATCAGCCCGCCGACCGCCAGCAGCATCAATATGTCGCCGGACCAGACCAGCGCATAATGGGCGATGCCGATGGGTAGCAGCCAGAGCAGCCGCTGGCGCTGCGCGGCCACGCCGTCGCGCCCGTCCATCTCCGCCCGGTCGATCACCAGCAGGGTCGACGCGCCGAACAGCATGGCGAGCAGCGCGCGCGCCTTGCCATCGACCAGGATGAACCCGGCCAGCCAGACGAGGGCATCGGCCACGCCGCCATTGCCCGCCGTGGGCAGGATGTTGAGCGAGCGGGGCAGGGCGATGGCCGCGACATTCATCAGCACGACGCCGATGATGGCCGCGCCGCGCGCGACGTCCAGGGGGGCTATGCGATCTTCGGCCTCGGTCATGAACAGGGTTCATAGCCGCATCGGGGTGGAGGTCCAGCCCCGGATTCCATCATGGCCGGATCGTCCGGGACGGTCCGGCCATGATGGCGATGGGTGCTGGCGGTCGATGATGGGACCATGGCGGCCGGGATCGCGGGAATCGCGACCGCCGGTCCGGGCGATCAGGCGGGGGCCGTCTCGCTGTTGAAGAACAGCGCCTGCGAAATGGCGGCCTTCACCGTCGCGCGCTGGAACGGCTTGGTAATCAGGAAGGTCGGCTCCGGGCGCTCGCCGGTCAGCAGCCGTTCGGGGAAGGCGGTGATGAAGATCACCGGCACCGGGAACTCCGCCAATATGTCACGCACCGCGTCGATGCCGCTGCTGTCGTCGGCCAGTTGGATGTCGGCCAGCACCAGTCCGGGGCGGACGGCCATCGCCTCGCGCACCGCCTCGTCACGGGTGACGGCAATGCCGGTCACGTCATGGCCCAGATCGCGCACGATGGTTTCGATATCCATCGCGATGATCGGCTCGTCCTCGATGATGAGGACGCGGGTGCGGGTCTGCGCCTCGATCTCGGCCATGGCCTGGTCGACCAGCGCCTCGACCCGTTCCTCATCCTCGTTGATGAGATAGGCGACCTCATTATTGGCGAAGCCCTCCATCGCGCTGAGCAGCAGGGCCTGCCGCGATTGCGAGGGGATGGCGGCCAGCCGGGCGTTGGCGATGGATTCCTGGTCCGATTCGCCGCCATGATCGTCGGTCAGCGCCTTGCCCGCGCTGTCCCAGATGGCGTGGAAGGTCCGGTACAGGCCCAGCCGGGGACCGACGTCTGCGGGAAATTCCTGCGGGGCCGCGATGATCGCTTCCAGCGTGGCGCGCACATAGGCGTCGCCGTCGGTCTGGTTGCCGGTCAGGGCGCGCGCATAACGGCGAAGGAACGGCAAATGGGGTTGCAACTGTTGACCAAGCGACATTCTGATACTTTCTCCCGCCGGGCGTGGCGAGGCTGGAATTTTCGCCGGGATACCCCCCCAACGGACCACACCCACCGCCCGATTGACCAAGCCTTCCGACGAAGAAGCGCCGGTTCGACAAATGATGGAACCAACACAGGGCATAATGGTTTCATTGCGGGCGCGATAACAATGTTTTTATGCTTTAAGCGGCTGGTACGGATGATTAAGGCAGGCATTGCATCATGAGGGCCAAGTGATCCACAAGAGAGATATGTCGGGGGCAATGCTTTGAATCGCAAGGTCGCAACCAGTGATGGATCCCCGGTCGATGCCCTGCGTCGAGAGGCAGGCGACGCGCAGGGGGATGCGACAGGAGGGGAGGTGCGTGTGCGAACCGATCCGGCCGAAACATCCCTGGAAGGCAAGCCGGTGCGGGCGCGCAAATCGTCTGCTCAGGCGACAACCTCCTCTCGCAAGCCATCCGCCGTCAGGTCGCCCAAGGCTCCACGCGCGCCGGGCGATGTCGGCCAGTTATTACGGGGCGCCTATCGCCAGACAGTCGACGAAGCGATCCCCGATGACCTCATGGATCTTCTTAACAAGTTGGAATGACAGATGAAATGAGCGTGAAGCGGCGTTTCACGCGCGCCCGCATAGCCGCCCAACTGGCATCGACCGGCCGCCTTGGCGCAGGCCATTCCACCACCGGCTTCAAGTTATTCGTGGCTCTGATGCTGGCATTGCTGCCGCTGGGTGTGGTGGCGGTCATCGGCACCGTGCAGACGATCCGCACCGTGGAGATGGAGCGGGTGGCCGGGTTGAACCTGGCCGCCGCGGAAGGGGCCAGCCGCCTGCTGGGTGAGATCAACGCTGACCGTTCGACCATGCGGCTGGTCGCCAACGATCTCGCCGCCCATCCGCGCAGCACCGCCATCTGTCAGCGGGCCAGCAACCAGTTGCGCGGCCATGACCGCGATTTCGGTTTCGCGATGTTCGATGGTGATGGGCGACCCCTGTGCCATTTCGGGACAGTCCCCCGCGTGTATGACGCGGGCGGTGCGACCCTGTTCGACCAGCAGGCGACGATCGTCGAAGGGGCGCGCCACCTGCTCGTCCGGGTCAACAGCATGAACGGCGCCATTCGTGGCCTCATCAGCTATGGCCCGCAGGAACTGGGGGAGCGTACGGGCCTGCGCGACCATGATCCCGGCTTTGTCAGCCTGACACTCCATCGCGGTCATTTGCGCCTGCCGCTGACCACCGATGGCGCCCGGCCCGACCCGGCGGATGTGGACCGGGCGGTCGCCCCGCTCAATCTGGGCGGGTTGCAACTGGCGATGACCACGCAGCGGCCCCCGGTGGACCTGCTGCGGTTTGCCGCGACCATATTGCCCATCGTCATGTGGTTCGCGGCGGCGGCGGTCGGCTGGTGGGTGGTGAACCGCTATCTCATCCGCCCGCTCATCGGCCTCAACCGCTATGTCGCCGCCTATCAGCCCGGCACGATGCTCGGCCCCTTGCCCGACGACGCCACGCTGGCGCAGGAGATCCGGACGCTGGGCGAGACGTTCCGCGAAATCTCCGAAGATGTGGTGGAGCATGAGGGGCAACTGGCCGACGCGCTGGTGCATCAGCGCGCCCTGACGCGCGAAGTGCATCATCGCGTCAAGAACAACCTCCAGATCATCGCCAGCCTCATCAATCTGCACAGCCGCGCCAGTCCCGATCCGGCGGCGGCGGAAGCCTATGCCTCCATCCAGCGGCGCGTCGATGCGCTGTCGGTGGTGCATCGCAACCATTATGCATCGGCGGAATACAGCGCCGGCATCGACGCGCAGGCGCTCATCAGCGAACTGGCCAGCGGGCTGCGGGGCAGCGCGCCGGGCAGGCAACTGGCGATCAAAGTCGCCGCCGACCACCTCCATCTCAGCCAGGACACGGCGGTTCCCACCGCGTTCCTCATTACGGAGCTGGTCGAACTGGCGATCCTCAGTGGCCGGTCCAGCCCCGTTCTGGTGGCGTTGCGCCGGGACAGCGAGGAGCCGGACAAGGGCGAATTGTCCATCGCGTCGGACTCGCTCCGGCCCGATCCCGATGTGGAGCAATTGCTGGAGGAGCGGTTCGGGCGCGTGCTCACCGGCCTGTCGCGGCAATTGCGCGCCCCGCTGGAATATGTGCCGGGGGAGGGGCGTTATTCGATCAGGCTGGCCGTGCGTTGATCCGTCCCGGCTGATATTCGGCCTGATCCGGCCGGTCGCGTCGGGGTCAGGCCCGGCCGTCCTCCGTCCCATCCTCCGCGCGGTGGAACAGCAGTTCGTCGTTGATGCGGATGATGCGGGCGGATAGCCTGATCTCCACGATGAAGCTGGCGAAGGCCGCCGCCTGGCACAGCATGGACGCGATGAAGAACAGCGCGATGACCGTGCCCAGCGGCCGCCCGATCACCTCCGCCGCGAACAGCAGCACGACGACCAGACAGACGAGGCCCGCGCTGATGACGCTCAGCAGGATCGCGACATCGACGATGCCCATGCGCCGGTCGAGGACGCGCAGTTCCTCGACCAGCCGGTCATGCTCCCGTCCCTTTTCCGACAGGATCAGGGGCGAGATGACCCGCGCCCGGTCGACGATCCGCGCCAGACGCCCGGTGCAGACATTCAGGAACGCGCCGACGCCGGTGAGCAGAAACACCGGCGCCAGCGCGAGCTGGATGATATGCGCGACATCCGTGACGGGCGGGATCGGCAGGCCGCTGGTCATGGGCGACCGCCCGTCATGTCAAAGCGTCGGTCATCGCGCGCGCGATCCCGAAGCCTGACACGGACTATGGCTTTGACGAGGCTCAGGCCGCGCCCTTGCTGGCATTGGCGGGCGGCGCATTGACGCCCATGCTCTGGAGATATTTGCGGATGCTGCGCGCGGCCTGCCGCAGTCGCTGCTCATTCTCCACCATGGCGATGCGCACGAAACCCTCGCCATCCTCGCCATAGCCGACGCCGGGTGCGACCGCGACCTTCGCCTGCGTCAGCAATTGCTTGGAGAATTCGAGGCTGCCCATCTCCTTGAGCGCGGGCGGCAACGGCGCCCAGCAGAACATGGACGCGCGCGCCGGGGGAATGTCCCAGCCCGCCCGGCCAAAGCTCTCGACCAGCACGTCGCGGCGCTTGTGGTAGAGTTCGCGGTTACGCTCGACAATGTCCTGCGGACCGTTGAGCGCCGCGCAGGCCGCCGCCTGAATCGGCGTGAACGCGCCATAGTCGAGATAGCTCTTCACCCGCGTCATCGCCGCGATCAGCTTGGGATTGCCGACCGCAAAGCCCATGCGCCAGCCCGCCATCGAATAGGTCTTCGACAGCGACGTGAACTCGATCGCCACATCCTTCGCGCCCGGCACCTGAAGGATGGAGGGGGTCGGGTTGCCGTCATAATAAAGCTCGGAATAGGCGAGGTCGGACAGGATCCAGACCTTGTTCTCCTTCGCCCACGCCACCAGCCGCTCGTAGAAGGGCAGCTCGACCGTCTCCGCCGTCGGGTTGGACGGATAGTTGACGACCAGGATCGACGGCCGCGGCACGGTGAACGCCATCGCCTTGTCCAGCGCGCGGAAATAATCCTCGTTCGGGGTCGTCGGCACGGATCGGATGGTCGCCCCCGCGATGATGAAGCCGAATGTGTGGATCGGGTAACTGGGGTTGGGCGCCAGCACCACGTCACCCGGCGCGGTGATCGCGGTGGCGAGGCTGGCCAGCCCCTCCTTCGACCCCATGGTCACGACGACTTCCGTCTCCGGGTCCACGTCCACGCCGAACCGGCGCGCATAATAATTGGCCTGTGCGCGGCGCAGGCCGGGAATGCCCTTGGACTGGCTATAGCCATGGGCGTCCGGCTTCTGCGCGACCTCGACCAGTTTCGCGATGACATGGTCGGGCGGCGGCAGGTCGGGATTGCCCATGCCCAGGTCGATGATGTCCTCACCCGCCGCTCGCGCCGCCGCCCGCATCGCATTCACTTCGGCGATGACATAGGGGGGGAGACGCTTCATGCGGTAGAATTCTTCGGACATTGACCTCTTGCTTTCGATTGGGGAAGCCGCGTGGCTCCCGTGGCGCACAGCGCCGTTTCATAATCCGCCCGCCGTTTTCTGCGGCCTGATAAAGGCGTTGCGCGGCTGACGGTGCCTATGGCTATATACCGGCAGGCCGAGCCGTTCCAGTGAAAGAGCAGCCTGACAGGGAGACGAATCATCGCACAGGATGGAAAAGCGGATCCGGCCGGGGCCACGGTGCTGGACGGGGTGACGCCGTCGCTGGGCCAGTTGCAGCACTGGACCCGGATCGTCGGCCTCGCGCAGCAGACGATATTGGAGCGCGCCGCCGCCATGACCGGGGGGCATGGCGCGCCGCCGCTCAACGGCACGCTGGAGAAAATCGCGGAGATCCAGACGGAGAGCACGCAAAAGGGGCTGGCCCTCTGGCAGAATCTGCTGGCCGACCTCGCGCAGGGCCGGCCCGTCAATAGCCCCGCCGCCGGCGATGCCGCGCCCGCATCCCCCGACCGGCGGTTCCGCGATCCGGCATGGTCGGACCATCCCGTCTATTCCGTGCTGCGCCAGTCCTACCTGCTCCTGTCCGAATCGTTGCTGCGGTCGGTCGACAGCATCGAGGGCCTCGATTGGCAGCAGCGCGAACGGGCGCGTTTCGCGATGCAGGGCCTGATCGACGCGACCAGCCCGGCCAATTTCCCCTTCACCAATCCGCAGGTCGTGCAGCGCACGATCGAGACGAACGGCAACAACCTGCTCGTCGGGCTGGAGCGGATGATGGCGGATCTGGGCCGCGGCCAGCTCCAGCAGACCGACCTCAACGCCTTCACGGTGGGGGAGAATATCGCGGTCACGCCGGGCAAGGTCATCCATGAGACGCCGCTCTACCAGTTGATCCAGTACAGCCCGACGACGAAGACCGTGCAGGAAACGCCGGTCATCATCTTCCCGCCGTGGATCAACCGTTTCTACATCCTCGACCTCTCGCCGGAGAAGAGCTTCGTGCGCTGGGCGGTGGATCAGGGGCTGACCGTCTTCATGGTCTCCTGGAAATCCGCCGATGCCGCGATGGCGGATACGGTGTGGGACGATTATGTCGGCGCGCAGGTCGACGCCATCGACACGGTGCGCGGCCTGCTGGACGTCGAATCGGTCCATGCCATCGGCTATTGCGTGGCGGGCACCACGCTGGCCGCGACGCTCGCCTGGCTGGACGCGCATGGGCGGCAGGACATCGTCAAGAGCGCGACCTTCTTCACCGCGCAGGTCGATTTCGCCGATTCGGGCGACCTCCGGCTCTTCGTGGACAGCCAGCAGATCCAGATGATCGACCGGCTGGTGACGGACGGATTCCTCGACGGGCGCTATCTGGCCGCCACCTTCAACCTGCTGCGCGGCAACGACCTGATCTGGTCCTATGTCGTGAACAATTATCTGCTGGCGGACGATTATTCGCCCTTCGACCTGCTGTTCTGGAACGGCGACACGACGAACCTGCCCGCGCGCTGGCTGCGTTCCTATCTGGAGGATCTGTACCGCGACAACCGGCTGGTGCAGGCGGGCAGCCTGTCGGTCGGCGGCACGCCCATCGACCTGCGCCGGGTCACGGTGCCCGCCTATATCCAGGCGGGGGTGGAGGATCATATCGCGCCCGCCCGCTCGGTGTGGAAGCTGCGCGGCCATCTGTCCGGCCCGTCCCGTTTCGTGCTGGCGGGGTCCGGCCATATCGCGGGGGTGGTCAACCCGCCGGTGAAGCAGAAATATCAATATTGGACCCATGACGAGCCGGTCGGCACCTTCGACGAATTCCGCGCCCGCGCGACGGAGACGAAGGGGAGCTGGTGGCCCGACTGGGCGGCATGGATCGCCGGGCTGGACCCGGTTCAGGTGCCCTCCGCCAAGGCGCGCAAGCCCGGCAAGGGGCGCCTGCCCGCGCTGGAGGATGCGCCGGGCCGTTATGTGCTGATGCGTTAGAATAGGACTGCATTTAGCCCTGAACAGTTGAAAAGTTTTCGTAAACTACTGATTTCCTGTAATCTATAGGCCATATTTCTCTATGTTGCGGTGCAAAAAATTGGTTGATTTTTTTGAGAAGTCGACTTATTGTGCACCGCAGCAAACGGGAAGAGGTCTGTTATGGCTACACCACCCAAAACCCCATCGTTTCGGGCTGTCCCGAAAAAAGGGACGTCTGCCGTGGTTCCGGCAAGCAAAGGCCGCGCGAAGCCCGCGACTCCGGTCCGGGAACCTGCGCCCTTCGTGATCGAATCGGGTGGCCTCTCGGCCTTCGTCGATCATAACGATGCCGCTTTTCCGACGGCGGTGGGCGGAACTCCGCCCGCGCTGAAAGTTTCGGCCCCGGAGGTTTCGCCTAAGGCCGCGTCGGTGCCGAACGTGCCCGTGGTGACGCCAGAACCGGAACCGGTCGCACAGGAACAGCCCGTTCCCGCGCAACCTGTGCTGGAAGCCCCGGCCGAACTTGCCCCTGCTGATATTGTAGCGCCGACACCGCCGCAGCCGGTCGTCGTCGAATCCCTCGTCGCTGCGAAGGAAACGGCTGCCGACTGGCAAGTGCCGCATGCTCTGGAAGGACATCATATCATGAATGAAGCCATCGAAACCGGCAAGAAGTTCGCAGAAGACGCCAAGGTTCGTCTCCAGTCGATTGTCGGCGATTTCAACGAGAAGGCGAAGGTCGCCGTCGAGAAGTCCTCCAAGACCGTCGAGGAACTGACTGACCTCACCAAGGGCAATGTCGAGGCTCTGGTCGAATCGTCCAAGATCGCCGCCAAGGGCGTCGAGGCTCTGGGCCAGAACGCCGCCGAATATGGCCGCGCGTCCTTCGAGAAGACCAGCGCCACCTTCAAGAGCTTTGCCTCGGTGAAGTCGCCGGTCGAATTCTTCCAGCTTCAGAGCGAACTCGTCACCTCGGCCTTCGACACGCTGGCCGCCGAAACCGCCAAGACCAGCGAAGCGCTGCTCAAGCTGGCCGGCGAAATCGCCCAGCCGATCAGCAACCGCGCCGCCATCGTGTCGGACAAGCTGAAGTCGCTCGCGGCCTGATGCTGCACGGGGGTGGGGTCGGCGCAGACTGCCGATCCGCCGCCGACGATAGCGATTGAAGCACAGCTACGAAACGCAGGGGGGTGGGGCCATGGTCCCGCTCCCCTGTCTGTTGTCCGCTCCGGCCCGTCCCGGTTCGCCCCGGCCCGTGCCGTTCAGTGCACCGATCAGCCTCCCGATCCGCCTCATCTGCCGCGTGTGTTTTGCCCGCTTTCCCGCGCCGCTGGCTGTGCCGAACGGGGGTAAAGTGGGCGGCTTCTTGGCGGTGCCGCGCATCGCCCCCTTGCCTTGCCGTCCGCGCATGCCATATTCTGGGCCATCATGATCTCCATTTCCAGCACCAGCATCACGTCTATGGCGGGCAAGAGCGATGAGGACGGTCCCGGCGGGCCGGGCCTCGGCGTCGCGACGCGCGCGCGCACCCGGACCAAGAAGCCGACACCCTACAAGGTGTTGATGCTGAACGACGATTATACGCCGATGGAATTCGTCGTGCATGTCCTTCAGCGGTTTTTCCGCATGGACATGGAGGAGGCGACGCGGGTGATGCTGCATGTGCATCAGCGCGGCGTCGGCATCTGCGGCGTGTTCAGCTATGAAGTGGCGGAGACGAAGGTCAATCAGGTGATGGATTTCGCCCGCCAGAACCAGCATCCGCTGCAACTGACGCTGGAGCATGCCTGATCCACGGACGCCCGGTCCTGCGGCCCCACGGCACAGGCTCCGCCCCGTTCGCCAGCGGCGCCTGCCAGGAGCGTTCTGTGGCCAGGACCGTTCTGTGGCCAAGACCGTTCTGTGGCCAGGACCGTTCTGTGGATAGCCCGGACGCTGTTTCCGCCGCACACCCGGCCAGCCCGCCGTCAGACAGGCTGTAACCCGACCGCCCCTTCGGCTATCCTGCCATCGCCAGCGGGAGGAGCCGATCCTGTCTCCGGCGCATGATCGACCATGGAGGGCGCACCCCGCCGCGATCATGGTTCCGCCGCCCGCACGATCCAGATGAGCCAGCCGCCATGTCCAACGCGATTTCCACCCAGCCTTCCGAACACGCCGCTCCCGGCCAGCCATCCATCGCCGTCATCCTGATCTCCGGCGGTCTCGATTCGATGGTCGCGGCGGCCCTCGCGCGGGAGGCGGGGCATGAGCTGGTCGCGCTGACCATCGACTATAACCAGCGACACCGGGTCGAGCTGGAGCGCGCCCGCGCCATCGCGGCGATGCTGGGGGTAAAGCGGCATGTCGTCCTGCCCCTCGATCTCAGCGCCTTTGGCGGATCGGCGCTGACCGCCACCGACATCGACGTGCCCAAGGATGGCGTGCAGCCCGACGGCATCCCCGTCACCTATGTCCCCGCGCGCAACGCCATCTTCCTCGCCCTGACGCTGGGCCTGGCGGAGACGAGCGGCGCGCATGACATCTATATCGGCGTCAACGCGCTCGATTATTCGGGCTATCCCGACTGCCGCCCGGAATTCATCGCCGCGTTCGAGGCGATGGCGACCCTTGCCACGCGCGAAGGGGTGGAGGGCCGGCCCTTCCGCATCCGCACCCCGCTGCAACATATGAGCAAGGCGGACATCGCGCGGGAGGCGGCGCGGCTCGGCCTCGACGCGGGGATGAGCTGGTCCTGCTACGATCCCGCCCCGGCGGGCTATATGTCGCCCGTGCTGCTTCATTGCGGCGAATGCGACAGTTGCCGCCTGCGCGCGCGCGGCTTTGTCGAGGCGGGGCTGCCCGACCCGACCGGCTATGCCGTCACCCCCGACACGTCGCGCTGACGATGGGACGCTGACCGATGGGCTATGCCGTCAAGGAGATGTTCCTGACCCTTCAGGGCGAGGGCGTGAACAGCGGACGCCGGGCGGTGTTCGTGCGCTTTGCGGGCTGCAACCTGTGGTCTGGGCGGGAACAGGACCGGGCGAGCGCCGTCTGCCAGTTTTGCGACACGGATTTCGTCGGCACCGATGGCGACGGCGGTGGCCGCTTCGCCGACGGACCGGCGCTGACCGACGCGGTGGAGCGGCTGTGGGGCGCGGGGCGGGGCGACCGTTTCGTCGTGCTGACCGGGGGTGAGCCGATGCTCCAGATCGACACCGCCCTGCTGGCCGCGCTGCATGACGCGGGCTTCACCGTCGCGATGGAGAGCAATGGCACCATCGCCGCGCATCCCGCCATCGACTGGGTGTGCATCAGCCCGAAGGCGGGGAGCCAGGTCGTCCAGACGCGCGGCGATGAACTCAAGCTGGTGTGGCCGCAGGCGGGGATCGACCCCGGCGACCTCGAAGGCTGGGACTTCGCCCACCGTCTCGTCCAGCCGATGGACCTGGGATCGGACGAGCCGAATCGCGGCGCGATGGCGGCGGCGATGGACCTTGTCATGGCCCGCCCGGTCTGGCGGCTGTCGCTCCAGACGCACAAGCTGCTCGGCCTGCGATAGCGCAGGAGCGGCCCCGCAAGGCCGCCCCTCACCTTACTGGCCGCGCGTCTTTTCCCATGTCGCGGCGCATTTGGCGACCAGCACGCCCTTCTTCCAGCATTTCTTGTCCAGTGGCGGCACGCTGGCGACAAAGCCATAGCCGGGGTTGCCATAGACCCGCTCCACCTGCGCGACGAGCGAGTTCCGCAATTCGCCCAGCCGGTTCTGCGCGACGATATAGAGCGACCCGCGCGGCGCGAAGATCGCTTCGCGTCCGATCTTGCCCGCCACCTGGCAGAAGCTCGTCTGCGCCTGCACGGTGGAGTAGGAGGAATAGGTGCGCGTACCATATTGGTCGAACTGCTTCTGGCCGGGGCCTGCGCCATGGGTGCGCTTGAAATAGTCGCCCAGCACCTTGAACGCATTGCCCAGTTCCGCATCATGATGGGCCAGCATGGCGTTGTAGTTGCTGACGGTCAGCAGCGTCGGTTCGAAATCGCACTGGAGCGCCGCGACGTTCAGGGACGCGCGCAGATGCCACAGCAGCCCGGCGCGCAGTTCCGCCGGGGTGGCGCCGGGCAGGTTGATCCCGCTGGTCGGTTCCGCGCCGGTCACGGGCGGGGTGGACAGGTCGGCGGGTTGCCAGAACAGTTGCGCGCCCGCCGGCTGGGCGACGGCCAGCACGGCGCCCGCGATCAGGGCGGACAGCGGGCGAAAGGCGGTGGGCAGGGTCATGGGCAATCTCTCTTCCGCGAAAAAGGGGGGCGTTGTGCGCCGGCGGCACGGGCGGCCACAATGTGAAAAGGGGCGGTTCTATCGGGCGGCGCTGCTGTTGCTGCCCGCGTCCCCGGCGGTGGGCTTGCGGCTGGGCGTGGTGGCATCCGCACTGTTACCCACGGGCGCGCTTTCCGTTCCCTGAACGGGCGCTGAGCCGCCATTGGGCAGCCCGGCGTTGGACAGCGGCGTGCCGTCGCTGGTGGCATTGTCCAGGTCGGCCATGGAATCATTGGCGGTGCCGTCCACCACCTCCATGTCGCGCATGGTCACATTGCCGCCACCGGCGGGTCTGGAATCGCCGCATCCGGTCAGGCCGGGCAGGATCGTGGCAAGCAGCAGGGGCGTCAGGAGGATGCGCGTCATGACGCGGGGTGTAGAGCGCCCGCGCTCCCGCCTCAAGAGCCGATGCGGTCGGCGGGGAATCGGGGCGTCCGGTTCAGGCGCCCCGGTTCAGGCCGATCCGTTCAGGCCGGGCGCTTCAGCCCCGTCACTTCCGGACGAACAGCGACTGATCCCGTCCAGAAAGGCGTGCCGGTGCCGGGCCAGCGCCGCATCCAGTTCCGCCATGCGCGCCCCATTGCCCAGGCTGGCCAGGCTGGCGACGCCATAATCGCTGATCCCGCACGGCACGATGCCGGTGAAATGCGACAGGTCGGGATCGACGTTGATCGCCGCGCCGTGCAGCGTGACCCAGCGCCGCACCCGCACGCCGATCGCGCCGATCTTGGCCTCCCGCCCCTGTGCGTCGAGCGTCCAGATGCCGATCCGCCCCTCGGCGCGGAACGCCTCCACGTTCAGGTCGCCCAGCGCCGCGATCACCCATCCTTCCAGCCGATGGACGAAATTGCGGACGTCGCGTCCCCGCTGGCCCAGGTCGATGTTGCAATAGACGACCCGTTGCCCCGGCCCATGATAGGTATAGCGCCCGCCCCGTCCGGCGCGGTGGACGGGGAATCGGGCGTCCAGCATTTCGGCCGGGTCGGCGCTCGTCCCCGCCGTATAGAGGGGCGGATGCTCCAGCAGCCACAGCCGTTCGCCCGCTTCGCCTGCGGCGATGGCGGTGGATCGTTCCTCCATGTCGGTCAGGGCGGCGGGATAATCGACCGGCTGGCTATCGACGCGCCACTCCGGATCGGGCAGCGGATCGGACAGGGCCATAGCCTGGGTTGGGGCCTGGGCCATGGCCTGGGTTGGCGCCTGGGGGGCGTCGGACGGAAGATGCGTGCTCATATACCCTCGATGGTGGCACAACGCGCAATTGACAAGGGCGCTGCCACATGGCTTGCACGCGGGGACGGTCCGCGCGGGCCAGCACAGGAGCTTGATCTGGGGTGTCGGTAATGCGGTTGGACTTGACCCGGACATGGGCGGACGTGGTCGCCATGACGCGGGCGAACCTGGATGCCATCTCCGCGATTGCGGGCATGTTCATCCTGTTGCCGGGGCTGGTGTCCGGCTGGCTGCTGCCCGCACGGGCGCTGCCGGATGACAAGGCGACCGCCGCCGACGTGCTCAACGCCAACGCGGCCTATATCAGCGCCAACTGGCCGTTTCTGCTCGCCAGCGCCGTGATCGTGGCCTTCGGGTCGCTGGTGCTGCTGTGCCTGCTGCTCGACCGGCGGCGTCCCACCGTGGCCGATGCGATGCGGCTGGCCCTGCGGATACTGCCTTTCTACATGGTGGCCAGCGCGATCCAGACGTTGGTGGTCGCGGGCGGCCTGATGCTGTTCATCCTGCCGGGCGTCTATCTCGTCTCCCGTTTCATCTGCATCGCGCCGGTCGCGGTGGCGGAGGGCAACCGGCGGCCGCTGGCGATCATCGCGCGCAGTTTTCAGCTGACGCAGGGCAGGGGCTGGCGAATCATCCTGCTGATGGCGGTGGTGGTGCTGGTCGCGGTCGTCCTGTCGACGGTGCTGGGCACGATCTTCGCGATTATCGGCGCCTTGCTGCTGCCGCCGGACATCGCCCGTTTCGTCAACCTGCTGGTCGGGTCGCTGGTCGAGACGGGGCTGGCGGTGACGGTGACGCTGGTCAGCGCCGCCCTCTACCGCCAGATCGCCCCCGCCACCTGACCCTGCCGTCCTGAATCTGTCGCGTCAGGCCTGGATCGTTCAGGGCCAGATCGCGCGCGGCGGCAGGCTCATCAAGATGGCGTCGATATTGCCGCCGGTCTTCAGGCCGAACAAGGTGCCCCGGTCATGGACCAGGTTGAACTCGGCGTAGCGGCCGCGCCACTCCAGCATCTGCTGCTCCTCCGCATCGGAGAAAGGCCGCGTCATCCGCTTGCGCACGATGGGCGGGAAGGCGGCCAGAAACGCTTCGCCCACCGCGCGGGTGAAGGCGAAGTTCGCGTCGAAATCGCCCTCCAGATGGTCGTAGAAGATGCCGCCCACGCCGCGATGGACGCCGCGATGGGGGATGAAGAAATACTCGTCCGCCCATTTCTGGAAACGGGGATGATAGTCCGGGTCATGCGCGTCGCACGCCCCCTTGAACGCCGCGTGGAAGGCGTCCGTATCCTCCGCATAGGGCAGCGGCGGATTGAGGTCCGCCCCGCCGCCGAACCAGCGTTTCGTGGTGGTCAGGAAGCGCGTGTTCATATGCACGGCGGGCACATGCGGGTTGGCCATGTGCGCGACCAGGCTGATGCCCGTCGCGACAAAGGCGGGATTCTCCGCCGCGCCATGGATGGTCTTGGCGAAATCGCCGTTCAGGTCGCCGCCGACGGTGGAGACGTTGACGCCCACCTTTTCGAACACCTTGCCCTTCATCACGCCGCGCACGCCGCCGCCGCCGCGGGCTTCCGGGTCGTCCTCCCGGTTCCACGCGGTATAGCCGAAGGCGGCGTCGCTGCCCGCCTCCCGCTCGATAGCCTCGAATTCCGCGCAAATCCGGTCGCGCAGCGATTCGAACCACTGGCGCGCGGCCTGTTGCTGTGTGTCGAGCTGGATCATGCCGGAAAGCCTTTTGTCTGTCGGAGCGCCTCGCCCAGCGCGATGCCAGCGGCCATGCCCAGGTTCAAGGATCGAAATCCCGTCGCCATCGGAATCCGCACGCGCACCTCCGCGCGATCCTGCACGAAGCCAGGCAATCCGGCGCTTTCCTGGCCCAGCAGCAATATGTCGCCGGGCGCGAAGGTGACATCGTGCAGCATCGTGTCGCCGCCGCTGGTCAGCGCGATCAGCCGCGCGCCGCCGCCCAGTCTTTCCGCCTTGCTCAGTCTTTCCGCCTCGAACGCCGCAAAATCCGCATGGCGGCTGACGTCGGCCGCCGCGCCATAATCCATGGCGGCACGCTTCAACTGCTTGTCGGACAGGGCAAAGCCGCACGGCAAGATGATGTCCAGCGGGGTTTGCCAGCAGGCGGCAAGGCGCATGATGGCGCCAACATTTCCCGCAATGTCGGGCTGAAAGAGGGCAAGTCTCATGGGGGGCGCATAGTCCTATTCAAGCCTTTGTCATAGAGGGGGCAAATTGCTGTTGGCAAAAGGGGCGCAACGGCGCTATCAGGCCCGCGAACCGCGCCGGGGGACCAAGCGCGGGTGGATTTTGTCGCCTCCATTGTGCGCCGCTGCGCCGCCTGCTTCTGAGGCGGTGTGGGGGTCGGGGGAACCCGGCGGATCCATATAAAGAAGACTGATCGGGACGAGACAAGGGACGGTGCATGGCAACGGTCGAAACGAGTGAAACTGCGGTGTCCGCGGCGGAAGGCGAGGGCGTACGTCGCCGCGACTTCATCAATGTCGCGGCTGTCGCCTTTGCGGGCGTGGGCGCTGTCGCCGTCCTGCCGACCCTCATCAACCAGATGAACCCCAGCGCGGACGTGCTCGCGGCGGCGACGACGGAAGTCGATCTCTCCGCGATCAAGCCGGGACAGGCGATCAAGGCGGTCTTCCGCTCGCAGCCCCTGTTCGTGCGCCAGTTGACGCCCAAGGAGATTGCGGAGGCCGATGCGCGCCCCGTCGCCTCCCTGCGCGATCCGCAGTCGCTGGAGGAGCGGACGCAGCCTGGCAAGAAGCAGTGGCTGGTGACGATGGGTGTCTGCACCCACCTCGGCTGCGTGCCTCTGGGCGCGGGCGAGGGAGAGGTTCGTGGCGAGTTCGGCGGTTATTTCTGCCCGTGCCACGGTTCGTCCTATGATACGGCTGCCCGTATCATCAAAGGCCCGGCGCCCAAGAACCTGGAGGTGCCTGAGTATAAGTTCACCTCCGACACCGCCATTCTCGTAGGCTGAGGAAGAAAAGATGAGTTTTCCCTGGGCTGAGCAATATACGCCGGTAAACCCGCTGATGAAGTGGGTCGACGACCGTCTGCCGCTTCCGCGTTTCGTCTATAATGCCGTCGGTGCTGGCTATGCCGTGCCGCGCAACCTGAACTATTGGTGGAACTTCGGCGTCCTGTCGGGCTTCGCACTGGTTCTCCAGCTTGTGACCGGCATCATCCTCGCCATGCATTATGGCGCCAACGCCGGTGTCGCCTTCGACAGCGTCGAGCATATCATGCGCGACGTGAACGGTGGCTGGCTGCTGCGCTACGCGCACGCCAATGGCGCGAGCTTCTTCTTCATCGTGGTCTATATCCACATTTTCCGCGGCCTCTTCTTCGGTTCCTACAAGGCGCCGCGAGAGATGGTCTGGCTGCTGGGCCTCGTGATCTTCCTTCTCATGATGGCGACCGCCTTCATGGGCTATGTGCTTCCCTGGGGCCAGATGAGCTTCTGGGGCGCGAAGGTCATCACCGGCCTGTTCGGCGCGATCCCCGTGGTGGGCGAGCCGATCCAGACCTGGCTGCTCGGTGGCTTTGCCCCCGGCAACGCCGCGCTGAACCGCTTCTTCTCGCTGCACTATCTGCTGCCGTTCGTCATTGCGGCGGTGGTCATCCTGCACATCTGGGCGTTGCACATCCCCGGTTCGTCGAACCCGACGGGCGTGGACGTGAAGGGTCCGCAGGACACGGTGCCGTTCCACCCCTATTACACCGCCAAGGACGGCTTCGGCCTGGGCGTGTTCCTGATTATCTATGCGCTGGTGCTGTTCTTCGGCCCCAACATGCTGGGTCATCCGGATAACTATATCCCGGCGAATCCGATGTCGACGCCGGCGCACATCGTTCCCGAATGGTACTTCTGGCCGTTCTACGCGATCCTGCGCGCCTTCACCTTCGACTTCTTCTTCGTGCCTGCAAAGCTGCTCGGCGTCCTCGCGATGTTCGCGTCGATCCTGCTGCTGTTCGTCCTGCCCTGGCTGGACACGTCGCCGGTGCGTTCGGGTCGCTATCGTCCGCTGTTCCGCAAGTTCTTCTATCTGCTGCTCGTTGACGTGGCGATCCTCGGTTATTGCGGCGGTGCGCCGGCGGCCGAACCCTACGTCATGATCTCGCAGATTGCGGCGGCCTACTACTTCGCACATTTCCTCATCATCCTGCCGATCGTGTCGAAGATCGAGCGGCCGCTTCCGCTGCCGAACTCGATCACCGAGGCGGTGCTGGGTCACGAACCCGCTGCGGTCGCGGCTGAATAAGGGGGCATAGACCAATGGTTCGTCTTCTCGCCGCGCTGGTCGGCATCTTCTTCTCGGGCATGCTGCTCTATTCCTTCGGGTCTGGTGCCGTCGCCTATATCAGCGAGCCGCCGGTGCCGACCGTGGAGCATGAGTTCCACGAGCATCCCCGGCAGATCGCATGGAGCTTCGATGGTCCGCTGGGTCATTATGACAAGCAGCAGCTCCAGCGCGGTTTCCAGGTGTACAAGGAGGTCTGCTCCGCCTGTCACTCGCTCCGTCTCGTCGCCTTCCGCGACCTGAAGGATCTGGGCTATAACGAGGCCGAGGTGAAGGCGATCGCCAAGAACTGGGCGATCAAGGCACCCGACATCGACCCCAAGACGGGTGAGCCGTCGACCCGCGCCCCGGTGCCGGCCGATCACTTCCCGCTGCCGTTCGCCAACAATGTGGCGGCGCAGGCGGCGAACAACAATGCGATCCCGCCAGACCTCTCGCTCATGACCAAGTCGCGTCATGACGGCAGCAACTATGTGCACTCGCTGCTCACCGGTTTCGGTCCTCAGCCCAAGAAGCTGTTGGAAGAGTTCCCGGATGCGAAGACGCCGAACGGCCTGCACTACAACCGCTATTTCGCGAACCTCAACCTCGCGATGGCGCCGCCGCTGACCGCCGAAGGTCAGGTGACCTACGGTCCGGGCCAGCCCAAGCCGACGGTCGACCAGATGGCGCAGGACGTCTCCGCCTTCCTGACCTGGACGGCTGAGCCGAAGCTGGAAAACCGCAAGAGCGCCGGCATCGCGGTGGTCTTCTTCCTGCTGGTTGCGACGGTCCTGGCCTATCTGTCCTACCAGACGATCTGGGCCGACAAGAAGCACTGAGCCTCGCATCCAACATGTTGGATATGGAAAAGGGCGGACCCGGTGGGTCCGCCCTTTCTGCGTTGGACTATGGCGCCGCCAGGACAGCCGTTTATAAAACAGTGTTTCGGTTGGTTATCCTGTAACGGTGCTCTGGCAGCGCGGCGTGGAGGCCCCCAGTGTAGTCAGGTCTCCTGTGCGGTCAGGAGGCGCTGGCGGCCTGTCCTGCGGCATCGGCCTGCGCGGCGAGGTCGGTCGCCCCGGCCACCGCATTCTCGGCCAGCACAAACAGGTCGTTGACCACCGCGATGAACTTCACCACCGAAATCGGCTTGGACACATAGATGTTCGCCCCCGCCGCGCGGATGCGCTCCTCGTCCCCTGGCCCGGCATAGGCGGTGACGGCCATGATCGGCACGTCGACCAGCGTCGACTCCTGTCGGAACTGGTGGATCAGGTCGAACCCGGAGACATAGGGCAACTGGATGTCGGTGATGATCAGGTCCGGGCGATATTCGCGGGCCTTGGCAAACGCCTCCCGCCCGTCGCGCACGGCACATGTCTCATGACCGTGCGCCGCCAGCAGATCGCAGAAGAGCCGCAGGTTGAGCGCATTGTCCTCGACAACGAATATCCGTTTTGTCACCAGCACTCCATGATATGGACCATGCCATGAACCCAGCCCCATCGAACCGAGCCATCATGCCATGATAAAGCCACTCTATAGCAAGAGTGGCGATGGGCATACCATTGCCTTGCTTGTCATCGGCTGGATTGTTGCTGAACCGGGGCGTGTAGAGCGTTTTCTGACGCTGACCGGCATGGATTCCGATCAGCTGCGCGGTGGGCTGGGCGATGCAGCGGTGCTGGGCGCGGCCATCGACTTTCTGCTCAGCCATGAGCCGGACCTGCTCGCCTGCGCCGATGCGATCGGGGAAAGCCCGGCGGCCATCGTCGCGGCCCGTGCGGAGATCGGCTGATGGCACGCCCGCTCATCATCACCGATTGCGATGAAGTGCTGCTGCACATGCTGGTCCCGTTCCGTGGCTGGCTGGACGAGGTGCATGGTATCCACTTCAGCTTTGGCACGCCGTTTGAGGAGGCCTTTCGCCGCAAGGACAGTCGCGACCCGGTGGAGCGCAGCATCGTCTGGTCGCTGCTCGGTGCCTTCTTCGAAACCGAGATGCACCGCCAATATCCCATTAAGGGCGCCTTTGAGGCGATTGCGCGCCTGTCGACCGTCGCGGACATCGTGGTGCTCACCAATCTGGAGGATCATCGGCAACCGGCGCGCGCGGCGCAACTGGCGAGCCATGGCCTCCATGTGCCGGTCCATTGCAATCGCGGCGGCAAGGGGCCGGCCGCGGCGCGCATCATCGCCCATTATCGGCCGAGCGTGACCCTGTTCGTCGACGATATCGAGAATAATCATCGCAGCCTTGCCGAGCATGTGCCGCAGGTCTGGCGGCTGCATATGGTGGGGGAGGCGGAACTCGCGCCGCATATTCCCACGGCGCCCACTGCCCATACGCGCATCGATGATTGGGTGGAGGCGGAACGCTGGATAGTGGCGCGGATCGCGGACGCGGCCTGACGGGCGCGAACGGGACGCTGTGCAGGCGCGCGCCGGGTTCACACCCCTTGACCCGAACCGGCGGGCGTGCTGACAGATGGTCATGAGCATCGAACAGCATCTGAGCGACAGCGGCATCGTCCTGCCCGAACCGGCGGCCCCGGTGGCATCCTATGTGCCCGTGGTGATCCATGGCGGGCTGGCCCATGTCAGTGGGCAAATCCCCTTCAACGCGGATGGCGCGCTGATGCTGGGGTGCATGGGCCTCGATGGCGGGCCCGACGTCGCCTTTGGCCAGCGCGCGGCGGAGCGGTGCGGCCTGATGATCCTCGCGCAGCTCAAGGCTGCACTGGGTAGCCTCGACCGGGTCGAGCGGATCGTGAAGCTGGGCGTGTTCGTGGCCAGCGATAGCACGTTCATCCAACAGCCGCAGGTGGCCAATGGCGCGTCGGACCTGATGGTCCGCGTTTTTGGAGAGGCGGGCAAACATGCGCGCTCCGCCGTGGGCGTGCCCGTCCTGCCACTGGGCGTGGTGGTCGAAGTGGACGCAGTCGTCGCGATCCGGGACTGATCCCATGGACCGGCCGGGCCTGCTTCGCTTTGGCCGGGCGGGCCTGGGTACGGCGGGCCGGAGCGCAGATGGCTGGATGACGGTGCTGTCGGTTATGGCCCGTCGTTCGGGTATTGAGACCTTTACCCTTTGCGCGGGCTTGGTGGGCTTGAATCATGATCCCTTGGGCTGGGATGGCGCACCGGCGGGCGGCCTGAGCAAGAGTGCCCCAGTCCCAGTGATTCCGCGCCCTCGCCATGTAAGGCGATGGGAGTTGCACCGGCTTCTGCGGCAGGATGGGCCGTGCGGGGGCGGTTCGCACTGGCGTGGATTCGATGGGTCGGGCGTAAGCCGCCTGACATGATCGGGCGTGTTCGGGTGAGCGTGGGGAGTCCGGGCCGGTATCGGCCAAACCGCCACAGACTCACTTCACCCGCCCGCGCCCGCAATGGTTCCTGTCCTATGCCTCGCTGGCTTCTGGCGCAGCCCTACGCCCATCGGGGCTTGCATGGCGTCGGGCCGGACGGCGGCATCGTGCCGGAGAACAGTCTTGGCGCCTTTCGCCGGGCGGTCGCGGCGGGGTTTGGGATCGAATGTGACGTACGCCGCGCCGCGGACGATGTGCCGCACGTCTTTCATGACGCCAGTCTGGAGCGGCTGACCAGCGTGGCGGGCGTCTTCGACCGGCTGGACAGCGTGGGTGCGGCGGCGCTGCGCCTGCGGGACGGCACCGGGGTGCCCAGCCTGCGTGCGATGCTGGAATGCGTGGGCGGGCGCGTGCCGATACTGGTGGAGGTCAAGAGCGGGCGAACGCCCATCCATCGGCTCTGTCGGTCCATCGCCGCCGTGCTCGATGGCTATGACGGCCCGGTCGCGGTGATGAGTTTCGATCCGCGCGTATCGGGCTGGTTCGCCAGTCATCGCCGCGGCCTGCCGCGTGGCCTCGTCCTCAGCAGCCGTGGCCATCCCGCCTTTGCCGTCGAGCGCCGCCATGCACTGGCAATTGCGCGGGCGCGCCCCCATTTCCTCGCCTGTGACATTCGCGACCAGACCTTCCGCCCGACCCGCGCCGCCCGATGCGTCTTGCCTACCCTGTTTTGGACGGTCCGTTCCGGCAGTGACCGTTGCCGCGCGCGGGCGGGGCAGGGGCAGACCATCTTCGAACGGCGCGGGGGTGCGGAGGGTCATGGCTGAGGCAGGCGATGGACCATGGGAGTGGCGGGCTGGCCGCTTGTCGCGGCACGGGAGCCATTTCAGGGGCACGCTGTCGGGCGCCGTTCACGTTCCACACGTGCCGATAGCCGAACGGAGACAGGGATGAGCGGTGACGGGCATGACGAGGGCGGGCAGGAGCAGCCGGGGGCGATGAGCGACAACGAAACGACGGTCCGCATCCACGACAGTATTGCCGCCATTCCCGCCGCCGCGTGGGATGCCTGCGCGGGTGACGCCAATCCCTTCGTCTCCCATGCCTTCCTGTCCATTCTCGAAGAATCGGGCAGCGTCGGGGAAGGCACGGGCTGGCAGCCGCTGCCGCTGGTGGTAGAGGATGCCGACGGCTCCATCGCCGCTGCCGCGCCTGTCTATGCCAAGTCGCACAGCCAGGGCGAATATGTCTTTGACCATGGCTGGGCCGATGCGTGGGAGCGGGCGGGCGGGCGCTATTATCCCAAAATCCAGATCGCGGCGCCCTTCTCCCCCGTCCCCGGCCCGCGCCTGCTGCTGCGCGATGCACAGGCCGCGCCCGCGCTGATCGCGGGGCTGGAGGCGGTGGTGCGTTCAAACGGCCTGTCGTCGGCCCATGCGACCTTCGTGGAGGAAGTGCAGATACCGTTGTTCGAGGCGGCGGGATGGCTGATCCGGCAGGACAGCCAGTTCCACTGGACCAATGACGGCTATGCCAGTTTCGACGATTTCCTTGCCCAGCTTTCCAGCCGCAAGCGCAAGGACATCCGCAAGGAGCGGGAGCGGGCCAATGAAGGGCTGGAGATCGTCCACCTGACCGGCGCTGAGATCGGCGAGGCGCATTGGGACGCCTTCTGGGATTTCTATCAGGATACCGGCGCGCGCAAATGGGGGCAGCCCTATCTGACGCGCAGCTTCTTCTCGCTGCTGGGCGAGCGGATGGGGGATCGGGTGATATTGATGCTGGCGATGCGCGGCGGCGTGCCGATTGCGGGCGCGCTCAACTTGGTCGGCGCGGATACGCTCTACGGGCGCTATTGGGGATGCAGCGAGGACGTGCCCTGCCTGCATTTCGAACTATGCTATTATCAGGCCATCGACGCGGCCATCGCGCGGGGCCTGTCCCGTGTCGAGGCGGGCGCGCAAGGATCGCACAAGCTGGCGCGGGGCTATCGGCCCGTGCCGACATGGTCCGCCCATTTCCTGCCCGATCCGGGCTTTCGGCGGGCGGTCGCCGATTTCCTGCGACGCGAGGGCGAGGCGGTCCGGCATGACCGCGACTATCTCGACGCGCGCGGTCCCTTTCGCAAGGGGGAGTAGGGGCGCGGGATCAGGCGGCGGCGCGGCGGTTCAGGGACAGCCATGCGCGGGCTTGGCGCTGCGCCTCGGCGATTTCGCGGGCGGTCATTTCTTCGGAGATTTCGGCGCGGCAGGCCTGGGCTTCTTCCGACCCGGCGACCGCGGACAGGTTGAACCATTTATGCGCTTCGATCAGGTCGATATCGACGCCGCTGACGCCGCAGCTATAGGCCACGCCCAGATCGTAAAGAGCCTGCATGTCACCACGTGCGGCATCGCGTAGTCGGCTCTCGATCAGAAACCGTGCACTTTGAATACTGTTACCCACGACAATTTCCTTCGTTCAGGCATGTCCCAGGCAGCAACAAAGCAGTGTGGATTTAAAACAAGGTTAACGGCGAATATCCGACCTTGGTCGATGTTTGTTGGGGAATGGCGTAATTCTGCGCCTTTCAGGGGTTAACGGCGATGTTGTCGATGAGACGAGTGGTGAAATCATTTGTCCGGTCCAGCCCGATTCTCGCCGCGGCCAGCAATCGCCCCGCACGATCGAGCGATTCGAGGGGTTGCAGAGTCGCCGTGTCACATAATGTAACATAGTCGATGCTGGTGAAACCCGCGTCCCGGATGGCGGCCCGCGCGGCGTCCAGGGCGGCCGCCACTGGCGCCCCGGCGCGGATCGCTTGTGCGGCATCGTTCAGCGCGCGCGGCAGGGCTAGGGCGGCGGCGCGTTCCGGCGCCGTCAGATAGGCGTTGCGGGAGGAGAGGGCGAGGCCGTCCGCCGCGCGCGCGGTCGGCACGCCGATGATCGTCGTGCGCAGGTTGAGGTCGATGACGAGGCGGCGGATCACCGCCAGTTGCTGATAATCCTTCTCCCCGAACAGGGCGACATCGGGCCGCACCTGTCCCAGCAGCTTGGATACCACCGTCGCCACCCCGTCGAAATGGCCGGGCCGCGCCGCACCGTCCAGAACCTCGCTGATGCCCGACAGGCTGACCGTGGTGGCGAAACCGGCGGGGTACATTTCCGGCACGGTCGGCGCCCAGAGAATGTCCACGCGCTCCGCCGCCAGCAGCGCGACGTCCGCCTCCTCCGTGCGGGGATAGGCGTCGAAATCCTCATTGGGGCCGAACTGGGTGGGATTGACGAAGATGGAGACGACCACCCGGTCCGCATGGCGGCGTCCTTCCCGGACCAGCGACATATGGCCGTCGTGCAGCGCGCCCATGGTCGGGACCAGCGCGACACGGTCCCCGGCGGTGCGGGTCACGTCCAGCGCGTCATAAAGTGTGGATAAGTCCCGGATGATTTGCACGCGCTTCATGGCTCCGTTAAGGCTCGCTGGAAGGGGGTTCTGGCGTCCGGCACGATGCCGGTCAAGACTGGCCTCCGCTCACTTTTCATGGTCCGCAGCAACTGGGGATGGACTTCATGGCCACTAACGCGGCACACTGCATCGTATTCGCCAACGAGAAGGGCGGCACCGGCAAGTCGACGACCTGCGTGCACACCGCCGTGGCGCTGACGGCGCAGGATCTGACAGTCGGCGTCATCGACCTGGATCATCGCCAGCGCACCGTGACCCGCTATCTCGATAACCGGACGGAGACGATGCGTCGCCGCGACATCAGCCTGCCGATCCCGGCCTATGAGGTGTTCGAGGGGACGGAGGTCGCCGCGCTCGACGCCGTGATCGAGCGGTTGCGGGAAACCTGCCAGGTCATCGTGATCGACACGCCGGGCCGCGACGATCCGCTGGCGCGCCACGCCGCGACGAAGGCGCACACGCTGGTCACGCCGATCAACGACAGCTTCGTCGACTTCGACCTGATCGGGCAGGTCGACCCGGAGAATTTCAAGGTCAAGCGGCTCAGCTTCTACGCCGAACTGATGTGGGAAACGCGCAAGACCCGCGCCAAGGCTGATGGCGTGTCCATCGACTGGGTCGTCCTGCGCAACCGCCTGCACCACATGGAGGCGCGCAACCAGAAGCGCGTGGGCGAGGCGCTGACCGAGCTGTCCAAGCGCGTCGGCTTTCGCGTCATTCCCGGCCTGTCGGAGCGGGTCATCTTCCGCGAACTCTTCCCGTCGGGCCTGACCCTGCTCGACAAGGGGCATCTGGGCGATCTGGGCATCAGCCATGTCGCCGCCCGGCAGGAACTGCGTGAGATGGTGGGCGGCCTCGCCCTGCCGTTCGGGCCGCGCGGGGCGCAGGAGCGGGCCGCGGCGGAGCGGAACGCCGCCTGAGCCATGGGCCTGCTTGCGCTTCTGGTTGGTGGCTGGCTGGGCTGGCTGGTCTGGCAAGGGCGCATTGCGCGGCCCAGTAACAGCCAGATCGCGGCGCTCGTCCTCGCCATCGCTGGTGGGGCGATCGCGGCGAAAGGGGCCATCATCCCCGGTGGCATGATGGCGGCGACCGGGCTGGCATGGCTGTCGCGCAAGCCGCGCAAGGCCAAGGCCCCCTCATCGGCCACACCCATTCCGGACGCGCAGGCGCGCGAAGCCCTGGCCGTGCTCGGCCTCTCCCCGGATGCGGACCGGGCCGCCGTGATCGACGCGCATCGCCGCCTGATCGCGCGCAACCATCCCGACGCCGGGGGCACGGAGGCGTTGGCGCGCAGCATCAACGCCGCGCGGGACACGCTGCTGGCGCGATTGCCGGTCACGGGGACGTCACCCGAATAGTCTTCTCCTTTACTCCGTGCGCGCGCCGCCGACCTTCCTCCATGCGGGAGCCATCATGTCCCACCAGTTCCATCCCACCGTGCTGCGCGACTATGATATTCGCGGCGTCGTGGGCGAGACATTGTCGGACCGGGATGCCCATGCCATCGGCCGCACCTTCGGTACGCTGGTGGCGCGGGCGGGGGGCAGCCGGGTCGCCGTGGGCTATGACGGGCGGCTCAGTTCGCCCCGGCTGGAGGCGGCGCTGGTCGAGGGGCTGAACGCATCGGGGATCCACGCCGTCCGTATCGGCCTCGGCCCGTCGCCGATGCTATATTATGCGGAAGCCGAGCTGGATGTGGAGGGCGGCATCCACATAACCGGCAGCCATAATCCCGCCGAGTATAATGGCTTCAAGATGGTGTTTCAGCACCACCCCTTTTTCGGCGAGGATATTCAGCGTCTGGCGCGCATGGCAGCGGCGGGCGACTGGGTGGAGGCGGTTTCGCGGGGGCAGGGCGGTGCACCTGCGGGCAGCGAGACGGTCGCCATTATCGACCGCTATGTCGCCCGGCTGATGCAGGGGTTCGACGGCCAGCCCTTCCGCATCGGCTGGGACGCGGGCAATGGCGCGGCCGGTCCCGTGGTGGAGAAGCTCGTCCAGTTGCTGCCGGGTGAGCATCATACGCTGTTCACCGATGTCGACGGCCATTTCCCGCATCATCATCCCGATCCTACCGAGGAGCGGAATCTGGCTGACCTGCGCGCGCTTGTCGCGGAAAAGACACTCGATTTCGGAGTGGCTTTCGACGGCGACGGCGACCGGATCGGCGTTGTCGACGGCACGGGCCGCGTGGTGTGGGGGGACCAGTTGCTCGCCATCCTGGCCGGGCCGGTGCTCAAAGACCTGCCCGGAGCCACGATTATCGCGGATGTGAAGGCCAGCCAGTCGCTGTTCGACCGGGTGGCCGAACTGGGCGGGGCGCCGCTGATGTGGAAGAGCGGCCACAGCCATATGAAGTCCAAAATGAAGGAAACAGGCAGTCCGCTCGCCGGGGAGATGAGCGGCCACATCTTCTTCGGCCATGATTTCTATGGCTTCGATGATGCGCTCTATGCCGCCGTCCGCCTGATTCGCGCGGCCAGCGGGGTGGCGGGCGGTGTCACGGCGCTGCGCGACGCCATGCCCGCGATGATAAACACGCCGGAACTGCGCTTTCCGGTGGAGCAGAGCCGCAAGTTCGCGGTGATCGAGGAGGTGCTGGCGCGGCTGCGCGCGGCGGGGGCGGTGGTCAACGCCATCGACGGTGCGCGCGTCACCACGGCGGACGGGTGGTGGTTGCTGCGCGCATCCAACACGCAGGAGATGCTGGTCGCCCGTGCGGAGGCGCGCGACCCGGCCGGGCTGGCGCGGCTGCTGCACCAGATTGATTCGCAACTGGCCGAATCGGGGGCCTCGCGCGGCGGCGGTCTGGTGCATTGATCGGCGGGGGTGCCGCAATTTTGTCATCCCTCCGTAACCCTATGGAAACTGCGAATTTTGGGACGGTTGCAAAAACTGCAATCGAGGCGGCCCAATTCGCAGTTGCAAGATTTCATGCTGCAGCGCAAAAGGAACGGGCCTTTCAGGCATCCTCTCCTAAAACTCGTAAGGGCCGCCACTTCATTGAGGCGGCCTTTTTTTTGTCTGGCGAAGGCGCATGTCCCGCCTGAAATGGGGAAGGGGCATGAAACTGCCCGGCGTGGCGCGCGGATCAACCTGCCGCCGGGATCGCCCACCGCCCCGTGCCGCAGGGGCAAAGGCTTATGGCTGCATTGCAGCGGTTTTCCCGCTTTTCCGCGCCGTCGCCTACCATTGTGCCATGCAGGAAACGCAACCCTCCGCCCGTCCTGGTCCCGGCCATTGCGGAACGGTGACAGTCATCCTAGGGACGGGCCATGTCTCAGACCTCTTCCGATACGCTCAAGATCGCATCCTGGAACATCAACAGCGTCCGCGCCCGGATCGACATCGTCGAACGCTTCCTGACGGAAAGCGCGCCGGACATCCTGTGCCTTCAGGAAACGAAGGTGATGAACGATATCTTCCCGGACAGCATGTTCCGGCGGCTGGGCTATAACCATATCATCCTGCACGGCCAGCGCATGCACCATGGCGTCGCCATCGTCAGCAAGGTGCCGATCACTGAGGACGACCGGCTCGACTGGCAGGCCAATGGCGAGGCGCGGCATGTCGGCGTGCGGCTCGACAACGGCTTGCGGCTGGAGAATGTCTATGTGCCCGCCGGCGGGGACGAGCCGGACCGGACGATCAACCCCAAGTTCGGGCAGAAACTGGATTTCTACGAGCGGATGATCGAATGGTCGGCCAAGCTGACCGTTCCCACCCTGCTGGTCGGGGACTTCAACGTCGCGCCGCTGGAGTGCGATGTGTGGAGCCACAAGGCGCTCATCAACGTGGTCAGCCATACGCCCGTCGAGGTCGAGTTGCTGGCGCGGTTGCAGGCGGCGCATGACTGGGTGGATCTGGGCCGCAAGTTCGTGCCCGCGCCGGAGCGGCTCTATACCTGGTGGAGCTATCGCGCGAAGGACTGGCTGGCGTCGGATCGCGGTCGCCGCCTCGACCATATGTGGGCCAGCCCGGCGGTCGCGGAGAAGGCGACGGCCCATTATGTGCTGGAGGGATGCCGCAGCTGGGACAAGCCGTCCGACCATGCCCCCCTCATCACCGAGTTCCGCTTTTGAGCGAGTCGCGCGCCGCTGCCCGTGCCATTGACGCGCTGCGGCGTGGCTGGGCGGTGCGCGTGCGCGGCGGCGATGCACAGGCGCTGCTGATCCTGCCGGTGGAGGGCGTCGGCACAGTCGATCTGGCCACCTTCGATCCGGCGGGTGTCGCGCCGCTGCTGCTGTCGGGCGCGCGGGCGGCGACGCTGAAGCTGGTCAACCAGCGCGACGCCGCCGACCCGGAGCATGGCGTGCTGGTCGAGCGGCCCGTCCCGCTCAACGCCAGTGCGGAGGCGTCGCTGGCCCTCGCCATGGCCACCGCCGATCCGGTGCGCGACCTGATGACCCCGCTCAAGGGACCATATCACGCCCTGCCGCTGGCCCATCCTGACCTCGCTGCCGCCGCGCTGCGTCTGGCCCGCCATGCGGGACTGCTCCCGGCCTTCTTCGTTGGGGCCGATGATGGCGTGGACGCGACCGAGGTGAGTGTCGAGGCCGTGGACGCCTATGAGGACAGTGGTCGCCTCGTCATCGCGGCCCGTGCGCTCCTGCCGGTGGAGGTGGATACGCGCGCGGAGATCGTCGCCTTTCGCTCCGTCGAAGACCCGCGCGAGCATGTCGCCCTGATTTTGGGCACGCCGGACGAAACGCCGCCCGTCGTACGCCTGCACAGCGAATGTCTGACCGGCGACGTGCTGGGCAGCCTGAAATGCGATTGCGGGCCGCAACTCCATGCGGCCCTGCACGAGATCGCCGGTTCGCGCTGGGGCGTCCTCCTCTACCTGCGGCAGGAGGGGCGGGGGATCGGCCTCATCAACAAGCTGCGCGCCTACCAGTTGCAGGATCAGGGATTCGACACGGTCGACGCCAATGTGCGGCTGGGCTTTCCCATCGACGCGCGTGATTTCTCGGTCGCGTCGCGGATGCTCAGCCTGCTGGGCATCCCGGCGGTGCGCCTGCTCACCAACAACCCGGCAAAGGTTGCGCGCCTCGCCGCGGAGGGCATAGAGGTGATCGAGCGGGTACCCCATGCGGTGGACGCCAACCCCCATAATGAACGCTATCTCGCCACCAAGCGGGACCGCACCGGCCACCAGCTCTGACGATGGCGGACGGCGTGATCCGGGTCGATACGGCGGCGGGCACGGTGACGCTGGATGGCCTGACCCTGCCCTGCACCATCGGCAAGGGTGGCGTGAAGGCGGCGGCGGACAAGCGGGAGGGTGATGGCGCGACCCCGCTGGGCACATGGCCGATCCGCACCGTGCTGCTGCGCCCGGACCGGGTTGTTTCGGCGCTGGCGCCCGCTGTGCCGTGGCGCTGGATCAGGCCGGGGGACGGCTGGTCGGACGATGGCGCGGACCCGGCCTACAACCGGCCGGTGTCGCTGCCCCATGGACCCTCCCATGAGCGTCTGTGGCGGGACGATCAGGCCTATGACGTGATTATCGTCCTCGGCCATAATGACGCGCCGCCGGTGCCGGGGCTGGGGAGCGCAATCTTCTTCCACCAATGGGTGCCGGGCGCGGATGGCCAGCCCAAGCCTACCGAGGGCTGCATCGCCGTGTCGCCGGAATCGATGCGGGCGGTGTTGCCGCTGTTGCGGGTCGGGATGGTGGTGGAAATTATCTGAACGGGACGGACGGCATGTCCCCGCCCCTAATGTACCGGCCTCATTCCATCGCGATCCGCGCCAGTTCCTCCGCCTCGATCAGCAGGCTGTCCTCCGCCTCGCCCTGCGCCACATGCTCCCGGCCGATCATGATGAGCAGCGGCACGGCCAGCGGGCTGACACGGGGCAGGTCGACATGCAGCAGGGTCTCCGCCGCCCGGTCGATCAGGTCGCCCAGCCGTCCCACGTCGGTCATCCGCGCCCGCGCGTCGGCCCATGCGGCCTTCAGCAGCAGATGGTCCGGCTCATACCGGCGCAGCACATCATAGATCAGGTCGGTGGAGAAGCTCACCTGCCGTCCGGTCTTCTTCTTGCCCGGCTGGTGCCGCTCGATCAGGCCGCTGATGACCGCCACGTCGCGAAAGGCGCGTTTCAGCAGGCTCGAACTCTCCACCCATTCGATGAACTCATGGTCCAAAATGTCGGCGGAAAAGAGCGCGGCCGGGTCCGTCACCGGCTTCAGCCCATAGACCGCCAGCGCATAGTCGTTGGAGACGAAGCCGGTCGGCATCAGCCCCAGATGCTCCATCCGCCGGGTCAGCAACATGCCCAGCGACTGATGCGCGTTCCACCCCTCGAAGCTGTAGATGACCATATGGTGCAGCCGGTCGTGCGGGAATGTCTCGACCAGCAACTGGTCCGGGCGGGGGAGGCGGGAGCGCAGTTGCTGCATGTCCAGCCACTCATGCACATCCTTGGGAAAGCGGTGCCAGTCCTGCGGCGACGCCAGAAGCCGCCGCACCCGGTTGGCGAGGTTGGTGGACATGGCCATGCGGGTGCCGCCCCAGCTGGGGATGCGCGCGGACTTGCTCGACGCCCGCACGATCAGGTCGCTCTCGCTCTGCCGCACCACCTCCAGCGAGGTGCCGGCGAAGAAGAAGCTGTCGCCCGGCGCCAGGGTAGCGGCGAATCCCTCCTCCACCGTCCCCAGCTTGCGCCCGTTGGCAAAGCGGATGTCGAGCGCGGGCTGGTCCACGATGATGCCTGCGTTCAGCCGATGCTGGCTCGCGAATTTGGGGTGGGAAAGGCGCCATGTCCCGTCCGGCAACTCCGTCAGCCGCTGGAACCGGTCATAGACGCGCAGCGCATAGCCGCCGTTGGCGATGAAGCGCAGTTGCGCGTCCAGCCCCTCCGCATCCAGATCCGCATAGGGGGTGGCGCTGCGGATTTCCGCCAGCAGCGCGGCGGGGTCCAGCGGTTCGGCGCAGGCCATCGCCATGATATGCTGGGCCAGCACGTCGCGCGCGCCGGGGCGGAAATTGTCGGCATCCCGCGCGCCTTCCTCCACCGCGTCCAGCGCCGCCTGCGCCTCCAGATATTCGAAGCGGTTGCCGGGGATGATGAGGGCGCGGCTCGATTCGTCCAGCCGGTGGTTGGCGCGGCCGATCCGCTGCAACAGGCGCGACGACCCCTTGGGCGCGCCCATCTGGATCACGCAGTCCACGTCGCCCCAGTCGATGCCGAGGTCGAGGCTGGCCGTGGCGACGAGGCCGCGCAGCCGCCCGTCCGCCATCGCCGCCTCCACCTTGCGCCGGGCATCGCGGCTCAGGCTGCCATGATGGATGCCGACGGGCAGATTCTCGTCATTGGCGGACCAGATTTCCTGAAAGGTCAGCTCGGCCAGGCTGCGCGTGTTGCAAAAGACCAGGGTCAGGCGGTTGCGCCGTATCTCCTCCATCACCTGCCCGGCGGCATAGACGCCCGAATGGCCGGACCAGGGCACGCGCCCTTCCGGGGCCAGGATGCGCAGGTCTGGCGGCGCGCCCGGCTCGCCCTCCACCAGCGTCACATCCTCGATGTGGCCCTCGGGAGCCAGCCAGCGGCGATAGGCGTCGGCGTCCGCCACGGTGGCGGAGAGGGCAACGCGGCGCAGCCCCGGATTGATCGCCTGCAACCGCGCCATGCTCAGCGCCAGCAGGTCGCCGCGTTTTTCGGAGGCAAAGGCATGCACCTCGTCGACGATGATCGTCTGGAGCGTGGCGAAGAAGGTGAAGCTGTCAGGATAGGACAGCAGCAACGAGAGGGATTCGGGCGTGGTCAGCAGAATCTGCGGCGGCTTTGCCCGCTGCCGCGCCCTGCGGTCCGACGGGGTGTCGCCGGTGCGCGTCTCGATGCGGATGGGCAGGCCCATCTCCTCGACCGGGGTCAGCAGGTTGCGCTGCACGTCCACCGCCAGCGCCTTCAGGGGCGAGACATAAAGGCTGTGCAACCCCTCGCGCGGATGGTTCGCCAGATCGACGATGCTGGGGAGGAACCCCGCCAGCGTCTTGCCCGCGCCGGTGGGGGCGACCAGCAGCGCATGGCGGCCTGCCTCCGCCGCCACCAGCATCCCGGCCTGATGCGTCCGCACGCGCCACGCACGGGCGGCGAACCAGTCGGCGACGGGGGTGGGGAGCGGCGATGGGTTCACGGATGGGGATATAGGGGGCGTGTTCGGGACGCCCAAGCCCGGTGCAGCGCGTCCACAAAGGCCTCCCTGTCTATCGTCACCTCGGATCAAGTCGGAAACTGTACCCTATGAAAATGTAACCGCCTTCCGTTCGTCCTGAGCTTGTCGAACCGAAGGGCGGGCGAAGCCCAACGACCGTTCTTGCCCTTCAATGTGGCTTCAAGAGTGAAGTACAGCCCTTCGACATTCAAGGATTCACCCGCTTTCCTTCGACGTTGGCGGCAGCGGATCATCGCCCTGCCGACAGAATCGGGCCATAACTCAGGAACAGGAAAAAGCGGAACCCCGGATCACTTCCGGGGTGACGCCAGCACTGCCGCTGGACATTATCCGACCTTGCCGCAGACTTCCTTTGATGCCCGCCTCAATGCCCGAAAATCAGCCACAGGATGATGATGACGGGGATCGGCACGCCGACCAGCCACAATAACAAACCCTTGCCCATCATCCGTCTCCTCGTTGTGCAACCTGCCTGAATCAGACGTTTCGGACGCGCCATGGTTCCGTGGGCGCACGGGCCGTTGCCCTTTGGGCGTTCAGGCCCTAAATCGCGCGCCATGACTCACCCCGCGCCCCAGCCGCTGATCTTTGCCATCCCCAAGGGCCGTATCCTCGAAGAGGCGCTGCCGTTGCTCGCCAAGGCCGGGATCGAGCCGGAGGCGGAATTCCATGCCAAGAGCAGCCGTGCCCTGAAATTCGCGACCAATGTGCCGGGCCTGTCGATCATCCGCGTGCGCGCCTTCGACGTCGCGACCTTCGTCGCGCATGGCGCGGCGCAGATCGGCATCGTCGGGTCGGACGTGATCGCGGAGTTCGATTATTCGGAACTCTACGCGCCCGTCGACCTTGGCATCGGCTATTGCCGCCTGTCGGTCGCGGAGCCGGTCGGGCTGGACGCGGAGGATCAGGCCGGGCTGAGCCATGTGCGCGTCGCTACCAAATATCCCCACCTCACCCGCCAATATTATGAGGCGCAGGGGGTTCAGGCGGAGTGCGTGAAGCTGAACGGCGCGATGGAATTGGCCCCGTCGCTGGGTCTCTCGCGGCGGATCGTGGACCTTGTTTCGTCCGGCGCGACGCTGAAGGCTAACGGGCTGGTCGAGACGGCGCGGATCATGGAGATCACCTCCCGCCTCGTCGTCAACCGGGCGGCGATGAAGATGCGCGCCGCCGAACTGGTGCCGCTGGTCGAACGCTTCCGCACCGCCGTGGAGACGAGCGATGCCGCTTAGGCTCGACGCGCGCGACGCGGATTTCGCGACCGCCTTCGATGCGCTGGTCAACGCCCGGCGGGAAAGCGACTCGGACGTCGCCGACACGGTGCGCGGCATCATCCAGCGCATCCGGGCGGACGGTGACACCGCGCTCGCCGACTTCACGCAGCGGTTCGACCGTCATGACCTCGACACCACCGGCTGGCAGGTGACGCAGGCGGAGCGCAACGCGGCGCTGGCGGGGTTGGAGCCGGAATTGCGCGCCGCGCTGGAACTGGCCGCCGACCGCATCGCCACCTATCATGAGAAGCAGCGGCCGCAGGACAGCGACACGACCGACAGCGCGGGCGTCCGCCTCGGTGCGCGCTGGGGTGCGGTGGATGCGGCGGGCCTCTACGTCCCCGGCGGCAATGCGGCCTATCCGTCCAGCGTGCTGATGAACGCCATCCCGGCGAAGGTTGCGGGCGTCGGGCGCATCGCCATGGTCACGCCGACGCCGGACGGCGTCGTCAATCCCCTCGTCCTCGCGGCGGCGGAGATTGCGGGCGTCGCGGAAATCTGGCGCGTCGGCGGGGCGCAGGCGATTGCCGCGCTCGCCTATGGCACCGGGCGGCTCGCCCCCGTGGATGTCATCGTCGGCCCCGGAAACGCCTGGGTGGCGGAGGCCAAGCGCCAGCTCTACGGCGTCGTCGGCATCGACATGGTCGCCGGCCCGTCGGAGATCGTCGTGGTCGCGGACGGACTGAACGACCCGCAATGGACCGCCGCCGACCTGCTGAGCCAGGCGGAGCATGACCCGACCAGCCAGTCCATCCTCATCACCGACGATGCCGCCTTTGCCGATGCCGTCGCGGCGGCGGTGGAGGCGCAACTGGACGTCCTCGCCACCGGCGCGCGCGCGCGGCTGAGCTGGCAGGATTTTGGCGCGATCATCGTGGTGGCCGACCTGATGGATTCGCTGCCGCTGGTCGACCGTCTCGCACCGGAGCATCTGGAGATTGCGACGGCGGACCCGGAACCGATCTTCCGGAAAGTGCGTCATGCGGGGTCGGTGTTCCTCGGCCGGATGACGCCGGAGGCGGTGGGCGATTATGTCGCCGGGCCGAACCATGTGCTGCCCACCGGGCGGCGCGCCCGCTTCTCGTCCGGCCTGTCCGTGCTGGACTTCATGAAGCGCACCAGCTTCCTCTCGCTGGACGAGGCGGCGATCGCGGCCATCGGCCCGGCGGCGGTGGCGCTGGCCCGCGCCGAAGGGTTGCCCGCCCATGCGGAGAGCGTGGCGCGGCGGCTGCGGCTCAACCAGTAACCCTGCCCATCGTCCTTGCGAGCGTAGCGCAACAATCCAGAGGGCAGTGCCGTGGATTGCTGCGCTACGCTCGCAAGGACGGATGCCTCTATTCCAATCCGACCGATACGTCCTTCGACAAGCTTCGCCCGAACGGGTAAGGATATGACCATGACCGAACGCGCCAAGACCCGATCCGCCGCCCGCCTCGCTGCCGTGCAGGCCCTGTACCAGAAGGAGATGGAGGGTACGCCGCTGCCCCTGCTCCTGAATGAGTTTCACCAGCACCGGCTGGGCGCGACCATCGAGGACGTGACCTACGCCCCCGCCGAAATCCCCTTCTTCGACGATGTGGTGAAGGGCGTGGACGCGCGGCTGGCGGAGATTGACGCGCTGATCGTCGCGCGCCTCGCCAAGGGCTGGTCGCTTGAGAGGCTGGACAAGCCGATGCGCCAGATCCTGCGCGCGGGCACCTATGAGCTGCTGGCCCGCGTCGATGTGCCCACCGGCACCGTCATCAGCGAATATGTCGATGTCGCCCACGCCTTCTACGACAAGCGCGAGTCGGGCTTCGTCAACGGGCTGCTCGACGCGCTGGCCAAGGTGGTGCGCGCCTGACCGGCGGGTGGACCATGGGGGCGACGGCGCCATGAGCCGCGAAAGCGCCTTCATCGACCGCTTGCGTGGCTTTGCCACCCATCCCGCCGCGCGCGGGCTGGCTGACGATGCGGCCGTGCTGCCCCGGCCGGGCGGTGACATCGTCCTGACGCACGACATGCTGGTGGAGGGTGTCCATTACCTGCCCGATGACACGCCCGTCGATGTGGCGTGGAAACTGCTGGCGGTGAACCTTTCCGATCTTGCCGCCAAGGGCGCCGCGCCGCTGGGCGTGCTGCTCGGCTATGCGATGACCGACGATGCGGACTGGGACGCGGCGTTCGCGGCTGGCCTTGGCGCGGCGGCGGCGGCTCTGGGTGTGCCCATTTTGGGCGGCGATACCGTCCGCCTGCCCTCCGGTGCGCCGCGCACGCTGGGCCTCACCGCACTGGGCGCAGCGCCCGCCACCGGCGCGCCGTCGCGGTCCGGCGCACGGGCGGGGGACAGCCTCTGGGTGTCGGGCAGCATCGGGGACTCCGCGCTGGGCCTCACCATGCGGCAGGCGGCGACAGATCGGGCGGCGGCAGGACAGGCAGTGGCTGGGCAGGGAGCGACGGCGCGCGATCCCGCGCTGCTGCTGCGCTATGCCCGTCCTACCCCGCGCCTGACGCTGGGGCAGGGGCTTGCGGCGGCGGTCAGCGCCATGGCCGATGTGTCGGACGGCCTGCTGATCGACGCAGGGCGCATGGCGCTGGCCAGCGGCTGTGCGATCCATGTCGATCTGGACGCGGTGCCGCTGTCCGCCGCCTTTGTCGCGGTGCGGGGTGCGGATGGCGACGCCCGCCTCTTTGCGGCGACCGGGGGCGACGATTATGAACTGCTGTTCGCCGCGCGGGAGGACGCCGCCGACACCATCCTGTCCGCCGCATGGGCGGCGGGGGTGCCTGTCACGCCGGTCGGGCGGTGCACGACCGGGGCCGGATTGCACCTGACCGCCGGGGGGCTGCCGCTGCCGCTGCCGGATCGGCTGGGGTGGCTGCACGATTAAGGGATGAGCTATGGCCTTCGGAATCGCGGCCTCACCGCTCGCCCTTCCCATTCGGCACCCATTCCGCCCGCTGTAACACGCCCACTCCGGCCCGCGTGAGCCACACCCGAAACAGCTTGACGCCAACCCGCCCGCCGATAGTCTCCCCGGCACCGCGCGGAGTGCGTCCCATGGCGCCGTGCGACACAAAAATGGGGGAGAGTGATAGTCATGACATTGGTGTATATCGCCATAGGCTGCGGCGTGCTTGCCGTGCTCTATGGGCTAGTGACCAGTCGACAAGTGCTCAGCGCATCGCCTGGCAATGACAAGATGCAGGAAATCGCCGCCGCCATTCAGGAGGGGGCAAAGGCCTATCTCGGCCGCCAGTACCGCACCATCGCCATCGTCGGCGTGGTTGTGGCCATCATTCTGTTCCTGACGCTCGGCACGCTGTCGACCGTCTCCTTCCTCATCGGCGCGATCCTGTCCGGCGTGGCGGGCTATGTCGGCATGCACATCAGCGTGCGCGCCAATGTCCGCACGGCGGAGGCCGCGCGCACCAGCCTCCAGGGCGGGCTGACCCTCGCCTTCCGCTCCGGCGCGATCACTGGCATGTTGGTGGCGGGCCTCGGCCTGCTCTCCATCGCGGGGCTGTTCTGGTATCTGACCGGCCCGGCCGGGCTGCTGCCGAATGATCGTTCCATCGTCGCCGCACTGACCGCGCTGGCGTTCGGCGCATCGCTCATCTCCATCTTCGCGCGTCTGGGTGGTGGTATCTTTACCAAGGCGGCGGACGTCGGCGCCGACCTCGTCGGCAAGGTGGAGGCGGGCATACCGGAGGACGACCCGCGCAACCCCGCCGTCATCGCGGACAATGTGGGCGACAATGTCGGCGACTGCGCGGGCATGGCCGCCGACCTGTTCGAAACCTATGTCGTGACGATCGGCCTGACCATGGTGTCCATCGCGCTGCTGGTGCAGACCTCCTCCACCGAACTGATGGCGCTGATGTCGCTGCCGCTGGTGCTGGGCGGGGTGTGTATCGTCACCTCGATCATCGGCACCTATTTCGTGCGGCTCGGCAAGTCGAACAACATCATGGGCGCGCTGTACAAGGGGTTCTGGACCACCGTCATCCTGTCCGCCATCGCGAGCTGGTTCGTCACCGCCCATGTGTTCGGCGGGAATATGGAAAGCGTCATCGGCGCGAATCTCGACGGCACCGGCGGCTATACGGGCCGGGGGCTGTTCTATTGCATGCTCATCGGGCTGGCGGTCACCGGCCTGCTGGTGTGGATCACCGAATATTACACCGGCACCAATTATCGCCCGGTGAAGTCCATCGCAAAGGCCAGCGTGACCGGTCATGGCACCAACGTCATCCAGGGTCTGGCGATCAGCCTGGAATCGACCGCGCTGCCCACCTTGGTCATCGTCGTCGCGGTGGTCGCGACCTTCCAGATCGCCGGGATCATCGGCGTGGCTTTTGCGGCCACGTCGCTGCTGTCGGTGGCGGGCATGGTCGTGGCGCTGGACGCCTATGGCCCGGTGACGGACAATGCGGGTGGCATCGCCGAAATGGCGGGCCTGCCCGATGATGTGCGTCAGCGCACCGACGCGCTGGACGCGGTGGGCAACACCACCAAGGCCGTGACCAAGGGTTATGCCATCGGATCGGCGGCGCTGGCGGCGTTGGTGCTGTTCGGCGCCTACACCACCGACCTCAAGGAATATTTCCCCAGCCTGGAGGTCGATTTCACGCTGGGCAATCCGTTCGTCATCGTCGGGCTGCTGCTCGGCGCGCTGTTGCCCTATCTGTTCGGGGCGTTCGGCATGACGGCGGTGGGCCGCGCGGCGGGCGCTGTCGTGGAGGATGTGCGCGACCAGTTCCGCACGAACAGCGGCATCATGGCGGGCACGTCGAAACCCGACTATGCCCGCACCGTCGACATCGTGACCAAGGCGGCGATCAAGGAGATGATCGTGCCCAGCCTGTTGCCCGTGCTGTCACCCATCGCGGTCTATTACATCGTCACCTGGGTGGCGGGGCAGGCGCAGGGGTTTGCGGCGCTCGGCTCCATGCTGCTCGGCGTCATCGTCTCCGGCCTGTTCGTGGCCATTTCGATGACCAGCGGCGGCGGCGCATGGGACAATGCCAAGAAATATATCGAAGACGGCCATCATGGCGGCAAGGGGTCGGAGGCGCACAAGGCCGCCGTGACCGGCGACACGGTGGGCGACCCCTATAAGGACACCGCAGGCCCGGCGGTGAACCCGATGATAAAAATCACGAACATCGTGGCGCTGCTTCTGCTCGCCGCGCTGGCGCATGGCGGGGTATAGAATAAAAGGGGTGGAACCCGCCCAATAACCGGCCGAAGAGGCCCAATAAGGACCAGATAGTGGGAGAGGATCCGTCCGGTGGCGACATCGGACGGATTTTTATTGCGCTGGATTTCTATCGAGTCCGGCCTTTATGGAGGCCGGATTTTACGGGCGCATGCGGCCTCCCGTCACCACAGAACGCCATCCTTGTCCGGTCCCAGCGGCGGGGGTGCGACATCGCCGATGCTCTGGAGCAGGTCGATCTCGATCGTCCGGCACATGGCGCACAGCGGCAGGTCGTGCGGCGTGTTGGCGAAGGGATCGACCAGATCGTCGCCGATGGCCAGCACCGCCAGGAACATCAGCCCCGCCACGGTCGAGCCGAGCGGCGTGGCGAGGCCCAGCGTCTCCACCAGACCGATGGGCAGCATGATGCACAGCAGATGGGTGAACAGGGTGGGGAAGAAGCGATATTGGATGGGCAGGGGCGTGTTCTTCAGCCGTTCCATTCCGCCCTGCGCGTTGGCGATGTCGACCAGAACGCCCTCCATCGCCGCTTGCTGGATGGTGTCGATCCACCCGCGCCTGCGCGCCTCGTCGATGCGGCGGCTGGTGCCGTCGAGGATGCCGTTGGCGGCGTTGGTGCGGGCCAGCGCCAGATCGGCATCGCCCTTCGTCAGAAAGCGCAGCACCTCCGCATCCGGGCTTTGCCGCCGCAACTGGCAGCGCAGGGCGTTCACATAGGCGACCTGCCGCAGGACGATGGACCGCTTCATCTCCCGCGCGTCCTCCGGCAGGAAGTTGCGGGCCTGCCGCGCGATATTGCGGCTGGCGTTGATCATCAGGCCCCACAGCCCCCGCCCCTCCCACCAGCGTTGATAGGCGGAATTGCTGCGAAAGCCGAGGAACAGCGCCAGCGCCGACCCAAACAGCGTGAGGGGCAGCGACGGCGCGGTGAACGGCATCGCATAGTAGGTGATGGTGACGATCACATCCCAGACGAAGAGCAGCGCCAGCGGCTTCCATACCTCCCGGATGATCTGCTTCAGGCCAGGGGTCGCGGTGACGATCATGGGTGCGGGGTTACCTCAGTCAGGGATGGCGGGGGCAGGGCTGGCAGGACGCAAGGGATGATGGCGCCTGTCGTAACGCTTCATAACCCTAATTGGTGTCGTGCGCTTCCCCTGTGTGACGTCCGGTATGCGCGCGCGCGATATGACTGGCGGACGGGCGATTGGCGGAAGCGTTGTCGTGCGGATGGGCGTGGGACGCGTTCGACATGGCGGCGGCGGTGCCGGACACCGGGCGCAGGCTGAACCATTCCGGCCGGTCGATGGCGATCAGATAAGCCAGCATCGCGAGGCCGAAAGACAGGAGCATCAGCGAGCCGGCCAGCTTCTCCATCCGCGCCCGGTTTTCCTGCTGCGTCCTGTGGTCCTGATTCTCAGGGCGTTTCATCAAGCGATTTCCTCATCGTCGTGGAAGACCACCAAGGTAAGAGCGCGCCGCATGTCTCCGCATGAGCGCCGTGTGAAATTTTATTGCTGCGACGCAGCATGACGGTGGGCTGTGGTGTCCAAGCGATAAATGGCAATTTTCAGCCAAAAAATGTCACCAATTGGGCGATGGACGGAAATCCATTCGCTCTTGCGGTAACATTTCGACGGGTGTGGCCGCTCGCCGGAACGGAATAGCCTCCCCGCTGACCCGCCCCCTTGGCATTTCCCCTGCGGCCAACATGGCCTATAGCGCGCCCATGTCGTCGCTATCGCCTCTTGGTTCCCTGTCCCGCCGTCTTGCCGCGCTCGATGCGCGCAGCCGTCGCCGTATATTGGCCCCGCGCGCAGGCGTGGATTTCGCCTCCAACGATTATCTCGGCCTCGCCAGCGACCCCGCCATCGCCGCCGCCATTGCGGATGCCGCCGCGCGCGGTGTCCCGGCGGGGGCGGGCGGATCGCGCCTGTTGCGTGGCAACGCCCCAGAGCATGAGGCGCTGGAGGAAAAGGCGGCCCGTTTCTTCGGCGCGGAGTCGGCGCTGTTCTTCTCCAGCGGCTTTGCCGCCAATGCGGCGCTGCTCGCCACCCTGCCGCAGCCGGGCGACCTGATCGTCGCGGACGAACTGATCCACGCCAGCGTGCATGAGGGCATACGCCTGACCCGCGCCGCCCATGTGCTGGCCGCGCATAATGATGCCGCCGCGGTGGAGGACGCCATCACCGGCTGGCGCGCGGGCGGCGGCACCGGCACGGTCTGGATCGCGATAGAAAGCGTCTATTCCATGGACGGCGACATCGCGCCGCTGGCCGATCTGGTCGCCGTCGTGGATCGCCATGGCGCGGTGCTGATCGTGGACGAGGCGCATGGCACCGGCATCATGGGAGCGGGCGGACGGGGCCTCAGCGCACCCTATGAGGGCCGCGAGAATATCATCGCCCTGCACACCTGTGGCAAGGCGATGGGGGTGGAGGGTGCGCTCGTCACCGGCGCGGCCATCGTGAAGGACTATCTGGTCAACCGGGCGCGCGGCTTCATCTTTTCCACCGCGCCCTCGCCCCTGATCGCCGTCGCGGTGGGTACGGCCATCGACCGGATCGCGGCGGCGGACGACCGGCGCGCCGCGCTCGACGATCTGCGCGCCCATGCGGGCCGGGCGATCTGCGTGCCGCTGGGCCTTGCCGCGCCGGTTAGCCCGATCCTGCCGATCATCCTGGGCACCGACCGTCGCGCGATGGCGGTGGCGGCGGATTTGCAGGCGGCGGGCTTCGACATTCGCGGCATCCGCCCGCCCACGGTTCCGGCGGGGACGGCGCGGTTGCGCATCACCCTGACGCTCAACATCACCGCCGCCGACATCGACGCGCTGGCCCCCGCGCTGACGGCGGCGCTGGCGGCAAATTCGGGGGCGGCGCATCCGGGGACCGCGCATCCGGGTGTGGCGGCATGAGCGGCGGCGCGCTGATCGTCACCGGCACCGACACCGGCATCGGCAAGACGGTGGTCGCGGCGGGCCTCGCCGCCGCGCTGGACGCCACCTACTGGAAACCCATTCAGGCGGGCACGGACGAGGGCACCGACAGCCTGAGCGTGGCGGAACTGGCGGACCTGCCGCCCGGCCGCATCCTGCCCGAAGCCTATCGGCTGAAACTCGCCGCCTCGCCCCATCTGGCGGCGGAGGTGGAGAGGCTGGCGCTCGACCCGCTGCGACTCGTCCTGCCCAGCCCGCGCCCGCTGGTGGTGGAGGGGGCGGGCGGTGTGCTGGTCCCCGTGCGCCGCGACCCGCCGCTGTTCATGGCCGACCTATTCGCGGCCTGGCGTGCGCCGGTGCTGCTGGTCGCCCGGTCCGGTCTGGGCACGATCAACCACAGTTTGTTGAGCATTGCCGCCCTGCGTGAGCGGGGCGCGACGGTCGCCGGGATCGTCATGGTGGGCGATCCGCATCCTGACAATGAACGCACCGTGCCCGCCCTGTCCGGCGTGCCGTTGCTGGGCCGCCTGCCGCACCTCGACCCGCTCGACCGGGCCAGCCTGTCGGCGGCCGTCGCGCGCTCTATCGACCTCGCCGCGATCCGGGCGGTGATGGCATGACCGGCTCTCCCGTCTGGCATCCCTTCACCCAGCATGGCCTTCAGGAACCGATCCCGCAGGTCATTTCCGCATCCGGCGCGCATATCCATTGCGCGGACGGCCGCACGCTGCTGGACGGCATATCGAGCTGGTGGGTCATCACCCATGGCCATTGCGAGCCGCGCATCGCCGCCGCCATTGCGGATCAGGCGGGGCGGCTCGACCAGCTCATCTTCGCCGGATACACTCACGCCCCCGCCGAGCAACTGGCGCGCAGCCTCGTCCGGCTGACCCCGACGGGCCTGACCCGCGTCTTCTACTCCGACAGCGGATCGACGGCGGTCGAGGTGGCGCTGAAAATGGCGCTGGGCCACTGGCACAACCGGGGCGAGCCGCGCCATCGCATCGTCGTGATGGAGCACAGCTATCATGGCGACACCATCGGCACCATGTCGGTGGGGGAGCGAGGCGCGTTCAACCGCGCCTATGCCCCCCTGTTGTTCGATGTGGCGACGGTGCCCTTCCCGCTGGCGGGGCAGGAGCAGGCGACGCTCGACGCGCTGGAGCGTCTGTGCGCGGGGCCGGAAAAGCCCGCCGCCTTCATCGTGGAGCCGCTGGTGCTGGGGTCGGGCGGGATGCTCTTCTACGGCCCGCACCTGCTGGCGGAGATGGTGCGGATCTGCCGCGCGCATGACGTGCTGTTCATCGCGGACGAGGTGATGACCGGCTGGGGCCGCACCGGCGGGCTCTTTGCCTTCGATCAGGTGGACGTCAGTCCCGACATCCTGTGTCTGGCAAAGGGGCTGACTGGCGGGGCCATCCCGCTCGCCGTCACCATGGCCAGCGACCGCATCTTCGACTCGCATTACAGCCCCGACCGGGCGGACATGTTCTTCCACTCGTCCAGCTTCACCGCCAATCCCATCGCCTGCGCCGCGGCCAACGCCAATATCGCGATCTGGGACGAAGGGGGCGTGACCGACCGCATCGACGCGCTGGGCGCGGCGCTCGATGCGGGACTGGCCCGTCTCTCCCGCGACTCGCGCTTTGCGAATCCGCGCCGGATGGGCGCCATCGCCGCCGTCGACCTGATCGTCCCGGATGCGGGCTATCTCTCCACCGTGGCCCCCCGCCTGCGCGCGCATTTTCTGGAGCATGGCCTGTTGCTGCGCCCGCTGGGCAACACCATCTATGCGATGCCGCCCTATTGCACGACCGCCGCGCAGGTGGACCATATCTTTGCAACCATCGGCGAGGCCGCGGGGATCGTCGCCGGCTAGTCTGGGCTGGACCGTCTGGTGGGCGATCGCGCCGTCAAAACGCCGATTTGCCGCTTCTTCTTCCCTTATCGCGTTTTTGGCGCTATGCGCCGCGCAATTGTCATCAATCGGAATATTATGGCCAAAGAAGAACTTCTCGAAATGCGTGGACAGGTGGTTGAACTGCTGCCCAACGCCATGTTCCGCGTCCGCCTGGAAAACGACCATGAAATATTGGGTCATACGGCGGGCAAGATGCGTAAGAACCGCATCCGCGTGCTGGTGGGTGATGAGGTGCTGGTCGAACTGACCCCCTATGACCTGACCAAGGGCCGCATCACCTACCGCTATATGCCCGGACGTGGCGGACCGGGACCGGCCTGAGCGCCGACCCGATGAGTCAGTCTGACGGTGTCGGCCCCGCGCCTGCGGGGCGGCGCCTTATCCTTGCGTCCGCGTCTCCGCGCCGCCGGGATCTCCTTGCCCAGATCGGCGTCACACCGGACGCCATCGACCCGGCCGACATCGACGAGACGCCCCGCAAGGCCGAGCTTCCCGCCGTCTATGCCGCGCGCATCGCGGCGGAGAAGGCGGCGGTCGTCGCCGCGCGCCATCCCGGCGCCGCGATCCTGTCCGGCGATACGGTTGTCGCGGTCGGTCGCCGCATCCTGCCCAAGGCGGAGGATGAGGCGACGGCCCGTGCCTGCCTGAAGCTGCTGTCGGGTCGCCGCCACCGCGTGCTGAGCGCGGTGACGCTGGTCGACGCGGCGGGCATCGCCCGGCACCGCCTCTCCACCAGCATCGTGCTGTTCAAGCAACTCCACCCTGCCGAGATCGACGCCTATGCCGCGACTGGCGAATGGCATGGCAAGGCGGGCGGCTATGCCATCCAGGGACGGGCCGCCAGCCTGATCCTGTGGATGTCCGGCAGCCCCTCCGGCGTGATCGGCCTGCCCCTTTATGAAACCCGCGCCTTGTTGGCCGCCGCAGGACTGATCCATGGCTGAAGATTTCTCCATCCAGCAACAATGGCTTTACGAGGATGGCGTGGGCGAGGCGCGCGCCGCGCTCGTCGCCCATGGCAAGATATTGGAAGCGCAGATCGAACGCACGGTGGGCAATGCCCGCGCGGGCGCGATCGTGCAGGGCCGCCTTGTCGAGACGATTGTTCCCCGCAAGCGCGGCATCGCGCGGCTGGACGGCGGCGAGGAAGTGCTGATCGAACCCATCCCGCCCAAGGTGGCGGAAGGGTCCGTCGTGCTGGTCGAGATTTTCCGCGAGGCGATCCCGGAACATGGCCTGGGCGGCGTTCGCATGAAACGCGCCACCGGGCGCATCGCCGCCGGCGGGTCGAAGCCGACGCCTGCGCCGACACTGCTGGAGCGTATTCAGGCGACCGGCATCCCCGGCCGCACCTGCCAGCCGCACGAGCCGGACTGGTTCGAGGAGCATGGCTGGTCCGAACTGCTCAGCGAGGCGATGACCGGCGAGGTCGTGCTGGAGGATGCCGCGCTGCGTATCTTCCCCACGCCCGCCATGACGCTGATCGACGTGGACGGCATCGCGCCGCCCGCGCAGCTCGGCCCCAAGGGCGCGAAATTGTCCGCGCAGGCGATTCGCCGCATGGGCATCACCGGCTCCATCGGCATCGACCTGCCGACCATGAACAACAAGGACGAGCGGCTGATCGCCGCCGCGCAGATCGACAAATATCTGTCCCAGCCGTTCGAGCGCACCGCGGTCAACGGCTTCGGTTTCGTCCAGATCATTCGTCGGCGGGAGCGCCAGTCGCTGATCGAGCTGCTGCGCGGCGACCCGGTGCTGGCCGGTGCGCTGGCCGCGCTGCGCATCGCGGAACGGCATGGCAATGGGGCAGGGGCCGTGACCCTGACCGTCGCTCCGCCGGTCGCGGGCCTCATCAAGAAGACGCCGGACTGGAAGGCGCTGCTGGAGCGGCGGCGCGGCGGCACGCTGACGGTGGTGGCGGACGCCGCCCTGCCGCTAGAGGCGAGCCATGCCGCATAAGCGCCATTGTCCCTTGTGCGCCAATCCCATCGACCCGGAATTTCGCCCCTTTTGCAGCCGGGGCTGCCGCGACCGCGACCTGCTCTCCTGGTTCGGCGAGCAATATCGCACGCCCGGCCGCCCGACCGACGAGGAAGCGGATTCCCTGCCTGCATCGGGCAATGATGATTAATTGACGCATTTGGGCTGGACAGGGGCTTAAACCCGCGACTATAGGCAGCGCTCCTCATCGCGAGGCGGTCCAGCCGTTCCGGTCAAGGCCCGTGCCCGAGTAGCTCAGTTGGTAGAGCATGCGACTGAAAATCGCAGTGTCGGCGGTTCGACTCCGTCCTCGGGCACCACTTGTTCTCCTCAGGACGATCCAGAAAAATCCAGGCCATCTCGCAAGAATGGCGGATTTGCGCGGGTTTTTAACCCAGTGCGTGTCAGGACGTCCAGTTGCATCTCGCAACCTTTTAAGGCGAAACATGGTAGCTATTTTCCGGGGTACCCCAGAGGAGTTACCCTATGCTGTCTGCGATGAAAGTGAACAACGCGAAGCCTGCCGAGCGTCCCTATAAAATCCTCGACGCGCGTGGCCTTTATATGATCATCATGCCCAACGGCGCGCGCTACTGGCGGGTCAATTACCGCTTCCAGAAAAAGCAGCGAACCCGTCGGCGGGCGTCTATCCCGACGTTTCACTGGCGCTCGCCCGTGAAAGACGCGACGAGATAAGGCGAATCCTTGCCACCGGCATGGACCCGTCGAGCAAGCGCAAGGTCGAGGCGGCCGAGGCATGCTTGCTTCAGACCGGCACGGTGGAACAGATCGCCGAGGAATATCTCGAGCGATTGAAGCTTCAAGGCCGGGCCGAAAAGGCGATCGAGAAGAACCGCTGGTTGCTGGAATATGTGCGGCCAACGCTCGGGCAGCGGATGATGCGGGACATATCGGCGCCCGAGATCCTGGAAGTCCTGCGCAAAGTCGAAGTCAGGGGGCGCCACGAGACAGCGAATCGGCTGCGCGGAACACTCAGCACTCTTTTCCGCTATGCCATCGCCACAGGCCGCGCTCAGCACGATCCTGCCAGTGATTTGCGTGGCGCGCTGATCACGCCCAAGGTCAAGCATAGGGCTGCGATTATCGGCGTCGAAAGCCTGAGGTGGCAAACTGCAAGTTTGCAGAAAAGTGGTGACCAAGGCCGGCCGCGTTTAGTGTGCTATTCCCAATTTGGATACTACGGCGGCGATAGCGGCGATGCACTATGGACGCTCTGAACCGCGTTTGGGAGGCTGCCTGACCAACATCCAAGGTCGATTTAAGGAAGAGGATGTAGGCAGTGATAGTATATATTGAGTATCTCAAATAGTTTCATTATATTCCACATTGTTGATGATGGAACCGAACCGCCGAAATAAAAATATGTTGGCGGTACGTATTGATGGTAATGATTTTCACAAGTTAATTATTGTAATTTAATATCAAATATTTGCGATAAATACTGTTTCCGTCCCCAGCACCACTTTCCTACCAATCTCTGGGAATGTCGCAAAGCCCGCACAACTCTGGCTTTTGTGCTGCCCTGCCCCGTCGGCACAGGGCCAGCCTGAGCAGCGCCTGACACCTTCCCCCTCATCGAAACGCCCGCAAATCCGTTACCCGGCCTTTCCTTGTCGGGCGCATTATTCTATGTAAAATCAAGAATAGGGTCGCGTCGCATATCATGTCCCAAGGCAGCGGAGCGCGCGGTGTCCCAGCTATCCTTATCCGACGGCCCGCCCGATTTCCGGTTCGAGGCTGTATTGACCGTCTTTTCGCGGTTGCCGGGTACGTTAATCGTCAGTTTTATCAATGCGTTACTGATCGTCCTCATGGTGGGACAGGGCAGTCTCTCCGCGAATAGTCTCGCCTGGCTGATCTGCGTCGGCATCGTCTCCGTGGGACGGGGCATTGCCGCGGCCCGGTTTCGCGTCGCGGCGGACCCGCGATCCGACATCAGCTTCTGGGTGCGGGTTTCGGTGCTGGGCGCCATCCTCTCCGGCATGTTGTGGGGGGTCGGGCCGATCTTTCCGATGACGCAGGCCACGTCTTCGCAATGGATATGGGCCTTTGTGATCGGCGGCAGTTGCGCGGGCGCGGCCTCGCTCCATGCCGCGCACCTGCCGACCGCGCTGGGCTTCACCATCCCGGCGTTGCTGCCCTTTGCGCTGTCGCTGCTGTTGCAGGGCACGATGCAGAGCATGGCGGCGGCGGCGATGACCTTTGCCTTTCTGGGCGTCACCAGCTTTACCGCCATATCGTTCAGCCGCGATTTCCAGCGGACGCAGCTTCTGGGGGCGACCCTCGCCGCGCGCGCGCATGAACTCAACGCGGCCAACGAACGGCTCAAGCGCGAGATCGGGGATCATAAGAGCACGTCGGAGGCGCTGTACCAGGCGCAGAAGATGGAGGCACTGGGCAGCCTGACCGGCGGCTTCGCCCATGATTTCAACAATATATTGACGGTCATCATCAGCAATCTGGAGGCGATTTTGCTGAAATCGCCGCTGCATGGCACGCGCGCGCTGACGACGTCGGCGATCATGGCGGCGGAGTCCGGCGCTGACCTCATCTCGCGCCTGCTCGCCTTTGCACGCAAGCAGACGTTGCAGGCCCAGTCGGGCGATCTCATCCGCATCGTGGAGGAGTTTCGGGCGCTGCTCCTGCACGCGGTCAGCGGCGACATCCGTATCGAATTCGACCTGTGCCCGTCCCCGGCGATGGCGAATATCGACGCGGCGCAGTTTCAGGCGATGCTCCTCAACCTCGTGGTCAATGCGCGTGACGCGCTGCCCCATGGCGGCCTGATCCGGGTGACGGTGGCGGTGACGGTGCTGGATGGGGACATGCCGGGCGGCATGGACGTGGCGCCGGGCCGCTTCGCCTCCATCTCCGTCAGGGACGATGGCGACGGCATGTCGCCCCAGACTATAGAAAGGGCGTTCGAGCCCTTCTTCACCACCAAGGGGGAGGGACGGGGCAGCGGGCTGGGCCTGGCGCAGGTCTATGGCTTTGCGCGCCAGTCGGGCGGCTTCGCACGGATCGACAGCGTATTGGGGCAGGGGACCAACGTCACCCTCTTCATCCCGATCGTGGAGGGGGAGGCCGTCGTCGCGCCGGCGCAGGCGGTCGAGCGCCCGGCCCCGGCGGCCCGCGCGCCATTATCCATCCTGCTGGTCGATGACAGCCAGGCGGTGCTGAGCGCCCTGCGCGAAGGGCTGGCGGAGGAAAGCTGGACCATCGTCAGCGCGCGGGATGCGCTCTCGGCGCTGGACGCGGTGGGGGGCGGCGGCCGTTTCGACATCGTCATCACGGACATGGACATGCCCGGCGGCATGGGCGGCCATGCGCTCGCCACACAATTGCGGGACGATCATGGCCTGCCTGTGCTGCTGATGTCCGGTGTGCCGCTGGCGGCCGACGGGGGAGCGGGCGGTTTCGCCTTCATCGCCAAGCCGTTCCGCAAGCAGGCGCTGGTCGACATGGTGCACTCGGTCGTGCAGCGGGCGGGGCGCTGACGGGCTGCGGAAGGGGTGGGTCGGGGTTACCGTGTCCGATCCGGCATCGTGTCCGGGCCTGCTCCCCGGCGATGGGGCAGCGACAGGCTGGCACGGCCCACTATCCGCCCCCCCCCCCCTGAACGGGCGCCGGTCCGAACGTTCGTCATGCCCTTTACTGCCGCTCTATTGATCCTTCATCCTGTTGCACATAAGGAGCATTATCAGTTTTCAGGCGCGGCGGGGGTAGGTAATGGGGCGATATTGTGCGGGTCTCGTCGGGCTGTTGCTGGCGACCACGGCGGCCCATGCCGGGGACGTGCCGCTATACCAGCCCGCGCCCGCATGGGTGGCGAAGGCGGTGCTGGACCCCGCCGCATCGACCGCCGCCGATGCGCCGACCCGCCTGATCCATGACCAGCAACTGCGCATCGAGGATGGCCGGCTGTGGGTCTATACCGATGTCGCCTCGCGCATCGCGTCGGCGGAGATGCTGGGGCAGCTCGCCACCCTGACCCAGCCGTGGATGCCCGACAAGGGCGACCTCATCATCCACGAGCTGCGGATCGTGCGGGCGGGGCAGGAGATCGACCTGCTGGCGGCGGGCAAGACGTTCACCGTGCTGCGCCGGGAACAGGGGCTGGAGCAGCGCCAGCTCACGGGCCTCCTGTCGGCCACGATGCCGGTGGAGGGGCTTCAGGTCGGTGACATACTGCGTATGCGCTATTCGACGACGATCAGCGACGCGGCGCTGTCCGGCCATGTCCAATATCCGATGCCGCTGATGCCCGCGCCCATGCGGGTCGGCTTTGGCCGGGCGCGCATCCTGTGGGATGGCAAGAGCGGCCTGCGGTGGAAGGCGCAGGGCGACGGCATCGTGGCGAAGCCGGTGCAGAAGGGCGGCCTTACCGAACTGCTGATCCCCCTGCCGGTCGCCCGCCAGCCGGAGATGCCCGGCGACGCCCCGCCGCGTTTCCGCCGCCCGCCGCTGCTGGAACTGTCCACCTTCTCCGGCTGGGCGGATGTGTCGAAGGTGTTCGCGGCCCTCTACGCCACCGACGGCCTCATCCGGCCGGACGGCCCGCTGGCGGCGGAAGTCGCGGCGGTCAGGGTGGGCGCGACCCCGCTCGACCGGGCGCAGATCGCGCTGCAACTGGTGCAGGACCGCATCCGCTATCTCCAGGTCGGCATGAACGGCGGCAATTATGTCCCCCAAAAGCCGGAGGAGACATGGGCGCTGCGCTATGGCGACTGCAAGGCGAAGACGCTGCTGCTGCTCGCCCTGCTGCATGGCGCGGGGATAGAGGCGGAGGCGGTGCTGGCCAGTTCGCGGCTGGGCGACATGGTGCCGGATCGGCTGCCCAGCGCCGCCGCCTTCGACCATGTGCTGGTCCGCGCGGTGATCGACGGGCGCAGCCTGTGGCTCGACGGCACCGGCAATGGTGCGCGGATAGAGGATATTGGCGACACCCCCGCCTTTCGCCATGTCCTGCCGGTCCGGGCGGGCGGGGCGGAGCTGATGCCGCTGCCGATGCAGGCGGATGCGCGCCCCGGCATGGACATCGCCATCGATGCAGACGAGAGCGGCAGCATCGACCTACCCAGCGCCTTCACCGCACGGATCGTGCTGCGCGGTCCCGGTGCGGCGGGTCTCGGCACCATGACCGGCCAGATGGACGCCCGCCAGCGCGACCGCATCCTGGGCGGCTTCTTCGACAGGTTCGTCGGCAACGGCCACTATTCCTCCATCACCATGGTGGAGGACAAGGCGGCGGCCACCACCACCTTGACCGCGCGGGGCGTGCGCGACAGCCTGTGGACATGGCGGGACAAGCGGATGAAGCGCCCCGCCACCCGGTCGCTGGGCGAAATCACCTTCAACCCCGACCGGACAAAGGCGATCTGGTCCGCCGTGCCGGTGGTGACGCCGGACCCTCATGCGCTGCGTTTCACCCTGCGACTGCGCCTGCCCAATGGCGGCCGCGATTTCACCATCGAGGGGGAGGGGACGGTCGTCGACCGGGTCGCCGGGCGGGCGTTCAGCCGCTCCACCACGCTGGCCGACGGCGTCGTGACGGTGGAGGAGCGCCTCGACACTCTGGGCACGGAGATCCCCGCGAGCGACATTCCCGCCGAGCGTGACCGACTGGCGCGGGCCAGAACCCGCCTGCCCAGCATCGTCGCCCCGGCCAACGCCCTGCGCGCGTGGGACATGCGCGGCCGCGATCCGGCGGGCGCGACACAGGTCGCCGCGACGGAGGCGATCTATGCGACCGCCATCGCCGCGCTGGAGCCGGGCGATGCCAGCGCATGGATCGACCGGGCAAAGATGCGGCGCAGCATCGGGGACCGCACCGGCGCGCTGGCCGACTTCGCCAGCGCCATTCGCGTCGCTCCGACCAGCGACAGCTATCGCCAGCGCGCCCGGCTGCTGCGCGATCTTGGCCGCCTGAAGGAGGCGCTGGCCGACGCGCAAAAGGCGCAGGCCCTCGACCCCTCGTCGGAGGGGGCCAATAATATCGCCGCCGAACTGCTGGCGGAGACGGGCGACCTGCCCGGCGCGATGGCGCTGCTCGACCAGCGGATCGAGATCGGCGGGGAGGCGCGCGACCGCTACCGCCGGATGAAGGCCGATGTGATGGGCGAATTTGGCGATCCGGCGGCGGCGCTGGCGATCATGGACGATCTGATCGCGGAAAAGCCGGGCAGTCCCGTGCTGCTCAACATCCGCTGCTGGATCAAGGGCACGCGATCGGTGATGATCGACACCGCGCTCAAGGATTGCACCAGCGCCATCGAACTGAGCACGGACGCGCACAAGGCGCTGGACAGCCGCGCGCTCATCGGGTTCCGGCTGGGGCGCTATGAGGATGCCCTGGCCGACCTGAACGCGGTGCTGGCCGCGGTGCCGGGGTCGCAGGCCAGCCGCTACCTGCGCGGCGTGGTGCTGGGCCGGCTGGGCCGGGCGCAAGACGGTGCGGTCGACTTGGCCATCGCACGGCACTTGTCGCCGCACATCGACACCGTCTATGCGCGCTACGGCGTGCGACCGTGAGCGGCGGTGCGGTGCTGACCGACGAGAGGCGATGATTCAGGCCTGCGGTTGGGATTATGGCGAGGGTGGTTCCCCGGCCACGGACGCCGCCTTCCGATCCGCCGCCCCGCCGTGCCGACGACGAGGTGGGCAAGTCGCGACGAGGAACCAATCCGACACTCTCAGACATCACACCGTTCGTTCTGTTCACGCGGGTCACGCGCCTCGCTTGAACAGCGCCAACGGAGAGGGGACACATGCTGCTAAGGGATGCCGCCCTGATCCGGCGTCCCCTCTCCTTACCCGATCTCGCCCGCCATCGCCTGCTCGATCACCTTGTCCTCCACGCTGGCCTCCGGCGTGCCCTTGCGCGCGCGGCGGCTGCCGGTCAGCGCGAACAGCAGCGCGCCCAATATCGTCGCCACGGCGGAGATCAGCAGGAACGGCACATAGCTGCCCGTATTGTGCAGCGCGATGGACAGGATCACCGATCCCGCCGCCGTCCCCGCGCCGATCATGGTGGTCAGCAGGCTCAGCAGCAGGCTGAAATTCTTCATGTCGAACCGGCGGGAGATCAGGAAGGCGCCCACGTCGCTTTCCGCCCCCTGTGCAAAGCCGATGATGCCGACGCCCAGTGCCAGCAGGCTGAACGTCGTGATGTGGGACGCCAGCACCAGATAGCCGATGGCGGGCAGGCCCAGCGTCGCGATGGCGACCAGATGCGCGGGCACCCGGTCCAGCGCCAGCCCGCTCAGGAAGCGCCCGATGATGACGCCGATGGCATAGAGGGACATCATCCATGTCGCATTGGCGCTCGACACGCCATTGTCCATCACCACCAGCTTGAGCTGGGAGGAAGCGAAGACGCCGGGGATATTGACCAGAAACATGCCCGCGATGATGAGGATCAGCGTGGGATGGCGCAGCAGCGCGCCCAGTTCCTTGCCCGACAGGCTGGACGGGATTTTGGGCTTGGTCGCTGCGCTCTCTGCGGCGGCCTGCGCCGCCGCCTTGCGCTCGCTGCGGCCCATGGCGATGATCGCGATCAGGCCGCCCGCGCCGGTGATCGCGGCCATCGCGAGATAGCCCGCGCGCCATCCTTCCGCGTCGATCAGCGCGCCCAGCAGTGGCGCGGCGATGGCGCCGAACAGGGGCGGCGCGGTCATCACCAGCGACAGGGCGATGCCCCGCGCGCTGTCGAACCGCTCCACGATCACCCGGCAGAACACCAGCGACGTCGTCAATATGCCAAAGATATGCTGCACCACCCAGATGGCGAAGAAGACCGCGATGCTGCCCTGCATGAAGGTGAAGGCGAGGAAGCCCAGCGGCAGGGCGGTAAAGCCGATAATTGCGGCCAGACGCGACCCGAAACGGTCGGTAAACCGTCCTGCAAAGGGCACGAACAGCAGGTTGATGAGCGGAATGGAGCCGATCAGCGCGAATTGCGCCTTGGACCAGCCGAATTCCGCCAGCAGGGCGGGGCCGAACAAGCTCATCGTATAATGGCCCAGCGCGGAGCCGAGGCCCAGGCCCAGGCTCGCGGCCAGAAGCGGCTGCCAGTGCAGCCGGAATTCGCTGAAATACATGCCCGTCCTCTCCCAGACGATTCTGCCGATTGCGCGCCAGTCTGCCCCAGCCGTCGCCGTCCGTCACGGAAATATTGACACCGATGCGTATCCTTTTTGTCGGGAAAGGGCGTTTCGGTTGGTAATGTTGAAAAATCAGGGCGCCAGCAACAGCGCCGGAGCCTCCAGCAACCGCTTGATCGCCTGCACAAAACTGGCCGCGTCCCACCCGTCGACGACGCGATGGTCGCAACTGATCGACAGGTTCATCACCAGCGCCCGGCGGATGTCCTCCCCGTCCAGCACTGGCCGCTCCACGATCCGGTTGGGGGCAATGATCGCGACCTCCGGCCGGTTGATGACGGGGGTGGACGCAATCCCGCCCAGCGCGCCCAGCGAACTGATCGTCAACGTGGAACCGGACAGTTCGGCGCTGGTCGCCTTGCCGCTCCGTGCGGTCTCGGCCAGCCGGGCGATCTCCGCCGCGAGTTGCCAGATGTTCCGGCTCTGCGCTTCCCGGATGACGGGGACGAGCAGCCCGCCCGCGGTCTGCGTCGCCACGCCCATATGCACCGCGCCATGGCGGGTGACGATGCCCGCCACATCGTTATAGCGGGCGTTCATCATCGCAAAGTCGGGGACGGTGCGACAGATGGCGGTAATGAGCAGCGGCAGCAGGGTGAGTTTGGGCAGCTCCCCCCGATGCGCGTTGAGCTGCACCCGCATCCCCTCCAGCGCGGTGACGTCGATTTCCTCGACATAGCTGAAATGGGGGATGTTGCGCTTGGATTCGGCCATGGCGTCGGCGATGCGGCGGCGCAGGCCGATGACCCTCACATGCTCGTCGGGCCGCGCCGCGCCGGTGGCGGAGGCATAGCCCTGTTCCCGGCCATAACGCAGGAAGGCGTCGAGGTCGGCATGGCGGATATGCTCTCCCTCTGCCTGCACCTGCGCCAGATCGATACCGAGGTCGCGGGCACGGGCGCGCACGGCGGGGGAGGCGAGAATCTTGCGTCGGGCCTCGTTGGGGGCTTTATCTTCGGTATCCTTTCGTTCCGAATCTGTAGAGGGATCGCCCTCGTCTTCAGGCGGGATGCTGGAAGGAGTAGTTGGTCTTTCGGCGCGCTCGGAAGGCAGCGAGACGGAGACAGCATCTGCAGTTCCGTTATCCTCCTCCATGTCGATAACCGCCAGCGTCGCTCCGATCGCGACCCGGTCCCCCGGCTCGCCCGCCAGTTCGATTATGCTTCCCGCCACCGGTGACTCCATTTCGATCGTCGCTTTGTCGGTCATCATGTCGGCCAGCCGCTGGTCCTCCGCGACTCTGTCTCCCGGCCGGACATGCCAAGCGACGATTTCGGCGGTGGCGATGCCTTCGCCAATGTCGGGCAGGCGAAAGGTGAAACGTGCCATGTCAGTCCCTCAATATGCGCTTGAGTGCCTCGCGGATGCGCACCGGTCCCGGAAAATAGGCCCATTCCAGACTGTGCGGATAGGGTGTGTCGAAGCCTGTGGCACGCTCCACCGGCGCCTCCAGCGAATAGAAACAGCGTTCCTGTACCAGCGCGGACAGTTCCGCCCCGAACCCGCCAGTCCGGGTTGCCTCATGCACGATCAGGCAGCGACCGGTCTTGCGCACCGACCGTTCGATGGTTGAAATGTCGAGCGGTATGAGAGTGCGCAGGTCGATGATTTCCGCGTCCACCTCGCCGATCTCGGCAATGGTGTTCAGCGCGACATGGACCATGGTACCATAGCAGAGGATGGTTACATCCATCCCCTCCCGCACCACCGCCGCCTGTCCCAGCGGTACGCGATAATGGCCGTCCGGCACTGCACTCGCGGGATGACCCGCCCAACTCGCGACCGGCTGGTCATAATGGCCATGGAAGGGACCGTTGTAGAGCCGCTTGGGTTCGAAGAAGAGGGTCGGGTCGTCATCCTCTATGGCAGAGATCAGCAGGCCCTTTGCATCATAGGGGTTGGACGGGATGATGGTCTTGAGGCCGGATACATGGGTGAAGATGCCCTCCGGCGACTGGCTGTGGGTCTGCCCGCCAAAGATGCCCCCGCCAAAGGGTGAGCGGATGGTCAGCGGCGCACTATATTCCCCCGCCGAGCGATAGCGCAGCCGTGCCGCTTCGCTCACCAACTGGTCGAGCGCGGGATAGATATAGTCGGCGAACTGGATTTCGGTGACGGGGCGCAGGCCATAGGCGCCCATGCCGATGGCGACGCCCATGATGCCACATTCGGTGATCGGGGTGTCGAACACGCGGTTGGTGCCATATTTCTTCTGCAATCCCGCCGTCGCGCGGAAGACGCCGCCGAAAAAGCCGACATCCTCCCCCATCACGACGACAGCATCGTCGCGCGCCATCATCACGTCCAATGCGCTGTTGATCGCCTGGATCATCGTCATGCCCGGTCCGGCAGCGGGGCGGGGCGTGCTACTCAAGGCCGGTCGCCCTGCGTTCGTCGAGCATCTGCTTGCGTTGTTCCTTCAGATGCCAGGGCATGTCGGCGAACACATCCTCGAACATCGTCTCCATCGGATGGTGTAGGCCATGGCCGAGGATGCCATTCTTCTCTGCGGTCTTTTGTGCGGCGCGCACCTGCCCGGCGACATCCGCGTCCATCGCCGCGTGCTGTTCCCCGTCCCATTCGCCTATTGTGATAAGATGATCCCGCAACCGCCGGATCGGGTCGCCCAGCGGCCATGATTCAGGTTCCTCCCCCGACCGATAGGCGGTGGGATCGTCAGAGGTCGAATGTCCTTCCGCCCGATAGGTAAAATGTTCGATCAGGGTCGGCCCATGGTTGGAGCGCGCCCGCTCCGCCGCCCACCGGGTTGCGGCATAGACCGCCAGCGGATCATTGCCATCGACCCGCAGCGAGGCGATGCCATAGCCGACGCCGCGTGCCGCGAATGTCGTCTCATCCCCGCCTGCAAAGCCGGAGAAGGAAGAGATCGCCCATTGATTATTGACCACATTCAGGATCACCGGAGCGCGATAGACGGAGGCGAAGGTGCAGGCTGAATGGAAGTCCCCCTCCGCCGTCGACCCTTCCCCGCACCATGCGGCGGCGATGCGCGTGTCGCCACGCGCGGCGCTGGCCATCGCCCATCCCACCGCCTGCGGATATTGGGTGGTCAGGTTGCCACTGATGGAGAAGAAATGCTTCTCCCGTACCGAATACATGATCGGCATCTGCCGACCCTTCAGCCGGTCAGCGCGGTTGGAATAAATCTGGTTCATCATGTCCTCGATGCTCCAGTCCCGCGCGATCAGCAGTCCCTGCTGGCGGTAGGAGGGGAAGAGCATGTCGTCATCGTCCAGCGCAAAGGCTGCCGCCACCGCCACTGCCTCTTCTCCGAGGCTCTTCATGTAAAAACTGGTCTTGCCCTGCCGCTGGGCCCGGAACATACGGTCGTCGAACGCGCGGGTCAGCGCCATAGCGCGCAGCACGCGGCGCAGAGTTTCCGGGGCCAAGTCGGGATTCCACGGTCCCACTGCTGCCCCATCCTCGTCCAGCACGCGGATCAGTCCATAGGCGAGATCGCGAAAGGTCGCTGCAGGTGCGCCTATTTCCGGCCGTTCTGCGCTCCCGGCGGCAAGAATGGTAATGTCGCTGAAATCCGCCTCCTCGCCGGGACGGGCAGCCGGCTGTGGTACATGCAGTTCCAGCGGCGGACGATTGGATAATGGGGCGGCGGCAGGGGCAATGGGGCGCGTCATGGCTGTTCTGGCATCCTCTCCATCACCATCATGACGCAGCAGATATGAAAAGGTTGCTATCATGCCCTGACCTGTCCCACCTTATGAGGCCTACTATTGCGTTCGAGCAACATGGGAGCCTCTTCGGGGTTGAGTGAGAAAAGGAGAGGATCGTGGCAGATTTCGACTTTGCGCTGGGTGATACGGCGGACATGGTGCGGGACACCACACGCAGCTTCGCCGTTGACCACATTGCCCCGCTGGCCCGGCGTATCGACGCGGAAGACTGGTTCCCGCGCGATCTCTGGCCGCAGATGGGTACGTTCGGCCTGCATGGCATCACCGTGGAGGAGGCTGATGGCGGTCTGGGCCTCGGCTATCTGGAGCATGTCGTGGCGACGGAGGAGATCGCCCGCGCTTCAGCCTCCGTCGGTCTCAGCTATGGTGCACACTCGAACCTGTGCATCAATCAGATTCGCCGCTGGGCGACAGCAGAGCAAAAGGCGCGCACCCTTCCCAAACTCCTGTCGGGGGAACATGTCGGCGCACTGGCCATGTCGGAAGCGGGGGCGGGGTCGGACGTCGTCTCCATGGCTCTGCGTGCAGAGCGGCGGGGGGGGCGCTACATCCTCAATGGCACGAAATATTGGATCACCAACGGCAGCGTGGCGGACAGGCTTGTAGTCTATGCAAAGACCGATCCGGCTGCTGGATCACGCGGCATCACCGGCTTTTTGGTGGACAGAGGCAGTCCCGGCTTCTCCGTCGGGCAAAAGATCGACAAGATGGGCATGCGCGGCTCGCCAACGTCAGAGTTGGTCTTTGCCGACTGCGAGGTGCCGGTCGAGGATCGATTGGGGGAGGAAGGGCAGGGCGTTGCTATCCTCATGTCCGGTCTTGATTATGAGCGGACGGTGCTGGCGGGTATTCAACTGGGCATCATGCAGGCGTGCCTCGATACGGTGATCCCGTTCGTGCGGGAGCGGCAGCAGTTCGGACAGCCCATAGGTGCCTTCCAGTTGATGCAGGCGAAAGTGGCAGACATGTATGTCGGCCTTAACTCTGCCCGGGCCTATGTGCATGCCGTGGCGCGGGCCTGCGATGCGGGCCGGACGACCCGCTTTGACGCGGCGGGTGCGATCCTGCTGGCCAGCGAGAACGCTGTGAAAGTTGCGCTGGACGCGGTGCAGGCGCTAGGCGGGGCGGGCTATACCACCGACTGGCCGGTGGAGCGTTATCTGCGTGATGCCAAGCTCCTCGATATTGGTGCAGGCACCAACGAAATACGCCGTATGCTGATCGGGCGGGAACAGATTGGCCTTTAACGCCAACTGTTGACAGTTTTAAGGGGCCGCGGCACTCATCGGGTGAGAGAGAATGGCCCATGTAGATAAGCGGTGGACGTTTCGTGATAACTGGCGGGGCAAGCCTGATCGGCTCGCATGGCGCGGATCGGCTGCTGGCAGAGGGGGTGCGGGCGGTGGTGCTGCTCGACAATTTTGCGCTCGGCACACCGGAGACATTTGCTCATCTCGATACCGATGACTGGGTCACGCTGGTTCGGGGTGTGACATATTACGTGTCAACGACCTGTATGATGCCTTCAGGGGTGCTGATGGTGTCTTTGCCATTGCCGGTTTCCTGCCCCCCTGCCCCCCTGACCCAGAACCCGCCTCTGGGCCTTGCCGTCAATGTTCAGGGCAGGTCAATGTGTTCGAAGCCTGCCGCTAAGCGGGCGTGAAGAAGTTAATCTTTTCCTCCTCTATCGCGGCCTATGGCGAGCCGGGGGCAGGCCTGATCGACGAAAACGCGCTGACCATAATCCAGAATTACGACCGCATCTTGAGAGGAGAGCGTCCACACCTGTCGGGAGATGGCAGTGAGGTTCATGATTACATCCATGTCGCAGACGTGGCGCGCGCCAATGTCATGGCGATGGCGTCCGACTGACAGATGAAATTCTGAACGTGGTGGTGGGGGAGCCGACGACGATCAAACGCATCGTGGAGTTGTTGCTCACCATCACAGACTTTCATCTTGAGGTGCATTATGTGGATGGCGGTGGCGCGGCGAAATCCACTAATAGCACTCAACTGGACCTTAGCCGCGAAAAGATCGACCGTCTGCTCGGCTGGCGTCTCGAAATCGGTATCGAGGAGGGGTTACGACGCCTGATCGCATGGCGCGCGATGCAGGCCGCATGATCTCTGTCAGGGAATAGATAGCTGTTCGAAATATCTGAATAATGCTTGCAGGTGTCGTTCTCTTCCGCAGTCTCAGCGTGAATATCTTGTGCATGATCGGCAGGTGACTCGTTGGCTGTCGCGCAGTCCCGACCACCTTATCTGCCTTGAGCATGGGCGGCAGAGCGCCTATCCCGGCGAGTATAAGGGGACGCAGGCATGGACGATGGCGGTGACAATATCTTGCGCTCGATCCGCGCCCGGCTGGAAAAGCCGGACAAAAACCCCATCGCTCGTGCTCGCCGCATGGTGGAGCGCCAGGTCCCGCCTGCCCGTCGCGGTCCGGGGTGGGATCGTCACTGGCGCGAACTGGAAGCCTATCTCGACACCCCTGGAGACTGGTCGCGGGGTGAGAATGGCCCTGATTGACAGGCTTGGCATGGTGATTTTGTCAGCTGCTGACAGTTTGTGTTTTGTCCGCTTATCTATGGAAGGGTTATAGGAGACACAGGGTATGGCCGAAAAGGCTTGGGATGTGATCGTGTTGGGGTGCCGGCAATGCGGTCATCTGTGCGGCGCTTTCTGCCAAGGAACAGAGCGCGTCGGTGCTGCCGATCGATACTCCGCCCTATAGCGGCTATGTCGTGACCTGCGGCATCACCTTCACGTTCGGTGGTCTCAAGACAACACCAGCGGCAATGTCCTCGACCTTGTCGAAAAGCCGATCCCCGGCCTTTATGCGGCGGGGGAGCTGGTCGACGGCCTGTTCTACCAGAATTATCCGGGTGGCACGGGCCTGATGAACGGCGCGATCTTTGGCCGTCTGTCGGGCAAGAGCGCCGGCCAGTTCGCCGCGGCGCGGGTGCCCGCCTGACACAGGCGGGTGGATCGGGCCTAGCCATCCTCCGGGCAATGCGGCTAAACCCTGAACCACGCATGGGACTAACAGGGGACGACGACATTCGATGACGGACAGGCTTGACCAGAAAGTGCAGGTGCAGTCCCTCGTCGATATCGTCGCGGAGCGGTTGGAGGCGGCGATCATCAGCGGCACGCTGGAACCAGGCAGCCGCCTGTCCGAACAGGCGCTGGCGACCTCTCTCGGCGTCAGCCGGGGGCCGCTGCGCGAGGCGATCCGGCGGCTGGAGGGGCGCAAGCTGCTGGAACGCAAGCCCAATATCGGGGTACGCGTGGCCGCGCTGTCGCTGCGCGACCTGCGCGAGATATTGCAGGTGCGCGAGGCTCTGGAAGGCATGGCTTGCGCACTGGCGGCCCGGCACATGTCCGATGCGGACATTGCCGCGCTCGCCGGGCTGCTCGACGATCATGAGGGCCAGAAGAGCGTCCGCGATGGCACCGGCTATTATCAGGAGTCGAAGGACTACGACTTTCACTTCAGCATCGTGACGGGCAGCGGCAACCAGCGGCTGATCCAGATGCTGCTGGGCGATCTCTATTATCTGCTGCGCGTCTATCGCTACAAGTCCAGCACCAAGCCGGGCCGGGCGCAGGAGGCTTTGCAGGAGCATCAGGAGATTATCGCTGCCCTGACCACGCGCGATTCCGTTGCGGCGGAGGCCGCGATGCGCCGCCACCTGCGCAACGCGCGCCGCTATGTCGAGGAGCAACTGGCGGCGGAGGGTGCGGCTGTACCGGAGCCGGTCGGCCCGCTGTCCCGCAAGCCCGGTCGTATAGGCTCGCTGGGCTAGGGAGGGTTGCGTTCCGTCGGATGGCTTTCCGACAGGGATTGGCCCAACGGAAATGGGTGATGCGTTCGCGGCCAGAATATTATGCGCGGACCGGGTTGTGGAAGGCGCGGCGCGGGGCCGCGGGATCATCTTGGGCGGCGCGCGTCGCGACCGGCGAAGTATCGATCCGCTAGTCCACGGCCATGGCGTCGGCCATCAGGCATAGGCGTCGAACAGCGACCCCGGTTCGGTGGTCTCCAGATACTCCCTTGCGGTCTGTTCGGCGGCCTTGCCTTTGTTGTCGGCCGCCTTGGTGACGCTGTCGGTCGCGACGCTGGTCTTTGTCTAGGTGGTCTTGTCGGTATAGGTGATGACGGTTGTCTTGATGCCGCCCGACACGGTGCTGACGCGCGATAATTCCGTCTTCGTGGGATTCGCTCCCGCCGCCACCGGATTTCACGCCGCCGCCCGCATGCGTGGTGGCGGATGCGTCGCCTTTCGCCGCAGCGTCCGCCTCGTCCAGCGTTTGGCCGACTGTCGCGGCATCCTCCGCGCTGATCTTGCCCGATACAACTTCCTCCGCCAGCCGCGCGTCCAGCCGGGCGCGGACATCAGTGTCCGACACTTTGGGGCTGGTGCCGGACGATGTCTGGAGCGCGTCCTTCAGGTCGGACTGGATAAGCACGATGGTCCGGGATGACAGGCCTTTCGCCTGCAAGCTGTTGGACAAGGGGTGTTCGAACCGACGGCTCCCATGGACATGATGCAACTCCTGACATGCCTAGAATGGCACGACGGGCGCGGATTTCAGCGGAAAATCGCAAAAATCGCGGCGATCCTAGCCGATGCGTTCCAGCAGCCGGTCGAGATGCGCGCCGAAATCGCGCCGATGCCAATAGGTCAGGAAATTGCCATAGACGGTCAGGCAGTTGCGGGCCGGATCGACCGTGCGGAACATCGGGTCGCGCAGGCCCGTGGCGTTCACTGACTCCGGCAAGCGGAACTGGATGATTTCCGGAAAGGCCAAGACCCGCGCCACGCCCATCGCCGCCATGTGCAGCGTCAGGTGGAATTCCAGTTCCTCCACCGTGATGGCGGGGCCGCCATGGCCATGATATTCCGCCACGAACAGGGCGAGCAATTCGTCCAGATGCCGTTCCCATATGACGGGATGCGCCGCGCTCAGCCCGCCCCAGAGCGCCGAGCCGAAACTGATCTGCCCGACCCGGCCCCAGTCGATCAGGCCGCATTGCAGGCCATCGGCTTCATCCCGCCAGAACCAGAGATTGTCGATATGGGCGTTCCAGTGACAGAGGGCGATCAGGTCCGCATTGCCTCGCAAATATCGCTGGATCTTTTCCTCATGCGCGCGGATGCGTCGGGCGTCGTGCGCCATCCGGGCAAGAAAGGCTTCCGCCCGGACCGTTTCGGGCAACAATTGCGGGGCCTTGCGCGCGAAGGCGAAACATCGCTCCAGCTCGGAATCCAGTTCCGCTGCGCTATAGGCGATGGGATCGGCGGACCCCGTCACCGGATCCGAGGGAAAACGCGCCTCTATCTCGGGGGCGAGGGTGCCCGCCTTGTGCGATGCGGCCAGCCGGGCGAGCGCCGTCACCGACGCACGATAATAGGGGAGAGGGTCGGCCATGGTCTCATGATCGAGGCATTTGCGCCGGTGCGGTTCGATCGCGCCCTCGCCAAAGCCGATGCGTTCGGTGATGATGATGCCGGTGCCTGTCGCCGTCTCATAATCCGCAAAATAGCCGACCGGCACCCGGATCGGGAAATCCGCCTTCCGCGACAGGGCGACGAAGCGCGCCTCGCTGTCCATCTCGGTCCGTTGCCAGTCACGCCGCGCATCGGTGAAGTCGCGGGAGAATTTCAGGAACAGATCCCGGTCGACGCCCGGTTCGGCGCGGGCATAGTCCAGCGTCAGGTAGAATTTATGCCCGGTGCTGCCGCCCGCGCAGGGTTCCAGCGCGACGATGCGGGTGACTGCATTGTCGGGCGAGATGGCGCCGAAGGCGCGGAAGGCCTGCGTCAGAAAGTCGGCGCCCATCGCCCGGAACGCGTCGACATGCGCGGGGATCGTCATGCCCGTCGCATCGCCCCGCACATGGTCCAGCATTACAACGCCCGCGTCGCTCATCCCATCCCCGTCATCATCGTTCCACTGGCCTCAATAGACAGTCTCCAGCATTTTGGCCATCGCCTCCGCCGACGTGGCATGCTCCGGCTTTTCTCCTCCCGCGATAGTGGTGCGATGCATCACTCGGTCCGGATCGGTATAGGGCACGACACGGCGCATCGGCCTCTTGTTGTTCCAGAGGACGAGGTCACCGACCTGCCATTCATGCGTGTAGACGAAATTGGGCTGCGCCGCCCATTGCATCAGCCGCCACAGCAGGGAGCGGCCGTTCGGCCCTCGCCAGCCGACGATGCCGTCCGTATGGTTGCCCAGCAACAGGGACTTGCGCCCATCGTCGTGCGTCCAGACGAGCGGTTGCTCCATCGGCTCGGCCATGCGCGCCAGCGCGCCAGCCGGTCCTGCGGCGGGATGCCTAACACGGGGCGCACCGCCGCCTCTATGGTGTGGATCACGCGCATGTCGGCTAGGCGTCTCCCTGTCGGACAGCCTGTCGTGGGCGGCGTAAAGATTGGCGAATTCGGTCGATCCCCCTTCGCTCGACAGGGTCCGTGCGGAGACCAGCGTGGCCTTGAGCAGCGGCTGGTCGATGGCGATGCCGTCGATGTGCCAGAGGAAGGTGCCCAGCACATAGTCCGGCTCGCTGTTCACGCTCTTGTTCAGCGTGATCTTGTACACGTCCTGATGGGTGGCATCCAAACCGGGCACGCTGTGGGTGAAATTGACCCGGTTGCCCAGCGCATCGGTCAGCGCCAGTTGTTCGTCGTCGGTGGCGTGGATCTGCGGGAAGAGCAGCACACCGCGATCCTCCACCACCTCCGGGTCGGTCGGATGCGCCGTGTCGACATGGACGATGCCACCGATCAGCGGCTTGATGGGGCCGATCCCGACTGTCATGGCGAAACACCTTGTCCTGTCTCGGTTGGCTTTGCACCCATCACGCGCCTGCGCCCACACCGGGATCAGTAAAAGACTAAGAATATGTACGATTTTCAAGTCGATGGCCCTGCTTAGCCGTCTCTGTCGCTAGAGTTCCGTGGGCACCACCGACTGGATGATGGACCGGTCCAGTGCCTCATAGGCATGATAGCCGATCGTTTCATATAGTTCGGCCCGCGTCTGCATTCGATCCTGCATGGCCTTCGTCCCGCCCTGATCGCTGCATAGAGTTCGTTGTGCACCTTGCCCGCCACGCGCTGACCGGCCAGATCACCATCTTGTAGCCCAACGCGGTAAACTGATCCGCCGTCATATTGGGCGTGCGGCCAAATTCGGTCATGTTGGTGAGTAGCGCACTGGCACTTCGGCGGAGAAGCGCCGGAATGCCTCGGCGTCGCCCAGCGCCTCCGGAAAAATCGAGCCGGCCCCGCCTCGACATAGAGTTTGGCGCGCGCGATGGCCCCGCTCAGCCCCTCGCTCGCCAGCGCATCGGTGCGCGCGACGATGTAGAGATGCTTGCGCGCGCCGCGCCGCCGCGACCTTGGCCGCCATGTCGGCGGCGGGGGCCAGTTTCTTGTCGTTCAGATGGCCGCATTTCTTGGGCAGCAACTGATCTTCTATCTGGACCGCTGCCGCGCCTGCCTCCTCAAAGGCGCGGACCATGTGCATGACGTTCAGCGCCTCGCCAAAGCCGGTGTCTCCATCCATCAGGACTGGCAATCCCGACGATTGCACAACCTGACGGATGAAGAAGCATACATCATCGATCGTGATGACCCCCAAGTCGGGTAGGCCCATGGATGCGGACATGGCCGCACCCGACAGATAGAGCCCTTCGAACCCCGCCTGCCGCGCCTGAAGGGCGGACAGGCCGTTATAGGCGCCGGGCAACTGATAGATGCCAGGTCTTTCGACGGCCTAGCGGAATCGCTCCCCGGCAAGGCCGTCGGGCAGGTTTTCGGCGAGAAGATAGGTCATGGCGCGTCCTACAGCTTCATCGCGAACGCGTCGTGCACGTCGCCCGAATAATCGATCATCACATTCTTGGTGGTGGTGAATTCCAGCAGGCCCTGTGCGCCCCGCTCACGGCCAAAGCCCGAATCCTTCATGCCGTCGAACGGTCCCTGTGCGGCCAGCGTGCGATAGGTGTTCACCCAGACCACGCAGGCGCGCATCGCGTGGGTCATCCGCATCGCCCGGTCGATATCCCGCGTCCAGATGCCGCAGGCGAGGCCATAGGGCGTGTCGTTGCCGATGCGGATCGCCTCGTCCTCCGTATCGAAGGGGATGATGCCCAGCACCGGGCCGAATATCTCCTCGTGCGCCAGTCTCATGTCGTTGTGGACATCGGCGAAAATGGTGGGCTGGATGAAGAAGTCCCCCGCCAGCGCCTCGTCGCCTGCTCGCTCACCCCCTGCGACTAGGCGGGCGCCATCCTTCTTCGCGCTTTCATAAAGCCCAATATGCGGCGAAACTGCGGCTCATTGGCCGCCGTGCCCATCTACGTCGCCGGATCGTGCAGATCGCCCATCACGATTCGGCCCGCCCGTTCCGCCAGCCTGCGCACCACCTCCTCATAGACAGGGCGCTGCACCAACCAGGCGCGACCCGGCGATGCAGGTTTGCCCCGTCGCACCGAATATCCCGGCCAGTGCGCCCACCACGGCCCGGTCGAGGTCGGCATCGGCATAGATGATGTTGGGCGACTTGCCGCCCAGTTCCAGCGTCACCGGGCCCAGGTTGGGGCCCGCCATTGCGGCAATTTCCCGTCCCACCGCCGGGCTGCCGGTAAAGCTGACCTTGTCCACGTCCGGATTGTCACCAGAGCTTTGCCCACCTCCGCCTCGCCGGTGGCGACATTGACCACGCCGGCCGGAAAGCCCGCCTGCTCCACCAGCCGGGCGAATTCGAGCATCGTCGCCGACGCATGTTCGGATGGCTTCACCACCACGCAATTGCCCGCCGCCAGCTTGTTGGCCAGCAAGGTGACGGGTGAATTCCAGGCGGTGATGGCGACGATCACCCCATAGGGTTCGCAGATCGCCAGATGGAGCACGCCCTTCTGGTTCAGGGGATGACATTGCCCCAGATCTTGTCCGCATAGCCGGCGAAGAAGCGATAGACGCGGGCGGCATAGCCCATCTGGGTTCGCGCCTCGCGGATCACCTTGCCGTTGTCGGTGGTTTCTAGCAGCGCCATCCGGTCGGCGTTGCCGTCCGCGACATCGGCGGGCGTCGCGACCGGGATGTGCGCCCATGTCTGCTGATTGAAAGGATTGATCGCTGGCATGGTGTGGCCGTTGCCGCTGTCCCGCCATTGTCCGCCGATGAACAGTTGATAGGTTTCCGCCATGCCATGTCCCAAATCCGGCGATAGCGACGGGCAATGACCGCTGGGGCGGCGTCGGCGGGAAGGACATCCTTACCCGTTATCGCCTCCGGGCGAGCCTGTCCCGGCCCGCCCGTTTCCCGCACCCTCGCGATCCGCAGGCTCCTCTCTCTTCCCTCCAATATTCCCCAGCCATGTCAAATTGTCAACAGTTGACTATTATCGGAAGGCTGTCAGACGGCAGAGCAGAGCAAGATTGAGGGACAGGCATGGAGAGGGAACTGCTTCCCACAGGGACGGCGAGCAAGGGGATAGCCTGTTTTGCCGCCGACCTGCACCTGCCTGATGTTCCGGAACCGGTCATCACCCGCGCGAATTGCATATTCTGGATGCGCTCGGCCTCGGCCTTGCTTCCCATGCCTATGACTATGCCGCCAGCGCGATGGCGGGCGGTCTGGCGCTGGGGGGCGGTGGTTGCTGTTCGGTGCTGGGGCGATCGGAGCGCCTCGAACTGCGCGACGCCGCCATGGTCAATGCTATCCTGATCCATGGCCTTGATTTCGACGACATGCATCTGGGCAGCATCATCCATCCGACTTTGCACCAGCCTGCCCGTTGCTTTGTCCTTGGGCGAAGCGATCGGGGGGAGCGGGGCGGACATGCTGGCCGCTTTCCTCGCGGGGGCGGAGACGGTCATCCGCATCGGCGGCGCGATCAAGGGCGGCTTCCACCATGTCGGCTATCATGCGACCGCGTGGTGTCCCGCTTTGCCTCGGCCGTGACGGCGGGCAGGCTGCTCGGCCTCGACGCAGGCCAGATGCAGCGGCGCAGGGAATTACTGGCAGCACGACATCGGGAATCCAGGTGTTTCTCGAGGATGGCGCATGGACCAAGCGGGTCCATCCCAGCTGCAACTGGGGCGCGGTGGCGAGGATTACCGCCGCTCGGCTTGCCCAGAATGGCTTCAAGGGACCGTTGCGACCCTATGAGGGGAAGTTCGGTCTGTTCGAAACCCATCTTCATGGCAGCGAGGTCGATCAGGGCGAACTGACCGATGGTCTGGGCGCGGACTGGTGGTTTGGCGATACGGCGCTCAAGCCCTATCCGGTCTGCCATTTCCTTCATGGCTGCGCCGACGCCGCCATCGAACTGCATGGCGAGATTGCAGGCGCGGAGATCGTCCGCGTCGATGCCTATCTCGCGCAGCCGACCCTCCATATTATTGCGGAGCCAGCGCAGGCGAAGGAGCGGCCCGGCAGCGATTATGAGGCGAAGTTCAGCGCGCAGTTCGTGGTCGCGACCTGCCTGTTGAAGGGGCGGTTCGGCCTGCCTGACCTCCAGCTTCCCGACCTTTTCCTCCGGTGGGGTGACGGTCACGCTGGCGAAAAAGTTTCGGGCGTCAGCCACGATGACTGTCACGGTTGGGCAGGCCGATGCGATTCTCGACGCGGTGCTGGACCCTGAAAACAGGACGGTTGTCGAGCTGATGACGCTGCTCCGCGCGGAGGGGTGGCGGGTCGGGGCGGTCGGTGACATGCCGGGCGGAAGGGCGGAGTGATTTACAAGATGACCAACCGAAAGGGTGGTTTCGGAGAGGGGGCGAAGGAGAGTTGCAGGCGGGCGAGGGACAAAAAGGGTAGGGAGACGGCGTGAGAAGGGGAAAGGGGACCGAGCGACACAGGGCAAAGGGGGGAGGGCGTTGGAGCGGCTGGCTCCCCGTTGCCACTTTCGGAGTGACAGACCCACAGACCAGACCCACAGACCAGACCCATAGGCCACACCCACAGGCCACCGCCTCAAGCCAAGCTCTTCATGGAACAGCCTGTATCATAACCGCCGCCCCATGGTCCCTCCATGCCCCTTGCGGCGACCAGCCCCGCGGGTCAGTTCATGCGGATAGTGGCGGCGTGTTTTTCGGGGAGCGGGCGGCGGGCGGATTCGTCCTTGGGGCGGGAGTCGGCGACGATGGGGCCGACGATCAGCCGGTCGACGATCTCCGCCACCTGCTCCACCGAATAGGGGGTCCGTTGCGCCAGCCACCAGGCGAGCACGTCGATGCACCCGCCCGTCGCCCAGACGGTGGAAAGGTCGCCGGGCAGCCCGTTCGAGCGGGTGGGCGCGCGCGCGGTGACGATGCGCGCCTGCCGAATGAACTCGTCGCGCACCGTGCCAGCCGCGCCGCCGGTCAGCAGGGCGGTCCACAACACGCGCCGTTCATAGACATAGGCGCACATCGCCCGGCAGGATTCCAGGCTGTTGGCCACGAACAACACGGGCACGGCCATGTCCAGCAGGTCGCCAATCTCCCCGGCGGCGAGGTCGTGGAGCAGCGCCTCCTTGCTGGCATAATGGCGAAAGAAGGTCGCGTAGCCGACCTTGGCGCGGGCCGTGATCTCCCGCACCGTGATCTGGTCGAACGGCTTTTCCTCCAGCACCGCCAGCAGCGCGTCGCGCAGGGTCCGGCGGCTGCGCTGCATACGGGCGTCCAGCGGCGTTGACATCACATCTCTCCGGCTTTTGTGATCCACAATAGATCATTATGGGGCGCGGGATGCCATGTCAACCAGCCAGCCGATGCCGTCCGGCCCGATGGGGCATGGCCGCGACGATCACAAATCCGCTACGCTGGCCGCGCAGCGGGTGACGGTGGAGCCGGGCGTGCGGTGGGTGCGTCGGCGGGTTCGAGCGGGCGCGCGACATCCTGCGCCGTCGCGTGATGGGCAGGCGGGCGCGGGCGCGGAGGCCATCCCCATCGACAATCCCGACCATCTCTCCGTCTTCTTCCTGAATGGCGCACTGCATCGCCGTCGCCGCAGCGCCATCGCCCGCTTCTTTACGCCAAAGGCCATCGCCACCCGCTATCGCCGGGTGATGGAGGAGACGACGGACGCCCCGATCGTGGAGTTCCGCCGGACCGGGCAGGCGACACTGGACGCGATCAGCTTTCAACTGGCGGTCAATGTCGCGGCGGACATCGTGGGCCTGACCGCCAGCAACCCGGCGGCGATGGCGCGGCGCATCCATGCGACTCTGGACAGCGCCATCGTGCAGCGCGGCGGATGGGTGCAGCGCCTGTTCGGGCCGGTCCTGTCGCGCCGGCACGGCCTGCGCTTTGTCGTGCCGGACGTGAAGCCGGCGATTGCGGCGCGGCGCGGCGCGGCGAGGGCGACAGGGCGCCGACATCATTTCCCACCGGCTGGCGGAAGGCTGTTCCGACAAGGCGATCCTGATCGAATGTATGACCTATGCGACAGCGGGCATGGTCACGACGCGCGAATTCATCATCGTGGTGGCCTGGCACCTGCTGGAGAAGGCGGATCTGCGGGCGGATGTCCTGCGCGCGGACGAGGCGGGGCAGATGGCGATACTGGAGGAGAGAGTGCGGCTGGAGCCGATCGCGGCGCTCCTCTATCGCCGGGCGGAGAGGATGGCGCGAGCGCGGCGGACGCGCGGCCCTTTGCCAGCGGCGATGTCTTCGCGCTCGACATTCGCGCCGCCAATGTCGACGAGGCGGTGACGGGGACCATGCCCGTTCCAGATCGACCCGGAGCGGGCGGCGCGGATGCGGATGACCGGTTCCTACATGAGTTTTGGCGACGGCAATCACCGCTATCCGGGGTCGCAGGTCGCGTTGCAGGAAACAGGGGTGTTCGTCGACCGGCGGCTGCGCGTGCCGGGCATCGCCCTGTCCCGCGCGCCCGACGCGCTGGCGCGCGGCGCTGATGAGTTATGAGGTGCGGGATGCGGTGATTAGCGGCGACCGGGGCTGAGGAGCAGGCGTTCGGCGCGGCGGAGGCTGTCCGCGTCGTCCACGTCGGTCAGGGCGTCGGCGGGCGCATCGAGCAGACGGACGTCGGGCCGGTCGCGCAGCAGGCTGGCCGCGCCCCGGTCCCCGTCCAGCGCGGCGAGGTCGGCCAGCATCGACGCGGGAAAGCGGGCGGGCACGCCGGGCTTTCCACTGGGATAGCGGGTGGCGACGGGCCGGGTGAGTGGCGGGTGCGCGGCAAGGGTGGCGATACGCTCCGCGCCGATCAGCGGCATGTCCGCCAGCAGCAGCAGCAGCGCCTGCGCCCGCAGGCCGTCGGCATGGCGCGCCGCGAGCGCGACGGAGCCGCCCATCCCCTCCTCCGGCCGGGTGTTGGTGAGGATGGCCCAGCCATCGGCCATCGCGTCCCCGGTAAAGGCGGGCGCGTCCGGCCCCACGACGATCAGGCCGGGGGGGTGGCCCGCCGCCGCGACCGCGTCCAGCACCCAGCGGCCCAGCGGCCTCCCCGCGCAGGGTGCATCCAGCTTGCCCCCGCCGAACCGGCTGCCGCGCCCGGCGGCGAGGATGGCGACGAGGCTGCTCATCGGTGCGGGTGCAATTGCTCATAGGCGGCGATGATCTCCGCCAGCACGGACAGGGCCAGCACTTCCGGGTCGCGGGCGCTGGCGATCAGGCCGATGGGGCTGCGGATGCGGGCGATGGCGTCCTCCGCCACCCCGTCGGCGCGCAGGATCGCCGTGCGCTCCGCCCGCGCGGGGCCGCCGCCCTGCGCGCCGATGAAGGCGGCGGGGGTGGTGACGGCCCAGCGAAGCAAGGCCCGCTCCCACTCATGATCGTGGAACAGCAGGAGGATGGCGGTCCAGCGGTCGGCGGTCATGGCCGGCGGCACCTGCCCCAGCGCGAGTCCGCTGCGGCCCGCCTCCGCCCGGCCATGGCCCTCCACCTCCGCCCCCATGGCGGCGGCGAGGGTGGCGAAGGCGGCGAACTCCGGCCCCTCCCCGAACAGCAGGGTTTTCAGGCGGGGCACATAGGCGCGGTGGGCGAGCAGGCCGGGCGCGGCATCGGCGGGGAGGGGGAGGGGGAGCAGCGCCTCCTGCCGGTCCGCCAGCCGCCGGGTCGCTTGCTGGAGCGCGGCGCGGTCCGGCGCGGGGTCGATCAATATGTCGAGGCCGCCGCCGCAGGGCAGGCGAAAGTCGATGATCGGCGATCCCCGGCCATAGCGCATCACCCGCGGCCCCTCACCCGCCGCGCGGGCGGCCAGCGCGTCGGCGGCCAGTTGCCGTTCCAGGCAGCCGTCGGACAGGCTGCCCACCGTCCGGCCATCCGGCGCGATGGCGATCTGCGCGCCGATGCGGCGGGAGAAGCTGCCCTCTATGCCGACCAGCGTGCACAGCGCCATGTCGTCGCCCGCGCTGGCGAGGAGGGCAGCCTGATCGCTAGCGGCCATGACGCGACCCGAT
>NZ_JAJSSH010000021.1 GCF_021403115.1 Sphingobium sufflavum
AAAACCATCGGTAGACTGTGCGCCATGGCGGAAAGCTGTCGGGCAGAAGCCGCCAAGGACATCCTGCCCGCAGCAAATAGAAAATAGCCTCGAAAATCTCGCGCATCGGCCAACGCCGTCGCCGTCCACATTGGCACGGAGCGGGCAAATACGGTTCGATCAAATACCATTCCGCGTCGGTAAGATCGCTTCCATAGCGAAGCTCTGCACGGCTATGATGCGCGCGGGCGGTCGGGTTCCACATGATGGCTTCCAAGGTTGGTGTCGCAACCCCTCGGAATCATATCGAAACTCGATCGTCCACCGTTACATCAGCGTTCCGACACAGCCTCTAAGCGACCGTGTCGGAGCACCTCAGTCCCGATGCGAACGTCTATTCGAGGCCCTGCTTTATCCCCCAACAGAAAATCTATATTCCTATAGAAATTATAGAAATTAAAAGGGTCGGGCGAGCGGGGATTGCGCAAACGAACCATGGGCCAATCCGGCGTGAGGCTGTCGACAGTCTCGCCTGCGGCATCATGTCGCTTCCTGCTCCAGCGACAACCACTAATGAAGAGATGAGGTCGAACAGATGGTCGGGGGGAATATCCAATATTCGCAGAGTCGCGGGATCAAGCGTGGCCTGGTAATCGGCTTGCTTTTGGCAGGGGCAGCCCTGCCGGTTGCAGCCTTCGCTGCCGATGCGGCGACTGCCGCCGCAGATGACGCGGATGACGCAGGACGCAACGATATCGTGGTAAATGGTCATCAAGAGAAGAAAGCGACGCCGGTCACTCTTTCGGTTCAGCCGACTGCGGGCATCGCCGCCGTTTATGAACTGAATCAGAGCGATATTGCCGGCCTTGCCATCACTACGCCTAACGACCTGCTGCGCGCCATTCCCGGTGTACAGGTGGCGGATCTGGGCAATGGCGGTATTCCGAACGGCGTTACCATTCGTGGCTGGGGTCTTGTGAGCGACGGCACGTCTGTGCGCGGTGTGGTCGATGGCTTTACACGCAATTTCTCTTCCGGTCCCAACGGGAACGGCTCGGACGATCTTAACGTCCTGATCCCCGAAACCATCGGATCAGTGAACGTCATCAAGGGGCCGTTCGATACCCGCTACTCTGGTAATTTTGCCTATGCGGGCACGGCCATCTTCACCACCGCCGATACGGTTCCAAACCGGGCCTCGGTCAGCTATGGCTCGTTCGATCGCAAACGGTTGCTCGTGACCCTTGGCAATGGGCAGGACGCGAATCAGGACACCAAATATTATGCCGCGCTGGAAGGGCTGTCCGAACGCGGCCGCCGTGATAACAATACGCAGGACAAAATCAGCTTTCTTGCCAAACTGACCAAGGAAATCTCGCCTAAAGACGTGTTGAAAGTCACAGGGCAGCTCTACACCAACGTCTTTGGTCAGCCCGGCTATATCCGCAGCGATCTGGTCGAGAGAGGCTTTATCAGCGAGAACAGCGCGACGTCCAACGATGCCAAGGGATATCGTCGGTCGGGCACGGTCACCGCTGAATGGCAGCATCGGGATGATGTGTTCAACTTCGACGCCAATGGCTGGGTAGAACGAGTGAGCCAGTATCGTTCGATCAACCGGCAGGACCTCGCCGTGTCAGAGATTTTCCCGACCAATGCGTTTCGCGACAAACGCTGGTCTGTCGGTCTCGGCTTCAACCCGTGGGTTAATTTCAAGGTCGCCGGGATCGATGCGATCTTGCGGGCTGGCGTGGAACTGCGCGGGGACTTCATCGATACCAAGCGTTATCCGGTCTTTCATAATCAGGCGGTGGCGCAGCCAACGATCCTCAACGCCTGGACCGGTTTCTTCAACTATTCCAACGGCAAGATCTGGAATCCGGATGTCTATGCCGAACTGTCTCTGAAGCCGGCGGACTGGATCAAGGTCACGGCTGGTGTGCGTAACGACTGGTTCCATTATGACGCGACCACGACTTATTATCCCAGCACAGCCACTGGACTGGTTTCCCCGTTCAGCCAGACCCAGCCGGTCGGCGTTGCCGTGCCACTCAGGACCGTCGATTACAGTCGCGGGACCAGTACGCCGACCCTGCATGGCGGTATCGCCATCTCGCCCGGTGCGGGCTTCACCCTTTTGGCCAACTTCGGCGAGGGTATCACCTCGCAGAGCATCAACATTGCGGGTTTCTATACCAGTGCGTTGTCGGCTTTGCCGACGCTCAAGCCAACCAAACTGAATACCAAAGAGATTGTCCTCAAATATGATAATGAGGAACTGGGAATCAATTTGCAGGGCGGTGTCTACCATACGCTGAATCAGGGCGAGTTGGCCGCCGATCCTCTGGGTTCCGGTAATCAGGTCAATCTTGGAAAATCGATCCGTAAGGGTATCGATATTGACGGGCGAGTGCGTCTCTATGATCGCGACGGCACCAGCGTTCGTATCGGGGCAAACTATAATTATCTCGATGCGCGGCTGACTGGTGGCACCAACAGCGGTTCTGGCTATATCACGGGTACGCCGCCCTGGACCGCAGGATGGAATCTCGACGCCGCAACGCCGGTGGGTGCGGAGGGGGAAAAACTGCGCCTCAGTGTCCAGCATAATTTTGTGGCTGGCACCTATTTGAGTTCCGGGAATGTGACGTTGTGGGACGGCACTACGGGTATATTGAAAAATGGCGATTATAACCGCCTCGCCGCCAAGCTGACCTATGAGAAGCCGGAGTCGCATAACCTGCGTGTTTGGGTCTCCAGCATATTCTATAACGGCGACCGTTTCGCCGAAATGGCGACGACGCAGGTCGGCTTTTTCACCAACGATTACACGGTTAGAACCCGTACCTACCGTGTAGGCAACTCGCAGGCACCATTCCGTGCCGAGATCGGAGCGTCCATCGACTTCTGATCCAATTCCTCTATCCCGGCGTGATCCTGCCCTGTGCAGGGCGCGTCGGCATAGAGCGCCCGCTTTCATCCTTGACGGCCATGCCTATTATGTTAGCCCCTGGTGAGTGAAGTGGTACACTTAGAGGGCTGTTCGGTGTGAACCCCGCCTCGGGGTCTGGCTCATAATAGACTGCTAGTCTGGGGGAGTGGAGGGTGCAGGCCGACCAGTGTAGCGGTTCGTCTATCGCTTTTCGGACCCCAGCTACCCTAGATTTTGCGCTCCTTGCGGACATTCGCCGCGACCGGCGCATGCAATCGATGTTGATGGCTATACCTGATCGGACGGATGATGCTGCCATCGCGGAATGGATAGATCGTCGGATCCAGGAGCCTCATGGGCTGTTCCGCGTTATCGTTGCTGGCGAACGGCAGGAAGCGGTGGGCTTCCTCCAGATCAGCCAAGTCCATCTCCGGAATCGTTATGGATATGGTGCGTTGGCCGTTTCAGATGGTTGCACTCTTCCTGGCGTGGCCCTGCTGGCCATGCGGGAATTGATACGGTTTGCACGGTTTGAACTTGGATTGACCAAATTGCTGGCGGAGATACGCGCCGACAATGATCTGGCCATCCGTATGAACGTCCTGCTGGGATATCAAATCATTGGCACATTGCGGAAGCATTTCGTGGATCATGATGGGGCGCGGCACGATGTCGTACTTCTGGAAAAAATCTTCTGATCCGGACATTGTGCGATATAGGCTGCCAACTCCGACGATATTGGGATAGGCGCTTTAGATGACCCTCGAACATAAGGTATTTGGTGCGTTTCAGGAGACATTTGATCTCCCGGATGCCTTTGATCGCACATTGCTGGTGTACCGCGAGTTTCCCGAATGGACCTCCATCGGGCATATGACCTTGGTTGCCGCGCTCGAAACGCATTTCGATACGATGCTGGAAGCGAATGATATATTGGCCATGAGCAGCTTCGATAAAGCGGTCGAGATCATGTCCAGATATGATGATAATTGACCTGTCCGGACGGATCGCTCTGGTCACGGGCGGTTCGCGGGGCATAGGCTTCGCGATAGCGCGGCGGCTTCTTGCCGCTGGTGCGACGGTCGTCCTAAATTCCCGACATATCGACGATAGTGCCGTGGCAGAGCTTCGTGCGACGGCACCGGAACAAGTGCATCTGGAGCTAGGCGATATAGCTCAGCCCGAAAGTGCCCGCCAACTCGTGCGGAACGTCTTTTCTCGCTACAAGCGGCTCGATATCCTCGTCAATAATGCAGGGATCATGCGGCCAGCGATGATTGGCATGATCTCGGATGAAGATGTACAGGCGACTTTCGACATCAATCTGACAAGCCCGATCCAGTTGATTCAGGCGGCTGCGCGTCTGATGGCCAGAACGGGGGGAAGTATCGTCAACGTCGCGTCCGTTGTGGGCTTGGAGGGTGCGCCCGGCCAGTTGGCCTATGCTGCTTCGAAGGCGGGTGTGGTTGGCGTGACCCGTGCGGCCGCCAAGGAACTCGCTCCTAAAGGAGTCCGGGTTAATGCAGTGGCGCCGGGCTACATCGAAACCGACATGACGCAGCATCTTGGGGATGCTGTAAGGGACCAATCTCTCCAGAGCATTGGGCTGGGCCGGGCCGGTTCACCAGATGAAGTGGCCGATGCCGTGCTGTTCCTCTGTTCGGATATGGCGCGCTACATCACCGGGCAGATTCTCCGGGTCGATGGCGGCATGGTTATCTGAGGGCGCGGGTTGCGATGATTGATCCGACATTCGCGGGCTTGCTGAACCGCCCTGCCGGTTTCACGGATCGACCGCTGCTGTGGGATGATATCACGCAGGCATGGACGTCGGAGTGCGAGATTGCCGACCTTTCCCTAAAGCTTGCCAGTCGACTGGAGCATGGAGAGAAGCGTCTTGCTTTCATCCTTGCGACCAACAGTAAGGCGACGCTGGTAGGCTTTTTGGCGCTGGTCGCGGCGGGGCATGCGGTCGCCCTCATTGATCCTGGCCTGCCAGAAGATAGGCTGGCCCATCTGCTGGCCTGCTATCAACCTGATATTCTGCTCGGTTCCGCACCTCTGTCCAGCCTCGCATCGACTATCGCGGGGAACTGGGTATGCAGTGATCCGACCGTCGACGTGCCCGCGACGGCAATACGGCAGGGTGGGAATGAGCCTGCGCGTCTTCATCCCGATCTTGGCCTGCTCCTGCTGACGTCTGGTACCACCGGAGGCGCGAAGTTCGTTCGTCTGTCGTGGAAAGCACTGGTCACTAACGCTCGCCAGATTGCCCATAGTCTTGCCATCACGTCGGAGAGCGTGGGTGTCGGGCATCTACCGTTCCATTATTCCTACGGTCTGTCGGTGGTGACGTCCCATCTGATCGCGGGCGCACGAGTTGCGCTTATGATAGATTCCCTGACGTCCGAGAGCTTCTGGGCCAAGGTGAAGGCAAGCGAGGGCACGCATTTCGCAGGTGTGCCGTTCCACTATACTGTTCTGGCGCGCCTTGGCTTCGATATGGTGCCATCGACGGTGAATATGTTCACCCAGGCCGGGGGTGGGCTTGATGCACGTATCCAGGCCATGGTGCTGGCGAAGGTCGAGGCAAGCCAGTCCCGTTTCTGTGTGATGTACGGACAGACAGAGGCGGCGCCCAGAATTGCATGCCTGCCAAGCGAATTGCTGCTCGACAAGCGAGGCTCTGTCGGTGTGGCGATGCCAGCGAGCGCCATCAGCATTTGCGGGCAAGATGGAGCAGCCTTGCCTGTTGGGCAGACCGGTCATGTCGTCTATGAGGGGCCGAACGTCATGCTGGGCTATGCGGATAGCCGGACTGACCTCGCGTTGGGTGATCTGATGAAGGGCAGGCTGGAAACTGGCGATCTCGGCTGGATGGACGAAGATGGTTTCCTTTATCTTTCCGGGCGTGTGGCCCGCTTTGCCAAGATTGCAGGCCTGCGCCTCAGCCTTGACGACATCGAAACGCAATTGTCGTTGCTCGGCTCCATCGCGTGCGTCGATCTGGGGGAGCAGATCGCGGTTGTGTTCGAAGGCGAAATTCCAGAAGATGCGAAGGCTCAGGCCAAGACATTGGCGCTCGCCAGCAAAATTCCACCAACCAGTTTTTTGGTGCGTAGGCTGGCGGAGTTGCCGCGCAAATCCAACGGCAAGATCGACTATGCTCTCGTGAAGGCAGCGCTCGATGTTTGATCGGCTTCTGGACAGCCAACCCTATTCCTTGAGGCAGGTCGAGAAGGACGCCTTGCTTCTTCCCGCTTTGAAAGATCTCACCCGGTTTCATTATGAACGCTGCCAGCCTTATGCTCAGATCGTGGATGCTGCCTGGGGAGGCGTGCAGGATTGGCAAGGCCTGTCGGATGTTCCTTTCCTGCCGGTCCAGATTTTCAAGGAACATGCGCTGACGTCCACGACTGCGCCGTCCATGATATTACAATCCAGCGGGACCACCGGGCAGACGCCCAGCCAGATTTTCGTAGATTCAGAGACCGCTGAGCGCCAGTCACGCGCCCTTGTCTCGACCTTGCGGCCGATACTGGGAGACAGCCGGTTGCCGTTCCTGGCTATCGACACCAAGGACGTCATCAAGCCCAATAATCTGACCGCACGAGGCGCTGGTGTCCTGGGCATGATGAAGTTCGGGGCCAGGGCAACCTTTGCCCTAACGTCCGATCTCGAAATGGACGAGGCCACGGTGCGCCGCTTTGTTGAGAGCAACCGTGGGCGACCCTTTCTGCTCTTCGGCTTCACGTTCCTCGTCTGGACAAAGCTCTTTGGGCAATTCGCTAACGGTGAACTCGACCTTTCGGATGCGATCCTCATTCATTCGGGGGGATGGAAGAAGCTGGAAGACCAGAAGGTATCCAGTGCGGTGTTCCGTGCGTCGCTTCGGCAACGCTTCAACCTGACGAAAATCTTCAATTTCTACGGTTTCGTGGAGCAGATCGGCTCGATGTTCGTCGAAGGGCCGGGTGGCTTCCTCTACCCACCGAATTTCACCGATGTTATCGTCCGGCGGCCCGGCAGTTGGGAAGTGGCTGAAGACGGCGAGGAGGGGGTGCTCCAGATATTGTCGTTGCTGCCCAAATCCTATCCCGGCCATAATGTCCTGACCGAGGACCGGGGAACAATTGTCACCACCGATGGGGGACTGGGCAATCGACTTGGCAAGGCCATTTCTATCGCAGGACGTGTCGCAAAGGCGGAGTTGCGGGGCTGCAGCGACGTTATTGCGGCTGAAACCGTCCCCCAAGCGACCCGCTGAGCGAAAGATGGTGCGAACATGAATTCCATGTTGTTCGAGGCGGAAGGTCGTCGGAGCGATATCTCCGCACATGTGCTGCGCGCCCGCATAGACGCCTCGCGGCTAAGCTTGCCCGCGCCGTTCGACCCGGACCGGGTGAGTCTGGTGGCGTCGATCGCGGATGTCATCGTCCGGTGGAAAGGGGATGTTGCGCCGGGGATCAAATACCTCGGTTTCTGGACGCGCCGGGCCGCCCTTCGGCATTTGGAGCGCAACTTTCTGGAGCGGTGCCCTGCTGACACTCTGTCGCGGCCGCGCGGGATGGTGTTCCATCTGCCCCCGAAGAATGTCGAGACCATCTTCCTCTATTCATGGATATTGTCCTATCTGGCCGGCAACGCGAACATCGTGCGGATGCCGCAGGCGGTTGGCGGCGATGTGATGCGGGTTCTGGACCGGGTCATTGCGGCGCTGGACGCGGCCCATGATCCGTCCCAGATGTTCGTTCATTATCCGGCCGATAACGACCTCAGCGAGATGATATCCGCCCATAGCGATGCGCGGGTGGTGTGGGGTGGCGATGCTAAGATCGCGACATTTGAACGTATGCCTCTGCGCAATGGTGGCAAGTCTATTTGGTTCGGTGATCGATCGTCGCTGTGCGTGCTCGATGGTGCCGTCGTCGCCGCCCTCGATGGCGCGGGACTGGCCGATCTAGCCCAGCGTTTCGCCAATGACATTTTCCTGTTCGACCAAATGGCCTGTTCTTCCCCGCATGCCCTGTATGTCGTGGGCCGCGCGCCGGAGCATCTTGCCGCGATCAAGGCGTTGCTGGACCTGATCAGTCAGGAGGCGGCAGGGAAGGGGAGCGCCGTCGCGGCGGGGCATCAGATCGCCAAGATGACCGCAGGCTTCTCTGCGGCTGCATCCGGGCAGGCTACGGAAGTGCTGTGGCGTGCCCCCCAATTGACTTCCATCATCTCAGAGACCGCGGCGCGTGCGGATCGCAGCGTCGGAGGTGGCTTCCTGAGCGTCGTGTTCCTGAACGAGCTAGCCGGCCTGAACGACCTGTTGCGGGACAAGGACCAGACGATCACCCATTTTGGTTTCGCGACATCGGACATCCGCCGGGCCGCGGAACGGCACCTTGGTCCCGGTGTGGCACGCTGGACGCCCGTTGGCTTGGCGCTGGAGTTCGACTCTATCTGGGACGGCTACGACATCCTCATGGAGACGACTCGACTGTGCCGGGTGGGCTGATCGGCCTGTATCGCAAGTTCTTCGGGTTCGACCATGATGCACGCTGGCGAGGGGCAACGGCCGGATCGTCGTCGGGAAAGAATTGCCACTAGGCGCTCCCGCCTGCTGTGGGACGATTGCCTGTGTGACGATGGTGACCCCTACGAGAATCGAACTCGTGTTTCAGCCGTGAGAGGGCCGCGTCCTAACCGCTAGACGAAGGGGCCAAATACCGTGCCCGGCATAGTGACAGTCGATGGTGACCCCAACGGGAATCGAACCCGTGTTTCAGCCGTGAAAGGGCCGCGTCCTAACCGCTAGACGATGGGGCCGTTCGACAGCCGCCATCCCGTAGGGTGCAGCGCTTGGGCGAGGGGCGCTTTACGAAGAAGGTGCCGGGGGGTCAACCCTCGTTTGTAAGCAATATGCTTATTTTGCTATCAGGCCCATGCTGCATCGTCGATATGGAGTTCCGCGCTGGTCCGTCCACTCCAGTCGTCGATCTTTGCCCGGCCCGTCAGCCAGAGCCGCCGGTCGCGCCCGCAGCCCAGCAATGCCTGGCCCAACGGCTGGTCCGCCTGGCGAAAGGCGACGGACTTGATCGACTTGCCGTCGTCACCGGAAAAGATCGCGCGGACATGGCCGTTGCCGACGACGTCCGCCTTGATGATGCGGGCAGGCCCGGTGGCGATGCGCGGGGCGGGCCAGCCATTGCCATAGGGACCGGCGCCGTCCAGCGCCTCCACCAGCGCGGGCGTCACGCCGCCGGGGGCGACCATGGTGTCGATGAGGAGGGCGCGATCCTCGCGCGCCTTTGCCACTTTGTCGGTCAGGCGCTGGTTGAGATAGGTGGTGAATTTTTCAACATGACCAACCAAAACGGTGAGTCCGGCCGCCATGGCGTGGCCGCCGCCCGCAAGGAGCAGGCCCTCGTCCCGTGCCGCCAGGACGGCGGCGCCCAGATCGACGCCGGTTATCGACCGGCCCGATCCCTTTCCCTTGCCATCATCGTCCAGGGCGATGACTATCGCGGGACGGCCGGTGCGCTCCTTGAGCCGGCCCGCCACGATGCCGATGACGCCGGGGTGCCAGCCCGTGCCGGACGCCACGACCACCGCGGCATCCTCCTGCGCGGCCAGTTGCGCCTCCGCCTCCTCCTGCACCGCCCCTTCGATGGCGCGGCGCTCCACATTGAGGGCGTCGAGCCGGGCGGCGATCTCCTCCACCTCCAGCGGGTCCATGCTGGTGAGCAGCCGCACGCCCAGGTCCGCTTCGCCCACGCGCCCGCCCGCGTTGATCCGCGGCCCCAGCGCAAAGCCGAGGTCGTGGCACAGGGGCGCGCGCTTCAGCCCGCTGACCCGCAGCAGGGCGGAGAGGCCGATATTCTGCCCGCGCGCCATCACCTTCAGCCCCTGCGCCACGAAGGCACGGTTGAGGCCGCGAATCTGCGCCACGTCCGCCACCGTGCCCAGCGCGACGATGTCGAGCAGGTCGAGGATATTGGGTTCCTTCCTCTGCGCGAACCAGCCCTGACCGCGCAGCCGCCGGATGATCGCCGCGCCCAGCAGGAAGGCGACGCCCACGGCGGCGAGATGGCCATGCTCCGCCGCCTCCGCCACCTCGTCCAGCCGGTTGGGGTTCACGAGCGCGAGGGCGGGGGGCAGGGCGGTGGCGCACTGGTGATGATCCACCACGATCACGTCCAGCCCGCCGACCTGCGCCGCCTCCAGCGCCTCGAACGCCTGCGCCCCGCAGTCGACGGTGACGACGAGCGTGCTGCCCTCCGCCCGCAGGCGCAGCAACGCGTCGCCGGACGGGCCATAGCCCTCCAGCAGCCGGTCGGGGATATAATAGCCCGCATCCAGCCCCAGATCGCGCAGCAGGCGGATGAGCAGCGCCGCGCTGGTCGCGCCATCCACGTCATAATCGCCGAAGATGGTGACTTTCTCGCCCGCGACGACGGCATGGGCGATGCGGTCGGCGGCGGTGTCCATGTCGCGGAACAGCGAGGGGTTGGGCATGAAATCGCGGATGGTGGGCCGCCGCTGCCGCTCCACGTCATGGTCCGGGCAGCCGCGCGCGCGCAGCAGGTCGGCGACGAGCGCGTCGGCATTGCCCGACAACGCACCCCCCGCGCCGCGCCAGCGCCAGCTTTGTCCGGTGAAACTGTGGGTGATGCCAAGGGCTGCTTGCGCGATGAGGGTCATGGCGGGGGTATAGGCGGGGGAGAGGGGGGAGCCAAGGGCGGGGTTTGAGGGGGCGGCGGGAAGGGGGATCAGCCTTGCGGCAGGGTTTCTGTCATACCGAACCTGATCCGGGGTGACGATGAGGTTTACGTCGCTCTCCTTATGTCAGGTATCGCGGACATCCACGGCCAACGGACCGGAAAACGGGGTGCGGGAGGGTGATGATGTTTTCGCCCTCTGGGAAAGGCAGGGCCTTGCCGTTAATTGTGCGCTGCCGCATTTGCGGGCCGTGAGGACGAATCATCCCGCGCCGTTCCCGTCATTTTCCGGTTGAAGATGCCGGGACATGTCGGGGGCTGACGATTTGCACGGGGTCGATCAGGGGGGGGCAGGCCGGGAGTTCAGGCCGGGGTTCAGGCCGGGGTTCAGGCCCGTATCTGGGGAATGATGGTGCAGACAGGTGTGATGGTGCGACGCGCCGGATTCGTGCGGAAATGGCTCGGCCCGACGAGCGGGAGCGGGCGCATGTCCGGTCCCCGGCTCCCCGTTCTGGATGCCGCGATCATCCTGATCGGCATCGCGCTCCAGCGATTGCCGTTCCTGGGCAACCCCCACCTCAATATCGACGAGCAATTCTACCTGCTCACCGGCACCCGGATGCTGCATGGCGCGCTGCCCTATATCGACATCTGGGACCGCAAGCCGATCGGCCTGTTCCTGATCTATGCCTTTGCCGGCCTGTTCGAGGACGGCATATGGGCCTATCAGTTGCTGGCGCTGGCCGCGCTGGGCGCGACCGGGCTGTTGCTGTACCGGATGGCCCGCCGTTATGCCGACCGGCCCAGCGCGATCGTGGCCGCGCTCTGCTATCCGGCGATCCTGCACATGATGCAGGGCGCGGGCGGCCAGTCGCCCATCTTCTACAACCTGACGATGACGCTGGCGGCCCTGCTGGTCATGCAGGTGATGACGGGGGAATGGGCCGGATCACGCAAGGGGCTGGTGTGGCGCGGCGTGTGGGTGATGCTGCTGGTCGGCGTGTCGATGCAGGTCAAATATAACGCCCTGTTCGAAGGCATATTCTTTGGCTGCGCCCTGTTATGGGCCAGTTGGCGCAGGGCGGGGCTGGCCTTTACCGTGCGGGCGGGCCTGCTGTGGATCGCCGTCGCGCTGCTGCCCACGGCGCTGGCTTGGCTCTTCTATGCGGTGCAGGGGGCGAGCGACGAATTTCTCTTCGCGAATTTCCTGTCCATCTTCCTGCGCCATCCCTTTGCCGACAGCGGCGCCGAAGGGCGGTTGATACGGTCGTTGAAAATGATCGGCCTGCCCATCGGCATCGGGTTGCTCAGCCATTATCTGGGCCGTCGGAAAGGCGCGATGCCATGGGGCGGCGAGTTGCGGTTCATTGGCGCATGGACCATCGCGGGCTTTGTCGCCTACCTCGCCTTTCCGCCCTATTTCATGCATTATGCCATGCCGCTGGTGGTGCCCGCGCTGCTGATCTTCGCCTCCGCCGGGCGGGTGTGGCTGCTGCTGCGGATCGCGCTGGTCGGCTATGCGGTGGTTGTCGGCATCGAGGATGGACAGGAGGAGGCGACCTTCCAGACCACGGACAGCAGCTATGCGCGGATCGATACGGCGCTGCGGGACAGCCGAAACTGCCCCTTCATCTATAGCGGGCCGAGCATGTATTATCAGACGGGCGGGCATTGCCTGCCGACGCGATACCCGTTTCCCTATCATATCAACATGATCCGCGAGCGCGGCGCCATCGGCATCGATTCGGATGCCGAACTGGCCCGGATATTGTCGCGGCGACCGGACTTCATCCTGATGCACTGGCCGCCGTTCGACGACATGCATCCCAACAGCCAGCATCTGCTGCTGACCAGCCTGAAGCGGGATTATCGCAAGGTGTTTTCCGGCGTCGATCCGCATTATGCAATGGAGCTGTACCGCCTGAAGCCGGGTGTTCAGCCGTTGCCGAACATCGTGGTGCCCGCCGTGCCGGGGCGGGTCGGGCGGGAACCGTTGCACTGAAGGTGTCGCGGGACGGGGATCGAACCGTTTTCAAACGAAACGAAGTTGCAATGCGGCCTTGCGTCTCTATTTATGCGGCCCAGCGACCAAGGAGACGACTCCCGTGACCAACATCCTGTCGGTGCAGGGCCTGCACAAGACCTACAAGTCCGGCGTTGTCGCGCTGCATCCCACCGATCTGGACGTGCGCAAGGGGGAGATTTTCGCGCTGTTGGGGCCGAATGGCGCGGGCAAGACGACGTTGATCTCGCTGATCTGCGGCCTCGTCATGCCCAGCGGCGGCCATGTGGCGGTCGGCGGGCAGGACCATGTGAAGCGGTTCCGCGATGCGCGTCGCCTGATCGGGCTGGTGCCGCAGGAAATGAACGTCGACATCTTCACCACGCCGATGCGCGCGGTGCGGCTGACGCGGGGGCTGTTCGGCAAGAAGCCGGACGACGCCTATCTGGAGCAACTGCTGCGTGACCTGTCGTTGTGGGACAAGCGGGACGCCCGATTGATCGAACTGTCGGGCGGCATGAAGCGCCGGGTGCTGATCGCCAAGGCGCTGAGCCATGAGCCGGAGGTGCTGTTCCTGGACGAACCCACGGCGGGCGTGGACGTGGAGCTGCGCCGCGACATGTGGAAGCTGGTCCACCGCCTGCGGGAACGGGGCGTGACCATCATCCTGACCACCCATTATATCGAGGAAGCGGAGGAGATGGCCGACCGTGTGGGCGTCATCAACAAGGGCCGCCTGCTGCTGGTCGACGACAAGGATGCGCTGATGGCGCGGATGGGCAAGCGGCAGTTGATCGTGACGCTGCAAAGCCCGCTGGCCGCGCTGCCCGCGTCGCTGGACCGTCCGGGGCTGGCGCTGGGCGGGGAGGGGACGACGCTGACCTACAGCTTCGACAGTCACGCCGGGGATACGGGCATCGCCGACCTGATGCGCGCCTTGCAGGCGGAAGGGATCGCGTTCAGCGACCTGGACGCGCGGCGCAGTTCGCTGGAGGATATTTTCGTGGACCTTGTGGCCGAAGACAGGAGCCGCGCGGCATGACCGGTTATAACCTGCGCGGCATGTGGACGCTGTACCGGCACGAGATGGCGCGGGCGATCCGCACGTCCGGGCAGAGCATCGTGGCGCCGGTGCTGACCACCGCCCTCTATTTCGTGGTGTTCGGAACCGCCATCGGATCGCGCATGGCGACGGTGGGCACGGTCGATTATGGCGCGTTCATCGTGCCCGGTCTCATCATGATGTCCGTCCTGACGCAGAGCATCTCCAATGCGTCGCTGGCCATTTATTTTCCGAAGTTTACGGGCACCGTTTACGAAATACTCTCCGCCCCGCTGGGCTATGGCGAGGCGCTGGTCGCCTATGTCGGGGCGGCGGCGACCAAGTCGGTGATTATCGGGCTTATCATCCTCGCGACCGCCTTTTTCTTCGTCGACCTGCATATCGTCCATCCGGTCGCGATGCTGGGCTTTCTGGTGCTGACGGCGGTGACGTTCAGCCTGATGGGCTTCATCATCGGCGTGTGGGCGGGCAATTTCGAGCAACTGGGCTTCGTGCCCATGCTGGTGGTGACGCCGCTGACCTTCCTCGGCGGGGCCTTCTATGCGGTGGACATGCTGCCGGAGCCGTGGCGGACGGTGACCTTGTTCAACCCGGTGGTCTACCTCATCAGCGGCTTTCGCTGGGCCTTTTTCGGGCAGGGCGACGTGCCGGTGCTGCTGAGCCTGGGCATGACCGGCCTGTTCATGGTGGCGGCGATCGCGGCGATCGCATGGATATTCCGCACCGGTTATCGTATCAAACCCTGACGAAAATCGGACCGGCGGGCAAATAAGCGTTCGATGACCTCTTGCGCGGTGGAGTAACCCGCCCCTAACGGTGGCGGCATATCCAAGATTCCGCACGAGGTATTTATGAAGCGCACCACGCTCACCCGTTTCCTGATCGAACAGCAGCGTCATGAGAATGCGCTGCCCGCCGAGCTGCGCCTGCTGATCGAGACGGTGGCCCGCGCCTGCAAGACGGTCAGCCATAGCGTTGGCAAGGGCGCGCTGGGCGAGGTGCTGGGCAGCCTCGACAGCGAGAATGTGCAGGGCGAGGTGCAGAAGAAGCTGGACGTGATCGCCAATGAGGTGATTCTGGAGGCCAATGAATGGGGTGGCCATCTGGCGGCCATGGCGTCCGAGGAGATGGACACCCTCTATCCCACGCCCAACCGCTATCCCAAGGGCGAATATCTGATGCTGTTCGACCCCATCGACGGGTCGAGCAACATCGACGTCGACCTGTCGGTCGGCACCATCTTCTCCGTCCTGAAGGCGTCGGACGAGGTGGCGGGCCGCGACGTGACGGAGGAGGATTTCCTTCAGGATGGGCGCAAACAGGTGGCGGCGGGCTATGCCATCTATGGCCCGCAGACGATCCTGGTGCTGTCGGTCGGCACGGGCGTTTATGAGTTCACGCTGGACCGGGAAGTCGGTGCATGGCTGCTGACCGACGCGGACATGAAGATGCCGCAGGGCAAGCGCGAATTCGCGATCAACATGTCCAACCGTCGCCAATGGTCGCCCGGTATCACCCGCTATATCGACGAGCGGGTCGCGGGCGCGGCAGGCCCGGCGGGTGAGGACTGGAACATGCGCTGGACCGCCTCCATGGTCGCGGACGTGCACCGCATCCTGAAGCGGGGCGGGGTGTTCCTCTACCCCTATGACGACCGCACCCCCGGCAATGGCAAGGCCAAGCTGCGCCTGATGTATGAGGCGAACCCGATGAGCTATCTGATCGAGCAGGCGGGCGGCGCGGCGACCGATGGCTTCATCCCGATCCAGGACGTGGCGCCGACCGCTCTGCACCAGCGCGTCGGCGTGGTGCTGGGTGACAAGGCGGAAGTGGCGCGGATTACGGAATATGGGAAGGCGAACTGAGGCGAACTGAGGCGGGCGCGCTGCCCGCCGGATGACAAGAAAAACGCCGCCCGGTCGATCCGCGCGGCGTTTTTCTTTGGGTGGAGAGGCGGTTTAGTTGCTGGCCGTGATGACCTCGATCGTCAGGGCGGGGCCACCGGCGGCGATGGCGAGCAGATGGTCGACATTGGGATGCGCGCCGGGACGGTTGCGGGCGTCGGCGACATGCTCGGCGAAGAGGAGCAGGCCATGCTCGGCCGCCTGCGCATCCAGCGCGCCAAAAGCCTGTGCGAGATAGTGATAGACGGCCAGCGAACCCTGCTTGCCCGGCTGGTTCTCGATGCTGGCGACCACGGCGCCCGCCGCGTCGCGCAGGTCGATACGCTGCACGCCGTCGATGGGCGGCAATTGCTGGAGATTGTCCTTGAACGTCGCACCGGGTTGAATCGTCGCCAGCATAATATCCCTTCCTGAGCGTCTTGCGCGCGGGCCTGTATCAGCTTCGCCGGGGCTTCGCCATGGGTGAGGGGGCGATGGTGGGAGGGGTGTTGGTGCCTTTCTCGCCTTCCGTGGTTGGGAGGGGAGCGGCAACCCTGTAAAGGCGTCAAACCCCGTCGTCCCAGACGTGATCCGGGGGCGCGATTCTGCGACGGACGGCGACATCACGAGAAAAGCGTCATCCCGGATCAGGTCCGGGATGACGGTGGCGATTGGCTATACCCGATTCATTCTCGCCGCTGTTTCGCCGGTGCTCAGTCGCGCACGTCGGCCCGATGCTCGCCCTTGACCCAGCGCACGGTGCCGGAGGAGGCGCGCATCACCACGCTTTCCGTCGTCATCTTGCCGCCGGGCAGGCGCTTGACGCCCGACAGCAGCGATCCGTCGGTCACGCCGGTGGCGGCAAAGATGCAGTCGCCCTTGGCCAGTTCCTTCAGGTCATAGACCTTGTCGAGGTCGGTGATGCCCCATTTGCGCGCGCGGGCCTTCTCATCCTCGTTACGGAAGAGGAGGCGGCCCTTGAACTGTCCGCCGACGCAGCGCAGCGCGGCCGCGGCCAGCACGCCCTCCGGCGCGCCGCCTGACCCCATGTACATGTCGATGGTGGTGTCCGGGTTGGTGGTCGCGATCACGCCCGCCACGTCGCCGTCGGGGATCAGCATGATGCCGCAGCCGATCTCGCGCAGTTCCTCGATGATCTTGTCATGGCGGGGGCGGTCGAGGACGCAGACGATGATGTCGGCGGGCTTCACGCCCTTGGCCTCCGCCACCGCCGTCACATTCTCCCGCACCGACTTGTTGAGGTCGATGATGCCGTCGGGGTAGCCAGGGCCGACCGCCAGCTTGTCCATATAGACGTCGGGGGCGTTGAGCAGGCCGCCTTCCTCCGCCGCCGCCAGCACGGCCAGCGCGTTGGGACCGGCCTTGGCGGTGATGGTGGTGCCTTCGAGGGGATCGAGCGCGATGTCGATCTTCGGTCCCTTGCCGGGTGCGCCGCCGACCTTCTCCCCGATGTAGAGCATCGGCGCCTCGTCCCGCTCACCTTCCCCGATGACGACGGTGCCGTCCATGTAGAGGTCGTTGAAGGCGAGGCGCATCGCCTGCACCGCAGCGGCATCCGCCGCCTTCTCGTCCCCGCGCCCGATCAGCCGGGAGGCGGCGATGGCGGCGGCTTCGGTCACGCGGACCATTTCCAGCACAAGCACGCGGTCTAGAACGGAGCTTGGCTGTACCATGGTCTTTCAATCCTCTGCTGTCTTATGCGCGCCCGATAGGGGAGGCATCAGCCAATGTCGAGAGAATCGGCGCGCAATCCGATCCACCGTCAGTCCAGTATATGCATCACCATCGGCGCGTCGATCAGGCTGTCCGACCCGGCCAGGCGGCGGAAGCTGTCGTCGATTCGCGCCTGTTCCGCCGCATGGGTGACGATGGCGACGAGGACACCGTCGCTGTCCGAGGGGCTGCGCTGGATCAGGCTCTCGATGGAGACGCCCGCGTCGCGCATGGCGGCGGTGATCTCCGCCAGCACGCCCGGACGGTCCTGCACCCGCAGGCGCAGGTAACTGCGCCCGACGCGCTGGCCCGCGTCCGCCTTCGTCTGGCGCTGGAGCCATTCGGCGGGCATGGCGAAGGCGGGGCCATATTCGTCGCGCGCCACGTCGATGATGTCCGCGACCACGGCGGATGCGGTCGGGCCTGCGCCTGCGCCCGCGCCCTGGAAGAAGAGGCGACCGACATAATTGCCCTCCGCCACCACGGCGTTGAGCGCACCGTCGACATGGGCGAGCGGGTGGTCGAACGGGATGAGCGTGGGGTGGACGCGCTGGAACAGGCCGATATTCCTGGTCTCGCCATTGTCGCTGGCCTCCTCGCACTCCGCCATGCCGATCAGGCGGATGCAGTAGCCGAGCGCCTCCGCCTCGCGGATGTCCTCCGCGATGACGTGGCGGATGCCGGTGATGTCGACGGAGGCGAAGTCGATCTCCGTCCCGAAGCACAGGCTGGCGAGGATGGACAGCTTGTGCGCGGCGTCGATGCCGTCGATGTCAAAGCTGGGGTCCGCCTCCGCAAAGCCCTTTGCCTGTGCGTCCTTGAGCACGTCGTCGAAGCTGCGGCCTTCATCCTCCATGGTGGAGAGGATGAAATTGCAGGTGCCGTTGAGGATGCCATAGACACGCTCGATCCGGTTGGCCGCCGCGCCTTCGCGCAGGCCCTTGATGACCGGCACGCCGCCCGCGACCGCCGCCTCATATTTCAGGGCGACGTCGACGCGTTCCGCCTCGCGCGCCAGACCCAGGCCGTGGTGCGCGATCATCGCCTTGTTGGCGGTGACGAAGGGCTTGCGATGGGCCAGCGACTGGCGGGCGAGGGTGAGGGCGGGGCCGTCCGCGCCGCCGATCAGCTCCACGATTACGTCGATGTCGTCGCGCGTGGCCAGTGATCCCATGTCGTCCACCCACTCATAGGGCGAGAGGTCGACGCCCCGGTCGCGGCCCCGGTCGCGCGCGCTGATTGCCACGACCTTGATCGGGCGACCCGCGCGGCGGGCGATCAGGGCCTCATTCTCCTCCAGCAGGCGGATCACGCCGGCGCCGACGGTGCCCAGTCCGACGATGGCAAGGCGCAAGGGATTTTCTGCGTTCATAATGGCTCTCGGCTGTTCCTGCTGGCCGGGGTCGGCGCGTGGAGGCGCTCTTACCTCCAGCCCGCTGGCTTGCCAAGCGCGGGGTGCCAAGCGCGGGATGGAGGTCGTGCCGATCACGCCCGAACGGGGAAGGCTCAGCCCGCGTTGGCGGGCGCATCCGGGTCGGGCGCGCCGCCGCCGGGAGCGGCGCGGGTGCGGGTGCAGGGGCCAAGCCGGTCAATGAAGCTGCGATAATCCGCCGCCGCCGCCTGCGCCGCCGCACCGTCCAGCTTGCTCGCTGCGCCGTGCGGCAGGGCGGGGGGGAGGCCGCAGGCGAGGCGATACCAGAGCAGGGTGTCGCGCGGCGGCGCATTGGCGGCCTCGTCCACGATCTCGCCCAGCGCCGCGCCGAAACGCGGCTCCTCCGACGGGCGGCGGATGATGGAGAGGGACACGGGTCGTCCGCTTTTCGTGGCGAGGAAGATCTGCGTCTCGCTCTCGCCCGCCACGGTGCCCTCGACATGGAAGGCCTCCACGACGCGGACGATCTCCGGCGCGGCGTCGGGGGCGACGACCTCCGCCGTGATGGCGCGGACGCGGGCGTCGGTGGCGGGGGTGGAGGGCAGGAGCGCGCTGCTGCTGAGCAATTGCACGTCGCCCGGCCGGGCGCCGGGGTGGCCGAACAGGATGAAAGGCCGCCCTTTCAGCGCGCGCGACGGCTTTACGTCCAGCGGGAGGTCGATCAGGAAGGCGATCCGCGGCGGCAGGCCCGCATCGCCCCGAATCAGCGAATCCACCTGCGCATCCACATAGAATCTTTGCATCCCCGCCGGTGCCGAAGCGCCATTCGGGGGCAGTTTCGCAAAGCTGCGCGGGCGGGCGACGGCGATGAGATTCGCGCGGCTGGCAAGGTCAGCGACATCGGCATAGGTGAAAGGCGAGGCTGTTTCGGTAATTGCCGTCGCGGGGGTCGGTGTCTGACTATATCCCCCTGATACGGAAAGGGAAATCAGGGTCGCTGCGGCTGCGAAACGGAGGGCGCGGCGACCGGCGGGAGCAAGCGTTCCGGAGGGAGAGAGATGGCTCATCATAGGGGCCTGAGCGGGGGTGGACATTGGGCTGATCCTCATTTTGCTCTGTGTTCATAGACGCTAACAAAGCGTTTGCGCTAACCTGATGGGCGCGATAGGAAACGCGGCGAAAATATGACCGTCCCCCATGGCGGACGGGGTTTTCTGACGGCGTTTCAGGGCGCTTGATAACCCCGGCCAACATGATAATGACTAGCATTATGAGTTAAGGAGTGTCGTTGCCGAATGGCTTATGCTGACCACTCGCAAGGATCGAGCCGTTGGGTTTCGATCATCATTGTGGCCCTCATTCATGCTGTTCTCGGTTATGCCTTCGTTAGCGGACTTGGCATCAAGTACGTTAAGAAGGCTGCAGAACAGCTGAACGTCATTGATGTTGCGGAAGAGCCGCCTCCACCGGAGGAGCCGCCGCCACCCCCGCCGCCGGATCAGCCGATTCCGCCGCCGCCGGTCTATGTGCCGCCGCCGAAGGTCTCGCTGGCCCCGCCGCCGTCGGCGCCCAGCCTGCCGTCCACGCCGGTTTTGCCGCCGCCGTTGCCGCCAGCACCCACCGCCCCGCCGGCCCCGCCACCGCCGCCCGCAGCACAGCCGGTGCCCGGCAAGCCGCGTGGCAATCCTGCGGACTGGGCGACGACCGACGACTATCCTGCCCGCGCCCTGCGTGAGGAAAAGGAAGGCACCACGGGTTTCCGCGTCTCCTATGGCACGGATGGCAAGCCGACCGGATGCGACGTCACCAGCTCCAGCGGAACGCCGGAACTCGACGAGGCGACTTGCAAGAATGTGATGCGCCGTGCGCGTTTCACGCCTGGCAAGGACAGCAGCGGTCAGCCGGTGGCAGGCTCCTACGCCAGCCGTATCCGCTGGGTGATCCCGAAATAAGGCCGGTAGCCGGTCAATCCGTCATGATGTTTAAAGTTTGAAGAGGAAGCAGAGCAATGTTCACCCAGATTTCAGCGGCCGCTGCGCCCGCTGCCGCCGCCGCCAACCCCTATGGCTTGTGGGAAGCCCTTGAGCAGGGTGGTGTGATCGCATGGTCGGTCTTCATCATTCTGGTCGGCATGTCGATCGGCTCGTTCTTCATCCTGTTCTCGAAGCTGATCGAGCAGCAGAAGGTCATCAGCCAGTCCAAGAAAGTCCGCCAGACCTTCTGGCGTTCGGCCAGCCTGAAGGAAGGTTCGGCCAAGCTGGAGAAGAACAGCGCCTACAAGCAGCTGGTCGACGACGGCATCACCGCGCAGGAGCATCACGCCAAGCTGACCGATCCGGTCGAAGCGCATGACTGGCTGCACGCCTCGCTGGGTCGTTCGGAAGCGGCGATCAACTCCAAGCTCAACGGCGGCCTGGCCTTCCTCGCCACCGTCGGTGCGACCTCGCCGTTCATCGGTCTGTTCGGTACGGTTATCGGCATCTACCGCGCGCTCATCAAGATCGGCGCGTCGGGCCAGGCATCGATCGACGCCGTCGCCGGCCCGGTCGGTGAGGCGCTCATCATGACCGCCCTCGGCCTCGTCGTCGCCGTTCCCGCCGTGCTGGCCTACAACTGGCTGCAGCGCCGTAACAAGGGCATTGCCGAAGACCTGAGCGGCTTCAACAATGACCTGCTCGGCTATCTGGTTTCGGGTGGCGCCGTTCGCCCCGTTTCCGGACCGGTCGCTCCGGCCGCCAAGCCCGCAGCCGCTCCGGCTGGCGCCAAGGCCTGATCTTCGGGCAGGCGAGGGGGCAGCCGGGTCATCCCGGCGCCCTCTCGCCACCCCATAGGTCAGGATGCGTTTGATAGGAAATTGATCGATGGCAATTAGTACGGGATCGGGCGACGACAAGCCTTTGTCGGAAATCAACGCGACCCCCCTCGTGGACGTCATGCTGGTCCTCCTCATCATCTTTCTGATCGCGGTCCCGGTCGTGATCCAGACGGTTGAGGTGAAGCTGCCGAACGTGGCGTTCGAAGTGACCACGACCAAGCCGGAGAATGTCTCCCTTTCGGTGACGAAGGCCGGTGATGGTAGCTGTGCGGTGTACTGGAATATGACTCGCGTCGATTCCAAGGAACTGCTCGACCGCGCCGTCGCCAAGCTGAAGGCCGACATCGAGAAGGTCGGCGGCGTCGAGAATATGAACCCGGAAGATCTTCCGGAAGTGCATATCCGCGGCGACATCGACACGCCCTACCGGTGCATCGGCGGCACCATCTTCACGATGCAGCTTGCCGGTTATCCGAAGGTCGGCTTCATTTCGCAGCCTGAAGCGGGTCAGATCCGCGTTCAGCGCCTCTAAGATTTAGGAGACTATTGCCATGGCAATGAGTGGAGGCAGCGACGACGGCGAACCGATGCTGGACCTGAACGTGACGCCGTTGATCGACGTCATGCTCGTGCTCCTCATCATGTTCATCATCACGATCCCGCCGCAGACCCATGCGGTGAAGATCGACCTGCCGACCAATACGCCCCCGGTGGACAATGTCGTGGTCGATCCGGTGAAGAACAAGCTGACCACGGATGCGGCCGGCACGATCCTCTGGAACGGCACGCCCATTTCGCCGGTGCAGTTGCGCCAGTATCTGGACCAGACGAAGCGCATGACGCCGGAGCCGGAATTGCAGTTCGAACCGGACTCGCAGACCCGCTATCTGGTGATCGACAATGTGCTCGCCATCATCAAGCGCAGCGGCGTAACGAAGATGGGCTTTGTCGGCAACGAGCGGTACGGCAATTTCTGAATCGGACGGGCGCAGGACGCGCCGCTGTCCGTCAGGATGATTTCGGGAAAAGGGGCCTTCGTGGCCCCTTTTTTTTGGTGCGTGGGGGAGGATGGATGCAGCTTTTATGTCGGGGGCATCGGGTTCCGGTCCGATGGAATACGGGGCGAGAGGAATCGTGAGGGTCGGATGGTCGCCAGTCTGACAGCCCTGCCCTCTGGGCCTGTCGTTTGCGGTATGCGTTACCCTGAAGGTGGCGGCTGGCGGGGAGGAGAGGGCTGGTTGGCTCGCGGAGTGAAGGATAGATAGCGGGGGGGCAGGGGGGTGGATGCAGGGAAGCGGTGCGGGGCGTGAGGGCAATGCCGGGAGGGCGTGGTGCGACAGCCTATTGAGCAGGGACCGTCGGCCTGTCTGCCCCCCGTCCCCCATCTGCTCTTCGTCAGTCGGTGCGTGGAGTGATGCCCCGGTGGTGAGCTGCTTGGTAACCCGAAAATCGTCGGATGTTGTCCGCTTCGCGAAGGCGGTGGGGTCGGGACTCTCGGCGGTGTCGACTTTTGGCCGGGGCATTTGGAGTAGGGAGGGCGCGCGCCCGCCGTTAAGGGCTGGCTAAGGCCGCTGCTGTAAGGGGAGAGAATGACCCGGACGTCCCATCAGTCCGCTCCTCTGGCGTCGGGGAGCCTGCATCATAGTTCGCGACTGCTGGCGCGGCAGGCGGTGCTGGTCGGCGTGTACCTGAGCTGCCCCCGGCCCGTGGGGCTCAACGGGGCGCAGGTCGCGGGTCGGCAAGAGGAGGATGCGGTCTGGCATGCCAGCAGCGTCACCGATATGTCCCGCGTCGGTTGCGGCCTGCGCGGCGCGGGCACGTTGCTGCCGGGCATGGCGATCCGCATCATGTTCCCCGGTTTCGAAGGGCGCCCGGCGACGGTGATGTGGGCGCGGGAGGGGGCGGCGGGCTGCGCCTTTGCGACGCCGCTGCCCGCCGCTATCCTCGATTATATCCTGCGTATGTCCGACCCTGCCGCACGGGGGTGAAGTCTGGTGACTTCGATGCAGCGTCATTCGGAGCAGGTGATGCTGAAGGCGCAGGTTGGAGTGGTTATGGAACACTGCGCCGCACTTCACGCGCGCAGTGAGGCCGCACGGGACGCATTGGGCACGCGGGTGCGCTTGCCCCGCAACGCCCCGGCCGACCTCCTGCCCTTGCCCTCGAGCAGGAGAGATCAAAGCATCAATCGGCCGTGGTGAATTGCAGGCTGGCGAGACGGGCGTACAGGCCGGATCGGGCCGACAGTTCCGCGTGGGTGCCGGTCTCCACGATGCGGCCGCCGTCCATCACCACGATCCGGTTCGCCGCGCGCACGGTGGCGAGGCGGTGGGCGATGACGATGGTGGTGCGCGATCCCATCAGTTCGGCAAGGGCGGTCTGGATGGCATGTTCCGATTCCGCGTCCAGCGCGGATGTCGCCTCGTCCAGTAACAACAAAGGCGCATCGCGCAGCAGGGCGCGGGCTATGGCTATCCGCTGGCGCTGGCCGCCGGAGAGGCGCGCGCCGCCTTCGCCCAGATAGGTGTCGAGGCCGTCCGGCAGGGCGCGCAGGAAATCCTCCGCATGGGCGGCGCGGGCGGCGGTCCAGAGCGCATCGTCGTCGGCGTCCCAGCGGCCATAGCGCAGATTGTCGCGGGCGGAGGCGGCGAAGATCACCGTCTCCTGCGGGACGAGGGCCATATGGTTGCGGACCGCGACCGGGTCCATCGCGGGCAGGGGGATGGCGTTGAAGGCCACGCTGCCCGCATCGGGATCATAGAAGCGCGAGGCGAGTTGCAGCACGGTGGACTTGCCCGCACCGGACGGACCGACCAGAGCGACCGTCTCGCCGGGACGGACGTGCAGGGTGAAATCCGCCAGCGCGGCGGTGTCTCGCCGGGTGGGATAGTGGAAGGTCACGCCGTCGAAATGCAGGCTGGCGGGCGCATCGGCGGGAACCGGCACGGGGTCTGTAGGGGCGGTGATGCCCGGTTCCTCACCCAGCAATTCGGTCATGCGGCTGGCGGCGCCCGCGGCGCGGAGCAGGTCGCCATAGGTCTCGCTGAGCGAGCCGAACGCGCCCGCGACCAGTCCGCCGGTGACGACGAAGGCGGCGATGCTGCCGCCGGTCATCCGGCCGCTCGCCACGTCCAGCGCGCCCTGCCACATCAGCAGGACGAGCGCGCCGAAGATGAGGCCGATGACCAGCGCGGTCAGGCCCGCACGGACCAGGATGCGATGGCGCGCAGTGCGAAAGCCATCCTCTACTGCGTTGGAAAAACGCTCCTTTTCCCGCGCTTCCTGCCCGAACGCCTGCACGATCTTCATCGCGCCCAGCACTTCCGTCGTCATGCTGCCGATGCCGGCCATGCGGTCCTGGCTGGCGCGGGCGAGGGTGCGCAACCGCCGCCCGATGAGGATGAGGGGGATCAGGATCGCGGGTATGGCGAGGAGAAGCATCGCGGTCAGGCGCGGCGCGAGGGTGAAGAGATAGATGATGCCGCCGACGCCGGTGAAGGCGTTGCGCAGCGCGACGGAGACGGTCGATCCCACCACCTGTTCGATGATCGCGGTGTCGCTGGTCATGCGCGAGGCGATTTCCGACGGGCGGTTGACCTCGAAGAAGCTGGGCGAGAGGCGCAGCAGCCGGGCCTGCACCGCGACCCGCATGTCGGCCACGACCCGCTCGCCCAGCCAGGACACGCAATAGAATCGGGCCGCCGTGGCGATGGCGAGCAGCGCGACGATGCCGAGCAGGTAGCGGAACCAGTGGGCGATGTCCGCCGTCGCCCCGCCCGCCGCGAAACCCCGGTCGATGACGAGGCGAAAGCCGCTGGGTATCGCCAGCGTGGAGGCGGAGGTGAGGATGAGCGCCACGGACGCCCCCGCGATCACCCAGGGGTAGCGGCGCGCAAAGCCCCAGATGAGGCCGAGGTCGCCCAGGCTGCGCTTGCGCCCGTCATCCTCCGGCGTTGCGGTCGGGCTTTGGGCAATTTGTCTGTTTTGTGGACGTCGGGCCATTGCGGGGCTTTAGTCAGGGCCGGGCTTGCTGTAAAACAAGATTTGGGAGGGGGAGCATGATCGTCTCCGGCTGTCGGACGGCGGGATCGGTGCGGCTTGTCCCGCAGGTGCGGGAGGGAACTTTCCCTTCCGCCAGCCTATCCTGTCCTATGCTTTGGTCTATATCGCAAATCGAAAGCTTTTCCATATACAGGATAGTCGCCTGCACCGTTCGCCCGATCAGCGGGGGGACGGGGCGGCGGTACGCCAGAGGGTCGCTTCATGCTCTATAATGCCTATGAACTTCAGCGCAGCTTTCTCGCCAGCGCCAGCGCGATGGCGACGGCGGGGGCCGAATTCCTGCAAAACCCGGCCAATCCGTTCGCCTATTTCGGCGGTGGGCCGGTGCTGGCGTCCGCTCTGGATGTGTTCGCCCATGCTTCCGCTCCGCGCGGCAAGCCCGAATTCGGCCTCGACACGGTGGAGATCGACGGGCGGACGGTGGCGGTGACGGAGGAGATCGAGGCGCGCAAATCCTTTGGCCAGCTCAGGCATTTCGTGCGGGAGGGCGCGCCGGAGGGGCAGCCACGGCTGCTGATCGTGGCGCCGATGTCCGGCCATTTCGCCACCCTGCTGCGCGGCACGGTCGCGCGCATGTTGCCGGGCCATGACGTCTATATCACCGACTGGCGCGACGCGCGTAACGTGCCGCTGTCGGAGGGGACGTTCACACTGGACGACTATGTCGACTATCTGATCGAGTGGCTGGCGCATATCGGTCCCGGCGCGCACATGCTGGCCGTCTGCCAGCCGTCGGTGCCCAGCTATGCTGCGCTGTGCGTGATGTCGGCGGCGAAAGACCCCAATCTGCCGCGCAGCCTGACCATGATGGGCGGTCCCATCGACACGCGCGAAGCGCCCACGGCGGTCAACGAACTGGCGATGGAGCGGCCGCTGAGCTGGTTCAAGCAGAATGTCGTGGCGACGGTGCCGTTCAACTATCCGGGCGCGGGGCGGCAGGTCTATCCGGGTTTCCTGCAACTGGCGGGGTTCATGTCGATGAACTTGGGCAACCACCTGATGAGCCATTGGGGGATGTTCAAGCATCTGGTCGAAGGCGACGATGAAAGCGCGGATTCGACCAAGAAATTCTATGAAGAATATCGGTCTGTCTGCGACATGACGGCGGAATTCTACCTGCGGACGGTGGAAGAGGTGTTCCAGAAGCACAGCCTGCCCAAGGGCGAACTGCTGCATCACGGCGTCCGCGTCGATCCCGGTGCGATCACCGATGTCGCCCTGCTGGCGATCGAGGGCGAGAAGGACGATATTTCGGGGCTGGGCCAGACGAAGGCCGCGTTGACCATCGCCACCAACCTGCCCGATGAGAAGAAGCAATATTATATGGCCCCCAATGTCGGCCATTATGGCATCTTCAACGGCAGCAAATGGCGCAACCAGATCGCGCCGGTGCTGGAACAGTGGATTGCCCGGAACGACGGCTGAACGCTGGTCGGCCGGGGTGTGATGTGCGGGGAATGACAGGCGGCTCATGGCGGAATTGATTGCGGTGGGCGTCGAACGGTGGCCGGTGGCGGGCAGCTTTGTCATCAGCCGGGGCGCGAAGACCCATGTGGACGTCGTGACCTGCATCGTGGGCGATGGCCTGCACCGGGGACGGGGCGAGGGCACGCCCATCTATTATAAAGGCGAGGATGCCGAGGGCTGCGCGGAGGCGATCCGCGCCTTTGCCGCGCGCGGACCGTTCGACCGGGCGTCGGTCAACGCCGGTATGACGGCGGGCGCGGCACGCAACGCGCTGGATTGCGCGCTGTGGGAGCTGGAGGCGCAGGCGGGCGGGCAGCCGGTCTGGGCGCTGGCGGGGCTGGCCGAGCCGGTGGCCATGGCGACGGCTTTCACCATCAGTCTGGGCGAACCGGATGTCATGGAAGCGGCGGCCCTGCGCGCGGCGGCGGCGGGCTATGGCCTGTTGAAATGCAAGCTGACCGGGGAGGGTGACCTGGCCCGTGTCGGGGCGGTGCGGCGGGGCGCGCCGGACGTGCGCCTGATCGTCGACGCCAATGAGAGCTGGGGCGACCTGGACATTGCGGCGGAAGCGGCGGCGCTGGCGGCGCTGGGCGTCGAACTGGTCGAGCAACCGGTGCCGCGCGGGCAGGATGAGAGACTCTATGATGTCGTGTCGCCGATCCCCTTTTGCGCCGACGAAAGCTGCCAGACGGCGGCGGACCTCGACCGGCTGGGCATGTATCAGGCGATCAACATCAAGCTGGACAAGGCGGGCGGCCTGACCGAGGCGCTGCGGCTGGCCGAAGGCGCGCGGGTGCGCGGGCAGGTGATCATGGTCGGGTGCATGCTGGGCACGTCGCTGGGCATAGCGCCCGCCTTTCTGGCGGCGCAGGATGTGCGCTGGGTGGACCTCGACGGTGCGCTGTTGTTGGCGGAGGATCGTGAGGGCGCGCTGGTGGCCGAGCAGGGCCTGCTGCGGCCCGGGAGCCTGTGGGGGTAAGAGTGCCGTTCCGGCGGGCGGCCCGGTCATGCTATCGCTCATCCTCCCATCTTGTCCCGTCGCCGCCATTTCCTGTCGTGCGCCGGAGTCGATGGACAGAGAGCCTAGGGGCTTTTGCGGTCGACGCCAGCCTGCGCCGCATCGCCGAGGCGGTGATTGTGCCGGGCGTCGTCGCGGTCGTCATAGGGCAGGACCATCCGGCCATCGGGCGCGGCGGTGAAGCTGGTCTGGGTGGGATAAGCGAACTCTATCCCCTCCGCATTGAAGCGTTTGAGGATGGCGAGCGCGACGCGGTGCCGGGTCATGAAATAATCCGCCGTGTCGGGATCGGGCACGTCCAGTTCCAGCTCATAGTCCAGCGAGCTGGCGCCGAAGCCGATCATGCCCGCATGGATGAAGACCTGGCCTTCGCCCTCCACCACCTGCTTCAGCATGGCGGGGATGGTTTCGGCGACATCGGTGGGTGTCTGGTAGATGATGCCGAGCGCGAACTTGATGCGGCGGCGCTCCAGCGTCTGGAGGCTGGTGATCTCTTTTTGCAGGAGCTGCGCGTTGGAGATGATCTTGCGCTCGCCGCTCATGGCGCGCAGGCGGGTCGATTTCAGGCCGATGCGTTCCACCCGCGCGGTGGTCTGGTCATAGGTGATGACCTCCCCCTGACGGAACGGCTTATCGAAGATGATGGAGAGGGCAGCGAACAGGTCCGAGAAGATGCCCTGCGCCGCGAGGCCGATGGCGATGCCGCCGATGCCGAGGCCCGCGACAAGGCCGGTGACGTTCACGCCCAGATTATCGAGCACCACGATGGCCGCGATGGCGAACAGCCCCACCGTCACCAGGAGGCGGATGATGCCCATCGCGTTGCTGAGCGTGTCATTGCCGGTTTCCGGGGCGGCGTTGCGCTGGATCAGGCCAAGGATGATCTCCCGCGCCCACAGCGCGACCTGGAAGGTGGCGACGATGGTGAAGAGGATGCGGATGGTGCCGCTGAGCCATTCGGGCGGGTTGGCATAGCCCATCACCATCCGCGCCGCGACGAGCATCAGGAAAAGGTGGGAGGTGCGCGCGATGGCGCGGCCCGCGACAATGCCGAGCGAGTGCGGGCTTTGCTGCCCCAGCCGGCGCCCGGTACGGCGCGCGAGGTTGAGCGCGAAATAGATGAGGACGGCGGCGCCGACCGCGATGGTGATGTTCAGCCAGTGCGTGCCGAGCCATCCGCCGATGTCGATCACCGCCTGCTGGGGCGATTGCATCGACAGGTCGAACTGCTGTTCGGCGCGTGCGGCCTCGTTGGTGATGGTCTGGGTGGTGGGCGACGCCATGCGCGCTCCTCAAAAAAACTGGACCTCTATGGCCACTCTGGTGATGGCTCGTTCGCCTTGCTAACCGATCGGGACCGAAATGGCTCCCGGTGGCGCCGTGACCCTAGGCCAGAGGCACGGCGGTCATCAGATAGTTGATTCCCATGTCCGGGCTGCGCTGGAAGCCGCGATCCGGGCGGAAAGCGATGCCTTCGCGGTCGATGACCTGCATCGACGATGCGGTGAGATGCGCCTCCATCTCGTCCGGCGTCAGGAAGCGGTGCCAGTCGTGCGTGCCGCGCGGCACCAGGTTCAGACCCTCGCCGATGGTGATCATCGTCAGGCGCGACAGCGGCGTGCGGTTGGGGGTGGAGAGGATCAGCAGGCCGCCGGGCGCCACCAGCCGGGCGAGATGGCCGATGAACAGCGCCGGATCCTCCACATGCTCGACCACCTCCATGCAGGTGACGAGGTCATAAGGGGCGTCGGTCATCGTCTCCACGCTGCCCGTGCGATAGTCGATGGGGAGACGGCCCTTGTCCGCATGGGCGCTGGCCACGGTGATGTTGGCGGGGGTCGCGTCGATGCCCGTCACCGCCGCGCCCAGCCGGGCGAGCGGTTCGCACAGCAGGCCCGCGCCGCAGCCCACGTCCAGCGCGCGTCGGCCCGCCAGTGGGCGTATGTTATGATGGTCGAGCGACCAGTGCGCATCCACCCGTTCCCGGATATAGGCGAGGCGCACGGGGTTGAGCTTGTGCAGCATCGCGCTGCTGCCGCGGGGGTTCCACCAGTCCGCCGACAGGGTGGAGAAATGCGCGACCTCATCCGGCCTGATCGTCGACTTGTCCGCGTTGCTTGCCATGGCCGATCCTGCTGACTAAAGGGGGCGCCTGTTGGGGGACGGACGGCATGCGCCATCCGTGCCTCGCTCCTTTAACCCAATCTGCGGGAAAGCAAACGGCAAAGCCATGGCGCGGATCGTAATGAAGTTCGGCGGAACGTCGATGGCGGGGATGGATCGCATCCGCAACGTCGCAGCCCGCGTCAAACATGTTGTCGAGCAGGGCAATGAGGTCGCTGTCGTCGTGTCCGCCATGGCGGGCGAGACGAACCGGCTGGTCGCCTTCTGCGAGGACGCAAGCCCCCTCTATGACCCCGCGGAATATGACGTGGTGGTGGCGGCCGGTGAACAGATCACCAGCGGCCTCCTCGCCATGACGTTGAAGGCGATGGGCGTGGATGCGCGCAGCTGGCTCGGCTGGCAGATGCCCATTCGCACGGTGGAAGCGCATGCGAAGGCGCGTGTCGAGAGCATCGACACGACCGCTCTGGACGCGGCGATGAAGGCGGGACAGGTCGCGGTCATCCCCGGTTTTCAGGGGCAGATGGCGGATGGCCGTGTCTCCACGCTGGGCCGTGGCGGTTCCGATACGTCGGCGGTCGCGGTTGCGGCGGCGGTGAAGGCGGATCGCTGCGACATCTATACCGATGTGAACGGCGTCTACACCACCGACCCGCGCATCGTTGCGCGCGCCCGGAAACTGGACCTGGTGACGTACGAGGAAATGCTCGAACTCGCATCGGTAGGATCGAAGGTTCTCCAGACCCGCTCCGTTGCTTTGGCGATGAAGGAAAAGGTGCGGGTGCAGGTGCTCAGCAGTTTCGACGACCCGACACAGGATGAATTGCCCGGCACCCTCATCGTCAGCGAAGAGGAAATCGAGGCCAAACTCAACAAGGATGCGAACGTGGAACGCCAGCTTATCACCGGCATCGCCCATGACAAGAATGAGGCGAAGATCATCGTCACCCGCGTGCCGGACAAGCCGGGCGCCATCGCCAACATCTTCGGCCCGCTCGCCGACGCCAGCATCAATGTCGACATGATTATCCAGAATGTCGGCCATGAAGGCGCGGAGACGGACGTGACCTTCACCGTGCCCGGCGCGGACCTTGCCCGGTCGCTCGACATCCTCGCCAGCCGCAAGGACGCGATCGGCTACACCAGCCTGATCTCCGACTCAAAGGTCGCGAAGGTCAGCGTCGTGGGCGTCGGCATGAAGAGCCATGCGGGCGTCGCGGCGATGATGTTCCAGACGCTGGGCGAGCGCGGCATCAATATCCAGGCGGTCGCGACCAGCGAGATCAAGGTGTCCGTCCTGATCGACGAGGATGAGACGGAACTGGCCGTGCGCGTTCTCCACACGACCTACGGCCTCGACGCGGATCAGCCACCAGCGTGAGCGTATTGCCCCTGAGTGGCCGTGCGCGCCTGCGCGAACTGGAAGCGCGTGGCGCGGCCTTCCTCGGTTGCGACCATGCGATCCTGTGCGGCGCGATGAGCTGGGTCTCCGAACGCAATCTGGTCGCGGCGATCAGCAATGCGGGCGGATTCGGTGTGATCGCGTGCGGCGCGATGACGCCCGAATTGCTGGATGCGGAGATTGCGGGCACCAAGCTCCTCACGCAAAAGCCGTTCGGCGTGAACCTCATCACCATGCATCCGCAGCTGTTCGACCTGATCGAGGTCTGCACGCGGCATGAGGTCGGCCATGTCGTGCTGGCGGGCGGCCTGCCGCCCAAGGGCAGCATCGAGGCGATCAAGGCGTCGGGCGCAAAGGTCATCTGCTTCGCGCCCGCTCTGTCGCTGGCCAAGAAGCTGCACCGGTCGGGCGTGGATGCGCTGGTGATCGAGGGTATGGAGGCGGGCGGCCATATCGGCCCGGTCGCCACCAATGTGCTGGCGCAGGAAATCCTGCCCACGCTGGCCGACGAACTGCCGATCTTCGTCGCGGGCGGCATCGGCCGGGGCGAGATGATCGCGAGCTTTCTGGAGATGGGGGCGGCGGGCGTGCAGCTGGGCACGCGCTTCGTCTGCGCGACGGAGAGCATCGCGCATCCGGCGTTCAAGAAGGCGTTCCTGCGCGCCAACGCCCGTGATGCGGTGTCCAGCGTTCAGGTCGATGCGCGCCTGCCGGTGATCCCGGTGCGCGCGCTGAAGAACACAGGCACCGAGGCGTTCACCGCCAAGCAGCGCGAAGTCGCGCAGATGCTGGACGATGGCAAGGTCGACATGGGGCAGGCCCAGCTGGAGATCGAGCATTATTGGGCGGGCGCGCTGCGCCGTGCGGTGATCGACGGCGATGTCGAGAATGGATCGCTGATGGCGGGCCAGTCGGTCGGCATGGTGACGAGCGAGGAGCCGGTCACGGCGATCATCGGCACGCTGCTGGAGCAAGCGGCGGCGGCCCTGGCGCGGATGAAATAAGTCAGGCGCATCCAGACAGAGGTATGAAAGGGGAGAGGGCGAACCTCTCCCCTTTTTCATTCAATAGCTCGCGGTCAGGGCAATCGCGATATAGCGGGTGTCGCCGGTGCGGGGGGCGTTGGGGGCGTCCTTCAGGAAACGGCCCTTTGCGATATAGGAGGCGTTGACCTCCGCGCGCAGGGCCTTGGGGATCGCCCACCAGCGGATGCGCCCGTCGAAGCTGTGCCCGGCGAAATTGCCCGCCGCGCCCGTCGCATCGCGCACCCCCGTGGTGGAAAAGCTGTCGAAGCGGTTGGCCAGCCACATGGGGTGATAGCTGGCCATGCCGTCCAGCCGCTTGCCGGGCGCGGCCTCGAAACGGACGCCGGGCGTGCTGATGTTGGTGCGACCGATGGCGGCATAAATGCCCGACGGCACGAAGTCCGCCCGGCGCATGCCATATAGGGTGTCGAAGCGGCCCATCTTGCCGCCGGGACCGTCGCCGCTGGCATAATCATATTCGAGCGAGACGCGCGCCTTCAGGCTGCCGGGAAAGATGTAGCCGACATCGGCGTGGACGAACCATGCGGACACATCGGACCGGGCGGCGGTCAGGGCGGTGCCGCCGCTGGCGGTGCCGAACTGGTGGATACCCTCCACCTCATAATCCCATTTGCCGGGGACGGGGTCGGACATCAGCCGCGCGCTGACGGAGGACAGGCGGCGGTCGCGCGAGGGGCGGCCTGGCGCGTCCTTCTCCGCAAAGCCGACATAGGCGACCTCTCCCATGGCCCGGCCGACCAGTTTCTGCCGGGACAGGAAGGCGCCCCAGAGCTGGGTGTCGAAATTCTCCCTGTCCATCTGCACCTTGCCGCGCCGGAAGGACGCCAGATCCTCCGGCAGGCGGCTTTGGGGCAGGACGTAGAGGACGGTCGCGGCGAGGCCATTGGCCAGCTTCGTATCGGCGCGGATGCCGGTGTAGCCGTTGGTGGTGTTGCGATAATCGTCCGCCGCGATCAGGCGGCGCGCGCCGATGTTCAGCATCATGCGGCCCATCTGCACACTGGTCTTGCTGCCCTTGCCGAACAGGTTGGGCAGGGCGACGGTGACATGGGCCTGCACCAGTTCGAAGGTGTTCACCTCATTGGCGGTGACGACGCTGCCCGCCTGGATGCCGGAGACGCGGCTGTCCCACAATTCCCCGCCGATCTTCACATTGCCGGTGCGATATTCGGCGGTGATGACGGTGCGCAGGCTGACCAGATCCTCTGACTCGCCGAACCCGGCGCGCGCCTGACCGCCCAGCGCCTCATAACGCAGCCGGGTCGCGCCGCTGATCGTGAAATCGCCGGGGTTGCCGATGGCGGATTGCAGGGTAGGGGTGTCGCCCGCCTTGGCACCGGCGGCTGCGGGCAGGGCCAGCAGGGCGGATGCCAGCAACAAAGCGGCCAGCGGGCGAGGGGGCGTCGATAAGCGCATGCGTGTTCCTTCGGCCTTCGCGAGGAAGGTTCATAAAGGCAACGCTTGGGCGAAAGACTCTCCGCCTGATCGGGAGGTTGCATCGACCCGATGGCGTGTGCCGATAGCTTTCCCTTGTGCCCTTATCAACCCGTTCGACGACCGTTTTTTGCCTGATTATGTCGAAGGCGCACTCTTATAGCGGACCTCTTATATTTCTGTTAGCATCGCGACATGAACGCATCCGTACCCCCTTTGAATGCCCTGTCCGCCGTTGCCTCAGCACGTAAAATTCTGCAACGTCTCCATGATGTTATGGCCGCCCGTACCAACGCGCAGGCAAAGCTGAACAAGGTCGTCGAAATCATCGGCGAGGAGCTGACCAGCGAAGTCTGCTCCATCTACCTGCTGCGCGAGGGATTGCTGGAACTGTTCGCGACGCAGGGCCTGAAGCAGGAAGCCGTCCATGTCACCAAGCTGGCGCTGGGCGAGGGCCTGGTCGGCACCATCGCGCAGAATGTCGAAACGCTGAACCTGGACGAGGCGGCGGCCCACCCGGACTATGCCTATCGTCCCGAAACGGGCGAGGAACTGTTCCACAGTTTCGCGGGCGTGCCTATCGTGCGGCGGGAGAAGGCCGTGGGCGTTCTGGCCGTGCAGCATGTCGAGCCGCGTCCCTATCAGGAGGTGGAGATCGAGGCGTTGCAGACGGTCGCCATGGTGCTGGCCGAACTGATCGCCAATGCGGGGCTGATCGACCTGAACCCCGGCGAGGAGCGGCGGCTGGATACCGGCACGGGCGTGGTGCAGGGCCTGCAACTCGTCATGGGCATGGCGCGGGGCCATGCGGTGTTCCACCAGCCGCGCGTCGTGATCGAGCATACCGTCGCGGAGGATATTGAGGAGGAACGTCAGCGGGTTATCAGCGCCTTCTCCAAGATGCGCGAACAGATTGAGCGGATGACCGGCTCCGCCGAATTCGGCGTCGATGGCGAGCATAAGGAGGTTCTGGAGACCTACAAGATGTTTGCCTATGACGAGGGCTGGGCGCGGCGCATCAATGAGGCGATCGACAGCGGCCTGACCGCCGAAGCGGCCATTGAGCGGGTGCAGCAGCGCACCCGCATGCGGATGCGGCAGATCGACGACCCGTTGCTGCGCGATCGCATGCACGATCTGGAGGATCTGGCGAACCGGTTGCTGCGCATCGTGTCGGGCCAGCTGGGCACGGCGGCGTCGATGGGGCTGCGACAGGACACGATCCTGATCGCGCGGAACCTCGGCCCGGCGGAACTGCTGGAATATGACCGGCGGCGGCTGAAGGGCGTGATCCTGGAGGAGGGGTCGCCCACCGCCCATGTCATCATCGTCGCGCGCGCCATGGGCATTCCGGTGATGGGCCGGATGCGCGATGTCCGGCATCAGGTGAATGACGGCGACCTGATCCTGATGGATGTGACGGAAAATCGGGTGGTCGTCCGCCCCTCCGCCCCAATGGACGAGGCGTTCGACGCCAAGCTCTCCCTGACGCAGAAGAAGCGCGCCGCTTATGCCGCAATGCGCGACCTGCCGGCGGTGACGCGTGACGGCGTGCGGATCGAGCTGATGGTCAACGCGGGGCTGCGCGACGATGTGGCCGCCATCGACGTGACCGGCGCGGACGGCATCGGCCTGTTCCGCACGGAGTTCCAGTTTCTGGTCTCCGCCACCCTGCCACAGCGCGAGCGGCAGCAGCGATTGTACCGCGACGTGCTGGACGCGGCGGGCAACAAGCCGGTGATTTTCCGCACCGTCGACATCGGCGGCGACAAGGCGCTGCCCTATCTGCGCAGCGAGGACAGCGATGGCGAGGAGAACCCCGCTATGGGCTGGCGCGGGTTGCGGCTGGCGCTGGAACGCGACGGGTTGATGAAGGTGCAGGCGCGCGCGCTGCTCGACGCGGCGGCGGGCAAGACGCTGAACGTCATGTTCCCGCTCATCTCCGAACCTTGGGAGATGGAGCTGGCGCGCAAGATCTTCGACGAGCAGCGCGACCTGCTGGTCGCGCAGAAGCACAAGCAGCCCAACGCCATCAAATATGGCGCGATGCTGGAGGTGCCCGCGCTGGCGGAGGTGCTGGACCAGTTGCTGCCGATGCTCGACTTCCTGTCCATCGGCACGAACGACCTGACGCAATTCCTGTTCGCCGCCGACCGGGCGCATCCGAAGCTGTCCGAACGCTATGACTGGCTGAGCATCGCGATCATGCGCTTCCTCAACCGTATCGTGCTGGCCTGCCGCGAGCATAAGGTGCCGGTGGGCGTGTGCGGGGAGATGGGTGGCCGCACCATCGACGCGATGGCGCTGCTCGGCCTCGGTTTCCGCCGCCTGTCGATCACCCCGGCGGCGATCGGTCCGGTCAAGTCGATGATCCGCTCGCTGGAACTGGCGCCGCTGGAGACGGAGATGCAGGGGCTGCTGACAAGCGGCGTCCGCACCGTGCGGCCCGCGCTGCTGCAATGGGCGGCGGACAAGGGCGTGGAAGTCGGCTGAACCGGCGCCCTATCGGATCGGCCGTTGGCGTCGAGGCGTGAACGGCCCTTAACCTCGTTGACATCATGGCGACGCTGGTGTGACAAGACGCACGGGCTCGCATTGCGGAAATCTTGGATAAAATCATGGACAGCGAAACGGAGGGGCAGCCGCACGAAGCCGTGGCGACTGTGACCGCAAGCGCGCAGATGCGCGCTGCGCGAGAGGCCGCGGGCCTGCCACTGGAGGAGGTGGCGGCGCGGACGCGGGTGCCGCTGCGCCATCTGGAAGCCCTGGAGCGGGGCGACTTCGCGGCATTGCCGGGCATCACTTATTGTGCGGGTTTCGCACGGGCCTATGCGCGTGCCGTCGGGCTGGATGAAAAGGCGCTGGTCGCCAAGGTCCGGGAGGAAATCGACACGGCGGGCGATTTTTCCGCCGCCGACGCCTATCAGATCGACGAGCCGACCGATCCCGCGCGCGTACCCCCGCGCAGCCTGGCCTGGGTAGCGGCGATCGCGGGCCTGATGCTGGTCAGCGGCTATGGCCTGTGGCGCATGCAGATCAACACGCCGCCGGGCGAGGAGGCGCTGACGGAAGCGCCCGTGGTCGCACCGCGCGGCGTGCCGCAGGCGCAGCCCGCGCCGCAGCCGGTCACCACCGGGCCGGTCGTGCTGACCGCCGTGGAGGATGTGTGGCTGCGTATCTATGACGCGGATGGCAAGTCGCTGCTCATCAAGACGCTGACCAAGGGCGAGAGCTTCACGGTGCCCGCCGATGCGAATAATCCGATGATCCTGACGGGGCGGCCCGATGCGCTGGCCGTGACGGTCGGCGGACGGGCGATCCCGCCGCTGGGCACGGCGGAGCGGACGATTTCGGACGTGCCGATCAGCGCGGCGGCGCTGCTGGCGCGTGGCGTGGCTCCGGCGGCGACGCCCGCAGCGGTGCCAGCGACGACGGCTCCGGCGACGGGGCAGCCCACCGCCGCCACCGCGCCGCAGACGGGACAGGCACGACCGGCGCAGCCCGGTGCGGTGCAGGGGCAGGCGGCGCGTGCGCCAGCCGCCGCCACGACCGCGCGTCCCGCGACGGGAGCGGGCCAGACTGTCGGCCAGTCCGCACGACCGCAGCCGGCCGCACGGCCCCAGCCATCCTCGCGTCCCGCAACGCCGGCCCGGACGGAAACGCGCAGCGCGCCCGCGCCTGCCGCATCCGCCACGCCGCCGGGCGTCACGCCGACCCCGGCTCCTGCACCGGCCTCGCCGTCATCGGGTGACGCGCCCGGACAGTGATTCTAAGGTCGCATATTGCCGATCGTTACGCTTTCCCTATTGTTGGCGCCTGTTTCGCCGGAGAAGATTGATGCGTTTGCCCATAGTCGCGCTGCCCATGATGGCGCTGATGCTGTTGCCGTCCGCCGGGGCGCTGGCCCAGACGAGCGTGGAGGGCCGCGTCGGCCGTCTGGAACAGGAAATGCGGGCGGTCCAGCGCAAGGTCTTTCCCGACGGCGCGGGCAAATATTTCCAGCCGCAGGTGACGATCCCGACCGGCACGGTGGCTGCCCCCGGATCGCCAGCGTCGTCGCCGGTGACCGACCTCAGCGGCCGGGTGTCGGCGGTGGAGGAGCAATTGCGGACGCTGACCGGGCAGGTGGAGCAGAACAGCTTTAAACTGCGGCAACTGGAGCAGGCGTTCGCCCAATATAAGACCGACATGGCGGCCAGCGCCAGCAGCGCCGCCGCCGCGCACGTGCTGCCCGCCGTCAAGCCAGCAGCGCCTGTGGCCACAGGCAAGCCAGCGACACCCGCGACCAAGCCCGCAGCCGGTGGCGCTGCCGCCGCGTCCGGCGCGAACGAAGTCCGCAAGGCCGCCGTCGCCGCCATCGAGCGGCCCGAAACCGGTAATGATGCCGACGACGCCTATAATTATGGCTATCGCCTGTGGTCCGCGAAATTCCTGCCCGAAGCGCAGGCGCAGTTGAAGGCCACGGTGGAGAAATATGGAACCACCGGTGTCGCGTCGCGCGCGCACAACCTGCTCGGCCGGGCCTATCTGGACGATGGCAAATATGCGCTGGCGTCCGTCGCCTTCTATGACAATTACCAGAAGCGTCCGAAGGGCGACCGTGCCGCCGACAGCCTGACCTGGCTGGGCGAGGCGCTGATCCAGCTCAAGAAGCTGCCCGATGCGTGCAAGGTCTATCAGGAACTGAACGATGTCTATGGCGCGACCCTGCGGCCTGAGCTGAAGACGCAGGCGGAGAAGGGCAAGGCGCGCGCGAAATGCAGTGCCTGAACCCCTCCCGGAATTATCGCCGGATGAGGCGTCCGATCCGCTGATCGGGGCTTTTTCGGGCGGGCTGGCTGCTTTGCTTGGCCGTGCACCGCGGGAAGGCGAGCGTTTCGGCGTGGCCGTATCGGGCGGGCCGGACAGCCTGGCGTTGCTCGATCTGGCCGGGACCGTCCTGCCGGGGCAGGTGGAGGCCGCGACGGTCGATCATGGCCTGCGCGTAGAGGGTACGGCGGAGGCGGCGATGGTGGCGGAATGGTGCGCCACCCTTGCCATCCCGCACCGGACGTTGCGACCCGCTGAGCCGATTGGCGGGTCGGTGCAGGCACAGGCGCGGGCAGCGCGCTATGCGCTGCTGGATGGCTGGATGGCGGACCGGTCGCTCGACTGGCTGCTGACCGCCCATCATGCCGACGATCAGTTGGAAACCATGCTCATGCGGCTCAACCGGGCGTCGGGCGTGTCCGGCCTTGCCGGGGTCCGGGCGCGGCGGGGGCGAGTGCTGCGCCCGTTGCTGGGCGTTCGCAAGGCGGTGCTGGAGGCCCATGTGCGGGTGCGGGCCATCCCGCATGTCACCGATCCCAGCAATGCCGACGACCGTTTCGACCGCGCCCGGCTGCGCGGGATATTGGCGGGAGTGGACTGGCTGGACCCGGTGGCGGCGTCGCGCAGCGCGCAGGCGCTGGCGGACGCGGAGGCGGCCATCGAGTGGAGCGTGGAGCAGCTTTACCTCCGCCATGTCGCAGCGCGCGGCGATACGCTGGTGCTGACCGATACGGCTATGCCGCACGAATATCGCCGCCGTATCCTGCGCCGCATGGTCGCCACGCTGGCCCCCGACGCGCCCGAACCGCGCGGGGAACAAATCGAGCGGGCAATTCTTCAACTTTCCCATGGTAGCAAGCTGAGCATCGGCGCGTGCGTGGCGACGGGCGGAAGCGTGTGGACGATAAGGCGAGCGCCGCCGCGTCGCAGCGGCTGAACCCATGGCTCGCCTTGCGCTTTGCCGTAATCGGCCTATCTTGGGTCGTGAAAGAGAGACAGCATGAACGACGACAAGGACCCGCAGGCCAATCCCTGGGTTAAGAGCGCCCTTATCTGGGCGGGCGTGATTCTCGCGCTGCTGCTCTTTGTGACGATGTTCGACAGCCGGACTGCGACGCAGGGCGGCACGACCATCGCCTATTCCGATTTCCGGCAAAAGGTCGCCAATGGCGCGGTGAAAGAAGTGGCCATCGCGCCCGACCGCATCACCGGCACGCTGGACAATGCACAGCGTTTCTCGACCGTGCCCGTCGCCGATCCCGGCCTGACGACGCTGCTCGATGAAAATAACGTCAAATATAGCGGCGAGAAGGAGGAGCAGCCCAGCTTCTGGATGATCCTGCTGTATCAGTCGCTGCCGTTCGTCCTGATCCTGGGCATCGCCTTCTTCGTGCTGCGCCAGATGCAGAAGGGCGGCGGTGCGTCCGGCGCGATGGGCTTTGGCAAGTCCAAGGCCAAGCTGCTGACCGAAAAGCATGGTCGCGTCACCTTCGACGATGTGGCCGGTATCGACGAGGCGCGCGAGGAATTGCAGGAAATCGTCGAATTCCTGAAAGACCCGACGAAATTCGCACGGCTGGGCGGCAAGATCCCCAAGGGCGCGCTGCTGGTCGGTTCGCCCGGCACCGGCAAGACGCTGCTGGCCCGCGCCATTGCGGGTGAGGCGGGCGTGCCCTTCTTCACCATCTCCGGTTCGGATTTCGTCGAGATGTTCGTGGGCGTCGGCGCGAGCCGCGTGCGCGACATGTTCGAACAGGCGAAGAAGAACGCGCCCTGCATCGTCTTCATCGATGAAATCGACGCGGTCGGCCGCCATCGCGGCGCGGGCCTCGGCAATGGCAATGACGAGCGCGAGCAGACGCTGAACCAGCTTCTGGTCGAGATGGACGGTTTCGAGGCCAATGAGGGGATCATCATCGTCGCGGCGACCAACCGTCCCGACGTGCTCGACCCCGCGCTGCTGCGTCCCGGTCGCTTCGACCGTCAGGTTGTGGTGCCCCGTCCCGACATCGACGGCCGTGTCAAGATTCTGGAAGTCCATATGAAGAAGGTGCCGCTGGCGCCCGACGTGGACGCCCGCACTATCGCGCGCGGTACGCCCGGCTTCTCCGGCGCGGACCTTGCCAATCTCGTCAACGAAGCGGCCCTGATGGCGGCGCGCCGTTCCAAGCGCCTCGTCGCCATGGCGGAATTCGAGGCGGCCAAGGACAAGGTGATGATGGGTGCGGAGCGCCGCTCCATGGTCATGACCGACGATGAGAAGAAGATGACCGCCTATCATGAGGCGGGCCATGCCATCGTCGCCTGTCATGAACCGGCGTCCGACCCGATCCATAAGGCGACGATCATCCCGCGCGGTCGTGCGCTGGGCATGGTGATGCGCCTGCCGGAACGCGACAGCTACAGCTATCATCGTGACAAGATGCACGCGAACCTGGCCGTGGCGATGGGTGGCCGCGTGGCGGAAGAGATCATCTTCGGCTATGACAAGGTAAGTTCGGGCGCATCGGGCGACATTCAATATGCGACCAAGCTGGCCCGCGACATGGTCACGCAATGGGGCATGTCGGACGAACTCGGCCCGCTGCAATATGAAGAACCGCAGGGCGAGACCTTCCTCGGCTATTCGCAGAGCCAGCGCGTCCATATGTCGGACGAGACCGCGAAGCAGATCGACAAGGAAATCCGCCGGATCGTGGACAGCGGCTATGACCGCGCCAAGTCCCTGCTGTCGGAGCATGAGAGCCAGCTCCACTTGCTGGCCAATGCGTTGCTGGAATATGAGACGCTGTCGGGTGACGAGATCAAGGCGTTGCTGGAGCGGGGCGAGATCGTTCGTGATGGCGGCTCCGTGCGGCCTGCGGCGGTGCCCGTGACCGGCACGTCGATCCCTAAGAGCGGCGGCAAGCGCAGTGGTCCCTTTGGCGATCCGAGGCCGCAGGGTGTCTGATCTGCCCTGATGCGATATGATAGCAGATAGAGGAGGGGAGGGCTGAGGCTCTCCCCTTTTGTTTCGGGCTGATAGTTTGCGTGCGGTCGTACGGCAGGGTTCGGCGGGTGATGCGGTGACGCCGCTGCGGCAGCTTGTGGGCAGGGTGGTGAAAGGCAGCGCAACCCTGCCGGCGTAGTGAGGTTTACAGGCGCCTGTCATCTTTGAGTGCAGCCCACCGTCATCCCCGACTTGGTCGGGGGGGAGGGCGCTGATCTGAGGGCATCAAGGCATGCAGCGGGGCCTGGGATCAAGTCCGGGATGACGAAAGTAGGAGCATAGCCAGCCCTCATTGTCTTTCGCCATCCAGCGCAGTCTCATCAGAATTTACAGGGCGGTGGGCCGCCCAGCGTCCGCGTGTTGCTCCGCCCGCGCTTTTATCAGGGCGAGCAGATTATTCTCCAGATCGCCGAGGAACAGCTCGCCCCACAGGCGGGAATAGGCGTTGACCGGCGTCTGGATGCGATATTGGGTGGAGAGGGTCAGACGGGTGCGGCCGCCGCCTTCCGGGCGCATCTGGTAGCCGCCGGTGGTCACGCGGAAATAGGGGGAGTTGGGCATCAGATGCCGGTCCGTATAGGCCCAGCCCGCAACATCGTCGAAGAGGAAGCGCCATGCGATGACGCGCCCCGGAACCCAGTGGGTGATCCGTTCGCGGAAGCGGACATGATGGCCCCAGTCCGCATGGCGATCCGCCCCCACGCCTTCGCCCACCAGCCGCGCACCGAGGGGGCGGGGCACGCCGATGACATCCTGCGTGATGTTCCAGCGGCCCTCGTCTGGCCGGACATCGGGGATGCCGCGCAGCATGGGCCAGATGCGTTCCGGCGGCGCAGCGATGACGATGGACCGGGAAACGTCCGCCATTTCCGCAGGCAGGGGGATATGCGGTTCGACCTGCATCGCAACCAGCGGCAGCGCGAGGATAGCGATACAATAGCTCTGCCGGTTTCGGATACGCTTGCGCATCTTGTACGTCGCCAGCGACCCGGCCAGCCCGGACACCATCCACAGGGGGGAGAGAAGGATGACGCAGATCACGCCCTCTCGCAGCAGGACGAGGGAAATGGCCACCACTGCGCCCAGCACCCAGAGCGGGATGGAGAGATAATAGCCAACGGTCCGCCGCCCCTGCGGGTCGATGACATAGGAGAGGAAGGCGCAGATAGCGGCGGGCAGGAACAGCAGGAAGCTGAAACTGACCAGCCCACCATTGGGCTGTACCGCCTCGATCAGCCAATAGATGCCGAGCGCGACGCTGCTCGCCACGATGCAGGCGCCAATGATCCGGGCGATGGTGCTGGGCGAGGACGGGGGCGGGGCCGATGGCTCTGGCCCGTCTGCCTGTTCCTGATCGTCCATCTGCGCGTCCTTTCGGCTTCGTCTGGCGTGGGCCGGATGCTTACCTTATCCTGCCTGCATCGTTTCGATAAGGAAAAGACGTGCCGATATACATAGATGAAAGCGGCGGCCTGCCCGCGGGCGCGATGACCATGGCGGGGGTGGAGATAGAGGAGGATGCGGCCGAGGCGCTGCTGGCCCGGTTTGGCGCGGTCAGCGGCCTGCATGGCGAATTGAAGGGCAGCCGTATCGAATTGATCGAACGGGCGATGGTGCTGGAGCTGCTGGAGCGGTTCGGTGGCCGGGCGCGCATTTGCGCGGTGGACCGCGCCGCGCTGGGCGACAGGCCGTTGCCGCGTGACCTGGATGTCTATGTGGCGCTGCTGAAGCAACTGGTCGAGGACTGGCTGCCGGAAACGGATGGATGCGCGAATTTCGTGGTGGACGAGGGGCGCTATGACCTGCTGATCCAGGAGCGGGTGCGGGTGGACGTGGCGACCTTGCTGGATAGCTGCGGGGTGGTGCGGATGGTCAACAGCCGCGCCTCCGCAGGGGTGCAGGTGGCGGATGTGGTGGCCAACTGCTTCTTCAACCTTGCCATCCACTCGACCCGCGCGGAGCGGATCGGGCGGATCGTCGCGCCGTTCGTGGAATCGCAGATTCTGCGCCTTGCGCCGCTGCGTCTGCCGATTGTCGGGACGGCGGTGGGTATGCGGGGCTGAAGGGACGGGAGAGACGCGCGATGGCTTGATTTCGGTCGTGGGTCTGTCCTGTGCCGTGCAGCAGGTGTGGATGCTTCCGTTTCGGGAAGGGGGCGTGCGGTGATCGGATAAGCCTCAATTGGCTTATCGTTTGTGGGCGCGCGGGCCATCACAGGTTCGCGGTTGGGTTCCATCTCCATCCCGCATCGCCCAAACGGCAACGGCCCGCTCACCTGTGCAGGGAGCGGGCCGTCGATGGGTCGGTCAATATGACGGGAGCGATCAGCCCTCGTAATCGCCGCCGATATTATGGTTGCGCGGCGGTGTCGCGGCGGTGAGGCGCAGCGCCTCCGCCGAGCGGGCCAGCGAGCCGATCTCATCCGGCGTATCGTCGTCGTCGATCTGCACCTTCTGCATCGAACCGATCAGGTCGGCCTTCAGATCGTCCGGCAGGATGGTCTCCTCCGCGATTTCGCGCAGGGCGACGACGGGGTTCTTGTCGCGGTCACGGTCCAGGGTCAGTTCCGCACCGCCCGAAATGGAGCGGGCACGCTGGGCGGCCAGCAATACCAGGTCGAACCGGTTGGTGACCTTGTCGATGCAATCCTCGACGGTAACGCGCGCCATAATGCTGATCCTGAAATTCTGGGATGACGGGAAGTCCGACCCGCTAGCAGCGGTGAGGGAGCAAGTCAAGTTTTTGGCGGAACAGCGCGCGGACCGGAGCAGTTGGCAAATGGCCGGGGCTGGCGCACTATGGGTCGGTCCGGGGTGATTGCAGGAAACAGGGAGAGAATGTGGCCGCGAATCCCGACATGTCGGATCGGATGACGCCGGGCAGCGTGGCGGCGACGGATGCGCGCGCGCCTGACCCGGCGGCGACGGTCGATGGCACAGGGCTGAGCCTGATCGAGACGGGGCCGGAGAGGCTGGCCGCGATGCTGGGCCTGATCGAGGGCGCGCGGGAGCAGCTGTGCCTCTATTTCTATATCTTCCATGGCGAGGGGGCGGGGGTGCTGGTCCGGGACGCGCTGATCGCGGCGTGCGGGCGGGGGGTCGCGGTCACGCTGATGATCGACGGGTTCGGGTCGGCCGCCACGTCGGACATGTTCTTCACGCCGTTGCGGGATGCGGGCGGACGTTTCGGCCGGTTCGGCACGCGCCGGTCCACCCGCTACCTGATCCGCAACCACCAGAAGATGGCGATCGCGGACGGCCGCCGGGCGATGATCGGCGGCTATAATGTCGAGGACGGCTATTTCGCCGGTGCCAGCGACCCGGAGGGCTGGTGCGACCTGGCGCTGCTGGTCGAGGGACCGGCGGTGGAGCCGCTCCAGCACTGGTTCGACGGGCTGGCCCATTGGGTGCTGGACAGCCGGCAAGGCTTTCGCGCGCTGCGGCGGCTGGTGCGGCACTGGCGGCATGGGACGGGATCGCTGCAATGGCTGATGGGCGGGCCGACGGTGCGGCTGAACAGTTGGGCGCGGCGGGTGAAGGCGGATTTGCAGCATGCCCGGCGGCTGGACATGATCGCGGCCTATTTCTCGCCGGGGCACAGCATGTTGCGGCGGATGATGCGGATCGGCGAGCGGGGCGATGCGCGGCTGATCGTCCCGCTGCGCTCCGACAATCTGATGACCATCGGCGCGGCGCGGCACCTGTATGGGCGGATGATCCGTCGGGGGATGCGCCTGTATGAATATGAACGGTGCAAGCTGCACATGAAGCTGATCGTGGTGGACGACATCGTTTATGTCGGGTCGGCCAATTTCGACAAGCGCAGCCTGTTCCTGAACGTGGAACTGATGCTGCGGATCGAGGATGCGGGCTTTGCGGCGGTAGCGCGCGCGCTGGTGGAGCGGCGGGAGGCGGAGAGCCGCCGCATCGACGAGACCGCCTATCGCGCGATGACCGGGCCGGTGGCGCGGCTGCGCTGGCTGGTCAGCTATCTCATTGTCGGCGTGATCGACTATACGGTCACGCGCCGCCTGAACTTCAGGAATGAGCCGCGCTGACCGCCCGCTCCTCGACAATGTCCGCTCCCGCTGGCTTGCGCGCGCGCATCAGCCGGGCGGGCGGGATGCAGCGCCATTCGCGGCCCACGTCCACGCGCGCGAAACGGGCTTTGAGCCAGGGCAGGACGAACAGCGAATATTGATAGACGAGGAATGCGCCGCCGGGGGCCACCGCTCGTTCCGTCGCGGCGATGATCGTCTCGCCCACGCCGGGGGGCAGGGTGGAGAAGGGCAGGCCGGAGAGGATATAGTCCGCCTGCGTCCGGCCATGCGCGGCGAGGATCGCCTCCACGTCCGCCGCCGATCCCTCCACCGCTTTCAGCCGTGGGTCGGGCATCCGGGTGCGCAGATGCTCCACGAACACCGGATTGGGGTCGATGGCGATCAGCAGCAGGTCGGGATGGGCGCGGGCGAGGATGCTGCGCGTGAAAACGCCTGTCCCCGGTCCATATTCGACGAAGGTGCGGCAGGCGCTCCAATCGATGGGGTCGAGCAGCGCGTCGATCGCGGCCTGCGAGGTTGGGATGATCGACCCGACCGATTTGGGCGAGGCGAGAAATTGGCGAAAGAACAGCAGGGCGGCGGCGGGAAGCGTGGGGCGCCCGTCATTGCGTGCGTCGTTCGGGCGACTGGCTCGGTCGGACTTGTCCATCCGGCATCTCTCCTGATTATCTGTTCTTGGCGGCTGCGAAGGGAAGGCGGTCTATTGCCCCTTGTCCTCGCCCAGATCCAGCCCGTTGCGCAGCAGCATCGGCACGTTCGCGACGGCAAAGAGCATGGAGACGATGGTGATGCCCCAGACCTTGACCGACAGCCAGTTGTCGAAGGACAGCGATGCGCGCATGGCCTCGTTCGCGGCGGCCATGCCGATGAAGAAAAAGCCCCAGTTGCGTGACAGCTTGAGCCATCCCTGTTCGGTCAGCCCCTTATAGGCCGCCCCGAGCAGATATTTCAGCAACGGCTTTCCGCGCAGCCAGCCGCCCAGCAGCATGACGGCGAAGAAGCTGTAGATGATGGTCGGCTTGATCTGGATGAACCGCTCGTCCCGGAAATAGATGGTGAGCGACCCGAAGAAGAGCACGAGGATGGCGGAGAGCCACAGCATGGGCGAAACTTTGCCCAGCTTCACCTTCGACACCAGCACTGCAACCGCGATGGCGGCCATGAAGGCGGCGGTGCCGACGATCATGCCGACGATTTTATAGGCGACGAAGAAGATCAGCAAAGGGCCGAAGTCGAGCGCCAGCGGCAGCCAGCTTTCCTGCTTCGCGGGCACGGGTGCGATGACGGGCGCGCCATCGGTGGGCGTCTGCATCGCCTTATCCTCGCTGTGCATATCGGTGGGATCAGCGGGCATAGGCCACCCCGGCAATGGCCCGCGCCAGTTCGGCGGGGTCGAAGGGGCGCAGGTCGTCGATGGTCTCGCCCACGCCGATGGCGTGGATGGGCAGGCCCTGGGTGTCTGCGGCCGCGACCAGCACGCCGCCGCGCGCGGTGCCGTCCAGCTTGGTCATGACAAGCCCCGTGACCTTTGCGACATCGCGGAAAACGTCGATCTGATTGAGGGCGTTCTGGCCCGTCGTCGCGTCGAGGACGAGGACAATGTCATGCGGCGCATCGGGGTTCAGCCGGCCCAGCACGCGCCGGATCTTGTCCAGTTCGTCCATCAGTTCCCGCTTGTTCTGGAGACGGCCCGCCGTGTCCACGATCAGCACGTCGGTGCCGACGGCGGTTGCCTGTTTGACCGCCTCATAGACCAGACCGGCTGCGTCGCCGCCTTCCCGGCCGGAGACGAGGGGCACGCCGATGCGGTCGGCCCAGACTTTGAGCTGGCCAATGGCGGCGGCGCGGAAGGTGTCGCCCGCCGCCAGCATCACGCTATAGTCCTGTTCCTGCAGCAGATGCGCCAGCTTGGCGATGGTCGTGGTCTTGCCGGAGCCGTTAACGCCGATGACGAGGATGACATGCGGGCGCGGGAAGGCATCGATTTCGAGCGGCTTGGCGACTGGCGCCAGCACTTTTTCGATTTCTTCCGCGATGATCTCGCGCAGATAATCCTCGGTCAGTTCGCGGTTGTAGCGCCCCTCCGCCAGCCGTTCGCGGATGCGTGCGGCCATGCGCGGGCCGAGGTCGGTGACGATCAGCGCCTCTTCGATCTCGTCGAGGGTCTGATCGTCCAGCGCGGCCTTGTTGAACAGGCCCGTGATATTCTCGCCCAGACGGTCGGACGTGCGGCGCAGGCCGCCGAACAGCTTGTCGCGCCAGGATCGGTTGGGCGTGTCGGGGTCAGTCATGGCCGCTCTCTTGCGCGATCAGCCCGTCCGCCTCAAGTCCCGTGACGCGCGCGCTAACGATTTTCCCCGGCTGGGCGGGTGCGGACAGGCGGACTGGCGCGAAGTTGGCGGCATGGCCATGGTTGCCGCTGCGTTCGACCAGCACCTCGACCCGGTCGCCTATTTGGCGGGTGAGCCATGCAGTTCGCTGCTCCGCGCAGGCGGCGCGCAGGCGGGCTGCACGCTCTCGGACTATGGGCGGGGCGACCGGTGGCATGCGCGTCGCGGGGGTGCCGGTGCGCGGCGAATAGGGGAAGATATGGCCATGGACGATGCGGCAGTCCGCGACGAGGGAGAGGCTGTTGTCGAACATCGCCGCATCCTCGGTGGGGAAGCCCGCGATGATGTCCGCCCCGATGGCGATATCCGGGCGGCGTTCGTGCAGGCGGGCGACGAGGTCCACCGCCTGCGACCGGCTGTGGCGGCGCTTCATCCGCTTCAGGATCATGTCGTCGCCCGCCTGGAGCGAGAGGTGGACATGGGGCATGACGCGAGCCTCGCCGGTCAGCAGGTCGAACAGGCGCTCGTCAATCTCGACCCCGTCGAGGGAGGAGAGGCGCAGGCGGGGCAGATCCGGCACGCCTTTCAGGATGCGCTCGACCAGCAGGCCCAGTGTGGGGGTGCCGGGCAGGTCATGGCCATAGCTGGTGACGTCGACGCCGGTGATGACGATCTCCGCTATGCCGGTGTCGACCAGCCGCCGGACTTGATCGACCACGGCCCCGGCGGGCACGGAGATGCTTGGCCCGCGGCCATAGGGGATGATGCAGAAGGTGCAGCGATGATCGCAGCCGTTCTGGACGACGACAAAGCCGCGCGTCCGGTCCGAATAGGCGCTGGCCATGTGGGGCGCCACGTCGCGGACGGTCATGATGTCGGCCACCTGCGCCTTCGGCCCCGTCTCGCGCCCGAAGCCGTCGGCGAGCAGCTTTTCCCGGTTGCCCAGCACCCGGTCGACTTCCGGCATGGCGGTGAACATGGCGGGGTCGGTCTGGGCCGCGCAGCCGGTGACGATCAGCCGTGCATCGGGACGGCGGCGGCGCGCCTTGCGGATCGCTTGCCGGGTCTGGCGCACCGCCTCCGCCGTGACCGCGCAACTGTTGACGATGATGAGGTCGTCGGCATCCCCCGCCAGTTCCGCCATGGCGGAGCTTTCCGCGATATTGAGGCGGCAGCCGAGGGTGATGATCTCCGGCGCGGTCAACCCGGCCGACCCGGATCGCCCAGCGCGGCAAGGTCTATGGTGCCGTCGAAGACATGGGTGGCGGGGCCGGTCATCTGGATGGTGCCGCCGGGCCGCCAGTCGATGACAAGGTCGCCGCCGGGCAGGGTAACGGTGACGGGACCGGTGCACAGCTTGCGCCGGATCGCGGCGACGGCGGTGGCGCAGGCGCCGGTGCCGCAGGCGCGGGTGAGGCCCGCACCGCGTTCCCAGACGATCAGCCGGATATGCGTCTTGCTCAGCCGCTGGGCGAAATTGACGTTGACGCGCGCGGGGAAGAGCGGGTCCGTCTCGATCAGCGGGCCGAGCCGTTCGATGTCCACCGCGTCCAGATCGTCCACGAAGAAGATGACATGCGGGTTGCCGACATTGACGGCGGCGGGGGCGGGCAGATCCTCCCAGCTCGCCGCCATGGTCAGCGTGTCCATGGCATAGGCCAGCGGGATGGCGTCCCAATCGAGGCGCGGCGCGCCCATGTCCACGCTGGCCCCGTCACCCGCATGACGGGCGTCGAGCAGGCCGGCCTTCGTCTCCACGATGACGTCGCGCCCGACGAACAGGGGCACGCAGCGGGTGGCGTTGCCGCAGGCCTCGACCTCGCTGCCGTCGCTGTTGAAGATGCGCATGGCGACATCGCCCTTGTCCGACGCGCCGATCAGGATGAGCTGGTCGCAGCCCACCCCGCTACGCCGGTCGGCAATGGCGCGGGCAAGGGCAGGGGGCATCGCCAGCGGGCTGGTCCGCTCGTCGATCACCACGAAATCATTACCGAGGCCGTGCATCTTGGCAAAGGGACGTGTCATGCCGCTGCATGTAGGGATGGCGACTCGCCGAGTCCAGTTGCGATCATGGCGGTCGTCGCGCTGCCTCTCGCGGATCTTTTGCTGCGCGCTGTAATCGAACTTAAAGATTATTGTTGGAGAGCATGGCCTCTGTATTCACATATCGTGCCGCAATGAAAGCTGGCGGCGCGTCCTGATGATCTTAATCGACGGAGCGGTCCTTCATGAGAATCACGATGATTGGTTCGGGCTATGTTGGCCTTGTGTCCGGGGCCTGTTTTGCGGATTTCGGTCATGACGTGATCTGCGTGGACAAGGACGACCGCAAGATCGCGGCGCTGAAGGCGGGGCAGATCCCGATTTTCGAGCCGGGGCTGGATCATCTGGTGGCGGGCAATGCGGCGGCGGGTCGGCTGTCCTTCACGACCGACATCGCGTCGGCGGTGGCGGGCGCGGACGCGGTGTTCATCGCGGTGGGCACGCCCTCGCGTCGCGGCGACGGCCATGCCGACCTCAGCTATGTCTATGCCGC
>NZ_JAJSSH010000022.1 GCF_021403115.1 Sphingobium sufflavum
GGATTGCCTCCAGCGCCACCTTGGCCTTGAATTCAGCCGAATACCGTTTCCTCGTCGTCTTCATTCCCGTCCATTCCTCAGGTCGGGATTAGCTTAGCACCCTGTCCGAATTTCCGGCACCACCTCAGCCGGAGACGATCCGGCACGCGCACACGCAGATGATATATTCCGTTGCGACGTTGAAGGTGTGGTGCACGGCTTCCGCTCATGCGGCGCGCGCCGGTCGATAGCCCCACCAAGACTTCTGCGCTGACCCTACCGATATTTTACCCTCGGTAGCAGGGAAAGTGTTGCAGAGTGTGTAGCAAAAAGTCGGCGGACAGGGAAGTCCCTTGTCAGAAACGCTGAATTTGTGGGCTTTCCCACAGAAAATGGTGGGCAGGGCTGGATTCGAACCAGCGTACGCTCGCGCGGGCAGATTTACAGTCTGCTGCCATTAACCACTCGGCCACCTGCCCATCGTCGCGGTTTCTTGCGATCCCGTACGAGAGAGGGTGCCAAATGGCGAAACGGCGCTTGCCTGTCAATGCCTCCCGCGCATAAATGCGCGCATCATGAAAAGAGGCCATCGCACAGGTAAGCCGAAGGGCGGGTTTCCCCGTTTTTACGGCCGTCACGCAGTCATCGCAGCGCTTGCGAACCCCGATAGGACGGTTCGCAAGATCTGGGGCACACGGGAGGCGCTGGGCGCGCTCGACCTGCCGCCCGTCCTTCCCATCGTCTATGCCGACGTCGCCGACCTCGGCCGCATGGTGCCCAATGATGCCCCGCATCAGGGCATCGTGGCCGAGGTGGAGGCGCTGGACGACATCTGGCTGGGCGACCTTCTCGAACGCGGCGTGCCCGAAGAGGCGGAACGCCGCCCTCTCCTCGTCCTCGACCAGGTGACGGACCCGCATAATGTCGGCGCGATCCTGCGCTCGGCCGCCGCATTCGACGCGCTGGGCATCGTCACGCAGGACCGACATGCCCCGCCCGAATCGGGCGTCATCGCCCGCGCGGCATCCGGCGCGCTGGAATTCATCCCCTGGGTCCGGGTGGTGAACCTGTCCCGCGCGCTCGACGAGATTGCGGAGGCCGGTTACTGGCGCATCGGCCTCGACGGGGAGGCGGACAGCACGCTCAGCGAGGCTCTGGTCCCCGGCCGCGTCGCGCTGGTCATGGGGGCGGAGGGCGACGGCCTGCGCCACAACAGCGTCCAGCATTGCGACACGCTCGCCAAGCTGCCGATGAGTCCCCGCATGGAAAGCCTCAATGTTTCCAACGCCACCGCCATTGCGCTATACGCCTGCATGACGCGCTGATCCACGCGCGGACGCCACAAGGGGAGGCGATGATGGGCTATTGCGGCAGGCTGTTGACGACACTGGCCCTCCTCCTCCCCCTTTCGGCGTGCATATTGACGCCCGGCAAGTTCACATCCACCCTCGACATCGGCCGGGACCGCAGTTTTACCTTCACCTATGTCGGCGAAGTCATCGCCCCGCCGCCGAGCAGCCTGCCCGGCAAAATCGGCGATGACGACGCCAGACCCTCCCCCAATCGCACCGCCGGCGCGAAAGGCCCCGCAAAATCCGAATCAGCCAGCGACAGGGCGCGGATGGTCGCACTGGCCGATACGCTGGCAAAGGAGCATGGCTATCGCTCCGTCAAATATCTCGGCAACTATCATTTCGCCGTCGACTATGCGGTATCAGGCAGGCTCACCCATGGCTTCGTCTTTCCGTTCAACATCGACGGGGAGGTCGTCATCCCCTTCCTGGCCATCGAACTGCGCGGCGCGGACCGGGTGCGGGTCAAGGCCCCCGGCTTTGCGAATGACGACAGCCGCGGTGGCGGGGAGATGGGCGCGGCGCTGGGCGGCCTTGGCGGCGCCGGCGATGCAAAGGCCAGCGAACTGGACGGCAGCTTCACTCTGACCACCAATGCGGAGATCATCAGCCAGAATCTGGAGAGTGGCCCCACCACCCTGCCCAACGGTCGTCGACAGATCATCTGGCGCGCCACGCCGGAAACGAAAGACGCCCCCACCGTCGCCCTGAAATTCGACGCCCTTCCCTGAACGGGCAGGGCCGTCACGGGCGTGCGATTCCAGCCCGCAACGAGTATAAATCCGGCCGTCCTGAGCGTGTCGAAGGACGACCCACGCGCCATGCCCGCCCCCCCCCCCACCCAATAGAAAAGGCGCGAAACCCGTCGGTCCCGCGCCTTCTGTCCTGTCCGTCCGCGCGCTTCCCCGCCCGGACCCGCATAGCCTGCCGATCAGTCTTCCGGCGCGATGGTGATGGTTGCGCCGTCCAGCGCCGCCGTCACCGGCACCTGGCACGACAGGCGGCTGTTGGCCTTGCGATTGTCGGACGTGTCGAGCAGGTCGTTCTCGTCCTCCGAAACGGGGTTCAGCTTGTCCGCATAGCCTTCGTCGATATAGACATGGCAGGTCGCGCAGGAACAGCAGCCGCCGCACAGCGCCAGCAGTTCGTCAAAGCCATTGTCCCGGATGATCTCCATCACCGTCAGGCCTTCTTTCGCCTCCACGGATTTGCTTTCACCCGTCTGCGAGACGATATTCAGTAACGCCATCATTATCTCCCCGGAAATCGTGGGCGATCCTATGAGTGAAGAGCCTATGAAAATCAATTGGTGCAAACATGCTTGACGGTCCCGCGTTGCGAACCGCGCTGGACCAACTGGCCGCGCTGGAACCAGGGATTTCAGAGGGTTTGCGCCGTGTGGGCTATCCCGAACCCCGCCTGCGGGTGCGCGGCTATGAGACACTGATACGCACAATTATTGGCCAACAGGTCAGCGTCGCCTCCGCCGCAGCCATCTGGCGCAAGCTGGAGGCGGCGTTTGGGGAGGGCGTTCCCGCCGCGGCGGTGCTGGCGGCGGACCATGATGCGCTGCGCGCCTGCGGCCTGTCGCGGCAGAAACAGGGCTATGCCCGCAGCCTTGCCGAACTCACCCTGTCCGGCGACCTCGATTTCGCCAGCCTGCCTGCCGATGACGAGGAGGCCATCGCCCAACTCGTCCGCATCAAGGGGATCGGCCGCTGGTCGGCGGAAATCTATCTGTTGTTTGCGGAAGGGCGTGCCGATGTCTTCCCGGCCGGTGACCTTGCCGTGCAGATTGAACTGGGTCGCCTCCTCGGCCTGCCCGAACGGCCCAGCGAGAAACAGGTTCGCACCCTCGCCGAACCATGGGCGCCCTGGCGCGGCGCGGCGGCCATCTTTGCCTGGCACCATTACAACACGCCGGTTCTATAGCATCCGACCGACCCGCCAGCGGCCCGGCGCGTCAGAACTCGACCTCCAGTTCCTCCATCTCTTCCGGCTCCGCCAGCGCCGCCGCGACCCAATCGCGCATCGGCGTCCATTCGGCCAGGGTGGCGCAATAGGCGGCGCTTTGCGGCGACAGCGCCACGGCATAGGTCAGGAAGCGGCGCGTCACCGGCGCATACATGGCGTCCGCCACCGTGGGCGCGGCCCCGAACAGATAGGGGCCGCCATAGCGCGACAGACACTCCTGCCAGATCGCCTCGATCCGCTCTATGTCCGGTTTCGCGCCCGAAAAGACGGGGAAGCTCTTGTGCGTCACCTTCAGGTTCATCGGCAACGCGGACCGCAAATTGGTGAAGCCCGAATGGATTTCCCCTGAGATCGACCGGCAATGCGCCCGCGCGATCCGGTCCACCGGATAGAGGCCCGCCTGTGGATAGAGTTCGTTCAGATATTCCGCGATGGACAACGTGTCCCACACGCTCGCCCCCTCATGCGTCAGGCGCGGCACCAGCACCGATGGCGACAGCAACAACAGCTCTGCCCGATTGTCCGCATCGTTGGGCGCGGGCAATTCCTCCACCTCCAACCCGGCAAGGCGGCACAACAACCACCCCCTGAGCGACCATGCCGAATAGGTCTTGCTCGAAATCGTCAGCTGGGCCGTGGCCATCCCCATGCCTCCTGCGGCAAAATGCCCCAAACATGCTTGCATCGCAAAATGATGCAGTGCAGCATGAAATCATAAAAGCCGGGTGTTGAAAAGCCGAATCACTGTTCGTCATCCCGGCGGGGGAAAGACTCGATGCTCTACCAAGGCTATCAGGCCGTGCAGGACATGATCGAACCCATGCGCCGGGCGGCGCGGGCGGCGGTCACGTTCCGGGAGCAGCATGTCGGCGACCTCGCCGAATGGCCCTTCGCCAAGCGTTTCTTCGCCGCCTGCGACGTCTTCGCCGATGCACGCATGACGCATGACCGCCCCGCCTTCCGCATCGACGAGGTCTTGTGCGGCAACCGGATGGTCCGCGTGCGGGAGGAGGTCGCGCTCGACCTGCCCTTCGCCACCCTCCTCCATTTCGCCAGGGACGATGTGGAGACGCCGCAGCCCAAGATGCTGGTGGTCGCGCCGCTATCGGGCCATTTCGCGACCCTGCTCAGGAGCACGGTGCAGACGCTGCTGCGCGACCATGACGTCTATATCACCGACTGGAAGAACGCCCGCGACGTGCCCCTGTCCGCCGGACGATTCGGGCTGGAGGATTATGTCGATTATGTGATCCACTTCCTCCAGGAACTCGGCCCCCGCTCCCACGTCCTTGCGGTGTGCCAGCCCTGCGTACCCGTGCTGGCGGCGGTGGCGATCATGGCGGAGGAGAAAGACCCCAGTGAACCGCGCACCATGACCCTGATGGGCGGCCCGGTGGACACCCGCATCGCGCCCACCGGCGTCAACGAACTGGCCATGGCGAAACCGATCGAATGGTTCGAGGAGCAACTCATCTCCCGCGTCCCCTTCCCCCATGCGGGCATGGGCCGGGCGGTCTATCCCGGCTTCATCCAGCTCAGCGCCTTCCTGTCCATGAACATGGGCCGCCACACCGACCAGCATCGCAGGCTATACCGGCATCTGGTCGATGACGAACTGCCGGAGGCCGCGAAGATCAAGGATTTCTACGACGAATATTTCGCAGTCCTCGACCTTACCGCCGAATTCTATCTCGAAACCATCGACTGGGTGTTTCAACGGGCGCTGCTGGCCAAGGGCGAGATGACCCACCGCGGCCATCCGGTGAACCCCGCCGCGATCCAGCGCACCGCCCTGCTGACGGTCGAGGGCGAGCGGGACGATATTTGCGGCGTCGGCCAGACGGCGGCGGCGCATACCCTCTGCTCCAGCCTGCGCCCCCATCTGAAACGCCACCATCTCCAGCCGGGGGTGGGCCATTATGGCGTCTTCTCCGGCTCGAAGTGGGAGAAGCAGGTCTATCCGCAGGTCCGCAATCTGGTGCTGGCGATGAGCTGAACCGGGAAGGACCGGCGGGGGTTCAGGCGGCCTGCGTGACGCCGATGTTCAACCATGTATGGGCGGCGTTTTCTGACATGAAGAAAGCCGCTTCCTCCGCCGTCTTGGGCTTGCCCTCCACCTTGTCGAGGCTGTGCGAGACCAGGATCGCGACCCGGTCCCCCTCGCGAAAATGGCACCGGCCGACGGCCAGCAGGTCATCGGCCCGCCCGTCGACCAGCACGCGCAGGCCGCGATGATCCCATAGCAGCCGGATGGCCCCGCGTTGCCGCGCTGCGGTCAGCTCCCGGTCGAGTTCCCGGCACAGAATCTTGACCTCGCTGTCCCCCAGCACGCCGGCGACGCGGCACACCACATATCCACGGGTTTCATCAAAGCCGACTTCATATGCTGCCATGGCATCCTCTTCCCACGCGACACGGACGCCGCACCAATGCCGGTGCGTATCGACCGAACGTCGTCCGCCTCTGCCACAACAGGGGTTGAAAGATGGTTTCCATCCCACCCCTTTTGTGGAGTGGCAGAGCGCACCTTGGCGAGCCGCCCAGCGCCGCCCGAACCGGGGCCATCCTCTCTAGGCGTTGCACCTTGTCATCAGCAACGCTAAGGGCGCTCGATGGAGTATGTCAGCACACGCGGCAGCGCACCGGCGCTCGATTTCGAGAATGTGACCCTCGCGGGTCTCGCAAAGGATGGGGGGCTGTACCTCCCGTCCGAATGGCCGCGCTTCAGCCGCGAGGACATTTTGGCCCTGCGCGGCCTCTCCTATGTCGAGACGGCGGTGCGGGTGATGACGCCCTTCGTCGCGGGCGCGCTGGATGAAGCGGAACTGCGCGAACTGTGCACCTCCGCCTATGGCCGCTTCTCGCATCAGGCGGTGACGCCGATGGTGCAGCTCGATCATCAGCACTGGCTGCTCGAACTGTTCCACGGCCCGACGCTGGCGTTCAAGGACGTCGCGCTCCAGTTGCTCGGCCTGTTGTTCGAACGTTTCCTGTCGCGGCGCGACACGCACCTCACCATCGTCGGTGCGACGTCGGGCGACACCGGCTCCGCCGCGATCGACGCCGTGGCGGGCCGCGCCAAGGTGGACATCTTCATGCTGCATCCCGAAGGCCGCGTGTCCGACGTGCAGCGGCGTCAGATGACAACGGTGCTGTCGCCCAACGTCTATAATATCGCGATCCAGGGCAGCTTCGACGATGCGCAGGCGCTGGTGAAGCGCATGTTCAACGACCCGGAGTTCGCGGGCAAGTTCAACCTCTCCGCCGTGAACAGCATCAACTGGGCGCGGCTGATGGCGCAGATCGTCTATTATTTCTACGCCGCCGTGCGCCTCGGTTCGCCGAACCAGAAGATCGCCTTCGCCGTGCCCACGGGCAATTTCGGCGATGTGTTCGCGGGCTATGTCGCGGAACGCATGGGCCTGCCCATCGAGCGGCTGATCGTGGCGACCAACGTCAACGACATCCTGCACCGCGCGCTGGCCGACGGCGACTATAGCCAGGGCAGCGTCACCGCGACCGCCACGCCCAGCATGGACATTCAGGTCAGCAGCAATTTCGAGCGGCTGCTCTTCGACGTCGGCGGCCGTGACGGACTGGCGCTGGCCGAGCAGATGAAGGGGTTCGAGGCGACGAAGGCGATGCGCCTGACCAACGCCCAGCGCGAAGGGGCGTCCAGCCTCTTCTCTTCCGCGCGCATCGACGGCGACGCGATGGCGCAAGCGATTCGCTGGGCCTATGACGGGTCCGGCGAGGTGATCGACCCGCACACCGCCGTCGGCCTTGCCGCCGCGCGGGAAGCGGGCATCGACCCGGCGATCCCGGTGGTGACGCTGGCGACCGCCCACCCCTCCAAGTTCCGCGACGCGGTGGAGCGGGCGACGGGCGTGCGTCCGACCCTGCCCAGCCGCCTCGGCAATATCTTCGACCGGGAAGAACGCTACGCCAAGCTCAGCGCCCACTATGCCGAAGTGACCGCCTATATCGCCGAGCGCGCCACGCCCCGGAACGGCTGATCGGCCCATGGCTGATCCTGTAACCCTCTCGACCCTCGTCGGTGAGCCGTGGGACGACTATGGCCTGATCGACAGCGGCCATGGACTGAAGCTGGAACGCTATGGCGACTATTGCTTCATCCGGCCGGAGGCGCAGGCGCTCTGGTCCCCCGCGCTGGACGACTGGGCCGCCCATGGCGCCTTCGTCCCCGGATCGGACGAGGACGGCGGCGGGCGCTGGACCTATGAGAAGCCGGTGCCGCAGGGCGGCTGGCCGCTGTCATGGGGCGAAGTGACGTTTCAGGCGAGTTGCACACCCTTTCGCCATCTCGGCTTCTTTCCCGACATGGCCCCGGTCTGGGGCTGGATGCGGGAGAAGCTGGCGCCGGTCGACACGCCGCAGGTGATGAACCTCTTCGGCTATACCGGTGTCGGCACGCTGGCCCTGTCCCATGCGGGGCAGGGTGGCGTCGCGTCGCTGACCCATGTCGATGCGTCCAAGAAATCCGTGGCGCAGGCGCGGGCCAATGCGGCGCTCTCCGGCATGACGGAGCGGCCCATCCGCTGGATCATCGACGATGCGGGCAAGTTCGTCGCGCGCGAGGTGCGGCGCGGCAAACGCTATGACGGCATCCTGCTCGACCCGCCCAAATATGGCCGCGGGCCGGATGGCGAGATTTGGCGGCTGGAGGAAGACCTGCCGCGCCTGATCGCGGAATGCCGCCAGCTTCTCGACAAGGACAGCCGCTGCCTGTTCCTGACCGTCTATGCGGTGCGTATGTCCGCGCTGGCCATCGGGGCGATGCTGGCCGAGCATCTGGGCGACCTGCCGGGCCGGATCGAATGTGGCGAACTGACCGTGCGCGAAGAAGCGCGGGGACGACTGCTGCCCACCGCCATCTGGGCGCGCTGGTCGCAGGACTGAAGAACCGCCCTCCCCCTACTCCCGCCCGGCCCTGAGCGCCGCGCCGCCCGCGAAGGGTGCTATGGCGACGAGGATCAGGGCGCTGGCGGCCAGCAGCTTGAGCGCCGAACCGCTGTTCGCGCCCAGCGCCCCCGCGCCAAAGATCAGCAGCGGCACCGCCAGCGGAAGGACCAGCAGGCCCGCCAGCGCGCTGCTGCCCCGTAATCCCGCCGTCAGCGTAGCGGTCAGCAGAGCGAGCGCGGCAAGCCCCGGCGTGCCGATCAGCAACGAGATTTCCAGCCGCAGCAGAACCTCCCCCGGCAATTGCAGCAGCGCGGCGGCGGGCAGGCAGGCGAGCAGCAACGGCGGACCGAAGTTCAGCCAATGGGCGACCAGCTTGGCCGCGATGATCGTCTCGTCGCGCGCGCCGCGCAGGATGAGCTGGTCGAACAGGCCGGACTCCCGATCCGGCTCGATCAGCCGGTCGATGGGCAGCAGGCTGGCGAGCAGCGCCGCAACCCACAGCATCCCGCCGCCGGTTGCGGACAGCAGCGTCGGCCGGGGACCGAGCGCGAAGGGGATCAGCGTCGCGACCATCAGCACGAAGATGACAGGTATGACAACCGAACCGCCGGTCCAGGACCGGGCGCAGTCGCGGCGGATGATGGCGGCGATCATGCCTCCCCCTCCCCCCCGTCATCGGGCAGGTCGTCCGGCCCCGCCACCGGACGCGACAGGGTGAGCGCCACCGTCTCGCGCAGCGGCAGGCCCTGATGCGAGGCGGCAAGGATGATGCCGCCCTGTTGGAGATGACGCCCCATTGCCCGGTCCAGCAGGGCGAGCGAGGCGGTGTCGAGACCATTGGCCGGTTCGTCCAGCAGCCAGACCGGCGCGCCCGATGCGATCACACGAGCCAGGACAGCCCGCTTGCGCTGGCCGGTGGAGAGCATATGGACGGGCACGTCCGCGAGCGGGGCCAGCGCCATCGCCGCCAGCGCATCCGCAACGCCCGTGCCCCCCGCGCCATGACCGTCGATCCCCGCCCAGAAGCTGAGCGCCCGCGCCAGCGGCTGGTCCATGTCGAGCGCCATCCGTTCATCGGCCAGCGCCAGCGCGCCCGCCACCGCCACGCTGCCCGCAAAGACGGGCAACAGGCCGCAGATCATGCGCAGCAGGCTGGACTTGCCAATGCCGTTGGGACCGCCGACCAGCGCCGACTGGCCGGACGACAGGGTCAGGTCCAGACCGGCGAACAGCACGCGCCCACCGCGCCGGCAGGCCACCGCGCGCAGGTCTATCCGCGCTGCGGGGAAACCAGTCGGCCCGCCATCCGTTGCTTGACCAGTTGCGTCCATCGCCGCCACATGGCGCATGCGCCCCGCTCTGCCAAGTCTTCCGTGGGCCAAGTCCTGCCGTGGGGCATGGCCGGAGCAGGGCGAGAGCGCGAAGCACAAGGGAGACGGTCATGGCCGCACAACTGACGGAAAGCGAACGTGGCCTCCTGCTGGGCGAGCTCAGCGGCTGGACGACGACGGAGGACGGCACCGCGATCAGCCGCGCCTTTCAGTTCACCGGTTTTTCCGAAGCCTTCGCCTTCATGGCGCGCGTCGCGCTGCTGGCGGAGAAGATGGACCATCATCCCGACTGGTCCAACAGCTATAACAAGGTCGAGATCAGCCTGACCTCCCATGACGCGGGCGGCCTGACCCGGCGGGATGCGACGCTGGCGCGGGCCATCGACGAGCTGGCGGGGTAAGGCTGCCTGCGGTCGGGGCAGGCACAGACCGCGCTGTCTCTCGGAGAGCAGAAACAGCGCCCTCTCCGGAAGGAGCGGCAGGCAAAGCATGTCCCCGGACCCGATCCGGGGCAACGATCGGGCAATCAGCATTGCCCCCTGCCCCTCCAATCCCCCACCGCTCAGTTTCCGCCGCGCTGACGCTCCTGCCCCTCGCCGGGGTCGATCACGCCATTCTTGTTGGCGTCGGCCGCGTCGAACCGGTTGCCGGCGGCGGTGCGCGCTTCCTGCGACGTCACCTTGCCATCCTTGTCCAGGTCCATCCCGCTGAACATGCCCTTCGCCCGTTCCGGCGAGACGGGGCGGCCGCTCTCCTCCGCGCGCCTGGCCAGCGAAGCCTCGACCTCCGCCGGGGTAACGACGCCGTCCTTGTCCGCGTCCAGTCCGGCAAAGCGGGTATCGGCCTGCTCCAGCGCGCGAGCGCGGGTCGCGCCCTCCTGCTGGGCCTGCGCCGGGAGGGCGATGGCACTGACAGCGGCGGCGATCAGGACGGGAACGGCATAGTTCATCGGGCGATACTCCATATCGGGATCGGCCCTGCTACCGCGCAAATGTATCACAAATTTGTCAGAATCCCGCCCCTTGCCGCAAGGCCGGGGGTCGCCGTTCAGGCCGCCCCGCGCCGCCGATAACGCAGCGCGAGCGGATAGATGATGACCGCGACACCCGCGAACAGGAACCATTGCACCGCATAGGCCAGATGATTGTTCGGCACCTCCGCCGGATCGGGTCGGGGCGACGGCTTCAGGCCGATCTCGCCGGTGCGGGAGACGATCATCAGGCGCAGCGGCACCTTCTGGCCCAGCCAGCGCGACAGGGCGCTGCTGCTGTCCGGTTCCCACATCGCCGTGCCCGACACATCGCCGCCGGTCCAGGCGGGCGCGGCCTTCGGGTCCGGCGTCATGCCGATGTCGACGATCAGCCCCGGCCCCTCCGCCCCGGTCGCGCAGGTGGCGATCCGCCGCCAGCCAGGGCGACCGCCCGGCATCGCGCCGCCCTTCGTCTGCCAGCCGGTGACGCGCAGGCAATGGGCGCGCACGGTGCGGAACAGATAGCTCTGGTCCGTGGGGTTGGCGGGATAGGCGGTTTCCGGCAGCGACAGGTTGGCGCGATACTGCGCCAGCGCCGCCGCCTTCTCATGCCGCCGGTCGAGTTGCCAGACGCCCAGTGCGATCATGATCGCCACCGCCAGCGCGACGACGAGGGTGGGGATGAGGGGGATGCGGCCGGTCATGCGGCGGTCGTCCTTTCCGGCGCGATACGCCCTTCGCGCGCCTGGTTGCGATATTCGAGGATCAGCAGCGCCGCCTTGGACAGGCGCAGGCAATAGACGACCAGCAGGCTGGTGAGCGGCACCCAGAGCAGGATATGCACCCAGAAGGGCGGCTCCACGCTGAGTTGCAGCGTCAGCGCCAGCGCGACGATCAGCCCGCCGACGATCAGGATCAAGAAAGCCGCTGGGCCATCGCCCACGTTGAACTGGCTGAAATCCAGTCCGCAGGCGCGGCAGCGGTCGGCGAAGCGGACCCAGCCCGCAAACAGGGGGGCCTTGGCGCAGCGCGGGCAACGGCTCGCGAGGATCGCAGGGACGAGCGGCGCCTCGGCAGGCGGCGCGGCGGCCTGCGCGGCGGGCATCGGCTCCACACTCTCGTTCAGCGGTGGTTCGGGGTTCGGGGTCATGGCGTCCTTATGGCCGGTCATGGCCCCCAACGCAAAACGCATCCGAAGTGGTCCCCCGGATGCGCCGTGCGTTGCAATGATGTCGGGTGGGATCAGCCGCCGTGGACCGCTGCGCCCCAGCCACCCCAGACATAGATGGCGATGAAGAGGAACAGCCACACCACGTCGACGAAGTGCCAGTACCAGGCCGCCGCTTCGAAACCGAAATGCTGGCGCGGGGTGAAATGGCCCTTGTAGGTACGCACCAGGTTCACGATCAGGAAGATCGTGCCGACCAGAACGTGGAAGCCGTGGAAGCCGGTCGCCATGTAGAAGGCCGAGCTGTAGGGCGAGCCACCAAAGGGGAAAGGCGCGTGCACATATTCATACGCCTGGATCGAGCTGAACAGCAGGCCGAGCAGGATGGTGCACCACAGGCCCTTCTTCAGCCCGTCACGGTCGCCATGGATCAGCGCATGATGCGCCCAGGTGACGGTGGTGCCGGAGCACAGCAGGATCAACGTGTTGAGCAGCGGCAGTTCGAACGCGCTCATCACCTCGATGCCCTTGGACGGGAAAGCGCCCTCGATCGGTGCGAGCTGGCTGGGGAACAGCGAGAAGTCGAAGAAGGCCCAGAACCAGCCGACGAAGAACATGACTTCCGACGCGATGAACAGGATCATGCCATAGCGCAGGTGCAACTGGACCACAGGCGTATGGTCGCCATGATTGGCTTCCTTCACCACATCCGCCCACCAGAAGAAGAAGGTGGCCAGGACGCCCAGCAGGCCGAGGAAGAAGGCCGCGCCGCCATGGGCATATTCATGCATCCACATCACCGCGCCCACCGCCATGATGAACGCGGACGTCGCGCCCATGAGCGGCCACGGGCTGGGTGGCAGGATATGATAGTCGTGGTTCTTGGCGCCAGCCATGCGTTTATTCCCCATTTTTCGTATCGCGGCCCATTTCCCTGACGCGCGATGATCGGTCCTTAGCCTTGGTTTCCGTCCTTCTCAACCGGGTAGAAGGTGTAGCTCAGCGTTATTTCCTGAACATCCTTATTGTCCTGGTCGTCGAGAATCTTCGGGTCGATGTAATAGAGCACCGGCATCCGCACCTCCTGCCCCGGCTGGAGGGTCTGCTCGGTGAAGCAGAAACATTGAATCTTGGCGAAATAGGCGCCCGACTGGTCCGGCGTCACGTTGAAGGTCGCCCGGCCCGTGACCGGCTTGTCCGACAGGTTTCGCGCGATGAAGATCGCCATCTGCTTCTGCCCGACGCGCACCGTCTCGATCCGCTGCTCCGGCTTGAACTCCCAGGGCATGCCTTGTGCGATGTTCGAATCGAAGCGGATCGACAATTGGCGACCGGTGCCCGCGCGGCCACCCGCCGCGATGGCGGCCAGTTCCGATTCGCTGCCCCGCATGGTGGTGCCGCCAAAGCCGGTCGCTTGGCAGAACATGCGATAGAGCGGCACCGACGCGAAGCCGACGCCGAACATCAGGAAGGCGACGGCCAGCGCGATCTTGGCGGTGCGTCCATGCTTCATGGCGTCAGTGACTCAGCTTCGCGAGGGTGATCCCGAAGAACAGGATGACCATGGCGATCAGGACGACGGCGGTCGCGATGGAGCGCGAACGCTGGCGGGCGCGGATGGCGCGCTGTTCCTCCGGCGTCATGCTGCCAGCACCCAGCGGTCGGCAACGACCGCGCCGAACAGGATGAACAGGTAGAGCATGCTATATTTGAACAATCGCCGCTCCGGCTTCATGTTCGCCGGGTCGTCCTCCCGCCGCAGCGAGACCTGGAGCGCCATGGCGGCAAAGACCAACGTACCGACCAGCGCGGTAATGCCATAGACCAGGCCGGTCAGCCCCAGCAGGACGGGGGCCATGGCGGCGACGCCCATGATGCTGGTGTAGAACAATATCTGCCGCCGCGTCACCACTTCGCCCGCTACGACGGGCAGCATCGGGATGCCCGCATTGGCATAATCCATGCGCACGAACAGCGAGAGCGCCCAGAAATGCGGCGGCGTCCAGAAGAACACCAGAAAGAAGAGTGCGAGCGGCAGCATACCGATGTCGCCCGTGACCGCCGCCCAGCCGATCAACGGCGGAAACGCGCCCGCCGCGCCGCCGATCACGATATTCTGCGGCGTCCGCGGTTTCAGCCACATGGTGTAGACGAACACATAAAAGGCGATCGACACGGCGAGGATGCCCGCGGCCAGCCAGTTGGTGGCAAGGCCGGTCAGCAGCACCGAGAAGACGCTCAGCCCCACGCCGAAATGCAGCGCCGTCTCGCGCAACATGCGCCCCGCGGGCAAGGGACGGTTGGCGGTGCGCTTCATCAGCAGGTCGCGGTCCGCCTCATACCATTGGTTGAGCGCCCCCGCGCCGCCCGCGCCCAGCGCGATGCCCAGGATCGCCGCAAAGCCGAGGATCGGATGGATATGGCCCGGCGCGGCCAGCATGCCGCACAGGCCGATGAACACGACAAGGGTCAGCACGCGCGGCTTGGTCAGCGCGACCAGGTCGCGCCAGTCCGCCGGCATCAGGGCCGGGTCGATGGGCGTGAACGCATTGGCGGGAACGGAAATAGTCACCCTACACCTCGATCATGATCTGGCGGCGGCAAGGGGCCGAACCGCATATGCGGGACAGGGAGAGCAGCATCACGCCGATCCCCCTGACCCGTCTTGTCTGTCGTCCGGTGGCGGCCACCCACAGGGCGCCGCCATCGCGCGGCCGTGTCAGTCGATGACCGGCAGCGTTTCGAACTGGTGGTAGGGCGGCGGGCTGGACAGCGTCCATTCCAGTGTCGTGGCGCCCTCGCCCCATGGATTGTCGCCCGCCTTCTTGCCTGCGGCAAAGGCCCAGATGATGTTGATGAAGAAGATCAGCACGCCGACCGCCATGATCTCATAGCCATGGCTCGCGATCCCGTTCCAATAGGCATAGGCCTGCGGATAGTCGGGGATACGACGCGGCATGCCGCTGAGGCCGAGGAAGTGCATGGGGAAGAACAGCAGGTTCACGCCGATGAAGAACACCCAGAAGTGCAACTGGCCCAGGAACTCGCTGTACATCCGGCCCGACATTTTCGGGAACCAGTAGTAGAAGCCAGCGAAGAGCGAGAAGACCGCGCCCAGCGACAGAACATAGTGGAAGTGCGCGACCACATAATAGGTGTCGTGCATATTGTCGTCCACGCCGCCGTTCGCCAGCACGACGCCGGTGACGCCGCCCACGGTGAACAGGAAGACGAAGCCCAGCGCCCAGACCATCGGGGTCTTGAAGCTGATGGAACCGCCCCACATCGTCGCGATCCACGAGAAGATCTTGACGCCCGTGGGAACCGCGATGACCATCGTCGCCGCCGTGAAGTACATCTTGACGTTCACGGTCATGCCGGTGGTGAACATGTGGTGCGCCCACACGACGAAGCCGACGACACCGATGGCGACCATGGCATAGGCCATGCCGAGATAGCCGAAGACCGGCTTGCGGCTGAAGGTGGAGATGATCTGGCTGACGATGCCGAAGCCCGGCAGGATCATGATATACACTTCGGGATGGCCGAAGAACCAGAACAGATGCTGGTACAGTTCGGGATCGCCGCCACCGGCCGCGTCATAGAAGGTGGTGCCGAAGTTACGATCGGTCAGCAGCATGGTGATCGCCGCGGCCAGAACCGGCAGGGCGAGCAGCAGCAGGAACGCCGTCACGAGAACGGACCATACGAACAGCGGCATCTTGTGCAGGGTCATGCCCGGCGCACGCATGTTGAAGATGGTGGTGATGAAGTTGACCGCGCCCAGGATCGAGCCTGCGCCCGCGATGTGCAGCGAGAGGATCGCGAGATCGACCGCCGGACCCGCCGAACCACTGGTCGACAGCGGGGCATAGACCGTCCAGCCGGTGCCCGCGCCATTGCCCGTGCCGCCCGGCACGAAGCTGGAGCCGAGCAGCAGCAGGAAGGCGGGGATGAGCAGCCAGAAGCTGACATTGTTCATCCGCGGGAAGGCCATGTCCGGCGCGCCGATCATGATCGGCACGAACCAGTTGCCGAAACCGCCGATGATCGCGGGCATCACCATGAAGAAGACCATGATGAGGCCGTGCGCGGTGATCAGCACGTTCCACAGGTGGTAGGCCTGGTCGAGCGTGGCGGTCGGGCCATCGCTCCACTGCGCCCACAGGTGCAGATACTGGATGCCGGGCTGGGCCAGCTCGGCCCGCATCAGGCCCGAAATCGCGCCGCCGATGACACCGGCGGTGATCGCGAAGATCAGGTAGAGGGTGCCGATGTCCTTGTGGTTGGTCGACAGGAACCAACGGGCGAAGAAGCCCGGCTTATGGTCCGCGTCATGATGGTCGTGCGCGTGGCCGTGGCCACCGTCCGCCGTGATTGTCGTGCTCATTGGCTAAACCCTATCAATTTGCAGCAGCGGCGGCTTCGGCCGGCTTTGCCGTGACCGAACCACCCTGCGATGCCACCCACTGCGCGAACTTGTCCTGCGGCAGCGCCTCGATTGCGATCGGCATGAAGCCGTGGCGCGCGCCGCACAGTTCCGAACACTGGCCGTAATAGACGCCGGGACGGTCGATGGTGAACGTCCGCTCGTTCAGGCGGCCGGGGACGGCGTCGATCTTGACCCACAGGGCCGGGACCGAGAAGCTGTGGATGACGTCCGAACCGGTGGTGATCAGCTTGATCGGGCGACCGACCGGCAGAACCAGGCGGTTGTCGACGGCCAGCAGGCCCGGCTCGCCATTGGCGACGGCCTTTTCCGGCGGCAGCATGTTGGAAACATATTCCGCGATGCCATTGTCGGGATACTCATAGCCCCAGTACCACTGGTAGCCGGTGACCTTGACGGTCAGCGCCTCCTTCGGTGCGGGCTTGAACTGCTTTGCCAGCAGGTCGATGGACGGGATGGCGACGCCGACGAGGATCAGCACCGGGCCGAGGGTCCAGATCACCTCGATCGCGGTGTTGTGCGACACCTTGGACGGCACCGGGTTCCGACCGGCGCGGAAACGGAACATGACGTACAGCAGCAGCACGAGCACGAAGACCGAGATGATCGTGATGAGCGGCAGCAGGATGCCATTGTGGAACCACAGGGCATAACGGCCGTTCGCCGTAACCTGCTCCTGAAAGCCCAGCTCCTTCGCCTGGGGCTGACCGATGGTCGGCTCCGGCTTCAGTTGCTCCGGTGCCGCGACCTTCGCCTCGGCCTTGGCCGATTCGGCGGGTGCCGCGGCGTTCGCAGCCGCAACAGGCGCTGCCTCATTCGCGACGGCGGCCGTAACCGGCGCCTCCGCGGCAGGCGCCTGCGCCATGGCGCCGTGCGCGCCGATGGCGAGCAAGCCCGCAAAAACAATGGATTTCGCTATATTCATGTCCGCTCGACCTACCCCGTTGCCGAGCCGGCGGTTTTCGCCATCCGCCGGGCCGTTTATGCTATTTCACGCGGCGGCTTATAGGGACGCTTGTCCCATGCCTCAAGCAGGGAAATCGCCTTTTTCTTTCTGTTGATTGCAGCCGTCCGGGCCACTATCTCCGCGCCAAAGGATATTGAGGTTGCATAGAATGACGGAAGACGAGGTTCTGGCGGAATTCCGGGCGGCGGAAGCCCTTCTGCAAGGGCATTTTATCCTGTCCTCCGGGAAGCATAGCGCCAATTACCTGCAATGCGCCCGCGTGCTGATGAACGCGGACCGGGCCGGGCGGCTGGCGGTGGCGCTGGCGCAGAAACTGCCCCGCGACATTCGCAGCGGCATCGACCTGGTCGTCTCGCCCGCCATGGGTGGCATCATAATAGGGCATGAGATGGGCCGCGCGCTGAATGTCGACGCGGTGTTCCTGGAAAGGCCGCATGGCACGTTCGAACTGCGCCGGGGCTTTGCTATCCGGCCGGGGCAGAAGGTGCTGATGGTGGAGGATGTCGTGACCACTGGCCTGTCCTCCCGCCAGGCGATGGACGCCGTACGCGAGGCGGGCGGCATCGTGGTGGCGGAGGTCGCGCTGGTCGACCGGTCGGGCGGCGACGCGGACCTAGGCGTGCCCTTCTATCCACTCGTGAGCCTGAACTTCCCGGTCTATGACGCCGACGATCTGCCGCCGGAACTCGCCGCGGTCGAGGCGACGAAACCGGGCAGCCGCAAGGTCTGACGCGGGGCATGACGCTCTCCCCTCCCCCGGCCTCCGACGCGGCGCTCCACCCCGCCGATTCCCGGCCCGACGCCCTGCGGCTGGGCGTGAACATCGACCATGTGGCGACGATCCGCAACGCGCGGGGCGGCCGCTATCCTGATCCGATCCGCGCCGCGCTGATGGCGCAGGCGGCGGGCGCGGACGGCATCACCGCCCATCTGCGCGAGGATCGGCGGCACATCATCGACGAGGATATCGGCCATCTGATCGGCGCGATTTCGCTCCCCCTCAACATGGAGATGGCCGCGACGGAGGAGATGGTGCAGATCGCGCTGCGCCATCGCCCCCATGCCGCCTGCATCGTGCCGGAACGGCGCGAGGAGGTCACGACCGAGGGCGGACTGAACGCCGCGGGGCAGCATAACCACCTCAAGCCGCTGATCGCGCGCCTCTCCGACGCGGGGATTCGCGTCAGCCTGTTCATCGAGCCGGACCCGGCGCAGATCGAGGCGGCGCTGTCGCTGGGCGCGCCGGTGATCGAGCTGCACACCGGCAAATATGCGCATACGGAGGGCGAGGAGCGCGCGACCGAGCTGCGCCGCATCGCGGACGCCGCCGCGCTGGCAGCCAAGAACGGGATCGAGACCCATGCCGGCCATGGCCTGACCTTCGACAATGTCGTCCCCATCGCCGCCATCCCGCAGATCCGCGAACTCAACATCGGCCACTTCCTGATCGCCGAGGCGATCTTTGACGGGCTGGGTCCGGTGGTCAGCCGGATGCGCGCGCTGATGGACTCGGCACGGTGAAGGATCGCGCACGATGATCGTCGGCCTCGGCTCCGACCTGTGCAATATCGAGCGCATCCAGGCATCGCTCGACAAGTTCGGTGAGCGGTTCGAACAACGCTGCTTCACCGAGCAGGAACGGGCCAAGGCCGCCCGCCGCCCCTTTACCAAGGCCGGCACGCTGGCCAAGCGCTTCGCCGCCAAGGAGGCCTTCTCCAAGGCGGTCGGAACGGGGTTCAGCAATGGCGTGTTCTTCAAGGATATTGGCGTCGTCAACCTGCCCTCCGGCGCGCCCACGCTGGCGCTGACCGGCGGGGCGAAGGCCCGGCTCGACGCCCTGACACCACCGGGGGCGGTCATGCATGTGCATGTCACCCTGACCGATGACCACCCCTGGGCGCAGGCCTTTGTGGTGCTGGAGGCACGATTTGCATGAGTGACGATCAGGGCGTCCGGCCCGGCCAGGACGGCGCAGCGACCGACGCGACCCTATTGCCGCTGGCGGAGCCGGCCGGGGGTGCGGGCGGCAAGGCGCGCAAATCGCAGGGCGATGGCGGCACCGACTGGCTGGGCGAGATCAAGAGCATCGCCCTGCTGATCCTGGCGGTGCTGGCCTTCCACAGCTTCATCGCCAAGCCTTTCTACATCCCCTCCGAATCCATGATGCCGGTGCTGCTCAAGGGCGACCGGCTGGTGGTCAGCAAATATGCCTATGGCTGGTCGCATGTCTCGCCCAGCTTCCACATCCTGCCCGAAATGCCAGGCCGCCTGCTGGGCAAGCTGCCCGAACGCGGCGACATCGTCATCGCGCAGCCGCGCGGGCGCAAGGAGGATTATATCAAGCGGGTGATCGGCCTGCCCGGCGACACGATAGAGGTGCGCGCGGGCCAGATCGTGCTGAACGGCAAGCCTGTGCCGCAGCGCCTCCTGCCCCCGCTGGCCGTGCCGGTGGACGCCAATGCGCCCTGCGACCCGATGCAGTTCCCCGATGCACTGGGCTTTGCCAAGGACGGCAGCCGCGTCTGCAACCTGCCGGTGAAGCGCGAGACGCTGCCCAACGGGCGCAGCTACACCATCATCGACGTCGGTATGCGCCCGACCGACTGGTATGGCCCGGTGAAAATCCCCGCCAACCACCTCTTCCTGATGGGCGACAACCGCGACAACAGCGCGGACAGCCGCGTGCCGCTGGAGGAGATGGGGCTGGGCGGCCCGGTGCCGTTCGAGAGCATCGGCGGGCGCGCGGAGTTCATCACCTTCTCGCTGAACGGCACGACCGAGCTTAATCCGGCGACATGGTTCGGCGGCTTCCGGCCCGGCCGGGCGTTCACCAGCCTGCATCCGGCGCGGGACGGCGATCAAGCCGCGAAATAAGGGGTTGCGGGGTCAGGCTTGGCTTGGGGCTGATGAAGCAGTCCCCTTGTCGTCATCCCGGACCTCATGGGCAATGATCCCGCTTGAACCTGTAGGATAGAAGAACCGTTCGCCCTGCGCGTGTCGACCCGAAGGGTGGGCAAAGCCCAACGACTGCACTGCCCTTGAAGCGCGGGCTATAGAAGAAGAACAGCCGTTCGAGATTCGAGCGAGTCACGCGCCTCGCTCGAACAGGACGAACGGGAGGGGGGTACAGGCTCCTGAGAGATAATTGCCGACCCCATCGAGATGGCGAAGCTATAGTCGCAGCATCGCTCCCCACCCCGAAACGCCAAAAGGGCCAGCCGATACAGGCCAGCCCTTTGCGGGGGATGCGACAGGCGCATCCGATTGGGGAGGCGGGACCGGCGCGGGCGATGCCCGGCGACCAGTTCCCGCCCATGGTCCTGCGAAAATCAGGTCAGCTGATTCTTGGTCAGGCTGGTTTCCAGACGGCCCGCCGTGTCCGAGATGGTCGCGCCGGGAACGGTCACCAGCTTGCCCTCGAAGATGATCTGGGCCGAACCGTCGGCCGTCACCTTGTACACGACGCCCAGGCGCGTGCCGCCATTGGCGAACAGCATCTTGCCCTTCTCGACCGAACCGCCGGCGATGGCGGGCGAAGCGATGACGGAACCCAGGATCAACAGAGACACAATTTTCTTCATACCACTCTCCACCATTGTCATTGGGACCGGGAGACCGACACGCTTGTGGTGCGCACCCCTCATCTCCTGATCGTGAGTGCGTTTTTTGCACATTGGCCTTAACAAATTCCTGCCCGCGGCCATCATTGCGGAGCCGATATGATGATGCGGCGGTTAACCATGACCCATTTGGCAAAGATGGCGGATTTGTGCGGGGCAGCATAAATCGGGCACCGGAGCTTCACACAAAGAAAAACCCCGCCGTCGCTGTGCGCGAGAGCGGGGTTTTCGATTTTTCAGCCTGTCGGAAGCCTGTCCGACGGTGCGACTCGGACGATCAGAGGGGGACCGTCAGGGGGCCGTCGGTGCCTCGCCCGTGGGCGCTGCACCCTGCGGCGCGCCACCGGGGGCGCCACCGCCCTGCATCATCTGCTGGAGCTGCATCTGCTGCTGGAGCTGCATCACCTCGGCGCGGCTCTTGAACTCGTGCAGAGTGATGTCGAACTGCAACGGCGCGTTGGCGGGAATGCCGCTGCCCTGCGGCGGAGTCGCGCCATAGGCCAGGTTCGCCGGGATCCAGACGCGCATATGCCCGCCCTTGTGCATCATGGTCAGCGCCTCGGCAAAGCCCGGCACGACATTGCCGATTTCCATCGGCGCGCGCTCATTCTGGTCGAAGACGGTGCCATCCGACAGCGAACCCTTATAACCAACGAGGGCGAAATCCTCATGCGTCGGGGTGGGACCGGTGCCCTTTTCGATCACCTGATATTTCAGGCCCGAATCGGTCGTACCGAATTGCGAACTGCCCGCGAACGCCAGGCCAACGCCCGCCACGGCCGCAAGCACGACCCCGAACCAGAGCTTGCCGAGCGAGCCTTTGGCGATGGGACGCAACGGTACGGCTGTGATCGACGACATGCGGGAGTCCCCCCGGAGAATTAAACCACGAGATACGCTGTTTCGGTCGCGCCGTCCCTCAACGGGCGACGCGACACGACGTCTTACTTGACGCCGTCACGCTCCGCGCGCTTGCGCTCCAGCTTGCGCGCACGGCGAACGGCGGCCGCCTTTTCGCGGGCACGCTTCTCGGAGGGCTTCTCGTAATGACGGCGCAGCTTCATCTCGCGATAGACGCCTTCGCGCTGCAGCTTCTTCTTGAGCGCCCGCAAGGCCTGGTCGACATTGTTATCGCGAACGATGATCTGCATGAGCCGTATAATCTCCAGTCTTCTCAGGCGATCCCACACCCCCGGCCCGGCAAGCGGCACACGGAAATGAAGCGATCTGCCAAAAACAATATGCGCCGCGACGGTTAATCGCGGCGTTCCAGCCCGGCCCCCTAACAGCCGAGTCTTGGAAATTCAAGCCCCGGCGCGCGATTCTCGTCGAGAAGATCGGCATGATGCGACAGATTGACAGGAGGCCTCCGCTGCCCTTGAAGCACTAGCCATGACAAAGTTCACGGTCAACGACCGGCCCGTCCAATATCGCATGGACCCGCAAACCCCGCTGCTCTGGGCGCTACGCGACGGGTCCAACCTGACCGGCACCAAATATGGGTGCGGCACGGGCCATTGCGGGGCGTGTACGGTGGACATCGACGGCGCGGCCGTCCGCTCCTGCCAGATCAGCCTGGCGCAGGCGGAGGGCCGATTCGTCACCACCATCGAGGCGCTGTCACCGGACCGCAGCCATCCGGTGCAGCAGGCATGGGCCGCCCGCGCCGTGCCGCAATGCGGCTACTGCCAGTCGGGGATGATCATGGCCGCGTCCGTCCTGCTGCGCAAAAACACCAATCCCACGGATGCGGACATCGATTCGTCGATCACCAACATCTGCCGCTGCGGCACCTATCCCCGGATTCGGGAGGCGATCAAACTGGCCGGGCGAATCATGCGCGGCGAGGAGCGGATCGCCGCCGCGCCGCCGCCGGGCATAACGCCCGACGATGCCGCCCGCACCGTCCCCGCCCTGCGCGGGAAGGAATGACCGGCGGTCCCGCCCGAAACGCACCCCAATCCGCCCCCGCGCCCGATCGCAACCTTTCAATTGGCTGTATCCCCTATTCAGCCGCATGTCAGCGCACGGCGCGTAAAAGGGCAAGCATGGGTGCAGCAGGCGCCCGCTTGAGGACAGATGAGATGGGTAAGGGTTTAAAGGCAGGGCTGATGGCCCTCACCGCACTGGCGGCGATGACACCCGCCATGGCGCAGGAGAATGGCGGCTGGCGCGGTCGCGGCATGGAACGCCAGAGCGGCGGCAACCCCGGCGGCGGTAATCCCGGCATCGGGGCTTCGGCGCCCCAGCGTGGCTGGCGCGACAATGGCGCGCAGCAACCCCGCCCCGAAATGCCCCGCGCCGATGGCGGCGCTCGCCCGATGGACCGGCAATGGAACGGGCAGCGCAACACCCCCTGGCAGGCCCCCGACAGGCCGGTCGCCCAGGCGCCGTCTGCCCAACCGCCGATGGCACGCCCGCCTGTCACAGTCGCCACTGACAGGCCGGACCGTGGCTGGAACCAGAATGGCCGGAACCAGAATGACCGAACCGGCGGCGCGGACTGGAACCGCGACACGCGCCCGCCCAACGCGGGCCAGCCTTCCGCCGACCGTCCCTCCGCCGGATGGCGGAATCGCGACCGGGACGATGTTCGCAACCGGCCCGATCTCAATCTCGGCCCGAATCGCGGTGACGGGCGCGGCGCCGATGGCCGATGGGGCAATGACCCCCGGAACAATGACCGCTGGAACAATGGCCGCGACGACCGTCGGCCACAACCCGTCTTCGGCAATGGCGGCGGCACCAATGGCAACTGGCAGAACCGTAATGGCTGGCAGAATGGCGGCCGCCTGAACGCCAGCGACCGCTGGCGGGACCAGCAACGGTGGAGCAACGACTGGCGGCGGGACAATCGCTACGACTGGTCGCGCTACCGCCAGATCAACCGCTCCGCCTATCGCCTGCCCGCCTATCGTCCACCCAGCGGATGGGCCTATGGCTATAGCCGCTTCTCCATCGGGCTGTTCCTGGGCGGACCGTTGTTCAGCAACAGCTACTGGATCGACGATCCCTACAGCTATCGTCTGCCGCCCGCCTATGGGACGCTGCGCTGGGTCCGCTATTATGACGATGCGCTGCTGGTCGACATTCGCGACGGCTATGTGGTCGATGTGATCCACGACTTCTTCTGGTGACACACGGGCCGGACGGCTGAGGACAACCGGGCCGTATCGCCTCCTGTGGGGAGCGATGCGGCCCATTTCTCTTGTCCCGTCGCGCCGGGGATGGCAGGTGCGCCGCGTGACCAGAGAGCGCCACCCCGACGATGCCGACACCGCCTCCGCCGCCCGGGCGGCGATTGGCGCGCGCATCGCGGAAAAACTGCGCCGCAACCCGATGGTCAGCACCATCGCCAACGACCGGATGGAAATCTTCGTCCGCCACGGCTTCCTGACCCCCGCCGAATGTGCCGCCATGATGGCGCAGATCGACGCGGGCAGCATCCCCTCCAAATTGTTCAGCGGGCGCGAGAAGAACGGCTTTCGCAGCAGCAGCAGTTGCAACCATGATCCCGACGACCCGCTGATCCAGAAGCTGACCGCCCGGCTGGGCGCGCTGACCGGCTATGCCGCCGAACTGGGCGAGACGATCCAGGGCCAACGCTATGCCGAGGGGCAGGAGTATAAGGGCCATTGCGACTATTTCCCCGGCAATGTCAGCTATTGGCCGGACATGCGCGATGCGGGCGGGCAGCGGTGCTGGACTGCGATGATGTACCTCAACCCGGTCGAGGAGGGCGGGGAGACGCATTTCGTACGCGCGGGCTTCATGGTGCCGCCGCGCGCCGGGACTCTGCTGGTGTGGAACAATATGCGCGCCGACGGATCGCCCAACAGCGACACGCTGCACGCCGCCCTGCCCGTCCGGCGGGGCGTAAAATATGTGCTGACCAAATGGTATCGTGAGCGCCCCTGGTCGCCCGTCCGCATCCGCTGAGCGCGCCCGCTCCCGGCAAATAGCTGTTTTCCTACACTTTGCGACAAAGCTGACTGCCGCCTGACCGATCTGTTCCCGGAACATTCAGGCCGGTGGAGCGATAAGGTGGCTCTGTCCTTCGCTGCATGGGCGCCGGTCCCTTAAACCGGCCCCGGCGGAGACGGAGCACAAGGAGACAGACAATGAAGAAGACCCTTCTGGCCGCCCTGATCGTCGCGACCGCCCTGCCTACCCTGGCCCCCACCATGGCCGCCGCGCAGACCCGCGAACTGCGCGAGGACCGCCGTGACGTGCGGGACGCCCAGCGCGACCTGCGCGATGCCCAGCGCCACGGCGACCATCGCGACGTGCGCGACGCGCGTCAGGATCTGCGCGAAGCCCGGCAGGAGCATCGCGAGGACTGGCGCGATTATCGCGCGCAGAACCGCAACACCTACGCCCGTGGCAACTGGCGCGCGCCTTTCGCCTATCAGCGGTTCCGGTCCGGCGCGCAGATCCGCCCGGCCTATTACAACAGCCGCTATTATATCGCGAACCCCGCCCGCTATCGCCTGCCCCCCGCCACCGGCGCGAACCGCTGGGTCCGCCATTATGACGATGCGCTGCTGGTGAACGTGCGCTCCGGCCGCGTGGTGCGGGTCATCAACGGCTTCTACTGGTAAGCCCCGCCATCATGCCCGGCCCGCCCTTACGGGGGTGGGCCGGCACACGGCCGGCAAAGTAAAGGCCCGGCCTCCCGTGAGGGAGGAACCGGGCCTTTCGCCGAACAGTCAAACCGTGATGCGTGGCAAGTGGCCGTGCCGGCTTGTTTGGCAGTCCACCGGCACGGCCGATGGCGCAGGCGCCATCAGTCCGAAAGGGTGTGGACTGTGGGCGCTAACGTCCAGGTGTCCGTAAAGGTCCACGAACACAGCGGAAAACCGGCACGGCACACCCGGCCGGGCGGCGCGTCAGCCCGCCTCGACCAGCGCCAGCGCCTCCGCGATCAGGCGGCGGCTGTTCTCCACGCCATAAAGCGCGATGAAGCTGCCCATGCGCGGCCCCTGATCGGCGCCCAGCAACGTCTGGTAAAGCGCCTTGAACCAGTCGCGCAGTTGTTCGAACCCATAATGCGGGTCTTTGCCGATCTCATAGACGATCGCCTGCACATCCTCCGCCGTCGCATCCTTGCTCAGCGCGCCCAGCTGCGCATCCAGTTCGCGCAGGGCCATCGCCTCATTCGGCTCCGGCGCGCGGCGCTGGAGCGTGGGGGCCACGAAATCGCGGTTATAGGCGATGGCGTGGTGGACCAGCGCGGCCAGCGCGGGATGGCTCTCCTGCGACACGCCCGGCGCATAATTGGCGAGGTAGGACCAGGCCCGGTCCGCCGTCGCGTCCGCGCCCATCACCCCGACGAGGTTCAGCAGCAGACCAAAGCTGACCGGCGGCCCCTCGGCGGGCACCGCCCCGTCATGGATATGATGGACCGGGTTGCCCAGCCGCTTGTCGGCCGGCTGCGCGGCATATTGCGCCCGGAACTGCTCATATTCATCGACCGCGCGCGGGATGACGCCGATGTGGAGCTGCTTGGCGCTCTTCGGCTCGCGATAGGCGTAGAAGGCCAGGCTTTCCTGCGTGCCATAGGTCAGCCAGTCCTCCAGCGACAGGCCGTTGCCCTTGGACTTGCTGATCTTCTCGCCCTTCTCGTCGAGGAACATCTCGTAGATCAGGCCCTCCGGCTTGCGCCCGCCCAAGACCTGCGCGATCTTGCCCGACTGCACGCCGCTGTCGGTCAAATCCTTGCCATACATCTCATAATCGACGCCCAGCGCGACCCAGCGCATCGCCCAGTCGACCTTCCATTGCAGCTTCGCGCCGCCGGACAGGATGGACTGTTCCACCAGCTTGCCACCATCTTCGAACCGGACGAGACCCGTTTCCGCATCGACCACCTCGACCGGCACCTGCAACACCACGCCCGTCGTCGGGCTGATCGGCAGGATGGGGGAATAGGTCGCGGCCCGCTCCTTGCGCAGGGTCGGCAGCATGATGTCCATGATCGCCTGATAGCGGCGCAGCACGGTGCGCAACTGCTCGTCGAACGCGCCCGACCGATATTGCTCGGTCGAGCTGCGGAAATCATAATCGAAACCATAGCGGTCGAGGAACTCGCGCAGCATCGCATTATTATGCGCCGCAAAGCTCTCATATTTGCCGAACGGGTCGGGGATGGCGGTCAGCGGCTTGCCCAGATGCTCCGCCAGCATCGCCTGGTTGGGCACATTGTCCGGCACCTTGCGCAGGCCGTCCATGTCGTCGCTGAACGCGATCAGGCGGGTGGGCAGGTCGCTCATCGCCTCGAACGCGCGGCGGACCATGGTGGTGCGCAGCACTTCGTTAAAGGTGCCGATATGCGGCAGGCCAGACGGGCCATAACCGGTCTCGAACAGCACATAGCCTTTTTCGGGCGCCTTCGCCTGCGGCCCGCCCTCATAATGGCGCAGGACCTTGCGGGCCTCCTCGAACGGCCATGCCTTGGATGTGCGCGCGGCGTCGCGCAGCGTCGAATTGTCTACACTGTCGGTCATGGCCGGGCTGTAAAACCTTATCCCGCCCAACAACAGCCCCAAAATGGTGCCGCGCCGGGTGGCCGAAGACCGGCGGAAAAGGTAGACCTCGGCACCGCGGTTTCCCGAAAATTAATCAATCTGGGTCAAGGATGATCCATGGGAGGTCGCCATGGAATTCAAACGTAAACGCGCACGCATCGTCGTGGATGTCTCCGTCACGCTGACGACGGTGCTGGATTCGGTCGAGGCGCGGATCATCGACCTGTCCGAACATGGCGCGCAAATCGTCGGCGCGGCCCTGCCCAAGAACAGCAAGTTCCAGATCGAATATCAGGGCCAGACCATCTATGCCCAGTGCATGTGGTCGGAGATCGACCGGATGGGCGTGCGCTTCCCCTTCGTCATGACGGATGGGCCGCTGCACGACATATTGGCGATGGCGATGCCCGCCAGCCACCGCCATTCGGACGAAACCGGTGTTCTCGCCCGTCCAGCGGCTGGCGGTTATATGGCGGTGTCGACCATGGACCAGAATTCGGCCAGCCTGTCCGGGCGTCGCCCGATGCCGACCAGCTTCGGACGTCGCCCCACATCCTGACCGGCGGTCTGGTGTAGTGCCAGTCTGCCGGCACCAACCTGACAACATCCGCACGATCGCACCACAGTCCGATGGCGCCCACTGAGCAGATCGCACTCGCGAACCTCCGCGCACGGGGCAGCGCGTCACATATATAATGGCTGGTGAAATACAGGGCTGGCCGATACCCCCTGACCCGATGCACCACAGGCACACGGCAAATCCACACCCGGACCGTCCGTCCCGGCCATAACCGGCGCAGACGCATGACGACAGGCTGTCGGCGTTCCTCCTCCCGCCCCCGCGTGAGGAAATCGCTACGCCCGGCAGCCGTCACCCATCAAGCGACGTGCATCAAACCCCGCCGATCAGAAAACGATCAGGTACAGCAGGCCGATGACGCACAGGGCGAATGTGCCCAGACCCGCCGCGCGGGAGGCCATTTCTGCGCCCCGGTCGATGAACCCTGCCGGTCGGGGTGGATATTCATGAAACGTCCGAATGTTCATATGTGCGACCCTCTGCCCCATCCCTCACCCGGCGTCGTTTCGATCTTTCCGAGGAGATATAAAGTGAGATAGATTGGGCTTTCCCGCTTCGCAAGGGCTTTCCGAAGACAAGATGCAGTTTTTACATGTAAAAAACCGGCCATTTTGCATCTGCTAACATAGTAATTTTCACGAATTTTTGAAAATCGAAGAACTCATGAAATTTTTCAAATTCAACAATAGATTGTAAATTTTATTTTACAGCGATCTTGCCCAGTGGATCAGATTTGTCGGAATATATATGACATGGGTACTTACTATCCCTCGGTTAACCATCTTTGGGACAGCTGACAGCGGCAAAATTTCTCTCTGCCACGCCATTTCCGCATAGTCTGGTCTATTGCCCCCATGGTCCCTAGATTATGCAGTCGATGCCCGACCTGAATCGCCTTTGTGCAATGCATATAAGCCACGCCGGGGCCTGGCTGTGGGACGATGGCGACGCGCGGGCGGTGGATCGGCAGGAGGCAAAGGCGCGGGCGCTCGCCTCTCCCCTCCTCCTCGTCAACATCCCGCTGGTCGGCGGGCGGCTCGGCTATGGCGAATTGTCGGGGCTGGACCTGCTCGAACTGTTCGCCTTCGTCTACCCCGCGCGCTTCGTGGTGCCGTCACCCGCCGGGCTTGCGGAGGCCACCGGCCTGACCCCGCCCGCGACCGATGCGGACGCCGTCGCCCTCCTCCCGCGCATCGCGGAACGTCTGCTGGCCGTGATGCAGGCAAAGGACTGGCCGGAGCGGCAGGGCGCATGGACCGCCGCGCGCAATCTGGAACGGGCGCGCTGGCCCTGGGCGCCGTTCGTGCGCGCCGCCCTGCCCGCCCATCCGGGGACGGAGGAACGCTGGCTCTTCTCCGCCCTGCCGGAGTGGGAGGAGCAATCGCCCCGCCCGCCCGCGCGGCAGGGCGGGCTGAACAGCCATGACATCGACGACCAGCTGGACGCACTGGTCGGGCTGGGCGGGGAGGTCCGGTCCGGTCAGCGCGCCTTTGCGCAGGCCGCTGCCACCGCCTTCGCCCCGCGTGACCAGCGCAACGCGCCCCATGTGGTGCTGGCGGAAGCGGGCACCGGCATCGGCAAGACTTTGGGCTATCTCGCCCCCGCCTCGCTCTGGGCGGCGCAGTCCGGCGGGACGGTGTGGATCTCCACCTTCACCAAGGCGCTGCAACGCCAGCTCAACCGGGAAAGCGCGCGCATCTATCCCGACGACGCCGTGCGCCGCACCCGCGTGACGGTGCGCAAGGGGCGGGAAAATTATCTCTGCCTCCTCAACCTGGAGGAAGCGTTGCAGGGCGGCGCGTCGGGCGGCGTCGCGGGCCGGGGCGCGATCTTCGCGCAACTGGTCGCGCGCTGGGCCGCCTACAGCCGCGATGGCGACATGGTGGGCGGCGACCTGCCGGGCTGGCTGCCCACCCTGTTCCGCCGCACCGGCACCGCCGCGCTGACCGACCGGCGCGGCGAGTGCATCTATGCCGGTTGCCCCCATTACCGCCGCTGCTTCATCGAACGGACGCAGCGCGCCTCCGCCAACGCCGACCTCGTCATCGCCAACCATGCGCTGGTCCTGATCGAGGCGGTGCGGGGCCGCGGCGAGACGCAGGCCCGCTATGTCTTCGACGAGGGGCATCATCTGTTCCACGCCGCCGATTCCACCTTCTCCCTCGCGCTGTCGGGGGCGGAGGCGATCGAACTGCGCCGCTGGGTCGTCGGGCCGGAGGGGTCGCGCAAGGGCCGCCGCCGGGGCCTCTCCGCCCGCCTCGCCGATGTGGCCAGCTATGACGATGCCGCCAGCGCCGCCATCGACGCGGCGGTGAACGCGGCGCGGCAACTGCCCGGCGACGACTGGCTGGCGCGCATCACGGGGGAGACGCCCCACGGCCCGCTGGAGGCGCTGCTGGTCGCCGCCCGCGCCATGGTGTTCGCGCGGGCCGAGGACGGGCGCAAGGGCGACGCCGACCCCGGCTACGGGCTGGAGGCGGAACTGGCCGACCCCTCACCCGCGCTGGTGGAGGCGGCGCAGGCGGCGGGCGACGCACTCGCCGCGTTGCTCGACCCGTTGCGGCGGCTGGACCGGCGGCTGGACGACCTGATTGGCGACCCGCCGGACTGGATGGACGGCGACGCCCGCAACCGGATCGAGGGTAGCCGCATGGCGCTGGCCCGGCGCAGCGACACGCTGGCCGGCTGGATCGCGCTGCTGACCCGGATCGGCGGGCCGGGCGAGCCGGAATTCGTCGACTGGCTGGCGGTGGACCGCTTCGACGGGCGCGAATATGACATCGCCCTGCGGCGGCACTGGCTGGACCCCACCCGCCCGCTGGCCGACCATGTGCTGAAACCCGCGCACGGCGCGCTCATCACCTCCGCGACCCTGCGCGCGGGCGGCGACTGGGGGCAGGCGCGGGCGGTGACCGGCGTGTCCCACCTCGACCGCGCGCCGGAACTGTTCAGCGCGGACAGCCCCTTCGACTATGCCGCGCAGGCCGAGATCCTGATCGTGACCGACATCAAGCGGGGCGACACCGCCGCGCTGGCGGGCGCCTATGCCCGGCTGATCGAGGCGTCGGGCGGCGGCGCACTGGGCCTGTTCAGCGCGATCCGGCGGCTGCGCGCGGTCCATGCGCGCATCGCGGACCGGCTGGCGCGGGTCGGCCTGCCGCTGCTGGCGCAGCATGTCGACCCCATCGACATCGGCACGCTGGTCGACCTGTTCCGCGCCGATCCCCACGCCTCGCTGCTCGGCACCGACGCGCTGCGCGACGGCATCGACGTGCCAGGCGACACGCTGCGGCTGGTCGTGATGGAGGGCGTGCCCTGGTCAAAGCCCTCCGTCCTGCACGCCGCGCGCAAGATGGCGTGGGACGGCGACGCCTATAACGACCGGCTGGTGCGCGCGCGCATGGCGCAGGCCTTCGGTCGCCTGATCCGGCGGCAGGACGATCGGGGCGTCTTCGTCCTCCTCTCCTCCGCCGTGCCCAGCCGGATGCTCAGCGCCTTTCCTCCCGGCGTCGCGATCCGGCGGGTGCCGCTAGAGGAGGCCATCGCCTCCGTCCGCCGCTTCCTCGGCAAACCCGCCGTCGCCACCGGCCTGCCCGCGCTCGACGACAGCCTGCCGCTCTTCTGATCCCGCCGGTTGCGGTGGGCCAGGATGCCGCCTACAATGCGCCACTCCCTGCATGCCATCGCGGAACGGCGAAATTCCGGGCCTTCCGACTTGGTTCCGACGCGAATTTGCGGCATTGCGGGTTCGAATGACCCGGAGCGGAGCATCCATGAAGACGGTGATCCTTTTACGCCATGCCAAGTCAGACTGGAACGACAGCGTAGCGAGGGATTTCGACCGGCCTCTGAACGGACGCGGCAAGCGCGCGGCCCGGCGGATGGGCGCGTGGGCGCGGGACGAGAATCTGCGTTTCGACGCGATCATCGCATCGCCTGCGGTGCGGGTGACGGAAACGCTGGACCATTTCCTCGATGCCTATGGGCAGAGCATCGACCCGCGCTGGGACCGGCGCATCTACCTCGCCTCCGCCGCGACGCTGCTCGACGTGCTGCGCGACCTGCCGGACGATCTGGCGACGGTGCTGATGGTCGGGCATAATCCGGGGCTGGAGGATCTCGTCCTCGACATCGTGCCCGACGACGGGCCGGACGATCTGCGCGTGCAGGTGGAGACGAAATATCCCACCGCCGCTATCGCGACGGTGCAGTTCGCCGCCGACCGCTGGACCGACGTCGCCCGCCCCGGCACCCTCACCACCTTCGTCAGGCCGCGCGATCTCGACGCTGCGCTGGGACCGGATGTGCGCCAGCATTGAGGGGGGTGGGTTGGGGTATGCGTTGGCTGCCGCTTGCTCCCGAAGAAGCAAAGAGCAGTCGCTTGATTGCAGACCGGTCGATAGTCTGGCATTTTCGTCCAGTTGGGAGGGCGTGCGATGCGGAAGGCCGGCAAACTCGCATTGATGCTGCTCATGCTGGCTACAGGTTGCTCTGGCCCGACCCGCGACCAAGCAACGCTTCAGGCGATCCACGCCGAGGCCACGGCACTGATTGGAGCGCGGCCAGAATCTCCGGCTGCCTTGCCACGGGTTCGCTGGCCGCCGACAATCACCAGTCTTGAGCCGGAGACAGTTACCGTCTCTGCGGACGGTGTCGATATCCTGATGAAACCATTTTTCGACGGTGGTTCGGGATATTTTATCCCGGTTAAAGCAAGAGAATTACCAGGGCCACCGGGCCGCTACGATCATGTCGGTAAGGGCGTCTATTGGTATCATCCTTATTGATCGTTCGCTTCGTTTATCTTGCCATTCCAAACACACCGGTCCGCTCTCCACCCAGCCTCGTGCCCCGAACGGCAGGCAAAGTCCAACGACTGCCCGTCCTTCTCCGGTCCATCGCGATACGCTATGGGCGAAGGGATACATCAACACAGCGCGCCGACCCCTCGTTCAGGACGGCTGGCCGCTCTCTTCCTCCAGCGCCTCGGACAAGGCGCCGCGGATGGTGCGCAGGCGGTCGAGCAGCGCATCCACGAACAGCGCCTCCGACGATGAGGCCGCCGCCTCCCCGTCCGCCACGCTGGCCGATGGCACGGCACCGCCGGCAGCCTGCGCCGCCGGCGTATCCGAACCCGACACCGGGACCGGAGCCGCACGCTCCCCCGCCCCGCCAGACCCGCGACCGGACAGCGCCTTGGCCGCGCCCTTGATCGTAAAGCCCTCGACGTTCAGCAGGCGGTGGATGCGCTCCGCCACGGCCACGTCCTGCGGCCGGTAATAGCGCCGGTTTCCCGCCCGTTGCAGCGGACGCAACTGGGGGAAGCGCGACTCCCAGTAACGCAATATATGTTGGGCAACACCCAGTTGCTGGGCCAGCTCCCCGATCGTGAGAAAGGCTCCGTCGGCTTTTTCCATGGATCGACTGTAGCCATGCTGACCGGCGGGTCAATGCAGGCCGTCGCCGGGCCGTTACGCCCGTGCGATACGATCCCGCACGGCCTGGCACGGACGGAAGGTCAGCACCCGGCGCGGCGCGATGGGCACCTCTATACCGGTCTTGGGATTGCGGCCGATCCGTTCGCGCTTGTCGCGCAGGCTGAACGTGCCAAAGCCGGAAATCTTAACATGCTCGCCCGTTTCCAGCGCCGAACTGATATGATCGAGAAGCGATTCGACCACCCCGGCCGATTCAGACTTCGACAGCCCGATTTGACGATTCAACATCTCCGCAAGATCTGCGCGAGTCAGCGTATTGTCACCCGACATCATGCCCCCACCAATAACGAACGTCACCCACCCGTCCCCTATCTGCGGCGTTTTTCACGATTTGGCAATGTTGATTAAGTAAGTGCTAACCCTGTCCAATAACAGGACAAATTGAGATTTTACAATTGCCGTGTCAATAGCGCAGGACGGATGCGCCCCAGGTAAAGCCACCACCCATCGCTTCCAGCACGACCAGATCGCCCCGCACGATTCGACCGTCGCGAATCGCGGTGTCCAGCGCCAGCGGCACCGATGCGGCGGATGTGTTGGCATGCTGGTCCACGGTCATCACCACCCGCTCCCGCTCCAGGCCCAGCTTGCGGGCGGTGGCGTCCAGGATGCGGGCGTTGGCCTGATGCGGCACGACCCAGTCGACATCGGCGGTGGAGAGCGACGCCGCCTCCAGCACTTCGCGCAGCACCGACGACAGGTTGACGACGGCGTGGCGGAACACTTCCTGCCCGCGCATCCGCAGCTTGCCGACCGTGCCGGTGGTGGACGGGCCACCATCGACATAGAGAAGTTCGTTATGGCGGCCATCGGCATGCAGGCGATTGGCGAGGATACCCGCGCCATTGGCCTCGTCCACCTCCTGTCGCTCCAGCACGATCGCGCCCGCGCCGTCGCCGAACAGGACGCAGGTCGTGCGGTCCTCCCAGTCGAGGATGCGGCTGAACGTCTCCGCCCCGATCACCAGCGCCCGCCGCGCCGCGCCACCGCGCAGCATGTTGTCGGCCACGGTGACGGCGTAGAGGAAGCCGGAACAGACCGCCGCGACGTCGAACGCCACACAGTCGTTGATGCCCAGATTCGCCTGAACCTTGGTCGCGGATGCGGGGAAAGTCTGGTCCGGCGTCGCCGTCGCCAGCACGATCAGGTCGATATCGCCCGGCTCCAGACCCGCCGCGGCCAGCGCGTTGCGCGCGGCGGCGGTGGCGAGGCTGGACGTCGTCTCGTCATCGCCCGCGACATGGCGCGCGCGGATGCCGGTACGCTCGACGATCCACTCGTCGCTGGTATCGACGGTTTCGGCCAGTTCCGCATTGGTCACGCGGCGCACGGGCAGGGCCGATCCGGTCCCCAGCAATACAGACCTGATGGTCATTGACCCGCCACGCTTCCGGTCACATTTCCCCCTGCGCTTCCCGCGCCATTCCCCGTTACGCCCCCCGCCACGCCTGCCGCCGCCGGAGCGTCCGCAATGCGGGCCAGGCTCTCGGCGATCTGCCGCGTCACATCATCCTCGGCCAGGCGCGCCGCCACATGGATGGCGTTGGCGACACCCTTGTCGTCCGCACTGCCATGGCTCTTCACCACGATGCCGTTCAGGCCCAGGAAGACCGCGCCATTATGATTATTGGGGTCGAGATGGACCTTGAGGATATGCAGCGCGGGCTTGGACAGCAGGAAGCCCGCCTTGGAGCGGATCGAGCTGGTGAACGCCCGGCGCAGCACTTCCGACACCATGCGTGCCGTGCCCTCGACGGTCTTGAGCGCCACATTGCCGGTGAAGCCGTCGGACACCACCACATCGGTGCCGCCCGCGAAAATCTTGTCCGACTCGATAAAGCCGGTGAAGGTGAACGGCAGGTTCGGGCTGGCGCGCAGCAGCGCCGCCGCCTCGCGAATCTCGTCGCGGCCTTTCAATTCCTCCGTGCCGATGTTCAGCAGGCTGACGCGCGGCGCGGGCAGGTCCATCATGATGTGGGAATAGGCCGCACCCATGATCGAGAATTGCACCAGATTGCGCGCATCGCATTCGGTGTTCGCGCCCAGATCCAGCATGACCATGTCATTGTCGCCCAACGTGGGCAGCAACGCGGCCAGCGCGGGCCGGTCGATGCCGGGCATGGTGCGCAGGGCCAGCTTGGCCATGGCCATCAGCGCCCCGGTATTGCCGGCGGAGACGGCCGCGCTGGCGCGCCCCGTCTTCACGGCGTCGACGGCCAGCGCCATCGAACTGCCACGTCCCGTACGCAGTGCCTGGCTGGGCTTTTCAGTCCCCGCCACCACCACGGTCGTATGCTGGACTTCGGACGCGGCCTTCAGGGCGGGACGCTCTGCGAGCGCCGCCCCGATGACCTCTTCATCGCCGATCAGCAGGAAACGAAGGTCGGCATGACGTTCGAGCGCAAGGGCAGCGCCCGCGATCATCACGCGGACTCCCTCGTCACCGCCCATCGCGTCGATTGCGATCCGCGGTTGTTGCGTCACCCCTGTCTAATCCCGCCGTGTCGGACGTCAGGCGCCGACAGCGATGATTTCCCGGCCGTTGTAATGACCGCAGGACGAGCAGAGATTGTGGGGAATCTTGAGCTCGCCACAGTTGGAGCACTCCTGGAATGCCTCGACGCGCAGCGAGTCATGGCTGCGGCGCATGCCGCGCTTGGACGGCGAAGTCTTTCTTTTGGGGACAGCCATGGCGGCACCTGTTCCATTCGTTATGCATCAAAAGCGGATCGCGACCCGGACGACCTGTTGCAGGCTGGCGACCCATAACGGTCGCAGCCGGGGAGGCCCGGATTTCGCGAGAGAGTGCGCCTATAGCGTTTTTTGTGCCCGACGCAACCGATTCATTGGCAGGCGCCGCGCACTTTCCGCCCCGCGCCGTTCCCCGTCCCGTCGCTCGCCCTATCGCCCCACCACCGAATCGGCGACATAGGGATTGGTCGCCCGTTCATGGGCAAAGCTGCTCATCTCGCCATGGCCGGGCACGAACATCGTTTCCCCGCCCAGCGGCCACAGCTTGGTGGTGATCGCCTCGATCAGGTCGGCATGGTTGCCCTGCGGGAAATCGGTGCGGCCGATCGACCCCTTGAACAGGACGTCGCCGACCGTCGCCAGTTTCGACGGCGCATGATGGAAAACGACATGGCCGGGCGTGTGGCCGGGGCAATGATAGACGTCGAGGACCAGATTGCCGACCGTCACCGTGTCGCCATCGACCAGCCAGCGGTCCGGTTCGAACACCTGCCCCTCTATCCCGTAATTCCTGCCATCGTCTTCGAGTCGCGCGATCCAGAAACGGTCGGCCTCATGCGGCCCCTCGATCGGCACGCCCAGCTCCCTGGCCAATATGCCGGTGCCGCCGCAATGGTCGATATGGCCGTGCGTCACCAGCAGCTTCTCGATGGTGACGCCCAGCTTCTTCGCCGCCGCCTTCAGCCGGTCCAGATCGCCGCCCGCATCGACAAAGGCGCCGCGCATCGTCTCCGTACACCACAGCAGCGAGCAATTCTGCTGCATCATCGTGACGGGGAGGATGCCCAGGCGCATCGGGGGTTCGGTGGCAATATCGTCGCTCATGCCGCCCATGTGGCGTGGCACGGGCACGGGCGCAAGCCATGGCTGTCGCCTGACCCGGAACGGCGCGGTCGCAGCGCAAACCCCAGACTGTATCGCCCTTCAGAAAATGACGGGCCAGGCATGACGGTTTGTCGAGAGGCTTGAACCGGGTCACCTGCCGCGGTGCAGCCATGCGCGGGCCGGCAGGACCGAAGGCGACACCGCCTCAGAAGCCGTGCATCCGCCGCGACCATTGCCAGGCGATGACCACCCCCTTGGTCGGCTGGAGCATGGCCAGCGACAGGAGCAGCGCGGTCGTGGGCCACAGGATCATCTGCGCGACCAGCGACAGGTCCAGCGCCGCATTGGCGGAGATGATGAACGGCACCAGCAGGTGGCCGACGATGAAGATGACCAGATAGGCGGGCAGATCGTCCGCCTGCTGGTGCGACCAGTCCTGCGCGCAGGCGGCGCAGCGGTCCACGGGCTTAAGATATTTGCGGAACAGCGGCGCACCGCCACAGGCCGGGCAACGGCCCGCCAGAGCATGGGGCAAGGCAGCCATGATGGGGCGGTCTTCGGGAAGGGAAGCCATGGCGGTCCCTTACCCGCCTTTGCCCGCCGGCGCGAGTCCCGCGCAGGAGGGCAAATTGTCCCAGCCCTTTGCCCGCCCCTCCACCCCGCGCGCCCGGCTCCCTTCGGAGCAGCCCCGCGATCATGACGCGCAGAGAGTGCCGGGAGGGGCCGCGACACGACAGGCATGGACCCAAGGCGCCCTATCCGCCCAGCAATTGCGCCACGAACGCCGGCACCAGTTCGCTCGCCGCGCCCATGCGCGATTCATGGAACAGGAAACTGCCCGCCGACGGATCAAGGTTCAACTCGACGGTATGCGCGCCATGGTGCCGCGCCGTCCGCACGAAGCCCGCCGCCGGATAGACCGCCCCGGACGTGCCGATGGAGACGAACAGGTCCACATCCGCCAGCGCCCGCTCGATCCGGTCCATCTCATAGGGAATTTCGCCGAAGAACACGATGTCGGGGCGCAGCGCGGGCGCGGCGCAGGCGGGGCAGATACGCCCCGTCGGCAAGGATTCGGCCCATGGCCGCCGCTCCCCACACCGCGCGCACAGCGCACTCTGCAACGCGCCATGCATATGGAGCACCCGTCCCGCGCCGTCTCCCGCGTCCGTCGCCGCCCCGGCCCCGGCCCGCTCATGCAGGTCATCGACATTCTGGGTGACGATCAGCAGTTCGCCCCGCCATTCCGCATCCAGCCGCGCCAGCGCCTCATGCGCCGCATTGGGCCGCACCTCCGCCAACCGGGCGCGCCGCTCGTCATAGAAACGGTGGACGAGGGCCGCATCGCGGGCGAGGGCTTCGGGCGTGCACACATCCTCGACCCGGTGCCCCTCCCACAAGCCATCCGGCCCGCGAAAGGTCGCAAGGCCCGATTCGGCGGAGACGCCCGCGCCGGTCAGGATGACAATGTTCTGAAACTCTGGCATCGGCACACCCAAGCAAAGCGATGATGGTAAGGCAAGGCACAACGCATGGGCGACGGTAACAAGGCGGGCATCGGCATTTTCGGTGCGGCAGGGCGCATGGGGCGGGTGATCGCGGACGAGATCGCCGCGCGCGGCCTGACGCTGGTGGGCGGTACGGACCGGGCCGGATCGGGCACGCTGTCCGACGGGCGCGCCATCGGCACGGACGCGGCGGCGCTGGCAGCGGGCAGCGACGTGCTGATCGACTTCTCCTCACCCGCCGCGCTGGCCGCCAATCTCGACGCCTGTATCGCGGCGGGCAAGGCCGTGCTGATCGGCACGACCGGGCTGGAGGCGGAGCATCATGCGCTGATCGACGCCGCCGCCACGAAAATCGCCGTGCTCCAGACCGGCAACACCTCGCTGGGCGTCAATCTGATCGCGGCGCTGGTGCGTGACGCGGCCAGCCGCCTCGGTCCCGACTGGGACATCGAGATTGTCGAGATGCACCACCGGCACAAGGTCGATGCGCCGTCGGGCACCGCCCTCCTCCTGGGCGAAGCGGCGGCGGCGGGGCGCAACATCCGGCTTGCCGATCATCGGGAAAGTGGCCGCGACGGCGTGACCGGCGCGCGGGCGGCGGGCGCGATCGGCTTTGCGGCGCTGCGCGGCGGCTCCGTCGCGGGCGATCATCAGGTGATCTTCGCCACCGATCAGGAGCGGATCGAGATCGGCCACCGTGCGGAGAATCGCACCATCTTCGCGCGCGGCGCGGTGACGGGCGCGCTCTGGCTCGCGGGGCAAAGGCCCGGCCGTTACACCATGCCCGACGTCCTCGGCCTCTGATCGCCATGGCGTCGCGCCTGATGTCGCAGGGGGCGGTGTTCGAATTCTTCCGCCGCCTGGCGGAGGCGAACCCGGCCCCCGAAACCGAACTCGACTATGGCAATGACTATCAGTTGCTGGTCGCGGTCGTGCTGTCGGCGCAGGCGACGGACAAGGGCGTGAACAAGGCGACCAAGGCCCTGTTCGAGGAGGTGAAGACCCCGGCGCAGATGGTGGCGCTGGGCGAGGACGGGTTGAAACACCACATCAAGACCATCGGCCTGTTCAACGGCAAGGCGAAGAACGTCATCGCCCTGTCGGAGATATTGGTGCGCGATTTCGGGGGCGAGGTGCCGCAGGATCGCGACACGCTGACCGAACTGCCCGGCGTAGGGCGCAAGACCGCCAATGTGGTGATGAACACCGCCTTCGGCGCGGAGACGTTCGCGGTCGACACCCATATCTTTCGCCTCGGCAACCGCACCGGCATCGCGCCGGGCAAGACGGTGCTGGCGGTGGAGAAGCAGCTCGAAAAGCGCATACCCGCGCCCTTTCGCCGCGATTCCCACCACTGGATGATCCTGCACGGCCGCTATGTCTGCAAGGCACGGCGACCGGAATGTTGGCGCTGCGCGGTCGTGGACCTATGCCAGTATAAGGACAAACAACGGGCGGCGTAATAACCATATAGGTTCTTTTACCTGTCCTACAGACCCGGATTTCTGGTTCAGCCTTGCCGATTCACGACATCGGAAAGGTCGATCATGGCTGAACATTCCCCGGCACCCGCTCCGGCGCCTGCTCTATTATCGGCATTGACTGGGCCATCGCCCATCCCTGCGGCTGGCCCCGAACCCACTCCAGCGCCCACGCCAGCCGCCACATCCACCCGGACGCCCTTCGTCGCGTCCGCTTCCGCTCCTCCTGCCACCCCGCCATCCGCTCCCTTCCCCGACAGTCCCACCGTCACCGCCCCGCCTGCGCCAAAACCCCTGTCGCCCGCTCGCCCGCCGCGCGCGCGGCTGATCCCCGGCTGGACCTCCGCATGGCGGCTATGGTCGGTGCGCCTCTCCACGCTGGGCGCGGGATTGATGGCGGCATGGTCCTCCCTGCCCGCCGACCTGCGCGGGGCCTTGCCCTATGCGGACCGGGTCGCGGCGGCCCTCTTCCTCGCAGTCACCGCCGCACGGCTGGTCGCGCAGGAGGATGGCGCACGGCGGCATCGCGAACCGGCCGCCGCCGAGCGGGAGGATCGCGCATGAAGGCCCCCTCCCCCACCGGCGTCGCGGCGGGCGGCGCCCTCCTCGTCGCCGCGCTCAGCCTCGCGACGCCGCAGATCATGCGGTGGGAGGGCAAGCGCAACACCCCCTATCGCGACATGGTGGGCGTGCTGACCGTCTGCCATGGCGAGACGCAGGCGGTGATGCGCCGCTACAGCGACGCCGAATGCGCGGCGATGCTGCACCGCCGGGCGGAGGCGGACTATGCCCGGCCCATCCTCGCCTGCGTGCCAGGGCTGGGCGCGCGGCCCCGGCCCTTCGCCGCCGCCATATCGCTGGCCTATAACATCGGGACCGCCGCCTTTTGCCGGTCCACCACCGCCCGCCGGTTCCGCGCGGGCGACTGGGCGGGCGGGTGCGAGGCGATGCTGGCGTGGAACCGGGCCGGGGGCCGGGCCGTCACCGGACTGGCCCGGCGTCGCGCGGCGGAACGGGCCTTGTGCCTCAGCGCGGAACCGGCGGGCTGACCGGGACCGACGGATCGGGGACGCGGTCCGGGCTATCGGCCGCGTCCCGAACTACAGCTTTTACGAAATTTTCAACTTGGCGCGGCATAGGAAGGGCCATGCGCGATGCCACCCGCATCGCGCAGGAGGACTGTCCCGATGCCCAGACGCTCGATCAAGCCCACGCCCCTGGATGACCAGCAGGCCACGACCGACGACACGCGCCATTATTTCGATTCGGCGCATGGCGATGTCGCGGCGCTGCACGCCCGGATCGAACGGGGCTTTGCCGATTACAGCCTGGGCGCATCGCCCCATTCGCCGGTCGCCGACCGATTCGAACAGGTGATCCAACAAATCTCTCGCAGTGCCGGGATCGTTTCTCTCGCAGCTGCGTTAACCGGAATCGCCTATTATCTCCTCTGAGACAGAGTGCGACCACTGCCCCCAAAAACACGGCAGAGCGATCCAGTTAATTGTTTTTGTGGCGAATTTTTCCTAGAAGTTTCATCCGTTGTTGCCACTATGCCGGCCGTGTTAGTGCTGCGCCGCAAACTGGGCGTTAACCACATCCGGGGGAACACCCATCAACCGCTGCTCCATAGGCCAGCTTGCCCGCAGGCCCGTCTATCTACAGGGAAGAATGTCGAGTGAATGATATGCGCGCTCTCGTCAGTCCCCGAAAGCCGGCCCGGCAGGCCCGCACCGTCTCCAAGCAGACCGTGCGGCTCATCCTCTATTCGGAATTGCTGGTCCTCGACCTCGCGTCGCTGCTGATCGGCTGTCTGCTGGCGGGCAAGCTGCTGCACTTTCCGGTCACCTCCCCGTTGGGGCTGCACCTGGGCTATCTCATCCCGCCGCTCTATGTTCTGATGGCGCTGAACAATGGCGCCTATTCGATCAAGGCGCTGGGCGACGATCAGGAAAGCCTGCGCCGGTCGCTGTCCGCGCTGGGCGTGGCGATGCTGATCGCCCTGCTGGTGATGTTCTTCGGCAAGATCGACGTGAGCGCGACGCGCCTGCCCTTCATGGTCAGCCTGCTGGCCGGCGGCGGCCTGCTCGGCCTGTCCCGCTTCACCTTCCGCTATCATGCCCGGTCGCAGCATCAGGGCGCGCTGGTCGATGAACTGCTGATCGTCGATCATGACGATTATGACGGCCCGCTGCCGCGCTACACCATCAACGCGCGCGCCGAACAGATCACGCCGGACCTGCGCAGCCCGGAGATGATCGGCCGCGTCGCCCATTATATGAACGGTTTCGACCGGGTGGTGATCTATTGCCCGATCGAGCGGCAACATGCTTGGTCGCTGATCCTCAAGGGCGCGAACGTGCAGGGCGAGATCCTGCTGGAACGGCCCTTCTCGCTCGACGCCATCGGGCTGAACCGCTTTGGCGGCCATGATACGCTGATCGTGTCGCGCGGCCCGCTGTCCATCACCAACCGCGCCAAGAAGCGGTTGCTGGATCTGGCGGCGACCATCCCGACCATCATCCTGCTCTCGCCGCTGCTGCTGCTCGTCGCGATCCTCATCAAGCTGGAGAGCAAGGGTCCGGTCATCTTCCGCCAGCAGCGGGTCGGCCGTGGCAACCGCATGTTCGCGATCATGAAGTTCCGCAGTATGCGCGTGGAGATGAGCGACGCCACCGGCAGCCGCTCCGCGTCGAAGGACGACGACCGCATCACCCGCGTCGGCCGCTTCATCCGCGCGACCAGCATCGACGAACTGCCGCAACTGTTCAACGTGCTGATCGGCGACATGAGCCTGGTCGGGCCGCGCCCCCATGCGCTCGGCTCGCTGGCCGGGGCGCGCTCCTTCTGGGACGTGGACGAGCAATATTGGGTCCGCCACGCGCTCAAGCCCGGCATCACCGGCCTCGCACAGATCCGCGGCTTCCGCGGCGCGACCCATCATCAGGAGGATCTGGAAAATCGCCTGCGCGCCGACCTTGAATATCTCGACGGCTGGCGGCTGTGGCGCGACGTCTCCATCCTGATGGCCACCGCCAAGGTGGTGGTGCACAAGAACGCCTATTGACCGGACGCTGGGCCGGGACGGGCGCGGACGGTTCGCCGCGCCCCGCCTGCCGCCCCACCCCCTACAGCCTCACGCGCCCAGACTGCGCGCCGCCGCCACGGCGGGCGCCAGTATCGCGCGCGCGTCAATGCCCGCCAGCGCATCCGCGATACGCGGGATTTCGAGGCCGAGGGGAATGTCAGCGGGCAGCGCCGCGATGAAGTCGGCCAGCGGCAATGCGCCCTGCCCCGGCGCCATGCGGGCCGACATCGCCTCCTCCATATAGTCGCCCCGACCGACCAGCGGCACATCGCACAATTGCGCATAGCCGATCTGGTCCGGGTCGAGCGCGCGCAGCCTCTCCACCGTGCCGCCGGACCGGAAAAAATGCATGGCGTCGATCAGCACGCGAAAATGGGGGCTGGCCACCGCATCGACCACCGCCAGAGCATCCTCCAGAGAGGAGACCGCCTGCGCCGGGGCGAACTCGATGGTCGCCTTCAGCCCGCGCGCGGTCGCCAGATCGACCAGCGTTGCGAATTCCTCCACCGTCCGCGCGCGGTCCCGGTCCATGCTGACCCCGCCCACGCCCCGTGCGCCCAGCTCTGCGAAAATGTCGAGGTCGCCCGCCCTGTCCGCCATCGCCACGCCGGGCCGCACGCCCAGCCCTTCGCCCAGCGAGATGCGGACGCCGGTATCGCGCAACGCCGCCGCCATTTCCCGCCGCAACGCTGGGTCGTCCCGCAGCGACCAGGGCGCAAAGCCATGGGGGTTGAACGGATCGGGCATACCGGTCAGCCCGGTGGAGATATAGGCGCAACCCAGATCGGCGGCGAGCCGCACATGCGCCACCGGCGGCATACCCAGCACGCTGAGCAATTCTATTCCCAGCCTGTTTGCCCCCAGCCTGTTGTCCATGTCATCCTCTCCCGTCTTGGGTCGGAGCCTGCCACGGCGGGACGCGCCCGCGCAATCACCGCCATTGTCGGTACACAGCCACACTAGCGCCCGGCGGCCTCTAAACATTGCTGTTCGGACGGGCGGCTAGCGACCATTTGTTGCCGTTTAGCTCATGGTTGCGATTGCCCCATAGCTGCCGCTAGTGGTCGGTGTTCGCGGAGGTCTTCAGTCAATTGGCTTGGGACGTTGAGCGTCAGGCGGAATGATCTGGTTGGCGGGGTCTACAGAGCAAAAGCCCAGATATTGATCCAACATTCCTTCCCCGCCACGAGTGCCTTCGATTTTTCGCCAGTATATTATGCTTATCGATGCCAGCTTGCCGGTCGCTGATAGCGGGCCTTGCTCGCCATTTCGACTAACGGTCAAACGGTAAAGAAGGCCCCCGGCCTTGTTGCGTGCTTCGAAGCCAGCATCGCGCCACCCCCAACCCAGTGCTGCGTTGACGTTTTGTTGGGGGCCGTTGAATGCATGTTGCCGACTTCGTAGGATTTCGCCAACTGGCAGCACACCCGTTTCATCGGAAATGACCTTAACGCCTTCACCAGCGTTTTCTGGGTGCCAGCCAGAGAGTAGCATGACTTGATAGGTGTGTTGTTGCGCGTCGATCAAATTGCACGCCAATCGGGAAGTTGGTGGTTTATCCGCTTTTTCCATGGGAGGCATTCGCGGGATTTCTTGGCTCACGGCTCCGTTCGCCAAACAAATAGTGATCAATCCCGCAATCTTCGCCAACTTCAGCGATGCCATTTGCCTGATGGTCCTCTCAATGCTCAAGGCAACGATAAATGCGTGGATTTGTCATGCAACAAGGTTTGTCATTGGCGTTGGAGTGACCGGAACCGACCTTCTTCGCGGTAAAGCCGACGCTCCGCTCTCCACCCACAACCCACACCCCTTACCGCCCCTTCGCCCCCGCCAGCATCATCGCCGCACCCTTCTCCGCGATCATCATCGTCGGCGCATTGGTGTTGCCGGAGGTGATCGTGGGCATGATCGAGGCGTCGATGACCCTCAGCCCCCGGATGCCATGGACGCGCAGGGCCGCATCGACCACCGCCCGCTCCCCCTGCCCCATCATCGCCGTGCCGACGGGGTGGAAGATGGTGGTCGCAATATCGCCGACCGCGCGCAGGATCGCCGCATCATCGTCCACGTCCGGGCCGGGCCGGAACTCCTCCGGGCGATAGGGGGCCAGCGCGGGCTGGGCGACGATGGCGCGCGTCACCTTCACCGCATCCACCGCGACCTGCCGGTCCTCCTGCGCCGAGAGATAATTGGGCTGGATGCGCGGCGCGGACGCGGCGTCCGGCCCGGCGATCCGCACGCTGCCCCGGCTGTGCGGGCGCAGGTTGCACACGCTGGCGGTGAACGCCGGAAACGGGTCGAGCGCCCCGCCGAAGGAGGCGAGGCTGAGCGGCTGGACATGATATTCCAGGTTGGCGGTGGCGTATCGTTCGCTGGATTTCAGGAACACGCCGAGCTGGCTGGGCGCCATTGCCATCGGGCCGGACCGGTTGAGCAGATATTCCGCGCCGATCATCGCCTTGCCCAGCAGCGAGGCCGCGCGGATGTTCAGCGTCGACACGCCCGTCACCCGATAGGCGCAGCGGATCTGGAGATGATCCTGCAAATTCGCGCCCACGCCGGGAAGGTGGTGGGCCGGCGTCACGCCCGCGTCGCGCAGGTGATCGCCATCGCCGATGCCCGACCGCTGGAGGATGACGGGCGATCCGATCGCGCCCGCCGCCAGCACGATCTCGCCCCGCGCCGCCGCCCGCTGCGCCGGCCCGTCCACGCGGAACAGCACGGCGGTCGCGCGCCCCTCGACAATCTCCACCCGGTCGACCTCCGCCCCGGTCTGGATGCGCAGATTGGCCCGGCGCGCGACGGGTTTCAGGAAGGCGTCGGCCGCGCTCCACCGGCGGCCGCGTTTCTGCGTCACCTCGAAATAGCCCGACCCTTCATTGTCGCCGCGGTTGAAATCCGCGACCGGGGGCACGCCATATTGGGTCACGGCGTCGCGGAACGACTCCAGCAAGTCCCAGCGCAGCCGCTGCCGCTCCACCCGCAACGGCCCGCCCGCGCCGTGCAGGTCGGACGGTCCGTCGACATGATCCTCCGACCGGGTGAAATAGGGCAGCACATCGTCCCAGCCCCATCCGCCATTGCCCGCCTGCCGCCAGCCGTCATAGTCCGCCGCCTGCCCGCGCATATAGATCATGCCGTTGATGGAGGAGGAGCCGCCGATCACGCGGCCGCGCGGATAATTGAGCGCGCGGCCGCCCAGCCCGGCTTCCGCCTCCGTCTTCAGGCACCAGTCGGTGCGCGGATTGCCCATGCAATAGAGGTATCCGACCGGGATCCGTATCCACGGGTGATTGTCCCTGCCGCCGGCTTCCAGCAGCAGGACGCTGGTGCGCGGGTCTTCGCTCAACCGGTTGGCCAGCACGCATCCCGCGCTGCCGCCGCCGATGACGATATAGTCATAGTCGCCATATGGCTGGGGCACGGGATGGGTCGCTTCTGCTGCCGGGTCGGGACAGCATCGGCATGGCGCAGCACCCGCCCGGCGTCAATGGAGGCGACGGGGGAGGCAGCGGGGGAGGTGGGGGAGGCAGGGATGCGGGCCGCACCGTCGGGGGAGGCGATGGTGGGGGAGGCGATGGGCCGCACCCCCGCAGGATAGTCACCTGTCGCATGAACCGCGTTTCGCTTTTGGCGCGCGGCGATGCGGATGCTACGGGATAGCATGACCCACACCGGATCACCCCCCACCGGATCGCGCGCGACCGCCTCCTTGCCCATGGGCGCCCTGTCGGGCGCGCGCCTCCCCGCTGCCCCCCTGTCCCCACGATCGCGCGCCTCCGGCCGTTCCTCGTGGGCCGCTTCCCCGTGGGCACCCGCCCCACCGCCCCCCTTTCTCGCGCGAACCGCCGCGCTGCGCCCTTCCCCCGCCAACCCCTTTCCCCCCGCCCG
>NZ_JAJSSH010000023.1 GCF_021403115.1 Sphingobium sufflavum
CAATATCAACATCCCGATCCCGCCGTCTGGTCATCACCAAACGGACGCAACTAAACCATCGAGATGGGGGTCCCTTTTAGACGCCGATCACCCCCATAACGGGGTCCTTTTTGCACGCCGATCCACACTTTTTGATCATCATACAAGCTACGGACTGATCCCGAAACGGACGCTCATTTAACGACCGGCGCCTCGCGGATAAAGCCACGCGATTTGAATCTTGATGCTTACGGGCCTCCGACTGCAGCTATATGCAAGCGAGATCATAGCGGTGTTAAGGCAGCTAAAGCATGAGCAAACTCCGAACGTACTGTTCGCTACGCGCTTGGCACTGCCCAAGCGCTTGTCGGCAGCCTGACTTTTTGTCGGGTCATCCCATGGAATTGTTGGACAGAACTGATACATTCCGAACACAGCCCAAATCAAGTTTCGTGCTGAATGCGAAATGAAATACAAAATTCCGATAACCATTTAATTACGTCTGACGGGGTAACATTACATCCAAACAAACCAGGGATGTGGTCGTGCCTTTCCGCTTACATCGCCGACTAGTAGTCGGCGCAACGCTGCTCTCTGCAGCGATTGCACCCGCACAGGCTGCCGACTTCAATGTCGCGGTCGCTGCGCGTGTCGTCTCATTCCGGCAGCCGGCGCCTGTCAAATTATTGACCGCGGCAATACTCTTCGACCCGGGCGATCCCGAGTCGATCGCCGAGGCCGCCGCCATCGAGAAGCGTGTCGGTGCCGGGATCGATACCGGCAAGACGCTTATTCGCGTCCGGCGCGTGCCCGTCTCTGCGCTCGGCGGTCTGTCAGGCGCCGACGTCGCCTTTGTGACCAGCAGCCTTCGCGATCATCATCAGGAGATCGCCGCGGCCGCGCAGAAAGGCGGCATTCTGACCATCACGTCCGATCTCGGCTGTGTAGTGGCAGCCCGCTGTGCCGTCGCCATAAGCAGCGGCTCGAAAATGCAGATCACTGTAAATCGCGCAGCCTGCAAGGCGGCCAGGGTCCAGTTCGGATCCGCCTTCCTGATGCTTGTCAAGGAACTATAATATGTCGCGCTTTCTCCATCGCGGCCGCGCCCTCTTTGCAGCGGTGGCCTTCCTGCCCGGCCCCGTGGCGGCTCAGGGCATAGACTATGCGGCACTCGGCGCCACATTCGGCGAACCAGTGACGACGAGCGTCACGGGCAAGCCCCAGCGCGCTTCCGAAGCGCCCGCTGCGCTCACGATCATCACCCGTGAACAGATTGAACATTCGCCCGCGCGCGACATACCCAGCCTGATCAAGAGCTATGCCGGTATCGACGTAAACCGTTGGACTGCGGGTCAAAGCGACGTGGCCGTGCGCGGCGGCGTGCAGAGTTACAACCCCAGCATCCTCGTCATGATCGACGGGCGCCAAGGCTATCTCGACCATTATGGCATGACTAACTGGAACCTGTTGGCGATTGAACTCGAACAGGTTCAGCAGATCGAGGTTGTGCGCGGCCCGGCCAGCGCCATCTTCGGCTTCAATGCCGCCAATGGCGTCATCAATATCATAACCCGCAGCTTGACGAAGGCCCGGCTCGACGGCACTGTGGAGGGAGGCGACAAGGGCTATTCCCGCCTCAGCCTGGGCGGTGCGCTGCCGGTCGGGGAAGCGGTCGATCTGCGTCTGTCAGCGGGACGGCTTCGGGAGGACGAGCGGGCCATTCCATCCGGCTATTATGCCGCCCGCAACTTGGGCCCCGCCGTCGAACGCGACCACCTCGCCGGCAGCATCACCGCGCGGCCCATCGCGGGCACGGAGATCGTGGTCAATCTAGCCTATGCCCGCAATCGCCAGCAGGAATATGTGGCCAGCCCCACACTCGGGCAAGTCGATACCAAGATGGTGACCGCCGGACTTGCGCTCAGCCATGACATGGGCTGGGGCAACATAAGCGGCGAAGTTTATGCGACGCATTTCAATTTCGAGAATTGGGCGGACAGCAGCCAGCCGGGCGCGACGGTGAGTATCAGTACGCGCCTGAGCAATGCCGCACTGACCGCCAAAAGCTCGCTGCTCACCCGACTGGGATCGGACACGACCGTACGGTTCGGTGCGGAATATCGCAGCAATCGCATGCGCGGCGCCATCCTCTACTCCCCGACGATCGGCTATGACGTCTGGTCGGCAAGCGCCATGATCGATGCCCATCCGGCCGATGGAATAGCTTTGACTGGGGCACTCCGCGCCGATCATCTCATTCTGACCCAAAGCGGCTTGCCCAATTCCCCGGTCCTCTTCGATCCGGTGCAGTTCGAGCGCAGCCTTACGACGGTCAGTTTCAACGCCGCCATGCTCCTGTCCGTGGGTGACGAAGGACAACTGCGCATCAACGGGGGCAGGGGCTATCAATCCCCGTCGCTGCTTGCTCTCGGCATCCACGTACCGGCGGAACTGGCGATGCTCCCGCTGCCGGTGGTCGCATCCGGGGATCCGTCGATACTGCCCGCGGAGGTGTGGAGCATCGAGATTGGCTATGCTCGGCCGATTGTCGCGGGAATCCGGGCTGACGCCAGCCTTTTTTACATGCACAGCCGCAATCCGATCGCGCTCGCCAACCAGACCGTGGAGATGGTGGTCGGACCTACGGGTCAGGCGGCCTTCGGCATCTTCTTCGCCAATGTCCTGCCGATCACCTCCTATGGACTTGAACTGTCCCTCGCGGCTGATCTCGGCCGCTGGAATGGGCGGGTCAATTATAGTTGGTTGCATAGCGAGGATGACGGGATGAGCGCACAAGGCGGGATCTCTCATTTCCTCAATGCGGCCGATGCCACGCCGCGGCACAAGGCGAATGTACAAGTCGGTTATGACACGGGCCGCTGGTTCGGTACTGTCGCCGCCCGATATACGTCCAGAACCTATCAACTCGCGCCTCTCGCTACGGTCAAGCCTGTCAGAGTAGCGGATACCGTGGGCATCGATGCCAAAGTCGGCTTGCGTCTCTCCGGGAAGATGACGGTCACGCTCGCGGGCGAGAACCTCACCAAGGTGCGCGGTACAGCAGGATCGCCAATCTGGGCGGACCGACGCGTGCGAGCAGGCCTGATCTTTTCCCTGTGATGCGACGGATGCCTTTCCTGGAACGGGTGCAGCCCTGGGCGCGGCTTGCCGATCGATCGCTTTTCGTGAAATTCGCGATAGCCCCGGCCGTCATGCTGGTCCTGCTGCTGCTGGCGGCTACGCTCAGCATCGGCGCGCTTTTGCATGCGCAGAGCAGCACGGCCCAGATCGTCGGGTCGGACATGCACAAGATCGCCGCCCTGACAGAGATCGCGGCCCGCTTCGAGCGAGCCGACGGCGACCTGTACCGCCTTCTCGTAAGCAAGGCAGCCGGAGCGCCGGGGGTGGACGTTCCGGTTCAGGCAGCCCGGATCAAGACCGAACTGAACCGTGTACATTCGGATCTCACGCGGCTGCGTGGGAACGTCGGCGACACCCCGACGGTCGATCATGCGCTGAAGGAGATCAAGGGATATAGCGAGTCCGTCGATGTAGTGACCGCGATGCTGGACGTCGACTTCGCGGCCAGTGCCACGATGCTGGCGCCATTTCGCGAGAACGCCCGCAGAGTGGTGAGCGACGTCAAAGGCGTGGCAGAAGCAGGCATTTCGGAAGCGGACGCCCACGCTGCCATTATCTCGGGACAAATTCGGCTGATGGTCATCCTGGTCATTGTGACGACCGGAGCCGTCGCGATACTCGGCCTCCTGCTCACCCGCGCGATCGGGCGCGCGACCGTACACTCAATAACCCAGATCGCGACGGCTACTTCCTCGCTCGCCGCCGCCAATTATGACATCGACCTCGATAGGCTGGACAGAGGCGACGAGCTGGGAGCGGTTGTTGGCGCCCTCAAGACTTTCCGCGCGCAGGCCATAGAAAGGAACAGGCTCCAGCAGGAGAAGGCTGATCTGCAGGATCAGGCCAGGCGGCACGAGGATCAGCAGCGAGAAGCACTCGACCATGCCCGGTGCGAGGCCGAACAGGCGCGGCAGGCCCAGCTTCAGCATCTTGCCGTCGAATTCGACAGACAAGTCGCCACGATGATCCGTTCGGCACAGGATGCCATGATGCGGCTGGACGGCAGTCTCGCGTATCTGGACACTTCGGTATCTGCCAACCGGACTCTTGCGACTGAATTGGAGCAGGTCGCAGCATGCTTGTCCGACGAGATGGACAGCGTCGGCGCGGCGACGGACACGCTCACCGCGTCTATCCGGCGCATCGACGACGAGGTTGAGGAAACCAACCAGATCGCCCAGTCCATTTCCAATTGCGCCGCCGTTACGAAAACAGCGGTGGCTGCATCTATGAACAAAGCGGTCGATGTCGAGCAGATCGTCAGTGTCATTGACGATATTGCCCGCCAGACGCAATCCTTGGCTTTGAACGCCACAATCGAGGCAGCGCGAGCGGGTGAAATTGGCCGCGGCTTTACGGTTGTAGCGGGTGAGATCAAATCCCTGTCCAGGCGTACGGGGGGATCTACGCAAGACGTACGAAAGCGTGTCGGAGATATTCAGACGGGGATTGGCCGACTGGTCGAGGTCACGTCAGAGCTTAGCGGTCTGATAGCGTCCATGAATCGCGTTGCGTCTCACGTCGCGGGCGCCTCAGCTACCCAGGTCGGATCCATCGACGAAATAGAACAGCGTCTGGGAACGGTTCGGCGTCGCACGGAGGCCCTGAATCAGGCGAGTAGCGCAATCCGCACGCAGGCTTCCGGTAATCATAATCTCGTTCAGGATCTGCGCTCTGCCAGCGCGTTGTTGCAAGAGAGCCTTGGCGCTCTCGGGCGCGATGCTCAGGCTTTTACGGTACAGTTGAAATAAATAGTCGCTGAAATCAGGGTGAATGGGTGGCTGTCTGCCCAAGGTAGACCCTTGGCGATCAATGTTCGATGCCCAGCGCCCGACCGTCTGGTTCGGAGCCATCAAGGAATCGACGCGCGACCTATCGGCCCAACTGCTTCCTGCGACATTTTGCGCGCCGCGCCCTTAACAGCACCAACCTGCGTTCCCTGGCACTGTCGTCCTCGAGGTGGCTGAAGCGCCCTTTACTAGCAGAAGCCTCAAAAATTTCGTTCAGCCGAGATAGCGGACGTTGTGATGAGCTCACGTATCGCCGCGCTCAGCGTCTCGGCGCCGTAGGGCTTCGCCAAAACGCGCAAATGAGGTTGCCCCTCTCCTACGAGCTGCTCGCTATACCCTGTCGCTAAGAGGACCGGAAGTTCGGGCGCGCGAATGTGCAATTGCCTGGCAAGGTCGATACCGGTGAGGCCGGGCATCACGATGTCGGAGAAGACCAGGTCGAACGATCGCTCCTGGATAAGTGCCAGGGCTCTTGTCGCGTCAGTCGCGCACACCGTCTGGCAGCCGAGATCATTCAATAATTGCTCGGCAAACTGAAGAACCTGAATATTATCCTCGACCAGAAGCACCCGGAGGCCGGAAGGGATGGAGGCCAGCTCGCCTTCCCGCTCCTTCACAGCCGGCTCCTTGTCGACCCTGGGAAGGATGATGGCGAGCGTGGTGCCCAATCCGATGCGCGAACTGATCTGGGCGATCCCGCCAGCCTGGGCGGCGAAGCCATGGATTTGGGATAATCCCAGCCCTGTTCCCTCGCCGATCGGCTTGGTCGTAAAAAATGGTTCGAAAACTCGGGCAATCGTCTCCTCTGACATACCACCGCCGGTGTCGGTGATGTCGATCGCGACTGCCGCATGCCCCTCGTGAACGACGTCGCGTGTTTCGATCAGAAGTTGACCACCCTCAGGCATCGCATCGCGGGCGTTCACTGCGGCATTTAACACAGCGGTTTCTAGTTCAGTAGGGTCGACCTCAACGCAGGCATTCTTGGCCGATGCCTTTACTGCCAGCGTGATGGCGCTCCCGAGCGATCGGGACAGAACCTCGCCCCACGCGTCAAGATGGATATTAAGATCTATGACCTCGGGCCGGATGGCGCGGCGACGGCTGAACGCCAGGAGGTGACTGGTAAGGGTGGAGGCCCGTTCAACCATCTTCGAAATATTATCAAGATAGCGCACCCGCTTTTCCTCTGCCAAATCCGCCTTCCTGAGCATTTCAGCTGCCCCCCCGATGACGGTCAGCAGATTATTGAAGTCATGAGCGACGCCGCCGGTTAGTTCACCGATCGCCTGCAGCTTCTGTGCCTGCAGGAGCGCGCTACGCGTTTCCTCCAGCTCCTCCTGTGCCCGGCGTTTGTCGGTTGCGTCCCGGGTAACTTTTGCAAAACCGACATGCTTTCCACCTTCATCGTGGATTGGATCAATCAGCACATTGGCCCAGAAAAGCGATCCGTCCTTGCGAACGCGCCATGCCTCGGTCTCATATTTGCCCTCAGCTAGCGCGGTCGCCAGCGCTCTTTCGGGAGCGCCACCGACGCGATCATCATCCGTGTAGAAAATGGAGAAATGCTCCCCGACCACCTCGTCGGAGCTATAGCCTTTTATAGCGGCGGCACCGGTGTTCCAGTTGGTTATGAAACCATCGGTATCCAGCATGTAGATTGCACAGTCCTTGACGCCCTGGACCAGCAGCCGAAAACGCTGTTCTGCTTCGAATAGAGCGAGCTCCCTCTCGCGCCGTTCGGTGATGTCGCGGCTGATTTTGGCAAAGCCCATCAGCTCTCCGGCTTCGTTCCTGATCGGATCGATGATCGAATTGGCGAAAAAACGGGTTCCGTCCTTCCGGATACGCCAACCCTCCGCTTCGAACCGGCCCTCTGCGGCGGCGACGTGTAATGCCCGCTGCGGTAAAGCTGAGGAGCGATCTTCAGGGGTAAAGAAACAGGAGAAATGCTGGCCGACGATTTCGTCAGCCGTGTAGCCCTTCGCCTTCTGAGCGCCACTATTCCATGTCGTGATCCGGCCCTCCGGATCTAGCATGTAGAGGGCATAATCCGTCACCGCGTCGACAAGCAGCTTAAATTTGGCTTCGGCGCCGCCGGGCAATCCAGAATTCGTCAAGCGACATCCTTATCAAGCCCCCCGGCCTGCTACCCTAGACTTAAGTCCATATCGGATCGTTGACGGTTCGCAAGCCATTTGGAGAGGTCTTGCCTTAGGTTAAAGGCCCGCTTCTATGGCGATCCGGATGGCCTCAGTCGAGGTCTGCACGCCGAGGCGCTTCACTAAAGCGCCACGATGCATCTTTACGGTCTTGATAGACAGGCCGAGCTTTTTCGCGATCTCGGCGTGGCGTCTGCCGCGCGCCATTTCCTCAAGTACCCTCAGCTGCTGAGGGGGTAAGTCAGCTAATCTTGCGTTGGCTTTAGCGAGGTTCCGGGTTTCACCATCCACTATCAACTGGGTGCCTAGGAAGAAGGCAAGGATCCCATTGTCGTCGTAGACCGGCGCAATCATCACGGCGTTTTGGAACGGTTGACCATCTTTTCGATAGTTGACCAAAGTGACGAATGCGGGTCTTCCGGCATCGACAGCCTGGCGCAAGATAGCCCGAGAAGCAGGGCAGGTCTCGGCCCCGGAGAGCATACGGCAGTTGCGGCCGATTACTTCGGACGCCTCATACCCGCTCAGCCGTTCGAAGGCGTCATTGACGGCGATGATGGCATTGGCGGCTATCGCATCCGTTACGATGGTAGCAAGGGGCGAATGACGGATCGACCGTATCAGCTCCTCACGCAACCTCTCATGACGAGAGGCCGAACCAGTAGATGGCGCCATCTGCTCAGAGGGGTCTGTCACCTGTACGTATAAGCAAGGCATATGATGGTAACCGGGTTGGCCGATGGTCTGGAGCAGAGAGAGGATTCCGATCCGAACAGAAGCCGGTAAGCATCAAGCCCTTCTCGAAGGCCTACCTATCAGATCGCGGACATTAAGGCTATGATATCGACGTTCAAACAGGCTATCCAAGCCTCACGTAGGCAGCGGCCAGAACGGAGACTGCCGGTGTTCGTCATAGCCAACCTCTACCAGCATATCAGCCGCTGCTGCCCTCCAGGCGCCGCAGGAAGCGGTCTGACACCCTGTCCCCGCACTACATCGGCCCGTCCGGCGCAGACCGGGGGGCTATCCGGCTGTCTATGGGAGGATTATGACCGGTTTGGAATCAGCATTCGCCCCTGCCCCTGACCTGATTGCGTGCATCCGAGAGGGTAGGCACCCAACCGTCCAGGAGCTGTACCGCGTTGCAGACCGCATCCAGCGAGAGGTACTCGGGCATCAATCAGCGTTTGCCTGGCAATGGAGCGTGGACAATGCGATCAGTAAAGCCTTCGCGTTCAGGGTGGCTCAAACTGCGCTGGCGGGTAATGGAGAAAGCAAAATTGCTGCTCAGCCTGCGGATCCGTGCGATACGTCGCGATCGCCGCGAGATCGCCAACCACAGCGCCGCACAGTGGCACAAATATAGACCTAATCGTCTCGCTTGAGGCCATCGGCCCGTCATAAATCTCACTTGATGTCAGGTGTCCACTCCACGTAGCTTACGGCGACGTGTTTCAGCGGGCGAGTTCGCCGTTGGCGAGAAATTTCCAGATGACTTGCGGGGCGCCTTTATCACTTTTTGCGCGGGAGTAGTGGGACCGGGTTCTGGCAGGTTCAGGGCAGCCCTAAGCCGCTCTAGCCGGTAGTTTCTGCTTGGGGGCATGATGGTCATCCCGAAAAAACAAGGACCGCACTTACCGCCGCAAAGCTGTACTGTCTGCGAGTGAGACGCGGAAGCAGAAATTCCTATGGAGAGATTTAGGTGCGCGGCGTAACCCAGCGGAACTATGCTTGTTTCCATGGTCCTTGCGAGACAGAAACCGCACATTATGATTGAGTTTCACGCCCCAGCTGACTCCTCAGAATTGGCACTATCCCCGCTCCATCGTGCGGCAGTGCTTACGTTGCGCCATCTGGTCGAAACCGGTCCAATCGGCCTCACACCCAACAGGGCGCTGAAGCGCTACTTCGTTACCTGGGCCGCCGAAGCCTTCAATTGGCCCGGCTACACCGCCGCCGAACTTTATGCGATCAACAAAACCCTGAACGAACAAGACTTCCCACCTTTGGCCGTTCTGCATGATTTGTTGCTAGCTGCCAAGCTCACTCGCCACCGCAAAGGCTTCCTGCACATAACCAGGGTGGGCAAGGACCTGTTAGAGCACCCCGCCAGCCTCTGGATCACCCTCAGCCAGCATCTGCTTCTGTCATCCGGTTACGATGGCATGCTGGAAATCGAATGGGTTTCGATTCTGAACGCCCTGAATGTGGAAGCTCATTCAGGCGTCACGAATAAGCAATTCTCCACCAGACTGATGGGCAGCGATAATGACCGATATTTTGAATCGCTCGTCTATGTGCATATCCTGCGACCCCTCTGCTGGCTTGGGCTAATGCATGAAAGCCGGACAGATCGAACTGAGCGTTTGTTCACCAAGACAGCGCTCTGGCCCCTCAGCTTGAAATTCGAGGGTAGGGCACTGCCATCGGTCACGAAACATTGATGTGCTGGCCGCAGCGCCGAAAGCGACCCATTGCTGATGCTCAATGGCGATCGCGGCTTCCCCAATTGCGGACATATCGCTGAATACGTAAGCCGTGGACCGTTCAAGGGACGCCGCGGCTGTCGGTTAATGTTGGATTGTGTGGACCGGCGTGCGCGACCTCCGACGCTACAGCTCCATCTTCCCCAGCAGATCAATCAACAAAGGGCGCACGCGCAATATCTCCTCGCGATGTGTGACGCTGAGCGTCTCCAGTATCGAATGCGCCTGTTGAGTTAATTCGAGCTGTGCCTGTCGTCTGTCATGCGCAGACCATCTCCGCGTGACGAGTCCAAGAGCCTCTAGCCTGTCCACTAAACCTGTTGCGCTATGCGGCTTCAGAATCAAACGCTCTGCGACATAACCCACTCCTGCAGTTCCTGCTGGTACGGCGCGAATGGCCAGCAAAGCCTGATGCTGCTGGGGCGTCAACCCGCATTCCGCCGCCCTCTTCTCGCTGAACGCTGCGAATTCGCGCAACGAGAAACGAAAGTCAGCGAGCGCGGCATAGTCATCATCGGTCAGGTCATTGGACATGATGCGACCCTACGCTGAAGGAGTGCGTTGATAAATATCGTATTGCGATATATAGGCGCCCTTACTCCTTGCCCACCCAGATTGTGAGTTTCATGACCTCTTCGAAATCTTCGTCCTATCGCCCATTGGGCGACCACAGCGCGGATTATCGCATGCTAATGCTCGCCGCCGCTGCCCTGATCGTCGGAACGGGGGGAGCTTTTGGCGCATGGGTGCTGTTGAAGGCTATCGATCTCGCCACGAATATCTTCTGGTTTGGCCGTCTGTCGGTCCAGCCAGCGGCGATCACGGACAATATGCTGGGCGTGGGTGTCGTAGCTATTCCTGTTATCGGAAGCCTGATTGTCGGCCTGATGGCGAGATTTGGGTCGGAAAAGATCAGGGGGCATGGCATTCCGGAAGCGATCGAGGCGATCCTCTATGGTGAGAGTCGCCTGTCTCCCAAGGTGGCGTTACTCAAACCCCTTTCCTCGGCCATATCCATAGGCAGCGGCGGCCCCTTCGGCGCCGAAGGCCCAATCATCATGACCGGGGGTGCGATCGGATCACTTTTCGCGCAACTCTTTCATCTCAGTGCGGCCGAACGCAAGACTCTCCTCGTCGCTGGCGCAGCGGCGGGGATGACCGCAATTTTCGGGACGCCGATAGCGGCGATACTCCTCGCCATCGAAGTTCTCCTGTTCGAGTGGAAACCGCGCAGCTTCGTGCCCGTGGTGATCGCAGTCCTTGCTTCGCTGCTCTGGCGTCCCGAACTGATCGACAGCGGCCCGCTCTTCCCGGTGCACCATGGCGTCTTGCTAGACGTCCGCTTGATCGGCATCGCTCTTGGCATGGGCGCACTCGCCGGATGTCAGGCGTCGCTTCTGTCCATGCTGCTTTACCGTATCGAGGACATCTTTGGCCACCTGCCCCTGCACTGGATGTGGTGGCCCGCGATTGGCGGCATCGCTGTGGGCATTGGCGGTCTTATCGACGCACATGTTCTGGGCGCGGGCTATGAGAGCATCAGGGGTTTGCTGGAAGGCTCCCTGACGGTCCGTGTCGCCCTGTCTCTGCTAATCGTAAAAGCGGTGGTATGGCTGATCGCGCTCGGGTCTGGGACATCGGGCGGCGTTCTTGCGCCCTTACTGATGCTGGGCGGCGCGCTGGGGTTTCTTATTGGGCATTTCCTGCCGGGAGGGGGCGCATTATGGGCGCTTGCGGGAATGGCGGGCACGATGAGCGGGGCGATGCGCGCTCCTTTGACGGCAGCACTTTTCGCTGTGGAGCTCACCGGCGATTTCGCGATGCTGCCACTCACGATCGCAGCCTCTGCCGCCGCATATGCCGTCAGCGTGCTTGTTATGCGCCGCTCCATCCTGACGGAAAAAATTGCGCGCCGGGGGCGTCATATCCTTCAGGAATATTCCGTCGACCCATTCGACTTCCTGCAGGCCGGCCAAGTGATGACGCCTGCCCCCGACACCCTGTTGGGTAGCCTCTCAGTAGTCGATGCCGGCGCCTTCTTTGCCAAAGGAGCGCTGTACAGGAGCTATCCCGTCGTAGATGAGGGCGAAAGGCTGATCGGTCTCGTCTCCCGGTCCGATGCCTTGCGCTGGCAGGTCGAAGGTGCCCCCGATCATGCGACACTGGCGGACGTGCTATCGGACGCATCACAGCCTTTCGGGACGCCCCAGGATCCTATCAGCCGGATAGCCGATCTCATGGTCGAGACTGGCGTTGGTCGCATTCCAATTGTCGATCCGGAGACGGGCCAGATCAAAGGCATATTGGCCCGGCAAGACCTACTCAAGATCCGTGCGGTCCATCACGAGGCTGAGCGTGACCGCAAAACGAGATGAATCTGGATGACTGTTGCCCCACTCGATAACGGGTTCATCGTCGTCCAGTGGCGGCTCCGCCCAATGCAGCGAGTGCCACACGCACGAGCATTCGTTTGTGGGCGAAGCTGAGTTTATCCCCAATCAAATACCGCATTCCCTCGTGCCAGATCCGCGAGGCCACCAAGCGCAGCTCATCACGATCGGGGCCGCGCTCTTCTGCGATGCAGCTAGTGATCGCTGGATAGCGATAATGGGATACTCGCGTCACGGGTCTCTCCTGAAGATCGCTTTCGTTCGCTTCCCTCTAAACTCTTTGCGGTTATTTTCTGATCGGCGCCAGGCACGGCCAGCGAACCACAAGGGCACAGCAGCGGCAACCGCATATGCCAGCGCAAGGGTTAAAAATGGACTGTGCGGAACGCCGACTACCACAGCCAGTGCGGCAATAGCGACGAGGATAAAGGCACTGCCCTCCGGGTGCCGGACCCGCAAGCAACCCTCCCAGATCATCCCGCAGAATATCGAAGCAGCGAGAAGGCTGCCGACGACCATGAAAACTGCCAAAATAGCTTCAAGGAGCATATTCATCGCACCTCTCCTGAGAAGCCTATATCGTACTACGACATAATGCGCAATTGAATCGTTGGGGGCGACTCAGGTCAGACGTGCCGAATGCAAAGAGCAGGTGATGCGCTATATGCCCGCAGGCTCAGTCAGGTGGCGCAATACCTTTTACTGGACGCCGTGACACCAAGCAAAAAAGACCCGTCGGATCAGCGACGGGTCTGAAGTTTGGGGGGAAATCTCGAACAAAAGTTCGCTTCCCCTTTATGATTGACCATGGTTAATAATATGTTGCTGTCGCTCTGGCGGGCAAAAGACGCGCGCTCAGAGGCTGTGTCGGAACGCTGATGTAACGGTGGACGATCGAGCTTCGATATGATTCCGAGGGGTTGCGACACCAACCTTGGAAGCCATCATGTGGAACCCGACCGCCCGCGCGCATCATAGCCGTGCAGGGCTTCGCTATGGAAGCGATCTTACCGACGCAGAATGGCATTTGATCGAGCCGTATTTACCCGCGCCATGCCAATGCGGACGGCGACGGCGTTGGCCGATGCGCGAGATTATCGAGGCTATTTTCTATTTGCTGCGGGCAGGATGTCCCTGGCGGCTTCTGCCCGACAGCTTTCCACCATGGCGCACAGTCTACCGCTGGTTCTGCACTCTGCGCGACGACGGGGTTTTCGAAAATCTCAACCACCATCTCGTCCAGATCGACCGCATCCGGACAGGGCGAGAACCGATGCCATCGGCGGCGGTCATCGACAGCCAGAGCGTGAAGACCACCGAAGCGGGTGGACCGCGCGGCTATGACGCAGGCAAGAAGATCATGGGCCGCAAGCGCCACGCTATGGTCGATACCGATGGTCGCGCGCTTCAACTGCTGGTCCATGGTGCCGACGTGCAAGACCGCGACGGCGCGGTGCCCTTGCTCAGGCAGTCCCGCCAGCGCCACCCCTTCGTCGAGCGCACCTATGCCGACAGCGCCTACAACAGCGACCGTGTCCGGGACGCCACCTCCGTCACGATAGAGATTGTCCGCAAATTCGCCGATCAGACCGGTTTCGTCGTCCATCCCCGACGATGGGTGGTCGAACGGACCTTCGCATGGCTCAACCGAAATCGCCGCCTCGCCAAGGACTTCGAGCGAACCATCAAATCAGCAACTGCGCTACTCTATGCCGCCGCTGCTATCGTTCTCATCAGGAGCGTCGCTCGTTACGCATGAGATTCAAGACAGGCTCTTAGGCAAGTGTGGACGGCTCTGGGTCAACAAGAAGGCAGGGGCAACTCCGTCGGCTCAGGTCGAGGCGCCCAAGTATCAGCATAATCCCGAAAAGAGCATGTCGATCCATATTGATCGATATCAAATCTTAGGACAGCTTAAAATTATTAAGTCACATATGCCATGTCCATTTCCAGCGTTGACCCTGCTCCTTGCAGCTGAGGAACGTGTCCAATCATGGGCGAATATCAGAAATTTCTGCACACTAAGTCGTTATGAGCGCTAATCAACGCGAACACGCCGTTCCTGCTGATAATTAGGCAGGATTTTCACGGGAATATGTTTAAAGAAAATTAACCGCGTCAAGCATATGCCGCCTCTGCAATGCGAATTTTCCAGAAGATTTGCAAAACAACGGGTGGAAATATGACAAAGATTTATCGTGATGCAGCCTTGGGCTGCACTTCGCTTTTTGTGATCGCGCTTGTGTCGAATGTAACTCCGGCAGTCGCTGAAACCAACGCGAAGCCGGTGACGGCATGGGATGCCAGCCGCGAGACTGACGACAGCGATATGGTCACGACGGGCGTGGCGCGTGGGCGCGATCGTCTGGATAGCGCGACGTCGACCAGCTCCCTCAAGGGTAATCAGATCGACACGCTGGCTCCGCGCTCGCTCGACGATCTGGTTCGTAACATTCCCGGCGTGCGCGTCGAAGGCGGCGTGGGCGACATCGGTAACAGCTACACCGTACGCGGCCTGCCGCTCGTCAGCGCAGGCGCCAAATATCTCCAGTTCCAGGAAGACGGCCTGCCCGTGCTGGAATTTGGCGACTTCAATGGCATCGGTGCCGACGCGTTCATTCGCGCCGACCTCAATCTCGCCTCGGTCGAATCCATCCGTGGCGGCTCCGCCTCGACCTTCACGTCGAACGCGCCGGGCGGCATCATTAACCTTGTGTCCAAGACCGGCGAGGTCGAAGGCGGCTCCGTGCAGGTTTCGGCGGGCGTCAACTATGACAGCAATCGCGTCGACTTCGACTATGGCGGCCATCTGAGCGAGAGCTGGCGCTTCCACGTCGGCGGCTTCTATCGTCAGGGCGAAGGCTCGCGCAACACCGGCTACAACGCCACCGACGGCGGCCAGGTCAAGTTCAACGTGACCAAGGAATTCGAGGGCGGCCACATCCGTTTCTACGGCAAGCTGCTCGACGACAAGACGCCCGTCTATAATGGCACTCCGATGGCCATTGGCGGGACGAACGCGAATCCGACCTACAGCGCGCTGGCGAATTACGACGCGGTCCAGGATTCAGTGATGTCGCGTAACATCACCGGCCTGACCACGACGGATGAGTCGGGCAACCCGACGAACCTCAACCTCCAGAGCGGCTATCGCGTCAAGTCGCAAAGCCTGGGCACCGAAGTCCAGTTCTCGGTCGGTGAGTGGAACTTCACCGAACGCTTCCGCTTTTCGGACATGTCGGGTTCCGCAGACACGTTCGACCCTCAGACCCAGATTGCCGCCAGCTGTTTCCTGAGCACCGCTTGCCTCAATCTCACCGGTACCAACAGCACGATCACCTACGCATCGGGTCCCCTGGCAGGCACGGCCATCGATCCGGCCACGCGCCTGTCCCTGACGACGGTCGGCCACACGAACATCCACAGCTTGCGTAATGTGGTGAACGACTTCCGCACCAGCCGGGTCTGGGAAGTCGGCGGCGGCGACCTGACCACCACCGCCGGCGTGTACAAGTCCTTCCAGAAGCGCGACGTCGATTATTTCGGCGCGGTCATCATCCAGACGCTGGATGGCAACGGCAATTCCGCGCTGGTGAACGTGCAGCAGACGGGTGGCGCCTATAGCTACAAGAACGGTATTTTTGCCCATAACGATGCTGTCAATGGCCGGACGCGGATGAACCTGGACTATAACGTCCTCGCGCCCTACGCCTCGTTCAACTTCCACAAGGGCAAGATCGCGATCGGCGGCTCGATCCGCTATGACCGCGACAAGGTCACGGGCCTCGTGGCTCGGCCGTCCACTAATGCGGCGGTCGACCTCGACCATGACGGTCAGATCAACCTGGCCGAACAGACGGTCTATATCGACGCGGGCACTTCAAGTTCGGTCAATTACCGGAACGATTATGTCTCCTATTCGGGCGGCATCAATTATCGCATGTCCGACTCCTTCGCCCTGTTCGCACGTCACAGCCTGGGTGGACGCGCCGACGCCAACGAGGTTTCGCCGACGCATGATTATGTGCGCCAGACCGAAGCCGGCCTGAAGTATCGCAGCAACGGCATCACGCTGAACTTGACGGGCTTCTATGCCACCACGCGCGGCACCTTCGCCCCGACCATCGCGGATACCTATGACGTCAAGAACGTCCGCGTGGTGTCTCGTTCCTACCGCACCTATGGTGCGGAGTTCGAAGGCGCGGTGCGCCGTGGGCCGTTCAGCGTCACCGGCAGTGCGACGCTGACTGGCGGCAAGATCACGGCTTCGACGGCACCCGCGCCGTCGTCGACGGGGGCTCCGTTCCTGCCGATCGGCACCACGCCGCGTCGTCAGCCCACGTTCCTCTACACGCTCACCCCGCAATTCGATATGGAGCGTGTGACGTTCGGCGCCAATGTGCAGGGCCAGACGTCCAGCTATGCCGGCGATGTCGACCAGCTGAAGATGCCAGGCTTCACCACCGTGGGTCTGTTCGCCCAGTATCGTCCGGTCGACCGGATCGCTCTCGGCGTGAACGTCTCCAACCTGTTCGACAAGACGGCGATCATCGCGGTTGGCACCGGCTCGATACCTTCCGCAGGCGTCGGCACGGTCCAGACCCTCTACGGCCGCCTGATCTCCGCCTCCGCGCGGTTCTTCTTCTGATAAAGACCCGGTCCGGCCATTCCGCACCCGGAAGTTGGCCGGACCGGGCAGTGTGCGGTCCTGCAAATCTGCAGTTCGGGGCGAGCAAAAAGCCCGCTCGAACGGCGACAATGGCGCAGCCACTCCTGTGCAGCATCGATCGTCCGCGCGCTTGCCAGCCTCCGCTTCCGCAACCGCTATCGTGCTCTTGTGGACGTCCAGTCCGACAGACTTCACCGTACTGCTGATAGCTCGCCTCCATTCCGGAGGTCCCGCGGACCAGCCCGACGCGACTTTGCCACTGCATATTACGAGACGGGGTTGGCCAGCCTCAGCCGATCATGTGGTCTAGCCAAGTCGGAGCCATGGGGCGACTGCCTTGGCGCTGACTGCCGAAGAGCAACATCGCTGGTGGATGGATTAGCGTAGCTCTACAGGTCCGCGCGCATAAGGAGCTCAACGCCTATGCGAAGGCTGGCATCAACGTTCCGGCCACGCTGACCGAATATAACACCGGACCCCCTCCACAGCTTGCAACGGCCAAGGAAATCCTCAGCAGCGTGGTTATAAGCCGCCCGTCGAGGGTGTCGCTCTAATTGAGTGTGGCATTGCCGCGCTGAGCGATGATCACATATTCCCGAAGCCGCCACCATTCCGCCGCAGTTCGGAGCGCGCCCTCTTCAACCAATCCACTATAGATTTCATCAAAATCCGCGATAGCGTGGTCGCCATGGCGTGAGACGAAATCGAGAGCCACATCGAGCATCAGGGTTGTCCCAGGTAAAGACATCGGCTTACCTCCCGCGATCATAATCCGGCTTTTCAGACGGTTAAGCACGGTATAGCCCCATTTTCCGGAGAGAGCTACACCCCCACCCTAGGCGAGAAATCGCCTCAGTAGCTCTCTCCACCGGGTGGTATCCGAAAGGTGCTCAACTTGCTTCCCGTGAGAAAAGCCGTGCAAAAAAAGACCCGTCCGCAGCCGAAGCTACGAACGGGCCAGCAGAACTCTTGGTCGTACGACTTTGAGCCCTTCGGGTCGCAAAGCCACATTAACCGAAAATGAACCAGTCGAATAGGACAGAATGGTCCCGCTTGGGTTTCCGAAATCACATAATATCGGACCTACTGGTCGATCTTGGCCTCATCATGGCGGTGCTGACCGGCGTTGCGAAACATCGATATCGACGCAAAAGTGAATACGCGCTTTGATAGGACATGTTGTTGTTAGTTTACGATGGGCGCATGTTCTTTCACAATCGTTCGAGAGGATTTCTGTGTGACGGAAGTTATTCCTTGGGACAGCGCTGCGGCAAATGATGACGGCCCATGCGGAACACTTCGAGAAGTCGTGCTTCGATGGAAAGGTATGGTCAGTCGCGATCATGAGGCCTTAACTGGCGTCACAATTTCATCGCCCCTTCTCCTTGAAGGATGGCCCGTAGCCCGAACTGAAATATCTCCGCAGGATCTTGACGAACTTGCGGATCGCATTAGTCGCCCTTGAACCTGGACCAGCGTTCGGCGGAGAGCGTCCGGTCTGCGCAGCGAAAAGAGTTGGGGTTTATATCTGCCGTGGGCCGGCGACCGACCGGCAGCTATCTCGCCCATTAGACAGTGGCACAGCATGACAGCGGACGGGCAGCTATACCCCTCTACCCGCCCGTAACCGGCCAGTCTGAAATCGGCCATGTGATGGCATATCTGAGCCCGAGGTTCCCCACCGAAAGAATGTCCGGTGTCGGTCAAGAAGCCGTCGTTCGCGGGAGGCATAGCGAACGGTCGCTTTGTCCCAGCTGCCGCCTACCGACGTCGACCCTTGCCAGACGCTCAGCCAGCAATCTTGAATGCCCAGAACCGGACATTCCGCTTCCTCTATGACCGCGCCTTCTCGCCATCCCGATCGTACGCAGCCGGGAAAGACGCAGCTCGCAAATTGTTGGCAGACCAGTCTGGGCTGAATATATCCGTCCCCTAGGAAACAGACGGTCTTTTGGCTTCTCAATTGGGCGCTGGATCGCAGAATCAATGAAAAGGGGTGCCCAGCTATTGCCGGACACCCTCAGAATCAGCGTTGCTGATTAGAAGCGGTAGCCAACGATCGCAGCAACCTGATGACGATTGAGGTTCACGCCTTCATACTTGCCATAGTCGGAGTAACGGTACTCCACACGGCCGGTCAGGCCGCGATAGGTTGTCTCGACACCGGCGCCCAGGCGATAACCATCAAGGTTCTCGCCAGACTTGATGTTCGTGCCGCCGGTGAACACGTTCGCTTCGAACCGGGCGTTTGTGTAGCCGCCCTTGGCGTAAACCATCAGGTTCTCGGTAACCTGACCGCCAAGACGTGCGCCAGCGTACAGATCACGGTCGGTGTGAATGCTGAGGTTAGCGACGTCATACTTGGTTTCGGAATCCGTGAACTCGCCCTCAACGCCGATCACCGCACCGCCCAGGTTCGCATCGTAGCCGATAACGCCGCCGTACAGCAGGCCTTCACGCTTTACAGATGGGCCAGCGGGGATCGAACCACGGACATTGTCATAGCCAAGAAGCGCACCGACGAACGGACCATTGAAAGGGTTCTTCTCACCGTCCTGAGCGAAAGCAGGCGTGGAGAGAGAGGCCGCCAAAGCAGCCGCTGCGAAAATCTTCTTCATGACGTTATTCCTTTATCTTGTTCCTTGCGGACGACGGCCAGATAGGGTCGGCGTTATTGGAATGGAAGAAGATAGACATCATTGCAGTTACTTAGGCGAAAACTGTTGTAAGTTTGCACCATCCTGAACGCTCTATTAATCGATGGTTGTTCGGCACCTCGGTCGGTCTCAGAATTTAGATCGACGTGCAGTTGCTTCCTCTCCCGGCGCCGATGACACGATGCGGGCGATCATAGCTGATGTTATCGGTTCGTGCCCCCATCAGCTGATTGCTCTTGCGATCTCCAGGAGGGATTAGGCCAGCAATGTAAGCCGGGCACAGTCGCCTCTGGGCCTTGTCCACCAGCCCGGCGAGGAAGGTTCAAGCTAGCGGTCGAGATCTTCGGTCCAGTCTATATCATTCACCAGCTCCTTCAAAAGCTGGCTGAGTATGGATCACCGAACCCTACCATGAGTATCCTAGAAACTACATCTGCTAAAGTAATGCTAGGTTTTTCCTTTAAGCGCGTCCTTAATCGCCTTGGCGGCATCCTGCGCATCCTTGCCAGTATCTTTTGCCAAGTCTGCGGCTGTTTGCGTCGCAGCTTTTGCCAGATCGTCAGCGATCTTTTTGGCTTCCTTTGCGGCGTCCTCAACCGCTTTCGCAGCGTCTGCCGCAGCTTTCGCTGCGTCCTTTTGCGCATCCTTCGCAGCCTTTTCCGCATCCTTGGCTGCTTTGTCGCTTGCTGCCTTTGCGGCCTCATCCGCGGCCTTGGCAGCATCCTTCATCGCCTTGTCGGAGACGGCGTCCTTAGCTGCCTTCTCGGCATCCTTGGCGGCTTTTGCGGCATCGGCAGCGGCTGCGTCACTTGCCGCCTTGTCCGCTTCCTTTGCCGCTTTTTCGGCATCCTTCGCCGCCTTCTCTGCGTCCTTTGCTGCCTGCGCGGTCGCCTTGTCGGCACTGTCCCTTGCGGCTTTCTCCGCCTCCTTGCTGGCGGCTTCGGCAGCGGCTGCAGCAGCCTTTGAGGCGTCCTTCATGGCCTTATCGGAAGCAGCATCGGTAGCATCCTGCGCAGCTTTTGCAGCATCGCGCGCTGCCTTATCCGCGTCACGAGCGGCCTGGGCGGCGCGCTCTTGCGCGGCGATGTCGCCCACCGCTGCCGCGGCTTGCTGCGCGGCCTGAGCCGCTTCCCGGACGGCCTGTTCGGCAGCGGCATTTGCAACGGCAGCGCGCGCTGCCTGATCCGCCTGCGCCGCCTCGGCGGCCCGGGCAGCTTGCGCAGCCTGTGCCGCATGTGCACTGGCCTCGGCTGCTCTGGCAGACGCAGCGGTTGCTGCATCCTCGGCAGTTCTGTCGGCCGCGGCGACAGCAGCCTGCCGGGACGCCTCGGCGGCAGCGGCGGCGGCGGCATCGGCCTGCGCCTTAGCCGCAGCCTTGGCCGCTCGGTCCGACTCTGCGCTCGCGACTTCAGCGGCAGCCGTAGCGGCATCGCGCGAAGCGGCGTCTGCCGTCACGGCTGCGGAGGCCTTCGCCGCCTCTCCCTTCACATTGTCCACGTCCGCCTGTTGGGCAAGCTGCGCCGCATGATCCGCCTCTGCGCTGGCGCGCTCGCTGGCGGCATTCGCGGATTCTGCGGCGCGACCGGCTTCCACCTGCTGTGCGGCGGTTGTCCTAGCCTGCGCATCATAGGCACCTGCCTGCTCGGTCGACATGGCCAGTTCGACGGCCTTGACCACGGTTTTCGACGATTCGGTCGCATTTCGCGACGCCGTCGCGACGTCCGCCATTGCGGTGCTCACCTCACCGACGATCGTGCCCGTCACGAGACCATCGGTCGCGGCCGCCAGCGATACCGGCGCGGCGTACACTGGCGTTTCAACGGCCTGAACCTCGTTCGCAGAAGCGATGGCTGGAGCCGCAGTTGCAGGTGGGGCCTCTGGCGTCACGTCGGCCTGCGCTGCGGGCGTTGCAGGGGGAGGCAGATCCTCGCCCTGTCCCTTAGCCGGCGAGACGATCACCTTGCTGCCATTCGGCCCTTCGATCTGGAGGCGGAACCGGTCGGCCGCCCCGACCATCGCAACTCCGCCGGGTGTAAGGAGATCATGCGCCCCGCCGTCGGGTGTTGCGACATCCACGGCGCCTTCCAGTACCTGCACGGAGGCGCCCGTCGCATTGACCGCGACGGTGAAGGTCGTGCCTTTCACGACGGCCGCCAGATAAGGAGTTTTTACCTCAAAATGCGGCGACATCTTCTTTTTTATCATGAAGACGACGTTCCCGAAATCCTGCATCACACGGGTCAGACCGGTCACCCTCTCATCCGTGGGCAGCCGTACCTGAGAGGCCGACGCCACCATGATGAACTCGCTGCCACGAACCAGCACAGCCCGTCCGCCGGGTGCCGTCGAAACGGTGTCGCCGGGGGCGACCGCGCCGCGCCGCACAGCTATGCGACTGATCCCATTGTGAGAAATCTGCACGTTTCCCGACGTTTCGCTGACCGTCCAAAGCGGTGTTCCTGCAAGTGCGGCCGACGAACAAGTCGCCGCCAGCAGACCAAGGATGTGCTTACGCATGAACTCTCCAGTGAACAGCGCAGCAATGCACTGAACGCCCTCTTCAGGGCTAGGGGCCTTTCAACTGGTTCCAGGATGTGGTTAGCAAAGCGGTAACCCACAGGTTAAGTTACAGATTTCCTAACCTTTTGGTCCTTACTGGCATGTGCGAGGCGTGGCTGCCGTAAGGAACAACAATGCGTAGATTTCCCGTCATGTTATCGATCACCGGGGGCGCGATCGCAATGACGCCGGCTGTTACTGCCGCACAGGTCGTGTTCGACCGTGCTGACCCCACGATCGGTGGCCGGACACTCCCAGTGCCACCGGCGCAAACACCCGATGCTCCGGCGCCGACGCTGCCGAGTGAAGCGTCCGCTGCAGTTGCGCCAGTTACGGGCACCATCATCCCGCGCGCCATCACCGTCAGTGGCGCGCCCGACATCGGACCGGCTGCCTTTGCGGATGTCATCGTGTCCTATGTAGGTCGGCCGCTGTCACGCGACGCTTTGTCGGAGCTTGCGGGCGCCATTTCCGCAGTTGCCCGCAAGCAAGGCTTTCCATTCGCGACCGCTATCATTCCGCACCAGCCAATGACGAACGGTGTGCTGCAAGTAACACTGGACCAGGGGCAGATCGATGCCGTGCGCGTGATCGGCGCGATCAACCCTGCCGCCGACCGCATCCTGACCACCGCGCTCGCCACGGGCAAGCCGACGCGCCAAGCAGACCTGGAACGCGCGATCCTGTTGGTCGGCGACCTGCCGGGCATCACAGTCAACCAAAGTCGGTTCATGCGCCAGGACGGCTTCGGCATTCTGCTCGTCACCATCAAGGAAAAGCGATTGTCCGCCTATGCGCAGCTCGACAATCGCGGCAGCAAGGAGATCGGGCCGATCCGGTCAACACTGCTCGCCAGTGTCGCAGGCATCGCCCAATCAGGAGACGAGCTTGGCCTGATCGTCGCGCAGACACCCCTACAACCCAGCGAATTTATCTTCCTAGGCGGCCGTTATGCCATGCCTGTCGATAGCGCAGGCAGCAGGGCTTCGATTTCCGCATCCTATGGCAGATCCCATCCGGGCGCTTCACTAAAACCTCTCGACGTCGTGGGGAAGAGTGTTGATGCGGCGGTGGGTTACAGCCGCGTCCTACAGCGTAGCCGCACCCATGATGCATCGCTCAATATGGAATTACGGACGATGCATATCCAGCAGCGTCTGGCGGGACTGCCGTTGCGGAACGACAAGCTGACGACGCTGACCGCTGGCGTGGATGCCGCTGACAAATTCGCCGGCGGCATATTGCGCAGCGAAGCAGCACTAACTGCCGGTCTTCCTCTGCCAGGAGTGAGCCACGAAGGAGACGTCATGATCTCGCGGGGCGATGGCGACGCGCGTTTTGTGACGGCGAATTATACGGTGAGCTGGACGAGGCCGCTGTCAAAGACTGTCAGCTTTATGCTGTCCTCGGCCGGCCAACTCGCGTCTCGGCCATTACTCGCAACAGCCGAGATTGGCGCTGGGGGGCAAAGTTTTGGCCGAGCGTATGATTATGCCGACAGGACCGGGGACCAGGGCGTGCTCGGCCTGTTCGAACTTCGCTACGACGCGAGCGCGATTATTCCGGGTATCGTCGACAGGTTCCAACTCTATTCCAGCATTGATGGTGGTTATGTCAGCAATCTGAGGGACGGCGCTGGCGGGGGATCGTTACTGTCCTCGTCACTCGGCGCGCGGCTCGGCAAGGGGCGCATCGACGGCATGGTGGAGATTTCCCTGCCGATGAATGCCGATCGCTTCGATACCCGCAACCGCGACCCCCGCCTCTCGATCCGTCTGGCCCGCGTTTTCTAAAGCGCGACTTGACCCGACGTTAACGGTCAGCGGCGCAGGATCGCCCCACAAATGCTTCGAAAGACGACATGAAGTCAGCTGCCCAGTCCTGGAAAAGCCCGCTCGGCATCGTCGCCGTAGCTATTGCGCTAACCGTCGCTGCCATCGTCACCGGGCTGGGCGCTACTGTGGAGCGCTTGGTCGAGCCTGCGCGCTTTGCAATGCTGCGGCACGACGCATCGGGTCAGCTGCTGGTGGTCGAGATGGACGCCGAGAGCGCTGCCGCGATCAAACGTTGGCCATGGCCGCGCGAATATTATGCCTCTGCTGTCGATCATCTCCTTCAGGAAGGAGCGAAAAGCATTGTCTTCGATGTCGATTTTTCATCATCCTCCACACCGGGGGGCGATGCGGCGTTCGCCCGCTCTCTGGCGCGATCGAGCGGGCTGGTGGCGCTCCCCACTTTTGCCCAGCGCACCCGGACCGGTGAACTGCGTTCGATAGATACCCTGCCGCTCCCCCTGTTTCGCCGCAACGCCGCGCTCGCCTCTGTCAGCATCGCGCCCGATGACGATGGAACGGTGCGGCAGGCGCCATTTGGCACGATCACTGCCGGGACGCCCCGCCCCTCCCTGTCCGCGTTCATCGCCGGGCGGTCTGGCCAAGCAGACAGTTTCTTTCCCATCGACTATTCGATACGCCCGGAGAGTATACCCCGCTTGAGCTTCGTGACCGTTAGCGACGGCCATTTCGACCCTGCCCTGGTCCGCGGACGAGCGGTCCTGATCGGCGCTACTGCGATCGAGATGGGAGACCGCTACGCTACACCGGGTTGGGGAGTTATCCCAGGTGTCATTGTTCAGGCACTGGCAGCAGAGACGTTGATCGAGGGGACGCCCGTCAGCGGATCGTGGGAAGTCAGTATCGCCGTTGCCGCAATGCTGGGACTTGTCCTGGCGCGAGCACGGAGTGCAATCGGGCTGGCAGTTGCGACGACCGCGTTTCTTCTGCTATTCTGCGCAATCGTCGTCGGGTTTCAGGCATTCACCCAGTGCAGCTATCCTATCGCTCCTGGCATTCTTCTGATCTTGTTTACAGCCGCCACGCGCGCACCTCGCATGATAATTGAGCGATTTCGCACTCAGCGACTTGTCGATGAGCAGACGGGTTTGCCTAATCGACCAGCGATGCTCGAAGCTTATCAAGCAGATCAACGTCACTATGTTGCGATCGCCGGTATTCACAACCTTGGCAGTGTGGCGGCGGTGATGGGCCCGTCTGTTACGGCTGAGTTCGTTTTGCGTATTGCGGACCGGCTGCGATTGGCTGCCAACGATGGTAGCGTTTTTCGGATTGGCGACAATCTGCTGGCCTTCACGCTTGGCACTCACGACGATGTGGAGGACGTGCTTCTGGGCCTTCGGGCCGTTCTTTTGCATCCTCTGGAAGCAGGCAATCGCAAAATCGACGCATCGATTACCGTGGGCGTTGCGTTGGTTGGAGCAGCCGGCATCGAGGTCGCGCTAACCAATGCGTTGCTGGCGGCGGAAAAAGCCTATGCTCAGGGTCGCTTCTGGATGGAGGATGACACAGATCTCGAGGATCTGGCGCAGTCCATCAGCCTGATGGGCGAACTGGATGCGGCCCTGTCCGGCGGCGAGGTGTACGTTCATTACCAACCTAAAATGTCGCTATCCGACGACAGCATCATCAGCGTGGAGGCGTTGGTGCGCTGGACGCATCCCCAGCGTGGCAACATCCGCCCCGACATTTTCATCCCGCTTGCCGAGCAGACCGGACGTATCACGCCCCTGACGCTGTATGTACTCGAGCAGACGATGCAGGATTTAGCGATATGGCGGGCTGCTGGTCATGACTTGACCGCTGCCGTCAATATCTCAGCGAGGCTGGTGGCGATCCCATCCTTCAACCAAAGCGTTCATGCAATGCTGGACAGAAATATTGTGCCCGCGACTGCCCTGGTTTTCGAAGTCACTGAATCTGCCCCGCTTGCTAACCCTGAAGCGGCAATAAAAGCACTGCAATATTTTCGGGCCCGTGGGGTCGGCATCTCTATGGACGACTATGGTACAGGCCAGTCTACCCTCTCCTATCTTCGAACCCTACCGCTGACGGAGTTGAAGATCGACCGGAGCTTCGTCGAAAACGCCCACCGCAGCAGAGCCGACGCCGCAATGGTTCGTTCGACAGTAGAACTTGCCCATGAACTTGGCATCAAGGTTGTGGCGGAAGGGATTGAAGACGTTGGATGTCTCGAATTTCTCCGTTCCGTCCGTTGCGACGTCGCACAAGGATATCTGATCAGTCGGCCGATCCCGGCTCGTGATATCGCCAGCCTGCTGAGCGCGCCCATTCACATCCCTGCAGCAGCGTGATTGAAAGCTACGTCACATCGCTGATGTAACGGCAGCCCGAGCGTAAATGCCACCGAAGCCGGTGGCCGCGCGGCTATGATTCAAGCAGGAATATAATGACGGAAGCCGATGTTATGGTCGCCACCTGTACGAATGTCGGTTTCCGAGCACGGGAAAAACGCACGCGAAAGGCAACAAGTGGCGCTTTCCCGCCGCGTCCGACCCATGTCAGTCATTCACGCGCCCGTTTGAGCTTCTCAGGTGCAGACCGTCCGGTTGTCCCTTATCGCACAGCGGAAAGCGGACATACCCACCAGCGCCAGGATCAGCGCCAATGGCAGGCTCAACCGGGAATAGTCGCTGAACCGATATCCCCCCGATGACCAAGAGGAACCATGGCGTCCTGCGTACCGTTTCCACCACGTAGGCTGTGAGAGGTCGCAATTCTGATTGGAGTTTAGCCATGAGCGGTGGTGAATATGAACCTGAGGATTCTCGGAATGTGACCGGCGCGGCCCATACCAAGGACGGACGCTGGAGCGGGGATAAGGAACCACCGGCCAAGACCGGTGAATATGAGCCAGCCGACTCCCGCAACGTGACCGGGACCGCCAAGACCGCTGATGGACGCTGGACGAACAAGGGCGAAGAAGTTGTGCCTGGCGTTCCTGACAGTCATCCCTTCACCGCTGAGGAAGCTGCCAAGAGCGCGGCGAAGTCACAAAGCAGCACCTCCAACGAAAGCAAATAAGCAACATCCTTGGTCTGGGTCTCGCCTCTATTAGCTGATTTCCGATCAGTGCCTTCTGGTGGAACTTGCGGCGCAGACAAACACTTCCTTTAAAATGCCTGTTTTGAAGGAGGAAGCGTTGAGCGGACCCGGCCGCTGGCCAAGCCAGCTCATCATCGTGCGCCACGGGCAAAGCGCCGGGAATGTCGCGCGCGATGCAGCACATGAGGCGGAGGAGGACCGCATCCCCCTGTCCATCCGCGATGCTGATG
>NZ_JAJSSH010000024.1 GCF_021403115.1 Sphingobium sufflavum
GCACGGCTATGATGCGCGCGGGCGGTCGGGTTCCACATGATGGCTTCCAAGGTTGGTGTCGCAACCCCTCGGAATCATATCGAAACTCGATCGTCCACCGTTACATCAGCGTTCCGACACAGCCTCTTAAGCCGCCTGAACGGTGAGGGTGGCGGATTTGAGCTTTGCGGAACTTGGCCCGGCGAACACACTGAATGCCCCGGGCTCCACTACCCATTTCATGTTGATATCCCAGAAGGCCAGGTCATCTTTACCAAGTTCGAACCGGACTGTCTGGCGTTCTCCGGGGCGAAGGGTGAGCCGTTGGAATGCTTTGAGCTCAAGCACGGGCCGCGGGACCGAACTCACCTCATCCCTGATATAGATCTGCACGACCTCGTCGCCCGCCCGATCTCCGGAATTGACAACATCGACTTCTACCCCGACAGTTTCGCCCACGCGAATGGTGCTGCGCGAAAGTCGCGGCGCTGAAAGTTCGAATGTCGTGAAGCTTAGTCCGTGGCCAAACGGAAAGAGCGGGGTAGGCGCGCCTTCCACATATCTGTTTACGTCCGCTGAGGGATGACGATTGTACCAAACAGGCAGTTCGCCGACGGATCGAGCGACGGAGACAGGAAGTTTTCCGCCGGGATTTATTTTGCCCAGCAGGAGATCTGCAACGGCATGGCCGCCCTCCTGGCCCAGATACCAGCCTTCGACGAGTGCATTCGCGCGCTCTGCGAGCCGATTTACAGCGAGCGGCCTGCCATTGATCAGCAGCGCCACCATTGGTTTTCCAAGAGCAAGAAGTGCCTCCACGAGCTTGTCCTGGTCGCCGTAGAGATTGAGGCTCGAACGATCGCCGGGCAAACTTCTGTCAACCGCTTCGCGCGTAATGGCTGGTGTATCGCCGACGACGAGAATGATGATATCCGATCGTTTTGCTAGCGTTACAGCAGCCTCAATTCGCCGGTCATTATCTGCCTCTGGCACGTGATCGGACGGCGAGAAGGCCAAATGACGGCCTTTACTGTCGGGTGGCGTAATCCAGACTCCGTCGGCTTGCTCGACCACGACGCCTGCCGGTACGGCTGCCTTGATGCCATCACAGATGCCGACAGCATGCGGTGTCGCTCCACTATAACCTCCGAACAAGGGTTCGGCGGAGTTGGGACCGATTACTGCGATCCTGCATCCGGCGGGCGGCGCCAATGGCAAAATGCCATCATTCTTGAGAAGGATGAGCGCTTTTTCCGCGGCCGTACGGGCGAGCGCGACATCTGCGGCCGTGTTCGCAGCCGCATTTGCCCGCTTGGCATCGATATAGGGATTATCGAACAATCCGGCCTCGAACTTGAGCGCCAATATCTGCGCGACGGCGGTGTCGAGTTGCGACTCCTTCACCTTTCCGGCCCTGACGAGGGCAGGGAGATTGGTATAGCTGGCTCCCTCGGGAAGATCGGCGGCCACACCGGTGTTGAGCGCCAGTATGGCAGCTTCATCCGTGTTCGCGGCGACGCGATGCTGAGTTGCCAGATTTCCAATACCCTCATAATCGCTCATGTACATGCCGCGAAATCCGAGAAGCAGTCGCCCCTTGCCTTGCAAAAGCTCCGCATTGGCATGCGAAGGAACGCCCATCACTTCATTGTAGGAAGGCATGATGATGGCCGGGTCAGCCTGCTTTATCACTTTCGCAAAAGGAACGAGGTAATTCTCGCGAAGCGTCCGTTCGCTCATGTCGGCCGGTGCAATATTGAGCCCGCCCTGCGGCGCACCATGGACGAAATGTTTTAGTGTCGCGAAGACCTTGTCAGGCCCCAGCGGTCGCTGTCTCCCTTGCAGGCCGCGCACTGCGGCCACGCCCATCTGCGATACAAGGAAGGGATCTTCACCAAAGAACTCCTCAGACCGGCCGTACCGGGGTTCGCGCATCAGATCGATTACCGGGGTCAGCGCGATATGGGTCCCACGCGTCCGCGCCTGGCGCGCCGCAACACTGAATACATGTTCGACCAAAGTTGGATCCCAGGTGCTGCCAAGTCCAGCGGGAATGGGGAAAATCGTCGCCTGATTGGCGAGAAATCCATGCGCCAGTTCGTCGTGAAACAGCGCTGGAATTCCAAGGCGGGTTTCCTCGACAAGGAAGCGTTGTACGGCATTGACCCACTTTACAGTGTCCTCTATCGAACGATAGGGCTCGCTGTCCCACTTGGGATAGCCGCGAATGTCCGACGGGCGGGCTATCTGCCCGATCCCATGCTTCAGCGACTTTCGGGCCAATGCAGTCGAGAAATTGGCACTATCGTCCTGAATTTCTCTCTTGCGAGTCCACATGCAAAGCATCTGCGCGGCTTTCTCGTCGAGCGTCATGCGGCCAAGCAGGTCATCGACGCGCGAAGCGATGGACAACGTCGGGTCTCTGAACCTCTGCGAGGGCTTGCCGAGCGCTGCCGACGAAAGTGCCGTGGCTGCGGTAAACTTCAACATGGTGCGACGGGAAAAACGCGATCTCATAGTTTAACGATCTCCATTGATGTTCCGGACATACAGAGAGGCGCCACTGTTCGTGACTTGGCTCGCGTCCGCACGAAAGTTCAATGACGCAGCTTCTAACGCTTGGAACATAGTGGCAGATTAGCAGGCATAGTCGACAGGCCGTCAGAAATTGCGAAGTCGGCAATGGGCCTCGCTTATTCTTCGATTAACCGAATTGTGTATGCGGTAGGCGGGAAGGATATTGGGCGCATGACCCCTCCGATGGGTTGTAAATGGTGCCAGCTCAAGGCTCAGGTCGGCAACGACCGCTCTTGAACTATTCTGATCGAATTAGACCGAACAGACTTAGTGGGCAAGTGCCGACGTTTTGCTACGATCGCGAAAATCAGTCGGCGGACTTGGAGGGGTGCGACTTGTCTATTCAATTCATTCGTTTTGCGCGAGCGCTGAACCATCATATTCCACGAGATTGAGCACCTCAGCGGCATTGTCGATCAATGCTCGGATCACTTGGCGCGTGTCGACATGGCCTCGTTCGAAGCCGATATTCGCTTCCATGACGAGGGCGCGTGCGATGCCGGTGACGATGAGCGAGATCACCTCGGGCGGCAGAGTGCGGTGAGGGAGCTGGAGTTTGTCGATGTATCGCGATAGCGCTGCACTTTCGGTGGCCCTGTTTTCGGTGGCTCTGGTCGCCATTTCCTGCTGGATGAATTTCCGGTGGTTCGCGAGGGCAAGGAATTCGATAGTCAGAGTAGTCTGCTCCTTGTCTTCGTTCACTCTCCACAATGACGATATCGGGTCGTCCCCAGCGACAGCGCTCTCACGCTTCTGCTTGGCATTTTCAGAGGCATATCGGTAGGCCGCCAAGAGCAGGTCGTCAGTCGTGCGGTAATGATAGTGGATAAGAGGTGCCTTCAGGCCTGCATATTCAGCAACCCGCCGGGACGTTACTGCTGCATAACCTTCTTTGACCATGACCTTGAGCGTTGCAGTCAAGATCGCGTCTTTCGTCTCTTGCCCTGCACCGCGTTTCGTTGCTTGCGGCTTTACTTTGCTTGTCTTTTTCCCGGTTGGCATTTTTGTAGGTCACTCTTCTTGAGGCGGGCGTCTCGGGTGTGCAAGCAGCTGATAGCCAAAGTCTTTCTGATTGATGCGAGCCGAGTTGGACGTCAATGGCTGAGTCGCGCGTAAGCAGTAATCGCGCGCGGCTTTCAGCAGGCCCCCGCCGGTGATCGCGAAAGGCAGCACTCATGCAGCAGCCTGATTGAACCGATAGATGGTGCGAGTGACACATGCAGTGGCTCTTTACGTGCGATCCGACACTGGAGGCAGGGTGCCTTTGAGGGCTGGGCGAATCGGAGGAGGGCACGTCGGATCGAGCCGTTCGAGGAGCCCCGCAGGGCAGGGATGTCATGGATGGCAGAGTCTAAAATTGCGTAAAATGATCGAGTCTGATCGATTTCCCTGCTGGCGAAACCCTTTCAATCCGTCAGTTTGCGTCTTTCTAGTACATATTTTGCCAATTTGGCTTGAATAAATGTTCAGTTTTTCATAGCCTCGCGTTCATCAGCTGAACGAAAATGTTCGCTGGGGCCGAAGATGGCCGCTGGAACCTAAAGAGCTGGCGGCGAGAAACGAACGACTAGGGGAGGGCTTGGGTGTCCACAAATTCGAAAGCGAAAATTCGTTGTGCATGCGCCTGCGGCGTTGCTCTGTTTGCGCTCGTGCCAGCGCTGGCTTTTGCGCAGTCAACGACTACGGCTCGCACTACGCCCAATAATGATAGCGCTAACGAAGATATAATCGTCACGGGTTCGTTGATCCGCGGCACTGTTCCGGTGGGCTCGAGCCCAATTACCGTAGGTCAGGCGCAGGTGGCGGCATCGGGCGCTACAAGCGGTAACGAACTTCTGGCAACCGTGCCGCAGGTAACCAACCTCTTCAACACAGTGCCGACGTCACGCCTTGGCGTGGCTTCCAATCAAATCCAGGTTGTCCGCCCCAATCTCCGCAATCTCGCCGGGGAGACAAGCTCATCGGCGTCCACACTGGTCCTGTTCGACGGGCATCGCATTGCGTCTGTCGGCGTTTCCCAGAATGCGATCGACCCCGATCTCATTCCCACTATCGCGATCGAGCGGGTCGAAGTCGTGACCGATGGTGGCTCGGCGACCTATGGATCGGACGCAGTTGGCGGCGTAATCAACTTCATTACCCGCAAGCGATTTGATGGCCTCAAGGTCACGGCACGTGAAGGGTTCGCGGACAGCTATCGCCAATTTGACGCAGGCGTCATTGCAGGCAAGGATTGGGGTAGCGGATCGCTCTTTGCGGCCTATAGCTATCAACATAATAGCGCGATTTTCGGCCGCGACCGTGACTGGATCAGGCAGGTCGATACGTTGTCGTCCAGCCAGACCCCGCTCGGCCGGAGTTGTAGTCCGGGCAATGTGCAGATCGGTCAGAATCTTTACGCGCTACCGTCGCTCGCGGCGGGCGCAAATGTGTGTGATCCCAGTGACGACCAGAGTGCGCTTCCCGCAAGTACGCGACATGGCGCGCTGGTGGGCCTGCATCAGGAATTGGCGGATTGGCTGACCGTCGATGTTCGCGGTTTCTACGGAGAGCGTAAATCCACTTCCTACTCGCCCTTCAACGGTAGCGTGAACCTGGCTGCTGTAAGTTCACCGGGCTTCCCCGCATTCGGCGTGCCGCCGAGCTTCCGCAATTTCTATTACACGCCGGTTCCGGGGCAGAGCCCTACGGCAGCCCAGACCGTATTCTTTTCCTTAGCGCCACTGCTTGGCCGGAATAGTGCTACCTCCACCAACGCTTTCCAGGAATGGGGCGCCAACGCCGAATTCCAGGCGCGACTTTCTGACAAGTGGAACCTGCGCACTCTGTTCAATTACAGTCGCAGCAATAGCGAATATCATATTCGCGAAATCAACAGTTCGCTGCTCAACACATTTGCAAATGGCACGACCGCCGCAACGGCGATCAACTTCTATAATCCTGGTGCCGGAGCGAACGATGCTGCCAATATCGCTCGCCTGGTCGACAGCGAACTTGCCGGGCAGGGACGAGAAGAGTTGCTCAATTTCAGAGCCATTTTGGACGGGACGCTCTTCTCCCTCCCAGGCGGTGATGTCAAAATCGCGGGCGGTTACGAGTATATCAATGACAAATTTCAGCAGCGCACCTCAGATGATGCGCCTGTTGGGACGATCCGCACGCTTGCCTACACGCCCTATAATCGCCAGGTTCATTCTGTATTTGGCGAAGTACAGGTGCCGGTCATCGGTGCGGACAATCGCCTCGGGTTCATCTATTCGCTGACCCTCGCGGGATCGGTTCGCTACGATCATTTCAGCGATTTCGGCGGCACGACCAATCCAAAGTTCGGCGCTACCTTAAAGCCGGTTAGCTGGCTGGGATTCCGCGGCAACTGGAGCACATCCTTTAACGCCCCGTCCCCAGTCGACCAGTTGGGAGCGCTTCGCAATACGTCTGGCTTCTTCCCGTTCAATCAGCCGTTTGTCCGTCCGGGCGATACGCCGACATCGACCGGAATCGTGGCCCTTCAGGGTTCGAATCCTTCGCTGCAGCCGCAGACCGCAAAAATCTGGTCCGTGGGCTTTGATATCGATCCCCCGTTCATCAAGGGCCTGCACGCCAGTGCGAGCTACTATAATGTGAGGTTCAAGAACAGGATTTCGATACCGACGCCGTCACCGTCAATTTATGCCAATTTCCCCAATCTGATCACCTCCAATCCTGGGGGTCTGTCTCTTGCGCAGATTTCCAATTTCCTGAATGCGTCGGGCGCGCCCAATGCTGCAGCCACGCTTGCGACGGCGGCAGGCCGATGCGCTTCGACCACTAACTGCAATGTTTATGCGCTCATCGATTTCCGGCAGGGTAACTATGGCACCCTGGATATCGAAGGCTTGGACTTTTCCGCCAGCTACAGCATGGAAACTGGCTTTGGCGGTATCGATGCGGGCGTGTCCGGCAATTATACCTTGTCGCGCAAAAGCCAAACCGGCGACGGTGCTCCCGTTATTAACGAATTGCGTGCTTATTCTCAGACGCTTGCCAATGGTGCGGTCATTTCCAATCCGCTCGCAGCGGTCCGGTTGCAGCTCTCGACCACCGTTGGTGCAGATATAGGAACGTTCCGTGCGCAAGCGACGCTGAACCATAGCAGCGGGTTGGACGCGCTCCGCTGCGACTCGACTACAACTCCGGCGTGCCTTGCCTCCACGACAGGCGTGCCGACGCAGTCGGGCCGTCCACAAAGCCGGGTCGGCGCGTTCAACACGGTCAACCTCTTCTTCAAATATGCGGTGCCGAGCGAAAGTTCCATGTTCAAGGATTTGGAATTCACGCTCAACGTGAACAACGTGTTCGATGAAAACCCGCCTCTCTACACGGAGATCGGGACGAACGGTTACACGAATGGCTTCACGATCGGGCGCATGGTCCAGATCGGTTTGTCCAAGAAGTTCTGATCTTGCGAATAAGGGGGAGTGACGGCGGCCTGCAGGCCGCCGTCATTTGATTGTCAACTGCCTTCAATCTTTTATGTGAGTTTGAGCATGATGATGCCGATAAGTGGAAAAGGGTGCCGGATCGCAATAGCCGGATGCGCCCTTTCAGTGCTGGGAGGGGCATCGCTCCACACGGCTGCGGTGGCAGATGCTCCGGCCGCCGCTGTGCCTCGGCTCTATACCCCTGATACCGATCCGCTGTTCTCGCAGCCCTACATCGACATCGATGAATGGCGCGGTACGCCCGTTCGCCATCGCTATGTTCACGGCGGTTTCAAGGGCACGGATACGCGCTTTTCCTTTTATTTCCCGGCCAAGGCGCAATACCAAGGGCGGTTTTTCCAGCATATCACGCCCATTCCCGACAATGAGAATTTTGCGCCGAAAATGCCGGTCGGTGAATATAACAAGATCGGCTTCTCGATCGACAGCGGCGCTTATTTTGTCGAAACCAATGGCGGCGGTCATCTTGATCTCGGTAAATCCGGCGCTCCGGGCGGGGATTCCTCAATTACGGCTTACAAAGCGAATGCGGCGGTTGCTGCTTATTCGCGTATCGTGGCGCTCAAGATCTATGGTGGAAAGCGTCCCTATGGCTATGCCTATGGCGGCAGTGGCGGTGGGTATCGCACCATCGGTTCGATCGAGAATACCCATGGCGTGTGGGACGGCGTTGTGCCCTATGTGATCGGCTCGACCATGGCTATCCCCAATATGTTCACCGTGCGGATGCAAGCCATGCGGATCCTCAAGGACAAATTTCCTCAGATCATCGATGCCGTTGAGCCGGGCGGCAGTGGCAATCCCTATGCGGGCCTGACGCGGGAAGAATCTGATGCGCTCCGTGAGGTCACGCGCATGGGCTTCCCGCCCCAATCCTGGTTTGGCTACAAATCCATGGGCGTGCACGGTTTCGCAGCCCTTTATGGCGGCGTGCTGATGGCCGATCCGGGCTATTTCAAAGATTTCTGGATCAAGCCCGGTTACCTCGGACATGATCATCCCGTGCGTTTCGAAAAAGCGAGAATGCAGTTCGAAACCGGAGTAGCAAGTCCGATAACGGGCCTCGAGGCAGCGAAGCTGGGTCTCAACACCGATGCATCGACCGAGGTCAATCGTGGCGGTGTCGATAATGCGTTCAAAGCACCGCAGGGCGCAGCGGCGACGCGCATAGTCGCCGTTCGTCTCACCGGCAGCCCGCCCAAGGTCGATTTTGTCGGCGGGGACCTCTTTATACATAGTGGAAAGCTGGCCGGGCAGCGCCTGACCCTTGCGCGTATCGTCGGCGATATTGCGGTTTTCGGTGTCGTCGACGATAGTCTCGTTGCGCAGTTGGCTGCCGGCGATAAAGTCAGCGTCGACAATTCGAATTTCCTCGCCATGGAAAGTTACCATCGCCATCAGGTCCCAAGCGCGGACTTCAAGGTTTGGGACCAGTTCCGTACCGCTGATGGCAAACCTGTCTATCCCCAGAGGCCGATGCTGCTTGGCCCGCTTTTCGTGCGCGCAACCGCTGGATCGCTCCAGACCGGCAAGTTCGAAGGCAAGATGATTGTGGTTGCCTCTCTATGGGACCGTGAGGCGATGCCGTGGCAGGCTGACTGGTATCGCAGACGTGTCGAAGCCAATCTGGGTACGCAGGCTGATCAGCATTTTCGTCTTTATTATACGGATCATGCTCTTCACGGCGATGAGATGGAGCAGGAGAAGGAATCTCCCAACCGAATTGTCACATATCAGGGAATGCTCCAGCAGGCTCTGCGGGACCTTTCGGCCTGGGTCGAAAAAGGCATCGTCCCGCCCGCATCCACTCAATATCGCACTGATGACGGACAACTGGTGGTGCCGCCGACCGCTACTAAAAGGCTCGGCATCCAGCCGGTCGTAACACTTGCGGTCGACGGGGCCCGGCGGGCCGACATCCTTTCGGGGCAAGCCGTCACCTTCACTGCCAAAATCGAATCGCCACCGGGCAGCGGATTTGTGGTTGGAGCCAGCTGGGATTTTGATGGAAATGGGCAGTTTAAGGTGGGGCCCCCGGTTGCGAAGGGCGTCAGGAGCCTCTCGCTGAAGGTGACGCACCTCTTCACCAAATCCGGCACCTATTTTGTTGCCCTGAAGGGGGTCTCGCAGCGTCAAGGCAATGCGACGACGCCTTATGCCAGGCTCTACAATCTTGATCGTGTGCGCGTGGTCGTGAAATAGAACTTGTTGCCAAATGCGATGGCGGCCGTTGCGGGACGCGGGGCAGCGGTGATTTCGTGAGGGCGCTTGGTCTTCAGGTCGGCTGGCCTGATCGCTTTGCGTGAAAGGACCTTTTGATGCGTTTTTCCGTTTCCCGCCGTGCATTCCTCCTTACGAGCGGGTTGAGCGGAATGGCCATTAGCACAGACATGGGGCTTGCTGGAACGGTCGGTGCTCCTCTGAAAATCGATGCGATGCTTATCGACGGAGTCGAGAATCCGGTTGCTGTGCATAATCCGCGCAACCGCTTCTCCTGGCAGATTGGACCATCCTCGACCAATCAGCGGCAGACCTCTTATCGCATCGGTGTCGCTTCGAGCCGAACAAAGGCTGAAGCGGGTGAATTCGATCTATGGGACAGCGGTCGCATTGCTTCGAACCGAAGCTTCGACATTCCCTATGGAGGAAAGCCGCTTGTTTCCCGCCAGCAGGCCTGGTGGCGCGTTGCGGTGTCGACTGAAAGCGGTGCCATCGCCGAGAGTGCCATCGGTTTATGGGAGATGGGTCTTCTCGAACCCGCCGACTGGTCGGGGGAATGGGTTGCAGCCGAAGATCGCGCCGCGCGTGCAATCCGGGAGGCCGGCTTTTTCTGGGTTGAGGGAGGCCAAAAGGAAGGAGCAGGGGCTCGCAGCTTTCGTCTACCTTTCCGGATTGCCAAATCCGCAGATGTCACACTATTCATTGGAATGTCGGGTAAGGCGGAACTGAGGCTCGACAACCAGCCTATTGTTCTCCCAACCATCAACCCAAATGCCTGGGGTGACCCACAGCCGGTTCGGCTGCATCACAAACTCCGTGCGGGCGACCATGAATTGTTGCTCTCGCTCACTGGTGTCGAGAAGCGCCGAGCGGCTATTCTTGTCCGTGCAGAACTTGAGGGTGGCAAGACCGTCTATTTCGATGGGCGAGGGGCCGAGACGCGCGAAGGGCTGCCTTCGGAGTGGACGACAGGGGAGGCGGGGCCCCAATGGACGGCAGTTGCCGTGCAAGCGGGCGACCCTGCGCCGCTTCCTGCCGATGGCGCCTTTCTTTTGAGGCGGTCCTTCGCAGTGAATGGGCAGGTTTCCGCTGCGCGTCTCTATGTGACGGCACTGGGTGTCTACGAAGCCGAGCTCAATGGCATACGGCTTGGTGATGCGCTACTGACTCCTGAATTCACCGATTACCGCAAGACCCTTCTTTACAGGGTGCATGATGTGGCCGCTTCACTCCGCCAAGGTGAGAATGTGCTGGGAGGCATGATTGCGGAAGGTTGGTACGGCAGTAACATCTCACCAGGTGGACGCTATAATTTCGGCCCCGCACCGCTGCGCTTCCAGGCGCAGTTGGAAATCTTTTACGCCGATGGGCGACGCCAGACTGTAGCCGGTGACGGTTCATGGTCAATTGCGCGGGCACCCATCACTATGGCGACCATCTATGATGGTGAGGACTACGATGCGAGGCTCGAAATGCCCGGCTGGTCGGCGCCTGGCTTCCGCCTCGACAGGAAGCGCTGGGAGGCAGCAAAGACCGTTTCCGGCCCTCCGGCAGATTGCAGGCTGACGGGTGCAGTGGCCCCGCCCATTCGGCGCACCGCCCAGATCGAACCTAAGGTCATCAATCAGATTGCCACCGACCGCGCTATAATCGACTTTGGCCAGAATTTTGCGGGATGGGTGCGGCTTAAGGTCAAGGGAGCGGCAGATCAGCGGATCACGCTTCGCTTTGCGGAACTTGTCAACGAGGATGGCAGTATCGACCAGTCGAACCTGCGCGGAGCGCGCGCCGCTGATACCTATGTACTGCGCGGCGATCCAGCCGGAGAAATCTATGAGCCACGCTTTACCTATCATGGCTTTCGCTATGTCGAGATAGAGGGTCTCAAGGCGCCGCTTGAGTCAGGACAGGCCACTGGCATCGTGATCCATAGCGATCTTGCCCAGACGGGCGATCTGATGCTCTCGAGCTATGTGCCCCAGCGCCTCTGGCAGAATGGGCTGTGGAGCCAGCGGTCGAACTTCGTCGGTATTCCGACCGACTGCCCTCAGCGCGACGAGCGGCTCGGATGGATGGGCGATGCCCATGTCTTCTGGGATGCCGCTTCCTATAATATGGATGTGGCGGCGTTTACAGGTCGCTTTATGCGGGACGTAGCCGACGCCCAGCATGAAGACGGCGGATATAACGACATCTCGCCCGACAGCGCCGACGGCACGCTGCCGCTCAAGGGATCCTCGCCCGGCTGGGGGGATGCTGGCGTGATCCTTCCGTGGACCGTTTGGTGGCGCTATGGAGATACCGCCATCGTCGATGACTATTGGGCCTCAATGACGCGCTTCATGGCGATGATCCTGAAGGCCAATCCCGACTTTCTGTGGCGCAACGATCGCGGGACCGACTATGCTGATTGGCTGGCACTGGACGCGAAGCGACCCGGGGATCCGACGACACCCAAGGATCTGGTTGGCACAGCGATGTGGAAAGGTGCTGCCGATGCAATGGCGGATATGGCCGCAGCTACCGGGCGTTCGCAGGATGCAACGGGTTATAAGGCTCTTGGTGAAAACATCGCAGCGGCTTTTGCCAAGGCATTTGTCCGTCCCGATGGCAGTCTCGGCAACGGTTCTCAGACCGGCTACATATTAGCGCTTCATTTCGGTCTTGTGCCTGAGGCGCAGCGGGGCGTTGCGACTGGCAATCTTGTCGCTGATATCAGGCGACGCGGAACGCTTCTTTCAACAGGCTTTCTCGGTACGCCCTACAGCCTCGACGTGCTTGCAAATGCGGGCGAGACCCAATTGGTTTACGATCTACTTCTGCGGACTGAGTTTCCGTCCTGGGGCTATATGATTTCGCGCAAGGCGACAACGATTTGGGAACGCTGGAACGGTGATGCCGGCGACAAGACGATGAACAGCTTCAACCATTATGCACTAGGTGCGGTGGCGGGTTTTCTGTGGCGACGGATCGCCGGTATAGACGCTCTGTCTCCAGGATTTACACGGTTCCGTTTTAATCCAGTGTATGATGGTAGACTGCAAAAAGGGGGTGGTCGTTATCGCAGCCGCTCAGGTCTCATTTCGACCGAATGGGAGTTTGGCGGCAATGGGAATTACCGGCTGAAGCTTCTCGTGCCTCCCAATAGCGAGGCGGTTGTTGTCCTTCCAACGGGCAACGCTGCAACCATCTCTCGAAATGGCAAAAAGCTTCCCTCCACCATAAAGATCGTAAGAGAGGCCGACAATCGGATGTCCCTGATCGCTGGTCCGGGCGAGCATGAGTTCTTGATCGAGCGCGCCGTGTCTTGAGCCGCAATGCTGGTCATCCAAACTTATCGCTTGGTCATAGTAAACTGCGTCGGGTCAGCGGGAGGCTATGTGGTTTAAGTTACGCAGCGTTGGAGACGTCGTCCACCATGGCGTACCATTGTGCTTCGGCGTTGACGTTACGCGGTGGACGACCCCTGCACCAGCGTAGCTGTGCAATGATGCGGTCGTTGAGCCACATCGAGGCCATGCGTGGACTTCCTACGCACGGATCGAACATCGCAGCAGGGTGGGTGGCGGTGCGCTGATCGAACGGCGTCTGAAAGGAGAAGGCAATGCGGTATGGACGATGGATGGAGGTTGTGTCGGCGCTTGCCACCACGACGATGCTGGCATCGGCGTCGATGGCGGGCGGGGTCGCCAATCGGCAGCGGCTGGTCGTGCTGACCGACATCGGGAACGAGCCGGATGATTCGGAGTCGATGGTTCGTCTCCTGCTCTATTCGAACGACATCGACATTGAAGCGCTGGTGGCCGCGACATCGCGGCATCTGCCCAGCACTCCCCGACCTGATCTCATCACCCAGCGCGTGGATGCCTATGCCGGGGTGCTGGGCAATCTGCGGGTCCATGATCCCCATTATCCCGACGCGGATCGCCTCCGCTCCGTCATCCGGGTCGGCAGTCCGGTCTATGGCATGAGCGGCGTGGGTAGGGGCAAGGACAGCGCGGCGTCCCGCGCCATCATCGCTGCGGTGGACAAGCCCGATCCGCGGCCGGTCTGGGTCGCGGTCTGGGGCGGAGCGGCCGACCTCGCGCAGGCTTTGTGGACCGTGCGCGCCACGCGCTCGCCCGCGGCCGTGGATCGGTTCGTGTCCAGGATCAGGGTCTATTCCATCTCGGATCAGGATGATGCCGGTCCATGGGCGCGGGCCTATTTCCCCAAGCTGTTCTGGGAAGTCAGCATCCATGGCTTCACGCGCTATCAGCTGGGCACATGGACGGGTATCTCGACACCGCAGCCGGGCGCCAGTCAGGACAGCGTGAGCATGGCTTGGCTCCGGGAGAACATCCATAGCAAGGGACCGCTGGGCGCGCTCTATCCGCTCCCCGTCTATGCGATGGAGGGCGATACGCCGTCCTTCCTGTCGCTGATCCCGAACGGCCTCAGTGTGCCGGAGCGCCCGGATTGGGGCGGTTGGGGCGGGCGCTATGACCGGCTGTCCGACGGTCTCGGCCTCTGGACGAACACCAGCGACAGGATCGAGGGTGTGGACGGGAAATCCTATTTCACGCCGCAAGCCACGATATGGCGCTGGCGTTCGGCCTATCAGAATGACTTCGCCGCGCGGATGCTCTGGTCCGTCACGCCGGATCTCCGCGGGGCCAATCATGCGCCCATGGCCATGCTGAACGGCAAGGCCGGCATGGCCCCGGTCGAGATACAGGCCTGTCCGGGCACGCCCGTCACGCTGTCGGCGGCGGGGTCCAGCGACCCGGATGGCAATCCGCTTAGCTACAAGTGGATGTGGTATCGGGAGGCGAGCGGGCTGTTCGCGCCCAATGTCCAGCTATCGGCGACGGAGGGGGAGAGCATCACAGTCCACATCGGAAACGCCTCGCCGGTCGACCAGTTCACGCCTCCGCGCAGCTATGGCCTCCACGTCGTCCTGGCGGTCACCGACAATGGCACGCCGGCGATGACACGCTATCGGCGCGCGATCATGACAGTTCCGGGTGCACCATCGGCAGCGGGCGCACCCGCCTGCTCCGTCAAGCCTATTCCGCCCCACCATGCTCAGCAATAGCTGCGCAGGATTGTTATGCGTCGACATACGATTTTCAGTCCGGTAGATTTGAGCTGGGCCGAACTCGGACCGGCGACGAGGGTGAAGGTGCCCGGCTCCACGTGCCACTGCATCGCCGCGTCCCGAAGGGCGAGATCGTCCGGGGATAGGTCAAGACACAGCGTGCGGTTTTCGCCCGGCTGCAAGGTGACGCGGCGAAAGGCCCCTAGCTCCAGTACGGAGCGCGGCATAGAACACACCTCGTCCCGTATGTAGATCTGGATGACCTCCTCGTCGGCTCTCGCGCTGGACGGCAATCTCCGCAGTGAGACGGGATCCTCGCTAAAAAATTCCTTGAGCCGGCTCCAGCGCGGATCGCGGATGAGGTCGATGACCGAGGTCAGCGTGACCGTCGTACCGCCCATGCGTGCCTCACGCGCCGCCACAGTATCGACGACTTCCACCAGATCGGGATCCGATGTGCTCGCGAGCGCAGGGGCGATCGGGAATGGGTGATGAACGACGAACGGTATGCCTAGAATCCTAGAATGTTCTCTTGCCCGGTCATGAAACACGTCAAGTGATAGAATATAACTCTCATGCTGATCGTTTAATGACCGAAACTAAACAGCAAGCTCGGACCTCGAGGTTGCCCCTCGAGGTCCAAATATGCCTGTGTCTGTCAGAATTTTTTGGAGACCCTGAGGATGATCTCGCGGCCGACTGTGAAGCCAGCCCCGTTCAGGAAGCCGCCGCCACCGCGAAGGCGGTAAATCGGAGGATTCTGATCGAGAAGATTATTGGCATTCAAGGTAAAGCTTAAGAGGCTGTGTCGGAACGCTGATGTAACGGTGGACGATCGAGTTTCGATATGATTCCGAGGGGTTGCGACACCAACCTTGGAAGCCATCATGTGGAACCCGACCGCCCGCGCGCATCATAGCCGTGCAGGGGTTCGCTATGGAAGTGATCTTACCGACGCGGAATGGCATTTGATCGAGCCGTATTTGCCCGCGCCATGCCAATGCGGACGGCGACGGCGTTGGCCGATGCGCGAGATTTTCGAGGCTATTTTCTATTTGCTGCGGGCAGGATGTCCTTGGCGGCTTCTGCCCGACAGCTTTCCGCCATGGCGCACAGTCTACCGATGGTTTT
>NZ_JAJSSH010000025.1 GCF_021403115.1 Sphingobium sufflavum
ATCACGATAGAGATTGTCCGCAAATTCGCCGATCAGACCGGTTTCGTCGTCCATCCCAGACGATGGGTGGTCGAACGGACCTTCGCATGGCTCAACCGCAATCGCCGCCTCGCCAAGGACTTCGAGCAAACCATCAAATCCGCAACTGCGCTACTCTATGCCGCCGCGGCTATCGTTCTCATCAGGCGCGTCGCTCGTTACGCATGAGATCCAAGACAGGCTCTCAGAAGATGGCAGGCCAATGCAACCCAGTTCGGACCTAACAGATTATAGTCTATGCCTGCCTTTCCAGAGCGTCGGCCAGCCGCGCGCTCGCCAGATTCCGCAGATCGCCGGCCTTAATCTTCGCGCTGCCGGTGAGCGTCACATCCTCCTCGGATAGGAAAATCACACGACGCGGCACCTTGTAACTCGCCAGCGTCTGCGCGGCAAAACTCCGAACGGCAGCCTCGTCGAGGGGTATGCCATCATGTGGAACGATGCAGGTCACCACCAGTTCGCCCAGCAATTCGTCGGGAATGCCGACCGTCTGGGCCAACTTCACGCCAGGGCATTTGCGAACTACGCCGTCGATTTCGACCGGTGAGACATTTGCGCCGCCGGTCTTTATGATGTCGTTCAACCGCCCTTCCCAGTGCAGATGGCCCAGATCGTCGATGAAGCCGCCGTCGCCTGTCCGCAAATAGCCTTCGCCATCCAGCGTCTCATCGAGTGGCACGCCGAGATAGCCGAGCATAAGTGTCGGTCCCTTAACCGCAATTTCCCCGCGCTCACCGCGTGGCACGATGTGGTCGCTCAGCGGATCGACGATTTTTACGGTTGATCCCGCCGTGGGAACGCCGTGGCCTGAGCCCATCTTTTCCTCCGCCGTTCCGACACCGGAGACGGTGATGAGGGTGAATGTCTCGGTATTGCCATAGGCTTGGTTGGGGTCGTGCCATGTCGTTGACACAGATGGGTGTCGCCCAATGGGGGACTCGCAATCGACATAGCGGAGGGATGACAGATTGACTTTGCCCCAATTGGGTGCGGCTTCCAGTTGCGCCCATTGGTGTGGCCATGCGCGAAGCAGAGTGACGCGTTCCGCCTCCATGAGGGCCAGGGCCGCCTCCGCCTGAAAGCTGGGTTGCAGGACAAGCGCGCCGCCGGACGAGAGTGTGGCACCGAGCGCCATCGCGAAATTGCCGGACCAGAAAAAGCCATTGGCTGACCAGCAGCGCACGTCGTCTTCGACTTGCAGCCATGTGCGCCATCGCCAGAGTTGCAGGCAGACGCCACGATGCGAACTCAATATTCCCTTTGGTTTGCCCGTCGACCCCGACGAGAAAAAGAGGATGCCGGGATCACTGGGGTGAACATTGTCCATGGCGGCCTTTACTAGGGCAGATTCCACGCCGTCGCCGTGGGCGAGAAACGCATCCCAACCGTTAATCGCGCCGACGCTTGTTTGATCATCGACCATGGCGATTGTGCGCAGGTACGGAAAGGCAAGGGACATGAGCTTGCCTGGAGCAGCATCAGTAATCGCTGGTTCCAGATCGATTAGCATCCGGGCGAAATCCTTTTTCAGGACCCGGCGCTCGATCAGCAACATGGAACAGGCGGATGCTTCGAGCAGTAATTTCAGCTCGGTCTTGGTGGAGAAGGTGCTCAACGTCACAGGAACGCCGCCGGCCAACGCGGTGCCGAACACGCAGGAGAGAAACTCCAGCCTGTTCGTTATCAACACGCCGACGCGCGTTCCGCTTCCGACGCCAGCCGCCAGCAATGTCTTTGCCACCGCGAGGGACTTTTCCCACAGATCGCGATAAGACCAGCGGATCATGATCTCGCCGCACGGCATGCAGGCGGCTTCATTGGGGCCGAATTGGCTCGTCACCTCCCGCAGATAGCCGCCGAGAGTCAATGCGCCGATCTCCGCTTCCTCGGCGAGCGCGATACCATGAACAAGCGATACGCCGATGGGATCTGATGTGGGAGCAGTCATTGCGGTCTCTTTCAGGGTGCTCAGTAGGGAAGTTCGACTTCGTTGAGCGAGGACACGACGGTGTTGCCGGCTTGGTTTGACATGCGAACCTTGATCTGCACGACCGGGAAACCCCATTCGCTCTTTTCGATCTTGTCCACCACTTCACCCTCGATAAAGGTGACGTCGCATTCGAACGCAGGACCGCGAAAATCCGACTTGGCATGGCGCACCATCCCGTCGTGCCCTGCCCAGAAGGCGAGATAGTCGGTGTTCCATGCAGCCATTGTCGCGCCATAGCCATAGGCGCGGGACATGCCGACTTCGCTGGCTTTGCTGTCGTCGATATGACCACGGGACGGCCCGACATACAGGCCGTCGCGTGCGCGCGGGTCGATGAGCGCGAGGTCGTCGTCAAAGCCAAAGCCGTCGACCCAACCGGGATCCTGGTTGATCCATGGATCATCGACGCCCTCTGGAGCCGTCCATTCGAAACTGCCCCAGTTGTTGAACAGGAACGCACGATATTCGGTCGTGAAACTGGCAATGCTATGGGGGCCGATCACCCGGCGCGGGAGTTTGTCGCCAATGCTGACTGCCTCGAAATGCGGCGACTTGCCATCGCGGTTCGACAAGAGCCAGTCATGCCGGATTTTGTCGATCTCGAGCAGTTCGGTCGGTGTCCATCGCTTCAACTCGCTCAGCTGATTGTCATACATGCCGAGCTTTTCTGCTTCCGCCGCCAGATAGCGGATAGCGGTCGAGCGGGCTGTGGCAATCTTCTGGCCATGTTGGTTACGATGGATGGTGTCCCCGCGCGAAAACATGGTGGGACCAGCGAATTTGGTCTCAGAGACCTTATAGTCGTGAAATCGTCGCTCCTGGAATAACTGGTCCCCGGGCCTGATATGCGTGCCGTGCCACCACCATTCCTCGCCACCGAAGATCAAATGCGAACCGGGTATGTTTCCCACACAGGCAGGTTGGCAGCCATGGCCATAATCGAGCGCCACCGCCATGGATTGCGGCGCTATGATGTCGCCGAATTTCGACCTGCGGCCGAACCCAATGTCCCAATGGAGCGGATTGACATAGTCCATTGCCATCACCCACCGACGTATGTCCGTCCGATTGCACGGTTCCAGCAACTGTCCGCCACCGACCAACTGGCCTACTCGATGCTCCACATCGCTCAAATCGAGCGCTGCTCCTGAACTTTGTTCGGACACGTCGTCTCTCCAATACTGCTATTGTCCACGCGATAGAATATGCGCGCAGCCCAATGTTCGTCACATTGTTAGCAGCTGGATGGGGACGGGTCAATGCAACAAGATGCGCGGGACGATGGAAGCATTCAAATGGTGATGCGCTAAATCATAGGGTATCGAAATAGTTTCGCGATGGCTGTTGAAATTGCCGCGCAACGAGAATTGCGTGCGGGCAACAGGACTTCCCACAACTGCTATCTTGCAACGCCACAGATGTGATACTTCGTGATTGGGCAGTCGTCCGCCTTTCAGCACTGAAGACCGGTCAACCGGGACTTCGGTGAGATAGACAGTGTCGCTACTTCCATGGGCAAAATGTATTTGGCTGACGCCCTCCAAGGGCGTGGCGATAATATGCTTGTTCACGCCTGCCGGAGAAAGGCAACGAATCGTCCCTGATTGAAATCCTGTGATCCATAGATCGTCGTTTGCATCCAGCGCTATTCCATCGCAATCATGCTGGTCGGACAGTTGTCGCAAGTTGCCAAGCGTTCCATCGGCCATAATGTCCATTGCGCAAGTTCCCTTGTAAGTTTCATTTATATAAAGTGTCTTGCGATCAACGCTGACGACGAGGCCATTGGCAAATATTGAGCCATCGTGCAGGCGTCTCAATTTTCCATTATTATGCAGATGGTAGATTGATGAAGGTGCTGGTTGCGCATGGCGGGCGATTGCGCCGATATCCACTGTGCTGAAATAAATCCCTCCTATGCGGTCAGGGGTCATTTCGTTGACGCAGCCAATGGGGTGTCCGTCGATCTTGTTGAGTAGCCATCCACCTGCTCCGCTGTCAGGATTTGTCCAAGCGATACCACCCGATCCAGAAGACAGTATGCAACCGTCCCAGTTGAGGAGAATACTGCCTATCCACAATCGGTCAGGATTGTAGCGGGCGATCTGGCGATCGCTATGCAGTCGGCCGATACCTCCGGCCAGAACATCACTGAACCACAGGCACTGATAGTCATCATCGACGCTAAGGCCTTTCAAATAAAAGCCGCCAGCCAGCCTCTGGAATTCTCGAGCGTGCAATATTGTCTCCTAAATCGCTTAGGAAAAGCGATGATTTTGGGTCGCAGTAACGTAGTGGTTTCAGCCTAATCCTTGTCCCACCGTATGCGGGCGTCTATCGAAACTTTTATTACTTCCTGTTTGGGTGCTGATTTTTCGGCTGTTGTGTGGCGCACAAGCGTGGGCTGGATTGCAAGGCCATCCAATATTTCTGCGATGCGCGTGATCGGTACATCATTGGGCTGACGCAGCCACCATGCTATGATCTCGACTGTGGCGGTCACGCTGAAGACAATTCCCAGCTCGCGCGGAACCCACGTGTCGGGTTTTTCGTCAATCCCGCTATAGGCTTGGTCGACTTGGCGGATAAAGCCCTCACGCATGGCGCCCGCCGCCCCCCCGCTCAGCAGTGCGGACCACAAGGTGCGATGCTCATGGACATATCGGGCCAGCGCGACGGCCGACGACTGCTCTCCGGTGGATCCAAGAATGGAAACGGCCATTCCAACAAAGGTTTCGATCTCTGTCGCCGCTACGGCCTCCAGAAGTGCCGCCTTCGTCGAGTAATGCCGATAAAAGGTCGCCTGGCCTATGTCCGCAGCGGTGACGATGTCCTTGATCGTGATGTCATCGAACTGCTTGGACTCAAGCAGTGTCAACAGGGCGGCGCGCAGTGCCGCGAGGCTGCGCGTCGCTCTTGCGCCAGTGGCAGGGGCTTTTTCTTCCGTCATCCTGACTCCTGATATCGCTGGCAATCGCAGGTGTGTCCTGTGCCAGCGGCAACTCTAAGGGCAATGTAAGGCACCGCATAGCGGGTTTGGGCAAAGCTATCATGGGCCGATCCGTATTGCCGGCGCATTTTCACCGGCCGATTGCAAAATGGAACATATATTACCGTTGACACGAATCAAATGATAATATCATCTCGTTAAACGAAGGGGCGATAGCCCTCGAGCTTTGGGGAGGATGGCATGACGGGCGTTTTGGTCAGTAGGACAAATGCCGCCATAGGCTTGTCGGTCACTCTTCAGGATGGAGCCATCCGAGAGATTGTGTCTCATGAAGGCACCACGTTAATGGAGGCTATTCGTGATGCCGGAATCGATGAGATGCTGGCATTGTGCGGCGGTGCCTGCGCATGCGCAACTTGTCACGTCTATGTCAGCGAAGCCGATGCTTCCTTGCTGGACCCGCTCAGTGACGACGAGAATGAGTTGCTTGAGACGGCCGTTTCGCGGAATGGCCGGTCGCGGCTTGCCTGCCAGATCCGACTGACGCAACAACTCTCCGGCCTCGCTGTCACCGTCGCGCCAGAGGAATAATCGCTTTCTGTATAGGGGTGTTTCTGGTTTTTGAGGCGGTTGCATATGCTGGAAGATATTGACTTTTATACGGATTTATCCCTCGTGGAGAATCCGATGCCCTATTTCGAGGCGATTCGGAAAAAGGGTGCTGTTCATCGCCTTCCCAACAGGAACGTCTTTGCCGTCACGGGATATGAAGAGGCCATACAGGTCTATTCTGACACGGGGAATTTCTCGTCGGTCAACGCGGTAACCGGCCCCATTCCCGACGTTCCGTTTGTTCCAGAGGGCGACGACATCGGTGAGCAACTGATGCGCCATCGCCCCGATATGCCATTCTCCAGTGAAGTCGTCGGGCTGGATGCGCCGGATCATGCGCGCATGCGCTCGCTTCTCATGCCGCTGTTCACGCCGGGCAAGCTGAAGAGCAAGGAGGAAGGGTTCAGGGCGGTTGCCAACCGTTTGATCGATGAGTTCATCGAGCAAGGGCTGGTGGAGTTCATAAAAGGCTATGCCAATCCACTTGCGACGTTGATTATTACTGAGCTGCTGGGCGTGCCGGAGGCTGACAGGAAGGATTTCAGGAAGTTCTTCGAAGGCGGGACGGCCGGCGAAGTTGGGGCCAGTGCCGAGACGATTGCATACAACCCCCTCATCGAGATGGGCATGCGGATCGCAGGTTATATTGCGGAGCGTCGGCAGAACCCGACGCACGATGTCCTGACCGAATTCGCGCTGGCCAAATTCCCCGATGGGTCGACGCCTACACTGGAGGAAGCCGCACGGGTCGCGAGTTTTCTGTTCGGGGCAGGGCAGGATACCACCGTCAAGCTGTTGGGCACATCGTTCCGCATTCTGGCGGAGCATAAGCATATTCAGGAGGACTTGCGCCGCGAGCCTGCACGAATTCCGGCATGCATCGAGGAGGTCCTGCGCTTTCAGGGGGGGCATCAAGACAAGTCATCGCCTTTGCAGAAAAACGACATCGATTGGCGGCGTCGGCATACCTGCCGGTGCGACCGTCATGATCGCCAATCTGGCAGTTAATCGCGATAGCCGCCGCTATCCTGATCCTGACAGTTTCAGCATGGAGCGCCCGCGCGCGAAGGAACATCTGGCGTTCGGACGCGGTGCTCACACCTGCGCTGGCGCGCCTCTGGCCCGCGTCGAAGTGCGGCTCAGTCTCGAACTGCTGCTGTCGCGTCTCGATGACATCGAACTGAATACAGGCGTCCACGGTCCGCCGGGCGATCGTCGTTTTCAATATGAGCCAAGCTATGTGTTGCGTGGACTTGAGGAACTTCACCTGAACTTTGTCAGGAAATGAAATAAGTCACAAATGTGCGATAAAATTGTTAGAGATAAATAATAATAAAATACTGATGTATAATATCTAGAAGGGAGGATATATGAACTATCGTCTTTTGAAGTCTTCTTTGGCGACTAGTACTGCCATTTATTTGCAATTGTGCGGCGGAAGCGCTGCCTGGTCTCAGGCACAGGTTGAATCTGGGGCCAACAGAGCGACTCAAGATATTGCGGACATCATCGTCACGGCACGGCGGGTCGAGGAACGACTTCAGGATGTCCCCATTTCGATCACGGTGTTCAATCAGCAGCAGCTGGCGGATCGCAACGTCGTCAATTCCCAAGATCTGGCGACCTACACCCCATCCCTGTCGGTGAACTCAAATTTCGGTAGCGAAAATACCAGTTTTGCCATCCGGGGATTTGTGCAGGACATCGGAACCGCCCCGTCCGTGGGCGTCTATTTCGCCGATGTCGTTGCGCCGCGCGGCGCAACGACCGGAACGGTGGCCGGCGATGGCGCCGGTCCGGGCAGCTTCTTCGACCTCCAGAATGTGCCGGGTCTCAAAGGTCCGCAGGGCACATTATTTGGGCGCAACACCACAGGTGGCGCGGTGTTGCTCGTCCCGCAGAAGCCGACCGGAAAGCTTGAGGGCTATGTCGAAGCGTCTGTTGGCAATTACGACATGCGACGTTTCCAGGCTGTCGTGAACGTACCGCTCGGCGAGAATGTCAGGTTCCGTTTTGCCGCAGATCGTATGACACGCGACGGCTATCTTCGAAATATCTCGGGCATCGGGCCGGAAGCCTATGGCAACACTGATTATATCGCCCTGCGAGCAACCATGGTGGCCGATCTGACGCCGGATCTGGAAACCTATACCATCGCGTCGTACAGCCGCTCCGACACCAACGGCAGCATTCAGAAACTCATCGACTGCGCGCCGACTCTGGGTGTTGGCACGCCGCTGGCCTGTCCCCAATTGGCATCCCAAAGGGCGGCGGGCGGCTTCTGGACGGTGGCGGCCAACATGCCCAACCCGCGCTCGCTCCTCGAACAATGGCAGTTGGTCAATACGACGACCTGGCGTGCCACCGACAATTTGACGATCAAGAATATCGTCAGCTATGCCCAGTTGAAGAATTTCCAGCGTTCGCCCTATGTGGGGAGCAATTTCTCGCTGGGCATCGCACCGCTCGGTATTCCGACGCAGCAGGTCGCCTTCGCCTTTATCAGCCCCATTCCCGGCCTGAATTCGGCTGACCAGTCCACCTTTACCGAAGAGTTGCAGGTGCAGGGAAGCAGCAGCGATGGGCGTCTGGTCTATCAGGTCGGTGGCTATGTGGAGATGAGCGATCCACTGGGCACCATCGGCAATCAGTCCCCTGTTCTCCTAGCATGCCAGAATTCGGAAGCCCTGCAATGTACAGACGTTCTGGGCATCGGTGCGAGCGCCCTAAGCGGTTTCACTTTCCCGGTTCGTGTCGGCGCGCTGAATTATACAGACAGCCGTACCAAGTTCAGGAGCTATGGCACCTATCTTCAGGCGACCTACGGCCTGACGGACACTCTCAAGCTTACGGGCGGCGTCCGCTACACCTGGGACAGGCAGAGCAATATAAGCAAGCGCATTACCTATGTCTTCCCGGTGACACCTCCCTTTACGGGCGGCGCGACCGGAATATGCACTGACCTGAACACGGCTCCGGGCTGTAGCGAGGCCTTGCGGCAGAGTTCGGAAAAGCCGACATGGCTGGTGAGCCTGGATTATAAGCCGCTCGACAATCTGCTGTTATACGCCAAATATACCCGGGGATATCGGTCTGGCGGCATCCGTGCCAGTTCGCCTCAGCAATATCGCATTTTCGGCCCCGAAAAGGTGGACGCCTATGAGGCTGGTCTAAAGGCTGATTTTACCGGCGCGGTTCGAGGTCGCTTGAATGTCGCTGCTTTCTATAATGATTTCTCCAGCCAGCAACTTGCCGTAGGGTTCGATCCCGCGCCCGGAGCGGCTGTCTCGAATACTACTGGCATCGTAAATGCGGGCCGGTCGCGGATATGGGGTGTTGAAGTCGAGGCTGGACTCAAGCCGTTCGAGGGTTTTGCGATCGACGGTAGCTATACCTATCTGAACGCGCAGATCAGGCAGGTCAGCCCGCTCACCCTCAATGACCCCAACTATGTCGTACAGGCGCAGATCGCTCCCGGATCGCCGCCCTTTCTTTCACCGCGTCATAAATTGTCCGTCACTGCCAACTATCAGCTTCCCCTGCCCGATAGTGTCGGGCGCATCCGGATCGGGGCAACCTATAGCTATACCGGCAAGCAGGTGACGTCCTATCTCTATGCCAATCCTGCGATCGTAACGGCGTATGGCGGCCAGAATTATGGCACCTTGCCATCGTACAGCCTGCTGAACCTCAACCTCAATTGGGAGAGGGTGGCCGGTTCGCCGGTCGATGCCTCGGTGTTCGCCACCAATGTCACCAACGAGAAATTCTACACCTTCGTCGCTGGCCTTGGAACGGCCGGGTTCGAGACGGCAAATTTGGGCGAGCCACGCATGTACGGCGTTCGTCTCCGATATCGCTTTGGCCAGTAATTGCCGCAATCCAATCAGAATGGGGGTAGATAAGGATGGTTGGAACAGAAAATGGCGAGCGGGACGGGCGACATACCGTCGTCCAGTGGGCCACCGGCACGGTGGGCGCACATTCGCTCAAAGCCTTGATCGTGCATCCTCGCCTTGAACTCGTCGGCGTCCATGTCCATTCTCAGGGCAAGGAAGGACTGGACGCCGGCGATTTATGCGGCATGCCAAAGACAGGTGTCCTGGCGACGCGGCAGATCGACGCGGTGCTGGCGCTGCGTCCTGACTGTGTCCTCTACATGCCGGAGGGCTGCAATTATGAAGAGCTATGCCAACTTCTGGAGGCAGGCATCAACATCATCACAACGCGCGGAGAATTGTTCAACCCCCGCATGATGGACCCTGCGGTGCGTGCGCGTGTGCAGGCTGCGTGCGAACGCGGGAACGCATCTATCCATGCGACGGGAAGCAGCCCCGGTTTCATCACTGAAGCCTTGCCGATTGTCCTCTTGTCGATCCAGCGGCGCCTCGATTGTCTAACCATCGACGAATATGCCGATCTGGCCCCCGCCTGCTCTCCCGAGATGATTTTCACCGTCATGGGGTTTGGCGAGACGCCGGAGGCATTCGCCAAGCGGGACATGGCGGACATGAACGAGTGCTTCGCGCACTCTCTCGGCGTGTTGGCCGATGCAATCGGCTTGCCATTGGATGACGTCTGTTTCGAGCATGAGATAGCGACGGCCACAGAGCGCCAGCCTATTGGTGACGGCTTTATCGAACCGGGAACGGTGGCTGGCTTGCGGATGACCGTATCGGCCGTCTCTGGCGGCAGGGTCGCATTGCGGTTTCGGACGAACTGGTATTGCACGCGCAAGCTAAATGTAGATTGGGGGCAATTGCGAGATCATGGCTGGCGTCTCTTGATGGAAGGCGATGCGCCGATGGACATCGACATCGCGTTTCCAATACCTGCAGGCCAGGCAGAGGGCACATTGCCCGGTTACACGGCACACCGTCCGATCAATGCCATTCCGAACGTGTGTGCCGCAAAGGCAGGGATCGTGACCATAACGGATCTGCCACAAGTTCTGCCGCATCTGGGGCTTTGAAGCGCAGCTAACGCATTTTCCAGGCAGCTGGCATCATCTGCCAGCTTGGAAAATACGAAAAACAAAAGACAGCCAGATTGAGCATGATCCGATCCAGTCTGATCGGATCATGCTCTAGTCGAACCGCGCTTCACAATGCGGGATCACCCCTCGCTCTGCACCATCTCATCCGCAGATTTGGAGAAGGCTGCGAAATTGGCTTCAAGTTCAACACCCATGGCGCCAAAAGCCCATGCGTTCATGGTGAACAGCCCAACGGTATATAGAAAGTCCATAATCTGCGTCTTGGTCATATCCTCGCTGAGTATGGCCCAGATGGAATCGTCTATCCGGCCCTTTGCGCAAAGTTGGTCCATCGCGCTGATGAACGCCTGTTCGCTGCGGTTCCAGACGGGGTTTTCCCCTTCGAACTGGAGCGCTTCGAATTCGGCATCGGTTATGCCAACTTTGCGACCGGCATGGACATGATGGGTCCACTGATATTGTGAATCATACCGCCACGCGACGCGCAGTACGATCAGTTCCTTCTGTCGTGCGGTCAGCGACGACTGGATGAGGATATATTTACCGAAATCAAGGGACGCGATAGCGAGTGGTGGATGGTTGGCCAAGGTCATCATCGTGTTTGACTGGGAGCCGTTTTCACGGGCGGTCGGGCCTTCCCAATAGGCGAAGACATCTCTTGCCTCATCGGTCCATTCAGCGCGGGGAAGGGGGAGAATGCGTGGCGTCGTCTGCGTCATGGGAATCACCATTGTTGAAAGGCTGCGTCGGGAGAGAATGGTCGGAGGCATCGTTCATATCGCGCGGTCCCCTGATATCGCCTCCTGCCCTGACCTGCGGCGCTCTAGGTAAGGAAGCCTTGGCATCTGTGGCGCGAGAGCTGTTAGTCACGGCAGTTGCCATTAATGCTGCTCCAGCAATCTCCAAGGTCTTAAAACGTCCGCCCGGCTCGCCCTTTTCGTACGGCAAGGTCGGACCGCGATAATTTGCATGACAGATAGTTCGTCACATTGGTAGCGTCAAGCGATTGCGCGCTGCGGCCAGCCAAGGTTGGGACGGTCGCGTGCTCGGATCAAGCGCTTGATGTTCGTTGGAAAGTGAGAACAGCTTTGCGCCGCTATTGTGTCGTCAAGCCCTTGGCGCCTGTCCGACGATTGCAAGTCCGCCAAAATGGAGGACCATGAGGAACATTATGAAAATGCCGAACCAATAGAGTCCTGGTCTTTCGCTTCGCGTCGACTGATAGCCGTTACCGCCACCAATACGTCCCCAGCGCAAGGATTGGATCAGGATCCATGTCCAGAAAAGGGCGAGCAGGATGTCTGCAATCCTTAAAAACAGCGTGGGCATTATGCTCCCCTCGTTTTCTTACGCAATCATAAGGGCATTCGCCTGCTCCCATCAAGCGATGCCCACGAATCCATCCTTCAGCTTCGCAACCGGGCGGGCAGCGAAGCGACGCCTCTGACGTTCGACAATATCGCGCGTGTCGCGCGGGACGTGTCGACCTCGAACTGCGGATACCGGCTGAACAACTCCTCAAAGACAATTCGCAGTTCAAGCTTGGCAAGGTGAATGCCGAGGCACCGGTGAATACCAAGGCCAAAGAAGATCGACTCTGCGTGAGGCTTGCGGCTGATGTCGAAGATATCGGGAGTGGCGAATTTGCGTTCATCGTGCATCGCCGCGCCGGTTAAGAGCATCGTCTTCGATCCCTTGGGAATGGTCACGCCATGCAATTCGACATCGCGGGTAGTCGTTCGCCCCTGCAACTGCGAAGGAGGGTCGAACCGCAAAACTTCTTCGATCGTGTTGCCGATCAGACCGGGATTGTTGAGCAATTTTTCTCGTTCGGACGGAAAGCTTTGAAATGCCATGGCGCCGTTGGGAATGGTCTTGGCTACCGTCTCGTGGCCAGCGGCGGCCAATTCGCCGAACCGGAACGCCATTTCATCATCGGTGAGGCGGCGAATAATCCCGTCGTCGTCTTCGATCTCACTTTGAATCAGATAGCTTATGGGATCTTCTCGTGGCTTCGCCCTACGCTCGCGAACGAGGCCCCGGTAGATGGTATTGGCGGCTTCCATCGTTGCGCCAATGTCTTCCATCGAACTATTTTTATCGCGGAACAGCATTTTGTTGGTCAAATGATGGATTTCCGCGCGATATTCGGTCGGAATGCCGATCAGTTCGCTGATGACCTGCAAGGGCACCTGAAGCGCGAATTGCTGGACGAAATCAAACTCATCCTCCTGTGCGGCGGCTTCGAGCAGGGACACCACCAGATTGCGGATAAACGGTTCAAGTGCACCCATCCGCGCAGGCGAAAAGACCTTGGTGACAAGGGCCTTGTGCCAGCGATGTTCCGGCATGTCCTTGACGATCAGCAGGGGCGCATAGGCATCCATCCCCTCGATCGTTACACCGCCTGCGCTCGAAAAGGTCAGATGGTCGCGATGGGCGGCGCTGACGTCGTCGAAGCGCGACAGCGCCCAGAAATTCAGGTCGCGGTTGTGAAATACTGGCGCTTCGTCGCGCAGCCGCTTGTAGGTCGGGTAGGGGTTTTCGGCGAACCCCATTTCATAGGGGTTGAGCGCGACAGGATCGGTGCGAACATCATGCATGGGCCGAGTCTCCGGAATTTTTGGGGGCGTGCGGCGGTGTGTACGATTGACAGAGGCACACTGCCGGGATGTTCAGGCGTTCGCGGGCGCAGCCTTTGCGATCTCCGCCATGCGCTTTTCATTCTCATGGTCCATGAACTGGCGCATCACATCACCCGAAGTCACGGGCCGTGTTTCACCATCCTGAAGCGGGCTTTCGCCGCCCGACGAACGGGGGGTCACGTCCACCTTGTCAGCCAGTGCTTTCTTGCGGAGTGCCCCGACGGTCAGTTCCTCACGCTGGTAATGCTGGAATGGATCGAACCGGAGCCAGCGCATGGCATTGCCATGAGTGATCTTGTCGATCTGGGCGTCGGTCAGATGGTTAATCGTCGGCCACAGATGCTCCGGCACTTCGGGCCAAAGCGTATCGGAATGGGGATAGTCGCACTCATAGGCGATGTTATCCTCCCCGATGAACTGGATATTCTGAAGCCCGAAGGCATCGTCGATAAAGCAGTTGAGGAAGTGTCGTTTGAAAGTGTCGCTGGGCTTCAGATCGCCGGGGAAGCGGGAATTGGTCCACGCCTTGTGCCGCTTATTGGAAAAGTCGGCCCGCTCCATAAAATAGGGAACCCAGCCGATGCTGCCTTCCGACAGGGCGATCCGCAATGTCGGATATTGCTGGAGAGCTTCCAACTGGAGCCAGTCGGCCGCGCCGACCGCAATGGTCATGGGCATGGTGGAAATCCAGGCTTCGATCGGCGTCTCCATGGACGCATGCGGTGCGGGATTACCGCCGCCTATATGGAGGCAGATAGTCATGTCGAGGTCCGCCACGGCTTTGAAAAAGGGCTTCCAATAGTCGTTATGGATGCTCGGCAGGCCATTGACGGTCGGATTTTCATTGACCGAGATGGCATGACAACCCTTGTCAGTCACACGCTTCATCTCTGCGACGGTCGCGTCCATATCCCAGGTGGGCAGGATCGCGCACGGAATGAAACGTGTGGATCGGCGTGCAAAAAGGACCCCGTTATGGGGGTGATCGGCGTCTAAAAGGGACCCCCATCTCGATGGTTTAGTTGCGTCCGTTTGGTGATGACCAGACGGCGGGATCGGGATGTTGATATTG
>NZ_JAJSSH010000026.1 GCF_021403115.1 Sphingobium sufflavum
GAGCCTGCCATTGGCGCTGATCCTGGCGCTGGTGGGTATGTCCGCTTTCCGCTGTGCGATAAGGGACAACCGGACGGTCTGCACCTGAGAAGCTCAAACGGGCGCGTGAATGACTGACATGGGTCGGGATCTGAAATGCACCGTACGACAAGCACATGGCCATCTTATTTGCCGACCTTGACGCATCGATCAATAGCGCATGGTCACCCCGACGAAAAGTCGTGTCGGTCGCGCGTCCTTCTTGGCCAGCAATTGCGCCTGCACGTCGCGGGTTAGCGGCTGAGCCGCCTCGACATAACCCGACAGGTGCCGTGTCAGCGTGAAGCGCATGCCGCCACCGGCTGAGGAGAGGGACGCGCTGCGTGCCTCGCCCGGCTGTACCACCTGATTGCGGGTCGTGCCGACATCGTAGAAGCCATAGAACTGCGCCGCGCCCTTCACGGCGGGGAGCGCCGTGGCATATTGCAGCTCGATCCGGCCCGCGATGCCGCTGTCGCCAATGATCTCCGACGGGTCGTAGGCCGTGCCGATGATCGCGCCGCCGAGCCCAAATTGCTCGGAGGAGAAAAGGGAGTCGCCTAAGGACGTCTGCGCCTTCACCACGCCATAGACGGCAAGGCCGCGCACCATGCTGTCGAGGGTCTGGCGGCGCGAGATTTCGGCGGTCAGCTTGTGGAAGCCGTTCTTTGCATTGGGGCGCGAGGGGTTGAGCCGCGCCTCGCTGAGACTGCCGAAGATCGACAGGCCCTGGCTATATTCCAGCGCAATGAGGTTCTGCCCGCCCGCCCGATCGGCGAAGTCATAGCTGCTCGTCAACCGCAGCGCGCGGATGCGGTCGTAGGAGGAGGGCGAGAAGTCGGGCAGGTCGTTGATGACCGTCCGGCTGTCGAGATAATGGAAGCCAAGGCTCAGCCGCAGCGTCGCCGCGCGCGAACGGATCAGCGGATAGCTCACCCGCGCGCCGAGGCTGGTGCCGGTCGCCCGCGCGCCCAGCGGCTCCAGCACGAAGCCTGGGCGCGAATGGCTGTAACCAGCATTGGCGGAGAGGAGAAGGCCGTCGCGGCCCAGCGGCAGGTCGATCTGGCCGCTGACATATTGCAGTTCAGAGGTCGGCACTGCGCCCGCGTAGTTGAGCGCGATTCGTTCGCCCAAACCCAGAGCATTGTTGGTCGACACGCCCGCGTAATATTGCACCGGGCCGATGTAGCGGCTGCCGTGGTTGTCAAATCCCGCATAGGCGTCGACCGTCTTCTGGTCGGCGACGATGGTGACGAACGATCCGCCCCGCACATCCGGTGCGGGGGCAAGCACCGCGCGGGCGCTGGTCCCGGCGATGTCGTTCATGAGGAGAAGATAGCGCTCCAGCACCTTTCCGCGCAGGGGCTTCTCGGCAGTCAGCGCGTCGGCATAACGGCGCAAGACGGCGCTGGCCTTGCCCTGAAATTCGACGCCGCTGACGAACCCCTCGACGATCTGGATGCGCAGCACGCCGTTCTCGATCCGCTGGGCAGGGACGATGGCGCGCGAGAGGATATAGTCGTCGCCGCGATAGCGTGCGGTAATGGCGTCGGCGAGGGTGAAGGCTTCGGCGAGGCTGACCTCCCGCCCCGTCAGTGGCGCGGTGAGGTCGGCGAAGGCGCCCGCCGGATAGACGCTGCTCCCCTCGACGCGGATTTCCCGCACGGTGATGCGCGTGGTGGCCGCGTCGGCCGGGGCGACCGTGGCGGGGATTTCCGGCGTCACGATTTCCGGCGCCGTGCGAGGCGCCTCGGGCGGGGTGAGCTGCTGCTGGACGCGGCCGGGATCGACCTGCGCCGGGGGCAGGGCGACCTGCGCGGAGGCCTGCGTCGCGAGCAGCATGGCACCCGTCAGACAGGCGGCGTGGAGGACAAAGGGCTTCACTGCTGAGACTCCAGCTTGATCGAGGAGAGGTAGGAATTGGCGTAGCCATTGGCGCTGGCCGCGCCCGCGTCATAGCTGCCGCGTCCGGAGGTGGATGCGCCGATGGTCGTGGTCGTGACCTGCGGCGGGGTGACGGCGGGCGCAGTCGGCAGGAAGGCGGTGGCGGCGCCGACGGTGACGATCGTGTTGCTGCTCTGCGCGGTGCTGCTCGTCACCGGTGTGGCGACGAGGGTCTGCACCGGCTGGTTGGTGATGAGCGCCTGCAAGGGCACCTGAACCGGCGCCTGCGTCACCACCATGATGCCCGACTGATAGGTGACGGTATAGTTGGCGATCTGCCCGCCCGTCGCCTGAATGGCGTAGCTGCCCGCGGGCGACTGTGCCGTGGCGGCGGTGGTGAACGTGTGGGAGAGGCCGGTGGAGGCGGCGCTGTCCGTACCCTTGAAGCCGGTATAGCTGACCGTCAGAACCGGCATCGCCTCGCCCGAGACCTTGGACTTGTCATCGGTGCGGACCAGCAGCGCGGCCGGCAAGATGACCCCGGCTGCACCGGTATAGGTGCCGGTGGGCAGCGCATAGTTGGCAAGCGAGGTGCCCGCGCCCGAGATATAGTCGGTCAGGGAGAGGTTCACCGACACGCCCACGCCGCTGCCCGCATTGGCCGAGGCAAAGCTGCCCGCGCGGTTGGCGATGCTGATCGACTGGCCCGCTACCAGACCCGTGATGCTGTAGCTCGACTGGCCGATGACCGCGTTGAGGCTGCCGTCATAGGTCTTGGTAATGGTGCCCGGCGCCAGCGTGACGGAGAGGCGCGCGGGGGTGATCGCGACGGTCAGGCCGCCCGGCTGGCCGCCGCTAATCGCATAGTTGGCGGCATCCGCGCCCGAGAGGCCGAAGCCGCTGACTGTCACCGCCTTGGCCGTGCCCGCATTGCCGTCCGCCACCGAGGCGCTGCCCTGGACGAGCGAGACGGCATCGCTGGCGACGAGGCCGCTTAGCGTCCCGCCCGAGAGCGCGACGGCATTGGTGCCGTCATAGGCGCGCTCCACCGCGCTCACGCCGGTCAGCGTGACCGCCTTGGGCGTGATCGCAACGCTCAGGGTCGAAGGCGTGCCGCCGAAGCTGTAGTTGGCGGCGTTCGCGCCCGTCAGGCCGAAGCCGGAGACGGTGACACTCTTGCTCGCGCCCACGCCCTTGTCCGCCATGCTCGCCGTGCCGCGCACCAGCGAGACGGCGTCGGTGGCGACGAGGCCGGAGAGCGTGCCGTCGGTCAGCGCGACGCCGGTCGTGCCGTCATAGGCGCGGTCGATCGCGGCGAGGCCAGTCAGGGAGACGGCCCGCGGCGCGATGGTGACGCTCAGCCCAGTCGGCTGGCCGGAGAGGATGTAGTTGCCCGCATCCGTGCCGGAGAGGCCGAAGCCCGTGACGGACACCGCCTTGTTCGTACCGACATTCTTGTCCGCGATGCTGCCGCTGCCAGCGATCAGGCCGATGGCGTCGCCACCGAAAAGGCCGGAGAGCGATCCGCCCGACAGCGCGACGGCGGTGGTACCGTCATAGTTGCGCGCCGTGGCGGAGACGCCGCCCAGCACCAGCGTCTTCGGCGTAACGCTGGCGGTCAGGCCCATGGGCTGTCCGCTCAGCACATAATTGGCGGCGTCGGCGCCCGAGAGGCCGAAGCCCGAGACAGCGATCGCTTTGTTCGTCCCCACATTGCGGTCGGCAAAGCTGCCGGTGCCGGTTACGAGGCTGATCGCATCGCTGCCCAGAATGCCGGATAGCGTGCCGCCGGAGAGGACGGCGTGGGTCGTTCCGTCATAGATGCTGTCGAGCGCGCTCACGCCGCTCAGGCTCAGCGTCCGCGCGCTAATCGTGGCGGTGAGGCCCGCGGGCTGGCTGGCGAGGACATAATTGCCCGCGTCCGCGCCCGAAAGGGCGAAGCCGGACAGCGAAACGGCCTTGTCTACGCCCACATTCTTGTCCGCCAGCTGGCCGGTGCCGGTGGTGAAGCTGACTGCCTCATTCCCGAGAACGCCCGAGAGCGCGCCACCGGTGAGGGCGACGCCGGTCGTGCCGTCATAGCCGCGCGCCGTCGCGGTCAGGCCGGAGAGGCTCAGCGCTTTGGGCGCGATGGTGGCGGTGAGGCCGGTGGGCTGGCCGGAGAGCGCATAGTTGGCGGCGTCGGCGCCGGTCAGGCCGAAGCCCGATACCGTGACCGCCTTGCCCGTGCCGACATTCTTGTCACCGACCGAAGCCGTGCCGCCCGCAAAGCCCACGGCATCGCTGCCGAGTATGCCGGAGAGCGATCCGCCGGTCAGCGCAATGTCGCTCGTGCCGTCATAATCGCGATCCTGCGTGGCGAGGCCCGCGAAGCTGATCGCCTTTGCGCTGATCGTGGCGGAGAGGCCGGTCGGCTGGCCCGCCAATACATAGTTGGCGGCGTCCGCGCCGGAGAGGCCAAAGCCGCTCGCCGTGACGCTATACGTGCCGACATTGCGGCTCGCGATGCTGCCCGTGCCGGAGACGAGCGCGATCGCGTCCTGCCCGATGATGCCGGAAAGCGATCCGCCGGTCAGGGCGACACTGGTGGTGCCGTCATAGGCGCGGCCGGTGGCGGAGACACCCGACAGGGTCAGCGTCCTGGCCGTAATGCTGGCGGTCAGGCCGCCCGGTTGCGTCAGCGTATAGTTCAGCGCGTCGGCGCCGCTCAGGCTATAGCCCGCCAGCGTCACGCCCTTGTTCTGTCCCACATCCTTGTCGGCAAAGGCGCCATTGCCGGTGATGAGGCTGGCGACGTCATTGCCCAGAACGCCGGAGATCGTGCCACCGGAGAGGGTGGCGGTGTCGCTGTTGTCATAGACTTTATCGCTGGCGGTGACGCCGGTGACGGTCAATCCCTTGGCCGCGATGGTCGCGGTGAGCCCCGTGGGCTGGCCGGAGAGGGTGTAGTTGCCCGCATCCGTTCCGCCCAGCGCAAAGCCGCTGGCCGTTACCGCCCGGTTGGCCCCTGCATTCTTGCTCGTCAGGCTGCCCGTGCCCGAGATGAGCGAGATGCTGTCGCTGCCGAGGATGCCGGAGAGCGTGCCGCCGGTCAGCGCGACGCTCGCCGTGCCGTCATAGTCGCGGCCGGTGGCGGAGACGCCCGACAACGTCAGGGTCTTGCCGCTGATCGTCGCGGTCAGGCCCGTGGGCTGGGCGGCGATGCTGTAATTGGCTGCATCCGTGCCGGAGAGGGTGAAGGCGCTGGCTGTTACCGCCTTGTTCGTGCCCACGTCCTTGGTCGTGACGGACCCGCTGCCCGCCACGAGGCTGACCGCGTCCTGCCCCAGGATGCCCGAGAGCGTGCCGCTGCTCAGGGCGATGTCGGTGGTGCCGTCATATTCGCGGCCCTGCGCCAGAACGCCCGAGAGGGTCAGCGCTTTTGCACTGATCGTCGCGACGAGGCCGGAGGGCTGGGCGGAGAGGGTGTAGTTGCCCGCGCTGGTGCCGGTCAGCGTATAGCCGCTGAGCGATACCGCCTTGCCGACGCCCACGCCCTTGTCCGCGAACGCGCCCGTGCCGCTGGAGAAGCCGACGCTGTCGCCGCCGATGACGCCGGACAGCGATCCGCCGGACAGGACCGTGGTGGCAGTGCCGTCATAGTCGCGGCTGTGCGCCGTGACGCCGGTCAGGCTGATCGACTTGGGTGTGATCGTACCGATGTTGGCAGAGGTGGTGCCAGTGGGCAGCACATAATTGCCCAGAACGGTGGAGCCGCCCGCCGTGAAATCGCCGCCAACCAGCGAGATGCTGACGCCGAGGCCGGTGCCCGCATTGGCGCTGCCAAAGCTGCCCGCCGTCTTGCCGATGGCGATGCTGTCGCTGCCATAGAGGCCGGTGAGCTGGAAATTGCCCGCGCCCAGTATGGCGCCGGTGGTGCGGTCATACTCCTTCGTCACTGAACCGGTGAGCGCGAGGGTGAGCTGCTTGGCCGTCACTGTCACCGTGCCGTTGACGAGGCTGAAGCCATAGCCGAGCGAGGAGGCGAGCGTGCCCTGACCGATGGTCAGCGCATAGCTGCCGCCGACCGCATTGCCTGCCTGATAGCTGGTGCTGGTGGTCGCCGCGCCCGTCAGCGCGGTCGTGGCGGTGTCGCCGTCGATGAAGCCGGTGATGGTCGGCGTCACGCTGGAGGCGGAATCGCCATAGCCGACGGTCGTGTTGCCGGTGACGGTCAGCATCGGCACCACGCTGTAGAGCAGCAGATTGTCGAGTGCGGACAGGCCCGAGATGTCGGAGGCGAGCGTCTTGCCATAGGACTTGCCGCCCGCGACCAGCCCGCCCAGCGTGTTGTTGCGCGGGTCGCCTGAATAGATGAGGTAGCGGCCAGTGCCCGGGGTTAGCGCACTGGCACCCGCATTGTTGATGAAGGCGCCGCCGGTCGCCAGCAGGATGGGCGTGCCCGATCCGCTCGCGCTGATCGCGCCGCCCAGCGTCAGCGAACCGCTGGCCGAGCCGAGGTTGCGCACGCTCACCGTCGCCGCGCTGATCGCGCCGAGGGTAATGTTGCCGCCTGTGTTGTTCGTCTTGTCCGTGCTGCTGGCGAGCGTAATCGCGACGGCGCCTTGCGTCGAGATATTGGCGCCCGCGGCAAAGTTGATCGCCGCGGCACCGCTGTCGCGATAGGCGTTGATCACGCCGTTCGCCACGCTGTTGTTGGCCAGCAGGGTCAGCGATCCGGTGCCCAAGCTGATGTCCGCATTGCCCAGAATGCTGCGCCCCGCCTCCAGCGTCAGATTGCCGGTGGCGTGCAGGCTGGTGCTGATCGCGTCGGCGATCGTGATGTCGTTGTTCGCCTGAAGCACCAGCGATGTGCCGCTGCCCAGCGCCCGGGCGATCAGCGTGGGGGATATGGTCAGCGTCTGGCCTTGCGCTGCGGCATAGGTCCAGCGGGTCGCATCGTTGAAGCCCAGAACGACCCGGCCCGATCCTTCGGCCGAGAAGTCCATCAGGATCAGGTCGTCATTTGCCGTCGTGACGCCATAGGCCGCATAGCTGGCGTTGGTGGCATCGCCCAGAAAGCTGTTCGCCTGCGAGGGCGTGCCTGTCAGCGGCGACGTGCCGTTGTTGTAGATGAAGGCGCCCTGGCCGCCCGACACATTGCCGCTGCTCAGGACGAAGGCGCCATTGGCCTTGAGCACCACGCCTGCCGAGCTGTAGCTGCCGAGTTGATCGCTCACCGCGCTGCCGATCAGGCTGTTGCCCGAGCCCAGCGTGCCGGTGAGGCCATTGACGCCGCTGATCCGTGTGACCGCGCCGCGCGTACCGTTCCAGTTGGGGCTGAACAGCAGCGCGTCGCCGCTTGTCGTCTCCATCAGGCCGTAATTGCCGACCTGATCGCCGTCGCTGTTCAGCGACCTGTTCCCCTGGGCCAGGTTGGCCGGGGTGTTGAGGCTGGCCGAGCGCGTGCCGACAAGGCTGTTGGCGGACGACAATGTGCCCACGAACGCTGATCCGTCCGACAGCGTGCCGTTCGCGCGAAGGAACGTCAGGGCACCCGCCTGATTGTTCCAGTAGGACGAGCTGATTAGCGCATTGCCGTTGGAGAGCAGCTGGACGTTCTGGTAATAGGCGCTGCCCAGCAGGTCGCCGCCGACATAATAGCGCATGCCGACCTGGCTGTAGCCATTATAATTGTAGCTGCTGGTGTAGGCCGTTGCCGCGTGCGAACCGACGAGGCTGTTGGCGGCGGAGAGGGAGCCGGTCAGCGACGTCGCACCGTCCAGCAGCGCGCCCGTCGTGCCGTTGATATAGGTGAGGGCGCCGCGCCGCTGGCTCCACTCTGGGCTCATCATCAGCACATTGCCATTGGCCAGTTCGACGATATTGCCGCTGCCAACATAATCGCCGCCGAAGATGGCCGGATTGCCGCCGATGCAGCTGGAGCAGTAGACGCTGTTACCCTCTGCGCCGGTGGTGCCGACCAGGCTGTTGAGGGAGGAGATATTGCCGGCGATCGATGCGCCCGCCGCCACAAATGTCGCCGCGCCGCGCGTCTTGTTCCAGTTGGGGCTGAGGATCATGAAGGCGCCGCTGGAGAGCGCCTTGATTGTCGCGCCCACATTGTCGCCGCCCAGGCTCGACTGCTCGTAGCTGTTGATGCCGACGAGGCTGTTGGAGGCCGAAACCGTCCCCGCAAGCCCGCTCGTCCCGCTGATCCGCGTTACCGCGCCCTTGCCGCGGCCCCATTCATAGGCGCTGGTGACAAAGTCGCTGGAGCCATTCAATGTGATGACATTGTTGCCCACATAGTCGCCAGCCGTAGATCCAACGAGGCTGTTGGTCGCGGAAACGGTGTCGCCCGCCGAGCCGCTACTGCCGGTGACGGTTTGCCCATTTGTGCCATTGAGTACGGAGACAGCGCCGAAGCCGGTGTTCCAGTAGCGCGAGGCCACGACATAATTATTGTTGCTCAGCGCGAAGACATTGGTGCCGACCTGATCGCCACCTCCGATGGAGCGATCATGATAGCTGTCATAGCTCGCGGAACTGCCCGCCGTCGAACCGACGAGGCTGTTGGTCGCGGAGACCACGCCTGCCAGATTGGTCGTGCCTGGCGCGATATAGGTTGCCGCGCCCCTGTTCGATGACCAGTTGGGGCTTTGGATCACGATACCGCCATTGGCCACTTCCACCGCGCCGTAGCTGCCGACCTGATCGCCGCCATACCATTTGCGCACGCCATAGGTGTTGGTGAAATAGGTGTCGGTGCCATCAGACGAGTCGCCGATGCCCTTTGCCGTGCCGACAAGGCTGTTGAGCGTCGAGACGACGCCCGCGGCGCCGCTCGTGCCGTCACCGAGCGTCACTGCGCCACGACCATGGCCCCAATTGGTCGTGAAGACCAAATAATTGCCGTTCGACAGGGCTTTGATGACGTTGGTGCTCGTGCCGACATTGTCACCGTTGTAAAAGCCGTAGACGGTGCCGTAGGGGCTATAGGCGGTCTGGGGCGCGGAGTAAGCCGTGCCCGGATTGCCGACCAGGCTGTTGGCGCTGCTGACTGCGCCGAGCGTTGCAAAGCCGCTGCTGCCGTTGCCGAACGTGACGGCGCCGCCGTTCCTGTTCCACCAGGGGCTCAACACCACGAAATTGCCATTGGTCAGCTTGACGAGGCCGCCGCTGCCTAACATGTCGCCGGGGCGCCCGTTGCCATTGGTCGTGCTGCTGGTGCTGCCGACCATGCTGTTGGAGGCGGAGATGAGGCCGATGATCCCTGCGCCCGCCGTGGCGAAGGTGATAGCGCCGCGCTTGTCGCTCCAGTTCTGGCTGCGGATGACATAATTGCCATTGGCCAGCACGTCTATGGTCGGCTGCCATTCGGTCGCGCTCGCCGCACCGACCAGATCGCCCGCATTGGCGCCGACAAGGCTGTTGGAGGACGAGACGAGGCCGCTCACCAATCCGTTCGCGGCGACCCATGTGACCGCGCCGCGATTGCCGTTCCAGTTCGGACTGGTGATCAGGAACGCCTTCGAGCCGTCATATTTACTGGCGTAGGTGACAGGATCGTAGCCGCCATATTGGTCGAGGAACAGCAGGCCATAGCCGCCGTAGAAGCTGTCGCCATTGGAATTGCCGACCTTGTCGCCCGAGCGGCTGCCTTGCAACGTGGCCGTCAGTGCGCCGGTGCGCGAATCGTAGAAGAAGACCGAGCCGACATCGGTCTGCCCGCCGACGACGTCGAGCGGCTTGGTCACGACTATCGTGCCGTTGGAGAGGTTGGCGGTCATCTGGCCAAAGCCGGTGCCCAGGCCCGCATTGGGATCAATCAGCTCGAAAGTGGCGAGGCCGCCCGTGTTTTCCTGAATAACGATGTTCTTGGGGTCGAGGAGGAGCGTGCCCTCCTTGCCATTGGTGGCGGACGCATCGCCGCTGCCGCCAAATTGCAGCAGGTCGCCGCTCGACACCTCGATCATGCCGCCGTTGCCGACGAGAGAGCCGCCGCGCGCCGAGGCGCTGCCCTGATAGTCGGTCTTCGTGCTCGACCAGAGGACGACGCGGCCGCCGTCGCCTTCGCTGCCTGCGTCGGCTTTGAGCGTGGTCGCGCCGTTGACAAGGACGGTCGAAGCGATCTGCGGGCCGGTACCATGGAGGTCGCCGCCGACCAGCACCGCGCCGCCGTTGCCCACCGCGCCGCTGGCATCGACGCGCGCAGCCGCCAATGCGATGTCATTGCCGAGGATCTGTACCATGCCGCCGGTCGCGCCGGTAGCGGACAGCATACCCGAACTAAAGGTGCGGCCCTGCGCAACTGTGCGCGCGATGACCGATCCGCCCGCGCCCGAGACGCTGTTGGCGCTGGTGCGCGCGCCGCTCGTCTGGGTGATGTTGCTGATCGCGTCGAGCATCACGCTGCCGCCTGAGCCGCTCGTGGCGTCGGCCGAAATGGTGCCGGCCTGCGTCATACCGACCGCTTTGATCGTCACGTCGCCACCGGTCGCGCCGTTGGCGCTGGCGCTGCCGCCCAGATAGGTGAAGCGCGAGTTGGTCTCGATGCTGCCGCCCTTGCCCTGCGCCGATCCCGCGTCGAGCGTGCCGGTGAGGTTGAGGATGCCGTCCGCCGCGCCTGCGTCGCCCGCCTGCACCGCGATGCGGCCGCCCTGCTGAGCGCCCGCTCCGCTGACGTCCACCTTGCCCGCAACGTCGACCGCACCGGAACCGCCGAGCAGTTCCACCACGCCGCCTGCCGTCGCGATGCCGCGCGCTTCGATCGCGCCGGACATGTTGATGACATTGTTGAGGAGACCCTCGGCGACATTCGCGGAGAGGCGGACATGCCCACCCTCTGCGATGATTCGGCCGCTGTTTTCCACGGCGGCGCCTAGCGGGCTGCTGCTCGTGGTACCAGCGATGGCTAGGTTGATGAGGCCGTCGCCATAGAAATCGACGGTGGTAGTGCGGCCCGACGCTAGCGCGACCTGGCCGAGACGCGCGGTGATCGTGCCAGAGTTGCGCACGCCCGGCGCGACCAGTGCGGCAAAGCCACCTTCGCGCGCGGTAATGACGCCGTCGTTGATAACGCTGGCCCCGGCCAGTCCTTCGCCGATGGACAGCGCGCCGCCAGCCGCAAACTGGCCGACAGCCGCGTCGCTGACACGTCCCGCACTGGCGACGATGCCCGCCACGTCAACACGAGCGGAAGGGCCGAACCAGATGCCGTTGGGATTGGTGATCACCACACGGCCGTTTGAGGTCAGCGTGCCGAAGATCTGCGAGGGATCGGTGCCGACCACCCGGTTGACGTTGATGGACGATGCGTCAGGCTGATTGATGGTCAGCCGGTGATCGGTGCCTATGGAGAAGCTGGACCAGTCGATGACCGTGCGCTGCGTGCCGGTCGTCACGGTCATGTCCCTGCCCGCCGTGGCGATGCTGGCCGATCCGGTCACGACCTGCCCGCTCGTCGGCAGCTCCTGTGCCATCGCGCCCGCCGGAGCGACGGCGGCGACGAGGGCGGTCGTGCGGAGCAGGGCGCTGCGCAGCAAGCGGTTTGTCTTGCCAGGACGGGCGAGCTGGGAAAGGATCATCAATGGCTACTCCGTGAAGCGGTCTTACGGGACCGCCCTGATGCAAATTCCATCAGCGGAGCGCACACGTCGTCGGACCGGGACAGCGGACCGTCGCCGCCATTCCGGTTAACAATGACGCATGACGTCTATTACCAGTGTTGCGACCTTGGGCCCCACGACCTTGGACGCTGTTCCCGGAAATCCATGGATCTGTGTAATTTACACAGATTGCGACCCCACTCATGCTGTGGACCCGTATGTAAAGGTTATAGGTAAACAACAGCTTGATATGAGGGAGTTTCGCTGATTTTTCAGCCTTCGATTTGCAAGCTGCATATGCCGATAATTTGCGACGCAAGCAGGTGAAATAAGGTACAAGAGCTTAACGGTGAAGGCTTTTTCGTTTCAACACACCGTGAAGCTGCCATTCCGCGCCATGCAATCTCGAGCATCAGATCGGAAAGCTGTCGGTCTGCACTTGGGAACGCAAAAACTGATCTTGAACGGCAAGATGGGTCGGGTTTAGCCCGGCGGCAAACGCCGGGCCCCGGGACGTTCCTGCCGTTTGCGAAAAGATCGCGGAAGTCCGGTTACGGATGAAGCCGTCCCTGCTCAAAAGCTGCGCGTGATCAGGCCGTGCAATGGTTCGACCGATGAGGCTGCGCAGGAGAACAGGTAGCCCATCACGAAATTAGACCGCAGCGCGTTGTATCGCAAGCCTAAGCCTGGCCCTATTGGCACAATGTTCCTGTTGTCAATTGCCTGCGAGTTCGCATATAAGGGGGACAAATGGACTGGGGGCTCCCGGTCGGCGTTGTAGCCTCGGTGAGTTTCATCGGGGCTTTTCGCTTATTTGGGGCGGGAAAACCTTGAGGCCCCAGTTCTCATAGCCGCTCCCTACATTCTCGCGCCCGCCGTCGCAGTAAAATTTTCGGGTCAAAACCTCGAATGCGCGATTTTCCTGCCCTGGCCGCAGAACGCTCATGCCGATCGGCCGGGCCACCAGGTCGGCAAGTTGAAGCCCGGACGAATTTGCCTTTTTGTCAGCGAAGACGATCTCGAAGGGGAGCGGCGCACCCGTCTTGTTCTCGCCACCGCAGATTCGGCGGAACTCCAGTTCGAGGTCCTTGTCCTCCTTCTTGCCGCGGCATTCGAAGACTACATGGGTCTTTTTGGCATCCTGGTTCTTCTCGATGAGAAATTCGTAGAGTGTCTCGAGGCAGAACCCGAGCGCGACGTGGTAGGGGTTGCCGCGTTCGACCGCGCGTGCACCGAGGCGATGCTTGTCGATTACGCAACTTATCAGGATGAAATTGGATCGGTCGATGATGCCGCTAAGTCCGTCAATAAAACCGAGTTTTTCGGCCTCGTTAGCAAACTTGAAGGGTCCCGTCTCCTTGCGGATCTCGCGCTCATGAAGGATCACTATGTCATGGCCAAAGTGGTTGAACTTGAACTTCTCGAGCGCAGGGACGACCTTCTCGCTGTAGTGCTTCTTGTAGAAGACGCAGAAAGCCAACACGAATAATGGATAGTTTGGATCGACGGTCTGCATGCCGTGATCCCCACTCTCATCGACATAGACAACGAAGTTGCTGAAGCGACCCGAGGGCGTGGTGGCGCTCTTGCGGTCCTCGACTACGGGGTCGAGATCGAGATCGAATAGGGAAAATTGCTGCTCGGAATCCGTCATGATCCCATAATGGCAGTCTGCTCGGAGCAAGCCAAGCCAAGAACCGGGATTGCACATACCCTTACTGTCTGGAGCACCCATGCCGAGGGAATCTGCCGCAACCATGGCTTCGAATCACCTGCCGGGCGAGGAAATGGAGAACGCTACAAGGTCAGCCCGCCCCGCGCTCAGCAAAACTCGACAGGAAAATAACCGGCACTGGTCGCGACCTGGCGTTACCGGACAGTCCGCACACCGGGATGCAAAATTGGCGCCTGAATGGCGACAAACGGTCGCTTTAGTGAGCCTAATCAACATCTTTGTTGAGTATCGCGGCGTCTATAAGTCGAGGTATCATCGGCAGCAGTTCACGTGCCAGAAAACCCACCGTAGCCATTTCATGCGACAGGGCTGCACC
>NZ_JAJSSH010000027.1 GCF_021403115.1 Sphingobium sufflavum
TCGACAGCCAGAGCGTGAAGACCACCGAAGCGGGTGGACCGCGCGGATATGATGCAGGCAAGAAGATCATGGGCCGCAAGCGCCACGCCATGGTCAATACCGATGGTCGCGCGCTTCAACGGCTGGTCCATGGTGCCGACGTGCAGGACCGCGACGGCGCGGTGCCCTTGCTCAGGCACTCCCGCCAGCGCCATCCCTTCGTCGCGCGCACCTATGCCGACAGCGCCTACAACAGCGATCGCGTCCGGGACGCCACCTCCATCACGATAGAGATTGTCCGCAAATTCGCCGACCAGACCGGGTTTGTCGTCCACCCCAGACGATGGGTGGTCGAACGGACCTTCGCATGGCTCAACCGCAATCGCCGCCTCGCCAAGGACTTCGAGCGAACCATCAAATCCGCAACTGCGCTACTCTATGCCGCCGCGGCTATCGTTCTCATCAGGCGCGTCGCTCGTTACGCATGAGATCCAAGACAGGCTCTGAGGAATAGGCCATGTTCAACAGACGCGACTTTCTCTCGACCTCAGCGATGATCGGCATGATCTCTGCGCTTCCGGCGTACGGCACATCGGCCGCCAACCGCGTCCCGCGCCGTGATTTCACACCCGGGGAGATATGGCTCGACAGCGCTGGCAAGCCCATGCATGCTCATGCCGGGCCATCCTCCAGGTAGGTGGCCTCTTCTACTGGTACGGCGAGAATAAGGAAAAACAGATGGCCGGAACGGCATCTGGCATTGGGGCGTCCGATGCTATTCTTCGGCGGACCTTTATAATTGGGACGATCTCGGAACAATCATTCCCCCTCCGCCTGACGATCCTGCTTCTCCGCTCTATCCCCGCAAGGCCATGGATCGTCCCCACATCCTCTACAATCAGGCAACCGGCAAGTTCATCTGCTGGATCAAAGTCATGGAGGAGAGGGGGCAGACGCGCGCTGTCCTTGAGGCGGACAGCATAACTGGTCCCTATCGTCTTCTGAGGTCCGGCATATTGCCGCTCGGCATGAGCGCGGGTGACTTCGACCTTGTCGCGGCACCGTATGACGGCAAGGCCTATATGTATTTCGAACGAGTGCATAGCGAACTAATCTGTGCGGATCTGACGCGCGACTATGCAGATTTCACCGGCTACTATTCCACGCATTTCCCCAGACCGGGGCCACCAAGCGTGCGCGAGGGAATTGCCTACTTCCACAGAAAAAACAGGCATTATCTGGCAACCTCCGGGACGACGGGTTATTTTCCAAATCCATCGGAAATTGCAACGGCCGATACCTTCCATGGCCCCTGGGACGAGCCTGGCCTCCTGCATCGGGATGATCCGTCAGAGACGTCATTCAATTCGCAGATCAGTTCCATTTTCAAGCATCCCGGCAAGAAGGATCTGTATATCGCGCTCGCCGACAGATGGAACGGCCCGATCGGCGGCACCGAATTTGCCGATGGTGATCTGGGAAGACTGGTCCGATCAGCATTCGAAAAACATTTTGCCCATCCCCCTGTCCCCCTTTCCTCACTGGAGGCGAGCGCCTTGAAACGGTGGGGCGGCCTTGACATCAACACCTCTCAGGCACGGCATGTATGGTTGCCGATTGCCTTTGACGGCGACCGGCCGTTCATACGATGGCGGGATAGATGGTCGCTCGACGAATTCGATTGAGCGCTTTCGCGACGGATGCTGATCCATGCCCGGGATCAGAATGGTTGACTGCCACCTCCTATTATTTTAGCGAATGTTCAGTTTTTGCGATGATGATTTTCGAACGTGCGCGGCATGACTGACAGGTACGAGTTCCAGTTCGACTGCCCGAGCGCCAACGAGGTGTGAAATATCATCGTGACAGTTGAGCGGAGCTGTTTAGATAACTGGACATCCATGACGAGGATCAATCCGGGCGGTTCCGGCTCATGCATGTCCAGGATTTGAGCGCTGCTCATTGTCAAAATACGGCCTTGGATGCGCGGACTGTTGAGTCGGATCCAGGGTTATCGATTAGGTGCGCGTGCTTCCCGCAGCGCGATTAGAGGGTGTTCGCCATTCTATCGTCGAACAGGAGCCGTCCTACAATCAACGGCCAAATGCAGGCTGCAGCGCAAAACTTCGCTGGCTGAACAAGTTTTACATTGGGCGATATTGAAAGCCGTAATTTTTCGTGCGCAAGCGTGGAGTAAAAAATGAGACAAGCGAACACGAAGCAACTGTCCAACGCCTTGAGCCTTGCCATTGCGCTGCCTCTGGCGACAGCAGGTGTGGCTTATGCAGCACCTTCCAGCGCCGAAGGACAAGCAGCAACCAACGAGTGCCGTGCCGAACCCACTTCAGAATTGATCAAACGGGCGGAAATAGAGCCTCTCCTGACGATCGACGCCACTTGCATCGATCCCTATTTCAACGTCAGCAACTTTGTCGTCACGAGCACGAGGCAAAACAGCTACACCGGCGTCGGGGGGCCAATATCCTATACCGAAATTAAAGGCTATTTCCGGGCACGAGACGTCAAGACAAATCCGCTGCCCACCGGGGTGACGGACAGCCCTACCTTGCGTCAGCAGGACTATGTGATCCGAATTCCCGACAAGAAATTCTTTCGCAACCGCTCCATGCAGATTCAGCATCCCGTAACAGCAGGCACCATCATCGACGACCGCTTGGCGTTTACCAACGGCGCCATGTCGGTGAACCACGTCAATGCCGGCCCGACGAACACGGCCGCGCACTGGCGGCACAGCGCTGCCGCGACCAAGATCGCAGAAGACATCGTTCGCAAGATGTACGGCACGACAGGCAGAATCTATGCTTATTATTGGGGTTGCAGCGGCGGCGGCCAGATGGCGCAAGCTGCCGCTGAAGGCCAGACCGGCGTCTGGGCCGGTGTCATTGTCGTTTGCCCTGCCACGCGCGGCAACCCTGCCCATGCCTTCCAGTGGACTGGCCATTTCGCGCTTGCGCTGTCTGCGGAGAAGCGTGCCCGGCTCATGTCGCTTCGCGCCGTCGGCAACGGTGTCAACGCTTCGGACGGACTGACCGATGCTGAAAAGACACTGCTCTACGCTGGCCTGAACGCGGAAGAGCAATCCGTGCTGAACGAGGTGCTCGCCGCGGGTTACCCGTTGAACGAACTTAACACCTTCCTCTTTTTGTCACCGATCACCGGGACGAACGAGATCTTCTACCAGGACCCGACCTATGAGGACGATTTCTGGTCAAAGCCCGGTTATGAAGGCAGCAATCCGCCGTCCTATCTCGCCGCTGCAAAGATGGACGGCTTCGCGACCATCACAGCGATCGAGCGAGACGCTGCGGGCGCTGTCACTGCGGTGCATCTTGATCCCAGGACCATTCCCACCGTCCCTGCGGCATCCGCGTCACCGATTGGCACGACCGGCCAGCGCTTCTACGTCTATCGAGCAGATGGACGCACGCGCGTGGTCGATCCTGATAGTCATTCGGAAGCATACGGGGAACTGGCGGGTTCCCTCGATCGGACCACGGGGGTGCTGACACTCTCGGGCAAAAACAGCCCGGTCCTGCTCGGTGCCCTCGTCAAGGGGGCAAAGATACGGGTGAACAACCGTTTCCTGCTCGCCGCCTACTTCTACCCGCGTCACACGATCGTGCCCGGCTATTACCAATATGATCAGTATCGCAATGCGGACGGCACACCAAAATATCCGCAGCGACCGCTCAACGTGGCCGACATCACTACCATAAAGCAGGGCGCGGGCGTGCTATCGCTCGGGAATATAAAGACGAAGGTCATGCTATTCCAGAACCTCTCGGACTTTTTGGCCTTTCCATCCTGGGTCGCAGGCTATGCGAATACCATCGAGGAGAGACTTGGCAAAGCGAAGGCCGATCAGATGCTGCGGGTCTACTATCAGGAGCGCGGTGGCCATACCAATGGCGGGATCGTCGGTGGAGTGTTCAACCAGGCATTGATCGACATGATGGCTTGGGCTGAAAAGGGCATCGCGCCCAAGCCGTCGTCCCAATGGACTTTCGAGTTGCCGCTCACGCAAGTCATTCTCTCGCCTGATGCGACGATCCGCAGGGGTCTCCAGCCCGTGGTCGAGTTGAAGGTGGACGGAAGTGACCATGCGACGGTCGACGTCAACCAGTCCGTGTCCCTCGCTGCCCGGCTCGCGATGCCGCCGTCCACCGGCAAGATCGTCCAATATAACTGGACCTACGGTGCTGCGACCGACGCGATCGTGCTGCCTAAGGCTTTGCAGACTGTCGATGTTGCTCGCACTGTCAGTTTCACGACGCCGGGCAACTATATCGTCCGGCTGACCGCCAATGGGCAGCGCGATGGACTGGTCGAGCCCGCCAATCAGACGCTGGCGCAGAATTACAAAGAGGTCCGCGTGACCGTCAATGCGCCACCCGCCCGTCCCGGAGTAACGGGGGGACCGAGTGGCGAAGACTGGCAAGGCATTTCAGGGGGCGCCGGACCCACGAGCCGATAGCCGTCAGACTTATGCTGATGAAGGCAGGTCGAACCTGTGTATTTGCGAAATCGTTCATGTATCGGGTTGTTCGAGATGGAGAGTGATAGGATGAGACACTGTCAATCGACAGCCGCATTTCGGCGCCTGCTCTCCTCCACTCTCGCCGGAACCCTTGCTATCCTTTTTGCCTCGGCCAGCGTCGCTCAGGGCGATCAGCCCGTCGACACGGCTGCGTGGAAAGCGAAATGGATCAGCGACGGCACGCTCAGCGATCCCGATGGGACCGTCCTTCACTTCCGCCGGGATTTCACCCTCGCCACGGCGCCGCAAAAGTTGCGGGTCCGCGTCTCGGCGGACAATCGCTATCGTCTTTTCGTCAACGGCCATGAGGTTTCCAACGGGCCTGCGCGCGGCGACCTGATGCATTGGCATTATGAAGAGGTCGATCTGGCGCCCTATCTGAAACTAGGCCGCAACAGCCTCGCCGCGCTCGTCTGGAACTTCGGCGAGAACCGGCCTGCCGCGCAGGTGAGTTTGCGCACCGGCTTTCTCCTCCAGAGCGAGGACGCCGCGGATGCGGTGGTCGATACGGACAGCGACTGGAAGGTCGTGCGCGACAATGCCTATAGCTTCAGCCCGGTGATCGGCGACGATTCAGGGGGCTATTATGTCGCTGGCCCCAATGAAACGCTGGATGCCGGTAAATATCCGTGGGGATGGAATCAGGCGAGCACCGACACGGCGTCCTGGCCGACCGCGACCGTCATCGCCCCGGCCCATTCGCGGGGGCTGGGATGGGCCGGCCTGGCCAAGGACTGGCAGCTCGTTCCCCGCACGATTCCCCCGCTGGAACAGCAAATCGTGCGCTTCGATAGCCTGCGCCGTTCGACGGGTCTCGCGAAAGTCGACGCTCGCTATCTACAGGGAAGCCGCGATCTCGTCATTCCGCCCAACAGCACGGTTTCGATCCTGCTGGACCAGAAGAATCTGACGCTGGGCTATCCCATATTGCGGACGAGCGGCGGCGCGGGCGCTTCCGCGACGATGACCTATGCGGAGGCTCTGTTCGACGCCGCCGGCAAGAAGGGCAACCGGAACGACATTCAGGGCAAGACCATCCGCGGCGTTCGGGATCGCATTCAGTTCGATGGAGGCGATCAGCGGACCTTCCAGCCGCTCTGGATCCGCGCCTATCGCTATCTTCAGCTCGACATCACCACCGATGCCGACCCGCTGCGCATCCACGACCTGCACCATCTGTTCACCGCCTATCCGTTCGAGCAGCACGCCTCTTTCGACAGCGATGCGCCATGGATCGCGGACATTTGGACTCTCGACTGGCGCGCGCTGCGCCTGTCCGCCTTCGAGACATTCTGGGACACTCCCTATTATGAGCAGCTCCAATATATCGGAGACAGCCGGATCGAATCCCTGCTCTCGGTCTACCAATCGGGCGATGCGCGGCTGATGCGCAATGCCATCGAGCATTTCGACCATAGCCGCATCCCGGACGGCATCACCCGCAGCGCCTATCCCTCAGCCGACCCGCAATTCATCCCGTCCTTCTCGCTGTGGTGGGTCGCGATGATCCACGACTATTGGATGCTACGTGACGATCCCGCCTTCATCCGTGCCATGCTGCCGGGTACGCGCGGCGTTCTCTCCTGGTTCGAGCGTCAGGTGGATGACACAGGCATGGTCGCGCATATGCCATGGTGGAATTTCCTCGACTGGGCCGATGGCTTTGCAGGCGGCAATCCACCGGGATGGCAGACGCATGCGACCGCCTTTACCCTCCAGTTCGCGCTAGTCCTGAAGCAGGCTGCGGAATTGGAGGATGCCGAGGGCGCCACCACGCAGGCCCGACATTATCGCGACCTCGCCACTCGGCTCATCAAGGCGGCGCAGGATCACGCATGGGATCCTGCCAAGGGACTGTTCCTCGATTCCCCGGATAGCAAGAGCTTCAGCCAGCAGACCAACAGTCTCGCCCTATTGGCCGACGCGGTGCCCGAGGGTCAGGTCCAGGGCGTGATGGACAAGACGCTCAGCGATCCCTCGCTCATCCAGGCGACCTTTTATTTCCGTTTCTATGTCGATGAGGCTTTGCGCAAGACCGGACAGGCGGACCGCTATCTGGACCGACTGGGGCCGTGGCGCACGATGTTGAGCAACGGCCTCACCGCAACCGCCGAGACGCCGGAACCCACGCGATCGGACTCCCATGCGTGGAGCGCCCATCCCAATTATCAACTTCTCGCGACCGTGTTGGGCGTGCGTCCTGGCGCGCCGGGGTTCCGCAGCGTTGCCATCGTCCCCGCCCTCGGCTCGCTGCGTCGCGCCTCGGGGGAGGTGCCCCACCCTGCCGGAGCCATCAAGGTCGCTTTCCGCCGCCTTGGCAAAGCGGGGATCACCGGGGAGATTGTCCTGCCTGCCGGCGTGCCGGGCACTTTCGCCTGGAAGGAAAGCCAGTTGGCTTTGCAGCCGGGCACGACCCATCTGCGCTGCGCGCCCTCCTGCAAAGCCGTGCCATGACCAAGGCGATCATGCTCACCCGCCGCACCCGCACCATGCTGCCCCCCACCGCGCTGATCCTCGCCGCTCGCATGCGGGACGCCATGCGGGGAGGAGACACACCAGCATATCGCAGTCACTCTTTGCCGGTCGCTGATCGGGTACGGATTTGCCGTGCCAGTCGAAATCTAAACCGGCTTAACAGGATGCCCAGGCGATCGACCATGCCTGTCCAGGCACGGATACTCGCTATCGGACAGCAAGCATCACGCCCGGCAGATTGTCTGCGCGGTGAGTGCGGAAACGTCACCAGATACGGCTTTACCGCCATATCTGGCTTCCGATTCCGCATAGATGCACCGGCAGCAATTGCGATCACTAACGAACCGACCGCTTCGCTCGGCGAAGAAGGTCAACAACGTGTCCTGTCAAAAACTAGAGGCGCTCTACATCGTTCTCAAGCGACAACGGCCGCTGGTACGAAACATCTGTTTTGTTCCTCTGACCCTTGATGTAACCGGCAGCCGAAATATACGGTGACTTGAGCAGCGACGCATCGCCGGTGATCAACAGGTCGAGAGTACAGCGGCGTAGCGCAATCCGCCACACTCCATTGCGCTTTTCGAGACGATCAACATATCGGCCGTTGATGAAGCGAACGCTGACGCCATCGGGATTGAGCAATCCGACCAGAACATAACTTTCCGCATGCGCTGTGTCGCCGTCGATTTCGCAAGTATGCGTGGTAATATTATGGAGGTTCAGCAACGCCCCTTGCCCATGGACTTTGTTTGCCCACTCGCCATAATCTGGACCTTTGTTGATTGCTGCTGCGCCATGCTCGTCGACACCATCTTCGTGATAGCAGTCAGTCATCATCTCTACGTCGAACCGGTCATGTCCACGGGCGTGCTGGTTTACGCAGTCCTCGATCGCCAAACGATCCTTCAGATATGCGACATCCTGTGCGAGCTTTTCCAAATCAACGCTCATTGCGTCTCTCCATCAGTTTTTTGATATGCGGGTCGTCAAGCTGGAAGGCCTTGCCCGGGAGCCACACCATCCACATAACCCAATTATGCGACGAGTTGGTGTATCAGGAACATTCGGTGCCCCTTATGGACTGAGGAATGCTTTGACGCGACAAAGTGGTAAGCCGACAATGATAGAACATATCTTTACGTAACGTCAGGCTACTGGTTCTTCGCCTTCTATTGCCGTCCGAGACATGAGACGACCACTTTCCAATGGGAATGGTAGAACGCGGTGCATCGTTCCCGTGTTGTCCCAGATCAACAGGTCGCCAAGCTGCCATTCGTGGCGATAACTATATTGAGGTTGGGTCGTCCACTCACGCAATCGGGTTAGGATTTGGCGACTTTCCTCCACGCTTTTCCCGATGACGTAGTAAGCACTTGCCCCGAGCACCAGCGACTTGCGTCCAGACGCATGTGCCCAAACGAGGGGGTGTTCTCGCGGCGGGCTGACATCGCGCCAGAACTGTAGTTTTGCGAGACTCGGTTCCGGATTGACCATTAGCTGTGACGCTTCCAGCGAATGGATTACACGCAGCCCTTCATACGCGCGCTTCTCGTCCTCCGGCAGATCATCCCAAGCCGCGTAGGTGCTGGCAAAATCCGTCTCTCCCCCTTCATCCGAAAGTACACGTGGGCTCAAGATGCTCGCGAAGTTGGGTGTTTCAGCACTGAGCATGTCGATATGCCACAGGACATTTCCACGCTGAAACTCAGCACTGGCATGCACGCGCGTATCCATCGAGATTTTCATAACCTCGTCGCGTTCGGTCTGAGCCATCGGCGTTCCAAGCGTCTTGGTGAAAGCCTGTTGCTCGGCATCATCGAAGAATGCGCCGCGCACCACAAGCACACCGCGCTGGGATAGCATTTCTCGTAGCTGCTCGGCATATACGCCGCTCAGCAACGCCTCCTTGCTGAGGATAACCTCGCTACCGATACGGGGCGAGAGATCACGCCTTGTCACCGCATCATTTTCTACAGCATCCATCTTGGTCTTCCTCTATCGACCGCCGAGCTTGTGCTCGAATGTCTTCGTTCACGGCGACGATGTTGCCGGGGCTTACGCACTCACCATGAGAATCGTTACTGTCAATGACCGCCCGGAACGGGTTATTACCGACGAAGGTTTGATCGAACCCGACTCAGATTGTATATTGATCATTAACTCAATATAATGCCGGCGCGCGAATGAAAACCCTACTTTAACGTATCACTGCGGAGTGGAAGGTCATCGGGGCGACCCCAGGATGAAGCTCCTGCGCGGTTGCAGGAACGCGTCCTCCTGCATCAGTTATGCCATATTTGCGGGCAATCTCCGCACCCACCAATGTGGATCCACTTAATGATAGCAGCGCGGGATCCTTATAGATTCCCCACACCACTTCGCCGGTAAATTCCGGGGTTTCGCAACGCCCTTCGAGGTGACCGAACTTCTCACGATCAGCGGCGATGATGGCCTTCAAGCGATCTGTGAGCAGCGCCCCCATCCATACAGACACAACGGCGATATTCTTGTCAGCATGGCGGAAGTCGGCCGCCATGTCGAATGCCATCTTGTCCATCCCGACCTTGTGGGCTCCATAGGCAGGCCCGAGCGAATAATGCACTGCGCCCGATGCTGAGGTAAAGACGATAAGACCGTCATTTTGCCGAGCCATGATCGCCCCTGCATACCAGCTTGCCACATAGCCGCTGCGCACACCGACGTCGATTAAGCCTGAGAGCTTGAGAGGCTTTTCCCAGAATTCGCCCGGCTGCGTGAGTTCATCATGAATTGCGGCGGCGTTGTTGACCAATATGTCGAGTCTTCCTTGCTCCGCCTCTACGCGCTCAAACAATGCCTTTACCTGTTCGTCATTCGCGTGATCACAGCGCACGGCGATTCCGGTGCCACCAGCCGCCGAAACTGCCTCGGCGGTCTCATAGATCGTTCCGGGTAGGGCGTGATCGCCAGTCTGCTCGGAACGGCCGGTAACATAAACTGTACAGCCATGCCTTCCTAGCGCGGTCGCTATGCCGCGCCCCGCACCGCGACTTGCTCCTGTTACTATTACGACGGGCATGACCTCATGCATTCACCACCTCCAGAATGATCGCCACGCTACGGCCAGCCCTATATTGAGTGTGTGCATAGTATCTTGCTCGGGAACGTCAAGCGATGACGTTTACATTCCCTCCATCTGCAGGCACGCAGTACGACTGCAGCAACTCAGCTATCGCAGCATTCAGTTCAGGGTGGCCGAGGCGGATACCCACACCCTTTTCCATTACAAGCGCTCGCGCCGCGCCGGCGAGCATGACTGACAATGCCAGCGGCCCGAAAGGCGGTCGTGCACACAAATTGCGTTCACAAAGATAGCGCTCCAGCGCAGCGACTTGTATGGCACGTATCTGTTCCGCATAGCGCGAAATCTCTTCGCAAATGAATTTTCGGTGGTTAGCCATCGCCATGAATTCCAGCGCCAACGCGGTTCGCTCACCATCAGCGTTCACACGCCAGATGGCAGTAAGAGGATCGTCCTGCGCGAGGGCAGACGCATGGCGCTGAAGGCTTTGTTCAGCGCCCCGGCGGTATAGCGCAGTGAGCAAATAATCTGTCGTTTTGAAATGATAGTGGACCAGGGGGGGCTTCAACCCTGAGCACTCCGCGACACGCCGGGTGGTAACTGCGGCATACCCTTCCTCTAACATGAGCCGTTCTGCCGCGTCGAGGATGATCGCCTGGGTCACTGTGCTGTCCGTGCGGGGACGCCGTGGCGAGCGTGGGCGACCTGTCGCAACAGGCATTTTAGGTCGGTCGGACATCGCATTTCCTATAAACGTGAGATATTGGCATGTCGCGCGTTGTTTGCGCCGTTTCCTGATCCGCCGGACCGCAGTGCAGGAACGAGACCAACGGGATCAGTAGTCTCAGGTCACCACGATTTCGGGTACGAGGTTGGCGAAGCTAGTTTCGCAACGGTCAACCTCACAAACTGCGCCAACCCCTTCTCCTGTGTACAGATCAGCAGACGCTCAGTCTTTTCACACGCAGCCCTTCAGCGCTTCAGAATGGCTCCACAGGTGCTCCAAGCCACGAGTGCATGGGGTGAGGTGGTGCCGCCTTTTTGGACAGTTTGGCGGCGAAGTTAAGCTAATCCCGGGTGTGATTATGCCGCCATTCTGGTCATCGGATGATGGGGGGCATTCCCCCCATCATCCGAAGCGTTGATCCGCCCATAGGCCTCTGCCGGGGCTCGCCCTGCCAGCCCGGAGTGGGGTCGTTGCGTATTGTAATAGGTAATCCACCGGCCAAGACCAGCGCGCAGCTCCGATCCGGTCTCGAAGGCGTGCAGATAGACGCATTCATATTTGAGGGAGCGCCACAGGCGCTCGATGAAGACATTGTCCATCCAGCGCCCACGCCCGTCCATGCTGATCCGTACTTCGGCATCCCGCAGCACGCTGGTGAATGCAAAGCCGGTGAACTGGCTGCCCTGGTCCGTGT
>NZ_JAJSSH010000028.1 GCF_021403115.1 Sphingobium sufflavum
ACTGTTATGGAACTACATACGCCGCCCTCCGGGGCGGCGTTGTCGTTTGTGGCGTAGACCACCAGATCCGCCGCGTTCGCGACAACCTCCGCCTCAGGGCCATTGGCGCCGTCGGGACGGACGTTGGCGCTCTCGATCAGCTGATCCATCAACTCCGCGGCTTCCGTGCGGATGACGGCCTCGTTCAGCGTTTCGCGCAGCGCGCCGATCTTCTGGCTGAACTTCTGCACCAGTGCTGGATGCGGTAGAATCTGGGCGACAGGGTTCGCAGATGCTGTACGGGCGAGGCGGCTTTCCAGTTCCGCCTTCTCTGCTTCGCGATCCGCCAACATCTTCATCGCCATCGGACTGACCAGCCCGGTCAGCAGATTGGCAGACAGGTTTTCCAGTTCTTTCTCGATCACCGTTAGACGGTTCTTCCCGACCTGATCGCGATCGACCTGAGTGCCCGTGATCTTCGCTACCTCCCGGTTGAACGTCTCCGTGAAAATATTTGCATGTTCCTCGGTGAAGAGATGATGCTGCAGTACGGCCATGGCGGCCTGCTCCAGTGCGCCTTTGCGCACTGACAGTTTGTTGCCGCAGGTGCCGCGTTCCTTCTCTCCGGCACAGCGGTAATAATCCTTCCCGCTGATCGTGTAATTGGAGCCGCAACTGCTGCATTTTATAAGGCCGGACAATAGATGCTTCTTACGCGGCTTGCCCGCAGGTGATTGCATTTTGTCGCTGTGCTCCTGTTTCGGTTCACCGGAGATCGACCGCCGCTCCATCTCGGCTCGTACCGCGTCCCAGAGTTCCTCGTCGATGATACGCAGGTCCGGCACTGCAACTTCGATCCATTCAGATCTGTCACGCAGGCGATAGCGCCGTTCACGCATCTCGCTATCGGGATTACGCCGCCATTGCCGGCGACCCCAGACCAATCGCCCAACATAGAGTGGATTGTTAAGAATTCCGGTAACGGCCTTAGGGTTTCCACGAATCGTCGAAGCATTCCATTGGCGGCCGCGCGGACCGGGAATGCCCTCTTCGTTCAGCGCCGTGGCGATTGAAATGGACGAGAGCCCATTTGCAAAATCCTGAAAAATTCTCCTGAGGACTTTGGCCTTAGCCGGGTCGATTTCGAGATGGCCTGCCATCGGTTCCCCATTGGCGTCGAGCATGAACTTCTTCTTATACGCATATGCCCGCCCACCTGCGAAGCGTCCCGCCGCAACAGCGGCCGCCATACCCCGCAAAGTCTTCCCGATCAGTCCCTTTAGGAAGATCGTACCGACTAGGGCCGCTACGCCGAATTTAACCTCATCGACGTGATGCTCGGTCGCGGTGTAGAGTTCGACGTTGTGATACCTCAGCTTCTTTGCAAGCCACGCTACGTCTTCTGCATCGCGGGCGATGCGTTCAAGTGCTTCGCATACCACGATATCGGCCCCGCCATTCGCGACCATGGTGAGCAATTTCTTGAGGCCTGGACGACCGCGCTTGTAGCCGGATTCCGCCGGGTCATGGAATGTGGCGACAACGGTGCCGCCGAGACTCTCGACCAGCTTTTCACAGGAAGCGGTCTGGTCCTCGCTCGACTTCGGATTTTGCATGGACGTCGAATGGCGACCATAGGGATGATGCGGGGTGCTGTATTCTTCAGCATGGCACTATTCCGTTCTTGATGCACTCGACCGAATCCGATGGCAGCCGCCGAACGGCTCAGGGATTGAGGATTCGATCATGTCTGGTGGTCCTCGGTCCGAGGAAATTGGGCGCAGGATGAATCAGCCACGCCGCTTTGGCAATGCTCTGCCGCTGCCGCACGTGCCATGAGGCGGATAAGCTGTTGCAGGGTCTGCTGAAATTCTGCACCCGACGGGCATGGCATGACCGTGGCAGCGACGGAGGGAACCGTCTTCGCTTTTTGTGGCCTCGAGGCCGTTGTGCTCTTCCGCCCAGTCATGCAGGCGTTATGGGATTGTTAGCATCCTGCCCTGCAAAAGCGTCATGTGACGCAACTAAAAAATTTCAGTTTCCCAGCGGCTGCGATTCCGACGGACATCGGATCCCGTTTGGCGACGCTGCGGGAGGAACTGCGCTGGAAGCAGTCGGAACTGGCTGATCGCAGCGGTGTTGCGGTGGGCACTATCAGCAAGATCGAGAATTGCGAAGTGGACGGCGGTTACTGCATCCGCGGTCGCATGCCACGGGCCGATACTTTGCTGCGGTTACTCGCGGCGATGTTCGAAGGAGGTGCTGACTTCGAATTAAAGGAAGTTGTGCCGCACTGGCCAGAGGCAACGCCGGGCCGCCCCTTAGGCTATGGTCCCCTAAGCCACTTGCGTCGTCGCCAGCTGGGCTTGAGTCTGGAAGAGGTCGCAAAAATCGCGGAAGTCGATATTGCCCCTCTCGCGGTTCGAAAGAAACGTGACGCCTCACTCCACCTTGTACAAATTCAGAACATCCGGGAACGGCGATGTAATTCCGGAGCTGCATTCGAAGAAGCTGGCGAATGCGTTGCAATTTCAGACCGTTGAGGAACATCGATCCTGGTGCATCAACCAGGAATATGGTCAGTAGCTCCACGCTTATTGCCGCCATCCGTCCACGCTTCAGTGGCGTAAATGTCGGCATGCCGATCAGTCTCCCTCATGAACTGAAGTGGCTGCAATTGGTGAGGTCATGCCGCTTGGCGATGCGGCATGCCAAGGGCGGTCGGCAGACCGCGTCCCGGAAGGGGAATCTCCGAGTGTCCTCAGGGTTTTTGAGGAAAATTTAGGAGACTGAAATGACGCATCAATGCAATCTGGAAACCGTCAACCGTTTCGCCATCGCAGCTGCCAAGCTGCTTCGTCATGAGCTTAATCAAGAATTCGCAGCGGATGGCTGCTCGGTCATCGTCATTGCGGGACCCGCTTTGGACAAGCGCCTGTTTGATAAGTGGACGATAGAAGCGGGTGAACAGCAGATGGACATCGTCTATCTAGCGTTTAAAGCGGGCCGCGAACATCTCGGACCCACGAGCGCGAGCATCTTCGCTGAACGCTCAGGCGTCGTTTTCCGCTATACCGACTGCGCCCGCTGGTCGCCCAAAGACGATGGACCGCTGCTTATCATGCCTTCCGGCCTCAACGTCTGCTTTGCTCATGATGACCGGGCGCTGGTCTCTTTCCCGTCGCGCCCCGCCGGTTCCCTCCGCAGCGGCATCGCCCGCGCTCGCGTGAGATTGCGCCTTGCGGCCAATGCCGTGCCAAGCGAGCATCTTCGTCACGTGCAGACGGCTTGGCCGCTCGCCGCCTGACAACAACGGGGGCTTCCCGGATAGACCGGGGAGCCGCCCCATCTCGCAGAAACGCGACTCAGTCGGTTTCATTTTCGTTGGTCGTTTGCCCTAGGGTCAGGACTCACTGATCAGAGCCAGAAGATGACGGTGGCGGCGGGGGCGATGGCGGAAAAGAAGGCTGTCGGAGATCGATCATAGCGTGTGGCGACGCGGCGCCAGTCCTTCAGGCGTCCGAACATGATCTCGATGCGGTTACGGCGCTTGTAGCGACGCTTGTCGTATTTGACGGGCTGGAGCCGGGATTTTCGGCCCGGGATGCAGGGTTCGATACCCTTCGCCTGCAAGGCGTCCCTGAACCAGTCGGCGTCATAGCCCCGGTCGCCCAGCAGCCAGCGCGCCTTTGGCAGGTCGTCCAAAAGCGCTGCCGCCCCTGTGTAGTCGCTGACCTGCCCAGCGGTCATGAAGAAGCTGAGCGGCCGGCCATTGGCGTCAGTGACGGCGTGAAGCTTCGTGTTCATACCGCCTTTCGTGCGACCGATCAGGCGCCCGAGATCCCCTTTTTAACCCGCAGGCTCGATGCCGTGCGGTGTGCCTTCAAATAGGTCGCATCGATCATGACCGTCTTCGGATCGGCACCCTCGGCCGCCAATCCTCCATCATGCGGAGGAAGACGCCCATCTCGCCCCAGCGCTTCCAGCGATTATACAGCGTCTTGTGCTGACCATAGTCCTTGGGCGCATCCCGCCAGCGCAGCCCATGGCGATTGACGAAAACGATGCCGCTCAACACCCGCCGATCATCAACGCGGGGCTTGCCGTGGCTCTAGGGGAAATACGGCCGCAGACGCGCCATCTGCTCGTCCGTCAGCCAGTACAGGTCGCTCATTATCAGTCTCCTCACGGAGCCTGAATCAGATCGCGCCTCTCACATCAATGGGGCCTGACCCTAGCAAGATGGGCCTTGCGCACCTTGAATGACGCTGGGTCCTGCAGCAGCTTGGTCGTCTCAAGATAGGCTTCGATGATATATTCGGGCGGAGGCAATATGTCCGCCACCAGATCACTGATCTTCTGGTTCTCATGATGAACAGGTCCGCAAAACCGAACCTTGTTGAAATGATTACCAGCTATGGCCGCAGCGATCAGCAGTCCTGCAAGCAGGCACGCACCACCTCTTCGGACGACATTCTCAATGCTGATTATCTCTCTCCCCAGAAATATTTAAAATATCTTGGTTAAGAAATAAAAGAACTCCCCTTCCGTAATAATACAGTTGTGGTACGAAAGAGTCCAATTGCGGATCGCCATCAATGACCGATACGGCGGAGCTTGAGGCTTCATAGAGCGATGTAGACATGGACTCGGAAACGTCGATGCGCTCTTGATAATTGCGACTGAGGTGCTTCCATCTGGTCACCCATCCGGAGGTTCGCTCGACGACCCATCGCGGGGTAAGGCTTTGAAGCTGGCCTCCTTGTCGTTACGGCGGACAATCTCCAGAACGAAGTCGTGATAGGTGGCAGCGACCATGAGGCGGGTCCGATCAAGACGCGGCCGTTCGAGCGACGCAGACCCGATCTGCGTCCACCGAGTATGTCGGTTGGTTTGTTAGTGCATTGCCCCTAGCGCCGCCATGCTCCGGTGAAGGTGGAGCAAATCGGAGCTGGAGGCAGGATGTGGCAGTCTCGCCGTTTTTAAGTGCCGGAGGCCGATAGCCCCAGGGATTACGTGACGCCGCATCTCTACTTCGCACTCAAGCAGGTCATCCAGCATGGTTGTACCTCAGTAATCTTACTTACCGGCAATTCACTTCATCAGAAGTTCCTCGTCCTACGATGGGTTTTCGAACAGCTCTACAGGGCAATGAGAGGAACCATCATGGCGCTACCGCCTCGAACATCCCCATGTTGGCAACGACTTGCCACAGGCGGACTGGAACGGATCAAGACGGAAAATCTCGGAACGCGCATGCTCATCAAACGCATTGAAATGAGCAAGTCAGGAGCCCCTGAAAAGGCCGCTGAGATTTTCGAATATTACACCAAATGGGAACGGGGCCTGGCACATGAAATCGCACAGTTCGCTTGAGTTCGCCGAAGCGGTCGTCAATGACCTTATCGACGTCGACATCGTAATCCAGCTCATCCATGCTGGCATTTCCTTGATGGTTGCAGGCCCTGAGCATGTCTTGGACCAATTGCCAGCGGGGAACTGGATTGGCGGCACAACGCCTTATTTCATGACCCATGAAGGTGGCAAGATCGTTTCGGACGGGCAGCTGTTCGTCTCGGAACTGTCTGCCATCGGCCGGGTGACCGTCGCCAGCTTCGATGCGGCATCGCTAGCAGACATTTCCGGGACGGCGCCAGATCGGGGTTTCGCCCTGGCAATTATGCCGGCGTTATCGTCGTGCCATGAACGCTTCGCGCTGGAGGCTCCCTTCTATCCTGCAACCTTTCTAAAGCCCGTTGTGGGCTGGATTGCGGGCTATGATCTCAAGAAGGGCGGCACGCCTTACGTTTATGACGGTCGCGGTCCCTACAAACTCGCAGACGGCGCCGTGGCACTCCATGTTGAGTGGGACGACGATCGGCTCGCATGCCCGAGCATCGTCAATCCCTTCCGACCAGATCTGGCAAGCGATATTCTGACATTCGCTGGCGAAGGCTTTGTCCAGACTCATTGCATTATAGATGGGCATCGGCTCGAGCTGGCACCCTATCTGAAGGCTAAAGAGATCGACGATGGACATCGGCCGCTCGTTGGCGACTATGGGGGTGCGTCGATCAATGTCTCAATCCAGAACGTGGACCATGACACGGGCGCGGTGACTTTCTACGCACCGGTGTTCAAGGGCGTGGACTATCGGATCGCTCTCGGTCTCGATAATTATCGGGCAGCGTTCGAAGCTGCACAGCCCAAAAATGAAGACGACATTCCGTTCTGGTCGTGCAACTGCATTCTGAACTTCATGCTAGGAAAGCTGGAAGGCCAGTGTGTCGGTAATCTTGCGGGTCCTGTCACCTTCGGTGAGATTGCCTACCAGCTTCTCAACCAAACTACGGTGCAACTGCACCTGATTTGAGAAACGCGGCGGTCCGGGCCAGCGGACGGGTAAGGAGGCATTCTCGGGGTGATGCCTCCTTATTTCGATAACGTCAGTGTCCGTTCCGAACCAGTGCAACGGTCACGTCGAAATGCAGTTTCAATTCGTGGCGATGTGTCAAGGTCGTGAAGATTTCGACTAAGCCCAATGGAAAATTCATGAAGGGGCACCGAAATGGTTCGACAGATCATCACTTTCGGCATCGGGGAACAGGCGCTTGGGATCGACATTATGGCGGTTCGAGAAATCCGCGCATGGTCGTCTGTGGCACTTGTGCCACACGCTCCTGATTATGTGCTCGGAGTAGTCAATCTTCGAGGATCCGTTCTGCCCATTGTTGATCTGTCAGCACGGCTTGGATGGGGAAAACGGTGCCCGGCGAGCGGCACGTGATCATCGTGGTGCAATTGGCGAGTGGCCTTCAAGGCTTCATCGTCGATGCAGTGAGCGACATCGTTCTGCTGGCCCAAGATGCCCTCCAACCTGCCCCCAGGCGTGGCCGCCACGGGGCTAGCAAAGCTGGTCTCGCTGTTTCCGTGGAGACGAAAGCGCGAGACCTGATCGGTCAGCTGGGAAGCCTGTTCGGACAGGCTGCGCGCCGCCGCGTTGCTTTCCTCGACCATCGCGGCATTCTGCTGCGTCATTTCGTCCATGTTGGAAACGGCTGTATTGATTTGACCCAGATTGCTTGCTTGCTTGCGCCTGCGCAGAGCGAGCGATCTCCTCGATAACAGAGCGCAGTTCCCCGAAGCGACGAGACTGCACCGTTGAAGTCCGCCTGGATGCAGCCATATTCTCCGGGTAGGTTGCTCACCTGCGGTGTCAGATCGCTGGCGGCCAGGGCGGCGAGCGCGTTGCCCAACTGATCGACGACCTGCCGAATTTTGTCCTCGGTCTCATCGAAATAAGTCGATAGAGCCACGTCCATATCCAGCATGGCGACCTTGACGAACACAGGCAGCCGTCTAGCCAGCGCCCGGCGCCCCGGCACGAACCGCCAAAGGCCCGGCGCCACCATACCATCGATCATATGCTCAGCGACGAGAGCATAGCCGCCTATGTACCATTGCGGCTTCAGGCCGATGCGCGCATGCACCCGACCGATATTCACCGCACGCCGGAAATACTCGTCGTTGATGCCGTTGGCGAAGGCATCCAGCCAGTGTGCGCGCTGCGCATTTTTGGCGCTATCCATTTGCGCCTGTCCGCTTAGAGGCTGTGTCGGAACGCTGATGTAACGGTGGACGATCGAGTTTCGATATGATTCCGAGGGGTTGCGACACCAACCTTGGAAGCCATCATGTGGAACCCGACCGCCCGCGCGCATCATAGCCGTGCAGAGCTTCGCTATGGAAGCGATCTTACCGACGCGGAATGGCATTTGATCGAGCCGTATTTGCCCGCGCCATGCCAATGCGGACGGCGACGGCGTTGGCCGATGCGCGAGATTTTCGAGGCTATTTTCTATTTGCTGCGGGCAGGATGTCCTTGGCGGCTTCTGCCCGACAGCTTTCCGCCATGGCGCACAGTCTACCGATGGTTTT
>NZ_JAJSSH010000029.1 GCF_021403115.1 Sphingobium sufflavum
AAAACCATCGGTAGACTGTGCGCCATGGCGGAAAGCTGTCGGGCAGAAGCCGCCAAGGACATCCTGCCCGCAGCAAATAGAAAATAGCCTCGAAAATCTCGCGCATCGGCCAACGCCGTCGCCGTCCGCATTGGCATGGCGCGGGCAAATACGGCTCGATCAAATGCCATTCCGCGTCGGTAAGATCACTTCCATAGCGAACCCCTGCACGGCTATGATGCGCGCGGGCGGTCGGGTTCCACATGATGGCTTCCAAGGTTGGTGTCGCAACCCCTCGGAATCATATCGAAACTCGATCGTCCACCGTTACATCAGCGTTCCGACACAGCCTCTAAGCCCGCCGGTGAAGCTCGAATCCCGTTCTATGACGCGGATACCGGGCAGTGTCTTGAGCCGGGCGATGTCGCTCAGCGTAATCTGTCCGCTGCCGGTAACGTGGATCTCGCCCATCTCCAGTGCGGCTGAAGCTGCGGCGGGATCGGAAATCAATTTGTAGATGATGCCGTCGAGATGCGGCGCATCCGGTTGCCAATAATGGGGGTTGCGTTCCAGCCGGATGAAGTCTCCCCGGCGCCATTCCACGAAACGGAAAGGCCCGGTGCCGATCGGCGCATTTCCGGCTGGATGTGAGAGGAAGTCCTTGCCGGCGTAGATGTGCTGCGGGACGATCTGGGCTTCGGCCGATGAGAGGGCGCTGATGAGATAGGGCGCGGGCCTTGACAGTTTCAGCACTACGGTCAGCGGGTCCGGCGTTTCGACCGCTGTGACCTGAGCGAAGGTCGACCGCCCGCGGCTGTGGAATTTCCTCCAGACCTCTGTCAGGGAATAGGCAACGTCGGCGGAGGTGAAGGGCGCACCATCATGCCACTTCACATCGGGGCGCAGCTTGAACGTCATGCTCAGCCCGTCCGGGGCGGTGTCTCAGGACAGGGCGAGTTGCGGTTGCGGCCGCTCCTCGCTGTCGAAAGTCACCAGTCCGTCGAAAATCTTGGTGGAAATCGTCTGCACCGCCCCGGCGGTCGTCCCGGCGCTGGTCAGGGTGGTTGGCTCGGAACTGACGCCGATGACCAATGTGCCCTGTGTGGCGCTTTGGCCGGAAGGCGAGCAACCGGACAGCGCGAGCAACCCCATGGCTCCGCCCGTCAACACCGCTTCGCGGCGCGAGAGGCGGATCATTGGTCCTTCCTTGGGGCGTGGAAAGGCCAGCGGACATTGTCGGCTTGCGCCTTGATACCGTCATTGGTGCGAGTCATTCCGACAGCCTATCATTCCGACCCTCACACAATACATAAAAATTCTATTGATTAAGTAGGCAATATCTATTCTGTTGATGAATGATTGAAGGCGGCTCGTCCCCCAACTTCAATTCAAGGGTATGCCTGCGAGAGGATCGTTGCGCTTTGTGCCCGTCCCGACCTTCTGTTCATCTCAGGAAAAATTCGACGGGAACGACCAACTCAATGGTATCGCCTGTCCGCTGGTGGTTTGGGCAGCGGCTGCCGATGTCACCTTTTGCTGCGCTGGATCGACTGGCATGGGTGGCATCCGCGTTGGGACGGGGGCTTGCGCCTGGACGACCCGCTGAACCTGCCTCACCACCACGGGATCGGGTGGCGTTACCCTCTTCTCGATCGGCGTGGGAGATTCCTTTTCCTGCGACGGCGTTTCGGGGGAGAAGCAGGCGGGCAGTGAGAGCGACGGACAGCCTCGTCCCGCCTCGCAATCTGTCGAATATCGATATTGTCCGTGGCGCAGTGGATGTCGCTGACCGTGAAGGTCGCCCGGTCGCCGCGTAACGGGAGGATTACCCATGTCGTTTAATTGAGTTGCTATTGGCTCACAACAATGGTGCTGAGAGATGACAAAAATGCCTCATGCATGGAGTCAGCGTCGCGTCTGCGCACGGAAAGTCTGGGGTGATTGCCCAATCAGTTCCCGAAAGGCGCGGGCGAAGGCGCTCTGATTCTCGAAGCCGACGTCGGCGGCGATGCGGGCAATGCTATCGCTGGTCTCAGTGAGCGGCTCCACGGCGGCGAGCAGGCGCGCCCGCCTGCGATATTCGTCCCAGCCCATGCCGATCTGCGCCTGACAGCGGCGGCGTAGCGATCGTTCGGAAAGTCCGGCGCTGCGCATGGACCCTTCCATCATAGCGTTGGCCGGATCTTCCCGCACATAGCTCAACGCACGCGCGAGGATCGGATCAGTCGTCGTCGGGAGAGTCAGTGGCGCCTGATTCTCGATCCACTCGCCGCACAGGCAGGCGAAGGCGGTGAAAAACGCCGTTCCGGTTGCATCGGGCGCTCGGTACAGCGGCCAGCGTGCCGCTTCGGCGATCATTTCGCGCATCAGTGGCGAGACATGGAGGATACGCACGCCCGTTCCGGCGCTGGCCACGCTTTCGGGCGCTAGCAATATGGAAATCGACCGGATGCGATGCAGGCTGTTGCGATGCCGCGTTCCTGCCGGAACCCAGCCTGCCAGACTGCGCGGCAACAGGTGGCGGCCATGGTCATCCTCCAGTTCCATCGCGCCTTCAAACGCATATTGGAGTTGGTGCATGTCATGATGATGCCAGGGGGCATCTATATCATATTCGTCCTGCACGATGGCGCCCGCCGACGCGCGCAGCGCGGGATCGATCAGCGTGGAGAGTCCGACGTCATGGTCGGGACCGATCACCTGCATCGTCTTGCCGCCTTTCCATGGCCGTTTGGACGGTAAGATTGGCCGATCGCCGTGAGACAGTCAAAGGTTGCCGTGCCATTCCTGTCACATCACGGAGCGAGAGGATAGCGGTCATGGTGCTGATGTCGGTGCGGTTGGGGACGAATGATGCGGCACGGGCAAGCCGCTTCTACGATGCCGTCTTTGCTGCCTTGGGCCTTCACGATATTCGCGTGCCCATGGGGCCGACCGTCCTTCTTTATAGCCTGTCGGATGGGCTGCATTTCATGTTGGCGTCGCCGAGAGACGGACAGCCCGCAACGCATGGCAATGGCGACACGCTGGGTTTCACGGCTGCGGATGCGGCGACGGTCGATCGCTGGCATGCGGCGGGCCTTGCCCATGGCGGCATATGCGACGGTGCGCCGGGAGTGCGCGAAGCCGCCGGGGGCCGATATGGTGCCTATCTGCGCGATCCCGATGGACACAAGCTGTGCGTCTACGCGGTGGTTTGACCAACATTCGACAGAGAGAAGGAGAGACGAAATGACGATCCGTGTACACCATCCAGAACAGCTTGGCTGGAGGAAGATGGACGATATCCCGATGGGCTGGATGCGGGATCATATCGACCCGACCGAACTTCAGGGCCATCTCGCCTTTCATGAGGCGGGCAGCGAGACTGCCATGCAACTCATGGAAATGCGACTCGATCCCCATACGTTGATCGCCCCGCACGCTCATGACGAAGACGAGATATTCTTTGTCGCGGAGGGGGCATTGCACTGGGAGGATAAGGCATTGGCGGCTGGTGGATCGCTCTATATTCCGGCGGGTACGATCTATTCCTTCCGTACCGGGGATGGGCCGGCGCGCTTGCTGAACTTTCGGGCGCGGGCCGACCATAGCTTCCGCCCGGCAACGCAGGAGGCAGAGACGGGGTGAGCGACTAGAGCCAACGTGCCCGCGGTCCGTTCATTCGGCGGGCAAGACTATATGTCGCGTTCGACAACGCCCGACCTTTGCGCTTGAAGGCGCGGGCCTGGCCGATCTCGTAAAGTCACAGCACGGCGGAGGCTTTGCTGTCTATCGCTGACCTACCGCCGTCAGGCGCTCGTTTCGCTCTTGTGCCAGTCTGGATAGCGACCCAAGCTCAGGACCAACAGGCCGCTGATGAGCGAGACGATCGTGCCGGTGACGAGCAAGAGTGAGTAACTGCCATAATGGTCGAAGGACAGGCCCGCGAACAGTGGCCCCAGACCGGAGGCCAGGGCGATGGCGCTCGTCATGAAGCCAAAGATCGCCCCATAGTTGCGCATGCCACCATAGCGTGCGGTCAGATAGCCGCACAGCTGGATTTTCGTCCCGGCCGCATAGCCGCTGATCATGATCGCGATCAGGATCAGATGGGGTGTATGGGCCCCGACGATCAGCAAGGGATAGGCGATGGCGGTCGATGCCAGTGTGATACCGCCGACCCAGCGTGCATGGACACGGTCGATCAACGCGCCCGTGACCAGCTTGCCCACCACGCCCGCCATGCCCGCGAGGCTGGCGAACCATGCCGCCTGCGCGCGGGAGACGCCTGCTTCGGTCAGGATGGGGAACTGGTGGACGGACACCGCGATCGTGATGGTCAGGATTAGGAAGGTCGAGATGAATACGCGCCACAGTGGCGGGCTGCGCCATGCCTGCGCGATGGTGAGACCGGGCAGGATGCCGCCGTCCGCCGCTGCGTCGACCGCGAAACGGGACTTGAGGCGCAGCCGGTCGCGCGCATCATAAAGGAACAGGAAACTGAGCAGCAGTGCGAGGCTGCCCCATCCGAAGCCCAGCGTCACGAACGCCATGCGCCATCCCTGTTCGCCGATTAGCCAGTTGGCGAGTGGCGGCACGACGATCTGTGCGAGGGCGGTGCCGGACAGGGTCAGGCCCAGGGCGAGGCCGCGACCTGATTCGAACACGCTGGCGACGGCGGTTGACCAGACCGTCGACTGGATCAGCAGGACCATCAGGCCCCACACCAGCCACAGGATGATCCATTGGGGGAAGGAGCCATTGGCCAGTGAGAGTGCGGCAATGGCGCAGGCCGTCAGGACGATGCCCGGCATGGCGATGCGACGTGTGCCGAGGCGGTCGATCAGCAGCCCGAAGAAGGGTGATGCGAACAGGCTGATAACCGCAGAGATGGCGATGCCGGCGGAAAGCTGCGTCCGGGTCCAGCCGAATTCCTTGGTCAACGGGTCCATGAAGACACCGATGGCGGGGGTCATGGCGGACATGAAGGAAAAACCGATGCAGGCGGCGATTACGAGCGGCCAGTGCCGTTTCCATTCTTCGCGGACCGATAAGGGGGTGCCTGCCATGCTCTCTCCACATGTCGTTTGAATGTCGACTATCGTCGAACCTTATTTTCTTCTTACGTCATGGCGCATGGCATCGCCACAAATATAGGTGCCTCAAATGCATAAAATATGAATATATTTTCAATTTTATTGCCAAACAGTCGCTTGTTAGGCGAGGTGACTAGAATGGCAGTGTGGGTCTGGAAAAAATGGCTGGCCTCCCATTTGGCAGGCCAGCCAGTCACATCATCCAATCAGGGAGGATTGGATCAGACGTTCGGATCAGAAGGTGTAGCGCAGCTTCACGCCATACATGCGCGGCTCGCCATAATAGCGGGCCGTGAAGCCACGGCTGCCCGACAGGCTGCGTGAGTCATAGTAACGCTTGTCGAAAGCGTTGGTCATGAATGCCTGCACATCGAGGCCGCTTTGGGCGATGTTGGCCCAACCGATGTTGAAGTTGACGAGGCTGTAGCCGGGCGCAACCGACGTATCATAGGATGCGTCCGACGGACTGAAGATGCTGGCAACACGACGGTTCAGCGTCGCATCCGTGCCATAATAGACGGTGCCGGTGTAGATATAGGTGGCGCCCAGCGTGACCCGGCCGATGCTGTCGGGCAGCGGCAGTCGGTAATTGGCGTTCACTGTCACCTTGTGATCCGGCGTGAACGGCAGGCGACTACCCTCGATCGGGCTGCTCGCCACCGTGTCATAGTAGCCGACCGGCTGCGTGCTCAGGTCCGGGCGGACGAACCGTTCCAGTCTGGTGTTGATATAGGCGTAGCTGGCCTGGATGCTGAACCCTTCGAACGGGCGCAGCGTGCCCTCGGCCTCCAGACCATAGATGCGGGCCTTGCCTGCATTGACGATCGCGGGAAGCGAGGCCAGCGTCGGTGCGATGCCGTTGAGGTCCAAGAAGGAGACCTGCAACTGCATATCCCGGAAATTATTGTAGAAGCCGGAGATAGTGAAGCTTCCGGGGAAGGATCCCTTCCAGCTGGCCTTCAGGCCCGCCTCATAGACATCGACGCTTTCCGGTTCATAGCTCTTGAAACCGATGGCTGCGATAGGGCTGATCGAACCCTGCCGATAGCCGCGCGCATATTTGGCGTAGAGAAGGATGTCGTCGATGGGCTTGTAGTTGAGGCCTAGCATCCAGGTCGGGGCGGTGGATGTCTGGCTGTAGTTTTCGGTGCAGCTGGCAGGACCGCCATTATAGGTGAGATTGGGGTTGATGCAGGTGAAGGTCGGCGTGTTCCAGCCGGTCGCGGCGGAATAGGCGATCGACATATTCTGCGAACTGCCCCAGCTCTTGTCCCATGTGTAGCGGATACCGGCATCGACGCTGAACTGCGGCGTGATCTCGTAATTGGCCTGAGCGTATAGCGCCGCGTTACGGTAATTGACCTTGCCGACATTATAGCCGCGAGAACCGGTGGGCGATGCCGAACCCGTCACGATGGAGGCATCGGTGCAGGTGAAATTGGAATATTGCGCGGGGTTGTCGCACAAGACACCTGCGACGCTTTGCGAACCGGCGTAGCTGAGGGGCGCGCTGCGTTCGAAATAGGCGCCCGCCTGCCACTTCAGCGTGCCGCCGGGCGTGGTGCCCTGAAGCTGCAATTCCTCGGTGAAGGTTTCCTGATTGCCCGATTCCAGTCCCGGAGGGCTGATGGAGGTGTCGGAACCATAGAAGTTGCCGACAAAGCGCGTGGGCACCGCGACCGTGGTGGAATAGGGCGCCGTGGCGCTCGGCAGCTTCAGCGTCGTGCCGAGCGGATTGAAGACGCCGAACAGGTCGATGGCCTGATTCTGCTTTACCTGACCATAGCTGTTGATGTTCTTGATGGTCAGATAATCGCTGGCCTGCCACTTCAGCGAATTGACGATCTGCCATGTCTCGACAGTCTGATGCGCCTGCGGCAGCGTGTTGGTAACGGTCAGGTCGCCCGCGTTGCGCTCCCGCTCGATCTGCTGGCAGCCCAGCGTGTTGGGGCCGCTGGTCGCGACGGCGGCTGTGGATCGGCGTGCAAAAAGGACCCCGTTATGGGGGTGATCGGCGTCTAAAAGGGACCCCCATCTCGATGGTTTAGTTGCGTCCGTTTGGTGATGACCAGACGGCGGGATCGGGATGTTGATATTG
>NZ_JAJSSH010000030.1 GCF_021403115.1 Sphingobium sufflavum
AACTGCCCGATCTTGGCATGCAGCTTCTCTAAATCGGCCTCCATCGCGGCCTTGGCCGATTCCCCAACGCCCGAAAACGTCGCGGACATGCCCTCGACCGCTTGCCGCTTCCACGCCGCTATCATCGTGTAGTGGATGCCATGCTTGGCGCCCAGTTGCCAGCGTCAGATCGCCACGGATTGCCTCCAGCGCCACCTTGGCCTTGAATTCAGCCGAATACCGTTTCCTCGTCGTCTTCATTCCCGTCCATTCCTCAGGTCGGGATTAGCTTAGCACCCTGTCCGAATTTCCGGCACCACCTCACTGCTGTGGCCGCGTTCGTGCCCGGCGCGGGCGAAAGGCATGTCATCGCAGCCGGCGTCGACGCAGCCGCGATATGGGCGGCTGGTATCGAAGAGTGGAAACTTCTGACAAGCGCTGCCCAGATCGGACTTGCCCGCGAAGCTTTGACCAGCGCGGCTGCTTACGCCTGCGAGCGCCATGCTTTCAGTCAACCCATCGGCACCAACCAGGGACTTGCTCATCCGCTTGCTGACGATGTCATTGACGCCGATGGAGCTGCGCTGCTGCTGTGGTGGACGCTGCGGGCGATCGCTGACGGTCACCGTGATGCGGGTGCGACAATATCCTTGCTCTTTTGGTGGGCCACCCAAACAGCCAGCAGCAGGGTGGCACATGGGCTACATACGTTCGGTGGCTACGGCCTTTCGACCGAATATGATATCCAACTTTATCATCGCCGCGCCAAATCTTGGGCCGCCAGCATGGGCGATCCACGTGCCGAACTGATCCGTGGCGGCCGACGGCTGCTGCTAGGCGAACCGTGCATACTGCCCGATGTCGGCATCGTCGATGTGGATTTTGACGCACCGCCGGATGGGCAGGACCTTGCCGAAGAAACGCGGGCGCTCTTCGCGCGCATTCTGGAACCGGCGCACCACAATCTTGTCGACCATAATTTTGAGGCTCATGCTTGGGACGTACATCGCGCCCTTGGCGAAGCGCGCCTCCTTTACCCGGACTGGCCGGAAAAATGGGGTGGCCGCGGCGCCGATGCCGATGCCGATGCCACGAGGGCAAGCCTCTCTGTCTGGCAGGAGGTCGGCTATGCAGGGCTGGCACGCAGCATCACCGCGCTGGTGGGACATGCCATTTTGCATTTCGGGTCGACGGCATTGCGAGAAGAAGTCTTGGAACGCATGGCGAAGGGCGAAGCCACCGCCTGCCTAGGATATACAGAACCATCCGGCGGATCCGACGTCTTTGCGGCAAACACCAAGGCAGAGCGAGATGGCGAGGACTGGATAATCAACGGCCAGAAGATGTTCACATCAGGCGCCGAACTGGCCAGCTATGTGATGCTGGTGACACGGACAGACCCGGACGCCCCGAAGCATAAGGGCATAACGACGTTTCTCGTCCCGCTCGACAAGGCTGGCATCGACATTCACCCGGTCCATACGTTCATGGATGAACGAACCAATGCGACATTTTATCAGGATGTCCGAGTGGAGGATCGCTACCGCCTCGGCAAGGTGAATGAAGGCGCCAAGGTTCTCGCCGCCGCGCTCGGTTTCGAGCAGGGCGGCGGCTATTATCACATTCTCATGCGTGAGATGGCGGATAGCGTCACAGAATGGGCGCGCAGCACCAACAGAAACGGCCAGGCGCTGATCGAAGACAGCCACGTACTTGCCCGGATCGCAAAGGTGCATGCGGAGGCCCGCATCGCCGAGGTTCTCTCGGGGCGTGTACTCGGTACTCGGCTGGCGGGGGCGCAGGATCTCGCCTTCGGTCCCGCCGCCAAAATCTTTTCCACAGAAGCGTTTATCCGGGCCTCCTCCGACCTTCTCGATCTTGCTGCTCCGCGATCAACATTGCGGGGAAAAGACGGCCTTGGACTGGTAGAAAAAGGGTATCGCCACTCCAGCGCCACGACCATTTACGGTGGCACGAGCGAAGTCCTGCGTAATATGGTAGCGGAGCGGCGCCTCGGATTACCGCGCAGCCGGGCGTAACTTTTGACGATCTGGAGGGCAGACCGTCTTTGGCCAAGGAGTCGCGGATCGCCTGCCCATACTCATGCCCCCTCTCCTTCTGCCCGCTGGCATCACAGATCGGCGGCGTCCTCCCCCCGCGCCGCTGACCCAAGCGCCCCTAGCGAAATGGCCAGCGCGATGGCAATTGCCATCGCCGCAATCGTCCAGAGCGCTGCACTGGCTCCGCCATAGCGGGAGACAGGCTCCAAAATGAACTGTGTCAGGAATGGGCTGCCGTATAACGCACCCTTGACCAATCCTACCGTCTGGCCACGTTGTGCAGGAATTCCGACCGATAGCGCAAAGGCCGTCAGATTGGGAGTCATCATGCCAATCGCGAGGCCTTCGACCATCAATCCCAAACCCACCATGGCGGGCTTAGAAGCCAATCCCATAGCAATCAGGCCCATGGCGGAAAGACACGCCCCGACCACGAACATGGAGGTTATCGACATGTATCGGCGAAACACGCCATAGCCAAGCGCCGCAGCGCCAGACAGGAGGATATTGGGCAAGCCGTAGAGCGCAATATCCCTGCCCGTCTCGATCCCCACCTCCCGCAACCGGAATGGCCAGTAAAGCGCAGTCCCCATGGACAATGTCCCCATGAAAACCGCAAGTATTATGGCGCGCCATGGAATGCTGCGCGGCGAGGTAAATATCTGTGCGCGTGGCGCTGCTGTCCCCCAGCGTGGCGCGGCGTTGGGAATGCCTTTGGCCACAGCAAGTAGGACCGGAATGGCCAGCGCATAAACCGCAAAGCCATAGCGCCATCCCAGATCGGACATGGCCCCGACTACGGGACTGAGCACAAGGACGAAGAATGTCGCAACGCCCGCATTGAGGCCCAGCCATCTACCCTGGTGGCGTCCGCGGAACATGTCTCCGATGACCGCAGCGATACCAACCCCCATGGCGCCGCTCGCGATCCCTATGAAGAAGCGTGCGATGATGATCTGCCACAATTGCGTCATGAGCGTTATGGAACAACCGACCGCGCCGAACACCGCTGCGGCAGTTAGCAAAACCCGGCGGCGGCCCAGCCTGTCGATGGCAAATCCGCTCGCGGGTGCCCCAACCATCATGCCGAGGCCAGCAGCCGTGGCGACCGACTTTATCCAGATACCGTTGCTGCCATTATTGAACGCGTCATTGATGGATGGCAGCATGACGGAAACCGTGCCTGCTGCGATCGCCGGCAAGACACCCGTTCCTAATATGGCGATCCGCATAGCGGTCAATCGCGTCACCGATACGTTGGCACCCGATGCATCTGGATCGCTCACGTAGTCGCCTTTTCTCGTTTTGCGTCAGGCGCCCTGCGGATCGGCCGCGTCGTGATCTTTACGAAGTCCACCTCGTACCGTGGCCGGACAGTGCCGCAAATATGATCCCAGATTGTCGTGTAGCCGCCATAATTGCCTTTGAAATAGCGGTGATGCTGATCGTGAAAAGTCGCCGAGATGAACCATTTGGTCAGCCAGCTACGGTTCCACCAACTCGGCAGTATCTCAAAGCCCGAGTGAACATACTGCCCCATGACGACGGCGGTCGGTATCACGAAGATCATGGTCGTTTCATGCAGGGTCAGCAGACTGGTCAGCACAGGAACCCAGGCTCCCTCGATGATACCTTCGACGGGGTTCATCGAGAGTGATGTGACCGGATTGGGCGTGATCGATCCGTGGTGAACCTTGTGCGTCAGATTGTAGAAGCGCTCCATGTGCATCAGGCGATGCCACCAATAGAACCATGTGTCGAAGCCAAGGAAATAGATCGCATATTCCATGGCGATTACCCAGCCGCTGGCCGGTTCCGAATTGAAGCTGATCCAGCCTTTGGCCTTCAAAAAGGAACTCACGGCTCCGAGCACGAGGGTCGTCACGGAAACGTTGAAGACGGCCCAGCCGACCTCTCGCCTGAAAATGGGCCATTTGAAGCCATTCGGCTGGATCTTGCGGGCGCGGAAATAGCCCGTGAAAAAGCCTGTCGACAAACCGAAAATTGCGAGCAGCGCCAGCCACCAGGTCAGGGGATCGAGGCCCATCAGCATGTCTTTAATCTGGATGAAGTGATCCACCGCTTTGCTCCGCTAATGCAAAATATCTGAAACAGGGCTTCAGTTGGGGTTGCTGGAGGCCGTTAAGCCGCTGCTGCCTGCGACATCACCGCATTGTCCGCGAGGATGAAGTCCGCCGCCCGCAACCCGATGACCATCGCTGGACCGTTGGTATTGCCAGACACCAGCGTTGGCATGATCGATGTGTCCGCGACCCGCAGCCCCGTCACGCCGCGCACCCGCAGGCGCGGATCGACCACCGCCAGCGGATCAATGCCCATTCGGGCGGTCCCGGCGCTGTGAAAGCAGGGGCCGCTCATTGCCATCGCATGCGCCAAAATGTCATCGTCCGTTTCGACCAGCGCGGCGGGATGAATCTCTCTCACCACCCATGGCGCTAGTGCGGGCTGCGCTGCGAGCTTGCGCAACCATCGGAACGCCGAGACGAACCTCTGCCGGTCGATTTCCGCCGACAGATGATTGGCGTCGATATACAGTGGCGCATCGGGATCAGCAGATTCTATGCGTACCTCTCCCTGACTCTCCGGGCGCGTGAAATAGGCAAGAAAGGTAACGCCCTGACAGGGATCGAGACTGATCGCATTGCCGGTGCCGGTATCGCCAGCCGATATTGTCATCAGGCCAAATTGCAGATCGGCATGGTCCAGATGGGGCAGCGACTTGGCGAAGCCGCCGACCTCATGCGCCGCATGGCTCAGCGGTCCGCGCCTTCCCGCCATATAGCGCAGGAGCGACCAGAATATTCGCGCGCCGGTGAAGTCTTTGTTCTGGCTCCCGCCCCGTACCTCCAGCCTCAGGTCGGCATGGCGATGCTCCCGCAGATTGCGCCCGACGTCCGGCGCATCGACGATGATGTCGATGTCCAATGGAGCTAGGATGGAGGCCGGGCCGATGCCCGAAAGTTGCAGCAGCTTCGGCGTCTCGAACGCACCAGCCGACAGGATGATTTCACGGCGGGCATGGATGACACGCGAGCCTTTGCCGTCTCTGACCAGCACTCCCGCAGCGCGCTTACCCTCGAATATGATCCGCAGCGCGTTGGCGCCTGTCATGATCCGCAAGTTCGGACGGCGCCTTGCCATGTCTAGAAAAGCTTTGGCCGCGCTGAACCGGCGCCCATCGGAGCGCGTGGTGGGTTGGTAACCCATACCGCCTTCGCGGACGGCCGTAACGCCGTTAACATCACGGACCCGCGCAATGCCCATCTCGGCGGCGGCGTCGAGGATGGCTTCATACAGGGGCTCACCGGAGGGATGCGTCGTCACGCGCAAGGGCCCACCTGAGCCGCGCCATTCGTCGGCGCCCTGATCATGATCTTCCAGTTCAACAAATTTGGGGCCGATGTCGTCCCAGCCCCAGCCTGTGCACCCCATATCCCGCCATCCATCGTAATCCAGCGGTGCACCACGCATGTAGATCATGCCGTTGACGGAACTCGACCCGCCCAATGTGCGCCCCCGAAACCAGCGTTCCCTGGGAACATTGCCTCCGGGCGAGACCTGATATTCCCAGATCACCTTGCTGCCGGGATTGGACAACACGCCTATACCGCGCGGCATATGAATGAACATGCTGGTGTCAGCTGGCCCGCTCTCAACCACAAGTATCGTGTCGGAAGCGTCTGCCGACAAGCGCTCGGCCAGAGCACATCCTGCGGACCCTGCACCGATTATGATGTAGTCATATTGATCGGGCACGCGACACTCCTGACTTTCAGTGATTGGACTTCAGCAAAGCACCCAATTGAGCAGCGCCGCCCACCCGGTGCCCGTGGCGTGACTAATGGGCAACCACAGAGAATCAATTCTCACTAATTTTTGATTCTGTCAATTTACCGATAAAATATCTCTCACTTCACAAAGATTCCGATCGGCATAGCCACGTCTCACGCCCCTGCGAGGATTGACTCTAGTTCACACTCGTTGCAATGATAGACTCTCTATCATTAATGACATGCATAGCGTTCACATTATTGGTTCCTACCTATGGAAGATGGCGATGCTTCCGAGGAGCCGGATTGCAACGAACAGAGAAGAGGGCTGTGTAAATAGGCGTCGAACCGGGACCCCATATCGGCGTGCAATAGGGACCCCCTTTTCGGGTTGCCAGGCGGTTGTCCCGGTAGTCCATAGGAGGGACCCACGGCCGGCGCTGCGCGCCCCCCAAGCG
>NZ_JAJSSH010000002.1 GCF_021403115.1 Sphingobium sufflavum
CAATATCAACATCCCGATCCCGCCGTCTGGTCATCACCAAACGGACGCAACTAAACCATCGAGATGGGGGTCCCTTTTAGACGCCGATCACCCCCATAACGGGGTCCTTTTTGCACGCCGATCCACAGCGAGATGCATCGGCCTCCCGAGAACCACATATTTCAGCAACAACGTGCTGCCTTTGACTAGCAGCGTTGGTTCGAAACCATTATCGCCTTTGGCATACTCAAAGCGTACCAGTTCCGGGCAGGCTAGAAATTCCGAGCGATTATGATCTGCCAGCCAGTGCATTTTCCATATGTGGCATAGATTGGCTGCTTGACGAAAGATGCCCGTAGATACCGCGCCTCGTCATCAGTTAGCCATTGCGGGCAACCCTTGCCGCCACTCATCCGCGAGTAAGTCGGCTGCGGTTCCGGGAAGGCGAAGCCGCCAATCCATCCATCCGTTCCGACTCGTGCCCGTCACCATCCGCGATGCTGCCGTGAAGGTGGAGGCCAGACCGTCCAAGCTCTCGATCCGCATTCCACCTTCGATGATAAGGCCGTTCCAAACTTTGTCAGCATAGCGGAAGCTGCATTCTGTTCCGATGGGAGGCAGGCCAGCGGCATAAGCCATCCCACTGCCCGATCCTGCCGGAATGGCACCCTCCGGCCTATCAGGCGCACCCCAAACCAAACGGGCTACCTTAAAAAGAGTCAATCCGCGCTCGGCTACGGCTTCTTCGTCCCAACTCTGATAGGCTCCCAATTCCCGGTTGAGTGCAAGCGACGAGTGGGCGCGAACGGCAGGCATTTTCACGTCGAATGGTCCGTTCGATACTGACGCATTGAGGCTGTGCGTCAGTAGAGTCAGGTTGCCCATCTTGTTGATGCACATGCTCCGGGCGATCTCGGTATCCACCGTCCCCAGAATGTCGATTTCCCCTTCTATCTGAGAAACCGGCCAGTTGTCGCGCCACGACTGAGGCATGATATGCTCGATGGTCAGCGCAGAGCGGATTTCGATGTCCTCATTCAACAGGGACCGTTTGCGCTGTTCGATCCCCTCGAAAATCAGGCGCAGGCGGGGTTGCCTCGCATTCTTGTATTGATCCCGGCCAAGCCAACCGTTCCGGAATTCCGCGTCGTCGGGCCAACGATCAATGTCCGATGTCCGGCCCGAGAGATATTCACGCAAGTTTGCGGCAATGTCGCCCTCTGCCTTGCGTAGCCATTGGACGGTGCCGACGAAGAACCGATTGTAGTTCTTGGTTGTGAGGCCGCACACGTCCCGGCGCAGGATGTAACTTTTCAGGGATGCCAGTGCATCGGCCAGCGCCATCTCATCGCTGATCGTGTTGGCGAGGTAGATCACCAGCGGCATCGCCGTTGAAACGTCGAAGGCTTCGGCAAATCCGCCAAACTGCCCCAAGGCATCATCCTTTGATTGCTCGAACAGCCGACGCTCGATTGCCGCTGTTGCCGAAATTGCCTTCAACTCATCCTCGGTGGAGGCAAAGGGATGCTGAGTGAGAACCCACTTCCGATAGGTATCGAACAGACCGTCCACGGAAACCAAGTCCGCCAAGTGCATCGAAAGGTGGTCCGTTAGCATCCACACCAGACGGGGGCGGAACAAGCGCCCCCTAGAGGCTGGCGTCTGCCAGAATGAGCCGTCCAGCGGCAGCCAGTGCATCGCATACAGCTTGTCGATGTTGAGCGAACCGGCAGACTGGCCCAAGCCCTTTGCCCGTTGGAAAATGAAGTTCCGCATGAGGTCGCCGGGAGTCAACTCCACCCCTCGGCTGTTCAATGTTTCAAAGATCGTCTGCGGATCGTCGCCACCCTCCAGTTCGATGGAGACAACCGCCAGCCCCTCTTTCAGCGCCTCGAAAAGCCGCTCCAACCTATGCTCCTCATATTCCCCATCATCGGGCAAAACATGATTTCGAACCCGCTGGAGGAAGTAGGCGTGAGCCTCGGTCGAGCGGCGCACATAGCTGGCTTCATCAATCACAGCCGCTTCAATCTCTGAGGGATCGGCGGAAGGGTCGATGAGCGAGACAAACGCGCGGCGATCAGTCAGAGAAGGCCACAGCTTGTAGCGTTCGACCGCAGGGGTTTCCATGACCCCGCTGTTCAACAGGTAGTCCTGAATTTCCGCGCCGTAGGCCGATCCAAATTCGTTCGCCACGTCCCGCAATGCGGATAGTAGGATTTGAAACGTCGTAAGGCGCTGCTGGCCGTCGATAATCTCGTAAGCCTGGACCTGCTTGCCGAAGGTCTTGACCTGGCTGATGACTATCGCCCCCATGAAGTGCGGGGTCAGGGTGGTCCGGTCGGTGTTAAGCCGGTCAACGGCCCGCTCGATGTCCTCCCACAGCAATTCAAGCTGAGCAATCGGCCAAGCATATTGCCGCTGATAGAGGGGGATGAGGTATCGCTTCTTGCCGTCGAAAAGATCGACGATAGATCGTGTAAACGGCTTCACTGAATACCCCCTAATTCCCCTGATCGCTCACAGCAGCGATATATGTCCGTTAAAACTACTCAAACGCCTCTTCTCGCTCGGTTTCTCGCTCTCGTTCATGGTTTGCCCATGCCTTGAGATTGGTGACTTGCTCTGTAACCCACGCTCGAACGTCTTTATCGAGGTGGTCCGCTATCGCGCTGAGATATTCACGGCGGCGATCCAAAATGACCGAGAGATTTCCAGACCAGCCATTTGGGCGCATTCGGTCCGCGTTACTTTTCAGGAAGGCTGCCCGATCCGGTGCCCTTTCCAGCCCCTCCAGAAACAGCGGGGATAGGCCGTTGTCGTCATCAAAATCTTTGGTGGCAAAGACGTTCAACGAACGGCTTACGAGCGGGTATCTCACAGCGGGAGCTTGATCGACCCATGACCAGAGAACGGCGGGATCGACTTTTTCAAGCGGAGATTGCCTACTGAGGCCGATATTTCCGTAGATCGAGTCCTCATCGTCCGCTTCGGACGCCAACAGAAATTTGTCTAGGGCAACTATCGGCTGCACCTCAAATAGAGCGTCGAACGCATGGTCTAGGTTGAAGGCATATACCTCGCGGGCGGCAACTTTAGCTTTGAGCAGGCGGCATAGCTCACGCGCACCGGCCTCGCCTCGCGGACCAGAATAGCATTCCGCGATGGTCTGTTGGACTCGGTACTCCCTAACGTCCTGAGTGTTCTGGTAGTCCGTGCGGAGCAGAAGTTGATGCCCGATGTCGAGTAGAACGCCCTCCACCTCTAGACCGTCAGTTTTTAGGCAGTAGGTCGCCATGTGGAAGATTTCGAGTGCAGTTGCAGTGCCCCCTTCCAGCCCGCAGAGATCGTCCAACATTCCCGCAAGCGCCTCTTGCGGAGCGGGGCCGATGACTCCTGAGGCTAAGGAATAAAAGCTGTGAGCCTTGATATGCCCTGACGAGATTGCTCTCCTCAGTCGCGCAATAGCTTCGTCGTTCATCTCCGCCTGCGCTTGGAGATATACAAAATGAGGAGCCATATCTGGATCGTTGAGCATCTCATCGAGGATCGCTGACCCAAGCGCGGCATCAGTTCGATTGAGCTTGTGCAAGAATCCACCAAGGATCGTGGAATTACGTTGTTCAACTGGAAGCGCGAGTAGCGCGGTGCGAAGCGTTTGCCATGTCTCCGCCAATGGCACCGAGGACTGAGCTAGCCCCACGCCAAAAGAGAAAGCGCGAGGAGCATGATTGGCTTGCAGGGCTTCGGACAGGAACGGCGTCAACAATTCCTTTTGGCCGCCAAAGTCTCGTCCGATGGCTTCCGCCTTCTGCGCTAACCGTTCGTGGGCGGCTGCATAGTCTCTTTCACCGTCCCCGTGGTCATCACCGTCGAGAAGGTCGAAGCCTGATCCTCTGCCCTCCAAAACATAGGCTTTCGCTACATTAAGCGGATCGGACGGACGTAGTTGTTTCTCTATGGCCAAAATCCGACTTTTGACCTCAGGCTTCCAGTTCTTGCCGTCGAATTGAATAGCGCCACGAACAGCGAGCCACCCGTCGATCCATTCCCCGTCTTTGAGAAATTCCGTCACAGCAGCCTCAATGGCGCCGAGGCAAGCTTCGATTCTCAGAACGCCTCGCAAACCGGCCGAAACGATGCGCCTGATCTCTGGACGCATATGGACATCTGCGCTCAACTCAACAGCGAGATTGATGCCGTCGCTATACCAATTCCAGATGTCCCCATAGGTCGGCGGGTGCCAGCCAAAATCTCTAGGACGCGCGCCGAAGTCGAAGTTTGATGAGGAAGAAAAATGCCCGGATTGTAGCAGAGCACGCATCGCGAGATGCCCGCAGCGGACGGAGCCGGAGTCGCCGCTGGCGTAAAGGCTGCGGATCAATTTCCGCCGCTGATCGGGAGGCGCTTGGGTGCCTGAAAGATGTAGGTGGAAGAGTTCCTCGAACGATCCACGGGCTGCGTTATGATTTTCCTTCGGGGCCTCCGCTGCCACGAATTTTCCTAGCAGCACCGCCGCGCGATCAAACAATTCCGTATCGTAGGCCAGCGACTTTAGGATCATCGTCAACTGCCAGCGCGAAGATGATTTCGGGTTGAGTATTGCGGCTCCCTTGGGGCCTGCCACTTCTTCCTCCATACGCCGCAGAACGGCCTCCGGGGCGACCGGAGCGATATTGCGGAGGAGTTGGAGGGATTGGTCATCTCCGACCATGAGATTGCCTAGTGGGCCATCTGCACGAAGCCAGCGCGCGGTAGCTTGTTTGGCTTGGTCGTTGTCATGCAAATAACCGAGTCTTCGAGTCAGAGACTTTTGCATCCGAGGTGGGACGTTAGCGCAGAGCCTATCCAACTCGTCCGCAGGTATGCGCTCCAACGCCTGCGCTGCCAATCGGTTGGCGATCGCATGGGGTAACAGCGCCCTCCATCGTCCACGCGATTGAACGACAGAACGCCGCTTTAGCTCAGCGACGAAGGCATAAAGCTTTGTGGCGCTGATACCGGCGATAGGAGCTAGCATCGCAAGCTCGCCAGATGCCGAGGTATCGGTTCCGTCGAACGAGTAAACCAAGGAAAGGGCTTCTGCCGCGCTCAGCAAGTCATCGCTATGGTCATTACGCTGTTGGAAAATGCGAGCAAAAAGCTCGCGATCTTTCAGATTTCCAAGCGTGTCGCCCTTTTTCAGAGTGTCAGTCAGCACGCCAGCTACGCGAAAATTGCCACCGCTAAACTCGGCTATTCGGTCGCGATCAACTTGGGAAACGTGATCGAAATTTGCCTTTAGCCATTCCCCAATCGTACCCTCCGAGGCGGCTTGCAGTCTAAAAACCTCTGTTCGTTCTGGCTCGTCGTCGCGGACGTCATATTCGACCGTAATAAGGCTAAGCTTGCTTTTGCTGCTGGCGCAGATTTTCGCCAGATCGGAATGGGTTTGTGGGTTGCAGTTATCTACAACGAGGATGGCCCGCTGGCCTGTTTCAACCAAACTCAGAGCCAGTTGCTTTGCGGTAGGGTCCGGGGTTTCGGAGTAGTCGGTATAGACGGCAAGAGACGGATCGAGCGCGTCGGCTCCAACTTCGCTTTCAAACAGGGCCTGAACCAGCCTCGTTTTGCCGAGGCCAGACATTCCGATTAGCCGCACACATTGCCCAGGCAGAGCCAAGGCCTCTCTTATGCAATTGATGCCTTCTATAATGGGAAGAACGGTTTGCTCCTTTGAGCGAGCATCAACCAAACAGGCCGCGTCATCCGTTATATATTTGCCATCCCCGCCAACGCGGATGCCCGACCAGTCTCCCAGCGACTGCCAACCAGAAAGGGGCCGTCCAATGCGTGCCCGGACCCATGCCGCAACGCCGGCATATTGATTGACCCAAAGCGCAAGGCGTTCGCGATCATAGAAATCAGTATGCACCTTGTGCGCCGAGGCGTGCCCCGAAAAGGCATCTGTCATGGCTTTGCGCCGGTTTTGAAGCGGCTTATCGGCCACAGAGCCTTGCGAGCTTACAATGACATAGGCCCCGCTATCGTCAGCCAGATCGCCTAGAACAGTTCTCAGAGCGCCGTTCGGCTTCATCTCGCCCGTAATGGCCGCAGGCCCCATGTCAGGTTTCTTGACCTGAAAGCCCAATGGAGTGCGAGGGATGAAATCTCCGGCGTAGACGCTGCCGAGAAGTTCAACGCGAACGTCAAGGCCGCCATCGGCTGCGTTTTGATCGCCACCTGCGGTCACACCTGAAACAGGAAGCACCTTTGCGTTTAACTCTGCGATTGCCAAGCGAGCGACCAGAGTGCGCAACTGCACATCATCAAGTCGTTGTATCTCGTCTCCGGTGACTTCGAACATTGCCGCTCCGATCAACTTACCGCCGAAACGATATACGACCGTCGCTTGCGACAAAAGGGGAACATTAAAGCTGGATTGGAGAAAGCATCCGTTGCGCGTTTCGGTTCAATTTGCCGCCGGAAGCTCTCTCGTGAGTTGAGCTAAATCGCAACGAAGGGCAACGCACAGGCGGCAGAGGACCGTAAAAGTGACGTTGCGCTCTCCACGCTCCACAGCGCCGTAATATGACCGATCCACATTGGCCGCTAAGGCAAGCGCCTCCTGCGTCAGGCCGATGCTCTTACGCTGCGTCCTGATCCGTTTGCCCAATTCAAGAAGGATAGCCCCTTCGTCCATCGAGTAGGATAGACGGCAAATGATGACTTTCAGTCCACGGGCATTTATACCTCATTTTGGGGTTGCGATTTTCCGGGGGCTGACTGCCAATGTATCGAATAGCTATCGTTCTTGTGGCGTTGGCCTGCGCCACGGATGCTTTGGGTCAATCCACCAGCACGACGATGGATATGGGCGGCGGGATGACCCACGTTGATACGATGGGACCGAGCGGCGCAATGAGTTCGTCCAATTGCATGAACGTGGGCGGGGGCATGGCCAAGTGCAATACGATGGATATGAGCCAGCCACAGCGCGCCAATCCAATGCCCGACATGAGCCGCCCACAGACTAACGGAACGACAACCAGCTTCATTGGCGGCCTGATTGGGCAATCTCGGGAACGCTCCTTTCAAAAGAAAGTGGGGCAAATGCTGGCAGCGGGCGATTGCATTGAAGCATCGACGTTCGCCCATGCTCATGGCCACGAGGCGCAAAGCGACCAAATTTTGCGGTCCTGCCGTTTCAACCAGCCAGCGGCCGCCAATACCGAAGCGGCCCCACGGCAAGGCGTTGCCCAGCCAATTCCATTGACAGAGCGGCTGAGGTTGGCGGCTGTAACGGCCAACGCGGCAACGCCGATAGCTCTGGACGAAATCACCACGGTTTCGAAGGTCGAGGCAATTGGCAGTCAGATATTGTTGACCGCCACCGTCAACGCCACAGGTACGACGATTTCCGAACCGTTCCGATCCAAGGTGCAGAACCGGCTTTGCGCCGATCAATCAGCCCCCGCCTTGCTTACTGCCGGGGCGTCCATCCGTATCAAGTATTTTGAGCCGAACGGGAAAGAAATTGGCTCTGTCATGGTGACACGAAATGAATGTGGATTGTGAAATTTATTCACGACCGAGCCGGTGCAAGAGCTTTCCTTACGGGTTCCCATTAATGGTGTAAGATCATAGATATTAAGGTCATTCTAATTTTATAGATTATCCAACTAGAAATCATTCAATTGATGTCTGGATTCATTCCGAACCTATGGAAATGGGCTTGGTTCATCAACTCTTCCAACCTATCCCTTTTATTGACCGTCGTTATGAAAGAGTCGTGGACCGACAGGGCGACCCAGCCTTCGGCCATCGCTGTTGTCACGATCTCCAAAGCTATGTCGGACTCCAATCGCATCAACCGCAAACCCGCGCCTGTCTTGAAGGCATCGGCAATCGGCTGGTGCCGTGCCTCAAGCAAAGCCACGATCTCCCGCAACGTGAAACCCGGCGGAAGGGCAAGATGGTCCGGCAACTCCTTTTCGTTCGGTCGCCTTTTTCCGTTTATCAGCACCTGCATCGCCCATTTGACTAGGCGACGGAAATTATCGCCAATCTCGGGCAACGCATACAAGTCCCCGTCGCAGTTCAGCCCCCGTTCGGCATAGAGCATCCGAGGATGGCAGTTCCCATAATCCAGTTCCACCGTGGACTGTCCGTTGATGGTGATCGCTTCCCGCAGTCCCTCAGAAATGTGCATCCACCAGCCGCCGAACATGCGCCCGCCCTGACCGAACCTCGGGTTATCCTGATCCCCGTTGTTGAACACGCGGTAGATGTCCGTCCCGAATGTTTCCGGTAGCCGGTAGGGCGTTCCCGTCCGGTCTGGATCGGCGTTGCGTTCGGTCAGCCAAAAGTCCAGTTGCTCCGGGGCCAAGCCAAGCGAAATATCCTGTAGCCTGTAGAAGGCATTGATTGCCGCTAAGGTTGCCGTCCATTCGGCTGTTTCGGCAGTTGGCTCGAACGTGATCCGCTTGCCCTTACGGGGCTGGACCAATCCGCCCTTAGTCCAGTCAAATTCGGGCTGAGGCTTCGGCCCAAAAAGCCTGACCAGTTCCTCGGCTGGTATGCTTCGCCGGATCGACTGCGCCGTTATGCCGCATTCCAGAGCGATGCCGATCAGTGCTTCGGCCGGAGCGTAGGAGGATGCCGACGATGGCGTTACGGAGCCGTCTTGCATCTTTCTCCCCGTTATGGTCCTAAACAACCCCGCATCCGCCAGAGCGTCCACAGCCTCTCCTAGCGCGCCGTGGCGCATCCATGACGGGCTATCCTCATACCACTCCGCATCTGCCTTCCTGAAATAAAGGACCGAAGGCAGAACGCGGAAAAAATGCGCCCGCATGGCGTTCGCCAGCAACCGGCATATTCGCTCGGTATGATTGGATTGCGCCGCTTGGTTTCGTTTCCTTTGCCGTGGTCGCACCTCATCAAAGACTGCCAGCACCTGCTCCACCAGTGCCATCCCCTCGGGATTGCGGATTTCGATAAATTCATCGAAGAACGTTCCTCTTCCCGGCATCAAGACAACCTCGCCGGATTGCTCCGGCTCGGCTGGCTCCACGTCAAAAGCGAACACGTCGAAGGGTTCGGCCAAAAGGCCGGGGTCAAACATCCCTTCCATGTCCGTTAGCCCCGGATCGCGGTTACGAAGGCTTCCACCTCTTCCCGGACGTATCGAGCGCAAGCCCCGATGTAGCGGGGTTCAAGATCGAAGGTGCAGGGTTCACCGTGTCGGCGCTTATGCCGCTGTCCCCGCACCCACGCGGACGACATACAGAGGATACGCGCAACTTCTTTGTCAGAATAAAATTCAGGACTCGCATTCATGGCGATCTCACTTTTACCGTAATGCGATAGACGGTAAAATCGCGCCAGAATGCCTCAGAGACTACTCCTCAGTCGCTACAACCCAAAAGGGCAACTCCAGTTACGGACCCCTATCGCAGGGCCATCGCCGGAATTAATGCAACTGGTTCTTCTTTCGTCCCTTAACCCCCGAAGGGGCGCTTTCTAGTGTCCTTCACTTTACGAAGCACCATGCCCGTGGCCATATTATACCAACATCGGATCGCAAACGCAACGGTTCCAGCGAACAGCCGAATGACTAGACTTTGCTAGACCGGCGCTAGACCCTTAAACCGAGGAAAATCAGCCGAAAGCCGCCGCCGCTTCCTTGTCTCCGCGATCAACGGCATAGTGTTTTGCCAGCATTGCCGTGCCGGTATGCCCAAGGCGTCCCGCAACCGTGCGGACATCAAATCCCTTGCCAACTAGGATGGTGGCATGGCTTCGGCGAAGGTCGTGCAAGCGAACATCTTTCAGCCCTGTTTCTTTCCAGAGGGCGGTCAGCGCGCGTTTCAGAGTGGTCAGGGACAGGGGGAAAAGCCGCTTGTCGCCTTCCTCGCGTGGCAGGGCTTGGAGCGCCGTCAGAATGTTCCGCATTTCCGCCGTGCAGGTGACATAGCGGGATTTGCCATTCTTGGAGTTTAGCACTTCCACAACGATATGCTCGGCATCGACCTCCCGCACATTGTCCCATTCCAGCCCTAGGATTTCAGAACGGCGCATCCCCGAGTTGTAGGCCCATGCAACGAAGTGACGAAGCCATCCGCGCTTCTCTTGCGGCATCAACTCGCGCCGTTCCTCCTGCTCCTGTTCGATCCGGTCGCAGGTTTCCAGAATGACTAGCCATTCTTTTTCGGTAACGAACCGCTGCCGCTCCTCACCCGCCTTGACCCGCTTAGCGTGCTGTGAGGGATTGGCGTCGATAACGCCCTCTTTCACTGCCTCATTCATGATCGAATTGAAGGTGTTTAGCTGCCGTTTGACCGTGGCAGGGGCGAGCGTGGCACTCTGCTTCCCGATCCAGCGGTTCACGTCCGCCACGGTGATCGCATTCAACGCAATCTTGCCGAACGTCGGATTGAGCGCCGTCTTCACATGGCCGTTGCTGATCCCATAGCCTTTGAGCGTTGGCTTTCGCCTTTCCAGCCATGCTGCCGCATAAGTGGCGAAGATTTCGGCTTGAGCCTGTTCCAATGGCTCATTGCGATCCGCGAGGCCCTGTAGGCGGTCCCGCTCGGCTTCTAGCTGTTGCCACGTCCACGACGCCCTGTTGCCTGCTTTGTGCTCTACTGAGCCGCCGGGGGGTACTGAGCGGCCATTATAGATGCCCCCGTGCGGCAGCCGGACCTTGATCCATACCGTGAAGGACTTCGCCCCCCGGAACAGTCCTATCCCTTCGCAGTAGGCCGGACGCTTGGTCATCACGGGAGGAAGCGACGCCTCCAAATCTTCATACTTCGCATATCGACCTGGCCGACCGATTGGGCGCTTCACTCCTGCCATGTCCGATCCCCTTCCGGTTGCATCGGGAGTGGCATAGCATCATTTTCAGTGGGGAATCGAGTGGGGAATTTCAAACGGCATCAAAATGGGGTGCCGATTTCACCCCACTAAATCCCCACTCGGAACGCTGGAAAATTCGGATAAACGCTAAAAACGGCAGAAACGCCTAGGTTTCAGGAATGGCGGAAATCCGGGAACGGCATGAACGGCGATAACGCCAAAAACAGATGATGCCGACCTTGCCAAGGTTGGGGTCGAGGGTTCGAATCCCTTCGCCCGCTCCAGTCGCCGCCTGTCCGGTCCTTTGATCCACCGGCGGGCAAGAGCGCACGAAGCACCTCCTCAGCCAGACTATTTCTTCGTCAGCCCGATTTCCGCAGGGCCAGCCATGTCCAGCGGACGCCGTTCGACCGGTTGCCCGCCTGAACAGAATCGGCCTCCACCCTCCGCACCTGTTCGAACCCGTGACGTTTCGCCAGCGCGACCGTGCCGTCCACCGACACGGGGAACACCGGCCGTCCTTCGGCGCCGGGGCCATGGCGCAGCGACAGGATCAGCAGGCTGTCCGGGGCGGCAATCGCGCCAAGGCTGGGCATCGCCTCGGCCCGCGCCGGATCGTCGAGATGCTGCCACACCGCGCATAGTGTCAGGAGGTCGAACGGCCCATGGGCGCGCGTGCGGTTCAGGGCGGGCAGGCGGTCGTCCAGCCACCGGATCGCCGGATACGCCGGGTCGCAATGCCGCGCCCTGCCAGCGTGGCGCAGGGCATCGACCGGTTCGACGGCCAGCCCATCATGACCCTGCCGCGCGAACCAGGCGGCGCCGCGCCCCGTGCCCGCGCCGATGTCCACCACCCGCACCGGCGCGCTGGGCCGCAGGTCGAGGACCGGGGCCTAGAGCGTGCGTGAATCCACCGCCTCGAACCGCGCGATCAGGTCGGGCGCGGCGGCGGCATAGCCGGCCAGACTATCTCCCACCCGCGCCTCCATCCGGACCGCGGCCTGCACCGTCAGAGCGGATGCCCGCTCTCGTCGCGCAGCACGTCGCGGCGGCCGACATGGTTGGGCGGGCCGACCAGGCCTTCCTCCTCCATCTTCTCGATCAGGCGGGCGGCGCTGTTATAGCCGACGCGCAATTGCCGTTGCAGCCAGCTTGTCGACGCCTTCTGGTTCTCGAACACCAGCTGGCAGGCCTTGCGATAGAGTTTCGCGTCGGCGCTGTCGTCGCCCAGATCCGCACCGTCGAGCGCAAAGCCGCCGTCTTCCGGTTCCTCGGTCACGGCGCTGATATAGTCGGGGGTGCCCTTGCTGCGCCAATGGTCGGCGACGGCGCGCACTTCGTCATCCGACACGAACGGGCCATGCACGCGGGTCAGGCCCTTGCCGCCCGCCATGTACAGCATGTCGCCCTTGCCCAGCAGCTGCTCGGCGCCCTGTTCGCCCAGGATGGTGCGGCTGTCGATCTTGGAGGTGACGAAGAAGCTGATCCGCGTCGGCAGGTTCGCCTTGATGACGCCGGTGATGACGTCGACGGACGGACGCTGCGTGGCGAGGATGAGGTGGATGCCCGCCGCGCGCGCCTTTTGCGCGATGCGCTGGATCAGGAATTCCACTTCCTTGCCCGCCGTCATCATCAGGTCGGCCAGCTCGTCCACCACCACCACGATCTGCGGCAGCGGCTGGTAATCGAGCTGTTCCTCCTCATAAATGGGCTGGCCAGTCTCAGGATCATATCCGGTCTGCACCCGGCGGCCCAGCGGCTTGCCCTTCGCCTTGGCGGCGCGCACCTTCTCATTATAGTTTTCGAGGTTGCGCACGCCGATGGACGCCATCATGCGATAGCGATCCTCCATCTGCTCCACCGCCCATTTCAGCGCGCGGATCGCCTTGTCGGGCGCGGTCACGACCGGGGCGAGCAGATGCGGAATATCGTCATAGATGCTGAGTTCCAGCATCTTGGGGTCGATCATGATCAGGCGCAGCTCGTCCGGCGTCATGCGATACAGCAGCGACAGGATCATGCAGTTCAGCCCGACCGACTTGCCCGAACCCGTCGTACCCGCGATCAGCAGGTGGGGCATGGGGGCGAGGTCCGCGACGATCGGCTCGCCACTGATGTTCTTGCCCAGAATGATGGGCAGCTTCGCTCCCTGATCCGCGAACGCCTGGCTGGTAATGAGCTGGCGCAGCACCACCGATTCCCGGTTCACATTGGGCAGTTCGATGCCGATGACGGTGCGGCCCGGAATGGTCGCGACACGCGCCGACAGGGCGGACATGTTGCGCGCGATGTCGTCGGCCAGCGCGATGACACGGCTGGCCTTGATGCCCGGCGCCGGCTCCAGTTCGTACATGGTGACGACGGGGCCGGGGCGGACCTCCGTAATATGGCCCTTCACATGGAAATCGTCGAGCACGGACTCCAGCAGCCGCGCATTGCGCTCCAGCGCGGGCTTGTCGATCTTCACCTCCTGCGACTGCGGCGGTGCGCTCAGCAGTTCAGGGGAGGGCAGCGAGCCGTTGCCGAACAGGTCGTCCTGGCTGGATACGGGGGCAAAGGCCTTGGACGCGGGGGTGCCGGTCTGGATGGTGATCGGCGGCTTGGGGCTGGTGTCCACCGGCTTGCGCGGTTCGGCCACGCGGTCCCGGTCGCGCTCCGCCCGCTCCGGCTGGTCGAAGGGCACGTCGCCGCGCTCCGCCCGTTCGGCCTTCGCGCTGCCCCGGAACAATTGCTTCACCGGGGCGAAGGAGACGCTGGGCACGGTGGGGCGGGCAAAGCGGAACAGCGGCTTTTCCAGCGCGAGGCTGCGGATCCAGATCAGCACGCCCGCGCCCAGCAGCACCAGCATGGCGATGCCCAGCACCCAGCGGCGCACGCTCTCGTCCATCACCGCCGCCAGGCTGAGGATACCGCGCGCCGCGACCAGGCCGAGCAGGCCGCCCCATCCGGCGGGCAGGCCGACCAGCGGTTCCGGCTGGAACAGCGACAGCGACAGGCCGATCAGGAAGATACCGAGCAGGCATTTGCCAATCTGCCCCTGCCATCCCTTCATATCCTGGTCGAACCACATGCGCCGGGCGCTGATGAGCATCAGCGGCAGGGCGAGGCCCACGGGCACGCCCATCAGCCACAGCAATATGTCGGACGCCCATGCGCCGGGCGTGCCCAGCACATTGGCGACGACCGACCCGGCCTCGGTGTTCATCGACCGGTCGGCGGGGCTGTAGGTCAGCAGCGCCAGCGCCAGCATCAGCGCGATGGCGCACAGCGCCACCGCCGTGCCCAGCGCCGCCATGCGTATCAGGCTGCGCTTCAGCATGACGCGCCATTCCGGTGTCCGATTGGCCGAAGCCCGGCTTGCCATTGTCCCCGATGTCCCCGAAATCCTTGGGCTATCGCGCGAATGGAGGGCGCGATGGACCCGAAATGTTCCCTTCTGGCACAATCGGCTTTTAGGGCGAATCCGTCAAGAGTCCCCGTGTTGGTTGATAGCCTGACCGCCGATCTCTTCATGCGGCGCCGCCGGGGTGCCACCCCGCGCCGTCCACAGGCAGGCGCCCATGATGAGCGCCGCGCCCGCCAGCGTCGCGGGCGTCACCGTCTCGCCGAACACCAGCCAGCCGAACAGCGCGGCCCATAGGAAGGCGCTATACTCCACCGGCAGCAGATATTGAGCTTCCGCCCGCGCATAGGCCCAGGCGACCAGCATGATGGAGACATTGGCGGAGCAGGTCGCGGCCAGCAGCGCGGGGAGATGCGCGGACGGCGGAAAGGCCGCGAACCACGGCGCGCCGGTCAGGAACAGCCCGCCCGCGACGATGTTGAAGAACAGCGCGATCTCCAGCGGCCCGGCGCGCTGCGCCAGCGGGCGGCTCAGCACCGTGCCGATCGCATAGAGCAGCGCGGCCAGCAGGATGGCGGCGGGCGCGCGCCAGTCCGTAATGACCGCGCCGCCGCCCGGCTGCCCCGCCAATATCACCAGCACGCCCGCAAAGGCGACGACCGACGCGCTCACCGCGCGGCTCCCGACCCGCTCCTTCAGGAACAGCGCCGCCAGGCCCAGCCCGATCAGCGGGGCGACGAAGGACAGGGCGATGCCCAGCGCCATCGGCACCCGCGCCAATGCCCAGAAGAACAGGACCAGCGAACAGCCCATCACCAGGCCCCGGCAGGCATGCAGGACCAGCACGGTTCGCGACGGCCAGCGCCCGCCCAGCAGCAGGAAGGCGGGCGTCAGCACGATCAGCGAGAACATCGTGCGCCACAGCATGGCGTTATACGCGCCCATCACCATGGAGAGATGCTTCATCACCGTGTCCATGATCGAGAAGATCGCGATGCCGAGACAGGCCGCGCCAAAGGGCAGCAGCGACGGCGGGAGAAGGCGGGCGGCAGGGCTGGCGGTCATGGCGGGCCTATCGGCGCTCGGCGTGGCCAAGTCCAGCGGCGGGTTGGGGCTGAGGCGGGGGACTGTGCCGCGCGACCCGATGCTGTGCGAAGGGCGCGCTCTTGCCCGTCATCCCGGATTGGGTCCGGGATGACGGGTTGTCTATCCTTTTGAAGGATGGGGTCTTGGAAGGATGGGAAGCGGAAGTTGCCAGCCCCGTTCAGTCCGCCAGAAAGTCCGGCACATGCTCCGCCGCGATGATCGTCTCCGGCTTGATCCGTTCGGCGACCACCGCGAACCTGTCGCCATCCACCATCACTTCCGGCACCAGCGCCCGGCTGTTGTACGTGCTGGCCATCGTCGCGCCATAGGCGCCCGCGGTGCGGAACACGGCCAGGTCGCCCGCCTTCACCGCGTCGATGTCGCGGCCCATGGCGAAGGTGTCGCCGCTCTCGCACACTGGCCCTGCGATATTGGCGATCATCCGCTCGCCGGTCGGCGCTACCGCCTCGAAATCATGCCAGGCGTCGTACATGGCGGGGCGGGCGAGGTCGTTCATCGCCGCGTCCACGATGATATAGGGGTTCACCGCGCCCGGTTTGACCCAGATCACCTCGGTCAGCAGCACGCCGGCATTGCCCACGATCACCCGGCCCGGCTCGAACATGAGCGTCACGGGAGGGTGACCGTCGGCACCATCCCGCCAACCCTTCGTCGCGCGCTCGACCATCTGGCCATAGGTCGCGGGGCTGGGCGGCACCTTGTCGCGCTCGTACGGCACGCCGAGGCCGCCGCCGAGGTCCACTCGGTCGATGACATGTCCGGCGGCGCGCAGTTCCGCGACTTTGTCCCCGACATGGCCATAAGCGGCCTCCATCGGGCCGAGGTCGAACAACTGGCTGCCGATGTGGCAGGCCAGACCGCGCAGCGACAATCCCGCTGTGCCGGACAATCGGTCGAAGATGCCGTTCGCCTCGCCGATGGCGACGCCGAACTTATTCTCCTTCTTGCCGGTCGAGATCTTGGCGTGGGTGCCCGCGTCCACGTCCGGGTTGACGCGCAGCGTGGCGGTGGCGGTCTTGCCCATCGACGCCGCGATCTGGCCCAGGACCGCGCCTTCCTCCTCCAGCTCCAGGTTGAACTGGCCCACGCCGACGCCCAGCGCATATTCCATCTCGGCGCGCGTCTTGCCGACGCCGGAGAAGACGATGTCCTCCGGCTTCATGCCCGCCGCAATGGCGCGCGCGACTTCGCCGCCGGACACCACGTCCGCGCCAAAGCCCTGCTTCGCCAGCACCTTCAGCACCGCGATATTGGGATTGGCCTTGATCGCGAACGCCACATGCACGCGCGGCAGGCCGGACAGGGCCTCGCGGAACACCTGCGCGTGTCGCTCCAGCGTGGCGCGGGAATAGACATAGACCGGCGTGCCGACCGCCTCCGCAATGCGGGTCAGCGGCACATCCTCCACATGGAGGACGCCATTCTTATACTGAAAATGATCCATCTTTAGTCCTGACGGCGCTTATTTCTGGCGGCCATTGTCCGGGCCGGGGGGAAGGTCGAACGGGTCTTCGGCCCGTTTTTCGGACCGGGTGAGGACATCCACGTTGCGGCTGGGTCGGCTCTGCGTGTTGGGCGCGATCAACTGGTCGGCGGTGGCCGGTTCGCTGGCGCCCGCCGCCACGGGCAGGGGCCGCATACCGGTCGTCCGTTTCAGCGGGGCCATGCGCCCGCACCCGCCGAGTCCGACGGCGACGATCATCAGCGTTGCGGCGGCCCGGTTCATGTCGTGGCTCCCAACAAAGCACGGGCGTCGGCGATCCGGGCGCGCACCTGGTCGGGCGCGGTGCCGCCATGGCTGCGGCGGCTGGCGACCGATGCGTCGATGGTCAGCACGCCATAAACACGCTCGTCGATCCGCGCGTCGATGGCCGTCAGCGTCCCGATGGGCAGGGCGGCGAGCGCCACGCCCGCATCCTCCGCCGCCTTGACCGCGCGGCCGGTGATGTGATGCGCCTCGCGGAACGGCACCTTGGCCTCCCGCACCAGCCAGTCGGCGAGGTCGGTTGCGGTGGCAAAGCCGCTTTCGGCCAGCGCGCGCATCCGGTCGGTGCGGAACGTCACCGTCTCCACCATGCCGGTCATCGCCGCGATGCACAGGCCCAGCAGGTCGTGCGCCTCGAACAAAGGCGGCTTGTCGTCCTGCATGTCCTTGGAATAGGCGAGCGGCAGGCCCTTCATCGTCACGCACAGCGACGTCATGCAGCCCATGATCCGGCCCGCATGGCCGCGCACCAGTTCGGCGGCGTCCGGGTTGCGCTTTTGCGGCATGATCGAGCTGCCGGTCGAATAGGCGTCGGGCAGCGACACGAAGCCAAAGGGCTGGCTGGCCCAGATGATGAACTCCTCCGCCAGCCGCGACAGGTGCAGCGACAACTGCGTCGCCGCCATCAGATAGTCGAGCGCGAAGTCGCGGTCGGACACGGAATCGAGGCTGTTGTCGGTCGGCCGGTCGAACCCCAGCGCGCTGGCCGTCGCATGACGATCGACCGGAAAGCCCGTGCCCGCCAGCGCCGCCGCGCCCAGCGGACACTCGTTCATCCGCACCCGCGCATCGGTAAAGCGGCTGCGATCGCGGCGCAGCATCTCATAATAGGCCATCAGGTGATGGCCCAGCGTCACCGGCTGCGCGCTCTGCAAATGGGTAAAGCCCGGCATGATGGTGTCTGCGAATGTCTCCGCCCGATTTACCAGCGCGCGCTGGAGACCGGCGAGACCCGTGTCCACCTCGTCCAGCGCATCGCGCACCCACAGGCGGAAATCGGTCGCCACCTGATCGTTGCGGCTGCGCGCGGTGTGCAGGCGACCGGCGGTCGCGCCGATCTTCTCCGCCAGCCGCGTTTCCGTGACCATGTGGATGTCTTCCAGCGCCAGGTCGACCGGTACGCCGTCCCGCTCATAATCCGCTGCGACCTGCCCCAGCCCGTCGATGATCGACACGGCGTCGGCGGCCTCGATGATGCCCGTCGCGCCCAGCATGGTGGCGTGCGCGACCGATCCTGCGATATCCTGCCGCCACATTCGCTTGTCGAAGGGGATGGAGGCATTTATCTCCCGCATCACGGCGGCCGGACCTTCCGCGAAACGGCCGCCCCACATGCTGTTGCTGGCCTCCGCCGGGGAGATTGTCTTGCGATCCGAAATGACCTTGCTCCTGCTTTGCGGGATGACGTTGATGACTGGCGGCTGCGATAGGCGATCCGGCGAAAACGGGCAAGGCGGCAGCAACGCCGCCGTCAATGCCGCGTCCGTGCCGTTGCCCGCCGATATCTCGTCCGGTGAAGTTCCGCCCGCGGGCGATGCGACGGCGGGGGGCGACAAGGGCGCCTTCACCGCAAAGCTCGACCGCAGCCATGCGGGCGCGGACCTGCCCGACCTGATCTTCACCGATCCGGCGGGCAAGGACGTGACCCTCGACAGTTTCCGGGGCCGGCCGGTGCTGGTCAACCTGTGGGCGACATGGTGTGGCCCGTGCGTGGCGGAAATGCCGATGCTCGACAGGCTGGCGGCGCAATATAAGGGCAAGGGGCTGGCCGTGCTGACCGTCTCGCAGGACACGGGAGAGGCGGGGGCGATCACCGCCTTCTTCGCCAGGAACAAGCTGCCTCATCTGGCCGCATGGCGCGACCCGGAAAATGGTCTGGGCTTCCATTATGCCACCGGCGTCCTGCCAACGACGGTGCTGTACGACCGCGAGGGGAAGGAAGTGGTGCGGGTCGTGGGCGCGAAGGACTGGTCCGACGCGGAAGGCCGGGAGCTGATCGAGGATCTGGTGGATTGAAGCGTTCGCGACGGCAGCGGGGCGATGGTCCTGCTGCCGTCGCGCGCGCACCTTACGCCTTCGTAAGGTACATCCCCCGCAATTGCGCGATGGCCGCCGCATCCAGCCCCAGCTTCTCCCGATAATAGGCGTTCGCCCCGCCCGGATAGGCGTCGATGGTGGCAAAAGCGGTCTCGATATAGCGGCGGTCGACGCCCATCAGCGCCTTCAGCACGTCCGGCGACAGGCCCTGCATCGCGGCGGCATGGGGGTCGCGCGAATCGAGCGCGGTGGCCGGTTTGAAATATTGGTTGGACAGGAGGTAATCCTGCACCGCCGTTTCCCGGTCCACGCCCAGCACCGACAGCAGGATCGCCGCCGCCACGCCGGTCCGGTCCTTGCCCGCCGAACAGTTGAACGCCAGCGGGGCGTGTCCCGCCAGCAGTTCCGCGAACAGGAGGCGATACTGGTCGGCAAAGGCGGTGGGAATGTCGCGATAGAGCTGCGCCATCACCGCGCGCGCCTCGTCCCCGGTCAGTCCCTTCTTGACCAGCGGCGCCATCAGCGACGCATTGGCCAGTTCATAATCACGGGCGAAGACGACCGGCTTGGACGCTTCGGGCCAGACGACCGGCGCGGATTTGCGCTCGCCCGATCCGCGAAAATCGACCACGGTCTTCAGGCCGATGGAGGCGAGATACTGGAAATCGGCGGGGGTCAGCCGGTTCATCGCGCCGGACCGATAGAGCATGCCCCATTTCACCCGATGCCCGTCGGCGGTGCGATAGCCGCCCAGGTCGCGGAAATTCTGTCCGCCCTCCAGCGGGACCAGCCGCTGCTCGCCAGCCTTCGCCGGGGCAGGCGGCACCTCCCGCGCCATCACGGCGGCTGCGGGCAGCGCGGTCGCGATCAGGGCCAATGCGGGCAGCAGGGCCAGTCGAACAGGGGTGGGCACAGGGGTCGTCATCGGGTCATCCTCTCCAGTCGGGGCGATGCGGATGCCGCCATGTCGATGGCTGGTCCGCGTCGTCTGCCTTCCTGTTAGGCGAAGATGCCCGCCGCCGTCAGCCCGTTTTCATCCGCATATTTTCAACCACCCGGAAATTTGCGGATGATGCGGGCCAGCCGCTCGCGCAACGCGGGCAGCTGCTCGTCGCTGGTGACGCCCAGCCGCACGATGGTCAGCCCCTGCGCGGGCGACACGATGACATATTGGCCGCGCAGGCCGTTGGCGGCGTAGAGGCTGCGTGGCGCATCGTCGACGAACATCACCCGCTCCGACCCCGGCCGGTTCAGCCAGAGGTGGCCGCCATAGCCCTCATGCACCGGCGTCGGCCGCGTCATGAACTGCACCCAGCGTTGCGACACGATCTGCCGCCCACGCGCCAGCCCGCCCCGGCGCAGCAGCTCGCCCAGCCTGCCATAATCGCGCGCCGTCATATGCATGATCGCCCCGCCGATCATCGTGCCGCGCGCATCATATTCGGGGATCAGGCTGTTGAGGCCCACCGGCACCATTAACCGTTCGCGGACGAACCGCTGCATCGCATCGCGCCGCGCCTTCGGGCTGTCCTCATTGGTCAGCAGGCGCGTCATCATGTCGGACAGGATCAGCGTGGTGGCGCTGCTATATTGCCATGTCTCTCCCGGCGTATGGGCCAGCGGCTTGCTCTCGGCATAGCGCGCCATGTCGCTCGCCCCGTCGCCCACCAGCATGCGCAGCGTGTCGGTGCGTTCCAGCGGCTCCTCTTTTTCATTGTGCGTCAGGCCGGACGTCATGGTCAGCATCTGGCGCAGGGTGATCGCCCCGCGTGGGTCCGCACCCCGTTGCCACGCCGGGACCGGCACCGGTTCGTCCAGGCTGAGTCGTCCGTCGGACACCATGATGCCGACCAGCACCGCCGTCACCGTCTTGGCCACCGACCAGCTCAGGAAACGGCTGTCGGCGGTGAAGCCGGGGGCGTAGCGTTCTGCCACCACCTTGCCATCGTGCAGGACGATGACGGCGCGAGTCTCGCCCGCCGCATCCTGCCCCTCGTCATCGAACAGCGATTCGACCGCCGGGCGCAGCGCATCCGTGCTGACGTCCGAATCGCCCGTATAGACGGCCGCCACCTCGCCCTCTCTGGACGATGGCGAACAACCGCAGGTGAGGGCGATCAGGGCCGCAAGGCCGAGGCGGGCGAAGGGAGGCAGGTGCATCGCGCGGCTTTTAGGGGCTGTGCCGCCCGGAGGAAAGCATGGTGATGGACCTGGCCCGTCCCGGCATCACCTCTCTTCCCTCGCGCCGGGACAGGCATTAGAGGCGGGCGGGCAGGGCGCTCCCGCTCGCCCGATGGGGATTTCATGAAACGGCGTTTCGACTGGCGGCTTCCCGTTCTGGCGGTGGTGGCGATCATCCTTCTGGCCTGCGTCTGGAACTGGTCCGCATGGCGCGACCGGGCGTGGATCGCCGCCGGATTCGGCGCGCGCATCGCCTGCTCCTGCCGCCATGTGGAAGGACGCCCGATCGAAAGCTGCCGGACGGACTTCGCCCGGCTGACCGGCATGGGGCTGGTCCATCTGTCCGACACCCCCGCCGATAGCGATGGGCCGGGTCGGGGCGCGGCAGGTCGGGGCGTGGACGCCAGCGTGCCCGTGCTCGCGCATCGCACCGCCCGTCTGGTGCCCGGCTTCGGCTGTGTGATGCAGGATCGCTGACCGGCCCCGGCTACGACTGATATTTCTGCAATCGCCACAGGCCGTGCAACACTGGCACATATGGCGTGTTACGGTCGCATACTCCCCACATCATAAATCCGAGAGACACTCCGCATGCGCTGCAAGATCGAAGTGCTGATGACCTATGACCTGCCCGGCCCGGCGGACATACTGCTGGCGGTGCAGGCGATCCCGATGGCGGACCAGCAACTGCTCAGCGACAATCTGCTGGTGACGGGTGCGGAGCCGATGAAGCCGGTGATCGACCCCATCGACGGCAGCAGCCGGACATGGTTCACCGGCAATGGCCGCGTCACCGTGGATTATGTGGCGGAGGTGCTGGTGGACCGCGCGCCCACCTCGCTGGCGGGCAAGCCGCTGGGCCGCCGCATCGACCTCCCGGCGGAGGCGGTGCCCTATCTCTTCCCCAGCCGCTATTGCGAATCGGACCGGCTGCCCCTGTTCGTCGGCGATACCTTTGGCGAATTGCAGGGCGGCGATCAGGTGGAGGCGATGGCGGACTGGATCTGCGAGCATCTGACCTACACGCCCGGCGCCAGCACGGCGGAGACGACGGCGATCGACACCTTTCTGTCCCGCCGGGGCGTGTGCCGCGACTATGCGCATCTGATGATCAGCTTCGCGCGCGCGGCGGGCATCCCGGCGCGGGCTGTATCCGTCTATGCCCCCGGTCTCGACCCGCAGGATTTCCATGCGGTGGTGGAGGTGTATCTCGACGGCGCATGGCATCTGGTCGATCCGGCTCGCATGGCGCCGGACCAGCATTTCGTCCGCATCGCCACCGGGCGCGACGCGACGGACATCAGCTTCATGAGCATTTTCGGCTCGGCCATGCTGGTGTCGCAACGGGTCAACGCTTTCGACATGGACGCCCTACCGGACAGCGCCGCCGCCTGAAATCCCTCCGAGTCGAGGGACGATTCCCCCGATCCTGTGACCAAAAAGTCACGGGAATATTCGATTCATCTCAGTAACGGTTCGACTCGTCCCGCGAATCCGCCAGCGGATTCGGATCATGCTGCCTGCTCTGGTAGCGCCCCGCCCGTGGGGTAATCATAACATCGGGTCGCCAGTGCTGAAAACCAATATGGGGACGGGGATCGTCCCGCGCCTGCTGGCGCTCGTCCCCGAACGCGAGATTTTCGTCCGTGCGGGCGGGACCGTCCGTTTCGTGCGGATCACGACGCGCATGCAGGTCATGGCGGCCGGGATCGTGGCGATGCTGCTCGGCGTCTGGCTCGTCCTGATGGGCCTGATGCTGTGGCGGCAGGCGTCGGTGGAGGCGCAGCAGGCCGCGATCCTCGCCACCCGCACCGCCGTCAGCAGCGAGGCCGCACGGGCCAGCGCCGACCGCCGATCCGTCGATAGTGTCGCGCGCGATCTGGAAAAGCGTCAGGATGCGCTCGACGCCCTGATGCAGACCCATTTCGGTGAGGATGTGGACCAGTCCCGCGTCGTCGGTGAAGCGGCCAGGGCTGCTTCCGGGAAGCCCGCCGCAGACCCCAAACCCCGGACGCTGGGCATGACCGGCCACAGCGGCGCGGGCCGCCTCGCGATCCTGCGCGAACGGCAGAGCGATTTCGCCGCCGCGCTCGGCGTCGCGGCCAAGGCGCGGCTGGCCAGAGTGGAGGCCGCGATCCGGCAGGTCGGCCTCAACCCCGCGCAGCTTGCCCGCTCCGGCAGCGGCGGTCCCTTCATCCCGGCGGCGGGCACGGTCGCGCTGGCCACGCTGGGCAAGGACCGGCAGCTTCGTTCGCTCTCCACCCTGCTCGACCGGCTCTCCGCGATGGAATCGGCGCTGACCGTCCTGCCATCGGGCAGCCCCACCGCGTCGCCGATGCTGACCAGCTCCTATGGCTATCGTCGCGATCCGTTCAACGGCCTCGCCGCCTTCCACAGCGGCATCGACTTTCCCGGCCGTTACGGCCAGCCGATCCTCGCCGCGTCGGAGGGGCGCGTCGCCTTCGTCGGCCAACGCAGCGGCTATGGCAATTGCATCGAGGTCGATCATGGCCATGGCATCCTGACCCGCTACGCCCATCTGGCGGGCTTCGTCGCCCGGCCCGGACAGGCGGTGGAGCGCGGACAGCCGATCGGCCGCATGGGTTCGACGGGCCGCTCGACCGGCACCCATCTCCATTTCGAAGTACGGATCAACGGCGCGGCGGTGAACCCCCGGCCTTTCCTGGAGGCACGACCCCATGTTCTCGAAGCCCGCGAAGACAGCCTCCCGTCCGGCCGTCGGCCCGGCAACCGGGGCTAACCGGATTCCCTTCTCGCTCATCGGCGCGGACGTCACCATCCAGGGCGATGTGGCGGCGTCGGTCGATCTGCATGTCGATGGCCGGGTGAACGGCAATATCGCCTGCGCCGCGCTGGTGCAGGGACCGGAAAGCCATATCCATGGCGCGATCACCGCCCGCAGCGCGCGCATCGCGGGCCATGTCGAGGGCAGCATCGCCGCCGACGAACTGATCGTGGAGGCCAGCGCCCGCATCACCGGCGACATTGTCTATCAGTCGATCAGCATCGCGCCCGGCGCCGAAGTCGCGGGCCAGTTCAGCCATCGTGGCGGAGAGGCGCATGCCGACCTGCGTCTGGTCAGCAATGAGGGCGCGACGGTCGGCCAAAGCTGAAGGATTTTGCTGACGGCGTTTCTCGCCGGATGGTGAAGAAAGGCGGGATACTCTCCCACTGATCCGCCGCCGGCCGTTCGGGCAAAGGGCATCCGACGGGGGCGTTCAACGGCGACCGCGCCCCATTCTTCCGGCGGCGCATTGTGTAGCGTCCGCCATCACCCCCTGCGCTGTGCGAAGCCGCTCCCGCTTCAGCGCCGGTCGCGCGGAACGCTGGCCCGATAGACATCGGCGATCTGGATGATCTGGTCCACGCTGCGCCCGCTCACCATTCGGGCGAACTGCGGCGTCATATTGCCGATCGAGCGGGCGTCGTTCTTGTCCGGCGAGACCAGCGCCAGCGTGGTGATCGCCTGCTCGAACGCGACTTGCCGCTTCCCCTCCAGTCCCGCCTTCAGCCGGCTGATGGATGACGCCACGTCGCGCGGCGTATCGCCCGCGATGCGCGGCGCGTCCGGCACCTCATCCGTGTGCATGCAGGCGCAGGCGACCAGCGCGAGGGCTGGAGTCGATGCCCGAAAAATCTTCCAGATCAACATGATGCCCGTAGACAGCAGCGCGGCTAAGGAAACGGCAACGGCCGGGGTTAATGTTGGTTACAGCATGGACTGGCGACCGGTTCGGCCCCTTGGCGTGACGGGGGCATGGCTGACCGGGCCGTTCGTCCCTCGGCTCCGGGACGTTGCAGGGGGATGCGAGCGGCCACCGCCGCCAGACCTTCGTTCGGTTACAGCATGGACAGGCGGCCATTCCAGAGCATGATCCATCGGCTTGCACCGCTCCATGCTCTTTTTTCCGTTTGGCTCCGCATTTCCGGGTCAGCGTATGACGCCATCCGCTTCGAAAAGCGCCCCGGCGCTCACGGTCCGGCGATGACGGATATGACCGTGTGAGATCGGGCCAGCTCTTCCGCTGCCGAGGTCATCGACCGGCACCGCCACCGTCACCCGATGCCCTATCCCCTACGCCGCGCGCACAACCCTACCGGCCCTCACGCCCCGTTCACCGTCCGCAACCCCTCGACCGGCCAGCGCGCCGCCCCGTCCGGCGCCTTGCCCCGGCCCATCGTCCAGTTGGATTGCATCCGCACCTGCGGATTGGGCGCGCACCAGATTTCGCCGGTCGCGTCGATCGCCGTCACCCAGATCAGATTATGCTCCGGGCCATAGTCAATCATGCCGATCGCCATGCCCTTTCCCTTGTCGAGGACGTCGAGCGGGATCGGGGGATTGAGCTGGGTGAAGGACATGGGGGCGTCTCCTTGCCCATGGAAACGTCCCTCTCGCGGCGGGGTTTCCCGCCTTGATCCAGTATAACGGGAAAATGGCGGCCCCCGTTTCCCGACGACCGCCACCCGATGCCCTATGCCCTATGCCCTATGCTGCCGTCGCGCCCGATCAGGCGAGCAGCTTTTCCTTCGCGATCCGCTCTTTCCATTCGGCAGGGGCGAGGGTGTGGACATTCTTGCCCTCGCTATCCACGGCCACGGTCACCGGCATGTCCTGCACATCGAACTCATAGATGGCTTCCATGCCCAGATCCTCGAAGCCGACGACCTTCGCGCCCTTGATCGCGCGGGCGACCAGATAGGCCGCGCCGCCGACCGCCATGAGGTAGGCGCTCTTATGCTTGGCGATGGCGGCGGTGGCGGCGACGCCGCGCTCCGCCTTGCCGACGCAGGACAGCAGGCCCTGCTCCAGCATCATGTCCATGAAGCTGTCCATGCGGGTCGCGGTGGTGGGGCCGGCGGGGCCGACCACCTCGTCACCCACCGGGTCGACAGGGCCGACATAATAGATCACCCGGCCCTTGAAATCGACGGGCAGCGTCTCGCCCTTGGCCAGCATGTCCTTGATCCGCTTGTGCGCGGCGTCGCGGCCGGTCAGCATCTTGCCGTTCAGCAGCAGGCGGTCGCCATGCTTCCAGCTCTGCACCACGTCGGGGGTCAGCGTGTCGAGGTCGACGCTGATCGCCGCCTTGTCCGGTTTCCAGTCGACCTTGGGCCACTCGTCCAGCTTGGGCGCTTCCAGATAGGCCGGGCCGCTGCCGTCGAGGGTGAAATGGGCGTGGCGGGTCGCCGCGCAATTGGGGATCATCGCCACCGGCTTGCCCGCCGCATGGCAGGGATAGTCGAAGATCTTGACGTCGAGGATGGTGGACAGGCCGCCCAGACCCTGCGCGCCCACGCCCAGCGCGTTGACCTTGTCGAAAATCTCGATCCGCATCGCCTCGATGTCGTTCTGCGGACCGCGCTCTTTAAGCTGCGCCATGTCGATCTGGCCCATCAGCGATTCCTTGGCCAGCATCACGGCCTTTTCCGCCGTGCCGCCGATGCCGATGCCCAACATGCCGGGCGGGCACCAGCCTGCGCCCATCTGCGGGATCATGTCCACGACCCAGTCGACGATATTGTCGGACGGGTTCATCATCTTGAACTTGGTCTTGTTCTCCGACCCGCCGCCCTTGGCCGCGACGTCCACATGCACATGATGGCCGGGCACCATGTCCACGGTCAGCACGCAGGGCGTATTGTCCTTGGTGTTGCGGCGGGTGAAGGCCGGGTCCGCGAGGACGGAGGCGCGCAGGCGGTTTTCGGGGTTGAGGTAGGCGCGGCGCACGCCCTCATCCACCACATCCTGCAACGACCGGCTGGTGTCGTCCAGGCGGCAGTCCATGCCCCATTTCAGGAAGACGTTGACGATGCCCGTGTCCTGGCAGATCGGGCGATGCCCCTCCGCGCACATGCGGCTGTTGGTCAGGATCTGCGCGATGGCGTCCTTGGCCGCGGGGGATTTCTCCGCCTCATAGGCGTCGCCCAGTGCGCGGATATAGTCCATCGGGTGATAATAGCTGATGTACTGGAGCGCATCGGCGACGCTATCGATCAGGTCTGCCGTCTTGATGATGGTGGTCATGGCTGTTTCCCTTGCCTTGGATCGCGCCGCGATAGGCGCTCCGGCTAATGGCAAAAGCTTGCCAAGTCCATATCATGCGGGGCCTTGCGCCGTGGCGGATGCGCCACATATCATTCCGGCGTTCTGGCAAAGGGGGAGTGAACGATGTTCTATATTCTGCGGCTCATCATCGTCGGCCTCTTTTTCGGATGGCTGGCCCGCTTCTTCTACCCCGGCACGGTGCCGATGGGCTGGATCGCGACCATCCTGCTGGGCCTTGGCGGGTCGTTCGCGGGCGGGCTGGTCGGCAAAGTCTTCAGCGCGCGGCGCGGTCGCCCGGTGGAGCCTGCGGGATGCCTCGGCTCCGTGCTGGGCGCGATGCTGCTGATCTTCCTAGGGCGCCTGTTCAACCTGATGTGAGGAGAGGGCGGTGGCGGAGGTGGCGCTGACCACCTGCGCCGCCACCAGATCGCCGATCACGTTGACGGTGGTGCGGCACATGTCGAGGAAGCGGTCGACGCCGAGGACGAGGCCGATACCCTCCGGCGGCACGCCCATGGAGCCAAGGATCAGCGCGATCACCGGCAGAGTCCCCGCCGGGACGCCCGCCGTGCCGATGCCGCCCAATATGCAGATCAGCATCACCACCACCTGCTGCCCCAGGTCCAGGTTCACGCCGAAAAACTGCGCGAGGAACAGGACGGTCACGCCCTCGAACATCGCCGATCCATTCTGGTTGGCGGTCGCGCCGATGGTCAGCACGAAGCGGGCGACCGTATCGGGCAGGTGCAACTTGTCGCGCGCGGCCACCAGAGACGTGGGCAGCGTGGCGTTGGAGGAGGCGGTGGCGAAGGCCATCACCATCGGCTCGCGCACCTCGCGGAAAAAGGCGACGGGGCTTTTGCGGCCCAGCGTGGCGAGGATCAGCGGAAAGACGCCGAACATCTGCAACCCCAGCGCCAGCAGCACGACCGCGACATAGCCGGAAAGCCGGATCAGCAAGTCCCATCCGAACTGCGCCGCCAGATTGAACATGAAGCAGAAGATGGCGAGGGGCGCGAGCCGGATGACGAGGCCGATCAGCTTCATCGCAATCTCGAACACGCCCTCGATGGCGGCCTTCAGCGGGGCGGTCTTCTCCTCCGGCGTGAACAGGAAGCCGATGCCGAAGAGCAGGGCGAAGAACATGACGGCCAGCACGTCATTCTCGCTCATCGCGCGGATGAAGTTGGACGGGACGATGGCGATGAACTGCTCCATGCCCGTCTTCGCTTCCCCGGCGGAGGCGGTGATCGCCTTGGCGCTGTCGCCGGACTGGGCCAGCATCTGCGCCGCGACCTCGCGGCTGACGCCCGCGCCCGGCTGGATCAGGTTGACGAGGGCGAGGCTGATGACAACCGCGATGGTGGAGACGGCGATGGTGTAGATCAGCGTGCGGACGCCCACGGACTTCAGCGTCCCGATCTCCCGCATGTCCGCCACGCCGACGATCAGCGCGGACACGAGCAGCGGGATGACCAGCATGAACAGCAGGCGCAGGAAAATCTGGCCGATGGGGCTGGTGACATGGCTGATGACCCATCCGACCCATGCGGCGTCATGCGCGCTGCTATAGACGATCAGGCCGAGGATCAGGCCGCCCAGAAAGCCGCCCAGCATCCACCATTGCAGGGTCGAACCCTGTTCCCCGCCAGTGGCGTCCCCGTCTGCCGCTTTCCCGCCTGTGGCCGATACCGTCATTGATGCTGCGCTCCCGATACAGGCTCGATACAGGCCCAATACAGGATGGCAGCATGGCATGGAAACGGGGGCGACGCCTATGCAAAAGGTCCGGGCGGTAAAGCCCGGACCTCTTTCATGGCGTATAGGGGGGAGGGAACGAAGCGTCAGCGACCGTTCGTCGCGCCGCCCGATCCCGCCGCGCCGACATTGGCGCCATTGGGGGTAACCGACGCGCCTGCGCCGACATTCGCGCCGCCGGCCGCGCCGCTGGCGTTGGAGCCGCCCGCCGCGCCCGATGCGCCAACCGAACTGCCGCCGGGCGTGATCGCACCGACCGCCCCGGCGTTTCCGCCCACGCTGCCGGTGGTCGCGCCGGATGCGGCACCGGTCGCGCTATCGGTGGTGGAACGGGCGGTGTCCGCCGCCTTGTCCGCGGCGTTGCGGCCCGCCCGCTTGGCCTTGCGCGTGGTGTCGCGCGCGGTGCCTGCGCCCTGCGTGACGGCAGCGCCAGCATGGTCGCTGGTCTGGCCCACGGTCGATCCGACGACATCCACGGTGGAGCCGGTCGGTGCGGTAACGGAACCGCCCACCGTGCTGCCAACCTGTCCGCCGGCGCTACCCACCGTCGATCCAACGGTGCCGCCCACCGCACCGCCGATCTGGGCCTGCGCGGCGAAGGGAAGAACGAGTGCCGACAAGGCGGCAATAATGGGGAACCTCTTCATATCCAATCCTCACGAATTTTCTGTGCTTGTCTAAAGCGTGCCTAATAAGCCGCTGGACGGTGCAAAGGTTCCGGTCGATCCGGTCATAGGGATGAAGCGTCTGATACTATTGATCTATATCAGGATAGTGCGCGCCGGTTCGCATCATCTGTGGATCGGATGGAATACACAAAGAAGAGAAGAGGGAAAGCATGGCCCGGTTAAGGTGGAACGGGCCATGCTCCGGTCCCGTCGCGCGGCGGCAGGGGCCGCGTCCAAAGGACTGGCGAGCGCGGGACAGGGGGCAGGGGGAGGCAACCACACTGTGACGGGGGTGGGGTGTCACTGTGACGGGGCAGGGGGGGGGCAGGCGGCGGGGGGAGGCAACCACAGGAGAGGATGCCCGTCGCCGGTCAGGCCCCCCGCACGCCGCATTGTGCGCGGTCGAGCAGATATTGGTCCGCCAGCACCAGCGCCATCATCGCCTCCACCACCGGTACGCCACGGATGCCGACGCACGGGTCGTGGCGGCCCTTGGTGACGATCTCGGCCGCCGCGCCGTCGCGCGTCACCGTGTCGACGGGGATCAGGATGGAACTGGTGGGCTTGAACGCCACGCGCACCCGGATCGGCTGGCCGTTGGAGATGCCGCCCAATATGCCGCCCGCATGGTTCGCCATGATGCGCGGGCCGCTGTTGGAGCCGGGCGGGCCGGGGCGGATGGGGTCGGCATTGTCCTCACCGCGCGCGGAGGCCGCCTCGAACCCGTCGCCGATCTCCACGCCCTTGACCGCGTTGATGCTCATCATCGCGGAGGCCAGTTCGCTGTCCAGTTTGGCATAGAGCGGCGCGCCCCAGCCTGCGGGAACGCCGGTCGCCTCGCACTCCACCACCGCGCCGATGGACGAACCGGCCTTGCGCACCTCGTCCACCAGCTTCTCCCACCGCTCTGCGGCGCGGGGGTCGGGGCAGAAGAAGGGGTTGCGGTCGATCTCCGCCGCGTCGAAATGGGCATAGTCGATGCCGTCGCCGCCGATGGCGCTGACCCAGCCACGGATGCTCACGCCCGGAATGGCCGCCCGCGCTACCGCGCCCGCCGCGACCCGGCTCGCCGTTTCGCGCGCCGACGAACGCCCGCCGCCGCGATAGTCGCGAAAGCCATATTTCACGTCATAGACCTGATCTGCATGGCCGGGACGATAGGCGAGCGCGACGTCGCCATAATCCTTCGACCGCTGGTCCACATTCTCGATCATCAGGCTGATCGGGGTGCCCGTGGTCTTGCCCTCGAACACGCCGGACAGGATGCGCACCTCGTCCGGTTCGCGCCGCTGCGTGGTGAAGCGGGACGTGCCGGGCTTGCGCCGGTCCAGCCAGGGCTGGATGTCCGCCTCGCTCAGCGGGATGCCGGGGGGGCAGCCGTCCACGACCGTGCCGATGGCGGGGCCATGGCTCTCCCCCCAGGTGGTGAAGCGGAAGACGCGACCGAAGGTGTTGAAGCTCACGCGATCAGCCTGCCTTCACTTCACCAGCGCGATGTCGGGCGCGTCCTCGGCCTTCATGCCGACGACATGATAGCCCGCGTCGACATGATGCGTCTCGCCGGTCACGCCCGACGCCAGGTCGGAGAGGAGGTAGAGGGCGGAGCCGCCCACATCCTCGATCGTGACATTGCGGCGCAGCGGCGAATTCAGCTCGTTCCATTTCAGGATCAGGTTGAAATCGCCGATGCCCGACGCCGCCAGCGTGCGGATCGGCCCGGCGGAGATGGCGTTGACGCGGATATTGTCCTGGCCCAGGTCGGCGGCCAGATATTTCACGCTGGTCTCCAGCGCCGATTTCGCCACGCCCATCACATTATAATGGGGCACGACCTTTTCCGCGCCATAATAGCTCAGCGTCAGCAGCGATCCGCCGTCCGGCATCATCGCGGCGGCGCGCTGGGCGACGGCGGTGAAGCTGTACACGCTGATGTTCATCGTGCTCAGGAAGTTTTCGAGGCTGGTGTCGGCGTAGCGGCCGCGCAGTTCATTCTTGTCCGACGCACCAATGGCGTGGACGAGGAAGTCGATCTTGGGCCAGCGCGCCGCCAGTGTCGCAAAAGCGTCATCAAGCGCGGCCATGTCGGACACGTCGCAGGGGAACACGAAATCGCTCCCCAGCGACTCCGCCAGCGGGCGCACGCGCTTTTCGATCGCCGCGTTGGGAAAGCTGAAGGCAAGCTCCGCCCCCTGCGCGTGCAATGCCTGCGCAATACCCCATGCCAGCGACTTGTCGTTCGCGAGGCCCATAATCAGCCCGCGTTTTCCGGTCATCAGTCCGCTCATTCCCCGGAAGTCTCCCTCATTTCAGTGGCTGGCGTCATGGTGTCGAGTTCCTCGCCCGTATCGGGGAACTCCGCAAGCGCCGCGTTTAATTCCGCGCCAATTACCACGCCAAGCCCGATGATGAAGAAAAAAATGAGGGTGATCATCGCACCGGCCAGACCGCCATAGGTCAGGTTGTAGCCGCCGAGGTAGGACAGGGCGGTGGGAAGCGCCAGGCAGGTGACGTACCACCAGCCCGTCGTCATCGCCGCGCCGGGCCATTTGGGGAAGGCCGGTCCCCGGTAACGGCTGGGTGTCAGCGCCGCGAAAAGATAGAAAAGGCCGACGAACAGGATCAGCGCGGGTGCGATCCGCGTCGCCTGCACGATGGCGATGGCCTCGTCCGCGAAGGGCAGCAGCCGGTGCAGGAAGGCGTCCGCCGCCCCGATGATGACCTGCAACGAAAAGGCGAACATGATCGCGAACACGCACACGAAGATGATGCCGATCGACCCCAGCCGATAATGCCAGAAGGGGCGGCTGCTCTTCGTCCCATAGGCGCGGCGCAATATGTCGCGGATCGTCTCGATCAGGCTGCCCACCGTCCACAGCCCGACCGCCGCGCCGAACCACAGCAGGTTGCCGGTGCGCGCCACCAGCGCCTGATGGATCGGTTCGCGCAGCACCACCTCCACATTAGGCGGCAGGGTGGAGAGGAAGGCGTTGACCGCCGCCAGCCCCTCCGTCGTCTTGCCGAACACCTGCGCCACCGCCGCCGCGACGATGAAGAAGGGGAACAGGGCGACGAGGGTCAGATAGGCCAGATTGCCCGCGTGGATGAACCCGTCGGAATAGACGCCGACCGCGACCCGCTTGATGATCTCCACCGTGCGCAGGCCCAGTTGCTCCTCAACCTCCGCGCGAAAGCGGGCGGTCCCGCGTTTGCGCCGCGCCTCCGGGGACTGGGGGGAAAGATCCTGCATCCGCGCTCCTGCCCCCTTTCGGCCTTATGCCCAGTCGACCCTATGTCCTGCCAACGCTATCCCGCGCCGGTATCCCGCGCCATCGTGCAACGCATGACGGGCCTTGCGGTCCCATGCCTGCCGCAAAGCTGTCAGGGACCACAGGGGCGCAGGGCGTCAGACGCCCAGGTCGCCCCGCACCGCCCGCGTATCCGTCCAGTCCGCGACAAAGGCCTTCAGCCGCTCGTCATCGGCGGGCAGGTCGATCATCAGCGTGACATATTGCGCGCCGCGCGTGCCGTCCTTGCGGGTGAAGCCCCTTTCCTTCAGGCGCAGCGACTGGCCGGACCGGGCGCCAGCGGCCACCGCCAATATCACCGGGCCGTCGACCGTCGGCACCTTGATCCGCGCGCCGTTGACCGCCTCGTCCAGCGTGATGGGCACGTCCACCCGCACATCGTCGCCATCGCGCTTGAAAAAGGGGTGGTTGTCGATCTCGATGGTGACGATGGCGTCGCCCGCGCCGCCGGGGCCGCGCTCGCCCTTGCCGGACAGCCGCATCTGCATACCGCTCTCCACGCCCGCGGGCAGCTTGAGGTCGAGCGTCTTGCCATCCTGCAACGTGATGCGCTGCGGCGCGCGGGTCGCCGCGTCGATGAAGCCGACACGCAGGCGATATTGCACATTGTCGCCCTGTCGTGGCGGCTGGGCGCGCGCGCCAAATCCGGTGAAGCCGCCGGTGCCGCCGCCCCGCCGTCCGCCGCCGAACAGCCCTTCGAAAATATCGCCGAAATCATTGCCGCCGGTTTCGAACCCGCCCGGACCCTGGCGAAAACCGCCGCCGCCGCCGAATCCGCCACCAAAGGGGTTGGTGGGGTTGCCGCTGCCGTCGATCTCGCCCCGGTCGAACTGGGCGCGCTTGTCCTTGTCCGACAACAGGTCATAAGCGGCCGTCACCTCCGAAAAGCGGTCCGCCGCCTTCGGATTATCCTTGTTCTTGTCCGGGTGCAGCTCCTTGGCGAGCTTGCGATAGGCGGACTTGATGGCCGCGTCATCGGCCGTGCGGGGTATGCCCAGCAGGGAATAGGGATCAGCCATTGCGTCTTTTCATGCTCCGTGGCGCTCCATCTGGCAATTTGCGGGCCGCTCCGCAAGTGCAACCGGCCTTTCGCCGTGCGGGATCGTCGTCATGCCCGGCGGCGCGTCAGCGTCTCGACAGGGGCGGGGGCCGGGGCTAGACATGGCGGCCATGACCCAGACCGATCCTTTTTCGCTGTTCGACCAATGGTATGCGGAGGCGCGGTCGAGCGAGATCAACGACAGCAATGCCATGACGCTGGCGACGGTGGACGCGCAGGGACGGCCCTCCGCGCGCATGGTGCTGCTCAAGGGGCACGGGCCGGACGGCTTTGTCTTCTACACGAATTTCGAAGGGCGCAAGGCGGGCGATCTGCTGGGCAATCCCCATGCCGCGCTGCTGTTCCACTGGAAGTCGCTGCGGCGTCAAATTCGGATAGAGGGCGTCGTGGGCCGGGTCGACGATGCGACCGCCGACGCCTATTTCGCGACGCGCAGCCGCGATTCCCAGCTCGGCGCATGGGCCTCCGACCAGTCGCGGCCGCTGCCCGGCCGGGACGTGTTCCTCGCCCGCTTTGCGGAGCGGGAGGCGCAGTTCGCCGGGGGCGACGTGCCGCGCCCGCCCCACTGGTCGGGCTTCCGGCTGGTGCCGGACCGGATCGAATATTGGCAGGACCGCGAATATCGCCTGCATGAACGCACCCTGTTCACGCGCGACGGGCATGGCGGCTGGCGGAGCGGGCTGCTCTACCCGTGACGCGGGGTCACCCCTCATGCCGGGCGATCCCTGATGCCGGGCCATCCATGACGCAGGCTCCTTCGATCAGAAAGGCCGCGGCATGACGCAGGCGCTCTACGCCGCGCAGGACCGGCAGCATCTGGCCGCGACCGGGGCGCTCAACCGGCGGGCGGCGGTGGCCAGCGTGTCGGCCGCGCTGCTGCTGGGCCTGCTCAAGGGCTATGCGCTCTGGGCGACCGGCTCCATCGCGATGCTGGGGTCGCTGGCGGACACCGCGCTGGATCTGGTCGCCAGCCTCGTCACGCTGGTCGCCGTGCATGTCGCGGCGCAGCCCGCCGACGCCCATCACCGTTTCGGCCATGGCAAGGCGGAGGCGCTGGCCGCCCTGTTCCAGGTTTCCCTCATCAGCGTCGCCGCCATCGCGATCATCGCCCGGTCGGTGGATCGGTTGCAGGGGGGCGCCGCGCCGGAGGGGCTGGGGACAGGCGTGGGCGTGTCCCTTGCGGCGATGGCGGTGACGCTGGCGCTGCTTGCCTATCAGCGGCGGATCATCCGCCGGACCGGCTCGGTCGCCATTCAGGCGGACAATGTCCATTATCAGTCCGACCTGCTGCTCAACGGCGCGGTGATCGCGGCGCTGCTCCTCGACATAGTGGCGGGGCTGCGCGGGGCGGATGCGCTGTTCGGCATCGCCATCGGGCTGTGGCTGGGCTGGGGGGCATGGCGCGCCTCGACGCAGGCGATCGACCAGTTGATGGATCGCGAATGGCCGCTCGACCGGCGGGAGCGTTTCCTGGCCGTCGCCAGCCGCCACCCGGAGTTGCAGGGCATCCATGATCTGCGCACCCGGACGGCGGGAGCGCGCGATTTCGTGCAATTTCACGTCTGGATGGACCCGTTTATGCCGCTTTCGCACGCGCATCGGGTGATGGACGAGGTGGAAAGCCGCCTGCGGCTTGAGTTTCCGGGGGTGGAGATATTGATACACCCCGATCCGGTTGGTCATGTTGATAAAGGCGATCCCCTGACAGAGCGCGACGCGCGCGATCTCGTGGCCGATCAAAAGGCGGAAAGGCGGGGGTTTTGACGTCTCCCACGCGCCTGCCCTTCACCTAGGTTGACGCTTCGCCGACGCGCCCTTCACCGGCAATCCCGCCGCCGTGATCCATCTCGACGCCTGGCTCCCCGACCCTGTGTTGCAGGCCATCGCGGCGGAAAATAATCTCGCCGAATCCGCCTTCACCGTCGCTTTGCCAAAGAGGGCGGGGGCGGATCATGAACTGCGGTGGTTCACGCCGACGGTCGAGGTTGCGCTCTGCGGCCACGCAACCATGGCGTCGGGCCATGTACTGATCGGCGAGCGGAACCATATCCTGTTCCGTACCCGGCAGGCGGGTGGTCTGCTGGTCAGCCGTATGGCTGACAGATTGGCGTTGCGCCTGCCGGATTGGGGCGCAGAACCCAGCGCGCTGCCGGATTTCCTCGCGCCCATGGGCGGCCCGGTGGAGAGTACGCTATGGCGGGAGGGTGGGTACGCCGTCTTCGTCTATCCCGACGAGGCTGCGATACGGGCGTTGGCGCCGGACCTCTCAGCTTTACGCGAGATGGGCTATCCTGTTGATCGCAACAGCGCCAGGGGAGGCGATGGATGTGGTCAGCCGTGTCTTTCTGCCCGGTGGAGGCGTGGGAGAAGATACTGTTACCGGTGCGGCCTATTTCGTCATCGCCCGCTATTGGGCGCAGCGTCTCGGCCGCCGCACCTTCACCGCCCATCAGGCCAGAGCGCGGGTTGGCAGACTGGACTGCCGACTGGACGATGTGACGGTGACGCCGACCGGCCGTTGTCGCACTGCCATCAGGGGCGATTTCTACCTGTGATATTATCGTTATAGGCTGAGCGCGCGGCGGGCTGGTGCATGCCTGCCACCGTGCGCGACACCGCCTGCATCAGCGCCCAGCGTTCGGGAATGGATACGGTCGTGCTGCCGATCATAACCGCCAGCGCATAGCTGGAGCCATCGGGGGCAGTCATGATGCCAACATCGTTGAAGCCGGTGGACCGTGGGGCCAGCTCCTGCCCGGTCCCGGTCTTGTGGGCATAATACCAGCCGGCGGGAACGCCCCCCTTGATCCGCTGCGGTCCGGTCTTGGCTTCGGACATGGTGGATAGCAGGATGCTGGTCGACGCTGGCGAGAGCATCTCGCCGCGCTTCAGCTTGGCGAGCGCGGTCACAATGCCGACCGGCGATGCGCCATCCGGCGGATCGGCGAGATAGGCGTCGAGTGCACGATTGCGTGCCGCTAGGGGCAAGGCTGCGCGCGCGGCATAGAAACTGCGGCCATAGGCCAAGTTCTGGTCCCAGATTAGACCCGCCGTGCCGCTTTGGAGCAGGCGTTCGCCGGGGCCGAAGCGCACACCGTCGATGAAGCGTCTGGCCAGGAAACCCTGCACTGCCGATGGACCGCCGACTGCGCGCATGACGCTGTCGTTGGCGGTATTGTCGCTCTGCGTCATCGCGCGATAGAAAAGATCCTGTACCGTGGTCGTGTAACCTTCCGGCTTGACCATGGCTGCGATCGGCTGATGGAACAGGGTCAGATCCTGCGGGCGGATGGTGACGGGGGTGGCGAGCGTGATCTTGCCGCGGTCCACGGCGTCCAGCATGGTCATGGCGACCCACAGCTTTGATACGCTCTGCTGCGGATAACGACGGTTGCCGTTATAATTGATCGTCCAGCCATCATCGATGCTCTGCACGGCGATACCGACCTGGCCATTGAAGTTGCGGCCCAGCGACTGGATGACGCTATCGAGCGCGGCGGGCGCTGGTGCACGGACCGGGGCGGGAGCATTGGCCCTGTCGCTGGTCCAGAAACCGGGAAGCTGGGTCGGCTGGTTTTCGCGATACTGACCGTTATCGGCAAGCGCCAGATTAATGCCCGGCGCGACAAAGGCCGTGGCGGCCATGACGGCACCCGTCGTCGCCAAGAAAACACCGCCTTTAAACCAACCGCTCATTCGCCCGCCCGCGTCATTAAAATCATGTCATGTCCCGTTCGCCCCACCCACACGGCCATATTATGGCAAACAACTGATTAACAAGCTCAAAACAATGGAAAGTCGATTGCGCCGAATCGGGGCCTGAGCGCGCCAAGCCGTCCTAGCATTGGCAGATTACGGCGGTTGCGGTGCGACGCGTGGCGGGTTAGGAGTAGATTACTAAACCAAAAGAGTAGGCATGCTTTCGCAACGAACCCGATATACGATCCGTGCGCTTCAGCATCTGGCGCGCCGTTATGGCGAGGGACCGGTGCATCTGGCGGAAATTGCCGAAGCTCAGAATATCCCTGCGAAATTCCTGACTGTCATCCTGTCCGAAATGTCGCGAGAAGGCTTGATCGCCACGCAGCGCGGCCGCGACGGCGGTTATTGGCTGGCTTTGCCGCCGGTTGACATACGCTATGGCGACATTTTGCGGTTGACCAATGGCGCGCTGGCGTTGGTTCCCTGTGCAAGCCGCTTCGCTCATGAGACATGCAAGAATTGCCTGCCGGAGGAGAAGTGCGAATTGCGGCGGATCATGTTGCTGGTGCGGGATGAGACGGCAGCTATCCTCGACCGGCTGACGCTGGCGGATCGGTTCGACATGAGTGACGAGAGCGCAATTCCATGAGCATCATCCTATATGGCATCCCCAATTGCGATACTGTAAAGAAGGCTCGCCTGTGGCTGGACGGCAAGGGCGTGGATTACAAGTTTTACGATTATAAGAAGCAAGGCGTGGATGAAGCAGCCTTGCGCGATTGGGTTTCAGAAGCGGGTTGGGAAGCGTTGCTTAACCGGGCGGGCACCACCTTTCGTAAACTGCCAGAAGCAAAACGAGCCGATCTCGATGCAGGCAAGGCTGTGACGATCATGTTGGACAACCCCTCCGCCATCAAGCGGCCGGTCGTGACCGGCGCGGGCGCGATCCTGATTGGGTTTAAGCCGGACGATTGGGCGGCGCACCTTTAGGACTATCCGCCGAGTTCATTGGAAATGCCTGCGATGGTTTCGTGGTGAATTAGCTAGAAGGCGCGGAAGTCATACATTCCGCAGCTTTGGGGACAGGGTGGCATAATTGCCTGTACTCGCCGGATGGCGCGTGGATGCCATAAATTTATAATTTTTTGTCTTGGCTGTTCTTGTTCCACATTGGCGGAGCATGGGTTGGTCCAGCAGCTTTTATAAGCAATATTGTGCCGTCTTGCCGTTGGTCGCAACGCCCCAACGCTCAATCGCTCCACCATTGTCTACTCTACAAATAGAATTATCTATCGGGCGTCGGGCGATCATGCCCGATTCGGATCTTCAAGGAGCCGCCCGTCCATGAACAGCAGCATCGACAATGGCAGGATCCAGCCGCTGGTATTGACCGTGCCCGGACTCGACAATAGCGGCGCGGGGCACTGGCAGAGTATCTGGGAGCGTGAGCGCGCCGATTGTCAGCGCGCTGATCTTGGCATGTGGTCCAACCCGCATCGCAATAGCTGGGTGACGATGCTGAACAGTGCGATCCGGCAGGCAGATTGCCCGGTCATTCTCGCGGCGCATAGTCTGGGATGTCTCGCCGTTGCATGGTGGGCGGCGCTGGAAACGCAATCTTATGGTAATCCCGTTGCGGGTGCGCTGCTGGTGGCGCCGCCGGATGTGGATGCGGCTGGCCCCGATCCGCGGCTCGCTGGCTTTGGTCCAGCGCCTAAGGTTATCCTGCCCTTCCCCAGTGTGACCATCGCGAGCAGCAATGATCCCTATATCGATCTGGCGCGAGCGCGCAGCCTAGCCAAATTCTGGGGCAGTCATTTTGTCGAAATTGGCGATGCGGGGCACGTCAACGCAGAGTCCGGGCTAGGCGACTGGCAGGAAGGGCAGCAATGGCTCGACCGTCTGCTCGGCTTGGCGACGGGCGATGACGTACGTAGTGAAATATTAGGAAAATCAATATTTTCCAGTTCTTTGAAGGGGATTCGGCCGATTTCTATCGACAGCTGATTTTCCGTTAGCAGCAACCCCGCCGGGCGGTTTCGAGAGAAATAGTTTTTCTTGAAACCGCCCTTTCTTTAATTTTATTGTCTATCGAACAAATAGACATTATGGCCGATTCTCAGGAAGGAAAGCTCATGAATCGACATACGACGCTCAGTCCCAAGCCGACGCCCGACCATGATGCGGCTGTGGAGCAGATCAGCCAGGCCCTGAACGGCCTACGCTTCGGTTCCATTTCCGTCGTCGTGCACGATGGCCGGGTGACGCAGATTGATGTGACGGAAAAGCGTCGTCTGGGCGTCTGACGGACCGACACCGGCGGGCACGCGCCCGAGGGTTACATCTGTTTTGGTTCTCCTTTCGGACTTGTCCTACCCGTTCCCCGGGCGGACCAAAATGCAAACATTCTTTGGGGGACACCCACCGGGCAACCGGAGGAACACCAAATTTATAAGGTTCGGGAGGACCACATGACCATGAAGACCATTCGGCTGGCGGCAACCGCCAGCGTGCTGCCGTTTGCAGCCCTTTTTGCCAGCACAGCCTTTGCGCAGGCCCCCGTCCCGGCTGACGCCGCTCCTGCTGAGCAGGCCGCCGATGCGGGTGCAGCCGGTCCCGGCGACATTGTCGTCACCGCGCGCCGTCGCGAAGAATCCGCGCAGGGCGTGCCCATCGCTTTGTCGGTGCTGGACGGCAAGACGCTTGACGGCACAGGGGCCTTCAATGTCGCGCGGCTCCAGCAGTTGCAGCCGGCAATCCAGTTCTACTCCAGCAATCCGCGTAACAGCGCGATCAACATTCGCGGCCTGGGCGCGCCGTTCGGCCTGACCAACGACGGTATCGAGCAGGGCGTCGGCTTTTATGTCGATGGCGTCTATATCGGCCGCATCGGCGTTGCCACGATGGACTTCATCGACGTGGAGCGTCTGGAAGTGCTGCGCGGCCCGCAAGGTACGCTTTATGGCAAGAACACAACGTCCGGCGCGTTGAACATCACGACACGCAAGCCCAGCTTCACGCCAGAAGGTCAGGCGGAGTTCTCCGTCGGCAATTATCATTTCGTGCAGGCGAAGGCATCGGTTTCCGGCCCGTTGTCGGACAAGCTCGCGGTGCGCCTGTCCGCATCCGGCACGCGGCGTGACGGCACGGTGCTGAACACCAGCGGTCTGGACCTGCACCGGCAGGATAATGTCGGCGCTCGCGCTATCGTGCTGTGGAAGCCGACCGATACGCTGGACTTCAGTCTGTCGGGCGACTTCAACGTGCAGAACCCGCTGTGCTGCGTGCAATATTATGCGCGCACCGTGCCGAACGCCAAATATACGGCTCTGGCGAACGGTATCGGCTATAAGCCTGCCAGCCTCAATCCGTTCGACCGCGTGACCGATCTGGACGCAGAGAGCAATTCGCGTCAGGAAATCGGGGGCGCATCGCTGGTCAGCAACTGGGACTTCGGTCCTGCAACGCTGACCTCCGTGACCGCCTATCGTTATTGGGACTGGAAGCCCAAGAACGACCGTGACTTCGTCGGTCTGCCGATCACGACGATTTCGCAGAACCCGTCGCAGCAGCGCCAGTTCAGTCAGGAACTGCGCATCGCCTCCAACGGCAAGAACACGATCGATTATACGTTCGGTGCCTATTTCTTCACGCAGGCGATCAATACGCAGGGTTCGCAGGTTCAGGGTTCGCGGGCCAGCTACTGGCTGCTGAGCGCCTATGCCAATAATGTGCTGACGGTGGGTGCGAACGCAGCGAACCCGGCAGTGCTCAACGGTCTGACCAGCACCAATGCCATTCGCCTGAGCAACCAGAGCGCGGCCATTTATGGCAAGCTCAACTGGGCAGTAAACGACCGGCTGCACATCCAGCCCGGTCTGCGCCTCAACTATGATAAGAAGACGGGTTCCTACAACTCGGTCGTCAGCATCAACAACGGCACCTATAATTATTCGATCACGGCGGCTCAGGCAGCGGTGTATGCGAACAATGCGGCTCAGAATCCTGTCACCGGAGCGACATCCCCGATCAATCAGGTCACGGGCACGGCCGTGCCGCTTGCCGTGTACAGGGATCAGGTCAAGACGCTGGCGCCACTCTACTACACGCCGACCTTCAGCGATTGGAACCTGTCGGGTGACGTCAACGTCTCCTACGACTTCAGCCGCGACATCCATGCCTATGCAACCTATGCGTACAGCTTCAAGTCGGGCGGTATCAACCTGTCGGGTATCCCGTTTGCCGCTGACAACGTCACACCGGACTATACCAAGCAGACGGTGGCGCCGGAAAAGGTCAATCATTATGAAATCGGCCTGAAGACGCAGTGGCTCGACAAGCGCCTGACCATCAACCTGGCCGGTTACTGGACTGATATTTCTGACTATCAGACCACGGTGAATGGTCAGGCTGTCAGCACGATCCGCGGTTATCTTGCGAATGCGGACAAGGTCCGTTCGCGTGGCGGTGAGTTCGATACGTCGTTCCGTCCGTCGGACCGTCTGAGCCTCTACTTCAACGGTGCATATACGGACGCGGAATATGTCCGTTTCACCAATGCGCCTTGCCCGCCGGAGAAGTCCGGCACGTGCGACATTTCCGGTCAGGTTCTGCCGGGCGTGTCCAAATGGTCCTTCTCTTATGGCGGTGAAGTCAATTTGCCGGTCGGTGCGGGCGAAGGCCAGATCTATGCGGGTTATGACGGTAATTATCGTTCGCGCTTCTCGTCCAACCCGTCGCCGTCGCAATATATGTACATCAACGGCTATTCGCTCTCGAATTTCCGGCTGGGCTACCGCGAAGGCACGAAGTTGAACATCTTTGCCTGGGTTCGTAACGCATTCGACGAGAATTACTTCGAACTGCTGACCAGCCAGTCGGGCAGCACCGGGCTGATCATCGGACAGCCGGCCGATCCGCGCACCTGGGGCCTGACGGTCAAGACCAGCTTCTAAACTTCTCTCTCCTGTCAGGGAGGGCTTCCGAAAGGGAGTATGACCGGCCCCGGAACCGCGCTTGCTTCGTCACGCGGTTTCGGGGCCGGACTATTTTTACGGTCTGGCGCTTGTGCTTCAAATTGCTTGCGTAACGGACTGACTTGCGAGCATATCACCACCGTTCATATCGGTTCAGCGAAGGCGTCTTTCGTGGAGAGTTCGATCCCGGAGCGGGAACGCCGCAGAAACACATATGTCGAGAGTGGCCCTGAGATGTACTTCGCCGAAATAATGGGCCAGCCACTGTCGCCGGACCGCATTGCATGAAAGCCGTCATTCTAGCCGGAGGCTTCGGATCGCGCCTCTCAGAAGAAACGGTGGTGCGGCCCAAGCCGCTGGTGGAAATCGGCGATAAGCCGATGCTGTGGCATATCATGAACATCTACGCCCATCATGGGGTGAAGGACTTCATCATCTGCGCCGGCTACAAAGGCTATATGATCAAGGAGTATTTCACCAATCTGTTCATCCACCACAGCGACATTACGGTCGACCTGTCCAACAACAGCATCGAATATCATCGGGCGACCCAACTGGACTGGCGGGTGACGGTGGTCGATACCGGCGTCCAGTCGATGACCGGGGGACGTCTGCGCCGCATTGCCGACTATCTCGATGTGGAGGGGCCGTTCTGCATGACCTATGGCGACGGTCTGGGTGACATCGACATTTCGGCGGAAATCGCTTTCCACCGCAGTCATGGGCTGAAGGCGACCATGTGCGCGGTCATCCCGCCCGGCCGGTTCGGCGTTGCCAATATCGAGGATGGTCGGGTGAGCGCCTTTGTCGAGAAGCCGAGCGGCGCGAATCAACAGCGCATCAACGGTGGCTTCTTCGTGCTCGACCGATCGGTGATCGACCTGATCGAGGATGACCAGACCAGTTGGGAAGGCGAGCCGCTGGAGATGCTGGCGGGGCAAAACCAGTTAGCAGCGTTTGAGCATGACGGCTTTTGGCAGCCGATGGACACGCTCCGCGAGAAGGCGCAACTGGAGGAATATTGGAACAACGGCAACGCGCCCTGGAAGATATGGGCCTGAACCAATTCTGGAAGGGCCGCCGTGTATTCGTGACCGGGCACACGGGGTTCAAGGGCGCTTGGCTCTGCCTGTGGCTGGAGCGGCTGGGTGCGGCAGTGCGCGCTGTTGCGTTGGTACCGGAACCGCCCGTTTCTCTCTATGACAGCGTGGCACCATGGCCCAATGCAGACCATCATATCCTCGATATCCGCGATGCGGCGGCACTGGCGGACGATGTCCGGACTTTCCAGCCGGATATCGTTCTGCATCTCGCGGCACAGGCGCTGGTGCGGCGGAGCTATGCCGATCCGGTTGAGACATTTTCCACCAACATATTGGGCACGGTCAACCTGCTGGAGGCGGTGCGGGATGTGTCGTCGGTTCGTACCGTTCTGGTGGTCACATCCGACAAGGTCTATGCCAATGCCGGGCAGGGGCGACCCTTTGTGGAGGGTGATCCGCTGGGCGGGACCGACCCATACAGCAGTTCCAAGGCGTGCGCGGAACTGATCTGCGCCAGCTATCGCAAAAGCTACTTTCAGAGTGCTAGCGTGGCACTGGCGACCGCGCGGGCGGGTAATGTCATCGGTGGCGGAGACTGGGCGAAGGATCGGCTGGTGCCTGATTTCATCCGGGCGCTGTCGGCTGGCAAACCCGTCGAGTTGCGCTACCCCGATGCGGTCCGGCCGTGGCAGCATGTACTGGAGCCGCTGGGAGGCTATTTGCGCTATGCGCAGGCTTTGACCGAGCAGGGCGGGGATGCGTTGCCGGCTGCACTGAATATTGGCCCGGACCCGCGAGATTTCGCTCGCGTGGCAGAATTGGCGGAAGAGTTGGGCGCGGCGTTCGGTATCGATGCAAGCTGGCGGCAAGCGCCCGGAGAGTGGGAAGTGGAAGCGTCGCTCCTGACGCTGGACTCCACGCTGGCAGCGGAAACGCTTGGCTGGCGTCCGCGTCTGGCGCGCGCGCAGGCAATGGACTGGACAGCGGCATGGTACAGAGCCGAGCGGGAAGGAGCCGACATGCGCCGCTTCACGCTCGACCAGATTGCGGCCTATGAGGATTTGGGACGATGACTGAGCGGCGGTGCCGATTTTGCGATACGGCTCTGGAGCATGGTTTTGTCGACTTGGGTTCGACACCGCTCGCCAACAGCTTCCTGACCGCAGAGCAACTGGAGCAACCGGAACCGTCCTATCCGCTCCGGGCTAGTGTATGCGGCCAGTGCTGGTTGGTGCAGGCGGACGCTTTTGTCTCCGCAGAGGAGATTTTCAGCGATTATGCCTATTTCTCCTCGATCAGCGATAGCTGGGTAGAGCATGCTCGCCGCTATGCTACGATGACCCGCGAGCGTTTCGGCCTGGACCAGACGTCGCAGGTGATCGAGGTGGCGAGCAATGACGGCTACCTGCTCAAGCATTTCGTGGCAATGGGGGTGCCTGTACTGGGCATAGAGCCGGCTGAGAATGTTGCTCAGGTCGCGCGGGCGATCGGCGTGCCGACGGAGGCGCGCTTTTTTGGCAGGGATACCGCCGCGAATCTCGTCGCGCGCGGACTGGCTGGGGATCTGGTCATCGGTAATAATGTACTGGCCCATGTGCCGGACATCAATGATTTCGTCGGTGGACTGGCGGCGGTCATCAAGCCGGGGGGCGTGGTCAGTCTGGAGTTCCCACACCTACTCCGTCTGATCGAGGGCGCGCAGTTCGATACCGTTTATCACGAGCATTTCTATTATCTGTCGCTGCTGGCGGTGGAGAATATTTTTGCAGCGCATGGCCTTGTGGTGTTCGATGTCGAGGAATTGGAGACCCATGGCGGCAGCCTGCGCGTCTTTGCGCGGCGGGCGGCGGCGGTGCGGGATCGCGTGATGCCGGGCGTGGACAAGATACGGCGAGACGAAGCGGTGGCCGGGTTTGACCATGTCACCGTCTACAAGGCTTTTCAGGAGCGAGTAGCGCCGATCCGGGAAGGGTTGCTGGCCTTCCTGCAGCAGGCGAAGGTGGATGGGAAGACGGTCGCGGCCTATGGCGCGGCGGCCAAGGGCAATACGCTGCTCAACTTTTGCGGCATCGACATCGGCCTGATCGACTATGTGGTTGATCGCAGCCCGGCGAAGCAGGGCTTGTTCTTGCCGGGCAGCCGTCTGCCCATCCTGCCGCCCGAAAAGATTTTCGAGACGCGGCCCGACTATCTGCTGATCCTACCTTGGAACATCCGGGAGGAGGTGGTGGCGATCAATCGCGGAATTGCTGATTGGGGCGGGCGTTTTGTCGTGGCGGTACCGGAACTGATGGTGTTTGGATGAAATTCCTGGCTACGGCCATTGTGGGTGCCTTCGTCGTGGAGGTGGAGCCGCAGGTGGACGAGCGTGGCCTTTTCGCCCGGACCTTCTGCGCCGAGATGTTCGCGGCGCAGGGATTGCCGTCCCACTATCCGCAATGCAATGTGTCGATGAACCACAGTCGGGGTACATTGCGCGGCCTGCATTTTCAGGCGGAACCGGGGAAGGAAGCCAAGCTGGTGCGGGCGACGCGGGGCACGGTCTATGACGTGGCTGTCGATTTGCGGCCGGATTCACCCAGCCATTTGCAATGGGCGTCGGTCGAACTGAGCGCGGACCGGCGCAATGCTTTCGCAATTCCCGCGGGCTGCGCGCATGGCTTCCTAACTTTGGAAGATGGTTGCGAACTTATTTACCATATGTCGTCCATCTATGCGCCGGACCTCGCCCGTGGGGTCCGGTGGGACGATCCGCTGTTCGGCATCGACTGGCCTTTTTCGCCGGTGGTGATCGGAGAGCGGGATGCGACCTATCCGTCGTTTAATCAGGAGATGGTCCGTTGAAGGACGTCAAGCTTAGCATCTGTATTCCGACGTACAATCGCGAAATCTATATTCGCAACGCGCTGGAATATTGCGAAGCCTATAACTTCAGCTTTTCATATGAGATCATCGTGTCGGACAACGCCTCGACCGACGCCACGGGCGCGGTGGTGGCGGAGTTTATCGCCAAGGGCCTGCCGATCCGCTATTTCCGGCGGGAGGTGAATGGCGGGTCCGGCCCGAATCTGGCCAATGCCTTTCACCATGCCGTCGGGGAGTATTCCGTTTATCTGGCTGATGATGACCTGTTGGTCGTCAGCGGGGTCGAGGAAGCGATCCGTCATCTGGACCAGAATCCCGAAGTGGTGGCCTGCCACGCGCCTTGGAACATGTACGATGAGGTGGAAGGTCGCGACCTCTCGCAATTCTACGCCGTGGAGGAAGACCGCACGTTCGATCGGCAGGATTTTTTCGACATGTTCCGCTTCATCTTCGAGGGGCATATCTTCCCGGAGATCGCCATCTATCGTTCGTCTGCGCTGCGGTCCTGCTGGGTGCCACGCGAATATTGCTTTTGGGCCTTTTCCTATCTCGCCCATTTCCTGGACCAGGGCGCGGTCACCTTCCTGAAGCAGCCTTTCTACCGATCCGTGGCGGTCTCCAAGTTGAACGCGACCCGCCAGCAGGCCGGGCATGACGATGTGATGACGTCATGGGATAAATATCGTGGCGGGCTGGAATATTATCTGCATATCGCTGCGCAACGTGGCGTGCTGGACATGTCGGAGGAAGCCTGTGCCGTCTATGAGCAGATGTGCCGGATCTTCACTTTGATCCGCATGTCGGTCGCCATCCGTTTCTGGTATGCGCGCAAGGATTATATCACCGCTTATGAGCTGTGCACCCGGATGGTGATCGGCGGGCAGGGCGATCATCCCGAAGTGGTCAAGATCGCCAAGACTTTGCCCACGCTGGTCGGCCTTCAGACACTGGCGTATCAGGTCAACGCCACGTCGGGTATCTGTTGCTTGGTCATCGGGGGCATGGCTGACCCGGACTATATCGCCGCTCTGCTGTATGAGACGGGCTTGTCCCCACAGGTCGTGGTTATTGCTGACACTGCCGCTAACGATGTGGATATGATCGCACAATCGGCGGTGTTCATCGGCGATGAGGTTCTGCGCGAGGAATATGAAGCGAAGGGCTATCAGCCCAATCTGATCTTTTCCGAGCTTGAACTGACCCAGCATGTGCTGATCTGAACCGGCCAGAAGGGGGAGGATTAGTCATGAGCAGCAGGATATTCTATACCAAGCCGTCCATCACCGGGCTGGAGCAGGGCTATGCCGCCGACGCTGTCGCCAACGGCTGGGGTGCGCGCTGTTATGAATATATCGTGCGGTTCGAGAGGGACTATGCGGCATGGCTTGGCAGCGAGCATGCCATTGCCACCTCCAGTTGCACGGGCGCCCTGCATATGGGGCTGGCGGCATTGGGCATCGGCGTGGGGGACGAGGTCATATTGGCCGACACCAACTGGATTGCAACGGTCGCGCCTATCCGGCATCTGGGTGCGACGCCTGTGTTCGTGGACGTGTCACCCGATAGCTGGTGTATCGACGTTGCCGATGCGGAGCGCCATATCACGCCGCGCACCCGCGCGATCATCGCCACCCATATCTATGGCAATTTATGCGACATGGATGCGTTGCTCGACCTCGGTCGCCGGACCGGTGTGCCGATCATCGAGGATGCGGCAGAGGCGATAGGGACGCAGTGGCAGGGCCGCCGTGCGGGGTCGATGGGGCTGTTCGGTACCTTCTCCTTCCATGGCACCAAGACGTTGACCACGGGCGAGGGAGGCATGTTCGTCACCAGCGATCCGGTGCTGTTCCGGACCGTACAGACGTTGAGCAATCATGGCCGCGTGGCGGGGGACACCCGGCAATTCTGGCCGGAGGTGCTGGGCTTCAAATATAAGATGTCCAATGTGCAGGCCGCCATCGGTTGCGGCCAGCTGGAGCGGATCGACGAGCTGGTCGCGCGCAAGCGGGCGATATTGGCGGGTTATCGTCAGCGATTGTCGGGATTGAAAGGCGTTCGGCTGAACCCCGAACCTGTGGGAACGGTCAATGGTGCATGGATGCCGACGGCGGTGTGCGACGCGGCGCTGGGCATCACGCGCGAGCAACTGCTCGCCGCCTTCGAAGCGGCGGACATCGACGCGCGGGTCTTCTTCCATCCGCTCTCCAGCCTGCCGATGTTCGAGGACCAGCCGTCGAACGTCAACGCCTGGCACATTCCGACGCGGGCGATTAACCTGCCTAGCTATCATGACATGGAGGAGGCTGACATCGACCGGGTCGCGAATACGCTGATCCAAGTCGTGCGCGGCACTGAAGAAGGGCTTTGAGCGACATGATCACCAAGGACGATCGCCAGGAGTTCGAGGCGCACAAGCGCGAGATGGCGCTGGCGTTGGGCCGGGACAAGGAGGCGTTCCGGCAGAGCCTGGACACGCTCGTTACGCTCGACCGCTATGATTATGCCTATCTGTGGTCATGGATGGGCCTACCCATCATCCAGATGCCGGCTGACATCATGGCGACGCAGGAGGTAATCTGGGCCAACAGGCCGGACGTCATTATCGAAACGGGCGTGGCGCGTGGCGGGTCGCTGATCTTCATGGCCTCATTGCTGAAGGTCATCGGTACGGGCAAGGTTATCGGCGTCGATATCGACATTCGCGCGCATAATCGCGAGGCCATCGAGGCGCATCCGGTCGCGCCGCTCATCACCCTGATCGAAGGTTCCTCCACCGAAGTGGAGACGGTGGCGCAGGTGCGTGACGCCATCCCACCGGGGGCGTCGGTCATGGTGGTGCTCGACAGCGATCATAGCCGCGAGCATGTGCTGGCGGAATTGCGCGCCTATGGCCCGCTAGTGACGCCGGGCCAGTATCTGGTGGTCGCCGATACACTGCTGGGGCAGAGCGAGGCGTCGCAGACGCCGACCAAACGCTCCGCCATCTGGTATCCGGGCGACGAGCCCTATGCCGCGCTCAACGCCTATCTGGCGGAGACTGATCGGTTCGAGGTGGACGAGGCGCTGAACGGCAAGCTGGTGCTGGCCAGTTCGCCGGGCGGCTATGTGCGATGCAAGAGTGTGTAAGGTGATGGCACTCGCTATGCCTCCCTTGAATCAGGCGCTGGATTGCGGATAAGATGACAGCCGTCGTCATCAGCCAGCCGATGCTGTTTCCCTGGCCCGGCTTTTTCGAGCAGGTGATGCTGGCCGACGTCTATGTCGACCTCGACGATGTGCAATTTTCCAAGGGCAGCTTCACCAACCGCATACAGTTGAAATTTGCCGAAGGGCGGCGCTGGATGACTGTGCCGTTGGCGGGCAAGGGCAGCTTTCAGGTGATTGCCGATCTGCAGGCGGCGGACGGCGACTGGCGTATCCAGCACCGGGAGATGGTGCGGGAGTCGTTGCAGGATGCGCCTTATCTGGCCGATGCGCTGGCGATCATGGACGAGGCTTATGCGCAGGAGCGATTGTGCGACCTGCTGATCGCCAGCATCGACCTGCCCGCTGCTTATCTGGGAATCCGAATCCCCCGTCGCGTGGGTAGCCATGATCTCGGCATCGGGGGGCAGTCCTGGAGTCGTGTATTGGACATGGTACGGCATCTGCGCGGTGATCGCTATGTCACCGCGCATGGTGCGGCCCGCTATCTCGACCACCCTGCATTCGAGGCGGCGGGCGTGGCGGTGGATTATGTCGATTATAGTTGTACCCCTTGGCCGCAGGGGCCGGGAGACTTTACTCCCTATGTCTCGATCCTCGACCTGATCGCGCGAACCGGACCGCAAGCGGTCGGCTATCTGAAGCCGCGGACGCTGCCTTGGCGGGCGTTTCTGGACCGGACGGAGGCATCGGCATGACCCCATCCATCGCCTCCGATGTGCAGGACAGGTTCGGGGTCGACGGTTATGTCGTCTTGCCCGGCTTCTATGATCTGGCCGCTGATGTGGCGCCGATCCAGGAGGGCATTCGCCGCATCGTCGCCTTTCTGTGCGAAAAATATGGCGTCGACGCGCCGACTGGAAGCGCGGTCGAGGCGATGACGCTGGCCTATCCCGCGCTGATCGCGCGCAACCGGGCATGGGGCGGCGAGGTCTATGATGCGATCAAGCAGATACCCGCTTTTCTGCGGCTGGTGTCCAGGGAGCAGAATGACGATTTGTTCCGCGCGCTTCGTCCGGGCAGTTTGCCGGGCATCGCGGCGGGTGGCTATGGCATCCGCATCGACAATCCGGGGGAAGAGAAATTCCGCGCACATTGGCATCAGGAGTTTCCCTCCCAGTTGCGCAGCAGCGACGGCATCGTCTTTTGGTCGCCGCTCCTGCCGGTGACGGAGGAGATGGGGCCGGTGCAGATTGCGGCAGGGTCGCAGGCCGAAGGGCCGATCCCAGTCTATCGTGATGGCAAGGGCGTCGGCGCGACCGGCGCCTATGCCCTGCATCTTGACCAGTCGGAGGAGAGGCTCGCCCGCTATGATCGCGCGGCGCCGCTGACGAAGCCGGGTGACCTCATCCTCATGGATTTCATGACATTGCATCAGTCCGGCCATAACAGGGAGTGCTTTCCCCGCTGGAGCATCCAGTTCCGGCTGTTCAACTTTGCCGATCCGATGGGCGTCCGCATCGGATGGCGGGGATCGTTCGCCGCGGGGGAGGACTTTGGCGAGATCGTACCGGAGTTGATCGCAGCCACACCAGACCAGGGATTGAAATGACGGATATTGCTTCTTGCCGGGTATGCGGCAGCGCCCTTGGCGAACCCGCCTATTGCGCCGCCGCGCCCGCGCTGACTTCCATCATGACCACGCTCGACAGCGAGACGGTGGTGCATGTCTGTCCCCGGTGCAGCCATGCGCAGTGCCCGAACATGCCGGACATCCAGGCCTTCTACGACACGGAATATCGCATCTCGCTGGAGGCGGACGATCATGACCAGTTGTTCGCGGTGGATGCGCAGGGCCAGCCGCTCTATCGCACCGATCATCAGGCCGCGATCAGCCTGCGTATGCTGGACCTGTCACCGGGCGCGCTGATCCTGGATTATGGCGCGGCGAAATCCGATACGCTGCGCAAGATGGTGGGGCAGCGGCCGGACATCGTGCCGCATGTCTTCGACGTCAGCAGCGACTATGCCTTTGCGTGGGACGGCTGGGTCGCGCCGGATCATCAGGCGACCTATACCATCGACGCAGGCTGGCATGGCCGGTTCGACGCGGTGATGAGCCATTTCGCGATCGAGCATGTCGCCGAACCCATGGCTTTCCTCGCGCAGATCCGGGCGGTGCTGAAGCCGGGCGGCCGGCTGCTGTTGTCGATGCCGGACGTGCAGGGCAATCCGGGCGACATGATCGTGATCGACCACCTCAACCATTTCACCGCCCCGTCCATCCGCCACGCCCTGGAGGCGAGCGGTTTTGCGGTGGACGTGCTGAACGACACGGACTTCCCCGGCGCCTTCTTCGTCAGTGCGACCGCGTGTAACGGGGGCGCGACGGAGCCTGTGCCCGGCGTTGCGGAGGCGGTGGGGCGCAATGATGAAATCTGCCGTTTCTGGGAAAAGGCGCATGGCCTGCTGAAACAGGCGCGCGACCGGGCGGCGGGGCAGCGGTGCGCCATTTATGGCGCGGGCTTCTATGGCAGCTGGATCGCGCAGCAACTGGAGGGGACGGTGGAGATCGCCGCCTTCCTCGATCTCAACCCCAATCTTCAGGGGCGGGAGCATCTGGGTGTGCCGGTCTTGAATCCCGCCGCGCTGGACGAGGGGGTTCGGACGATCTTCGTTGGGCTGAACCCGCTCAAGGCGCGGGCCATTATCGAGGGGATGCCGCTGTTCAGGGGGCGCGACCTGGAGTTTGTCTGGCTGGATTAGAGGCGGCTGGCGTCTCGCTTTTTTTTGGGGGTGATTTCAACATGACCAACCAAAAGGGTGTTTTGGAATTTGGGGGAGGGAATGCCAGAATCCAACAGCGGGCTATCCAACAAAGGACATCCAACAGGGCGCTATCCAACAGAGGGCACCCAAAGGGGGGCGTCCAACAGGCTCCGCCGTATCCGACAGGGTTCACCTGATCCGATGGAGCGTCCGTCCGGCAGGCCGCCGTTCAGCAGGCGCAGCCCGATCCAGCGGGGCGGGGCGATGTCGCAGGTTCCGCAGCGCAAGAGGCCCTCGGTCCGGCGGTTTCCGGCCTGACAGGCGTGTCCGTGGAGCAGGATGAGGTTTCCGCGAATCGCCCTTGCGACTGTAGCGAGCCGCAGGCGGGTGAAGTCCAACCCATTCCCTGCGGCGCTCATGGATTGCGTCGCGGCGCTCGCAAAGGCGAGGCGGGCGCGCTTACCGTCATCACGCTCTGGTCCAACAGCCATTTGTTTAGCGCGGCGGGCCGCTTTCCGTACGATGGGGGTGAGGCTATCGGAGCGACGCCGGTGTATGGCGGTGCGGGTCGCCTTGATCCGGCGGGTGGGAGTGACGGTGTCGAACAGGGGGCGTGAGGGGCCGGTTGGTCGCCAGCCATGCCCTGATCCCGGTCCGCGTCGAGACCTTGGCGGCGCGAACGACGGCTTTCGCGGATGACGCTGTGGCGGGTTGTCAGAACCCTGCGGTCGTTCAGAACATTCGCGGCGGGGCCTTCTGTTGACGCTGCACCACACTGACCCGGATTCGTTTGCGAAAACCGATCCGGCGGGCGGACCCGTTCCGGCGCGCGGGCTTCATAGTCCACCGCCGTGTGGGTGATGAGGTCGGGCGGCTCGATGGCCGCCAGCGGCCTTACTGAGTCTGGCAGGCCCCCGGTTGGGCAGGCCTGCGGTCCGACAGGTGCGCCTTTAGCGCGTTTTCCAAGCCGATGGAATCACCGGCTGACTCGGAAAACGCGCTAAACCAAAAACTGAGAGCGGCGGTCCGATGCAATCGGATAGGAAACGGCTCCCGCTCAGCAAGCCCCCAGCCCCAGCCCTCAGCCCAGCAGCATATGGTCGGGCGCGAGGCCGTCGCGGTGGCGCTGGTGGGTGGCGGTGTAGGCGGCCTCGATCTGGCGGGTGTGGGCGACGGTGTCGAACAGGGGCGTGGTCAGCCGGTTGGCGGCCAGCCGCGCCCTGACCTCGGCCAGCTTCTCCGGCGAACGGGCCAGTTCCAGCGCACGGGCTTCATAGTCCGCTGCCGTGTGGGTGATGAGGTCGGGCAGGTCGATGGCCGCCAGCAGGCTGGCCGCGACGCGCGCCGCGAACTGTTCGCCCGCCAGCGTCAGCACCGGCAGGCCGCCCCACAGGGAGTCGCTGGCGGTGGTGTGGGCGTTGACCGCGAACGTGTCCAGGAACAGGTCGGCATGGCGGTGGCGCGCGAGATGGTCCGCATGTGGGGCCTTGTCCGCAAAGACGAGGCGTTCCGGCCGGACGCCGCGTCGGATCGCCTCCTTGCGCAGATTGGCCTCGACCAGCGCGTTGGAACGGATCAGCCACAGCACGCTGCCCTCCACCTGTTTCAGCAGGCGCATCCAGATGTCGAACTCCGCCGGGCCGATCTTGTAATTCTGGTTGAAGCAGCAGAACACGAAACCCGCCGCCGGCAGGCCCAGCGCGGTGCGGTCGTCCGGGCAGGCGCCGATGGCGCGCCGGTTGTCGTTCGCCTGATAGCTGCCGGGAAGGCGGATCACCTTCTCGCTGTAATGATGTTCCGACCCGTGCGGGATCACCACGGAATCCGCGATGATATAGTCCATGAAATCGCCGCCCACCGTGCCGGGATAGCCGAGCCAGGCGATCTGCACCGGGGCCACCCGTTCGGCAAACAGGTTCATGCGGGTGTTCGCGGTATAGCCCTTGAGATCGACGGCAATGTCCAGCCGGTCGGCGCGCGCGCGCTCCACCGCCTGCGCGTCGGTGAGATCCTGAATGGGGATGAAGGCGTCGACCAGCGGCAGGATCGCCTGCCGCTTCGCGTCATCCTCATGCCCGAAGCTGTAGGCGCGGATTTCGAAACGCGCGCGATCATGTTCGCGCAGCAGGCCGCCCATCAGATGGAGGGTGGCATGGTCGTGGAAGTCGGCGGAGAAATAGCCGATGCGAATCTTCTCGCCATCGCGCGCGCGGGGAAAGTCGAAGCGCGGCAGGACGGGCTGGAGGCTGGTGTCGACCATAAGCTGCGACCGGGCAAGCTGGCGCGCGCCGTCATCCTCGAACGGCAGCGCGGTGAACGGCTGCACCACGTCCGCCTTTGTCAGCGCGTCGAAGGGCAGGTCGCGAAATTCGTGGCGGGCGTGCCAGTCGCAGATCACCGCCTCATGATAGAGCAATTGCGCCTTGATCGAGCGGCTGTCGGGCTTGAGTTCCAGCGCGCGGATATAGGCGGCATGGGACCGGTCCATGACGTTGGCGACGCGCAGCACATCCGCCAGGCGGAAATGCGCCTGGCAACTGTCGGGGCTGACCATCGTAGCCTGATGATAGACATCGACCGCTTCCGCCCGCTTGCCCATGTCCCAGAAGGCATGGGCGAGGCCGAAGACGGAATCGAAATGGTCCGGCTGGAGGGCGATGGCCCTGAGATACAGGTCGATGGCCTCCGCATGGTGTTTCGCGGCGAGGCGAATCTTGGCGAGGCCATGGTGCGCGCCGACGTTGTCGGGATCGAGCGCCAGCGTGGCCTCGAACGCGGCTTCGGCCTCGGCATGGCGGTCCTGCTCCAGATAGAAGCTGGCGAGCTGGCAGTGCACCTCCGCATGACCGGGGTCGAGCGTGACGGCTTCGCGGTACATGGCTTCCGCGTCGGGCTGGTTCCCCTGCCGCTGCCGCAGCAGGACCAGATTGTCGCGCGAGGCCCGGTGATCCGGGTCGATCTGGAGCGCCTGAAGGAACGCATGTTGCGCCTTGGCAAGGTCGCCCCGGTCGAGATGGGCGGCGCCGAGCAGGTTGGCGAAATCGGGCGAGGCGGCGAACCGATGGGCGATCGCCTCCCCCTTCACGATCGCGCCCGCGAAGTCGCCGAGGGCGTAGAGGCGCAAAATCTCGTCCAGCGCGGCCTGCGACCGGGGATCGGAGCCGGTGCTCATCTCGTCGAGGCGCGCCAGCCCGCCCGCGGCGGTCTTGTTATTCGGATATTTCTTCAACACCTCTTCCAGAAGCCGACGGGCTTCGGCGTCCTCGCCCCGCTGTTCAGCGCGCTTGGCTTTGAGGAAGACTGCGTTGAGGCCAGCGTTCATGGTGCGATCCGCATGTTGTGAGGAAGCTATCGCGCTCTTTCTATGCCGGTATGGATAACAGAAGGTTAACCCGCCTCCGCGCGCTGGCCCGGCCCCTTCGCCCACCGGGAGGGCGGACGCGAAAAGACCCTCGTCCGGGGGAACGAGGGTCTTCGGTTCTGGTCCTATCGAAAGTTGTGACCCCCGGCCCGGTGGGGACATGATGGGCCGGGGGATCATTAACCTGCCGGGGTGGACCAGTACCTCGGCAGATCAATCTCTTATTAGCGCAGGAGGCTCAGCACGCCCTGCTGGCTCTGGTTCGCCTGGGCCAGCATGGCCTGCGATGCCTGCGACAGGATCTGGTTCTTCGCCATCTGGGTCGATTCCGTGGAGAAGTCCGTGTCCTCGATCCGCGAGCGGGCTTCCGTCAGGTTCGTGACCGTGGTGGTCAGGTTGTTGATGGTCGATTCCAGCCGGCTCTGGAACGCACCGAGGTTGGCACGCGCCGTCGTGGTGGTGGTCAGGGCCGAGTCGAAGTCACCCAGCGAAGCCGTGGAGACCATGCCGCCGCTCGAGAAGTCGACGATCTTGGCCAGCGCGCCGGTGGTGGCGTCGAGGTCGGTGATGCTGATCGTCAGCGTGTCGCTGGCGTTCGAGCCGACCTGGATGCTGATCTGGGCGTCGCTGCCGCTGGTGGAGCCGCCGGTGAAGAGGCTGACGCCGTTGAACTTGGTGTCCTTGACGACGCTCTTGATCTGGTCGGCGAGCTGGTTCTGCTCGGTCACGATGTTCGTCTTGGCTTCGCTGTCGTTCGTGCCGTTCTTGGCCTGAACCGCCAGTTCCCGCATACGCTGAAGCATGTTGCCGATTTCGCCGAGCGCGCCTTCAGCCGTCTGAGCCAGCGAGATACCGTCGTTGGCGTTGCGGGTGGCAGCGGTCAGGCCGCGGATTTCCGAGGTCATCTTGGTCGAAATGGCGAGGCCGGCGGCGTCGTCCTTCGCGCTGTTGATGCGCTTACCCGAAGACAGGCGCTCCATCGCGGTGTTCAGGCCAGCCGACGCCTTGTTCGAGGCGTTCTGGGCACGAAGGGCAGAAATGTTAGAATTGATAACTGTCACTGGAATTCTCCCGCTCATCAGGGTCGCTGCCAGGGGGCGAGTGCGGCCTCGAAGCTCCAGAACGGACGATGCCGCCGGGTCTTTAGGGGGCGATGCGATTTTTTTTGAAAGGCCCGGAAAGCCCGCCCCCTTTGGATAAAAAGATTCGCGCGCGTGAGGGGACGGCGAAAATTTTTTTCCCGGCACGGAAAAGGGCGGGGGCGGCAGGCGGAAAGAAGTTGCCGCTTTCCGGCAAATCTTGCCGGTTGTTAACCATATCATAAAGGTTTGCGGCGACATTGGGCCTATCGAAAGTGCCGGTACCGCTCGGGGGAGTAGGACTGGCGAACCATAGGGACTGATCTCATGTTGCCAGTCGACATGAGCCAGCGCGTCAGGCGGCTGTTGCCGGACCTTGGCGAGCGGCTTGAACAAGCGTGTTACACCGTGCGGATCTTCGATCCGGCCAAGGCGCGCGAAAAGCATGTGATCCGTATCCTCGGCATCGAGGAGATCGCGGCGGCGACGCATCGCGACATCCTGCTGGACATCCGCGAGGAAGCCCCGTCCTTCCTGCCCGCCGCCAACGGCCTGCCCGCCCGGCTGCGGTTCGGCATGGCCGACCGCGAGATCGGCTATGCGCTGATTTCCGAACTGCTGCGCCCCGCCGTCATGCCCGCCGTGGGCGACGCCAAGAGCGCCACCCTGCTGCGCCTCGCCGCACGGGTCGCCGCCAGCGACGCCACCGTCCTGATCCAGGGCGACACCGGCACCGGCAAGGAAGGCATGGCGCGCTTCATCCACGCCAGCAGCCCCCGCCACGACAAGGATTTCATCGCGGTCAATTGCGCCGCCCTGCCCGAAACCATGATGGAAGCGATGCTGTTCGGCCATCGCAAGGGCAGCTTCACCGGTGCGGCCACCTCTTCCGAGGGTCTGTTCCAGGCCGCCAATGGCGGCACGCTGTTCCTCGACGAGGTCGCTGAGCTGCCCCTCGCGCTTCAGGCGAAACTGCTGCGCGCGTTGCAGGAAGGCGAAGTCCTGCCCGTCGGCGCGACCCACCCGGTCGCCGTCGATGTGCGCGTCGTCGCCGCCTGCAACCGCGATCTGGCCGCCGAAGCCGATGCGGGCCGGTTCCGGGCGGACCTGTACTGGCGCCTGAATGTCATGCCGCTGACCCTCGCGCCGCTGGCCGAGCGGGCGGGCGACATTCCCGCGATCACCGCCGCTTTCCTGCTGCGTCACCAGATGCCGATGGGACCGCAGGGCCGCTTTGCCCTGCCCACCGCCGACGCGATGGCGCAACTGGACGCGCATAGCTGGCCGGGCAACGCCCGCGAGCTGGGCAATGTCCTGCACCGTGCGCTGGTCCTGCGCGAAGGCGATGCGATCGAGGCGAGCGACCTGAGCATCGCGCCTGCCCCGGCCCCGATCCGTCCGGTCGTGAGCCGCCCCGTCGCCGATCCGGTGCCGCAGCCCGTCACCCCCGTCGCCCTGCGCGATGTCGCCCGCCATTCCAAGAATGACGCGATCCGCGCCGCGCTGAGCGAGACGGACGGCCATCGCGCCCGCGCCGCGCAACTGCTCGGCATCTCCGAACGCACGCTCCGCTACCGGCTTGCCGAAATGCGCGAGCTGGCGGTCGCGGTTTAAGGGAGGGCTGAACGATGGTCGGTCTATCCGTCGATAATGTCATGGCCCTGCGCCAGAGCATCCTCCAGCGCAACAGCGCGCTCAAGGATGCGACCTCTGGCGCCGGCACCAACGGCGTCGGGACTGTCGGTGGCGGCATCGCCGATACCGGCGGCGCGCAAGGCACGGGCGGCGCGGACTTCGCCTCCGCCCTCAAGAACGCCATCCAGGGGGTCAGCGGCCTCCAGGAAAATGCGGGCGCGCAAGCCAGCGCCTTCGAAAAGGGCGAAACCACGGACATTGCCGCCGTGATGCTCGCCAAGCAGCAGGCGTCGGTCGGGTTCGAGACGACGTTGCAAGTCCGCAACAAGCTGTTGTCCGCCTACAAGGACATCATGAGCATGCCGGTTTGAGGGTCTGACAGATGAGTGACGCAAACATCGCCACCACAGGGTCTGGCCTGCCTGCGCTGACCGGCGCGGGCGGCAGCCCGATCGACGCCGCGCGGCTGAAGCTGACCGGCTTCTTCAAGCAGCCCGCCGTGCAGAAGAGCCTGCCCATGGCCGGCCTGCTGGGCGTGACCGCCCTGTCGGGCCTCGCCTGGCTGGCGCTGCGCGAACCGCCGCAGCGCGACCTGTTCCGGGGCCTGCCCGAAGGGGACAAGGCCGCCGTGGCCGAGGTGCTGGACAAGAGCAACATCCCCTACAGCTTCGACCAGAGCAACGGGTCGATCACCGTGTCCGAGGACGCCTATTTCGACGCCAAGATGAAGCTGGCCGCCGAGGGCCTGCCCAAGAGCGCGCCCGACGGCGCCTCCATGATCGACTCCATGCCGATGGGCGCGAGCCGCGCGGTGGAGGGCGAGAAGCTGCGCTCCGCCCGTGAGGTCGACCTGGCCCGCACCATCGAACAGATCGGTTCGGTGCAGAAGGCGCGCGTCCATCTGGCCGTCGAGCCGCCGAGCATCTTCCTGCGCGAACAGATGAAGCCGACCGCGTCGGTCATGCTGCAACTGACCGGGGGCCGTTCGCTGAGCCAGGAGCAGGTGGACGCCATCGTCCATCTGGTCGCTTCGTCCGTGCCCAACATGACGCCGGAATCGGTGTCGGTGGTGGACCAGAGCGGTCGCCTCCTGTCCAACGACGGGCAGGACAGCGGGCAGGACAAGCAGATCGAGGTGCAGAACAAGATCGAGGAACGCTATCGCCAGTCGGTGATGGCGCTGCTGACCCCCATATTGGGCGCGGGCAAATTCTCCGCCGAAGTGCATGCGGAGGTGAATTTCTCCGAACGGCAGGCGACCCGCGAAACCTATCCGCAGGACGAGGCACGGCTGCGCGCCGAGCAGGGCACATGGAACAGCGACGCGGCGACCGGATCGACCGCGGGCGGCATCCCCGGCGCGATCGCCGCCGCGCCGCCGCCGACCCCGACCGCGCCCGGCACACCGCCGCCGACCGCCGCGCAGCTCGCCGCGCAGCAGGGCACGGCCGCGGGCGCGACCGGTGCGCCCGGTCCGCAGGGTGCGCCGCAGATGCCGCCCTACAAGACCAACGAGACGTTCAACCGCCAGTTCGAGCTGGGCCGCGAGATTTCGGTGACGCGCGATGCGGTGGGCACGGTCAAGCGCCTGTCGATCGCCGTCGCCCTCGACAATGGCACGGACGGCAAGCCGCGCAACGCGCAGGAAGTCGCCGCGCTGGAGGCTCTGGTGAAGGGCGCCGTCGGGTTCGATCAGGCGCGTGGCGACGTGGTCGCCCTCTCGTCGCGCAAGTTCGCGTCGGTCGAGGACACTCCCGCCGCCTGGTATGAGGCAAGCTGGGTTCCGCTGGCCGTCCGCAACGTGTCCGCGCTGCTGGTCACGCTGGTCCTGCTGCTGGGCATCGGTCGTCCGCTGCTGAAACGTTGGGCCGCGAGCAAGGCGGAGGCGGCCGCCGCCGAAGCCGCGCGTCAGGAGCAGATCCGGCAGGAAATCTCCACCGCCATCCAGGAGACGGCGGAAGTGCGCGACCCGGAGGCCCCGGTGACGCTGGAGCAGATCAGCTCCACCCACGACTATCAGGATCGCGCCGCGCTGATCCGTGACTTTGTGAAGCAGGACCCGGACCGCGCCGCGCTGGTCGTCCGCGACCTCCTGCGGGAAGGGAAGAAGGACGATGGCTGAGGCCGATCCCGCGCTGGGCGAAGACGCCGAAGCGACCCCGATGACCGGCAGCGCCGCCGCCGCCGTCCTGCTGATGCTGTTCGACGAGGATGAGGCCGCGCAGATATTGTCGCGCCTCGAACCGGAGGAAGTGCGCGAACTGGGCTATGCCATGTACGATGTCGTGGATGTCGAGGTGGACGAGGTCAACCATGCGCTCGACAAGTTCGTGAACAAGGCGAAGGGCCGCACGACCATCGGCTATGGCGCGGCCAACCATATTCGCGGCGCGATGCACAAGGCGCTGGGACCGGAGCGGGCCGACAATATGCTGGCGCGCATCACCCCGCCGCAGAAGTCGCCCAAGCTGGCCATGCTGAAGTGGATGGAGCCGAAGGAGATTGCCGGCGCGATCGAGGCGGAGCATCCGCAGATCATGGCGATCGTGCTCGCCCATCTCGACCATATCGCCGCCGCCAGCGTCCTCCAGATGCTGCCCGGCGAGGTGCAGGACGAGGTCGTCTATCGCGTCGCCACGCTCGGCCCGGTCAGCGCCGACGCGCTCGACGATCTGGAACAGTTGCTGAGCAGCGCGGGCACGGGCCGCAAGTCCACCGGCACCGCCACGCAGCGCGGCGGCACGGTCGAGGCGGCGGCGATCATGAACAATATCCGCAAGGATCATGAGCAGCGCATCATGAAGGCGCTGACCAAGCGCGACAAGGGCGTGTCCCAGTCGATCGAGGACGAGATGTTCGTGTTCGACAATCTGATGGGCCTGACCGAGAAGGATCTGGGCACGTTGATGCGGTCGGTGGACAACGACCAGCTTATCGTCGCGCTGAAGGGTGCGAACGAGGGGCTGCGCGCCAAGATATTGGGCAGCATGTCCGCCCGCGCGGCGCAGTCCATCTCCGACGAGATGGAGGAGCGCGGCCCGATGCGCCTGACCGAGGTGCTGGAATCGCAGAAGGTCATCATCGCCTCCGCCCGCCGCATGGCCATGGAAGGCACCATCCAGCTCGGCGGAAAGGGCGACGATTATGTCTGACATGTCGAGTTTCTGGGCGCCGCAGGATGGCGCGGGGGCCACGGCCATCTCGCCCGTCACCGGCTTTTCCGCGATGAGCGCGCCGCGCGGCGGCTTTCGCTCGCGCTTTGGCGCGGTGGGCGATGGCGCGGGCTGGACCGCGACGCGCAGCCCGACGCCGGACTATATGGAGCCGGAACCGGAACCCGAAGTCGATCCCATCGAGCAGGCGAGCCAGGAGGGCTTCCTCGTCGGGTTTCAGGAAGGTGAGCGGATCACGCGCGAGGCGCATGAGGCCGACGACAGCATCCGGCGCGACCTGATCGCGGCGATCGGCCAACTGGGCGGCGTGGGCGAGGGGACGCTGGCGTCCCTGTTGAGCCACAGCGTCCTGCGGCTGGTCACGCAGATCGTGGGCGAAGTGCCGGTGGACGAGGAGCGGCTGGCCGAGCGGTGCGCCGCCATCGCCGCCCATATCGACCCCGACGACGGCAAGGCGGTGCTGGAGGTCAATCCGCTCGACCTGCCGCTGATCCCGACGGAAGGGCTGGGCGTCGCCCTGACCCCCAACGCGCAATTGTCGCGCGGGTCGGTGCGGCTCGCCACGTCGGACGGCTGGATCGAGGATGGCCCGGACGTGCGGCTAGACCGGCTGAAGGCGATGATGGACGATATGGAGGGACGGCTGTGATTGCCGCCGATCTGGACCGGGCGGGCAAGCTGCTCGACCATTTTTCCGTCACCAACATGCAGCCGCGCCATGTCGGCCGGCTGGTCGGCCATGACGGCGGGATGCTGGAAGTTACCGGTTTTTCCCGGCCGATGGGATCGGGTGCGCGCATCCGGGCGTCGGACGGGACGGAAGTGCGCGCCGAAGTCGTCGGCTTTCGCGGCAGCAAGGCGATCCTCGTGCCGCTGGATCAGGATGCGCCGCTGGAAAATGGCGCGCGGGTCGAGCCGGACAGCGCCGCCAACATGATACAGGTGGGCGAGGGGATGCTGGGCCGCGTCATGGATGCGATGGGCCAGCCGCTCGACCGCAAGGGACCGATCATGGCCAATGGCCAGTGGCCGCTGGCAGGGGTGCGCGGCAATGTGCTGGACCGGGGCCGGGTGCTGGACCGGTTCGACCTGGGCGTGCGCGCCGTCAACTCCCTGCTGACCGCCGGGCGGGGCCAGCGCATCGCGCTGATCGCCGGTTCGGGCGTGGGTAAATCCGTGCTGATGGGCCAGATGATCGCGGGTGCGGAGGCGGACATCGTGGTCGTCGGCCTGATCGGCGAGCGTGGCCGCGAGGTCAGCGACTTTCTGGAGACGAAGCTGGCTGGGCGGCTGATGGACCGTAGCGTCGTCGTCGCCGTGCCCGCCGACCATCCGCCAGTGCTGCGCCTGCGCGCCGCCGCGCGGGCCACCGCCATCGCCGAATATTTCCGGGCGCGGGGCAAGAATGTGCTGCTGCTGATCGACAGCCTGACCCGCTGCGCCCATGCCCAGCGCGAGATCGGCCTGTCCCTGGGCGAGCCACCTGCAATGAAGGGCTATCCGCCCTCCGCCCTGGCGTTCATCCCCAAGCTGTGCGAGCGGGCGGGCGTGGACAGCCGGTCGGGTGGGTCGATCACCGCCATCTACACCGTGCTGGCCGATGGCGACGACACCACCGACGACCCCATCGTGGACACGGCGCGCGCCATCGTGGACGGCCATTTCGTGCTGTCGCGCCAATTGTCCGAACAGGGCATTTTTCCCGCCATCGACATCGGCAAGTCGCTGTCGCGCGTCATGTCGGACGTGGTGGATGCGGACCATCTGAAGGCCGCGACCGTCTATCGCCGCCTGTGGGCCGCCTATGAGGAAAATCGCGACCTGATCCTGATGGGCGCCTATCGCCCCGGCAACGACCCCATCATCGACGAGGCGGTGGAGCGGCGGCAGGAGGTGCTGGAGTTCATCAAGCAGGATGTGAAATCCACGATGACGATTGACGAGAGCGTGGCGCAACTGATGATCCACTTCGCACCGGAGCTGATGCAGTGACCCGGCTGGTCAAGAAACGCGCCCGCCTGCTGCGCGTGCGCCATGTGCAGCATATGCTGGCCGTGGCGGAGACGAGCCGCGCGCGGGACGAGGCGGCGCATATCGAAAGCAACGCGGAGCGGCTGGCGCTGATGCGCGGCGAATTGTTCGGGGCGACGGGGTCGCTGGACGGCGCCACCCTGTCGGCGCAGCGCGAACTGGCCGCCCGGCTGGAGCAGGCCGGACGGCAGCTCGACGGGGCGCTGTATGACGCCAACCGCCGGATCGAGCAGAAGCAGGCGCTGGCCATCGCCGCCGACCGCGAGCGGGAAATCGCCGAGCGGCTCAAGGACAAGGCGCGACGCGCCGCCGACGATCAGCTGGAAGCGAGGATCGCGGCCATACCCCAATATCGACGTATGCAAACGAAGGGACAAGGCGGCATATGACACAGATCGCCACGACAACCGCGACCATCGGCAGCACGGCAACAGGCATCGGCGGCGCGCAGAGGGCGCCGGGCATGAAGACCGGCGCGGCTGGCGATTTCGCCGCCATCGTCGCGGGCTTTGCCCAGCCCGATGACGAGGAGAACGGGACGGAAACCGATGGGCTGGCGCTCGCCGGTTCCGACGGGAGTGAGCGGGCGGAGTCCGACGGCGCGACCGATGACGAGCCGGTCGTGCGCGACCTGGCGCTGGGCGCGGCGGCGCAAAGCGCCATGGCCGACATGGTGGTGACACCGCCGCCGCCTCTGGCCGTGGCGGCTGCCACCACGGCGGCTGTGAATGTGGCTGGCGTCGAGACGCCTGCCGCCGATACGAGCGTTGCGGGCGTGACCGGGGCTGTCGCCATCGAAGCGGGGACGGCGGCGCCGATCCGGGGCCGTCAGCCCTTTGCATCGGCTGTGCCGGGTGCGCCTGCCATACTGACGCCGGGTGCGAAGGCACCGTCTGTGGGGGCGGCGGCGGACAGGGATGTTCCGGCTCCGCAGCGCGGTCGGGGGGCTGAGATGGTCGCTTCGCCGGTTGCAGGGGGCAAGGCCGGGGTTGCCACGCCGGCCGTGAAGCCCGCTGCACCCGCGCGTGATGGGGCGGTGGAGAGCGCCAGCCCGATCCTGGGCAGCGACGCGGCGGCGGTTGCGGATGCGGCACAGTCCGATACCCGCCCGGTGACGCAGGGCGGGATCGCGCCCGACCTGTTCCGGCAGATGGCGGCGGCCAGTGGCCATGCGACGGGCCGGAGTCAGGCGAGCGACGCCAGCGCCAGCATCGCCCCGGCGCGCGAGACCGTGCTGTCGGTCGAGGATATTGTCGCGACATTGCCGCAGACATTGGGAGAGGCCCTGCCCGCGCCGCTGAAGGGCGATGCGCCGGTCGCAGGCCGCCTGTCCGCCCGGCAGGCCGGGAAACTGGCAGGCCAGCAGGCCGAAACACCGGTCGGGGCACAGGCCGCGACGCCACCGACCGCCGGACAGGCGGAGACGGTGGCCACGGACCCGGCGGCGGTCATCATCCAGCCGGTCATGTCGGCGCTCCACCGTTCCGCCATCGCTGCCCCGGCGCGTGGAGCGGAGGGTCGGCCCGCCGATCCGGCGGCGCTGCCCCTGACGGGTGCGGCGCTGACGGTGGCCAACGACATGGCGGGCCGGAATGGCGATCCGGCGTCGGACAAGACTTCGCCGCAGGACAGCGGCAATGCCGCGAGCGCGGACAGCGTGACGGGGGCCGCATCCGCGCCGACCGACGCGGTGCCCGGCGGCCGTCCGTTCGCGGACATCCTACAGGGCCTGCCGCCCATCGCGCAGGGCCGCATCGCGGGGGCCGGCGATGTCGCGCCCGCCGTGGCGGGACCGGTCGATGTGGGGGCGACCCTGCAATCGCAGGTGATCGACATGGGCGTCGGCGGTCAGTGGATCGACCGGGTGGCCAAGGAGATCACCGCGCTGGCCGATGGCACCGGGCACAGCCGCTTCCAGCTCAGCCCGCCCAACCTCGGCCGTATCCAGATCGACGTCTGGCAGGGCGAGGATGGCGGCCGGGTGCAGTTGCTGACCGAGACGGACGAAGCGGCGCGCCACCTGCGCGACGGCCAGTCCAGCCTTCAGGCGGACGCGCGCCTCGCCGCGCTCCAGCTCACCTCTATCACCATCGACCGGGCGTCGAACAGCTTTGACACGCCGCAGGATCAGCCCAACCAGCCGCAGCCGAACCCGCGCCAGCAGCCGGGCGGCGATCAGGGAGGGCAGCAAGGCTCCACCCAGACCGCCAGCCAGGGGCAGGGTGGCAACCCCCAGCAGGGCCAGCCCAATGGCCAGGCGGGGCTGCAATCGGGCATGAATGGCGGAAATAATGGCGGACAGGGTAAAAGTTCGCCGCGTCGGGACGTTCTTAACCATCAAGCGGATACAGTGAGTCAACAGGCGGGCGGCACGGGTCGGGATGGGGACCGGCTCGTACGATATGCCTGATGGCTTGATGGGCCTGACGCCGTGATGGCGTGACGCCTCAATGGGCCAGACGCCTCATGGGCTTGATGCCTGATGGAGACCGGGAATGAGTAAGGACGCGGCCGCGCCGCCAGCAAAGAAAAAGGGTGGCGCGAAAAAGCTCATCATCATCGGTGCTGCGGTCGCCCTGCTGGGCGGCGGCGGCGCGGCGGCGGGATTCTATGCGGCTGGCTCCATGCACAAGGAGGCCGGGCCGGTCGAAGATCCCAACATGCCCCGTCTGGTGAAGAAGGGTGAGAAGCCGGAGGATGTGGCCGCCAAATATGCGCCCGCCGCGGGCGAGCATGGCGAGGCCGCCGAAACGGATGCCGAGGCGGTCGAGCCGGAACACCCGCACAAGCCGGTGGACCTGCCCTCGCCCCGCAACCCGTCCGCCTATCAGGCGACCTATTATCAGATCCCCGCGCCCTTCACGTCGAACATGTCCGACTCGGACGCCTTCGCCCAGATTTCGATCGCGGCATCGACCTACTACGACCAAAGAGTGATCACCGCGATCCAGACTCACGAGCTGGCGATCCGCTCTGCAATTTTAATGATGCTGGCCCAGGAACAGGAGCTGGACCTTGCGACTCCGCAGGGAAAGGAGCGTTTGCAGGGTAAATTGGTGAAAATAATAAACAATGTTCTCAAGGACCGGACCGGTTACGGCGGCGTGGATAACGTTTATTTTACCAATTTCGTGATTCAATAGCACTGTGTCCGACGGGGGTCGGACGGGGACAGTGCAGTATGAACGACGTTAAGCCCTATCAGTTCGGACGCACGGCGGCTCAGGCCCCGGCGCTGCTGAACGCCATCGACCGCCTGGGCGACCGCCTGGCGCGGCAGCTGCGTTTGATCCTGGAGCCGCTGTGCGGCACCCGGCCGCTGGTGACGGCCAAGCCCATCGACAACACGATGTTCATGATGTGGGACGCCTGCGTCCCTGCCTTCACCTCGCTCAGCCTCTATCGGCTGCATCCGGTGAAGGGCGTCGTCGCCCTGCGCATCGACGCGCCGCTGATCTCCACGCTGGTCGACCGCTTCTACGGTGGCCGGGGCAATGCCCCCGACCTGGAGGCCAAGGAATTCCGCCCCACCGAAAACCGCCTGATCGACCGCCTGTCCGCGCAGGTGATGAGCGCCGTCACCGGCTGCTGGAAAGAGGTGGTGCCGATGGAGGCCACGCTGATCGGCCGCGAGACGGGCGTCGTGCAGGCGGAGATCGCCGCCGCCGACGCGGACGTGGTGGTGCAGAGCTTCGAGGTCAATCTGGGCGATCGCGACAACTGGACGATCGAGATCATCTACCCCCTCGAAGGGCTGAACAGTGTCGAAGGCGTCAACCTGCCCCGCGCCGCCGAGGAGGTGCGCCCCGTCGACCCCCGCTGGCAGCGTGACCTGGCGGACTGCATGGACCATGTCCGGCTGCCCGCCCGCACCGTGCTGGCCCGTCCCAACATGAAGATGACCGAGCTGATGGCGCTGAAGCCGGGCGACGTCATCAACATCCATATCGCCCGTCACCTGCCCTTGCTGGTCGGTGACCGGGTTTTTGCACATGGTACGATCGGTGAGCAGGACGGGCGCGCTGCTTTCATGATAGAAAAACTGGCCTGAGGACATCCAAGGAAATGAGCGATATGAGCGAAGCGCCCCGCATCGAGGACGGCATGACGGAAGCGCCCGGTGGACGCAATTTCCGCCTGCTGGCCGATATTCCGGTGCGCATGTCCGTCGAGGTCGGATCGACCCAGATGCGGCTGGCCGAAATCATGAACCTGGCCGAGGGAAGTGTTGTCGAGCTTGACCGGCAGGCCGATGAGCTGCTTGATATTATGGTTAACGGCACGCTCGTCGCTCGTGGCGAGGTCGTGACGGTCAATGGCCGCTACGGTATCCGCGTCGTCGAGATCGCGTCCACGGACGCGCGCATGGCCGGTATCGAGCGGCGCAGCTGAAGGGTTCCTCATGGTCTGGTATTTCGTCAAGCTCCTGATCCTGTTGCCGATGATCGGCGGCATGGCGTTCGGCGCATTGTGGCTGTGGCGCAAATATCAGCCCGGCCTGATGCAGGGGCAGGCGAATCGCCTGGTCAAGGTCGTGGACGCGGTGCCGCTGGGCAGCTTCGGCAAGCTGGCGGTCGTCGAGTTCGGCGGCAAGACGCTGTTGCTGTCCGTCACGCGCGGCCGCATCGAACGGATCGCGGAGAGCGACCAGCGTGGTTTCTGATCGCGTCCTGAAAATGGCCGGTGTCGCCGCGGCGGTCGCCATCGGGGCGATGGTGCTGGTGGAGCCTGCCTTTGCGCAGGCCGCCCCCGCCGTGCCGACGGGCGCCGCGAGCAGTTCCAGCGCGCTGAGCCAGGCGCTGGGCGAGGTTTCGGGCAACGGTCGCCCGCTGTCGCTGTCGCTGCAAATCCTCCTCCTCATGAGCCTGCTGACGGTGCTGCCGTCGCTGGTGCTCATGATGACCAGTTTCACCCGCATCATCATCGTGCTGTCCATCCTGCGGCAGGCGATGGGCCTGACCCAGACGCCGCCCAATCAGGTGCTGGTCGGCCTCGCGCTGTTCCTGTCCATGTTCATCATGCGCCCCGCGATCGACCAGATCACGGCGACCGCCTACACCCCCTATGGTCAGGGCCAGATCAGCATCGAGGAAGCGGTGGGCCGCTCCGCCAAGGTGCTGCACGGCTTCATGGCGAAGCAGACCCGCCAGACCGACCTCAAGCTGTTCCAGGGCCTCGCCAAGGCTCCGCCGTTCCGCACGGCGGCGGACATCCCCTTCACCATCCTGCTGCCCGCCTTTGTCACGTCCGAACTCAAGACGGCGTTCCAGATCGGCTTCATGATCTTCCTCCCCTTCCTCATCATCGACCTTGTCGTCGCGTCCACGCTGATGGCGCTGGGCATGATGATGCTGTCGCCCACCATCATCTCCCTGCCTTTCAAGCTGTTGCTGTTCGTGCTGGTCGACGGCTGGGCGCTGACCATGGGGTCGCTGGCCGGGTCGTTCGCGACATGAGCGGGCGGGAGAAGGCATAAGCCATGGAGAACGGCGATTATTTCATCGGCATCGCGCAACAGGCGCTGTGGATCGCGGCGCTGGCCACCGCGCCCATCCTGCTGCCCGCGCTGATTTCCGGCATCATCATCGGCATGATCCAGGCGGCGACGTCGATCAACGAGCCGACGGTGGCCTTTGTGCCCAAGCTGATGGTGGTGGGTGCCACGCTGGTCCTGTTCGGCGGGTCCATCCTGATGCTGATTGCCGATTTCATGCGCGAGATGTTCGAGCGCGTCCCCGACCTGCTGAACTAGGGGTCAGCGGACGATGGATATGATCGCACCGGGATTTGCAGGGGTCGAGAGCCAGCTATGGCTGTGGCTCGTCGCGATGATCCGTCCCGGCGCGGCCTTCATCGCCGCGCCCATATTCGGTGCGCCCGCCGTGCCGGTGCAGATCCGCCTGATCCTGAGCCTCGCCGTGGGCATGGCCGCGCTCAACAGCGTCACCGTCACCCTGCCCGTCGCGGGCGTCGTCTCCTTCGCCGGAATCGCGCTGGTCGGGGGTGAGGTGGTGTGCGGCCTGATGCTCGGCTTCACGCTCCAGATCGCCTATGCCGCCGCCTATATCGGCGGGGAGACGATCGCGGCCGCCATGGGGCTGGGCTTCGCCAATATGATGGACCCGCAGAGCGGCGCGTCCACCCCCGTCGTCGGCCAGTTCCTGTCGATCCTCGCCACCTTCATGATGCTGTCGCTCGACGGGCACCTGCTGCTGGTCCAGTTCGTCGTGGACAGCTATCGCGCGCTGCCCCCCGGTGGCGGCCTGATGCCCAACAGCGCGGTCCACGACCTCGTCTGGTTCGGCGGGTCGATGTTCGGTGCGGGCCTGACCATCGCGCTGCCGGTCGCCTTCTCCCTCATCATGGTGCAGGTGGTGATGGCAATGCTGGCGCGGTCCGCGCCCTCGCTCAACCTCTTCTCCGTCGGCCTGCCCGCGACGCTGAGCGCGGGCCTGATCCTGCTGTCCATCGCCGCGCCGGTGATGGCGGACGCGATTGGCGATGCGATTTCCAGCGGTCTCGACATGACCCAGACACTGGCCGGGGGACGCTGATCCATGGCTGAAACCGCCGGCGAAAAGTCCGAAAAACCGACAGCCAAGCGGCTGTCCGAAGCCGCCAAAAATGGTGACATCCTCCAGTCCAAAGACCTGGCGACCGCGATGGTCGTGATGGCCGGCATCGCCACGCTGGCGGTGATGGGGCCGGAATATGTGGGCGCCGTGCGCGACATGCTGCGCGAGGGGCTGCGCATCACGCCGGGCGAGATACAGAGCTTTGCACCGGGCAAGCGCGCCGCGCATCTGGCCGCGCTGGTGGTGATGCCGGTCGCCGCGATCCTGGCGACGACTTTCCTCGCCGCCGTCGCCGCGCCCGCGCTGCTCGGTTCGCTGGGCTTCCGGCCGGGCGCGTTCGCGTTCAAGGCCAGCAAGCTGAACCCCGGTGCGGGCCTGAAGCGCATATTCGGGCCGCAGGGGGTGATGGAGCTCATCAAGTCGGTGGCCAAGGTGGTGCTGCTGGGCGCCATCGGCTGGTGGCTGATGTGGGACCGGCTGGTCGAGATCCGGCAGATGGGCAAGTCCGGCATCGTCCCCGCCTTCGACGAGATCGGCAACATCTTCATCATGGTCTCGCTGGGGCTGGCGGGGGCGCTGTTCGTGGTCGCGGGCATCGACGTGCCCGCGCAGATCATGCAGCGCGCCAAGCGGCTGAACATGAGCAAGCAGGAAGTGAAGGACGAATATAAGGAAGCGGAAGGCAGCGGCGAGGCGAAGGGCGCGATGCGCCGCCGCGCGGCCGAGGTCGCATCCGGTTCCGTCCGCAAGGCGGTGAGCGAGGCGTCGGTGATCCTGACCAACCCGACCCATTTCGCGGTCGCGCTGCGCTATCGCCCCGGCGTCGATCAGGCGCCGGTGGTGCTGGCGCGCGGCGCCGACGAGATTGCGCGCATCATCCGCGAAAGCGCGGGCGAATTCAGCGTTCCCGTGCTGCAATATCCCGAACTGACCCGCGCCATCTACTTCACCAGCCGGGTCAACCATGTCATCGACGAGCGGCTGTTCCTGGCGGTCGCGACCATCCTGGCGTTCGTCTTCCGCATCGAGAATAATATGGCGACCCAGATGGACCGGCCGCATATCGACCTGCCGGAGGATGTCCGCTTCGACGCCGAAGGGCGCAAGACGCAGGGTTGAGGCGGGGGCGGTTGACGGGTGAGGCGGTGCCCCCGGCGATCATGGCCGGCGCGTAAGGGCGGGCATCCCCCCTCCATTCGACCATGGCGCAACGATCCCCGCGCCGGGCGGTGAAAGAGGGTGAATTAAAGATTATCTCCGTCTGTCCGTCCTTTGGTGATGGGGACGCCCTAGAAGGTGCGTCATGACAGACTATACTCATCGGAATCCGCCCGTGACCCCTGTCACCAGTGCGCCGGATCGCGTGCCCGCCGCATCGCGCATAATGCCGGTGGAGGCGGTGACGCCGCACGCCGACGCCCATCCCGCGCCCCGCCGCCTGCTGCCGTCCGTGCCCGACGCCGCGAGCGACCCCTCGCCCGACACGGACGCGCAGGCGCGCAGCCATGCGGACTATGCCAAGGTGCATGAGGAGATCGCCGCCATCGTCTCCAACCTGGCCACGCCATCCGCGCGCCAGGACCCCGGCGCGCTGAGCCAGGCGGAGAGCGCGATCGCGATGCTGATGCCGCAGCCGTCCATCGTGCTGCCGCTGCCGCCCGCCAGCGATGCGATGGTCGCCTTCGTCAACCAGGTGCGCCAGTCCATCGTGGCGCAGGCCGCCCGCACCCGCGCCGCCATGTCCAACGTCAGCGCCGCGACGGTGGATGCGGCGATGGCGGGGTAGGATGGAGCGGGGGGAGGAAGCGGCAACTTATGGTCGCTTCGGCCCCTCTGCACTCTGCCATGCTGGCCGGAGAAACCGGATCGGGCGAAGCGTGCGGGACGGTCGGGCGCGCGATCCGTGGCCGAGCGTCACCGCCGCGTCGTCCCCTCTTCCCCCACCGCTGTTGCTCGCGCGGTCCGTGCCGGGCCGCGTCCATCGCGCGGCCGCATGATTTTTTCGCCAATTTCCGAACGGCGCCCTTAAGCCGCGCGGACGGCGGTCGTTCTGGGTCTTGCAACAAGGAACGAGCGACATGGCCACTTCTTCGATCGACATTGCCAGCGCCCTCGGCATCGGCTCCGGCATCAACACCAAGCAGTTGGTGTCCGATCTGGTCGCGGCGTCGCGCGAACCGAAGGCCACCGCGCTCAATGGCCGGATCAGCACCAACAACGCCCGCATTTCCGCGCTGGCATCGGCCAAAAGCTCGCTGACGACCTTTTCCGGCGCGCTGACGGAGCTGTTGAAGTCGACCAGCTACAGCGGCCAGCCCGTTTCCGCCGATTCCACCATCGCATCGGTCAGCCTGATCGAGGGCGGCACGCCCAAGGGCCTGCCCGCGCAGCTCGTCGTCACGCAGCTCGCCACGGCGCAGGTGATGCAGTCCGACACGCTGAACGGCGCGACCGCCGCATCGACGGCGGGCACCGGCAAGATCACCATCTCGCCCAACGGCGGCACCGCGTTCGACGTGGAACTGACCAGCCCCAAGAACACGCTGGCCGACCTCGCCACGGCGATCAACGACAAGAATGGCGGCGTCACCGCCAGCATCGTGACCGACAGCACGGGTGCACGCCTGGTCCTGAAGGGCCAGACCGGCGCGACCAACAGCTTCACCGTCGCGGTCGATGCGGGCGCGGATGCGGAACTCCAGCGTTTCGGCGGCACCGCCGGCGCGCTGACGCAGAAGCAGGCCGCGGACAACGCCAAGATCAGCATCGACAATGTCGACATGGAATTCGCCACCAACGAAGTGACGACCGCCATCCCCTATCTGCGCATCGACCTGAACAAGGCCGCGCCGGGCACGACCGTCACGCTGGCCACCGACCAGCCGACCGCGACGATGACCGATCTGGTCGCGGAGTTCGTGTCGACCTACAACAGCCTGAAGACCGCGCTGAACACCTCCACCAAGTCGACCGATTCCAAGATTGGCCTGCTGTCGAGCGATCCGGGCGTGCGCGAGATGACCAAGCGCCTCGCCACGCTGACCAGCACGGAACTGACCGACACGGGCACCTATCGCACGCTCAGCTCCATCGGCATCGCGACCAACCGCGACGGCACGCTGACGCTGGACGAGGCCAAGCTGAAGAAGGCCTTTGCCGAAGACCCGGAAGCCATCACGCAGATGCTGAACCCGACCACGCCGTCGTCGACCAAGATCGGCATCGCGGGCGCGCTCAAGTCCGTCACCGATTATCTGAACGGCGCCGACGGCCCGCTCGCCAGCTCGACCGCGACGTACACCAAGTTGCAGGAAGCCCTGACCAAGCAGACCGAGAAGCTCGACGCCTCCATGGAGAATTATGAGGCGCAGCTCACCAAGACCTATTCGGCGATGCAGACCCAGCTGGCGTCGATCAAGGCCACGCAAAGCTATCTGGAACAGCAGATCGCCATCTGGAACGGCACCAACAACTGATCTGGACCAAGATCATTCGTCGGTAATTTTTTAAAGATCAAGAATACGGGGACCAAGGATTATGTTCGGAACGCAGGGATATGCCGCCGCCAGCCGCCGTTACGCCGCGATCGACGCGGGTGGCAAGATCGAGGGCGCGACGCCGCACCAGCTCGTGAAGATCCTGTTCGACGAGTTGCTGCTGGCGATCGAGTCCTCCGCCCTGTCGGCCGCCGCGGGCGACTCCGCCAAGGCGCGCGACAAGCAGGTGCGGGCGCTGATGCTGCTGCGCGCGCTCGACAGCAGTCTGGATTTCGACAAGGGCGGTGATGTCGCGCTGAGCCTGGGCGTCATCTATCGCGAAGTGCGCCAGCGCCTGCTGGTCGCGGTGCCGCAGAATGACGCGGAGCGCATCATGAGCGCCCATGCCGTGATCGCCGAAATCGCCGGAGCCTGGACCCAGATCGGCTGACGAGCCGGGCGGGGAGCGAACCCATCGCTGACGACTTGTTGCAGATTCCACGCCTGCCGGTCCGTTCCCCGCCATCGTCCCTGCCGCCCGACCCATCCACCGCACCGGCCCGTTCCCCCCGGCCTGTTCCGGTCTAGCCATTCCACGCTGGCCTGCTCTACCCAAGCCTCCTTGTTGCATTGGCGGCTTGCCTTCCTCCTCGCTCGTCCTTCCAGACTCTTGCCTCTCCCGCCATCGCCGCTATCGTCGCGGCATGGCAACAGAGGCAGCATCATCGACCCCGCCGCAACCCCGGCTCGAACCCGGCTGGCTCGCCGCGGTGGGCGGGGAGTTCGGCAAACCCTATATGGCCGAGCTGAAAGCCTGGCTGGTGGCGCAGAAGGCGGGCGGCGCGCGCATTTTCCCCAAGGGGGCCGACTGGTTCCGCGCGCTCGACCTGACCCCGCCGGACCGGGTGCGGGTGGTGATATTGGGGCAGGACCCCTATCATGGGCCGGGGCAGGCGCATGGCCTGTGCTTCAGCGTGCAGCCCGGCGTGCCGCCACCGCCCAGCCTCAAGAATATCTACAAGGAAATGAAGGCCGACCTGGGCATCGACCCGCCGCGCCATGGCTTTCTGGAGCATTGGGCGCGGCAGGGCGTGCTGCTGCTCAACACCGTGCTGACGGTGGAGATGGGGCAGGCGGCATCGCATCGCGGCAAGGGGTGGGAGCGGTTCACCGACGCGATCATCGCAGCGGTCAACGCGCAGGCGACGCCCACCGTCTTCATCCTGTGGGGCGCCCATGCCAAGACAAAGGCGGCGATGATCGACGACGTGGCCAAGGGCGGGCGGCACCTGATCCTGACCTCCGCCCATCCCTCGCCCCTGTCCGCCCATAATGGCTTTTTCGGCAGCGGACCTTTTTCCAGGGCCAATAAGTTCTTGCGCGATCAGGGGCTGGACCCCATCGACTGGGCGCTCCCGCCCCTGGACCCGGTTTCGGCCTCTCAATAGGATTTAGCGCCCCATGGCATCCGGCCTTGCTGCCCTGCTCGACGACGTCGCCGCCATCGCCAAGCTCGCCGCCGCATCGCTGGACGATGTGGGCGCGGCCGCCGGCAAGGCGGGGACGAAGGCGGCGGGCGTCGTCATCGACGATACCGCCGTTACCCCCGGCTATGTCTCCGGCCTCGCGCCCGAACGGGAATTGCCGATCATCTGGCGGATCGCGGTCGGATCGCTGAAGAACAAGATCCTGATCCTGCTGCCTGCGGCCCTGCTGCTCAGCGCCGTCCTGCCGTGGGCGATCACGCCGATCCTGATGCTGGGCGGCGCCTTCCTGTGCTTCGAGGGCGCGGAGAAGCTGGTCGAGGCCCTGTCCGGCGGCCATGCGCCGGGCGAGGATGCGGACCTGACCGGCGACCCCGCCCATATCGAGCAGGAGCGGATCAACGGCGCGATTCGCACCGACCTGATCCTGTCGGCCGAGATCATGGCGATCGCGCTGGGCGAGCTGGCCAACACGACCCTGCTCAACCAGGCGATCGCGCTGATCCTCGTCAGCATCGCGGTGACGGCGGGCGTGTATGGCGCGGTCGGCGTGATCGTGAAGATGGACGATGTCGGCCTGCATCTGGCGCGTGAGCGGACGGGGGCCATCGCCGCCTTTGGCCGGGGGCTGGTCAAGGCCATGCCCAAGGTGATGAGCTTCCTCTCCACCGTCGGCATGGCCGCGATGCTGTGGGTCGGCGGCGGCATCATCGTGCATGGGCTGGAGGAATTCCACCTCGATACCCTCCCGCACCTCGTCCATGGCGCGGCGGACGGCGTGGCGGGCGCGATCCCGGCGCTGCACGGGCTGGTCCACTGGCTGGTGACAGCGACCCTGTCCGGCATCGTCGGACTAGCGGTCGGTTTCGTGATCGTGTGGCTGTTGCACAGCGTGCTGCCGCTGGTGACGGGAAAGAAGGCGGCGCATTGAGGAGGGGAAACGAATAGTCGTCTCGCCGCCCGCAAGTGAAATGGGCGGGGTGTGGGCCTGTTACGGTTCAAGCTAGAGCTTTGGCTTGCGAACGGCGCCTGCCCACCGCCGACCCCTCCCGCCGACGGGAGGGGAGAGCAACACGAATCCAGCGGGAATAACCGCAGACGCCACCAGAACGAAAAGCAAGGGGATGGATATGACGATGACGGCAGAAACGGTCGCGCCGGGAGTATCGGACGCACCCGGCGCTCTGGCCGAATGGCGTCGCGGCTGGCCGGTCGTGCTGGCGGCGGGCATCGGCTATGGCACCGGCGGGGCGATGATCCTGCTGATGGCGGGCCTGTTCATCAAGCCGATGCGCGATGCGCTGGGCTGGTCGACCAGCGCGGTCGCCATCGCGCCCATCGTGTCGCTGGTGTGGGCGCTGTGCTATCCCTTCTCCGGCTGGGCCATCGACCGGATCGGCAGCCGTCGGGCGGGGATAGCGGGCGCGCTGGGGCTGGCGGTCTGCTTTGCCGCGCTGGGCCTGTTGCCGATCAGCCAGACGATGCTGTTCACCATGGCGGCGCTGCTGGGTGTGTTCGCCTCGCTGACCGCGGTGCCCACCTATACCCGTGCGGTTGCGAGCTGGTTTCGCCGCGGGGTCGGCCTCGCCTTTGGCATCACGCTGAGCGGATCGGCGCTCGTCACCATCTTTGCCACGCCCTTCACCGGCACGATGATCGCCCAGCATGGCTGGCGCGCGGGTTTCCTGACCATGGCGGGGATCACGCTGCTGATCGGCCTGCCCGTCATCCTGCTCTTTTATCGTGAACGGACGCAGGATGGGGCGGCGGGCGCTACGGCGGCGGGGGTAACGGCGGCCCCGGTCGCAGCCCCGATTTCCGGCGCGACCATCGGGGAGGCGCTGCGCGATGCGCGCTTCTGGCTCTATTTCTTCGCCTTTGCCATCGCCTGCGTGCCGCTGGGCGGGTTCGTCGGCCATCTCCAGCCGATGCTGGCGGACAAGGGCTTCCCGCTCGCCACCGCCCTGTCGCTGGGCGTGATGTATGCGCTGTCGATCAGCTTCGGCAAAGTGGTGGTCGGCATATTGCTCGACCGGCTGTGGTCGTTCGGGGTTGCGGCGGGGGTGACGATGCTGGCCGGGCTGGGCGCGGTGGGGCTGGCCAGCGCGGGGGCGGGCACGCCGTTGCCGCTGATCGCCGCCATGCTGTTCGTGATCGGCACGGGGCAGGGGGCGGAGGGCGATTTCGTCGCCTATTTCGCGCTGCGTTCGTTCGGTATGCGCGCCTTTGCCACCATCGTCGGCCTGCTGGGTATGATGAGCACGGTGGGCCTCGCCATCGGGGCCTTTCTGTTCAGCCAGATTTTCGACCGCACCGGCAGCTATGTGCTGGCCTGCGGCATCGGAGCCGGGTGCCTGCTGCTGTCGGGGGTGATGCTGGTCGCGACGGGCGTGGCGGACCGGCGGCGCGGTGCCGTGAGGGGGTGAGCGGGGTGTCGGGGTCTTCGGGATTCCGGCCTGTTTTCCCCTGTGGGGGTCGTGCCTCGGTCGTCGCCGCGCTGGCCATGACGTAGGGAGTGGGGGGACGCCCCTTTGACGTCACCCCGGACTCGATCCGGGGTGACGGGGTGGTCGATGACTACAAAGACCCGAAAACGGGCAACGCCGAAAGCGTCGCCCCGACCCGCCCGGCTTCAGATCGCGCTCAGCCGTTCCTTAATCATCTCGATGGTCGCGATTTCCCGCTGCATGTCGGCCAGCGAGATGCGTCGTTCGCTGTTCTTGCTGTCGCGGCACAGGAGGATGTCCGCCTCCGACGCCTGAAAGCCGGAGATAACGAGGAGGTGGAACTGGGCGATGCGCTGGATATGGTTTTCCAGCTCGGCTATCACCACCAGTCCCTGCTTGTCATGCCGGTCGCGCATCGACACCAGCGCGCGCAGTTCCGCCAGCAGGCGCGCCATGCCGGGCCGCATCCGCCCGCCGACCAGCCGCACGTCGCCCGCCGCCAGCCGCATCGCGGTCAGCTTGTCCATCGTCGTGCGTTCCAGGCTGCCCCAGCTGCACACCAGTGATCCGACCGCGCGGACGACTTCATCGTGCGAGGCAAGTGCGCCAGAGGGGGGGAGCGCGTGCCCCGGCCCGTCATGGGCGTCAATCGCCTCGACCGGCTCCAGATCGTCCAGCTCCAGACCGTCCGCCGCGTCGAACCCGACGATAGGCTCCGCCGTCAGGTCGAGGAAATCCTCGCCCGTCCTGTCCGGCGCCCGATCCGGCACATGGTCGGGCGATTCGTGCCCGGCGAGGGCATGCAGGGTTTTCGGTGCGGCGTGAGCCATGGCGCCCGTCCTTTTCATTATAAATCATCGTCCCGCCCGACGCCGCGCAGGGGCGGTCGGGGGAGGGGGAGGGGGATCATGGCCCCGGCGGCGGGAAATTGCACCCGGCCCGGTCGTAACGCCGGACCATTTCGCCGCAAAATCAGAAGTCTACGGCGACGCCCTTGCGTTCCCAGTCGCCAAAGCGGGTGGGGTTCAGGGTGCCGTCGGGATCATGGTCCGTGTCGCGGGCGACGTCCAGCGGCTCCGGCTCCGGCACTGGCGGAGACTTGGAGAGATAGGCCGGGGCCTTTACATGGTCTGGTCGCTTGCCCATGGGCATGATGTGGTGCGGAACACGCGCCCCGTCAATCGCCTAACCCGTATTTTCCAGCACCTTTTGATGACAGGCTCCCCGCCATGACCCCGGCCGATACCCCCGCTTCCCCGCCCGCCTCCCGCTATCCGGCGCGGGCGCCCGAACAGCCGGGCCTGCCCGCCCGCCGTGCGGCGCTGCGCCTGCTCGACGCGGTGATCCGGCGCGGGCAGCCGCTGGAGACGGCGCTGCATGGCGCGACGCAGGGGCTGGCCCCGTCCGACCGGGCGCTGGTCCACGCCATTGCGGCGGAGACGCTGCGCCGTATCCCGGACCTGGACGCGCTGATCGACGGGGCGACGCCGCGCCCCCTGCCGGAGGATGCGAAGGCGCGCATGGTGATCCGCATGGCGCTGACCCAGATGCTGGTGCTGGGCACGCCCCATCATGCGGCCATCGCGACCGCCCTGCCGCTGGTCGATGGCGGGCCGCGCAAGCTGGTGCATGGCGTGCTGGGCAATCTGGGTCGCGCCAATGTGGTGCTGCCCGACGCCATCACCCTGCCCGCCGAGGTGGAGGAGCGATGGAACGAGCAATGGGGCGTGGACATGTCGATTGCCGCCAGCGCCGCCATGGCGAGCCGCCCGCCGCTCGACCTGTCGTTCAGGGACGCGGCGGAGACGGACGCCTATGTGGAGACGCTGGGCGGGGTCAGCCTCGCCCCCGGCCATGTCCGCCTGCCCGCCGATCAGGATGTGACGGCCCTCGCCGGGTTCGACGCGGGGGCGTGGTGGGTGCAGGATCTCGCCGCCTCCATCCCCGCGCGCCTGCTGGGCGCGGGTGAGGGGCGGCACGTCCTCGACATCTGCGCCGCGCCGGGCGGCAAGACGATGCAACTGGCCGCCGCCGGATGGCGCGTCACCGCGCTGGACAAGTCGAAGGCGCGGCTGGCGCGGATGGAGAGCAACCTGGAGCGCACCGGCCTGTCCGCCGCGATCGAGGCGGGCGACGCGCTGAAATGGGAGCCGTCCGAGGGCGCCGACGCGGTGCTGCTCGACGCGCCCTGCTCCGCCACCGGCATATTCCGCCGCCATCCCGACGTGCTGCACCGGGTCGGCCCGCGGCAGGTGGCGGAGATGGCGGAGATACAGGCGGCGCTGCTGGCCCGCGCCGCCGACTGGATCGCGCCCGGTGGGCGGCTGGTCTATGCGACCTGCTCGCTGGAGCGGGCCGAGGGGGACGAGCAGATCGAGAGATTCCTCGACGTGCGGCCCGATTTCCGCTGCGTGGCCCCGGCGCCGGGCGTCCTGCCCGACGGCATCGCCGCCGCGCCGGAAGGCTGGGTGCGCACCACGCCCGCGACGCTGCAAGGCGCGGGCGGCGTGGACGGCTTCTTCATTGCGCTGCTGGAGCGGACATAAGCGGCTGGTATCCCGGCGATTGTCCGAAAATAGCGCGCATCGGGCGCATTTCATCCACAGTTTTGTCCATGCTGCGGTTGCGTGATGCAGGGGGGCTGGCTAAGGCCAGAGCTATCATGTCCGCAATCCGCATCGCTCCATCCATCCTGTCCGCCGACTTTGCCCGTCTGGGCGAGGAGGTGCGCGCCATCGACGAAGCCGGGGCCGACTGGATCCATGTCGACGTCATGGACGGCCATTTCGTGCCGAACATCACGATAGGCCCGATGGTGGTGAAGGCGTTGCGCCCGCACAGCGCCAAGCCGTTCGACGTCCATCTGATGATCTCCCCGGTCGACAGCTATCTGGAGGCGTTTGCGGAGGCGGGCGCGGACATCCTGACCGTCCACCCGGAGGCCGGGCCGCACACCCACCGCACCGTCCAGCGGATCAAGCAACTGGGCAAGCAGGCGGGCGTCGTCCTGAACCCCGGCACGCCGGCCAAGATGCTGGACTATCTCATCGAGGACGTCGATCTGGTGCTGGTGATGAGCGTCAACCCCGGTTTCGGCGGGCAGAGCTTCATCGAGAGCCAGTTGCGCAAGATCGAGGCGATCCGCAAGATGATCGACAAGACCGGCAAGGACATCCGGTTGCAGGTGGACGGCGGCATCGACCTGATCACCGCCCCGCGCGCCATTGCGGCGGGGGCGGACGTGCTGGTCGCGGGCACCGCGACCTTCAAGGGCGGGCCGAGCGCCTATGCCGACAATATCCGGAGGCTGCGCGAGGGATGAACAAACCCGTCCGGCGACAGAAACCCATCGCGGTGGACGATCCGTCCACCGATGGCATCGAACTGGGCAAGCGGCTGATCCGCCTGTCCGACGATCGTGGACTGTCGCTGGCGGAGAAGCTGGCCAACAGCTTCTATCGCATGACCTGGAGCACGCCGCTCCACGCGATGCGCCTCAAGGGCAAATATCCGCTCAAGCTGCTTGCCGTTCCCGATGACGAGATCATGGGCGACGCCCGCGCGGGCAAGGCGATGCGCGCCGGCCATTTCCTGTTCCGGGGGCTGAAACAGCCGATCGAGGACATGGATTATGCGCGGATCAACCAGCCCGCGGAATTCCAGGACTATATCCACAGTTTCAAATGGCTGCGCGACCTTGCCGTGGCGGGCACGCGCGACCAGCTGGCGCCGCTGGCCGAATATATCCTGCGCGGCTGGCTGGCCGCCCATGCTGAAACGCCCAGCGAACCGGCATGGCGCGCGGACAATGCGGCGTGGCGCATCCTGTTCTGGGCCAGCTATGCCCCGTTCATCCTGTCCAGCGGCGACCTGGTCTATCGCAGCCTCGTCCTGAACAGCATCGCGCGCGGCGCGCGGCATCTGGACCGCAGCGCGGACAAGGCACCCGCCGGTCTGGACCGCATCACCGCCTGGGCGGGCATCGTCGCCGCCGCCATCCTGCTGCCCGGTGGCGAGCCGCGCCGCATCTTTGGCGAGGCGGGGCTGAAGCGCGCGCTGGAGCATGGCATCTACGCCGACGGGGGCATCATCTCCCGTTCGCCGCTGGAACAGCTCGACACCATCATGCTGCTGGGCATGTTGCGCTCCACCTATGATGCGCGGCGTGAGGAAATGCCCGGCTTCATCAGCCAGACGCTGGAAAAGATGGTCGCGGCGCTGCTCGGCCTGGTCATGGGCGACGGCAGCATCGGGAGCTGGCAGGGGTCCGCCCCCATCGACCCTGAATATCTGCGCAGCGTCGTCCAGATGTCGCGCGTGCGCACTCGCCCGCTGCGGCAGGCGCGCGACTGGGGCTATCAGCGGCTGGTGGCCGGGCAGACGACCCTGATCGTCGACGCCGCCCCGCCGCCGGTCGCCCGCCTCTCCGCCGGGGGATGCGCCTCCACCTGCGCGCTGGAGCTGTCGGACGGCAAGAACCGCATCATCGTCAATTGCGGCGGTGCCGCCCTGTCCGGCGCGATGATCCCGCAGGATCTGGCGCGCGGCCTGCGCACCAGCGCGGCGCACAGCACGCTGGTGCTGGCGGACGCCAATTCGACCGCGATCATGCCCGATGGCGCGCTGGGCAAGGGCGTGCAGGAGGTCGAGCTGGACCGGCAGGAAGTGGCGCAGGGCAGCCGCCTCGAAATCGCGCATGACGGCTATGTCCGGCGGCTGGGCTTCACCCATCGCCGCCTGCTGCTGCTCAGCCAGGATGGCCGGGAATTGCGCGGCGAGGACATGCTGCTGCCCGCACAGCGCCGCAAGAAGCCGAACGCGGCCGACTATGCGATCCGATTCCACCTCGGCCTCGATGTCGAACCGACGCTGACGGCGGACCGGCAGGGTGCGGTGCTGCGCCTGATGGGCGACAGCAGCCTGTGGCAGTTCCGGGTGAGCGAAGGCACGCTGGAGATCGAGGAAAGCTGCTGGGTCGATGGCGCGGGCCGCCCGCACAGCAGCCAGCAACTGGTCGTGACCGGCACGGCGACATCCGGCGGGGCGAGCGTCGGCTGGCTGTTCAAGCGGTCGGGCTGACCGGCCGGACGCGCGCGACGATCATCTGCGGACTCGGAAATCGCGATCAAAATAGATAGAGGGCCGGGGAATCGGCGCTCAGGGAAGTTTAAGGAAAATCATATGGCGGATGTGGTCATTCGTCGGGCACTGCTTTCGGTGTCCGACAAAACGGGTATCGTGGAACTGGCGGGCGCACTGGCGCAGCGCGGCGTGGAGCTGGTCTCCACCGGCGGCACGGCCAAGGCGCTGCGCGATGCGGGCCTGCCGGTGAAGGATATTTCGGAGATCACCGGCTTTCCCGAAATGATGGACGGCCGCGTCAAGACGCTGCACCCCGTGGTGCATGGCGGCCTGCTGGCGGTGCGCGACAATGACGCGCATGTCGCCTCCATGGTCGAGCATGGCATCGGCGCGATCGACCTGGTCGCCGTCAACCTCTACCCCTTCGCCGCCACCGTGGCCAAGGGCGCGGACCGGGACGAGATCATCGAGAATATCGACATCGGCGGCCCTTCCATGGTCCGTTCGGCGGCCAAGAATCATGACAGCGTCGCCATTCTGACCGACCCCGCCGACTATGCGCGCGTGGTCGAGGAGATGGACGCGAACGGCAACACGACGACCCTGCCGTTCCGCCGCCTGCTCGCCGCGAAAGCCTATGCCGCGACCGCCGAATATGACGGCATGATCGCCAACTGGTTCGCGACGGTGGATCAGGGGCAGAAATTCCCCGCCACCCAGCATCTGACCCGCAAGCTGGTGACGACGCTGCGCTATGGCGAGAATCCGCATCAGGATGCGGCGCTCTATGTGCCCTCCGGCCCACATGTCATCGGCATCGGCCAGGCGACGCAGGTGCAGGGCAAGGAACTGTCCTACAACAACCTCAACGACGCCAATGCCGCGCTGGAACTGGTCGCGGAGTTCCGCGATGGCCCGCCGACCGTGGTGATCGTCAAGCACGCCAATCCGTGCGGCGTGGCGACCGGCGCGACGCTGGCCGAGGCGTTCAAGAATGCGCTGGAGTGCGACAGCGTGTCGGCGTTCGGCGGCATCATCGCCGTGAACCGCCCGATCGACGGCCCGACGGCGGAGGCGATCAGCGCGATCTTTACAGAGGTCGTCGCCGCCCCCGACGCGGATGACGCGGCCAGGGCGGTGTTCGCCAAGAAGAAGAACCTGCGCCTGCTGCTGACCGGCGACCTGCCCGATCCGGCGCGCGGTGGCCAGACGCTGGCCCTGATCGCGGGTGGTATCCTCGTGCAGGACCGCGACAATGGCCGGGTGGCGCGCGACGACCTCAAGGTCGTGACGAAGCGCGCGCCAACGGAGCAGGAACTGAACGACGCCCTGTTCGCCTGGACCATCGCCAAGCATGTGAAGTCCAACGCCATCGTCTATGCCAAGGACGGGGTGACGGCGGGTATCGGCGCGGGCCAGATGAACCGCCGCGACTCCAGCCGCATCGCCGCGGCAAAGGCGAAGGAAGCCGCCGAAACCTATGGCTGGGCCGAGGCCCGCACGGTGGGCAGCGCGGTCGCCTCCGACGCCTTCTTCCCCTTCGCCGACGGCCTGTTAGCAGCGGCCGAGGCGGGCGCGACGGCGGTGATCCAGCCGGGCGGTTCCATCCGCGATGAGGATGTGATCGCGGCGGCGGACGAGGCCGGGCTGGCGATGGTGTTCACCGGGATGCGTCACTTCCGGCATTGAGTTTGCGGGTCACGGTATCGACATCATCCCGGATCGGATCCGGGATGATGTCCACCTTTCCGGTCGCTGCCGGGATGCCTTGCCCTGTTCAGGACGGAAACAGGTTGGGTTCGGGATCAAGTCCGGGGTGACGACCTGTTGAGATCGGAATGATCGCGCCGCAGGCGACGTCAGATGTCCCCTCCCCGCAACCCTTCGTTAACCACATCTTAGAGGATTTCGGTCACTTCGTTTCGGGAGAATTTCCGTTCGAGGGACACGAACATGACCGCCACCGATCACAGCACCGACGTCGCCATCATCGGCGCTGGCCCTGCTGGCCTCACGGCCGCCTATCTGCTCACGAAAAAGGGCTATACCGTCACGGTGATCGAGAAAGACCCGCAGTATGTGGGCGGGATCAGCCGCACGGTGGAGCATGAAGGCTTCCGCTTCGACATCGGCGGTCACCGATTCTTTTCGAAGGCGAAGGAGGTCGTCGACCTCTGGAACGAAATTTTGCCCGACGATTTCATCCAGCGTCCCCGGATGAGCCGCATCTATTATGAGGGCAAATTCTACAGCTATCCGCTGCGCGCGTTCGAGGCGCTGTGGAACCTCGGCATCCTGCGCTCCACCTTGTGCATGGCGAGCTTTGCCAAGGCGCAGATTTTCCCCAAGAAGGACGTGCGGAGCTTTCAGGACTGGACCGTCAACCAGTTCGGGCACAAGCTGTTCTCCATCTTCTTCAAGACCTACACCGAAAAGGTATGGGGTATGCCGTGCGACGAAATGTCGGCGGACTGGGCGGCGCAGCGCATCAAGGGCCTGAGCCTCGGCGGCGCAGTGCTCGACGGGCTGAAGCGCAGCCTCGGCCTCAACAAGAAGCCCAACAACGGCATGCAGACCAAGACGCTGCTGGAGACGTTCCGCTATCCGCGCCTCGGCCCCGGCATGATGTGGGAGGCGGCGCGCGACAAGATCATCGCGGGCGGCAACCGCATCCTGATGGGCCAGAGCCTCAAGCAACTGGCGCAGGATCAGGTGACGGGCCGCTGGCGCATGGTGGCGACGGCGAAGGACGGCACGGAGGCGGTCATCAACGCCGCCCATGTCATCTCCTCCGCGCCGATGCGCGAACTGGCAGGCCGCATTCATCCGATGCCGGCGACGCTCAGCGAGGCGCTCGACCTGAAATATCGCGACTTCCTGACCGTGGCGCTGATGATAAAGTCGGAGGATCTGTTCCCCGACAACTGGATCTATATCCACGACAGCAAGGTGAAGGTCGGCCGTATCCAGAATTTCCGCAGCTGGTCGCCCGAAATGGTGCCGGATCAGGATATTGCCTGCGTCGGCCTCGAATATTTCTGTTTCGAGGGTGACGGCCTGTGGTCCGCGACCGATGCGGATCTGGTCGAGCTGGCCAAGAAGGAAATGGCGATCCTGGGCCTGTGTAAGGCCGACCAGGTGGTCGGCGGCGCGGTGGTTCGGCAGGAGAAGGCCTATCCGGTCTATGACGACAGCTATGCCGAGAATGTGAAGCTGATGCGCGAGGAGCTGGAAGCGAAATATCCGACGCTCCACCTCGTCGGGCGCAACGGCATGCACCGCTATAATAATCAGGATCATGCCATGATGACGGCGATGCTGACCGTCCGCAATATCGAGGCGGGCACGCGCGTCTATGACATCTGGGGCGTCAATGAAGACGCCGAATATCATGAGTCGGGCGACGAGGGGGAGCGCGCGGCGCTCGCCAGCGAACGGCTGGTCCCCGGCCGCATCGGACGCGCGGCCTGACGCCATGCTGGCGCGTTCGCTCGCCCGGATCGAGGCCTTGCTGGCCGGCCGCACCTATGGCCGCTATGTGATCGCCAGCGCGGTGTCGCTGGGCGTGGACATGGCGCTGTTCCTGCTGTTGCTTCATCTGGGCGTGCCCGCGATGGGCGCGTCGGCGCTGGGCTATGCCATGGGCATAGTGGCGCACTGGCTGCTCTCGACCCGTTTCGTCTTCGATGACGGCATGGCGAGTAGCGGCGGGCAGCGGGCGCGGCAGAAGGGGCTGTTCGTCGGGACGGCGATCATTGGCCTCAGCCTCACCACATTGATAGTCGGGGGAGCGGACGGGATGGGGCTGGACCCGCGTCTGGCCAAGGTGGCGGCGATCATCATCAGTTTTCAGGCGACCTATTTCGCGCGCCGCATCACCATTTTCCGCGCATGACGGGCTTTCGCGCATGAGCGGGCCGCAACCGGCGCGCGGCGCCGCCCTGCGCGACCTGGAGCCGCGCTGGTCCTGGGCCATCGTCCTGCTGCTGTGGCTGGCCTGTTCGGCGGTGCTGCTGTGGGTGGACCGCACGCATATCCTGCGGATGAGCTTCAACGACCCGGACGACGCGCTGCGCCTTGTCGAGGTTCGCGACTGGATGGCGGGGCAGAGCTGGCAGGACGTCACCCAATATCGCAGCCAGCCGCCCGCGGGCGCGCCGATGCACTGGAGCCGCCTGGTCGACCTGCCCATCGCGGGGCTGACCCTGCTGGGTTCCTGGTTCCTGCCGCTCGCGGATGCGGAGCGGGTGGCCATCGTCGCCGTTCCTCTGCTGACCCTGCTGCTGCTGAGCGGCCTGCTCCATGCGCTGGCCCATGCGGTGTCGGGCAAGCGGTTGGTCGGTGTCCTCTCCGTCGCGATGCTGACCCTGTCGATCGGCGTGCTGGTGCAGTTCCGGCCGAACCGGATCGACCATCATGGCTGGCAGATCACGCTGGGCACGCTGGCCGTGCTGTTGCTGGTGCAGGCGGTGCAGGGCCGGAAATATCGCGCGGTGCTGGCCGGGATCGTGGCGGCGCTGGCGCTGGAGGTGGCGATCGAATCGCTGCCGCTGACGGTCGCCATCGGCGCGGCGTTCGGCGTCCTGCACCTGTGGAGCGGGCGCATGGGCGGCCCGTTGCGCAGCTATCTCGTCACGCTGGCCATCGGTGCGGCGCTGCTGCCGCTGGTCATGCTGGGCTGGCCCGCCGCCGCTGTCCCGTGGTGCGATGCGCTGTCGCCTGCCTATCTGTGGCCGGTCGCGACGGCGGCGATCCTGCTGTCCGTGCTGCTGCCGCTGGTGCCGCAGCATCGCTTGCCCCAGCGCCTCGCCACGCTGGCGGTGGCGGGTGCGGGTGCGGCGCTGGCCTATCGCCTTGCCGCGCCACAATGCGCGGCCGGACCGTTCGCGACGCTGGACCCGCTGGTCTATCGCCTCTGGTATCGCAGCGTGATGGAGGGGCTGCCGATCTGGAGCCAGTCGCCGGACGTGTGGATCATGGTCGCGCCGCCATCGCTGCTGGGACTGGCCGCCGGGTTGTGGGCCGCCGCCCGCGCCGATGCGGACCGCCGTCCGTTGTGGATCGTGATGCTGGTTGTGCAGGCGGTGACATTTCTGGTGTCGATGCTGGTGATGCGCGCCATGGGGCTGGCCCATCTGATGGCGCTGCCCGCCAGTGCCTGGCTGTTCCTGCGCCTGTTCCGGGCCGCGCGGGGCCTGTCCACGCCGCTGGGCCGGATCGCGGCGAGCGTGCTGTGCGTCGTCGCCACGCCCATCGGCGTGCAGACCGTGCTGATCGCGGTGTTGCCCACCGTGCCGGACGATGCGACGTCGGACATGGCGAACCCGCGCCGCGCCCGCTGCCTCACCCCCGCCACCCTGCACGGGCTGTCCGCGTTGCCGCGCGCGACCCTGTTCGCGCCGCTGGACATCGGCGCGCACCTGCTGGTCTATACGCCCCATTCCATCATCGCGACCGGCCATCATCGGGCGCGGGCGGGGATGAAGACGGTCATCACCGCCTTCACCGCGACGCCGGACCGGGCGCGCGCCCTCATCATGGCGACGCCCGCCAGCTATGTGGTGCTGTGCCCGCGCGAGAATGAGGTGCTGAAATATGCGCGGCTCTATCCCACCTCGATCGACGCCGCGCTGCTCAAGGGGCGGTTGCCCGACTGGCTCCAGCCCGTGCCGATGCGCCTTGGCGAGCCGATCCGCGTCTATCGCATCCTGCGGCCCGTCACGCCGCCGTAAAGCGCAGCGCGACCCCGTTCATGCAATAGCGTTTGCCGGTCGGGCGCGGGCCATCGTCGAACACATGGCCCAGATGCCCGCCGCATCGCGCGCAATGCACCTCCGTCCGTTCATAGCCGATGTCATTGTCCGTGCTGGTGCCGACCGCGCGCGGCAGCGGTTGCCAGAAGCTGGGCCAGCCGGTGCCGCTGTCGAACTTGGTCTTTGACGAGAATAATTTTTGCTCGCACCCGGCGCAGGCAAAGACACCCGCGCGATGCTCCTTGTTCAGGGGCGAACTGAACGGCGCCTCGGTGCCCTGTCGCCGCAGCACAGTATATTGGCCGGAGGTCAGCTTTTTCCGCCACTCCGCATCGGGCAGCGTGACCGGAAATCCGGCGGCCTCCGCCGCGTCGCCGGGCCAGCCCGCGCCGAAATAGACCGCCGCGCCGACCAGCAAGGATCCCCCCAGGAAATGGCGGCGGCTGATCTGCATGGCTCTTCTCCTGGATGGCGTCCTGCCAATCTAGGGACGATGGGGCCTTTGCGCCAGTGGCGCTCGGCGATCACAGGCTTTACGGGGGACGAACGTGACCGCTCCTCCCCCCCTCGACGCCGCACGGGCCGACGCCTTTGCCGATGCGCTGAAAGCCGAAGCGATCCGGCTGGGCTTTGCGGACTGCCGCATCACCTCCGCCGATGCGATCCCGGACGCAGGCGAGCGGCTGCGCGACTGGCTGGCGGCGGGCCATCATGGCGAGATGGGCTGGATGGAGGCCCGCGCCGATGAGCGCGCCTCGCCACGGGGGCTGTGGGGGGATGTGCGCAGCGTCATCATGCTGGGCATGGCCTATACCCCCGGCCATGACCCGCTGGCGCTGGCGGATGTGCCCGACCGGGGCCGCATATCCGTCTATGCGCAGGGGCAGGATTATCATGACATCGTCAAGAAGGCGCTGAAGGCGCTGGCCCGCTGGATGGTCGAACAGGCGCCCTGTGCGCTGAAGGTGTTCGTGGACACCGCCCCGGTCATGGAAAAGCCGCTGGCGGCGGCGGCGGGCCTCGGCTGGCAGGGCAAGCATAGCAATATGGTCAGTCGGGGGGAGGGGAGCTGGCTGTTCCTCGGCTCCATCTACACCACGCTCGACCTGCCGCCGGATGCGCCGGGGCGCGATAGCTGCGGCTCGTGCGACGCCTGCCAGCGGGCCTGCCCCACCGACGCCTTTCCCGCGCCCTATCGGCTGGATGCGCGGCGCTGCGTCTCCTACCTCACCATCGAGCATAAGGGGCCGATCCCGGAGGATCTGCGCCCCGGCATCGGCAACCGCATCTATGGCTGCGACGATTGCCTGGCGGTGTGCCCGTGGAACAAGTTCGCGGAACAGGCGCGCGCGCACCGGGCCTTCCTGCCCCGCGCGGAACTGGTTGCGCCGCGCCTCGGCGACCTGCTCAACCTGGACGATGCTGGTTTTCGGGAGATGTTCGCGGGGTCGCCGATCAAGCGCATCGGCCGCAACCGCATGGTCCGCAATGCGGCCATCGCGGCGGGCAACAGCGGGGATGGCGGCTTCCGGCCCGCGCTGGAGGCGCTGCTGGCGGATGAAGACCCGGTGGTCGTGGATGCGGCGGGGTGGGCGTTGGGGCGGCTGGGGTGACGCCGCAGGGCGCCTGCACGCTGCCCCTATTCGCCTATTTCCCCTCGCGCAGTGTCTTGGCGCAGGCGCTGCTGTCCACCGCCGCGCCGGTCAGGCTGCGCGCCTCCACATAGGTCGTCACCGGCTCGCGATTCTGGCCGGGCGGATAGAGATAGGCGTCCAGCACGCACCGCTGGTTGGAAAATTGCAGCTTGCGCGCGGACGGATCGCGGATGTCGAGGCGCGGCTTGCCGAACTGGCGTTGCAGCGCGCGGGCGTCGACGCCGATCAGGTCGGTGGTGCCGGGCCGGGTCGCCGGGGTGAAGCCGACGGCCGGCGGCGGCACGGTGCCTCCCCCGCCCGTGCACGCGCCGAGCAGCAGGACGGACAGCAGCAGGACCGGGTGGGACAGCAACAGGATTGGCGGCCGACCGGCCGGCCGGGCAGGATAGAGGGCACGCATCACAAATTCTCCGTCACGCCAGCGTCGCATCCCAGCGTCGCATCGTCGCGGCATGGCATAGCCTGCGCCCCGGCCCGCGCAAGGGGTGGCGGCAGGGCGCAGCGCCGGTTGCGGGGAAGCGCACTCCTTTCGCGCCGTAAACGATCTTGACGAAATTCGTTCGATCGAACAAGAGGTGGGCATGACCTATGCGCGCCTTCTCGAAACCGCCACGGAACATTTCGGACGCAAGGGGTATGAGGGGGCGAGCACGCGGGAGATTGCGGCGGCGTCCGGCACGGCCATGTCGTCCATCACCTATCATTTCGGCGGCAAGGAGGGGCTGTACCTCGCCGTTGCCGACCATATCGCCGTCCAGATCAGCCAGCGCCAGTCGGCGGCGCTGGACGCCGCATGGGAGCGTGCGATCATCACGCCCGCCGACGCGATCAGCGCGTTGCAGGACATGGTGGAGTCGTTCGCGCGGATGCTGCTGGCCCCCGACTCGGCGGCATGGGCCAACTTCATCGTGCGGGAGCAGCAGGAGCCGACAGCGGCCTTCGAACGGCTCTATGACGGCGCGATGCATGATCTGGTCGAGATGCTGGTGCGCCTGATCGGGGTCGCACGCCCCGACCTCGACGACCGCGCCGCGCGGATGACCAGTATCTTCCTTTATGGTCAGGCGGTGATCCTGCGCATCGGTTTCGCCTCCGTTTGCCGGACGCTGGGCGTCGATTCGCTGGACGGCGGGACACAGGCCGCGCTGTTGGCCCGGCTCCGCGCCACAACCCTTTGCCTCCTGTCGGAGAAGTCCGCATGAACCGCCGCCTGCTGATCGTCGTCGCCGTCGCCCTGCTCCTCCTCGCGGCCCTGCTCACGCGGGGTTTCGGCCTGTTCGGGGGCAAGGGCGACGCGAACCTGACCCTTTATGGCAATGTGGACGTGCGGGAGGTGGCCATGGCGTTCCGCGTGCCCGGCCGCATCGCGGACATCGCGGTGGAGGAGGGGCAGCGGGTGCGCCGGGGCCAGCCGCTCGCGATCCTCGACACCGCCAGCCTGGACGCGCGCGATGGCGAGGCGGCGGCCCGCGTGGCGCAGGCGCGCGCCGAATATGCCAAGCTCCAGAACGGCAGTCGCAGCCAGGACGTGGGGCAGGCCCGTGCCCGCGTCGCGGCGGCGGAGGCGGGGCTGGCCGCGGCGGCGCAGGCCTATGACCGCCGCCAGCCGCTCCTCGCCCCCGGCGCGATCAGCCGCGAGGTCTGGACCCAGACCGTGGCGGAGCGGGACCGGGCGACGGCGGCTCTGGCGGAGGCGCGGCAGGCGCTGTCGCTGACGCAGGCGGGCGCGCGTGCCGAGGATGTGGCCGCCGCCCGCGCCGCACTGGCGGCGGCGGAGGCGAGCGCGAAGAGCGTGACCACCGACCGGGGCGACGCTCGGCTGCTGGCGGCGGTGGCGGGAACGGTCGTCACCCGCGCGCGCGAACCGGGAGCGATCGTGGCGGCGGGGGAGACGGTGCTGACCCTCTCCATCGACCGGCCGCTGCGCGTGCGCGCCTATGTCGCAGAGCCGCAACTGGCCCGCATATCGCCGGGCATGGCGGTGGTGGTGACGGCGGACGGCAATGCGCGGCGATACCATGGCACCATCGGCTTCATCTCGCCCAAGGCGGAGTTCACGCCCAAGACGGTGGAGACGCAGGATCTGCGCACCGACCTCGTCTATCGCCTGCGCATCATCGTCACCGACCCGGACGACGCGCTGCGGCAGGGACAGCCGGTGACGGTGGCCGTGCCCGACGCCCGCCCGGCGGCGGACTGAGGGACATGACGGACGCGCCCGCCGTTCCCGGTAAAGGCCCGGTCGCCACGGCGACGGCTATCGTGAAGCGGTTCGGCAAGGGCACGTCCGCGTTGGTTCCCGCGCTGGACGGCGTGGGTATCGAGATTCGGCCGGGCGCGATCACCGGGCTGGTCGGCCCCGATGGCGCGGGCAAGACGACGCTGATCCGCATCCTGGCGGGCCTGATGGCCCCGACGGAGGGGGAGGTCCGCATTCTGGGCGGTCCGCCGGCGGATGCGCTGGACGACATCGGCTATATGCCGCAGCGGTTCGGCCTGTATGAGGAACTGACCGTCCTCGAAAACCTCGCCCTCTATGCGGAGGTGCGCGACCTGCCGCCGCAGGACCGGCAGTCGACCTTCGACCGACTGCTGGACTTCACTGACCTGAAACGCTTTGGCGACCGGCAGGCGCGCAACCTGTCGGGCGGCATGAAGCAGAAGCTGGGCCTTGCCTGCGCGCTGGTCCGCACGCCGCGGCTGCTGTTGCTGGACGAGCCGGGCGTCGGCGTCGATCCGATCAGCCGCCGCGAACTCTGGGCGATGGTCGATGCGCTGAAAGCCGAGGGCATCGGTGTGCTCTGGTCCACCGCCTATCTGGACGAGGCGGAGAAATGCGACCGGGTCTATCTCCTCAACCATGGCAAACTGCTGTTCGAGGGCGTGCCTGGCGACCTGACCGGCGCGGTGCGCGACCGGGTGGTGCGGGTGACGGGCTTTGCGGAGCGCCGCCGCCAGTTTCTCTCCCACGTCCTCGACCGGGACGACATCGCCGACGGGACGATACAGGGGCGGGCGGTGCGCCTGCTGGTGCGGGACGGGCAGGCGGTGCCGGACGCCGCCGCGCTGAACGCGGGACCGGACACGCGGATCGAACCCGCCACGCCCCGGTTCGAGGATGGCTTCATCGATCGGCTGGGCGGCGGTCCGAAGGGGACCAGCCGCCTCGCCGCCGCCTATCGCACCATCCCCGAAACCGACCTATTGGCGATCGAAGCGAAAGGGCTGACCAAGCGGTTCGGCGCCTTCACCGCCGCGCAGGACATGAATTTCGCCATCCCGCGCGGGCGCATCTTCGGCCTGCTCGGCCCCAATGGCGCGGGCAAGTCCACGACGTTCAAGATGCTGTGCGGCCTGCTGACCCCCACCAGCGGCAGCGGCGCGGTGGCGGGCAAGGATCTGGGCCACAGCGCCGCCGACGCCCGCGCCTCGCTCGGCTATATGGCGCAGAAATTCTCGCTCTATGGCGACCTGTCCGTACGGCAGAATCTGGATTTCTTCGCCGGCGCCTATGGCCTTGGCCGGGCGGCGGCGGGGCAGGCGATCGAGCGGATGGCCGACATCTTCGAACTCGGTCCCTATCTTAAAAGCAATGCGGGCCTGCTGCCGCTGGGCTTCAAGCAGCGGCTGGCGCTGGCCTGTGCGGTCATGCACGAACCGCCCGTCCTCTTCCTCGACGAGCCGACCAGCGGCGTCGATCCCGTCACCCGGCGGGAGTTCTGGATGCATATCAATGGGCTGGTGGAGAAGGGCGTCACCGTCCTCGTCACCACCCATTTCATGGACGAGGCGGAATATTGTGACGAGGTCACGCTGATCTATCGCGCGCGCCAGATTGCCAGCGGCACGCCCGACGCGCTGAAGCAGCGGGCCGCCAGCCTCTCCGGCGCTGACGACCCGACGATGGAGGACGCCTTCATCGCCCTGATCGAGCAATCGGATGCGGAACGCGCCGCGACGGAGCAGGCCGCATGAGCCGCACCCGTTTTTCGCCGCGCCGCCTGCGCGCGCTGGTGGTGAAGGAGTTCATCCAGGTCGCCCGCGATCCGTCCACCTTCATCATCGCCTTCCTGCTGCCGCCCTTCCTCCTGTTCCTGATGGGCTATTCCGTCTCGCTGGACACGGCGCAGGTGCGGGTCGCGCTGGTCAATCAGGACAGCAGCGCACAGGCCCTCGGCCTCGCCACCGCTTTCGCCCGCTCCCCCTATTTCTCCGTCACCCCGGCCCGCGATGTGCAGTCCGTGCGCGGCGCGCTGGAGGGCGACCGGGAACGGGGCATCATCGTCATCCCGCAGGGTTTCGGGGAAGGGGTGCTGTCCGGCCATCCGCCGCCGATTCAGGTCATCACCGACGGGTCGCAGCCCAACACCGCCAACTTTCTGGGCGCTTATGCCGATGGGGTGCGCGCCGAGTGGCTGGCGTCGGAAACCGGCCGCGCCGCCGCGCCGCCGATCAGCGTCAACACCCGCTACTGGTATAATCCGGGGCTGGAGAGCCGCTATTTCCTCGTCCCCGGTTCCATCGCCATCGTCATGACCATGATCGGCACGCTGCTGACCGCGCTGGTCATCGCGCGTGAGTGGGAGCGCGGCACGATGGAGGCGATGATGGCGACGCCGATCAGCATGGTGGAGTTCGTCGGGTCCAAGGTATTGCCCTATTTCCTGCTCGGCCTCGCCTCCATGGCGGTGTGCACCATCCTCGCCATCATCTTCTTCCATGTGCCCTTCCGGGGGAGCGTGGCTGCGCTGCTCGCCATATCCTCGGCGTTCCTGCTGCCCGCGCTGGGCCTCGGCCTCTTCATCTCGGCGGCGACCAAGAACCAGTTCGTCGCCAGCCAGATCGCCCTGCTCTCCGCCTTTCTGCCGACCTTCCTGCTGTCCGGCTTTCTGTACGAGATCGCGTCCATGCCCTTTGCGATCCGGCTCATCACCTATGCGGTTCCCGCGCGCTACCTGATCCCGCCGCTCCAGACCGTGTTTCTGGCGGGGGACATATGGGGGCTGATCCTGCCCAATATCCTCATCATGCTCGGCTTTGGCGTCGGTTTCTTCTATCTCGCCTTTCGCGTGACGAAGCGGAGTCTCGACTGATGCGTCGCCTTCGCGCCATGATCGTCAAGGAGATGTGGGCCGCGCTGCGCGATCCCAAGCAGCGGCTGATCCTCATCATGCCCGCGCTGATGCAATTGTTCATCTTCAGCTATGCGACCACCCTGGACGTGACCCATGTCGACATCGGCGTGCTGGACCGATCGGGCGGCGTCCATGCCAGCGAATTGCTGAACCGGGTTGCAGGAAGCCCCACCTTCCGCTCCGTCGTGCGGCTGGAGTCGCCCGCCGCGCTGCGCACCGCCATCGACGACCAGCGGGTGATCGCCGCCATCGTCATCGACCCGGATTTCGACAGGCTGGTCGACGCGGGCCGCCCCGCCAGCATCGGCATGGTGCTGGACGGGCGCAAGTCGAACGCGGCGCAGATCGTCTCCGCCTATGTCAGCCGCATCGCGGGCGGCATGGGCGCGGACCTGTCCCCCCGCGCGGCCGCGATGATGGGGGAGGGCACGGTCGTCACCCACTGGTACAATCCCTCGTTGGATTTCGTCTGGTTCACCCTGCCGTCGCTGATTGCGATCATCACCATGATCGGCGCGATCGCGGTCATGTCGCAGTCGGTCGCGCGCGAGCGGGAACTGGGCACGTTCGACCAGTTGATGGTCTCGCCCCTGCGCATCCATGAGATCGTGATCGGCAAGGTGGTGCCGCCCTTCGTCATCGGCCTGTTCAACGCGACGCTGTTCCTGATCCTGGCGCCGCTGGTGTTCGGCGTGCCATTCACCGGGTCGCTGATCCTCTTCTACCTCGGCCTGATCTTCTACACGCTGGCACTGGTCGGCATCGGCCTGTTCGTGTCCGTCCTGTGCGGGACGCAGCAGCAGGCGTTCCTCGGCTCCTTCCTCATCACCATGCCGCTCATCATGCTGTCCGGCTATGCCAGCCCGATCGAGAATATGCCGGGCTGGCTTCAGATCGTGAGCCTGGGCGACCCGGTCCGTTATTTCCTCGTCATCGTGCAGGGCGTGTTCCTGAAGGCGATGCCCGCGGGCGCGGTGTTCCACCAGCTCTGGCCCCTCATCCTCATCGCCACGGTCACGCTGGGCGCGTCCGCCTGGCTGTTCCGCGCCCGCATGGAGTGATCCCGATGCTTCGCCAATCCCTCCTGATCCCCGCGATCCTGCTGGCGGGCTGCACCGTCGGCCCGGACTATCGCCGCCCGATGAACCCTGCCGCATCCGCCAACTGGGTGGAGCCTGCCGATACGGGCGCGGTCCATCCCCTGTGGTGGCAAACATTCGACGATCCGGCGCTCACCGCCCTCATCACCCGCGCCCTGCTCAACGGCCCGGACATGGCGGAGGCGACCGCGCGTCTGCGCGAAGCGCGGGCCAATCGCGACGCGGCGGCGGGCGGGACGCTGCCCACCCTGACGGCCAAGGGGTCCGCGACCGAAAACCGCCTCAGTGAAAATGGCCAGATCCCCATCGGCGCGATCCCTGGTTTCTCGCGCGATATGTCGCTCTTCGACGCCGGGTTCGACGCCAGTTGGGAGATCGACCTGTGGGGCCGGGACCGGCGCAGGGTGGAGGGCGCAAGCGCCCGCGCACAGGCCGCCGCCGCCTCGCGCAGCGATGTCATGGTGATGTTGGCGGCGGAGGTTGCGCGCAATTATGTCGACCTGCGCGCCGCGCAGGCGGATGCCCGCGCCCTGACCGGCATTGCGGAGGCGGACGCCGCCCTGTCCCGCCTGATCCGGCTGCGCTTCGCGGCGGGCGAAGCTTCCCGGCTGGATGCGGAGAGTGCCGAGAGCGCCGCCCGCGCCAGCGCCGCGGCCATCCCGGACGCCCGCGCGATGGCGGCGGCGGCGGCCTATCGCATTGCCGCGCTGGTCGGTGCCCCGCCGGAAGAGGTCGCGCCCGACCTGATCGCGCAGCCGGCACCCCAGCCGCGCAGCCCCGCCACGATTCTGGTCGGCGTCCGGTCCGACCTGCTCCGGCGCCGGTCCGACATCCTGCGCGCCGAACGGGAACTGGCGGCCGCCACGGCGGACATCGGCGTGGCCAAGGCCGACCTGTTCCCGCGCTTTTCCCTGTTCGGCAGCATCGGCCAGCAGGCCCGCCGCATCGGCGACCTGGGCGATGGCGGCAGCACGCGGTTTCAGGTCGGACCCAGCTTTTCCTGGCCGATCTTCGCCGCGGGCACCATCCGCGCGCAGGTCCGTGCGTCCAGCGCCCGTGCCGATGCCGCCGCCGCCCGCTATGAAAAGGCGGTGCTGGGCGCGCTGTCGGACAGCGAGACGGCGATCAACCGGTTCCTCAATGCCCGCAGCGCGCAGGGGGATGCGGACACCGCCCTCGCCGCACAGGACGCCGCCCATGCCCTGGCCGTGCGGCGCACGGAGCGGGGCGAGGACGACCGGCTGGCTTTGATGCGCGCGACCCACAGCCGCCTCGCCATCGAACGGCTGGCCATCGGCGCGCGCCGGGCGGAGGCGCTGGCGGCGGTCGCCCTGTTCAAGGCGCTGGGCGGCTGGTGGATGGAGGGGCCGGTGGCGGTGCCGCCGCTTGCGCCCGTCCGGGCGGACCGATAGGAACCGCCAACCCGTTTCCAGACCAAAGGACATGCCTTGACCGAGCCAACTTCCGCCCCGACGCTTGATATTGTCGCCATCGGCAATGCCATCGTCGATGTGATCGCCCGTTCGGACGATGCCTTCCTGGCCACCCACAGCCTCGTCAAGGGTGGCATGCAACTGGTCGATACGGCGACGGCGGAACTGCTCTATGCCAATATGGGGCCGGGGATCGAGGTGTCGGGCGGGTCCGCCGCCAACACGCTGGCCGGCATGGCCGCGCTGGGCCGGTCCTGCGCCTTCATCGGGCAGGTGCGCGACGATGGGCTGGGCAAGGTGTTCAGCCATGACATTCGCGCGCTGGGTATCCGTTTCGACACGCCCCCCCGGACGGAGGAGCCGCCGACGGCCCGCTGCCTCATCATGGTCACGCCCGACGCGCAGCGCACGATGAACACTTTCCTCGGCGCGGCGCAGCACCTGCCGCCCGCCGCCATCGACCATGACCTGATCCGCTCGGCCCGCGTGCTGTATCTGGAGGGCTATCTGTGGGATCCGGAGGAGCCGCGTTCCGCCATGCGCGCCGCCATCGCCACCGCGCGCGATGCCGGGCGGGAGGTCGCCTTCACCCTCTCCGACGCCTTTGTGATCGAGCGCTATCGCGACGATTTCAACGCGCTTCTCGACGAGGGGCTGATCGACATCCTCTTCGCGAATGAGGTGGAGGTCGCATCGCTGACCCAGCTTGCCGATTTCGACGCGGCGGTCGCCGCCATCGCGCCGCGCGTGTCCACGCTCGTCGTCACACGCGGCGAGGCGGGCGCGATCGCGGTCAAGGGCGGTGAACGCTTCGAATGTGGCGCGTTCCCGGTGGCGGAGGTCGTGGACACGACCGGCGCGGGAGACCTGTTTGCGGCGGGCTTCCTCAGCGGCCATATCGCGGGCCGCTCGCCAGTGGACAGCCTCGCCATCGGCGCCATCGCGGCGGCGGAGATTATCAGCCATTATGGCGCGCGCCCGGAGGCCGACCTGAAGGCGATGACGGGCAGTTTCCTGACGGCCTGACTCTACGTTTCTCAGGAAAATGATTTTTCCCGAAAAAAATGCGGGGGTGCGGAACCAAAGCCGTACCTCCGCCGTTATACAGTCTCCATCGCACGGAAATCGATCCGAGATCTGGATGATGGAGAAGCGGAAGATCAGAGATTCGGAAACGAATATCGGTCATCCAAGGGAGCCCCGCCGCCACTGGTGACGGGGCTTACCCTTTGGGAGAGGATGCCCATAGGGCGCACCGTCCAGCAGGACGGGCGACCGGCCAGCGACTGGCACCCCGGTAAAAGGCCCCCCGGAAAGGGTGGGCAGTAAAGTCGCTTTTTCCTGAACAGTTTTGCCTGCTTACCCGGTTTGCGCGGGCTTTGCGCTGATTGGCGTCTGCCTGTCGTGGGGCGCTCAGTCGTGGGGTATCATATTCGTCAGCCATAAGCGTGCTGGACGTATCTGCCGTGATCGGCTGGTCAGCCCTGCGCCCGATTGCGAAGCGGCAGGTTGTCGCCCTGCCCGCCATCTCCGCCCCGCTCGCTGTCCCCGTCGCGGCCCAGCCGTGCCACTGTCTCTGCCAGCATTTCGGGCGCCACGGGCCGTCCATGCAGCCAGCCCTGCATCCGGTGGCATCCGCACGCCTTGACCAGCGCCGACTGGTCCTGCGTCTCCACGCCTTCCGCCGTGATTTCCAGCCGGAGCGCGCGGCCCAGCGCGACGATGGCGACCAGCATCTCTGCCGCGCCTTCCCCGACGTCGCCGCTGGCGGCCGCGTCGGACACGAACTGCTTGTCGATCTTCAGCCGGTCGAACTTGAGCTGGCGCAGATAGCCGATGCTGGCAAAGCCCGACCCGAAATCGTCCAGCGCCAGCCGGATGCCCAGTGTGCGCAATTCCTCCATCACACCCGCCGCCGCATCGGGCCGCCGCATCAGGTAGTTTTCGGTGATCTCCAGCTCCAGCCGGTCGGCGGGAAACGCCTCTTCCTTCAGGATGCGCGCAACGGAGTCGACCAGATGCGCGTCCCAGAATTGCGCGGGCGACAGGTTGACCGCCAGCCCGATGTCGAAGGGCGCGACGGCGCGGCACGCCTTGGCCAGCACCTGCTCGCCCAGCGCGCCGATCAGGCCGGTCATCTCCGCCAGCGGGATGAAGACATCGGGCGGGATCATCCCCTCGCGCGGGTGGGTCCAGCGGGCCAGCGCCTCGAAACAGACGATGCGGCCTGTCGCGGCGGACACGATCGGCTGATAGGCGACGTCGATGCCATTGGCGGCGATGGCGGTGCGCAGGTCATGCTCCAGCCGCTTGCGCACGTCATGGCCGGTGTCCATCCCCGCCGCATACAGGTGCCAGCGATTCTTGCCGCGTCCCTTGGCGCTGTACATGGCCACGTCCGCGCGGCGCATCAGCTCGTCCACGGTCAGCGCGCAATGGCGGGGCGTCGTCACCACGCCGATGCTGACCCCGACCCGCACATTCGCGCCGGAGATGGCGAACGTCTCCTGAAAGCCGTCGATGATCCGTTGCGCCAGCGCCGATGCGTCATGGCCCCGGCCGTCGGCGGCCAGCACGGCGAACTCGTCACCGCCCATGCGCGCGACCAGCGCATCCTCCCCGGCGAGGGTGGCGATGCGCACGGTCGCGGCGCGCAGCAGGTCGTCGCCCGCGCGATGGCCATACAGGTCGTTGACCTCCTTGAACCCGTCCAGGTCCATGTAGATCAGGCCGACCGCCCGCCCATCCAGCAGCCGCACCCGCACCCGTTCCAGCAGGACACGCCGGTTGGGCAGGGCGGTCAGCGGGTCGTGATCGGCATTATGGACCGCATCCGCCCGGCTGCTGCGCAGCGCGTCCATCGCCTGCCCACCCTGCCGCACCACCGATGCGGCGACCAGCGCGGACAACAGGATGATGAGGATCAGGCCGGGCAATATCTGGTCGCGCAGCCGTGATCCCGGCGTTCGCACCGCCAGGTCGACATGCGCCAGCGTGCGTCCACGAAAATCGGTGAGGGGGACGGCGCCCCGGTCCTGCCGCACGGTCAGCCCGACCAGTTGGTGCGCCTTGCGCAGCCGGGTCAGGAACGATCCGTCCACCTCATTGGCGATGGCCAGCACATATTTGCCGCCGGGGGGCAGCGTGACCTTGTGGGTCAGCGGAACCACCGCCGCCACGGCATAGATATAGAAATGGTCGCCCTGCCGGGTGAAGCCGCTGATCGACGGGGAATGGGCGGGGTCCATCCGCCGCACCGCCGCGATGCTCTCCGCAAAGGCGGGACCGAACAGCTCCGTCGCACCCTTGCCCGCGCTGGCGCGCGACAGGCTGCCATGGCTGAACGCATAGGGGGTGCTGCCGTCGGGCGCGATGACGAAGACATGGTCATAGCCCTGCGTCCGGCCCAGATAGGCGGTGACATTGTCGTCGATCCAGTCGGCGTCGAAATCGCGCGCGATGTGGCGCACGGCGTCGTCCCACATCGCATAATCCTGAAGATCGCGGCGCACCATGTCGACGTTTGTCCGCAGCGCGGCGGTCAGCGTGCGCGCCTCCCGCGCCGCCTCCATCCGGTCCTGCGAGGAGGTGGTGACATAGAGCAGCGCCAGGATACTGCCAAAGCAGAGTCCGACCAGGGCGAGCAGGGGCCAGAGATACTGGCCGGGGATGCGGCGTAACAATGACATGGCTTCTCTGACGCGACCTTTTGTCTGGCCATAGCGTCAGGGTGCTAGGGAGTGGTTAAAGTCCGCTTGGCTTTATGGCCGACAGGTTAGCCCCCGTCCGGTCCCTGATAGCAGGCCGGGGCGGGGGACGGCTTGGCCCCGCGCCGGAACAATTCCCGGTCGGCCGGGCCGAAACCGACGCGCCAGATGACGAGGCTGTAGGTCAGGATGATGGCCGGGATGCCTAGCAGTAACTCCGCCCATTCCAGGCTCCGGGGCAGGAGGGTGAAGGCGCCGCCCGCCGCGCCCGCCAGACCGCCCGCCAGGAACAGCGAGGGACGCCAGCTCGTCACCGGCGCCTGCACGATATGGCTCAGCGCGCGCGACTTGATCCACGACCCGGCGGCCAGCGCGACGGCCAGGCCCAGCGCGGGGCAGGCCGCCACCCACATTTCCGGCAGGGCGAGGTGGCGCGCGCCGATGACCAGCGCGAGGCTCAGCCCGGCCTGCAAGGCGATCGTGGCGATGGACAGCCACAGGTTCCGCCCGCGCGCCAGATAGACCAGCGCGGCCTCCGCCACCACGGACGGGGCCGATGTCGCCTCCGCCGCCAGCAGGAAGATCAGCGCGCCCGTCCCCGCCACGAACTGCGGACCCAGCACGCCCATCACCGCCTCGCCCGGTATGCCGATGGCCAGCGCGATGCCGACCTGCGCCGCGATGATCCAGAAGCCGACCTGGCTCACATGCTCCGCCACGGCGCCATATTTGCGCTCCGCGACATTGCGGGAGATGATCGGGCCGAGGATCGGCTCGAAACTGGTCTTCAACTTCTGCGGCAGGGACGAGAATTGCTGCGCCACATAATAGATGCCCGCCGCGGTGGGCGAGACGAAGAAGCCGAGTATCCACAGGTCCAGCCGCCGCGTGCCCCATTCGATCGCGTCGGCGGCGGCCAGCGGCAGGTTGCGCCGGGTCATCGTCCATAGTTGCATCGGTTGCGGCTGCCAGCCCTTGGGCAGGCCATAATGGCGCAACAGCGCCCAGATGGCGGTCAGGAAGGCCGACGTCATCGACACGACATAGGCCAGAATCAGGCCGTCGCGCGGGGAGTAGAAGAAGAGCGCGCTGGCCGCGATGCTGATCGCCCAAGGCTCGACGATCGACCGGGCGCGCACCGTCGCGCCAATGTCGTAGCGATAGGCGCAGGCGGCCAGCGCCACATCGGCGATGGCGATGCCGAAGATGATGAGCGGCAACAGCCGGTCGAGGCCGTTGATCGCGCTGTTGGGAAACATCGCGCCCGGAAAGGCGATCAGCGCCGCACTGGCCACGGCGGAGGCCATGACGGTCAGCAGCAGCGCGTCATAGACGACATGATTGTCCGGGCGGCTGCGCGCCGAAAGCTGTTCGGCCAGCCCGCGCTTAAGGCCCAGCGTCGCGATCTGCGCGGCAAATTCCACCACCAGCACGGCCAGCGCGAAACGGCCCAGCGTGTCCGCGCCATAGAGGCGACCCGCAACCAGCAGGAAGGGGATGCGCGCGCCCAGCCGCAGCATGAAGCCCAGCACATTGGTGCGCCCGCCCTTGGCCAGGGTGGCGAGATCGTCCTGCTTGTCCCGCCCGGTCGTGTCGGGAACCCCTGTCGTGTCGGCCGTGCTCAAGCGTCGTCGCCCTGCATTTGCATCCTTGCGCCGTCCGCCCGGTGTCGGACGCGGGGGCCGCCGCGACGGGCAGCCATGCCTGCTGCCCCGGTCAAACCGCGTGGTGCACCATATCGTTCCATTTTGAAAACGATCATTCCGACCGGATCGGCCGCGCCAGCAGCGTCGCGATCACGTCCGACACGGCGGCTTCATCGGACAGCAGGGCGCATACGGCCTCCACCACCGGCATGTCCACGCCCGCCGCGCGCGCCGCCTCGCGCAGCACGGGTGCGGTAAAGGCGCCCTCCGCCACGGTGCGCCGGTCGGCCAGCAATTCCGCCGCCGGGCGGCCTTCGCCCAGCCCCTTGCCCAGCGAGAAGTTGCGCGAGCTGGTGGAGGAGCAGGTGAGGACGAGGTCGCCGAGGCCGGACAGGCCGGTCAGCGTCTCGATCTTCGCCCCGCGCGCCAGGCCGAAGCGGGTCATTTCCGCAAAGCCGCGCGCGATGAGCGCCGCACGGGCATTCTGGCCCAGCCCCGCGCCCTCCACGACACCGCAGGCGATGGCGAGCACATTTTTGACCGCTCCTCCGATTTCCGCACCGACCACATCGGTCGACAGATAGGGGCGAAATGCTGGCTGGGCGATGTACGAACAGAGCCGGTCCGCCACCGCCGCATCCTCGCACGCCAGCGTGATGGCGGTGGGCAGGCCGCGGGCGACCTCATGGGCGAAGGTCGGGCCGGACAGGACGGCGATGGGGGAATCGGGATGCACCGCATGCGCCACTTCATGAAGCAACATCAGGCTGTCGGCCTCGATCCCCTTGGCGCACAGGATCAGCGGCTGGGCGTAGCGGGGCAGGTCATCGAGCACCGCCCGCATATGCTGGGCAGGCGTGACGATGAACACGGCGTCCACGGATTCGCAGACCCAGCCCGCGTCGGTGCTGGCTTCTATGGTCGGGGCGAGGGGGATGCCGGGCAGGAACAGATGGTTTTCGCGGCGGGCGTTGACGGATTCGACAACCTCGCTCTCGCGCGCCCACAGCCGCACGGCCTGTCCGTCGCTGGCCGCGACCTGCGCGAGCGCGGTGCCCCATGCCCCTGCCCCGATGACGCCGATGGTCATGCCTTCACTCCCGCCCCACGCGCTGTCTCCGCCGCCGGGTCGAGCGGCCAGCGGGGGCGCGCGGGGACCGAGAGGTCGTCCGTCATGCCCGCCGCGAACCGCTCCGCCCCGGCCCAGCCGATCATCGCGCCATTATCCGTACATAGCCAGAGCGGCGGCGCGACAAAGGGCAGGTCCGCGCTTGCCGCCAGATCGGCCAGCGCCGCCCGGATCGCCTGATTGGCCGCGACCCCGCCCGCCACGACCAGCGCGGTCGGGCGGCGCCCCGTGGCGGCCAGCGCGCGCCGGGTGCGGTCGATGAAGCAGTCGATCACCGCCTGCTGGAAACTGGCGCACAGGTCCGCCGCGCTCCATTGCCCCGTCTGCGATGCGCGCAGCACGGCGCTTTTCAGCCCTGCGAAGGAGAAATGGGGGTCCGCCGTGCCGACCAGCGGGCGGGGCAGGGGTACCGCCTTCGGATCGCCCAGCAGCGCGGTTCGCTCCACCGCCGGGCCGCCGGGGATGCCGAGGCCGAGCAGCTTGGCCGTCTTGTCAAAGGCTTCGCCCGCTGCATCGTCGATGGTAGTGGCGAGGCGGCGATACTGGCCCACGCCCAGCACCTCGATCAACTGGCAATGGCCGCCGGAGACGAGCAGAAGCAGATAGGGGAATTCCAGCGTCGGGTCGGCGAGGCGGGGCGAGAGGGCGTGTCCCTCCAGATGATTGACCGCGATCAGCGGCTTGCCCGCCGCCATCGCCAGCGCCTTGGCCGTGACGAGGCCGACCATGACCCCGCCGATCAGGCCCGGTCCCGCCGTCGCGGCAATGGCGTCGACGCGGTCCAGTGTCAGGCCCGCATCGGCCAGCGCGCCCTCCACCAGCGGGATCAGCGCATCGACATGCGCGCGCGCCGCATTTTCCGGCACCACGCCGCCAAACGGGCGATGGATCGCCTCCTGCGTCGCCAGCCGGTGCGACAGGATGCGCCGGTCCGACGCCACCACCGCGGCGGCGGTCTCGTCGCAACTGGACTCCAGCCCAAGGATCACGGCCCCGGACTGGCTGCCCGACTGGCTGCCCGATTGACTGGTGATGGAGGAGAGGGTCATCGGCCTTCCCTCTATCGCGCGTTGCGATTAGAGCAAGGCCGCATATGCCCGACACCCTCACCCCCCACCGCTTTCGCATCGGAACACGCGGCTCGCCCCTTGCCCTCGCACAGGCCCATATGGTCGCGGACGCGCTGCGCGCCGCCCATGGCTGGCGGGAGGAAGATGTCGCCATCGTCATCGTCACCACCACCGGCGACCGGGTGCAGGACCGGGCGCTGGCGGAGATCGGCGGCAAGGCGCTGTGGACCAAGGAACTGGACCGCGCCCTGCTAGAGGGGGAGGTGGACTGCTGCGTCCATTCGATGAAGGATGTCGAGACGATCCGCCCCGAGGCCATCGCCATCGCCGCCATGCTGCCGCGCGCGGCGGTGGAGGACAGGCTGCTGGGCGCGATCGGCATCGCCGCGCTGAAGCCGGGCGCCATCGTCGGCACCAGTTCGCCGCGCCGCGCCGCGCAGCTTCGCCGCATCCGTCCCGATCTGGTCCCCGTGCTGTTTCGCGGCAATGTCGCGACGCGCATCGCCAAGCTGGAGCAGGGGGAGGCGGATGCGACGCTGCTGGCCGCCGCCGGGCTGGACCGGCTGGGGCTGGCCGATGTCGGCGTCACCATCGCACTCGGCGAGATGCTGCCCGCCCCGGCGCAGGGCGCGGTCGGCATCGAATGTCGGGCCGATGATGGGGAGGCTCGCGCACGGCTCGCGCCGATCACCCATGCGGATACCTTTGCCTGCGTCATGGCGGAGCGGGCGCTGCTGGTCGGCCTTGGCGGCACCTGTCACTCCCCGGTCGCGGCGCTGGCCCGGATGGAGGATGGCATGATCCACCTCGATGCGGAAATCCTGTCGGCGGATGGCGCGGAGCATGTCAGCGGTTCCGTGCGCCTGATGCCCGGCGACGGCGTGCCCGCGACCGCGCTGGGCCATGACCTGCTGGACCGGGCTAGCCCCGCCGTGCGATCCCTGTTCCATGGCTGAACCCGTGCTTGTCCTGCGCCCCGAACCCGGTGCCACGCGCACCGGCGAGGCGTTGGGCAAGGCGGGGTTCCGCCCGGTTTCCTATCCCCTCTATGTCGTGGAGACGGTCGAATGGACCCCGCCCGACCCGGCGCAGTATGACGCGGTCCTGGTCACCAGCGCCAACGCCATGCGGCTCGGCGGGCCGGGCGTGTCACGCTATTGCCGCCTGCCCCTGTTCGCCGTGGGGGAAGCCAGCGCCCGTGCGGCGCAGCGGGCGGGGTTCCGCGACGTGACGACCGGCGGTGGCAATGCGCCGCTCACCCTGCCGTTGATCGTGGCGGCCGGATATAGCCGCATCCTGCACCTGTGCGGGATGGAGGTGCGGGAGGTCGACGACCTCGGCCTCTCCATCACCCGCCTGCCTGTCTATGGCACGATGCCGACGGGCGATGCGCAGGGACTGGCGCAGGCGTTGCCGCGTGAGCGGGAGATTTTCGCCCTCGTCCATTCGCCCCGCGCTGGCGGGCGGCTGGCCGAACTGGTTTCCCCGGCCGACCGCGACCGCATCACCATCCTGGCGATCAGCGGCGCGGCGTCGGAGGCGTGCGGCGAGGGCTGGCATGGCCGGGTCATCGCCGGGGCCGCGACCGACGCCGCATTGCTGGCCGGTCTGCAAATGCTTGTATGACGACGCAAATCGTCTAGTCTCTGCGGCTTCGCAACAATCAGGGCGTTATGACAGCCGAACCGGATCTGACATCGCCGCCGCCACGGCGCGGCATCGGTACACGCATGATTTTGGGGCTGCTGATCCTTGCCTTCATCGGCGGGGCCATCCTCATGGCATGGCTGTCGCAGAACTGGCGTTCGATGAGCGGCCGCCTGCCCGTGGTCAGCGCGGCGTCGAACAGCGCCGATGTGCTGCAAAACGCCGCCGGCGGGGCGGAGGGCGGGACGGTGCCGCGCACCCTGCTGGCCGCGCCTGCGCTGGTCGATGCACAGGCCGCGCGCATCGCTGATCTGGAACAGCGCCTCTCCCGCATCTCCGTATCGGCGCAGGCCGCATCCTATAACGCCAATCGGGCGGAGGCGCTGCTGACCGCCTTCGCCGCCCGCCGCGCGCTGGATGGCGGGCGACCGCTCGGCTATATCGAGGGGACGCTGCGCCTGCGTTTCGGCGACGCCCAGCCCAAGGCGGTGGCCACCATCGTCAACGCCGCGGCGGAGCCGGTGACGCTGGCCGACCTGCGCGTCGGCCTTCAGGATGTCGATCCCGTTGCGCGCGATCCGCGCCAGCGGGGAAGCTGGTGGCAGGGCTTTTGGCGTGAACTGGGCAGTATCGCCATCATCCGCAAGGCGGGCACGCCCTCACCGGAACCCGAACAGCGCCTGATGCGCGCGCGTCATGCGGTGGAAGTCGGCCAGATCGACGACGCCATCGCGGAGATGACGCCGCTTCTGCCCCGGCCGAGCGCCATTCGCTGGCTGGAGCAGGCCCGCCGTTATAATGAGGCGCACCGCGCGCTGGATGTGATCGAAGCAGCGGCGATACTGGAGCCGCGTTCGATGGTCGCCCCGGCCCCGGCCGCCGCCGCGGCGGAGGATGCGGACGCACCGGTGGCCAATGTCGCCACGCCGCAGGATGGGCGATAGCATAGTCTGTTCGGCCCGTGCTGGCTGATGTTGTCGCCCGTTCGTTCTCGATGCCCTTCCCCATCATCGCTGGGGTCGGCAACTGTCGCTGATCTTTCGGCCATCGGCTTCGTAAGACGTGATCGGCTGAGGCACTTGCGATGGGATTGCATCGGCTCGAAACCTTCCTCGTCTTGCGATCTACCGCATTTTCCGAGTCAGCAGATGATTTCCTCTGCTTCGAAAAGGCTTTAGGGAAGCGGGCGCCGGGGGGCATTGTCGGGAGTTTATGCATGCGTTCTTCGATCCTGCTTGCGATCCTTGCCTCCACTGCGCTCGGCGGATGCACGGCCGGCCTGTCTGGCGGATCCTTGGCCGACGCATCGTCAAATAGCGGATCGACGGCGGCGCCCGCTCTGGCGGCTGCTGGGTCCAAGCCCACCTATGGTCAGTTCGGTTTCGATACGGCGGGCATGGACCCGGCCATTGCGCCGGGCGATGATTTCTATGGCTATGCCAATGGCGTCTGGGCGAAAACCACCGCCATCCCCGCCGACAAGTCCAACTATGGCCTGTTCGCCGTCCTCGACGACCTGTCCCGCACCCGCACCAAGGAGATATTGGACGCGGCGAAGGACGATCCCGCCAGCAAGGTCGGCAACGCCTATGTCGCCTATCTCGACCAGTCGGCGGTGGAGGCGCGGGGCCTCGCCCCCATCCGGCCCTGGCTGGACCAGATCAAGGCTGTCCGCAGCAAGGCGGACTATGCCATCCTCCTCGGCAAGGCGTCGCGCAACGGCATCGACACGCCCTTCGCCGGCTATGTCGGGCAGGATGACAAGGCGCCGGACACTTATATCTTCGGCCTGTACCAGTCGGGCATCGGGCTGCCCGACCGCGACTATTATCTGCTCGACACAGCCAAGATGAAGGCGGTGCGGACCGCCTATGTGGCGCATCTGGTGCGGATGTTCACGCTGGCGGGGGAGCCGAACGCCGCCGTCCGCGCCGACGCGATACTGGCGCTGGAGAGCCGCATCGCACAGGTCCACTGGACGCGCGAGGACAGCCGCGACGCGGACAAGGTCTATAACAAGATGACGCTGGCCGAATTGGGCAAACGCGCGCCCGGTTTCGACTTTGCCGCATGGCTGGGCGCGCAGGGGTTGGGGCAGGTGAAGGAACTGCTCGTCGCCCAGCCCAGCGCGATTGCGGGCGAGGCGCGGATCATCGCCGCCGCGCCGCTGGCCGTGCTCAAGGACATCGCGCTGATCCGCAGTCTCGGCGCATTTGCGGACGAACTGCCCGACGCCATCGCCAACGAGAATTTCGCCTTTTACGGCACCACCCTGTCCGGTACGCCGGAGCGCGAACCGCGCTGGAAGCGGGCGGTGGATTTCGTCAAGCACAGCCTGGGCGAGGAAGTGGGCAAGGCCTATGTCGCCCGCTATTTCCCGCCGGAGACGAAGGCGGCGGCGGACACGCTGGTCCGCAATGTCATCGCCGCCATGGGCCGCCGCATCGACGGGCTGGACTGGATGAGCGCGGAGGCGAAGCGGAAGGCGCACCAGAAACTGGCCGCCTTTACGCCCAAGATCGGCTATCCCGACCGGTGGCGCGATTATGGCGGGCTGGACATCCGCCGTGACGACCTGTTTGGCAATGCGCTGCGGTCGAACCAATATGACCATGACTATGCCGTGGGGAAGCTGGGCAAGCCCATCTATCGCTGGGAATGGGGCATGACGCCGATGGAAATCAACGCCTATGCCAATTTCGGCATGGTGGAGATCGTCTTTCCGGCGGGCATATTGCAGCCGCCCTTCTTCGATCCCCATGCGGACCCGGCGATCAATTATGGCGGCATCGGCGCGGTGATCGGCCATGAACTGAGCCATCATTTCGACGATCAGGGCGCCAAATATGACGCAACCGGCAAGCTGGTCCAATGGTGGACCGACGAGGATGTGCGCCGCTTCAAGACGCTGACCGACCGGCTGGTGAAACAATATGACGCCTATGAGGCTCTGCCCGGCGAGCATGTGAAGGGGCAATTGACGCTGGGTGAGAATATCGCGGACCTGGCGGGCCTGACCGTCGCCTATGACGCCTATCAGGCGTCGCTGGGCGGCAAGCCTGCGCCGGTGATCGACGGTACGACCGGCGAGCAGCGTTTCTACCTGGGCTGGGCGCAGGTGTGGCGGCGCAATTTCCGGGAGGCGAACCTGCGCCAGCGGTTGCTGACCGATCCGCACTCGCCGTCGGAGCAACGGGTCGCGACGGTCCGCAACCTCGACCCGTGGTACAGCGGTTTCGCTATACAGCCTGGGGCGAAACTCTATCTCGCGCCGCAGGACCGGGTGAAGATCTGGTAGTCAGACACATACTGTCACGCTTGCGAAATTAAGCGGATATAAAGGGCCAGGGCTTATACCGCAGGGGTATCAGCAGGGGTTGCCAGTGACGTCGAGCGGACCAGAAGCGCGCAGCGGCGGCCGTGTCCGTGAGATCGACGCCCTGCGCGGCATCGGTGCGCTGATCATCATCCTGTTCCATTACACCAGCCGCTTTCCGGACATGTTTCCCGGCGCGGCCCATGTCGGGCTGAACATCGACGCGGGCTATGACGGGGTGGTGGTGTTCTTCGCCCTGTCCGGCTTTGCGCTGCAATTTTCCATCCGCCGCCTGAACCATGTCGGCGATTTCGCCTTTGGCCGTTTCGCGCGCCTGTTCCCCGCCTATTGGGCAGCGATGGCGGTCACGCTGGCGGTGCAGGCGCTGGCGCCTATCCCCCGTTTCGCGCTGCCCACGATCGACATGCTGGTCAACCCGACGATGTTGCAGGGGTTCGCGCATCTGGAGTCGATCGACGGCGCATACTGGACGCTGGCGGTGGAACTGGCCTTCTACGCCTGCATGGCGGTGGTGTGGCGGTTGGGGCGGCTGGCGCGGCTGGAGCGGGTGCTGGCGGGCTGGATCGCGCTGGCGCTCCTGATGCACTCTTGGCACGGCTTTCCAGAACCGGTCGCGCAACTGTTGGTGCTGCGCCACATCCCCTTCTTCGCCATCGGGCTGGTCAGCTATCGCGTCCATGACGGGGCGCGGACATGGGCGCAACAGGTGCCGATCCTCGCTATGGTCTTCTTTTGCGTCGCGCTGGTCGAACAGGGGCAGGTGCTGGTGATCTGCGCGCTGACGCTCGCCTTCTTCGTCGCGATGACGGACGGCAGGCTGGGCTTCGTCTGCAACCGGCCCCTGCTGTGGGTCGGCGCGATCAGCTATCCGCTCTATCTGGTCCACCAGCATGTGGGCATGACGGTGATGGCCAAGGCGAGCGACGCCGGGGTCGATCCCTGGATCGCGCTGGTCGCCGCCATCATGCTGGCGCTTGGACTGGGCTTTGCGATCCATCGCTGGATCGAGCGGCCCGCCGGGGACTGGCTGCTGCGGCGCTGGAACGCCGTCCGGGTGGAGGCGCATCGCCCACCGCCGGGTGTCTCACGCCGTCGACGCCTCGACGAACTGGATGCGCTGCGCGGCGTCGGGGCGATACTGGTGCTGAACTATCATTATTCGTCCCGCTACCCGGAGCTGTTTCCGGGCCGGCCCCATGTCCCCTTTCACCTGTTCAGCGGCAATTATCGGGTGATGCTGTTCTTTGCGATTTCCGGTTTCGCGATTTTTTTCACGATGAAGCATCTGAAGCGGGCGTCGGATTTCGTGGTCAACCGGATGGCACGGTTGTTGCCGGTCTATTGGGTCGCGCTGACCCTGACGCTGACCGCCGAATATCTGGGCAACGCACCGCAGTTGCAGATACCGTTCAGCGCGGCGGTGGTGAACCTCAGCATGCTACAGGCCTATTTCTATGTGCCCGCCATCGACGGGGCCTATTGGACGCTGGCGTTCGAGATCGGCTTTTATGTGTGCATACTGGGCCTGTGGGGGCTGGGTCTGCTAAGGCGGATCGAACCAGCCTTGCTCGGCTGGCTCTTCTGCAAATGGGTGATGTTCTACTGGGCGGGGATGCCGACGCGGCTGGCCGAACTGATGGTGCTGAACTGGATACCCTTCTTCGGCATCGGCCTGCTGAGTTATCGCGTGTGGGCGGGTGAGCGGACATGGCGTGACCAGATCCCCTATGTCCTCGCCATCCTGTTCACCGCCGCGCAGACATGCCCACCCGAACAGTTACTCGCCGCCATTGCCATCACCGGCGGTTTCATGGCGATGGTGGAGGGGCGGCTGGGCTGGCTGTGCGCGCGGCCGCTGCTGTGGCTCGGCGGGATCAGCTATTCCCTCTATCTGGTCCACCAGAATATCGGCTTTGTCGTGATGCTGAACAGCGACCGGCTCGGCCTCCATCCGGCGGTGGGCTATGGGCTGGCGACCGCGACGGCGGTGCTGCTCGGCGCGCTCCTCAACCGCACGGTGGAGCGGCCCGTGGGGGCGTGGATCATGCGGCGTTGGGCGGCGCGCGGGGAGAGGGTGTTGCAGGGGGCGACAGGGCGGGCCTGACCGAATTTCCCGCCGCCCGGCGCGTCTGTCGCCGTTCGATTATGCCCCGCCCTTGTCCCCGATGATCTCCCGGATGCGGGTGGCCAGAACCTCCATCGCAAAGGGCTTGGTAATCATGGCCATTCCCGGCTCCAGAAAGCCCGACGCCAGCGCCGCATTTTCGGCATAGCCGGTCATGAACAGCACCTTGAGGTCCGGCCGACCGATGCGCGCGCCATCGGCGACCTGGCGGCCGTTCAGTCCCGGCAGGCCGATGTCGGTGACGAGCAGGTCGATCCGCTGATCGGAGCGCAATATCTCCAGTCCCTTGACGCCGTCCGCAGCCTCTATGGCGCGATAGCCCAGTTCGCCCAGCACCTCCACGATCAGGCCGCGCACGACCGCTTCATCCTCCACGACCAGCACGGTTTCGCCTGCCTCTGACCCCGGCGCCTCCGCCAGCGTAGGCAGCGCCTCATGCGGTTCGTCCGCGCCGCGAAAACGGGGGAGGTAGAGCTTGATCGTCGTGCCCTTGCCCGCCTCGCTATAGATACGGGCATAGCCCTCCGACTGGCGGGTGAAGCCATAGATCATCGACAGGCCCAGCCCGGTGCCCTGTCCGGTCGGCTTGGTGGTGAAAAAGGGTTCGAAGGCGCGCTCGATCACATCCTTGTCCATGCCGACGCCGGTGTCGGTGACGCAGATGCAGATATATTGGCCCGGTTTCACCTCGCGCTGGCGGGCGGCATAGGCGCTGTCGAGATGGGCGTTGCACGTCTCGATGATGAGCTTGCCCCCCTCCGGCATCGCATCGCGCGCGTTGATCGCCAGGTTGAGGATGGCGCTCTCTAACTGGTTGGGGTCGCATTTGGTCAGCCACAGCCCGCCCGCCGTGACCAGTTCAAGCTGGACGGTCTCGCCCAATGTCCGGCGCAGCATATCCTCCATGGAGGATATGAGAGGATTGGCGCGGACGGGGCGGGGGTCGAGCGGCTGTCGGCGGGAGAAGGCCAAGAGCCGGTGGGTCAGCGCCGCCGCCCGCATCGCGGAGCTTTTAGCGCCGCTCAGCCAGCGGGGCAGATCCTCCTGACGGCCCTGCGCCAGCCGTCCTTCCATGATCTCCAGGCTGCCGGTGATCCCTTGCAGCAGATTGTTGAAGTCGTGCGCGATGCCGCCGGTCAGTTGGCCGACCGCCTCCATCTTCTGGCTCTGGCGCAGTGCATCCTCTGTCTCGCGCTGTTCGGTGATGTCGCGCCCCACGCCATGGATGCGGTCGCCATCGGGCACGGCGGTCCAGTCGAGCAGGCGATAGCTGTCGTCTTTGCAGCGATAGCGATTCTCGAAATGCAGAGTGGTGATGCCGGTCGAGATTTTCGCCACTTCGGCGGCGGTGCTGGCGAGGTCATCGGGGTGGATGAAGTCGGTGAGCAGTCTGCCCACCATGTCCTCCTCCTCCCACCCCAGCATGGTCTGGGCGGACGGGTTGATGGCGGTGATCCGCCCCTCATAATCGCACACCAGCAACAGATCCTGGCTGATGGTCCAGAGGCGGTTGCGGTCGGCGGTAGTGGTCGCCTCCTGCAATTTCTGCTCGTGAATATCGGTGTTCGTGCCGATCCACGAGCGGATCATCCCGGACGAATCGGTCAGGGGAACCGCGCGTGAGAGAAACCAGCGATACTCCCCCTCGGCGTTGCGGAGGCGAAATTCGGTCTGGTAGGTGGTGCCGGACTCCAGCGCCGCGGTCCATCGCGGGATCGCCGTCTCCAGATCGTCGGGATGCACGATCTGCGCCCAGCCAGCGCCGTCGAGGGCGCCCTGCGGCAGGCCGCAATAGCTGTAGACCTGATCGTTGAACCAGTCGAGTTGCCCGTCCGTCCTGCCGGTCCAGACCTGATTGGGCATGAACTGGGCGAGGGCGCTGAACCCCGCCTCGCTCTTCTCCAGCGCAAGCTGGATGCGCCGCCGCTCCGTCGTGTCCTGCACCGCGCCGACCAGACGGACAGGCTTGCCGGTCTCGTCCCGCTCATATTCGCCCTTGCGCGCGATGATCCGTTCCTCGCCCGTGTCGGCGCGCCGGATGCGATATTCCACGTCCAGCAGTGCGGCCCCACTGCGCCGCCGTTCATCGTTGGAGACGATCGCGGCATCAGAGGGCAGGATCAGGGCTTCGACGATGTGGGCGGGCAGAAATTCCTGCGGCTCCAACCCGAAGATGCGGCAGAATTCCGGCGTGCAACTGATGATGTTGGTGCCGATGTCGATTGAGAACAGGCCGACCGCTCCCGCCTGCTGCGACCGGCGGAGTTGCGCCTCGCGGTCGCGCAGATCCTGTTCCGTGCCGACCCGTTCGACATGCGCCCAACTGCGCTGCGTCACTTCGCGGATGACCGAAAGGTCATAGTCGCTCCAACGGCGTGGCGCGCTGTCATGAATCGCCATCAGGGCGGTGAGGCGCCCCTCCTTGACCAGCGGCATACAGATAGTGGCGGCGATGCCCATGGCCTGGAAGGTCGCGGCTTCCTCCGGCGCCAGTTCGACCAGATTGTCATGGACGATCAGCGGACGGCCCGCGCCCAGCTCCTGCACGGCCCGCTTACCGAAATCCGCCAGGCAATAATGGCCGAGAATGGAGGGAGCGGCGGGGTCATGCCAATTGCCGCGAATGGTGAAGCCATCCTGATCCGCGTCCATGTCGGCATAGGCGCAGTTCGACAGGCCCAGATGCTCGCCGGTCATGCGGGTGGTGATGGCCAGTATCTCGTCGGCGTCACGGCTTTCCGCCACGGCGCGGCCCAGCGTGTCGAGGAAGCGCAGGCGGGATTCGCTGTCCTCCAGCGCGGCGCGGGTGCGTTCCGCCTCGGTCGTTTCCACCACGATGGCGATGACGCCGGCGGGATGGCCATCCTCGCCCAGCACCGGGGAATAATCCAGGTCCATCCACACTTTTTCGGGGCGGCCATCGCGATTGAGGAAGAGGGCGTGATTCTTGTACTGGAGGGTCTGCCCGGCCAGCCCGACCCGCATCACATTGTCATTGAACTCGGCGATCTCGTCCCAGCCGTCCCGGACCTTTGACCCCAGCAGGGTGGAATCGCGCCCACCGGCAAAATCGGAATAGGCGTCATTATAGATCATCACGCCGTCGCTGTTCCACAACAGGACCATGGGCACGTCGCTGCGCAGCATCAGGGAGACGGTGCTGCGCAGGCTTTGCGGCCACTGGTCCAGCGGCCCGATGGAGGTCGCTGTCCAGTCGAACCGCGCGATGCGGTCGCCCATTTCACCGCCCCCGGTCAGGAACGCGCCGATTACAGGCAAAATCTTGTTTTCCGACGCCATCGCCACTGCTCACTCACCCGCCAAAGTCCGTTGCCCCATGGTTGTTGCGACAGACGTCCAATGCCCCCATTTCGACGGAAAAGATAACGCGGCAAGTGGGTACGCGTTCCGGTCCGTCCCCGGCCGCCATGCCGAAAAACCCGGTCCCGGAGTGGGACAGGCGATGGGTGGCCGTTCGTCGCCCGCCGTGCCGCCTGTTGCTTCAATGTATCGTGCCGTTTCCGTCGTGGCGCTCCCCGCGCGCTTTGGGCTATGGCGGATCGGAAAAATGAATTAAGCGCGCCGCTTCGATTTCAGCGGCAGGGAGAGTTTGCCATTCGCCAGATCGCAGCCTTGCCCTACCGCACCGATACCGCTGCGGGTGACACGCCGGTCCACATCCTGCTGGTCACGTCGCGGGAATCGCGGCGTTGGGTGATCCCCAAGGGCAATCCGCAGTCCGGCATGGCCCCGCATGTCGCCGCCGCGCAGGAGGCGGAGGAAGAGGCGGGCGTGTGCGGCCCCATCTGCCCGACGCCGCTCGGCTCCTATCGCTATCGCAAGCGCAAGGGCAATGGCGCGTCGCTGATGCTGGACGTGGATGTCTATCCGCTGGCGGTGACGCGGGAATATCCGCAGTGGAAGGAAGACAAGGAGCGAGAACGGCGCTGGTTCAGCCTTGCTGAGGCGGCTAACGCGGTCGAGGAGGAGGATCTGCGCTACCTCATCCGGTCCTTCGGGGCGAGCGGCTTCACCAAGGCGGCGCAGCGTAGCGGCGTCCTGACCGCCGTGGCGCAGAAAACAGGGGTTGGCATAATGTTCGGTTGGTTTCAGCGGCTGTTGCCCAAGAGCGGCAATTTCTTCGACCTGTTCGAGGCTCATGCGGTGAGCGTCATGGCGGCGGCGGACGCGATGGCGCGCCTGTTCGACGGCGGCGTCGCGCGCAAAGATCATATCCGCGAAGTGCATGAGCGCGAACAGGACGCCGACGAGGTGACGCATGAGGTGCTCCAGACTGTCCGCAAGACCTTCCTGACCCCCTTCGACCGCAGCGCGATTACCAGCCTGATCGGATCGCTGGACGACAGCATCGACGAGATGCAGGCGGCGGTGCAGGCCATCGACCTGTATGAGGTCACGAGCTTCGAGCCGGAAATGCGGGACATGGCCGCAATCATCGTGGACGCCGCGCGCATCACCGCAGAGGCGATGCCGCTGCTGCGCGACATTGCGCGCAACGGCGGACGCCTCCACGAACTGACCGAGCGACTGGTGCGCATGGAAGGCCATGCCGACGAGATTCACGCGGCGGGCCTCAAGAAGGCGTTCAAGGCGACCGAGGGCGCGCCCGACACGCTGAAGTTCATCGTCGACCGCGAAATCTACAAGCATCTGGAGCGTATCGTCGATGCGTTCGAGGATGTGGCCAACGAGATTGACGGCATCGTCATCGACCATGCGTGATCCCTGCGCCTGACGGACTTCAACAGACATGCATGAACTTGCCTTTCCGCTGCTGGTCGGCCTGATCTTCATCGCGCTGGCGTTCGATTTCCTGAACGGCCTGCACGACGCCGCCAACAGCATCGCCACGGTGGTCGCGACGCGATTGCTGGGACCGGTGCAGGCGGTGCTGTTCGCCGCCGCCTTCAACTTCGCCGCTTATTTCCTGACCATCGCCTTTCCCGCGCTGCACGCCGTCGCCGACACGATTGGCAAGGGGCTGATCGACAAGGATCTGGTGACCCCGGCGGTGATCTTCGGCGCGCTGGGCGGGGCGATGTTCTGGAATGTCGTGACCTGGCTCAAGGGCATCCCGTCCTCCTCCAGCCACGCGCTGGTAGGCGGGATGATCGGGTCGGGCGTCGCCCATGCGGGCACCGGTGCGATCCAGTGGTTCGGCCTCAACAAGACGCTGCTCGCCATCGTCCTGTCGCCGCTGCTCGGCATGATTCTGGCGATGCTCATCATGCTGCTGTCGAGCTGGGGGCTGCGCAATTACTCGGCGTCTCAGGCGGAGCGCGGGTTTCGGGCGCTCCATCTCCTCTCCTCCGCCGCCTATTCGCTCAGCCATGGCCTGAACGACGCGCAGAAGACGATGGGGATCATCACCGTGCTGCTCTATTCGACCGGCTATCTGACCGGCGATTTCCAGGTGCCGCACTGGGTCGCGATCAGCTGCTATGTCGCCATCGCGGCCGGTACGATGACGGGCGGGTGGAAAATCATCGAGACGATGGGATCGCGCATCACCAAATTGTCGCAGCATCAGGGGTTCAGCAGCTCGCTGGGCGGGTCGATCGTGCTGTTCAGCGCCTCGGCCCTGGGCATCCCCGTGTCCACTACCCACACCATCACGGGGGCGATTATCGGCGCGGGAACGGCCAAGCGGGCCTCCGCGGTGCGCTGGGACGTCGCGCGGACGGTAGTGACGGCCTGGATCATCACCATACCCGCATCGGCGGCGGTGGGCGCGCTATTTTATGGGGTGACGACGCTGTTCTGAGGCGAGGAGCGGCGTGCGGGGCAGGGGAGGCCTTTACGGCTTCGCCGGTCTGGCGGTTGCGGGCAGCCAGCCGCGCATTCCCCGCGCCACCTCTTCTGCTCCCTCCATCACCCGTAGGATATTGCCGCCCGCCAGTTTCGCCAATTCGGCGTCGGTCCAGCCACGGTGGATCAGTTCCGCGAACAGCCGGGGGTAGCTTTCCACCCCGTCCATCCCCTCCGGCAGCACGGCCAGCCCGTCATAGTCGCCGCCCAGCCCGACATGGTCATGGCCTGCAATCCGGGCGATACGCTCCACATGGTCTGCGACGGTGGCCACGGTCGCCCGTGGTTCGGGGTTGGCCGTGAGCCATGCCGCCATCGCCGCCTTCGCCCGGTCCGGCTCCCCGGTGTAGAGGATCTTGCCGCGCGCCTCCTCCGCCGCGCGGGCGCCGCCCCACAGGCGCCGGGCCTCCAATATATATTGGGGCGCGAAGTTCACCATGACGATGCCGCCATTCTTCGCCACCAGCCGCAGGACATCGTCCGGCACGTTGCGCGTATGGTCGCAGAGCGCCCGCGCGCTGGAATGGGAGAAGATGACCGGCGCGGCGCTGGTCAGGAGGGCGTCGCGCATCACCCCCTCGCTGACATGGCTGAGGTCGACCAGCATGCCCAGCCGGTTCATCTCCCGCACCACGGTCTTGCCGAATTCGGTCAGCCCGCCTCTGGGGCCATGTTTCGGATCGTCCGTCGCACTGTCCGCCCAGCTGATGCTCTTGAAATGGGTGAGCGTCAGATAGCCGACACCCAGGTCATGATAGGCGCGCAGCACGGACAGGCTCTCGTCGATCTGTCCGCCGCCCTCCGCTCCGATCAGGGACGCGATCCGCCCCGCCCTGTGCGCGGCCCGCACGTCCGCCGCCGTGCGGGCGAGGGTGAAATGTTGCGGGTATCGCAGCGCCAGCCGCTTGACGAGGTCGATCTGTTCCAGCGTCGCCTTGACCTGCTCCAGTCCCGGCAGGCTGGCGGACACATAGACCGACCAGAATTGCCCGCCGACCCGGCCCCGCCGCAGCCGTTCTATATCCGTGTCATAGTCTTTCGGGTCGAGCCGGTTGAGATCGAGCGTCCAGCGCGCATCTCCGGCCTTGTCCACCAGCGCCTCCGCCCAGTCATTATGGCCGTCGATCAGGGGTGTGCGTTTCAGGATGCGGTCGATTCGCGCCGCCTCTGCTGCTGTCTGGGCAAGGGCGGGTACAGGCAGGGACAGGAGGAGGGCGAAGGCGAGCGTGCGGCATGTCGTCATGCGGCCGAGCATAGGCCGATGTCGCGCCCACCGGAAGCGTCGTCAGACCGCTGTCACCACTGCCACCTCCAGCGATGGGCCGTCAAATGTGAGGGCGTTGAAGCTGGGCCAGCTCGCCCGCACCCGTTCGGACAGGGTGCCTGCGCCGATCAGCCGGATGGGGTGACCATCCGCCTCCACCACCGTATCGAACGGATCATGGACATGGCCCGACAATATGGCGCTGGCCCCCGCACGGGCGAGCGCGGCCAGCGCGCGTGCGCCGCCCCGCGTGCGCGCGGTGCCGCGTGTGCCACCCTCCACCAGCGGATGATGACAGGTGACGAGCCGGTGGCGGGCCGGGGTCGCGGCCAGCAGCGCCACGGCTTTCTCGACGCGGTTGTCCGTCACATGCCCCTTCGACCAGTTGAATCGCCATTGCGCCCGCGCGGTCGTGCGGAGAGACACGACCGCGACGTCGGGCAGGCTCAGCGGCCGTTCGATGAACCGCTCCACCGCCCGGTATCGGCGGTAGGGGGCGATCAGACGGGTGGCGATGTCGAAATAGGGTAGGTCATGATTGCCCACCTCCACCGACACAGGCGCGGCCAGCGATGCCAGCCAGTCGCGCGCGGCGGAAAACTCGCTGCGCCGCGCCCGCATGGTCAGGTCGCCGGTGATGAGGATAGCGTCGGGTCGCCGTGCTTCCGCTTCGGTTCGGAACCAGTCGAGAGCACTCTTGTCCTCCGCACCGAAGTGCAGGTCGCTGGCGTGCAGGATCAGGACCATGGCACGCCCCGGCTCGGATATTCGTCTGTCATGGGATGGCAACGCATCCGTCATGAAAAGGTGCCATCCGGCCTGGTTGCCTGCGACCCACTCGCAAAAGCCATCAATCCTTGATTTTTCGCGCACGCAGCATAGGAGAGGCATCCAAAGGACCGTTCCACACCGGGGAAATTGCGACATGGCCGAATTCACTTTGCCCGCCAACAGCAAGATCAGGGCAAATGGCGTAACCCACAAGGCGCCCGCCAGCGCGACCAAGGTCAAGAAGTTCAAGGTCTATCGCTACGATCCCGATTCGGGCGAGAACCCCCGCTACGATACTTTCGAGATCGATACGGATAACTGCGGTCCGATGGTTCTCGACGCGCTCATCAAGATGAAGAATGAGCAGGATTCGACCCTCACCTTCCGCCGCTCCTGCCGCGAGGGCATCTGCGGTTCCTGCTCGATGAACATGAACGGTAAGAACGGCCTCGCCTGCACCACCGCGATCGAGGATTGCGGCAAGGGCGACGTGCGCATCACGCCGCTGCCGCACATGGACGTCATCAAGGATCTCGTTCCCGACTTCTCGCACTTCTACGCGCAGTATCAGACGATCCAGCCCTGGCTGAAGACCGTGACCCCGCCGCCCGCCGGCAAGGAGCGGCTCCAGTCGCCGGAAGACCGCGAGAAGCTCGACGGTCTCTATGAGTGCATCCTGTGCGCCTGCTGCTCGACCAGCTGCCCCAGCTATTGGTGGAACAGCGACAAGTTCCTCGGCCCGGCGATCCTGCTCCAGGCGTATCGCTGGCTGGCCGACAGCCGCGACGAGCATACCGGCGAGCGTCTGGACGAGCTGGAGGATCCCTTCCGTCTCTATCGCTGCCACACCATCATGAACTGCTCGAATGTGTGTCCCAAGGGCCTGTCCCCGGCGCGTGCGATCGGCGAGATCAAGAAGATGATGGTCGAGCGCGCGGTCTGATTGGATCGAAACTGACTGGACCCGATTTCGTGGCGGAACTGGTTGCCGATGGGCCGTGGGCCGGGTGGATTCGTCATGAAGACGAGGAGCCTGATACCTATCTGAGCATCATCGGCCCCAGCTACAGCCGCCCGGAAGGCGCCCATCGCGCGACTGTCGCGGTGGAAACTCGGCCGTTTCATCGCAACCGCATGGGTGCGCTGCATGGCGGCTATATTGCGGCGGTGGCGGATCATGTCGGCTTCGCGGCGCTCAAGGCCTTGGGGCGACCGGAGCAGTTGGGCGGTGTCACCATCGACCTGCAAGTGCAGTTTCTGGGGTCCGGCAAGGTCGGTCCGGCGCTGTTCGCGGATGTCGAGATTCTCAAGGAAACCGGTCGACTATTCTTCGTGCGGATGACTTTTCGGCAGGATGATGCTCCGGTCGCCGCTGCCACCGCGACCTTTCGCAAGGCCAGCGAGCGGACCAGCGTAAAGGCGTGACCGGCGTTCTTGCCCGCTATGAGGCGCTGGTTGCCGCCGGAGAGATTCGCCCCGATCCCGACCAGCGTGCCGCCGCCGAGCGACTCGACGGCATAGCGAAGGCGCTGGAGGCGGGTGGCGGCGGCAAGGATGGGGGCGGCCTCTTTTCCCGTTTGCTCGGCAAGAAGAAGCCGGAGCCGGTGCGGGGCCTCTACATGTGGGGTGGTGTCGGGCGTGGCAAGTCGATGCTGATGGACCTGTTCTACGACACGCTGACCGTCGGTCCGAAGCGCCGCGCACATTTCCATGAATTCATGCTCGACGTCCACGACCGGCTGCGTATCGCGCGCCAGTCGGAAAAAGGCGATCCTATCCCGCCGGTGGTGGAGAGCATCGCGGCGGAGGCGCGCGTCCTCTGCTTCGACGAGATGGTCGTGAACAATATGGCCGATGCGGCAATCCTGTCGCGACTGTTCGCGGGGCTGCTCGACGCGAATGTGACGGTCATCACAACGTCCAACCGTGTGCCCGAAGACCTCTACAAGGACGGGCTGAACCGGCATCTTTTCCTGCCGTTCATCGACCTGCTGAAGGCGCGGCTGGACGTCATCACCCTCGACGGGCCGGTCGACTATCGACTGGATCGTCTGGCGGGTGCGCGCACGTGGTTGGTGCCCAACGGCGACGCCGCGACTCGCGAACTCAGCGAAACCTTTTTCCGCCTGACCGACTATCCCCCCAGCGACCGGGAGAATGTGCCATCGGAGGATGTGCCCGTCCATGGCGGTCGGTCGATCCATGTGCCCAAGAGTCTGAAAGGTGTCGGCGTCTTCTCCTTCAAGCGGCTGTGCGCGGATGCGCGGGGGGCGAGCGACTATCTCGCCATCGCGCGGCATTTCCACACGGTCGTCATCGTGGGGATTCCGATCCTGGGTGCGGAAAATCGCAACGAAGCGGCCCGCTTTGTCACACTGGTCGATGCACTCTACGAATATAAGGTCAAGTTGCTGGCCAGCGCGGAGGCGGAACCGGAAGTTCTCTACCCCAGCGGCGACGGGGCTTTCGAGTTCCAGCGGACCGTTTCCCGGCTCATGGAAATGCGGTCTCTTGACTATCTCGCGCTCGGCCATGGTGGCGAGGAATAGCAGTCATTGATATTGCGAACTGTTATCACAAATAGATGGTTCGCTGCCGCGAATCTGCATTGAATCCTTAACCCAATGGGCCTAAGCGGTCCTCCGACCAAGCGGCTCATATGCTTTTAAGGAGGACCAGATGGCCCGTAAGAAGATCGCGCTGATCGGCGCTGGCAATATCGGCGGCACGCTCGCGCACCTCGCCGCGCAGAAGGAACTGGGCGATGTGGTCCTGTTCGACATTGCCGAGGGCGTCCCACAGGGCAAGGCGCTCGACCTGTCGCAGTGCGGTCCGGTTGAAGGCTTTGATGCGAAGGTGACTGGCACCAACGATTATGCCGACATTGCAGGCGCGGACGTGATCATCGTCACCGCCGGCGTGCCGCGCAAGCCCGGCATGAGCCGCGACGACCTGCTCGGCATCAACCTCAAGGTGATGAAGGCCGTTGGCGAGGGCATCAAGAACAACGCCCCCGACGCATTCGTGATCTGCATCACCAACCCGCTCGACGCGATGGTTTGGGCGCTGCGCGAATTCTCCGGCCTGCCCCACAACAAGGTTGTCGGCATGGCGGGCGTGCTGGACTCCGCGCGCTTCTCCACCTTCCTCGCGGAAGAGTTTGGCGTTTCGGTGCGTGACGTGTCCAGCTTCGTGCTGGGCGGCCATGGTGATACGATGGTGCCGGTGGCCGAATATTCGACCATCAAGGGCATCCCGATCCCCGACCTCATCAAGTTGGGTCGTTCGACGCAGGAGCGTATCGACGCCATCGTCAAGCGCACCGCCGTCGGCGGCGGCGAGATCGTCGGCCTGCTCGGCACCTCGGCCTTTTATGCCCCGGCCGCCAGCGCCATCGCGATGGCTGAAAGCTATCTGGGTGACCAGAAGCGCATCCTGCCGTCCGCTGCCTATGTCGACGGCAAGTACGGCCTTGATGGCCTGTATGTCGGCGTTCCGGTGGTCATCGGCGCCGGTGGTGTCGAGGAAGTCGTCGAAATCACGCTGGACGAGACGGCGAAGGCCGGCCTTCAGGTGTCGATCGACGCCGTCAAGGAGCTGCTTGTTGCCTGCAAGAGCATCGACCCCAGCCTGGCCTGACGAACAAGGGGCGTCCGGTCCAGAAGGCCGGGCGCGCCTTTCCGCATAGACGTCACCGACCCGAAAAGGGGGATATATGTCCATTCTCATCGACAAGAATACCAAGGTCATCACGCAGGGCATGACCGGCGCGACCGGCACCTTCCACACCGAGACCGCGCTGGCCTATGGCACGCAGATGGTTGGCGGCGTGACCCCCGGCAAGGGTGGCACGACCCACATCGGTCTGCCCAACTTCAACACGGTCGCCGAAGCCAAGCACGCCACGGGCGCCAATGCTTCGGTCATCTATGTGCCGCCGCCATTCGCGGCTGACTCCATCCTGGAAGCGATCGACGCGGAAATCCCGCTGATCGTCGCCATCACCGAGGGTATCCCGGTGCTCGACATGGTTCGCGTCAAGCGCGCCCTGTCCGGTTCGAAGTCGCGCCTGATCGGCCCGAACTGCCCCGGCCTGTTGACCCCCAATGAGTGCAAGATCGGCATCATGCCCGGCAGCATCTTCAAAAAGGGTTCGGTCGGCGTCGTTTCGCGCTCTGGCACGCTGACCTATGAGGCGGTGTTCCAGACCACGAACGCAGGCCTGGGTCAGACCACGGCTGTCGGCATCGGCGGCGATCCGGTCAACGGCACCAACTTCATCGACGTGCTGGAACTGTTCCTGGCCGACGACGAGACCAAGTCGATCATCATGATCGGCGAAATCGGCGGCGACGCGGAAGAGCAGGCTGCACAGTTCCTGATCGACGAGGCCAAGCGTGGCCGCAAGAAGCCGATGGCTGGCTTCATCGCGGGCCGCACGGCGCCTCCGGGCCGTCGTATGGGCCATGCCGGCGCGATCGTGTCGGGCGGCAAGGGCGATGCCGAGAGCAAGATTGCGGCGATGGAGGCAGCGGGCATCCGCGTTTCCTCCAGCCCCAGCCTGCTTGGCGAAACGCTCGTCGAAGTGCTCAAGGGCTGATCTGTCGGGTCGGAACCGCTGCCGCGGCGTGGCGGTTCCGACCGGATGGCTGACGATGATCGGCAAGGCGGCGACAGGTGTTTGTCGCCTCGTGGCGCAAATGAAGCGGAAATGAGGGGCGCACGCGCGCACTCACCGGCCTTCGGGAAGGGGTCCGGTCCGCTCCATGGATGAACGGACGAACGGGGGCGAACCGCACGGCGGGTGACAGGTAAACAGGTTTACCATCATCGGCCCTAACGCAGGCGATTGGAAACGGCAATGGGATATGAAGGTCAGATAGGCGACGGATTGCCCGGTGCCGAAGTGGAGCAGGGGCCGAGCTGGGAACGGCGCGGGTGGCCGCTCGACACCACGGATGACCTGACGGCCGCGCTGGACCCGACCCAGATGGCGGTCGCGGTGAAGGCTGCCGCGAAAAAATCTGGCGCGCCGATCGGCGATGCCGATATCGCCGTCGCTGCGGCGGATGCGATCCGCGCGATGATGTTGATCCGCACCTATCGGGTGCGGGGCCATCTCGCGGCCAATCTCGATCCGCTGGGCCTGACCCAGCGTGAGTTGCCCGCGGATCTGACGCCCGAATATCATGGCTTTTCCGGTGCGGACATCGACCGCCGCGTCTATCTGGGCGGCCATCTCGGTCTGGAGTGGGGCACGATCCGCGAGGTCGTGAACATCCTGCGCGCCAATTATTGCGGCAATGTCGGCCTAGAATATATGCATATCGCCGACGTGGAGGAGCGGGTGTTCCTTCAGGATCGGATGGAAGGCGCCGACAAGTCGATCGACTTCACGCCAGAGGGCAAGAAGGCGATCCTGTCGAAGGTCATCCACGGTGAGCAGTACGAAAAATTCCTGGGCCGCAAATATGTCGGCACCAAGCGTTTCGGCCTCGATGGTGGCGAGTCCATGATCCCCGCGCTCGAAGCGGTCATCAAATATGGTGGCCAGCAGGGCGTGCGCGAGATCGTCTATGGCATGGCCCATCGTGGCCGCCTGAACGTGCTGGCCAATGTGATGGCCAAGGGCTTCCGCGTCATCTTCCACGAATTTTCCGGTGGCACCGCCAACCCGGAAGATGTCGGCGGTTCGGGCGACGTGAAATATCATCTCGGCACCTCCACCGACCGCGAGTTCGACGGGGTGAAGGTGCATATGTCGCTGGTCCCCAACCCGTCGCATCTGGAGACGGTAGACCCCATCGTGCTGGGCAAGGTGCGCGCGCAGCAGGTGTTCCGCGATGACATCGGTACGCATAACCAGGTTCTGCCCGTGCTGATCCATGGTGACGCGGCCTTCGCCGGACAGGGCATTGTGTGGGAGTGCCTCGGCTTCTCCGGCGTGTCAGGCTATAACACCGGCGGCTGCATCCATTTCATCATCAACAACCAGATCGGCTTTACGACCAGCCCGCAATTCTCGCGCGGCTCGCCCTATCCGAGCGACGTGGCGAAGGGCGTGCAGGCGCCGATCATCCACGTCAACGGCGACGACCCGGAAGCGGTGACCTTCGCGTGCAAGATTGCGATCGAATATCGCCAGACGTTCCACCGCGACGTGGTGATCGACATGTGGTGCTATCGCCGCTTCGGCCATAATGAGGGCGATGAGCCGGGCTTCACCCAACCGCTGATGTACCAGAAGATCCGCCAGCATCCGCCGGTGAGCGAAGTCTATGCCGCGCGCCTGACCGCCGAGGGCGTAATCGACGCGGGCTATTCGCAGGGCGTCACCGACGCCTTTGTCGCGCAGCTGGAAGAAGAGTTCGACGCGGCCAAGAGCTACAAGGCGAATAAGGCCGACTGGTTCGCGGGTCGCTGGTCGGGCCTGCACCAGCCCGCCAACGCCGAAACCGCGCGCCAGAATGTGGAAACCGCGATCAATCCCAAGCTGTTCGACAGCCTGGGCAAGACGCTGACTACGGTGCCGGAGGGCGTGAACGTCCACAAGACGTTGCGCCGCATTCTCGACGCCAAGACGGAAATGTTCGCCAGCAGTGCCAATTTCGACTGGGCGACCGGTGAGGCGCTGGCCTTTGGTTCGCTCCTGTCGGAAGGCTATGGCGTTCGCCTGTCGGGTCAGGATTCGGGCCGCGGTACCTTCAGCCAGCGACATTCGGTCTGGGTCGACCAGAATACGGAGAGCAAATATATCCCGCTCTCCACCGTGCCGCATGGCCGGTTCGAGGTCCTGGACAGCCCGCTGAGCGAATATGGCGTGCTGGGTTTCGAATATGGTTTCGCCATGGCCGATCCCAAGACGCTGGTGCTGTGGGAAGCGCAGTTCGGCGACTTCGCCAACGGCGCGCAGATCGTCTTCGACCAATATATCGCCTCGTCGGAGAGCAAGTGGCTGCGCGCTAACGGCCTCGTCTGCCTGCTGCCGCACGGCTATGAGGGGCAGGGGCCGGAGCATAGCTCCGCGCGTCTGGAGCGGTTCCTGCAACTGTGCGCGGAGGGCAACATCCAGGTTGCCAACTGCACCACGCCTGCGAACTATTTCCACATCCTGCGCCGCCAGATGCTGCGTCCGTTCCGCAAGCCGCTGATCATCATGACGCCCAAGTCGCTGCTGCGCCACAAGCTGGCGGTGAGCAAGGCGTCGGACTTCCAGGGCGACACGCATTTCATGCGCCTGCTGTCGGACACCAATCCGGCACCAGACGTGGAGACGAAGCGTCTGGTGCTGTGCTCCGGCAAGGTCAGTTATGACCTGATCGAGGCGCGTGACGCGGCGGGGGACAAGAACACCCAGATCGTCCGCGTGGAACAGCTCTACCCCTTCCCGACCGAAGCCTTGGCGGTGCGTCTGTCGCGCATGCCGAATCTGGAAGAGGTGATCTGGTGCCAGGAGGAGCCGCGCAACAATGGCGGCTGGTTCTTCGTGGAACCGTTCATCGAGCAGGCGCTGGATGCCGCTGGCAAGGCGCCGATGCGCGCCCGCTATGCCGGTCGCAAGGCGTCGGCGTCGCCCGCCACGGGCCTCGCCAAGCGTCACCTTGCCGAACAGGGCGCTCTCATCGCCGACGCGCTGGGCCATAGTGTCCGCGACGAAATCAAACGCCAGAAGAAGGGCTGATCATTCCCATGGCTATCGAAGTCAAAGTGCCCGTTCTGGGCGAATCCGTGACCGAAGCGACCGTTGGACAGTGGCTGAAGAAGCCCGGCGACGTGGTGGCGGCGGATGAACCCATTGTCAGCCTGGAGACGGACAAGGTTGCGGTCGACGTGCCATCGCCCGTTGCGGGCGTGCTGAGCGCGCAGCTGGTCGCCGAAGGCGATACCGTCAACGTCGGCACCGTCATCGCCGCCATCGAGGAAGGCGGCGCGGGCGCAAAGCCCGTCGCTGCGGCTGCCGCACCCGCCAAGGCGGAAAGCGCCGCACCGGCGCCTGCCGCCTCCGCCCCGGCCGAGGATAACAACAGCGTCACCCTGTCCCCGGCAGTTCGCCGTCTGGTGCTGGAGCATGGCCTCGATCCCAGCAAGATCAAGGGCACCGGCAAGGACGGCCGTCTGACCAAGGATGACGTGACCGCCGCGATCGCGGACGGCTCGGCGGTTGCAGCGGCAGCTTCGGCTGCTGCGGTGGAGGCGGTCGCTGCTACTGCTGTCCCGGCCACGCGCAAGCAGGAGCGGGTCAAGATGACCCGCCTGCGCCAGACCGTCGCCAAGCGGCTGAAGAGCGCGCAGGAAACGGCGGCGCTGCTGACCACCTTCAACGATGTCGACATGACCAATGTCATCGAGGCGCGGAACAAATATAAGGATTTGTTCGAGAAGAAGCATGGCGTCCGGCTGGGCTTCATGGGTTTCTTCACCAAGGCGGTGACGCTGGCCCTGCGCGATATTCCGGCGGTCAATGCGCAGATCGAGGGTGACGAGATCGTCTATAATGACTTCGCCGACATCTCGGTCGCGGTGTCCGCGCCCAACGGTCTGGTCGTTCCGGTCATCCGCGATGCGGAGAAGCTGAGCGTCGCCGAGATCGAGCGTACCATCGGCAATTTCGGCAAGAAGGCCAAGGAAGGCCAGTTGACGATGGAAGATATGAAGGGCGGCACCTTCACCATCTCCAACGGCGGTGTGTTCGGTTCGCTGATGTCGACGCCGATCATCAACCCGCCGCAGTCCGCCGTGCTGGGCTTGCACCGCATCGAGGACCGCCCCGTGGTCCGCAACGGCCAGATCGTCATCCGTCCGATGATGTATCTCGCGCTCAGCTATGACCATCGCCTGATCGACGGCCGCGAAGCCGTGACCTTCCTGGTCGCGGTCAAGAATGCGATCGAGGATCCGACGCGGTTGCTGATCGACCTTTGAGAATGAGCTTCGGGGCCGCGCATGTCGCGGCCCTGTCATTTGCACTATAGACAATGCCCCGTGGCGGAACGGGTGACGGAGTGAAACATGGCTGAGTTCGACTATGATGTCCTGGTGATCGGCGCAGGCCCCGGCGGTTATGTCGCCGCGATCCGGGCCGCGCAGCTTGGCCTCAAGACCGCCTGCGCGGAGAGCCGGGCGACGCTGGGCGGCACCTGCCTCAACGTCGGCTGTATTCCGTCCAAGACGCTGCTCAACGCATCGGGCCTCTATCATGAGGCGGCATCGGGTGCGCTTGCCAAGCATGGCGTGAAGCTCGGCTCCGTCGAACTCGACCTGCCTGCCCTGATGGCGGACAAGAATGACGCGGTGAAGGGCCTGACCGGTGGCATCGAATATCTGTTCAAGAAGAACAAGGTCGACTGGCTGAAGGGCTTGGCCACCTTTACCGGCGCCCACACCGTCGAAGTGGGCGGCAAGAGCGTCACCGCGAAGAATATTGTCATCGCCACCGGTTCCAGCGTCACCCCTCTGCCCGGCGTGACCGTGGACAATGATGGCGGCGTGGTGGTGGATTCCACCGGCGCGCTGGCGCTCCCCGCCGTGCCCAAGAACCTTGTCGTGATCGGCGGCGGTGTCATCGGCCTCGAACTTGGTTCCGTCTGGGGCCGTCTGGGCGCGAAGGTGACGGTCGTCGAATTCCTCGACCAGATCCTGCCCGGTATGGACGGCGACGTCCGCGCCGAGGCGGCCAAGATTTTCAAGAAGCAGGGCTTCGACATCAAGACCTCGACCAAGGTCACGGGCGTTAGCGTCAAGGGCAAGACCGCCAGCGTCACTGTCGAACCCGCAGCGGGTGGAGAGGCGCAGACCCTGGAAGCCGATGCGGTGCTGGTCGCCATCGGCCGCCGCCCGAATACGGAGGGGCTGGGCCTCGACGCCATCGGGTTGGCGCTCAATGCGCGCGGTCAGATTGAGACGGACCATGATTTCGCCACCAGCGTCCCCGGCGTGTGGGCGATCGGCGATGTGATCCCCGGCCCGATGCTCGCCCATAAGGCGGAGGATGAGGGCGTCGCCGTTGCGGAGAATATTGCGGGCCTGACCGGCATCGTGAACCATGACGTGATCCCGTCCGTGGTCTACACCCACCCGGAAATCGCCGGCGTCGGCCTGACCGAGGAAGCGGCGAAGGCCAGGGGCGCGGTCAAGGTCGGCAAGTTCCCGATGATGGCGAACAGCCGGGCCAAGGCGATCAGCGACACCGACGGCTTCGTGAAGATCATCGCGGATGCCGAGACGGACAAGGTTCTGGGCGTCTGGATCATCGGTGCGCCCGCGGGCACGATGATCGCGCAGGCGGCACAGGCGATGGAGTTTGGCGCGTCGAGCGAGGACATCGCCTACACCTGCCATGCGCACCCCACGCACAGCGAAGCGATTAAGGAAGCGGCGATGGCCGTGCGGGGCAAGCCCATCCATATGTGAGCCATCCGTGCCCGTCCGTCCCTCTTTGGCAGGCTCGAAGGGGACGGGCGCGGACGGACTGTCCTGTTTCGGGATGGTTCCCGGTCGGGTACGACCTTGGTTGCGGTTCCCGTGGGACGCCGATGCGTCTAGGTGGGGACAAGCAAAAAGGTCGGAATTTCAATATGAATCGTTATTCCATCGCTGCCCTTGTGGTGGTCGCGGCGCTCTCGGCCATGTTGTCGACGGGCATGTCGGTCGATGTCCCCGTTGCGCAGGCGGTCGCTGCGGTCGGCATGGACCGGCATGCGGAGCAAGGTCTTCTCATCGCGCGGCATGACGGCTTGACGCAGCCCTGATCCGGCGAAACCGCTCTGATATAGTTTCGCCCGCGCGATCGGAGCAGCGTGAAGCGGGTTGTTGGTTGATTGTCCCTACTTCGCCACATCTGTTGGGTTAGCAGGGGCACAGTTGCGGTCGACGTTTGGTTTCCGGTGCGGCTCTCCGCAGGGCATGATGGGTAGGCGGCATCCTGAACGATGTCCTTTCCGTGCGGATGCTCGGCTCACGGCAGAGCCTCCCAACTCCCGCTCTCCGACAGCGTTTGACGCCCTTTCTCGGCAGTCCGGTATCCCTATCCCCCAGCGCCCGCTGGAACAGTCCTACATCGACCCATGTGTTGAACTTCCAGCCGACCGCATTGTGGGTACCGGTCTGCCGAAAGCCACAGCGTCGATGCAGTGCGACGCTCGCAGGATTGGGCAGGGCAATCAGCGCGACGGCCTGCCGACACCCCAACTCCGCCAATATCTGGAGCAGCAGGTGATAGAGGCGCGTGCCTAGTCCCCGGCCGATTGCATCCCGTGCCAGATAGATGGTCGGCTCCACGGTGAAGCGATAGGCGTGCCGGGCATGGAAGGGTCCGGCATAGGCATAGCCAGCGATCCCGCCGTCCGTTTTCTCCGCCACGACCCAGGGCAGATGTTGTCCCAGTACGTCGGCGATTCGCGGTGTCATGGTCGCGCCGTCAGGCGGATCGGTCTCGAACGTGATCGCCGTATCGCGGACATAGGGTGCAGAAAGGGCGGCTAGGGCTGCGGCATCTTCTGGCCTTGTCCGACGCAGGATCACCGGTGGGCGCGCCAATTTACCGGGCGTTCAGCCACGCGCCCAGCCAGCCCCAGATCCCGCCGTTCGCGCCCGCCTTTGCGACGGTGGATGGTGGCCCGCCCAGCCCCCGGCACTCCAGACAGTCCGCCCGGATCGCGGACCCGGACAGCATTGCCCGCGCCTGCACCAATGCCCCCTGCGCCGCCTGCTCCCGCCTGCGCGACTGGAGGGTCAGCCAGTCGAGCGCCGCCGGGCGTGCTTTCGTCCCGGCCCGTGCGCTGACCGACCCCAGAAATTGCGAGACAGGGTCGAGTGTGGGGTCCAGCCAGCGGGGACGGGCATCGGTACCGGTCAGCTTGGCGCGCCGCGCCGCCTCCGCCACGGCATCGTCCAGCCCGCCGAACGCATCGACCAGCCGCAATTGCCGGGCAGAGCCGCCATCCCACACCCGGCCCTCCGCGATTTTCTCTGCCTGATCGACGGGCAGATGCCGTGCGGAGGCGACCAGTCCCACGAACTGGCGATAGACATGCTCGACCGTGGACTGGGCGATGGCATTGAATGCGGGGCTGACCCCGCCCGTCACATCGGGTTCGCCGGACAGGGGCGTGGTGCGGACGCCGTCGCTGGTCACGCCGATCTTGGCCAATGTCCCCTCGAAGCTGGGCAGGATACCGAACACCCCGATGGAACCGGTGATGGTGGACGGTTCGGCATAGATTTTTTGCCCCGCCGTGCTGATCCAGTAGCCGCCGCTGGCCGCGACATTGCCCATGGAGATGACGACCGGCAATCCGGCTTTGCGGGCCTGCATCACCGACTGGCGGATCGCCTCCGCCGCTGTCACCGAGCCGCCGGGAGAATCGACGCGCACCACCAGCGCCTTGATCTTGTCATCGGCCAGCGCGTTGTCGATCAGGGCGGCGATGCTGTCACCGCCCGCGCTGCCCGGTCCGGCTTCGCCATCCACGATTTCACCCGCGACGGTCACGACGCCGACCTTGCCCTGATCGCGGCTGGCGGGATGACGGCGCAAATAGTCCTCCAGCGGGATGGAGGCATAGGTGCCGTCATTCTCCGGGTCTGCGCCGGCAATCTCCGTCACTCGGTCGTTGAAGCCATAGTCGTCGCCCAGCTTGTCCACGAGACCGCGCGAGAGGGCTGCCTTGGCCGCATCGCCCTTGAAATCGCGGGCGACGAGCATCGGGTCTGCGGCATAGGCGGCGACCTGCGCCTTGGGCCGGGCGCCGTGGACATTGGCGATCCAGTTGCTCCACAAAGAGGAAGCAAGCGCTTGTGCGGCCTCCTTGGCCGGAGGCGACTGGTCGGCGCGGATATAGGGTTCGACGAAGCTCTTGTAGGTGCCCACGCGGTAGATATGGGTTGTGACGCCCAGTCGGTCGATCAGTCCCTTGTAATAGAGCTGGCTGCCGCCCGGCCCCGCGATGGCCACGAAGCCGAAGGGGGATAGCCATACCTCGCTGGCATGGGCCGCGATCTGGTATCCGCTATCGTCATATTGCACGGCATAGGTGAGGACCGGCTTGCCTGCGCGGCGCACCTTGTCCATCGCCGCGCCCAGCCGCTGCCCGGCGACATGGCCTGTGCCTGTGAAGCGCGACAGGTCGATGACCACAGCCTTGATCGCATCGTCGCCTGCCGCCGTCTCCACCGCATGCACCACGTCGCGCAGCCGGTATTCGGGCGCCGACTCCGGTGCGCCGATGACGCTGAGCGGATCGGAACCGGCTGGCTGTTCGACCAGTGCACCGTCCAGACTGACATACAGTGCGCCCCGTGCCGGGGCGGGGGCGGGTCGCACCATGGAAATGGCGGCATAGATGGCGATGAAAAAGCCGATGAGGAACAACAGGACCAGTGCGTCCTTGACGACCATGAGGAGACGCCATGCGCCCTTGATGAATCCCACCCGTCATTCCTTCTGTCATCCGGCCGGATCATGGGGTTGGCCGATAGGGACCGATGTCTAGAACATGGCGTGTGCTGCCGCAATCGCCGCACGCTTCGTGTCAGGGAGGATGCGGGCGGCAAAAAAATCTGGCAACCCGGCTTGACCCTCCGTTCCGGCGGCCCATATTGCGCCCTGTTAGCACTCTGACCCAATGAGTGCTAAGCATGGCTTTCGCGCCCGCGACACCACCGTTCGATTCCCTGTTCCCCGGCCTTAAGGCTGGCCAGGACAAGGGCGGACGGCGATCGCGGCGCCTGTTTAGGGAAAGGGAACTCATATGGCATTCCGTCCGCTGCACGACCGCGTGCTCGTTCGCCGCATCGAAGCTGAAGAGAAGACCGCTGGCGGCATCATCATCCCCGATACCGCCAAGGAAAAGCCGCAAGAGGGCGAGATCGTCTCCGTCGGCACCGGCACCAAGGCCGAAGATGGCAAGGTGACGCCGCTCGACGTCAAGGCTGGCGACCGCGTGCTGTTCGGCAAATGGTCGGGCACTGAGGTTAAGGTCGACGGCCAGGACCTACTCATCATGAAGGAAAGCGACATTCTCGGCGTCATCGGCTGATCCGCTGACCCGATTGTTGCAGTTTCAGATCCACAGTTTTTCAGACTAGAAAAGGTACAAGACCATGGCAGCGAAGGAAGTAAAATTCTCGCGCGACGCTCGTGAGCGCATTCTGCGCGGCGTCGACATCCTGGCCGATGCGGTCAAGGTGACGCTTGGCCCGAAGGGCCGCAACGTCGTGATCGACAAGAGCTTCGGCGCGCCCCGAATCACCAAGGACGGTGTTTCGGTCGCCAAGGAAATCGAACTGAAGGACAAGTTCGAGAACATGGGCGCGCAGATGCTGCGCGAAGTGGCTTCCAAGTCCAACGACAAGGCCGGTGACGGTACGACCACCGCGACCGTCCTGGCGCAGGCGATCGTTCGTGAAGGCATGAAGTCGGTTGCCGCCGGCATCAACCCGATGGACCTGAAGCGCGGCATCGACACCGCCGTCACCGCCGTCGTGGAAGACCTCAAGAAGCGTTCGACCCCCGTCACTGGTTCGGAAGAGATCGCACAGGTCGGCATCATCTCCGCCAATGGCGATGAGGAAGTCGGTCGCAAGATCGCCGAAGCCATGGAGAAGGTCGGCAAGGAAGGCGTCATCACCGTCGAAGAGGCCAAGGGCCTCGAATTCGAGCTGGACGTCGTCGAGGGCATGCAGTTCGACCGCGGCTACCTGTCGCCTTACTTCGTGACCAACCCGGAAAAGATGCAGGTCGAACTGTCCGACCCCTACATCCTGATCCACGAGAAGAAGCTGTCCAACCTGCAGGCGATCCTGCCGATCCTGGAAGCCGTCGTTCAGTCGGGTCGTCCCCTGCTCATCATCGCGGAAGACATTGAGGGCGAGGCTCTGGCCACGCTCGTCGTCAACCGTCTGCGTGGCGGCCTGAAGGTCGCTGCCGTCAAGGCTCCCGGCTTTGGTGACCGCCGCAAGGCGATGCTGGAAGACATCGCGATCCTGACCAATGGTCAGACGATCTCGGAAGACCTCGGCATCAAGCTGGAGAATGTGACGCTCGGCATGCTGGGTCAGGCCAAGCGCGTCACCATCGACAAGGACAACACCGTCATTGTCGACGGCGCTGGCGACGGCGAGGCCATCAAGGGCCGCGTCGAGCAGATCCGTGCACAGGTCGAGTCCACCACGTCGGACTATGACAAGGAGAAGCTCCAGGAGCGTCTCGCCAAGCTCGCTGGCGGCGTTGCTGTCATCAAGGTCGGCGGCGCGACCGAAGTGGAAGTCAAGGAGCGCAAGGACCGCGTCGACGACGCTCTCCACGCGACCCGCGCGGCTGTGGAAGAGGGCATCGTCCCCGGCGGCGGCACGGCTCTCCTCTATGCCATCCGCGCTCTGGACGGCCTGAAGGGCGCCAACGACGACCAGACCCGTGGCATCGACATCATCCGCAAGGCGATCGAGGCTCCTATCCGTCAGATCGCGCAGAACGCTGGTCATGATGGTGCGGTCGTCGCGGGCAACCTGCTGCGCGTGGGTGACGTGGACCAGGGCTTCAACGCCGCCACTGACACCTATGAGAATCTGAAGGCCGCTGGCGTCATCGACCCGACCAAGGTCGTGCGCACCGCGCTCCAGAACGCAGCTTCGGTTGCTGGCCTCCTGATCACCACGGAAGCTACGATCGCCGAACTGCCCGACGACAAGGGCGGCCCGGTTGGCATGCCCGGCGGCGGCATGGGCGGCATGGGCGGCATGGACTTCTAATCGAAGTTCTGTCGGTCATTCGATCAAGAAAGAAGGGCCGGAGGAGCAATCCTCCGGTCCTTTTTCATTAGTTGGCAGATAATGCGGCGCTGGCTGGAGAGGCCGCTGACCGCCGATCTATTTCTCCAGCTTGTTCGCGACCATGGGCGACAGCCTGGCGACGATTGTCGCTACCCCTTTGGCGTTGGGGTGGATGCCGTCGGGCAGTTTCAGTTCCCGATGGTCGATCACCCCGTGGAGGAAGAAGGGATAGAGCGGTACGCCGAATTTCTTCGCAAGGTCGGGGTAGATGGGATTGAACGCCCCCGCATAATCCGGCCCCATATTGGGGGAGGCGAGCATCCCGGTGAGCATGACGGGCAGACCGCGCTTTTGCAATTCGGTGATTATGGCGGCGAGATTGGCGCGGGTCGCGTCCGGTTCCAGACCGCGCAGCATGTCGTTGCCGCCAAGACCGACCAGCACAAGGTCGGGCTTGCGGGGCAGGCCGTCGAGCGTGAAGGCAAGGCGGGCCAGACCCGCCGCGCTGGTATCGCCCGAAACGCCGCCATTCACCACGAGCGCCTTGAGCGATCCGGCGGTCAGGGCCTGTTCGAGGACAGGCGCCAATCCCTCCGACGGACCAAGATTATAGCCTGCATAGAGACTGTCGCCGAACACCAGAACCAGCTTCGTATCGGCCGGTACCGCAGTATCGGCGGAGGATATCGGTGCGGTGGCCATCACCCTATTGGACCCATTCTGCTCCGGTGCGGATGGCGAACAGGCGATGGCCAGTTGGACAAGCGCCAGACAAGCTCCATATTGGCGAAATCTCGCCATGACCAATCTCCTCAAGGAGCGCCCTTTCTTCATGCACGCGACCATAGACCAGGCCCATATTGCGATCCGGGCGCGCAATGTCACCCTCTCGCTCGGCACGACCGCCATATTGAAAGGGGTCGACCTCGACATCGCCAAGGGGGAGAGCTTGGCGATCCTCGGCGCGTCAGGATCGGGCAAGTCGTCGCTGATGGCGGTTCTGTCCGGGCTGGAGCGGGCGAGCGGGGGATCGGTATCCATTGCGGGCGTCGATTTCGGCGCGCTGGACGAGGATGCATTGGCGCGAGCGCGCCGGGGACGGATCGGCATCATCCTCCAGTCCTTCCACCTCCTTCCCACCATGACGGCGCTGGAGAATGTGGCTGTTCCGCTGGAGCTGGCGGGGCATGACCATGCCTTTGTCCGTGCGGGGGAAGAATTGTCGGCGGTGGGGCTGGGTCATCGGATCGACCATTATCCGACGCAACTGTCGGGCGGCGAGCAGCAGCGTGTCGCCATCGCGCGCGCCATGGCGCCGGAGCCGGACATCCTTTTCGCCGACGAGCCGACCGGCAACCTTGACGCTACGACGGGCGCGGCGGTGATCGACCTGTTGTTCACGCGGCAGCGGGCAGCGGGCGCGACCCTCCTCATCATCACCCATGATCCGGGGCTGGCGGAACGGTGCGACCGCATCGTCGAGATGCGCGATGGGCAGATCGTGGCCGAGCGACGCCCGTGAAGACGACGCCCATGAAGACTTTGGGCTGGGGCGCCAGTTGGCGCATCGCACGGCGAGACCTGCACGCGGGCTTTCGCGGCCTGCGCCTGCTTTTTCTCTGCCTGTTCCTGGGCGTGGGAACGCTGGCGGCGATCGGCAGCCTGACCGCCTCCATCACCGGTGAAATCGCGGCGCGGGGCCAGACCATCCTCGGCGGCGATATTGAGGTGCAACTGACGCAGCGGGAGCTGGACGCCGGGCATCGCGCCGCCCTTTCCAGACTGGGCGCGTTCAGCGAGACGATCCGCATGCGTGCCATGGCGCAGGAGGCCGGAGACGCGGGTAAGGGCAAGTCGCCCGCCGTGCTGACCGAACTGAAGGGCGTCGATGGGGCCTACCCGCTTTATGGCGCGTTGGCCCTCCAGCATGGAACATACGCGCCGCTGCCTGCCGATCGCATTCTGATCGGCCCGGCGCTGGCCGAGCGGCTGGGCGTAGGGCGTGGTGACCGGCTACGCTATGGACAGGCGATTTTCACTATCGCCGACATTATCGTCGACGAACCGGATCGTGTCGGGGAGGGCTTTACCCTCGGCCCGGTCGGCATCGTGTCGATGGAGGGTCTGCGCCGCACCCAACTGATCCAGCCGGGCAGTCTGTTCAGCAGCAAATATCGCATCCGGCTGTCTCCTGGCGAGGATGCCCATGCCCTGCGCGAGGGGCTGGAGAAACGCTACGCTACAGAAGGCTGGGAATATAAGGACCGGGAACGGGCCGCGCCCGGCACCAACCGTTTCATCGAACGGATGGGGCAATTTCTGTCGCTGATCGGGCTGACCGCCCTGATCGTGGCGGGGATCGGCGTCAGCAATGGTGTCGGCTCCTATCTGGCGCTCAAGCGCGGCAGTCTGGCCACGATGAAGATATTGGGTGCGACCTCGGCTGACATAGAGCGTATCTATCTGTTGCAACTGGGCGCTGTGGCAGTGGTCGCGATCCTGCTGGGCTTGGGCGTGGGCGCGATTATGCCCCCGGCCATCGTCATGTTGGCGGGTGATGTGTTGCCGGTGCAGCCGGGGTTTCGGTTGCATGTCCAGCCACTGGTGACCAGTGCGGTCTATGGTCTGTTGATCGCCCTCATCTTTACCTTGCCGCCCCTTGCACGGGCACGCACGGCACCTGCCGCCGCCCTGTTCCGTGCGGCGGTCGATCCCCGCCATGGACGGGACCGGCGCACGCTGATCGGCGTAGGTGGAGCGGCGCTGATGCTGGTTGCCATTGTGCTGGGTACAGCGCGGGAGCCATTGTTCGCGGCGGCGGTGTTGGGTGCGACGGGAGCGGTGTTGCTCCTGCTCCTGTTGCTCGGTCGGCTTGTCAGCCTGATCGCGCGGCGCGTGCCCTGGCCGCGGCGGCCGCTGCTGCGTCTTGCCATCGCGAATCTCTACCGCCCCGGTGCGCAGACCGGAGCCTTGGTGGTGGCGCTGGGACTGGCGCTGACTCTGTTCGTCACGCTGGCGGGTATCCAGACCAGCCTGAATGCGGAGATTGCCCGGACGGTGCCGAAGAAGGCGCCCAATCTCTTCATCCTCGACCTGCCCTCGCCCAGCGAAGCGGCCTTTCGCACCATAGTGGAGAAACAGAGCGCGGGCGCGAGGTTGAACATCGTACCCACCTTGCGTGGCACGGTTGTCGCCTATGCCGGGCAGCGCGTCGCTGACCTGAAGGAACAACCGGAGGGCGCATGGATATTGCGCGGCGAGCGCGGGGTGACCTACAGCGCGACCCTGCCCGAAGGCAGCGTTGTCACAGCCGGGCAATGGTGGCCCCGCGACTATAGTGGGCCCCCGCTGCTGTCCATCGACGAGGAACAGGCAAAGGCTCTGGGGGTCGGGGTCGGCGACAGCATGACGGTCAGCGTGCTGGGCCGGGAGATAGAGGCGCGCATCGCCTCGCTTCGCAAGGTCAATTGGGAGACGATGGGCTTCAACTATGTGCTGGTCTTCTCCCCCAACACATTGGCGACCGCTCCGCACAGCCTGACCGCGACGATCAGCATGGCGGCTGGCAAGGCCGGGGAGGCGCAGGAAAATGCGATGACCCGCGTGTTGCTCGGCGCGTTTCCCGGTGCGTCGGTGATCGCTGTGGGGGAAATGATCGGCCAGATCAGTGGACTGCTCGACCAGATGACAGGCGCGATCCTGTGGGCGGCCTCCATCACCATTCTCGCGGGCATCGCCGTGCTGGTGGGCGCGATCGCCGCCTCCCGGCAGGCGCGCACCTATGACAGCGTGATCCTCAAGACGCTGGGCGCGACGCGGGCGCAGGTTCTGGGCACGCAGGCGCTGGAATATGGGTTGCTGGCGCTGATGCTGGCGGCGGTGTCGCTGTTGCTGGGAACCTTGGCGGCGTGGTTCGTGATCGTGCAGATATTTGCGTTCAACTGGTCACCGGACTGGGGCGTGGTACTCGGCACGCTGGCGGGCGGAGCGGTGCTGACGCTGGGGATCGGGCTGGCGGGGTCTATCCCGATGATGTCGGTTCGGCCGGCGCGGGCGTTGCGGCAGTTGTAGAGAGGAAGCGGGATGGCTGGCTGGTGGTCGGCTGTCCCGCTGCCATTCGATCCGCAGAATGAGTCGGAGAAATGTGCGGCGGGCCGGCCGGGGGAGTCGGTTGTTCGGCGCCCTACTGCCCAGCGGCTGTCGCCTGATCGCCACCGAGTGCGCGGTAAAGGGCGATGCGGTTGGCGACGAGGGTAAGGCGGGTGGCGATTTCCTGCTGCTGGGCGCTGTACAGGCTGCGCTGCGCGTCGAGATTTTCCAGATAGCTGTCCACCCCGCCGCGATAGCGCGCCTCGGTCAGGCGGGCGGTGTCGCTAGAGGCGGTGACGCGCGCGGTGGACGCGCGCATCTCATCTGCGATCGTGCCCTGCCGGGCCAGTGCGTCGGCGACTTCGCGGAAGGCGGTCTGGATTGCCTTCTCATAGACCGCGAGGGCGGCGTCGCGCTGCGCCTTGCTGGCCGCTACGCCTGCGCGAACGCCGCCCGCGGAGAAGATCGCCTGGTTCGCATCGCCGCCGATATTGTTGTGGAACGACGCCGAGTCGAGAAGCGTGCGGAGAGAATCGCTGGCAAAGCCTAGCAGGCCGGTGAGCGTGATGCGCGGGAACAGCGCCGCGCGGGCCACGCCAATCTCCGCGTTGGCGGCGCGCAGGCCATATTCGGCTTCCAGCACATCCGGGCGACGCAATAATATGTCTGAGCTGGCGCCGGGCGGCAGCGTCGCCACGGTTCCTGCCACCTCATCCAGACGGGTCGGCAGCAGCGACGCATCCACCGGCGCACCGACGAGCAAGCGCAGCAGGTTTACATCCTGCGCCAGCGCGGTCGTTTGTGCCGCAACGTCGGCCTGTGCAGTCGCCAATATCTGCTCGGCTTGCCGCAGGTCGGTGCGGGGTGCGATACCACCTTTCAATCGCGCGGCGGTCAGGCCGACGCTGCGCTGGGCGCTCGCGACGGTGTCTTGCGCAATGCGCAGCAGTTCGGCATCGGCGGCATGGGTCGACCAGGCATCGGCAATATCGGCGACGAGGCCGAGTCGGACGGTGCGTGCGGCTGCCTCCGTCGAGAGGGCGCGTTGCCGTTCTGCATCCGTGGCGTTGGCAAGGCGGCCGAACAGGTCCAATTCGAAGGCGCTGATCCCGGCGTCGAGCGCAAAGCTGCTGCTGGCGGCGCGGTTGGCGCCGCTGTCCCGGCTGGCGCTTAAGCCGGTGACGATCTCCGGAAATTGCTGCGCGCGCTGGACACGTACTTGCGCGCGCGCGGCGGCGAGATTGGCGGCGGCTTCGCGCAGGTCGCGGTTGTTGGCCAGCGCCTGCTCCACCAGTGCCTGGAGCCGGGCATCGCGGAAGATGTCGCGGTAGGATATCGTCGGCACACCCGCCTCCGACCGGACCAGATAGGCATCGCCCACCGGCCAAGAGAGCGGCACGGGCGGTGCAGGCCGTTCATATCCGGGCGCCATCGAACAGGCCGATAGAGCGGTGGCAAGCAGGGGAGGAAGATGGCGGAGCGGCCGGCGGGTCATGCGCGACCCTCCCGACCGAACCGGCGGCGCACTGCCTGCACTCCGTCGCGCACGCCCCGGCGGACCAGCACGAAGAACAGCGGGATATAGAACACCGCCAACAATGTGCCGGTGACCATGCCGCCGATGACGGAGGTGCCGATGGCGACGCGGCTGTTGGCGCCCGCACCAGTCGCGATGGCCAGCGGCAGTACACCGAAGATGAAGGCGAAGCTGGTCATCAGGATTGGACGCAGGCGAATCCGCGCGGCCTCCAGCGCAGCCTCCAGCACGCCCCGGCCCTTGCGCTCCTCCTGCTCCGCGAACTCGACCATCAGGATGCCGTTCTTTGCCGCCAGACCCATGGTGGTGAGCAGGCCAATCTGGAGATAGACGTCATTCTCCAGCCCGCGCAGAACAACCGCCAGAATTGCCCCGATCAAGCCCAGGGGCACGATCAGCAGCACCGCCACCGGGATCGACCAGCTTTCATAGAGCGCCGCGAGGCACAGGAAGACGACCAGTAGCGACAGGCCATAGAGCAGCGGCCCCTGTGCGCCAGCCTGCCGTTCCTCATAGGAAACGCCGGACCAGGCGACACTGGTGCCGGGCACTTTTGCCGCCAGATCCGCAATGGCATCCATCGCTTCGCCCGAACTCACGCCCGCGGCCGGTTGGCCCTGAAATTCAAAGGACGACATGCCCTGAAAGCGCGAGAGGCTGGCAGGCGCCGTGGACCAGCCGATGTGCGAGAAAGCGGAGAAGGGGGCCATCGCCCCGTCCGATCCGCGCACGAACCATTGGCCCAGACCGGAAGGATCGGAGCGATAGGGCGCATCGCCCTGCACATAGACGCGCTTCACACGGCCCAGTTCGATATAGTCGTTGACGTAGCGACCGCCCCACGCCGTCGACAGGGTCGCATTGACGTCCGACGGGCTGAGGCCGAGCGCCGTGACCTTCTGCTGGTCCACATCCACTTTCAGGGTGGCGAGGTCGTTGAGATCGGTCAGGCGGACGGCCTGAAGACGAGGGTCGTTGCTGGCCTCCTGCAACAAGGCGTCGCGCGCGGCGAGGAACTGCGCCCGGTCCATGCCGCTGTTATTCTGCAACTGCATGGTAAAGCCCGACGATTGGCCGAGGCCACGCACGGCGGGCGGCACGAGCGCGAAAATCTGTGCATCGCGAAGGCCCTTCACCGCGCCGGATGTGCGCTGGGCCAGCGCATCCGCCGTGCGCTGCGCACCGGGCCGGTCCTTCCAGTCCACCAGGTTGAGGAAGCCCTGTCCGGTATTCTGGCCGGATGGCCCGCCGCCCCCGCCGCCGCCCGCGACGATGAAGAGGGTGCGGACGTTCGCTTTTTCCTGATCCAGCAGATAGCGTTCCACGGCGCGCTGCACCTCATAGGTGCGCTCCAGCGTGGCGCCGGGTGGGAGGCGGGTCTGGAGCGATACCACGCCCTGATCCTCCGTCGGCAGGAAGCCGCTGGGCAGGCGCAGGAACATGACGCCCATTACCGCGACGATGAGGACATAAATGCCCAGAAAACGCCATTTGCGGTTAATCACCCGGCCACAGGTTGCGGCATAGCCTTCCTTGAGCCGGTCGAAACTGTCGTTGAACCAGATCGTCGCCCGCTGAAGCCCCTGTGCTACGCCGGGGAAGTGCCGTGCGAGCCAGCTTTCGCCATGGGCCTCCTCGTCGGGCCGACGCAGAAGGGTAGAGGTGAGCGCCGGGCTGAGGATCAGCGCAACCAGCACCGACAGCGCCATGGCCGCGATGATCGTGACCGCGAACTGGCGATAGATGACACCGGTCGATCCGCCGAAGAAGGCCATGGGCAGGAACACCGCGCACAGGACCAGCGCGATGGCGACCAGCGCGACCTGAATCTCCTTCATTGACTCGATCGTCGCTTCGCGCGGCGTCATGCCCGGATTTTCGTGCATCAGCCGCTCGACATTCTCCACCACGACGATGGCGTCGTCGACCAACAGGCCGATGGCGAGGACAAGGCCGAACAGCGTTAGCGTGTTGATGGAGAAGCCGGTGACATAGAAGACGGCAAAAGTGCCCAGCAGCACCACCGGCACGGCGATGGCGGGGATCAGGGTCGCGCGCCAGCTTTGCAGGAACACGAACATGACGATGACGACCAGCGCGATCGCTTCGACCAGCGCCTTGACCACTTCCTCCACCGACAGAGTGATGAAGGCGGTGGTGTCATTGGCATAGTCGTGGCTGAGGCCGTCGGGGAAACTGCGCGCCAGTTCGTCCACCTTGGCCTTCACCAGTTCGGCGGTCTTGAGCGCGTCGGCGCCGGGCGCGAGCGATACCGCCATACCGGCACCGGGATGGCCGTTGAATCGCGAAAGGCTGTTGTAATTTTCGGAGCCGACCTCGACCCGTGCGACGTCCTTGAGCCGGACGCTCGACCCGTCGGTCAGGGTCTTGAGGACGATGGCCTCGAACTGATCCGGTGTCTGGAGGCGGGCCTGCGCGGTGACGGTGGCGTTGAGCATCTGCCCCTTGGGCGACGGCAGGCCGCCGACGTCGCCCGCTGCGACCTCCGTGTTCTGTGCGGTGATGGCGGTGACGACATCGCCCGGCATCAAGGCCACGGCTGCCAGCTTTTGCGGGTTGAGCCATATGCGCATGGCATGGGACGCGCCGAACACATTGACTTCGCCGACGCCCTGCACGCGCGACAGCGTGTCCTGGACGTTGGAGGCCAGATAGTCGGAAATTTCCTGATTGGACCGCAGGTTGTTCTTGTCGAAAATGGCGACGAGGAGCAGCGGATCGCTGTTAGACTTGGTGACACGCACGCCCTGCTGCTGCACCTGGGTCGGCAGGCGGGACACAGCGGCCTGCACCTGATTCTGGACCTGCACCTGCGCAATGTCGGGGTCGGTGCCCTTGCGGAAGATGGCGGAGATGTTGGCCTGACCGCGTGAACTCGACTGGGAACTGAAATAGAGCAGCCCGTCAAGGCCGGTCAGCGACTGCTCCAGCACCTGTGTAACGCTGTTCTCGACCGTCTGGGCATTGGCGCCGGGATAGCTGGCGCGCACATTGATCTGGGTCGGTGCGATGTCCGGATATTGGGCGATCGGCAGGGCCGATAGCGCGCCAAGGCCCGCAATCATCACGACGATGGCCAGCACCCATGCGAAGATCGGGCGTTCGATGAAGATGCGGGACATGGGTTGGTTCAGCCACCCTGCCTGCGAGGGGAGCCTTCAGTGCCGCTGTTCGCTCCCTTGGCGGGCGGTGCGATACGCTGCGGGCTGTTGGCGGGAACCGGGCGCACTGGCGCATCGGCGCGCAGGCCGCTGGTGCCTTGCGTGATGACCTTGTCACCCTGCTTCAGGCCATTGGTGATGACCCAGTTGGCGCCGCTGGTGCGATCCGCGGTGACGTTGCGGCGAACCACCTTGTCGCCCGGCCCGACGAGGAGGAGATAGGCGACACCGCCCAGATCCCGCTGCAAAGCCTGCTGCGGCACCAGATAGGCGCTCGCGTCCATCGCCTGATCGAAGCGGGCCTGCACGAACATGCCCGGTAATAGCACGTCGCCCGGATTGGGGAAGCGCGCGCGCAGGGTGACAGTCCCGGTCTGGGCGTTGACGGTCACTTCCGAGAATTCGACGCGGCCGACCGGGCCATAATCGCTGCCATCCTCCAGCCGCAGCCGTACCGCCGTGCTGCCGGGAAGTGCACCCCCGCTCGACAGCGCGCGGCGCATGGCGAGCAGTTCGCCGCTCGACTGCTGCATATCGACGAATACCGAATCGAGCCGCTGGATCACGGCTAGCGGATCGACCTGATTGGCGCTGACCAGCGCGCCGACGGTGAACAGCGAACGACCGATCTTGCCCCCGATGGGTGCCGGAACGGTGGTAAAGCGCAGGTTGATGCGCGCGGTTTCCAGTTGCGCGCCGTTCTGCGCGACGGCGGCGCGGGCCTGCCGCGCCTGCGCCAGCGCATCGGTGTAATCCTGCTTCGCCACCGCTTCCATCTCAGCCAGCGGGCGATAGCGGTCGGCCTTTGTCGCCGCCGCTTCCGCAGAGGCGCGGGCGCTGGCGAGGTTGGCGGAAGCCTGCTCCACCGATGCGCGATACAGGCTGGGGTCGATCTCGAACAGCGGTTGCCCGGCGCGCACCGTCTGCCCCTCGGTAAAGAGTCGCTTGCGGATCAGGCCGGTGATCTGGGGCCGGACTTCGCTCGTCTCCGCCGCGACGACACGGCCGGACAGGATGGTCTGGATCGGTACCGCCTGCGGGCGCATCACCACGAACCCGACCTGCGGCGTGGGTTTCTTGCGGGCGTCGGAATCACCTTTGCCGGAACAGCCGGACAGCAGCAGGCAGAAAGCGGTGGCGGGGAAAAGCAGGCGCGCGTGCAGCATGAAGGAAGGATGCTCTTTTTATCAGGCTAGTCGCGAGGAAGGAGCATATCCTATTTCAGATATAGGGTGCGGCGCGCAAGCGTTTGGGCGTGGCTGCGACAAAATAGGACAATTATGGCTCGATAGCGGATGTCTATGGATGGTCTTCCACGGACAATCCCGCCGCGCGGGCGCGTTCAAGCAACGCGATGATCTCATCCGGCATTGCCCCTTCCCAATGCAAGGTCACGGTGGCGGAGAATGTGGGCGGTGTCGGCAGAACCTGCACCGACTGGCCAAAGGGATTGTCCAGCCGATAGCCGGGCGCGCCATCCCCGATGCGCTGGATCGTCATGCCGGTGAGGCGCGCCTCATCTTCCTTCGATGCTTCATCGCTCATGATCCTGCTATCGCCCGGATGCGCCTGTCTGGGCAACGGGGTTTTGAGAGCCGGGCATAAGCCATCGACAGGCCGCGCGCCGCTGGCTAGGCACGGGAGCCATGGTACGGACCACAGGATCATCGGGCATCAGAACCCTCGCCTCCGTGCGCGAAGCGGGCGTCGAGCTGATCTATACCCATGGTTATGAAGCGATGACGCTGCGCATGCTGGCGTCGGCGGTTGGGGTGCAGCCCGCATCGCTCTACAAATATTTCGACACCAAGCAGGGCCTGCTCTTCGCCCTGTTGCGGGATCATCTGGAGGCGCTGAATACCGCCCTGGCGGAGGCTTTGCCTGACGGTGGGACTGCTGCCCATCGGTTGGATGCCTTCGTCACATTCCATGTCGCCTATCATATGGAGCGTAAGCGCGAGGTCAGTCTCGCCAATTTCGAACTGCGATCTTTGAGCGACGAGAACAAGCCGGCCATCGTCGCGCTGCGCCGCGCCTATGAAGCGCCCCTGATCGCCATTCTGGAGGATGGCGTGGCGGAGGGGGCCTTTGTGCTGGCGGATAGCCATGTGACGGCCTTTGCGATGCTGTCCATGCTGACCGGGGTATGCACATGGTATGACAGGCATGGCCCACGGCAGCGCGACGAGATCATCGCCATGCATCTCGCCATGGCGCGCGGGATGGTAGGGTTGGCGCCGGGAACCGATGTGGGGTGACGACAGGGCGGACGTGCTGAAGGAGAGTAAGAGTAGCTCTTACTTGCTCCCCGCACCTGCAGGATTGTCCAGTCCGATCGGATAGGTGCCATGTCCCAGCCGCACCTTGTCCCCGTCGAATGTCAGCACTTCGGACACGCTGATGCCCTTCTGATTGCGATACTGGATGACCAGCGTGTCGATACCCGCAAAAATGGCCTCTATCGTGAAATGCAGGTCGGGGATGCGGCGCAGCCCCTCAGTCCAATAGTGTTTCAGTGCGACCTTGCCTCTGACCTTGCCGCCCGACTCCGGCAATAGCCCCGCAGCCACCGGGGAGGTGAACAGCACATCGTCGTGGAAATGGTCGAGCAGGGCGTCGAGGTCATGCGCATTCCAGGCGGCGCACCAGTCCTCCGCAAAACCCTGCCAGTCTCGCGTCACGGGATCAGCCCTTCGCGGCTTCGTCCGCGGCGATCAGGTCGGCGCGGATCTTGTGCTTCAGCACCTTGCCCGCATCGTTCTTGGGTAGGGATGGCCAGATTTCGATCCGCTCCGGGATCTTGAAGCGCGCCACGCCCTTCGCGTCGAGGAAGGCGAGTATGTCCTTGAGTGTCGGCGCAGCCTCCGGTCCCTCCACGATCACCGCACAAGCCTGCTCTCCGGTCCGCTCATGGGGAAGGCCGACGATGGCGATCTCGGTCACGCCGGGATGCTCGATGAGGATGTCCTCGATTTCCTTCGGCGCGATATTCTCGCCGAAGCGGATGATGATGTCCTTCTTGCGCCCTTCGACCACCACATAGCCGCCGTCGAGCAGTCGTCCGGTGTCGCCGGTGCGGTAGAACCCTTCCTCATCGAACACGCTCGCCTCATGCTCGGCATGCATATAACCCGCCAGCATTTGCGGGCCGCGCGCGCAAATTTCGCCATCGGCGGCGATCTTCACCTCTGCAATACCGATGCGGCCATCGGTGTCGGCGGCATGATCGAGATCGTCGCGGCTGGGTGCGCCCACCGTCGTGACTGGCACCTCGGTTGATCCATAGACGCGCGTGACGGCGGTGTGGGTGAGATAGGCCGACGCTTCCCGGATGATCGACGGGGGCACCGATGCGCCGCCGCAAATGAACACCTTGAGGTCGGGCAGGGTGGTGCCCGCCGCCTTTGCCGCAGCGAGCAACTGCTCCAGAAACGGGGTCGCGCCGGCCAGATGAGTGATCTTCTGGTCGACCATGATCTTCACCCCCTCGTCGGGATACCATTGGTCCATCAATATGACGCTGGTGCCGAGCAGCAACGGCCCTTCAAACGCATAGATGGAGCCGCCGATATGGCTGATTGGCGAGGGGACGAGGAAGGTGTCGCCGGGCGCGGCATGCCAGTGCTGCCCGATCTGGCGGAGCAGCGCGTGCAGCGAATTATGGGTATGCAGCACGCCCTTGGGGCTGCCCGTGGTGCCGGACGTGTACATGATCATCCGCACCGCGTCGGGATCGAGCGTGGGCAGGTCGCGCGGTTCCGCGCCGTCGAACAGGGAGGCATAGGCGATATGCGGGCCAGCCTCGCCGCGCAGCACGACCACCAACGGCGGATTGTCCGAGGCCTCCGCCACGCGGGTGAGCATCGCGGCATAGTCATGCTTGCGGAAGGTTTCGGGGATGAAGATCATGCGGCTGTCGACATCCTTGAGCAGGAAGCCGAGGTCATGATCGCGCAGGGACGGCAGGATCGGATTGGCGACCATTCCGGCCAGCGTCGCGCCGAGATAGATTTCCGCCGCCTCGTGCCAGTTGGGCAGCATGAAGCTGATGACACTGCCGACCGGGATGCGCGCGAGCAGGGCGTGGGCCAAGGTCGTGGCGCGGGCGAGCAACGTGGCGGCGTCGATTCGCACATCGCCCTCCGACACCAGCACGCGGTTCGGTTCGGTGGCGGCGGCACGGGCGAGCGCATCGGCCAGTGTTTCCTTGACCCACAGGCCCTGCGCATAGGCAGCATCGGCCCGGCCCTGGTCCCAGCGAATGGAGCGTCCGCCGACGATACGGCGGTCTGGCGCTGCGGTTTCGCCCGAACGCACTGCACTGGTCTGGTCGCTGCTGCTCATGATCTTGTCCACATCCGTCTTGTCACTTGCCGCCCGCCGTATCGCGCCCGCGTGCCGCGCACAATGTCCGAGAGGTACAGATCGCCTTCCATCACCGGGACGAACGGCAAATCGCCTGAACGCAGCGCTCGCCTCCGTCGGAGAGCGCGCTATTGTGGGCACGCTAGAAGACAGGAAGCCTTGATGACCGCTGAGAATTTCGCGTCGATCCACCACCATGGCCTCGTGCGGGTCGCCTGTGCGACGCCGCGGGCGAGCGTGGGGGACGTCGCCGCCAATGTGGACGCGATCCTTGCACAGGCGCGGGAGGGCGCAGCGGCGGGCGCGGACCTGATCCTCTACCCGGAACTCAGCATCTCCTCCTATGCCATCGACGACCTGCTGCACCAGGAGGCGTTGCTGGACGCGGTGGAGGTGGGAGTGGGGCGGTTGCTGGCGGAAAGCCGGGAGATTGCGCCTGTCCTGCTGGTCGGCGCGCCGGTGCGGCGGGCGGGGCGGCTGTATAATTGCGCGTTGGTTGTCGCGCGGGGAAAATTGCTGGGCGTGGTGCCCAAGAGTTTCCTGCCCAACTATCGGGAATATTATGAGAAAAGATGGTTCGCGTCGGGGGCGGGTTTTACAGGATTACCAACCAAAATAGCCGGTGCAGAAGCGCCCTTTGGCACCGACCTGTTGTTTTCCGCAAGCAATTACAAGGACTTCACCTTCCACGTCGAGATTTGCGAGGATATGTGGGCGCCGCTGCCGCCGTCCACCCATGGCGCGCTGGCGGGCGCGCATATCCTGTGCAACCTGTCCGCATCCAACATCACCATCGGTAAGGCGCGCGAGCGGCATGTGCTGTGCGCCGCCCAGTCCGCGCGCTGCATCGCGGCCTACGCCTATTCCGCCGCCGGGCCGGGCGAGAGCACCACCGACCTCGCCTGGGACGGGCAGGCGATGGTGCACGAAATGGGCCAGCTTTTGACCGAATCGACGCGTTTTGGCGACGAACCGGAGCTGATCTACGCCGATGTGGACGTCCAGCGCATCCGTCTGGAGCGGCAGCGCAACGGCACCTTCCACGACTCCGCCGCCGCGGCGGGCCACCCCGAAACCCGCTTTCGCACCATCCCGTTCATCCACCAGCCGCGCGACGCCGATGGGGCCCATCATGATCGCCTGCACCGCCCGCTCAGCCGCTTTCCCTTCGTCCCGGACGACCCGGCGCGGCTGGACGAGGATTGTTACGAGGCGTTCAACATCCAGGTGGAAGGGCTGGCCAAGCGGCTGCGCGCCACAGGCGGCCAGCATTTCGTCATCGGCATTTCCGGCGGCCTCGACAGCACCCATGCGCTGATCGTCGCGGCCAAGGCGTGCGACCGGATGGGCCTGCCCCGCGCCAGCATCCTGGGCTATACCATGCCCGGTTTCGCGACCGGTGAGGACACGAAGGGCAACGCCTGGGCGCTGATGAAGGCGCTGGGCATCAGCGGCGCGGAGATCGACATCCGCCCCGCCGCGCGCCAGATGCTGGGCGACATGGGCCACCCCTTTGCGGATGGCGAGCCGCTGTACGACATCACGTTCGAAAATGTGCAGGCGGGGCTGCGCACCGACTATCTCTTCCGCTTGGCCAACCAGCATGGCGGCATGGTGGTGGGAACGGGCGACCTGAGTGAACTGGCGCTGGGCTGGTGCACCTATGGCGTCGGCGACCAGATGAGCCATTATGCCGCCAATTGCGGCGTGCCCAAGACGCTGATCCAGTATCTGATCCGCTGGTGCGTGGAGACGGACCAGTTCGATGGCGAGACAGACCGCATCCTGACCGCGATCCTGAACACCGAAATCTCCCCCGAACTGGTGCCCGCCGACGCGGCGACCGGCGCGATCCAGAGCACGGAGAGCAAGATCGGCCCCTATGCGCTGAACGACTTTTTCCTGCACCATGTGGTGCGATACGGCCTGCCGCCGTCGAAGATCGCCTTCCTCGCATGGCATGCGTGGCGCGATGCGGAAGCGGGGGCATGGCCGGTCGCGTTCCCGGAGGCGAAAAAGCAGGGCTATGACCTGCCCACCATCCGGCACTGGTTGGAGAAATTCCTGTATCGCTTTTTCCAGATCAGCCAGTTCAAGCGGTCCGCCATCCCCAATGGGCCGAAAGTGTCGGCAGGCGGCGCCCTGTCACCGCGCGGGGACTGGCGCGCGCCGTCGGACGGGACGGCGCGGGTGTGGCTGGAGGAGTTGGCGGCGGGGGTGCCGGAGTGAGGGGATTTTGCGCAAAGTTGCGCAATAGGCGGACATGCCAATAGCGTGATGCGATGGGCTGGAGCGGCTCCTGGCGGAGGCCGGTGTAACCCAGGTTAAACGGGTCGTTAATCGTCCCTTTGGTCTTCTCCCATAGGACGGGATGCACAGTCCCGGAGATCCACCATGAAGCGCCTCCTCTATATCAGTACGGCTCGCTCACCCCTGCGCCCATCCGAACTGGAGGCGCTGCTGATGAAATCGCGCACGGCCAACAGCGCGGCGGACCTGACGGGGATGCTGGTCGTAGGCGGTCGTCGCTTTCTACAGGTTCTGGAAGGCCCCGATCAGGCTGTCACGACGACTTTTGAGCGGATCGCGCGCGACCCCCGTCATTTTGCCCTGGTCAAGCTTCATGACAAGGAGGTCGCTGCACGGTCATTTGCATCCTGGGCCATGGGATTTGAGCAAGGCGGCGTGTCAGCGGCATCCGCAACGCTGGAGGAGCAGGTAAATGCCCTGGTCGCGCCCATCGCCGATCCCACGCTGCGCGCCTATTTCACCGGCTTTGCCAAAACCCATACATCGGCTTAAGCGACTGACGGCTTTACGGGCATGGGTGGTGCGCCCGAAGTGTCGGGAACCGGCGTCCCCCCCCCCCGCTCACCCCACCCGCACCTCTTCCGTAACAATCTCGAACTGCGACAATATCATATTCCCGAAACTGGTCGTCAGGGCGGTGTCGGTGGCGTCACGGCCGCGCGCCATCAGGATGCGGCCGATGCGGGGGTGGCGGTGGCGCGCGTCGAAGACGTGCCAGGCGTCGCCCAGCCAGACCTCGAACCAGGCGGAAAAGTCCATGGGGGCATCGGCGGGAGGCACGCCGATGTCGCCCAGATAGCCGGTGCAGTAGCGCGCGGGGATGTTCATGCAGCGGCACAGCGTGACGGCGAGGTGGGCGAAGTCGCGGCACACGCCCCGCTGTTCCTGATAGGCGTCCCATGCCGTGCGGTTGGAACGGGCGTGGTGATAGCCGAACTCGATATGGCCATGGGTGAAGGCGGCGATAGCCTGCACCTTCTCCCACCCCGACTGGATATGGCCGAACAGCGACCATGCGGTTTCGGAAAGGCGATCCGTTTCGCAATAGCGGCTGCCCAGCAGGTAGAGCAGCGCTTCGTCCGGCAGATCCTCGATCGGGTGCTGCACCGCGTCCGGGGTCGCGGGGTCGGGCTGGCCGCTGTCCTGCATGGTGAATTCGCACGAAAGGGTGAAGCCACCGGGCGGCACGGTGACGCGTGAGCAGACATTGCCATAGGCGTCGTGATAATCGTAGATCGGCACCTGCGGCAGGGTGAGGATATGGTGGGGCGTCACCAGATCCTTGTTCCGCGACGGATGGATGCTGAGCATCGCCAGCATCGGCGTCGGTACCTCGCACTCGAACCTGATGCTGTAGCCGGCACGAATCAACATGGCGTTACTCCCTGTCATGCCGATAGCTGGGTTTCGGATGGCGCGCCTTGATCCACATGTATGTCGACGGACACGTTCATCCCCTGATAGCTGCCCGGAAAGCCGGACCAGGTGCCGCTGATCGGCACCGCCTGATAGATGTCGCGGGCGATGGCGACGCGGATCAGGCCGTTGGTGCCGACGATGTCGTTGGTGGGGTCGAACTCCACCCAGCCCGAACCGGGGAGGTAGACGCGGACCCACGCATGGGTGTTGCCCCCGCCCAGCGTGGCGCGGCGGCGGCCGGTGGGGTTATAGACATAGCCCGACACGAAGCGCGCGGCGAGGCCCAGCGCCCGCACCGCCTCGATCATCAGCATGGCATAGTCGCGGCAGGTGCCCTTGCCCCGGTCCAGCGTCTCGATAGGGGTCTGCGTGCCCTTCTGCTGGCGCGGGACATAGGTGAATTCGCGGCGGATGGCGGCGGTCATGTCCGTCAGCATCCCCAGCGTCCCCTGATCCCCACGGTTGCGGACGAAGCGGCGCGCCCAGTCGTCGATGCGGCGGTGGGGGTCGTGATGCTGGCGCTCGATGGAGCGCAGCAGGTCGGGCATCTCCTCCGACGCATAGGTGAAGGGATAGTCGCGGGCATAATCCTCGATATGCACGTCCTGCAACTCGGACGGCTTGTGGAGGACGCGCGCCTGGCTCTCGATCCGCAGTTCCTTCGCCCGCTTGTGGAAGGTTGCGATGGCGACGCTGTTGCCGAAGACGTCGTGGAGCCAACGGACCTCGCGCGGTTCGGGGTCGATGATGAGTTCGGCGGTGATGAGATGCTGGTCGAAGCTCTCGCGCGGGCGGACCATCAGCCGATGCTCGCCAAAGGCGGCGGGCTGGCTGTATTCATAGGTCGTGATATGGGTGACGTTTACAAACGGCATCGGGCATCCCGCAGTCATGGACTCAGAACGAAGCCAGCCCCTGATCGGGCCGGACGATCCGCCGCCTGTCCGCGTCACTAACCCCGGCGGGCGGTCATCGTTCCTTCTGATCGGGGATCATGCGGGCCGGGCGATCCCGGCGCGGCTGGGATCGCTGGGGTTGGGGCAGGCCGATCTGGCCCGGCACATCGCCTGCGACATCGGCGTGGCGGGGCTGGGGCGGCGGCTGGCGGGGGAGTTGAACGCCTGCTTCATCGAACAGGTCTATTCCCGCCTCGTCATCGACTGCAACCGGCCGGAAGGGCATGGCGAGGCGTTCGTGGAGGAAAGCGACGGGACCGTCATAACGGGCAATGGCTCGCTGGACGCGCGCGCGCGGGCGGAGCGGCGGGCGGCCATCGCCACGCCCTATCAGGCGGCCATCGCGGCGGAACTGGCGCGTCGGGACGCGCAGGGGACGGCGACGGTGCTGGTGGCGCTGCACAGCTTCACGCCCGTGATGCAGGGGGTGGCCCGGCCATGGGACATCGGCGTGCTGCATGACGGCGGGGACACGGGCTTTGCGCGGGCGCTGCTGGCGCGGTTGCGCGGGGCGGGCGGCGTGGTGGTGGGGGATAATGAACCCTATCGGATGGACGCGACGGACCATAGCGTCCCGCTCCACGCCTATGCGGCGCGGCGGCCCTATGCGGAACTGGAGGTGCGGCAGGACCATCTATCCGATGCGGCGGGCCAGTCGCTGTGGGCGGCGCGGCTGGCGGCGGCGCTGCAAGGGGCGCTGGCGGATGGGTGAGGGGGCGGGAGCGGGCGAGCGCGAGCGCGAGCGCCTCTATGGCTGTGTGGAGGCGGGGGGCACGAAGATGGTGCTGGGCATCGCCAGCGGCGCGGGCGCGGTGCTGGACAGCCTGACCATCCCGACGACGCTGCCCGACGAAACGATCGGCGCGGCGGTGGCATGGCTGGACAGGGCGGCGCGGCCTTATGGCGCGCTGTCCGCCATCGGCATCGCGAGTTTTGGCCCGGCGGGGATCGACCGGGGCGGGGCCGACTGGGGCCGCATCACCGCGACGCCCAAGCCGGGCTGGCGCGATTGCGACATGGCGGGGCCGTTCGCCCGCGCGCTGAACCTGCCGATAGGTTTCGACACGGACGTCAACGCCGCCGCGCTGGCGGAGCATCGCTGGGGCGCGGCGCAGGGGGAACGGGTCGCCGCCTATGTCACGCTGGGCACCGGGATCGGCGGCGGCGTGGTGATCGACGGACGGCCGCTGCACGGGCGCACCCACCCGGAGATGGGGCATGTCCGGGTGCGGCGCGACCCCGCCGACGGGGATTTCGGCGGCATCTGCCCCTTTCATGGCGACTGCCTGGAGGGGCTGGCGAGCGGCCCGGCGATCCTCGCGCGCTGGGGCGTGTCGCTGTCCGACCTGCCCGCCGACCACCCCGGTCCTGCGATAATCGCGGGCTATGTCGCGCAACTGTGCATCGCGCTGGAGGCCATGATGGCGCCGGGGCGGATCGTGATCGGCGGCGGCGTGGCGAAGACACCGGGCCTGCTGGCGCGCATCCGGGCAGCGGCGGAGGGGCTGGCGGGCGGCTATTTCCCCGGCTTCGACGGTGCGCGGATCGTGGCGCCGGGGCTGGGCGAGCGGTCCGGGCTGCTGGGCGCGCTGGTGCTGGCTGAGGGGGTGGTGGGGATGCGGTAGGGGTGGCGAGGCAGATGGCGAAGCGGCGCTGGGGACGGAAGCCCCCGGCCGCTTCGCACAGGGTCAGAACTTCACGGAGGCTTCCAGGGAACCGAAGCCATAGGTCCGGTGGTAATCATTCGCATCCACGTTTGAATTGCGCACCTGATAGCGCAGTCCGGCGTTGCCTGCGAAATCTATGCCATGGATGTCGAACGTGACTTCGACCCCGCCGCTCGTCTTGTAACTCCAGTCCTTACGGTCTTTGACGAGCTGCGGAACGCTGTCGAAACTGCGCCGGGACACATCGAATTTTGCAAACAGATTGAATTTGGCTGTCAGGTCGAGGGAGGGGGTTATTCCTTTCACCGACGCTTTCGTCTGCCAATAGCGTTGCGTGCCGTCGGACGACCAGTTTCGCGCTATGTCAGCCCCTATGATGAGCTTCCAGTTGCTTTTGCAGACGCCATCCTCGATGGCCGAGCAATGCCATGGATTATTGGTGGTATAGGAGAAACCGCCGCTCAGATTGTCGTCATATCTTTTGTGACCATCGATAAATCCCGACTGTCCGTCAGTATGTCGAAAGAGAAAATAGGGTTTGATCTTCCCTTCATATTTTTTGACATGCCTTTTCAGCAGGGTGTTTCGCTGCAACAAGTCATCCAAATTCTTGGCCGTATTGCCTAACCCGATCTCGGCATAGGTCGCACTACTGGGATCCTGATCGTCAAAGGCCTGGGGAGAGTAGGTGGCGCCGCCTTTGAAACGCAGGGGCCAGGTCTTGAAGAGAAAATCGGATTTCACGATTTCGATACTGACCTCATGCTCGCCTTCGTCGACCAAATCCTGCGCACTGCCTTTTGGAAGGCGTGCAGCGTTGAAACCAATACCCATTGTCGCGGTCGCTTCCCACTGTGGTGGTGGGGTCAGGGTCGAGTCAGCTTGCGCAAATGTCGGATAGCAAGACAAGGCGGCGGCCGAAAATATCCTCAGATTCTTCATAATGGTCCCCTTTTTGCCATTTACTTATAGTAATGGTTGAAATCGGGGAGATGGAATTTGAAACGAAATGAATTATTCAGAAAAACTTTGGGTGAATCCGGGCAAGAAGTTTCCATAGCCACTAGGAATATTTATAATCCGGTCTGCGTGTCGTCGGAAACAGTTCCCCCCTTATACCACCGCGTCCAGCAGCGTCATCGTGCCCGCCCATGCCAGCTTCGCGGACAGTGCGTCATAGGCGATGCCCTCGCGGCCCATCTCGTCGGCGTGCGGGTCGGTGAAGCTGTGGAACGCCTGCCCGAAGATGGTGATGGCATAGTCGGCTTCCGCCGCGATCATCTCCGCGCGCAGGGCGTCCACGTCGGAGAGGGGGGCGTAGGGGTCGCGCCCGCCGGTGTAGACGGCGACCTTGCCCTTGACCGCGCCGGGCTGCGCCGGGGCGGCGGTCTTCAATATGCCATGGTAGCTGATGATGGCGCGGGCGTCCGCGCCGCCGCGCGCCAGTTCCAGCACGCACATCCCGCCGAAGCAATAGCCGATGGCGGCGACGCGGGCCGGATCGACGCCGGGCAGGGTCTTGAGATGCTCATACCAGGCGGTGACGCGGGCGCGCAGGCGGCCGGGCGTGCCGACGAGGCTGGAGAAAGGCTCGCCCGCATCCTCCGGCGCGCCATAATGGATGCCGCCGCCATACATGTCCGCCGCCAGCGCGATATAGCCCGCGTCGGCGAGGATTTGCGCGCGCTCATGCATGGCGGGGCCGATGCCATGAGCGTTGTGGACGACCAGCACGGCGGGATGCGGTCCCGGCCCGGCCGGTACGGCGATCCGCCCGATCAGGTCCGCGCCCTCGTGATGCAACGCAATCGCCGCCAGTTCCGCCATGCTGTCCTCTCCCCGTCATGCCGCGCCGGTGCGGCGCAGGATGACGAGAGCGTTGCCCCATCGGGCGAAAAGCTTCGTCATTCTGATGCCGCATCGTCCAGGCCGTCGACCGGAACGGTCAACGGGAAAGGGCACTAGAGCAGCAAGGGGGACGAGACAATCGCCTGCCGGAACGGGGCGCCTGCCCGATCGTCCAATGGGCATGGCCGGTCGTCCGGGCGGAGTCCGGGCCGGGCAAGGCAAGGCAAGGCAAGGCAAGGCAAGGCAAGGCAAGGTGGGGGTGTGGAGGCCATGGGCCGCCATCCCGAAAGGGACGCGGGATAGCGTCGCGGAGCGCCATCGCGCCCGCTGTGTGGGAGGGGTGTCGATTGTCCTCCGCATCAGGGGGCGGCTGGCGGCTGGCGGCTGGCGGAGACGCGGGAAAGGGAGAGGCGGGCGCCGCTCACGCGGCGCTATGGACGGGGGGACAGGCCGCCCGCGATGCTGCGCAGCCACTCCATCACCGCCACGACCCGCGCGACGCGGCGCAGGTCGGCATGGACCACCATCCAGTAGGTGCGGTTGATGACGATCTCCGGCAGGATCGGCACCAGCGTCGGATCGTCGTGCGCCATGAAATGATGCAGCACGCACAACCCCACGCCGCTGCGCGTCATGGCGTGCTGCACGGCGATGCTGCTGCTGGTGATCGTCGCGCCCAGCGCGGGGTCGATCTCCTCCAGATAGCGCAGCGCGTCCCAGAAGATGAAGTCGGGGATATAGCCGATGAGGGTGCGGGTGCGCAGGTCGGCAAGGTCCGTCACCATGCCGTGCCGCTCGATATAGCTGCGGCTGGCGTAAAGGCCGAGTCGATAGTCGCCGATCCGGGACACGATCAGGCTGCCGCTGGCTGGGCGATTGAGCATGATGGCGATGTCCGCCTCCCGCTTCGACGGGTTGAGGAAGCCATGGGTGCTGGCCAGTTCCAGCGCGATGCCCGGATGGGCGGCGTGGAAGGCGGGCAGGGTGGGCGCGACAAGGGCGGTGGCAAACCCTTCGGGCAGGCTGATCCGCACCGTGCCCGCCAGCCGGTTGCTCTCCCCGGTCAGGTCGCCGCTGGCCGCGAGGATGGACCGCTCCACCTCCTCCGCATGATGGCGCAGTTTCTCGCCCGCGTCGGTCAGGCGGTGGCCCTGCGGCCCGGCCTCGAACAGCGCGGCGTTGAGCGCATGGGACAGCCGTTCCACCCGGCGGCCCACCGTGGTCGCATCCACGCCCAACCGCGCCGCCGCCCCGCTGAGCGTCCCCGCGCGCTCTACGGCCAAGAAAAAACGCAGATCGTCCCACTGCATATCGTCACAATCCTGCAAAAATGCAGGTCGGCAATGCAACATCTCCTCTTTCTCCGCAACCATACAGGGTCTAAGACGCCGCCATCCCCATTGACGAGGTTTCCCATGCGGCAGATCGACCATTTCCTGAGCGGCGGCGCGTCCTTCGCTCCGAAGCGCACCAGCGATGTTTTCAACCCCAGCACCGGCCAGGTGCAGGCGCAGGTCGCGCTGGGCGACCAGGCTGTGCTCGACGCCGCCGTGGCGAACGCGCAGGCGGTGCAGCCCAAGTGGGCCGCGATGAACCCGCAGCGCCGCGCCCGCGTGATGTTCAAGTTCAAGGAACTGATCGAGAAGAACATGCAGTCGCTGGCCGAGATGCTGGCCGCCGAGCATGGCAAGGTCGTGGACGACGCCAAGGGCGACATCCAGCGCGGTCTGGAAGTCGTGGAATTCTGCGCCGGCATCCCGCACGCGCTGAAGGGCGAATATTCGCAGGGCGCAGGCCCCGGCATCGACGTCTATTCCATGCGGCAGGCGCTGGGCGTGGGCGCGGGCATCACCCCGTTCAACTTCCCCGCGATGATCCCGCTGTGGATGGCGGCCCCCGCGATCGCGGTCGGCAACACCTTCATCCTGAAGCCGTCGGAGCGTGACCCCTCGGTCCCCAACCGCCTGGCCGAACTGTTCCTGGAAGCCGGCGCGCCCGAAGGTGTGTTGCAGGTCGTCCATGGCGACAAGGAAATGGTGGACGCGATCCTCGACCACCCCGGCATCGCCGCCGTCAGCTTCGTCGGGTCGTCCGACATCGCGCAATATGTCTACAGCCGCGGCGTCGCCTCCGGCAAGCGCGTGCAGGCGATGGGCGGGGCCAAGAACCACGCCATCGTCATGCCCGACGCGGACCTGGACCAGACCGTCAACGACATCATGGGCGCAGCCTATGGTTCGGCGGGCGAGCGCTGCATGGCCCTGCCCGTCGCCGTGCCGGTCGGTGAGGAAACCGCCGAGCGCCTGCGCGAGAAGCTGATCGCCGCCATCGACAAGCTGAAGGTCGGCATCTCCACCGATCCCGAAGCGCAATATGGCCCGGTCGTCACCGCCATCCACAAGCAGAAGATCGAGAACTGGATCCAGACCGGCGTCGACGAGGGCGCGGAACTGGTCGTCGACGGTCGCGGCTTCTCGCTTCAGGGCTATGAGGAAGGCTTCTTTGTCGGCCCCAGCCTGTTCGACCATGTCACCACCGACATGAGCGCGTACAAGGAGGAAATCTTCGGCCCGGTCCTCCAGATCGTCCGCGCCAAGGATTTCGAGGAGGCGCTGGAGCTGCCCACCCGCCACCAATATGGAAATGGCGTCGCCATCTTCACGCGCAACGGCCATGCGGCCCGCGAATTCGCGCAGCGCGTGCAGGTCGGCATGGTCGGCATCAACGTGCCGATCCCGGTGCCGGTCAGCTACCACAGCTTTGGCGGCTGGAAGCGGTCCGCGTTCGGCGACCATAACCAGTATGGCATGGAAGGCATCCGCTTCTGGACCAAGACCAAGCTGGTCACGCAGCGTTGGCCGGACGGCGGCGCGGGCGACAGCGCCTTCATCATCCCCACCATGGGGTGACAGGCCCCTGATGGGCCGGCAGGTCCATGATGGCGTAACAGGCCCATGATAGCGTAACAGGGAGGGCGGCCCGGCAATCGCCGGGTCGCCCGCCATGGCACGGGAGGACAGGATGGGACGGACAGCTCTGCTCGCGGGGATCGCGCTTCTGGCGGGATGCGCCCCGAAAACGGCGACGATCCCGCCCCTTCCCCGTCCGCCCGGAGACTGTGTGGCCGCGCCCGCGCAGACCCGGATCGGCGCAAAATGGTCCGAGGCGCTGGGCGCGGAGCTGCTGACGCTCACAGGCTCCCGCACGCTGCGCGCGCTGGGACCGGGCATGGCGGCGACAATGGATTTCAGGCCCGATCGACTGACCGTGGCCTATGACGAGAATCAGGTAATCGTCAGGATCGGCTGCGGCTGATACGCGGACGGATCGACCTTTTGAGAGGATGCAGGGTTTAGTATGACCGGACAATTTTCCCTCACCGAAGACCAGCTCGCCATTCAGGAGATGGCCCGCCGGTTCACCGCCGAGCAGATCACCCCCTTTGCAGCGGAGTGGGACGAGAAGCACCATTACCCCGTCGATGTGTGGAAGGCCGCCGGGCAGCTCGGCTTTGGCGCCATCTATGCGTCGGAGGAGAATGGCGGCACGGGGCTGGGTCGTCTGGAGGCGGCGCTGATCTTTGAGGCGCTGTCCTATGGCTGCCCGGCGACGGCCGCCTATATCTCCGTCCATAATATGGCGACGTGGATCGTCGACAGCTTTGCCGACGACCAGTTGAAGCAGCGCTATCTGCCCGGCCTGACCAGCATGGACCTGCTCGGCGGATATTGCCTGACGGAGCCGGGTTCGGGGTCCGACGCCGCCGCGCTCAAGACGACCGCACGGCTGGAGGGCGACCATTATGTCGTCAACGGCACCAAGCAGTTCATCACCGGTGGCGGCGTCAACGACGTCTATGTCGTGATGGTCCGCACCGGCGACGATGGCCCCAGGGGGATCAGCGCGCTGGTCATCGAAAAGGGCTGGGAGGGCGTCAGCTTCGGCGCGCCGGAGAAGAAGCTGGGCTGGAACGCCTCGCCCACCGCGCAGGTCATCCTGGACAATGTGAAGGTGCCGGTCGCCAACCGCCTGGGCAAGGAAGGCGATGGCTTCAAATTCGCGATGGCGGGCCTCGACGGGGGCCGGGTGAACATCGGCGCCTGCTCGCTGGGCGGGGCGCAGCGGTGCCTCGACGAGGCGGTGGGTTACGTCAAGGATCGCAGCCAGTTCGGCAAGACGCTGGCCGAGTTCCAGAACACCCAGTTCACGCTGGCCGACATGGCGACCGACCTGGAGGCGGCGCGCGCGCTCCTCTATATTGCCGCCGACAAGGTGACGTCGGGTGCGCCGGACAAGACGCGCTTTGCCGCCATGGCCAAGAAGCTGGCGTCCGACAATGGATCGCAGATCGTGGACAAGGCGCTCCAGATGTTCGGCGGCTATGGCTATCTCCGGGACTATCCGATCGAGCGTTTCTGGCGCGACCTGCGCGTCCATCGCATCCTGGAGGGCGCGAACGAGATCATGCGCCTCGTCATCGGGCGCGACCTGCTGAAATGACCGGACGGCGGGCGGCCCGGTGTCGCCCGTCCTCCCCGTTCGACGGACCGCGCAGGGGCGCGGCCGCGATGATGAAGTGCGCCAGAGAGAGGATGCCCGATGAGCGATGAAGTGCTGTTCCGCGTCGAGGGCAAGGCCGGTATCGTCAGCCTGAACAGGCCGCACACCATCCATGCGCTGACCCACGGCATGGTGCTGGCCATGACGGACAGGCTGGCGGCGTGGGCGAATGACCCGGCGGTGGCGATCGTCCTGATCGACCATGCCGTCGATCCGGCGGGCGACCCGAAATTGTCGCGCGGTTTCTGTTCGGGCGGCGACATCAATCTGGTCCGCACCTCCGTGCTGGAGGATGGCGGCGCGGCGGGGCGGCAATTCTTCTTCGACGAATATCGGCTGAACCATCTGATGTTCAGCTATGCCAAGCCGATCGTGGCGTTCATGGACGGCATCACCATGGGCGGCGGCGTGGGCATCTCCCAGCCCGCGCGGTTCCGCGTCGCGACGGAAAAGACGCGCTTCGCCATGCCGGAGACGGGCATCGGCCTGTTCCCGGACGTGGGCGGCGGCTGGTATCTGTCGCGCCTTGCCGGGCGGCTGGGCCGTTATCTGGGCCTGACCGGGGCGCGGATCGACGGGGCGGATTGCGTCGCGGTGGGGCTGGCCACGCACTATCTGCCGTCCGAAGCGCTGGACGAGGCGAAGCGCCGCATCGCGCAGCAGCCGGACGATGCGGCGGCGATCCTCGACGATCTGTCCATCGCGCCGCCGGACGCCGGGATCGGCACGCACCTTGCCGCCATCGACCGGCTGTTCGCGTCGGACCGGCTGGAGGAGATCGTCGCGGCGCTGGCCGCCGACGAGAGCGATTTCGCGCGGGAGACGCTGGCGACGCTGCGCTCCAAAAGCCCGCAGACATGCAAGGTGGCGCTGCGCCAGTTGCGGCTGGGCGGGGAGGCGACGAGCTTTGCGGACAATATGGCGATGGAGTATCGCATCGCCAGCCGCGCCCTCGACCGCCCCGATTTCGTGGAGGGGGTGCGCGCGGTGCTGGTCGACAAGGACCATGCCCCGCAATGGAACCCCGCCACGCCGGAAGGGGTGAGCGAGGAATTGCTCGACAGCATATTCGCGCCCCTGCCCGCCGACCGGGAGTGGCGGCCGCTCTGATGCAGACCCGTCCCTGAAGGGCGGACCAGCCCGGACAGGGCGGACCCCATGGAGAGTTGACTATGAAGATCGCGATCATCGGCCTGGGCAACATGGGCGGCGGGATGGCCGCGAACCTCGTGAAGGGAGGGCATGAGGTCCATGCCTTCGACCTCTCCGATGCGGCGCTGCTGAAAGCGCGGGCGAATGGCGCGACGCCGCATCGCGACGTGCGCACCGCGGTGGAGGGCGTGGCGGTGGTCGTCACCATGCTGCCCAATGGCAAGATCGTGGAGAGCGTCTACACCGCCGACGTGATCGGCCAGGCGCCCACGGGCGCGCTGTTCATCGACTGTTCGACCATCGATGTCGCCACCGCCAAGGCCGTGGCGTCGGCGGCCGTCACGGCGGGCTATGCGATGGTGGACGCGCCCGTCTCCGGCGGGATCGCGGCGGCGAACGGCGGCACGCTGACCTTCATGGTGGGCGGCGACGATGCGGCCTTTGCGGCGGCGGAGCCGGTGTTGCAGGCGATGGGCAAGGCGGTGATCCATGCGGGCGCGAGCGGCGCGGGGCAGGTCGCCAAGATGTGCAACAACATGCTGCTGGCCTCCACCATGATCGCGACGTGCGAGACGTTCGCGCTGGCGGAGAAGCTGGGGCTGGACCTCCAGACCTTCTACGATATTTCGTCCAAGGCGACGGGGCAGAGCTGGTCCATGACCAGCTATTGCCCCGTGCCCGGCGTGGGGCCGCAAAGCCCGGCGGACAATGGCTATCAGGGTGGGTTCGCGACGGCGTTGATGCTGAAGGATCTGGGGATCGCCATGGACGCGGCGCAGGGCGTCGGCGCGTCCACGCCGATGGGGACGCGGGCGGCGGCGCTGTACCGCCTGTTCAACGATGCGGGCCATGGCGAGATGGATTTTTCCGCGATCATCGCCGCGATCAAGGATGGGGCGTTCGGGGACGTGGGGGCGTAGGGTTTTCGGGCAGGGTGGGGGTGGTTGTCCGATCCCGCTTCCTCCACCCATATTCCGTCACCCCGGCCCCGATCCAGGGTTTGGCTTTTCCTTCACGCGGCGGAATTGAGGTAGCAAGCGGGATCCCGGATCACGTCCGGGATGACAGGCAGAAAGGTTGGTCCGTCGGGTTCAGGAGACGCCCGCCAGCCGCGCCAATGCCCGCTCCCGCCCGATCAGCGGCAGCAGGGCCGCCATGTCGGGACCATGGTCGCGGCCGGTCAGGGCGCGGCGCAGCGGCAGGAACAGGGTCTTGCCCTTGCGGCCCGTCTGCTCCTTCAGCGCGGCGGTGAGGCTGGACCACAGCGTATCGGCGGTCGCCCAGTCGAGGGTCGCGGCGACCTGTGCGGCGAGGGTGCAATAGGCGCGGTCGTCCGCGTCCAGATCGGGGGCAAGGCCGGAGCCGTCGCCCGTCACCACGGCCCACCAGTCGGCGGCCTGTCCGACCACCTCCAGATTGGGACGGATCGCGGCCCATGCCGCCTCATCCATGCCGATGGGCAGGCGGTCGGCCACGGTGGCATAGGGGAGCTGGTGGACGATCTTCTGGTTCAGGGTGGCGAGTTCCGTATCGTCGAACCGGGCGGGTGCACGGCCAAAGCGGGCGAAGTCGAAGGTGGCGATCAGGGGGGCGATGTCCGTCACCGGCTCCACCGGGTCGCTGGTGCCGATGCGCGCCAGCAGGGCGGTGATGGCGACCGGCTCGATACCCTGTTCGCGGAAGGCGTTGCAGCCGAGCGAGCCGATCCGCTTGGACAGCTTGCCCTCGCTGCCGACCAGCAGCGCCTCATGCGCCAGATGTGGCGGCTGTGCGCCCAGCGCGGCGAACATCTGCACCTGTGTCGCGGTGTTGGACACATGGTCCTCCCCCCGCACGATATGGGTCACGCCCATCTCCACATCGTCGATGGCGGAGGGCAGCATGTAGAGCCAGCTACCGTCCGCGCGGCGGATGACGGGGTCGGAGAGGTTGGCGGGGTTGAATGTCTGCTCGCCCCGGATCAGGTCGTGCCAGACGATCGGCTGGTCATGGTCGAGGCGGAAACGCCAGTGGGGCTGGCGCCCTTCCGCCTCATGCGCGGCGATCTGGTCTGCGGTCAGGGTCAGGGCGCTGCGATCATAGACGGGCGGCAGGCCGCGCCCCAGCAGCACCTTGCGCTTGAGGTCCAGCTCCTGCGCGGTTTCATAGGCGGGATAGATGCGGCCCGCCGCGACCAGCGCGGTAAAATGCGTCTCGTAGAGCGCGAACCGCTCCGACTGGCGTGCGCCGCCGTCGATGTCGAGGCCGAGCCAGTCGAGGTCGGCGCGGATCGCATCCCCATACTCCTCCCGGCTGCGTTCGGCGTCGGTGTCGTCGATGCGCAGCAGGAAGCGCCCGCCATGCCGCCGCGCCCACATCCAGTTGTGGAGGGCGGTGCGGATGTTGCCGACGTGCAGGCGGCCGGTGGGCGACGGGGCGAAGCGGGTGACGACGGGCTGGTCGAGGGTCATGGAATCACGCGGTCCTGAAGGCGTTGCTGATCGGATAGCGGCGGTCGCGGCCGAAATTGCGCCCGCCCAGCTTCACGCCCGGCGGCGACTGGCGGCGCTTATATTCCGCCACATACAGCAACCGTTCGATGCGGACCACCGTGTCGCGGTCGAAGCCCATGGCGGCAAGGTCGTCCACGGACTTTTCCTGCTCCACCAGCCCATAGAGGATGGGGTCGAGGACGGAATAGGGCGGCAGGCTGTCCTCGTCCTTCTGGTCCTCGCGCAGTTCGGCGGAGGGTGGTTTGGTGATGACCCGCTGCGGCATGACCGCGCCGTCGGGGCCGAGGGCGAAGGACGGGCGGGCGGTGTTGCGCCATTCGGACAGGTCGAACACCGTGGTTTTGTACGCATCCTTCAGCACCGAATAGCCGCCGGCCATGTCGCCATAGAGGGTGGCGTAGCCGACGCTCATCTCGCTCTTGTTGCCGGTGGTCAGGACCATATGCCCATATTTGTTGGACAGCGCCATCAGGGTGACGCCCCGGATGCGCGACTGGATATTCTCCTCCGTCAGGTCCGCCGTGCGGCCCGCGAAGGCGGGGGCGAGCATGGCGTCGAACGTCTCCACCGCCGCGCCGATGGGGATGGTGTCGAGCCGCACGCCCAGCAGGCGCGCACATTCCGCCGCATCCTCAAGGCTCTCGGCGCTGGTGAAGCGGGACGGCATCATCACGCACCACACCCGGTCCGCGCCCAGCGCATCGACCGCGACGGCGGCGGACAGCGCGCTGTCGATGCCGCCCGACAGGCCCAGCACCACGCCGGGGAAATGGTTGCGCTCCACATAATCGCGCAGGCCGACCAGCATGGCGCAGTAAATGTCGGCGGGATGATCCTGCACCTCCACCACGGGCGCGGGCAGGCACAGCCACTGGCCGCCGTCGCCCTGCTGCCATTCGGTGACGAGCAACACCTCCTCCCACTCCGGCAGGCGGCAGGCGATCTGCCCCTCCGCATCCATGACGAAGCTGGCGCCGTCGAACACCAGTTCGTCCTGCCCGCCGACGCGGTTGAGGTAGATGATGGGCAGGCCCGTCTCATGCACGCGCGCGGCGCACACGCCGTTGCGGCGGCGGGTGTCCTTGGCGACCTCATAGGGGCTGCCGTTGATGTTGATGAGAATCTCCGCGCCGCGATCGCGCAGATGCGCGGTGACGAAGGGGAGCCAGATATCCTCGCAGATCGGCAGGCCCAGTTTCACCCCGCGAAATTCCACCGGATCGGGCAGGGGACCGGGGGTGAACAGGCGCTTTTCATCGAATGTGCCATAATTGGGCAGTTCGCGCTTCTGGCTGACCGCCGCGATGGCGCCGCCGTCGAGCAGGGCGACGCAATTATACAGATGGCCGCCCGCCTCGATCACCGTGCCGATCAGCATGGCGGGGCCGCCGTCGCCGGTCGCCTCCGCCAGCCGCACCAGCTCCGCCTCGGCCCGTTCGACCAGCGCGGGTTTCAGCACCAGATCCTCCGGCGGGTAGCCGATCAGTTGCAGTTCGGGAAAGACGATCAGGTCCGCCCCCTCCGCCGCCGCCTGCGCCCGCCAGGCCAGCATCCCCTCCGCATTGGCGGACAGGTCGCCCATCGCCTGGTTGGCCTGCGCCAGCGCGATGCGGAGGCGGGACGGGGCGTGCGTATGGGCGTGGGTATGGGTGTGGGGGGCGGGGGAGGAGGATTGGGTCATGCCGTTCCCCTATGCGACCGACCGATGCACGACAACCACATCCGGTCAGTTAAGCGCACGGTTGGACCCCGACCCGTGGTTGCGGGCCTTTTCGGATCGGGATTCACGCGCTAAAGGCGCTCGCGCAGGGTAGCGGCACCATCAGCATAGAGCGGGGAAGCGACATGAAGATTATTTCGGGCAACGGCAATCTGCCGCTGGCAAAGGCGATCGCACAATATGTCGAACTGCCGCTGACCGACGCGAGTGTCCGCCGTTTCGCCGACGAGGAAGTGTTCGTCGAAATCCACGAGAATGTGCGCGGCGAGGATGTGTTCGTCATCCAGTCGACCAGCTATCCGTGCAACGACAACCTCATGGAACTGCTCATCATGATCGACGCGCTGAAGCGCGCATCGGCCAAGCGGATCACGGCGGTCGTCCCCTATTTCGGCTATGCCCGGCAGGACCGCAAGCCCGGCCCGCGCACGCCGATCTCCGCCAAGCTGGTCGCCAACCTCATCACCACGGCGGGTGCGGACCGCGTGCTGTCGGTCGATCTCCACGCCGGGCAGATCCAGGGCTTTTTCGACATTCCGACCGACAATCTGTTCGGTGCGCCGGTCATGTCGGCGGACATCCAGGCGCGCTTCTCCGGCAAGAACATCATGGTCGTGTCGCCCGACGTGGGCGGCGTGGTGCGCGCCCGCGCGCTGGCCAAGCGGCTGGACAACGCCCCCCTCGCCATCGTCGACAAGCGGCGTGAGCGGGCGGGCGAATCGGAAGTGATGAATATCATCGGCGACGTGAAGGGCCGCTTTTGCGTCCTGATCGACGATATTGTCGATTCGGCGGGCACGCTGTGCAACGCGGCGGCCGCGCTGAAAGCGGCGGGCGCGGAGGATGTGGTCGCCTATGTCACGCACGGCGTCCTGTCGGGCGGCGCGGTGGCGCGGGTCGACGGATCGGAACTGAAGGAACTGGTCATCACCGATTCGATCCTGGCGACCGACGCGGTGGGCGTTTCCACCAAGATCCGCCAACTGCCCATCGCCCCCCTGCTGGGCGAGGCGGTGAAGCGGATCGCGGACGAAAGCTCGGTCTCGTCGCTGTTCGATTGATCCCCGGTCGCAACGATTGAACTCTCGGCCCGCTTCGGCGTTGGGAGAGGTTGTTCCGTTCGGGAAAAGAGTTTGAGGAGGCCGGCATGAAGAAAGACAGGCTTGTGCAGGAGGCGGTGCGGGGCGCCCTGATGACGGGTGCGCTGGCTGTGGGCGTGCTGGCGCTGAGCGGCTGCGCGACCGTGAAGGGCGTCGGCCGGGACATCACCTCCGTCGGTCAGGCCGGATCGGACGCGATCAACGGGCGCTGAGCCGGGATGCGGGCCGGGCGGATGCGCTAATTTTCTCCGCATTTTCCGGGCCAGCCGATGATGCCATCCGCTTCGGAAATGCTGCAGGTCCGGGTGCGCGAACGCACTGGCAGGCTGCAGGAGAGTGACCGGAAACAGGAAGGGGAAGCGCCGTATGGCGGCTTCCCCTTTTTCATTCGCCTGTCTCTGTGTCGTGGCCTGTCATGGGCCTGTGCGGTCTGCGGGTCAGGCGTGCGCGGTTTCGTCCGCCGCGATCAGCTTTTGCAGCACCGCCACACGCTCACGCTCCGTCGACCAGTCGCGGGAGGGCTGGGCCTCCATCTGGGTGAGCAGGACTTTCAGTTCCTTGCGGCGGTCTTCCGTGGTGGTTCCGTCCATGATGCGATCCTCTCTCTGCACTAGCGGGGCAGGTGGAGGGGCAACGTTTCGGGCGGCATGAGGTTTCGTCGGCGGCGGAATTTCTCGGTCGCCTGTGCCCCTATGCGGCGCTCTTGCGTGCCGTGGCCCGGCCTTCACACAGGCGCACAGGAATTGGCTCCGCGACAGGGGCGCGGAGCCAGTCCGTCCTTATTCCGCCGCGATCCCCGCGCGCTTGAACATATCCTCGCCCAGATCGCCGTCCACGGTCAGGCCGACATCGTTCGCGCGGGCGTTCTTGCGGCTGTCGAAATTCTCCCACACGTCGTTCCACGAGCCGCGCGTCGCGCCCTTCGAATATTCGGTCGCGCGGGTTTCGAAGAAGTTGGCATGTTCCACGCCGTTGAGCAGCGGGGTCAGCCAGGGGAGCGGGTGATCCTCGATCATGTAGATGGCGGGCAGGCCGAGTTGACCCAGGCGCCAGTCCGCGATGAAGCGGATATACCGCTTGATCTCCTTGGCGGTCATGCCGGGCACCGGACCCTGCTCGAACGCCAAGTCGATGAAGGCATCCTCCAGCCGCACCGTCTTCTGGCAGGTGTCGATAATGTCTTCCTTGACCGCCTTGGTCAGGCACTGCCGCTCCTTCACGAATTCGTGGAAGAGGCGGATGACGCCTTCGCAATGCAGCGTTTCGTCGCGGACGGACCAGGTGACGATCTGGCCCATGCCCTTCATCTTGTTGAAGCGCGGGAAGTTCATCAGCATGGCGAAGGAGGCGAACAGTTGCATCCCCTCCGTAAAGCCGCCGAACATGGCCAGCGTGCGCGCGATGTCCTCGTCATTGTCCACGCCGAACTTCTGCATATAGTCATGCTTGTCGCGCATCTCCTGATATTCCAGGAACATGCTATACTCGCTCTCCGGCATGCCGATGGTGTCGAGCAGGTGGGAATAGGCGGCGATGTGGATCGTCTCCATGTTGCTGAACGCGGTCAGCATCATCTTGACTTCGGTGGGCTTGAACACGCGGCCGTACTTGTCGTGGTAGCAGTCCTGCACCTCGACATCCGCCTGGGTGAAGAAGCGGAAGATCTGGGTCAGCAGGTTGCGCTCATGATCGGACAGCTTCTGCGCCCAGTCGCGGCAATCCTCGCCCAGGGGCACTTCCTCCGGCATCCAGTGGACCTGCTGCTGGCGCTTCCAATAGTCATAGGCCCAGGGATATTCGAAGGGCTTATAGACCTTGCTGGCTTTGAGAAGGGACATGGATCGAGCCTTTCAGCGAGAGATTGCGGAATAGTCGGCGGCCGGCATATCGGGTGTCCGGCCAAAAAAACGGTCGAGGTCGTCCGGCGTCGAGCTGTGCCGCGCGGCGGTCGACGGGGTGGTGAAGGCGGCCTGCGTCCGCTCCAGCATCCGTATGGCGGCGGGGCGGGCGGCGATGCGGTCACGCCAGCGGATCAGCGCGGGATGCGCCTGCGGCTCCAGCCCATGCTGTTCAAGATATGTCGCCCAGGGCCAGGTGGCAATGTCCGCGATGCTATAGGCGTCGCCCGCGATCCACTCCCGGCTGGCGAGGCGGTCGTCGAGCAGGCGGTAGAGGCGGCGGGCGGCCTCCGTAAAGCGGCCCAGCGCATAGGCGTGGCCGATGCTGCCCGGCCCGTCGGCGCCCTGATCCTGCATCTGGAAATGGTTGAGCTGGCCCAGTTGCGGGCCGACATTGGCCATCTGCACCATCACCCATTGCATCACTTCGGCGCGGGCGGGCTGGACGGTGGGCAGCAACTGGCCGTGCGCCTCCGCCAGATAGAGGAGGATCGCGCCCGATTCCGCCAGCGGCATGCCCAGCGCGGGATCGACCAGCACCGGCACCTTGCCCAGCGGGTTGAGCGCGAGGAATTCGGGCGAGAACTGTTCCCCCCTGAACACGGCGACATGCTCCAGCGCATAGGGGAGGGCAAGCTCCTCCAGCATCAGCGCGACCTTGCGCACATTGGGGCTGTTCATGCCGTACAGGGTGAGGGCGGCGGTCATCAGATGGTCGCGCCCTTGCCCACCGGCAGCGCGGGCAGGGTGATGCTGGCCATCGTCGCCACATCCGGTCCGTCGTTGCGCCAGGCATGGACGGTGCCGCGCTGGACCACGCAGTCGCCCGCGCGGAGGGTCGCCTCGCCCACCTCCATCTCCAGCACGATCGTCCCCTTGAGGATGACCAGATAGTCGAGCGTGTCGGTGGCGTGCAGGAAGCGGCCCATGCCGACCGGCAGTTCCGTGACGGAGAAAGTGGCGCTACCGTCCTTGAGATGCTCCATCGCGAAGGGGACGGAGGCGTCCTCACCCCCGCCATTGTCGGCGGGGAGGGCGGGCGCGCGCCAGATGAGCTGGTTGCCCCGCTCCGTACGCGGCACGGGGCCGTCGATGAGGATGCAGGAGCGCCCCTGTTCATCGAGACCGGTGACGATGCGGCGCGGCCCGGTGGTGGTGGTGTCTGTCATTGGTCGCACCCCGAATGAGACGAGCCGCGGAACGCGCAGGGCCGCCTCGCCGTTGAAGCTCCAGAAGCAACATGGACGAGAGGATCATCATCATGTTCGAGAAATTGCGCATCAAGCAGCATATGGAAGTCACCAACGCCAGCGGCCAGCATGTCGGCACGGTGGACGAGGTCGACGGCGACACGATCAAGCTGACGCGGAGCGACAGCAACGACGGCCAGCATCATTACCTCGACTTCGAGGCGGTGGACCGCATCGAGGATAACCGCGTCTACCTCAAAGTCGGCGCCAGCCCGCAGGCGCACGTGGCCGAGCAGCAGCACCAGTCGGGCGTGCAGCAGCCGCAGGTCGGCGGTGCTGCCAGCCAGATCGACCCGGCCACCTACGCCCCCGGCACCACGCCCGGCGCGAGCGATCCCGCCAACCCGCCGCTGTTCGGTACCGGGCATACGAGCGGGGAGCGCGCGAAATTCTGATCGCGCGATCCGACGCGTTGCCCCGGCAAGGGTGCGGCGCACAGAGCTAGCAGCGCGGGGCATGCGACCATGTCCGACGCGCTCGGCCCCGGTGGACATCCGTGCCACCGGGGTTTCTCTTGTCCGTGAAGGGAGCGGGGTTGCCATTCCCTAGCCCTTTTCAGGCGTGAAGACCGGGTCGGTTCGGGTGAACTCGACCGGCACGCCATCGGAGGGGGAATAGACATGAACCCAGAAATGCGCCTGCGCCGCGCGGGGTTGGACCCGTTCGGGAGCCAGCCGATAGGTTTCGACCATCTTCTGGCAAAGCTGGTTGGATATGTCCGGCGCGGACTGGCTCATCAGCACTTCGCAGGATAGCGCGCGCGGCGACCCTGCCGCAAACGCCATGTTGACCTGCATGCTGGCGGTGCGATCCGCGGGCGTCGTCGGCCGTTCCCTGTCCGTCGCAATCCGCGGCGCATCGGGATTGAAAAACCACAGGGGGAGCGTGGCGCCGAGCTGCTTGAGCCGGTCCATCGAAATCGGCACGGTGGCCGTCACGGACACCCCTTGATAGGCGCCGATGATCTGTGCGGAGGCCGTGGGGGCGATCGACAAGAGTGTCAACGCCCCCGCGAGGATGGGACTATAGCGGATCATGGCGCGCGCACGTCCGCCCGTCACTGACAGGCGAGACATTCGTCATAGTCGGTGGTCGTCGCCAGTTCGATGCGGGGCGCGTCGGGCGTGTTGTCCGCCTCCACACCGCCCGCGAAACCGGCGCGCTGGATCGACTTGGAGCGCAGGTAATAGAGCGACTTGATGCCCAGTTCCCATGCGCGGAAGTGCAGCATGAGCAAATCCCACTTCTCCACGTCCGCCGGGATGAACAGGTTCAGCGACTGCGCCTGGTCGATATAGGGCGTGCGGTCGGCGGCCAGTTCGAGCAGCCAGCGCTGGTCGATCTCGAAGCTGGTCTTGAACGTGTCCTTCTCGTCTGGCGTCAGGAAGTCGAGGTGCTGGACCGAACCGCCCTTCTCCAGGATCGAGTTCCAGACGTTGGTCGAATCCTTCGACTTCGCCTGGAGGATCTTCTCCAGATAGGGGTTCTTGACGATGAAGCTGCCCGACAGCGTCTTGTGCGTGTAGATGTTCGCCGGGATCGGTTCGATGCAGGCCGACGTGCCGCCGCAGATGATACTGATCGACGCGGTGGGCGCGATCGCCATCTTGCAGGAGAAACGCTCCATCACGCCCTGATCGGCGGCGTCGGGGCAGGGGCCGCGCTCCTGCGCCAGCATCATCGATGCCTCGTTCGCCTTGGCGTTGATATGCTTGAAGATCTTGAGGTTCCACGACTTCGCCAGCGCGCTCTCGAACGGGATGTTGCGCTGTTGCAGGAAACTGTGGAAACCCATGATGCCCATGCCGACCGACCGTTCGCGCGTCGCCGAATATTTGGCGCGGGCCATCTCTTCCGGTGCGCGGTCGATATAGTCCTGAAGCACATTGTCGAGGAAGCGCATCACATCCTCGATGAACAGCTTGTCGTCCTTCCACTCTTCCCACGTCTCGATGTTGAGCGAGGACAGGCAGCAGACGGCGGTGCGATCATTGCCGAGATGGTCGCGGCCAGTGGGCAGCGTGATCTCGGAACACAGGTTGGAGGTGGAAACCTTCAGCCCCACGTCGCGGTGATGCTTGGGCATCATGCGGTTCACCGTGTCGGAGAAGACGATGTACGGCTCACCCGTGGCGAGGCGGTTCTCGACGATCTTCTGGAACAAGCTGCGCGCATCGACGGTGTTGCGGACGCTGTTGTCCTTTGGCGAACGCAGCGCGAACTCCTTGCCGTCGCGCACCGCCTCCATGAACTCGTCGGTGATGAGCACGCCATGGTGCAGGTTCAGCGCCTTGCGGTTGAAGTCGCCGGACGGCTTGCGGATTTCGAGGAACTCCTCAATCTCCGGGTGGCTGATGTCGAGATAGCAGGCGGCCGAGCCACGGCGCAGCGAACCCTGCGAAATGGCGAGGGTAAGGCTGTCCATGACGCGCACGAAGGGGATGATGCCACTGGTCTTGCCGTTGAGGCCGACCGGCTCGCCGATGCCGCGCACCGCGCCCCAATAGGTGCCGATGCCGCCGCCGCGCGAGGCGAGCCAGACATTCTCGTTCCAGGTGTTCACAATGCCCTGAAGGCTGTCGTCGACCTGGTTGAGGAAGCAGGAGATGGGCAGGCCGCGCCCGGTGCCACCGTTGGACAGCACCGGCGTCGCGGGCATGAACCACAGGCGCGAGATATAGTCATAGATACGCTGGGCATGCGCCTGATCGTCGGAATAGGCGGAGGCGACGCGGGCGAACAGATCCTGATAGCTTTCGCCGGGCAGGAGGTAGCGGTCGTTCAGCGTGTCCTTGCCGAATTCGGTCAGCAGCGCGTCGCGCGACGAATCGGTGACGATGTCGAAGCGACGCTCCGCCACGGCGTTGGACGCCAGCGGTTTCGCGGCGGCGGGCGCAGGCGCGCCGGTGGCGCCTGTTTCCGAAGCCGCGGCGGCCTCCGAAGCGGCGGGCGAGGGAGCGGGACGGGTTTCCAGCACGGTGTCGTCAGTTCCTGTCTGCATATCGCGAAAATCCACTTTGCGCCCCCAACTTGCTCATTATCCGTTCGATCCGGTCTCTACCGACAGCTCCGGCGACAGTTTCGGCACCCCTGAAGGATGGCAAACGGCGCGAAAGGCCCCATGACGGAAAGCGATGCTCCCGCCCTGCGACACAATCTGTAGAGTGCTCCCCTTACTCCGAACACTATGGATAGTGCCACAGCCGAATCTCGACGCAAGAGGATAAACGCAGGATTAACGGCTCGGTTCACCGCTGAAAAGACTCGCCTCATGGAGGGGGCGAGGGGGGTGACAGGGCGCGACGCGCGGACTTTCCTGCACTTGGGAGCGGTGCAAGGGAAAAAATGGCCCGGCGCGGGGAAAAATTAAAACTGTGGATAAGGGGGAGGAGGGTGCCGTCCGGCGCGCAGGACGGTCATCGAGGACCGTCATTCTGCAGGGTTCGACCGACACGCGGAAAGGGCCGGACGAGAGGGGATTCGAGTCCCCTTTCCCATCCAGCCCCCGCGCCCGAGGCATCCTCCTCCGTTCATTGCGAAGATGGAATATTCGGCTTAATTTTTTATGTATCCGGCAGGGAAAATCCCACTTTTCCGAGCTTTATGGATAGCGGTGCAGGCTGTCAGCGGTCGCGGCGCAGGATGATGTAGAGCGCGCCGTCGCCGCCATGGCGCGGATGGGCGACGCGCACGCTGGCGATGCGGTCGGCATGGGGGGAGCGTTCGAGCCAGTGGCCGATCTCCGCCCGGATCGCGCCGCGTCCTTCGGGGGCGATGCGGCCGGGCCGGGGCTTGCCGGTGACGACCAGCAGCACCCGCACCCCGTCGCGCCGGGCGGCCCCCAGCGCGGTGTCGAGCGTGGCATGGGCGCCCGCCAGATTATGGCCGTGGAGGTCGACGCTGCGTTCCGGCTGGAGCGTGCCGGACCGGATGCGCTTCTCCCACCCGCTGTCGAGCGTTGCGACCGGCTCCCGCCGGGCGGGTGGCGGCGGGGGGGCGGGCGCGGGACGGAGCGGGGGCACGCGGCCCTTCACCCGCGCGGCGGGCGCGGGCGGCGGGGGGGGCAGGTCGGGAAGGGGTGGCGCGGGGCGCGGCGCGGCGGTGCGGGCCGGGGCGGCGTCACGGCGCAGCAGGCGGACGCTGCGCGCCAGATGCTGCCACAGCAACTCCTCCTCCGGGCTGAGCGGGCGTCCGCCACCGGGGCGGCGCGGGGTCATGTCAGCGGCCCGGCAGGAGGGTGATGAGGTGCGCCAACGGATTTGGCGCCGGCACGGACGGAACAGGCGACAGGGACAGCGGTATGCGCGATGGCGATGGGGCTGGCAGCGACCGGTGGGTGCGCGACAGAGGTGTCAGCGGGGACGGCATCGGCGCGGGTGGCATCAGCGCGGGGCGAGGCGCGCGGCGGTGCCGATGGGGAGCAGCAGCCAGGCGTTCCCCCGCGCCGACATGCCGCCCGCGATGGTGCGCGCGTCGGACCCTGCGCCCCAGAAGGTATCGAAGCGGTTCGACCCCTTGATCGCGCCGCCGGTATCCTGCGCCACCCACAGGCCGTTGGCCTCATCCCGGTCCATAGTCAGGAGGACGGGCGCGCCCAGCGGCACATATTTGGGATCGGCGGCGACGGTGGCGCGCGGCGTGACCGCAATGCCCAGCGCGCCAAGCGGCCCGGCCCCGGTCAGTTCGCGGAAGAAGATATAGCTGCGATTCTCGTTCATGATCCGGCGACCATCGACGGGGTTGGCGCGCAGCCACTGCATGATGTCCTGCATCGACCCGGCCTTGATGAGGCCGCGATCCTTCATCAACTTGCCGATGCCGGTATAGTCGCGGCCATTCTGCCCGGCATAGCCGACGCGCAGGATGCTGCCGTCGGGCTGGCGCAGGCGGCCCGATCCCTGAACCTCCAGGAAGAACAGCTCGATGGGGTCGTTGGCATAGGCGATTTCGAGGCCGCGCCCGCTGAGCGACCCGGCGGTGATCTCCGCCCGCTCGTCAAAGGGGATGAAGTTGGTGCCCGACACTTTGCCCCGGATGGTCTTGCCCTTGAGCGCCTCGCTGAACTTGCCGAGGTCGACGTCGATCAGATTGTCGGGACGGCGATAGAGGGGCGTGGCGCAACTGGCGGTGGGCGTGCGGCAGCCGGCGATCTCCGGCTCATAATAGCCGGTGGCATAGGCGCGGCCATCGGCGATCTGCACCGCTTCGAAATTGCGGCGGAAGAATTCGCGGGCCTGTCCGTCGCTCCAGCTCGCGGCGTTGCTGCACGCGGATTGCCAGTCGCTGCCCGCGGTCAGGCCGGACGTGTCGGTGCGGCGCATCAGCGAAGGGCAGGTGGCGCGGAAGGCGCGGAGCGCATCGGCCAGACGCGCCGAATCGGCGGGCAGCAGCGTGTCGAGGTCGGGGCCGAGGATCACGCCGGCCGAAGCCGCCATGCCGTCGGTGACGGGTGTCGTCGCGGTGGAGGGCGATAGGGGAGCGGGGGTGGGCCGGGGTGTCGTCGGTACAGGCGCGGGTGCGGGCCGGGGCGCAGGCCGGGGCCGGGTTGACGGAGTCGCGGGCGTGCGGGCCGATTCCGGGATGACGGTGCAGGCACTGATGGCAAAGGCCAGCGCGGAGATCGCGGCCAGATGGCTCCAGCGCATGGTCTTCCCCTTTTTGTCCCGGACGATCCCGGCAGCGAATGAAAAGGAACCGGACCGGATCGGTACATCCGGTCAGGCGATCAGATGGCGCGGTACAGGGAGCACGTCGCGATAAACCCTGACGCCAAGGCCTCAAACCTCGTCGGTGGCGACCAGAATCCAGTCGGGCGAGCGGCTGCGCAGGTCGCGCGCGAAGGTCCAGATTTCCCGCGTGGGAATGGCGTCCTCCAGCGAACCGGCGATCATCACGCCATCCGCATCGCGGGTAACGGCGGCGATGTCCGCTTCGAACTGCACGGTGATCTGGGCGGTGCTGCCGTTCAGCACGGCCTCGCCGATGCGGGCGGTGTCGATGCGGACCAGTCGGTTTTCAAGGCTGTGGCCTGCGGTGACGCGGTCGTCGATGGCGGTGGCGAAGGCGCCATAGACATCGTCGTCGCACAGCGCGCGCAGGCGGTCCTTATCACCCTGCCAGAAGGCTTCGAGGATCATGCCATAGGCGGCGCGCGCGCCGACGAGGAAGCGGGTCACGTCGAAACTGCGGTCGATTGCGATGATCGCGCGGATCCCGCCCTGCGCGTCGGGGGCCATCAGCGCATCACCGACGCGGACCGGATCGGGCCGGGCGTCGACGGCGGGACGCGCGGCGGACAGCGGCACCGCCGGACGGTCGTCGGCGGGGGCAGGCATCTGCTGCTCATGACCCGTGCGCTTGCCCAGCACCGAATAAAGGCGCAGCGCCAGAAGCGCGAAAATCATGGCAAGAATGACGATGACGGTCACGACGCTCCCAAACCTTCCTGTGCTGCAAATCCGGCGACCGTGGTTCGGTCATGCGTGCAGCCAACCGTTGACATAGGCAATTTATGCGCGGGATTCAAATAGACTGGCCCGCTATTGTTCGTTTCCGGCACGATAGCCCGGCTTGTCGCGGCGAACATGGGTGCGAACCGTTCGGCGCGCGGGGGTGAAGGGGGGCGAAAGGCGGACGTCATGATCGCCCTAACGGGTGAGGGCCGCGGTGGTTTCATCGGGCGTAACGAATCCTGTCACCGGGGGGACAAATCGCAGACCGGAAGGGGGCAGGTTCGCGAGAATCAGGCCCGTGAGGATAGAAGCAGCCGCGCGTGGCCCGCCTTCAGAGAAACTCCGTCAGCGAGGCGATGAAATCGTCGAAGCGGTCGTGGTGGACCCAATGGCCCGCGCCGTCATAGACGATGGTGCGATGGTCGCGCAGGTGCCGGGCGCGGCCGTCCTCCTCCGGGTCGGTGGTCCAGCTTTCGGTGCCATAATAGAGGAGGGTGGGGACGGTGACGCCCTGCCAGAAGGCTTCGCCGCCGACCGCGAAGTCGTGGGGCGCGAACATCTGAACGCGCGGATCGAACTTCCACGACCAGCCATCGGGATGCTGGCGCGCGCCATGGATGGCGAGGTGCCGGGCCTGTTCCGCGCTGAGGTGCGGATTGCCCTTTGCCATGCGCTCGACCATCTCCTCGATGGTGGCGAAGCGGCGCTGCGACGTGGCGCGCGGGTTGCGGCGTTTTTCCACCCATTCCCGCAGCCGGACGACGGGGCCGACCGCATCCCAGCCAGCGATGGCGTTGGGCGCGGGGCCGAGACCGTCGACCACCACCAGCTTCTCCACCCGGTCGGGATACAGCGCGGCATAGTGCCAACTGATGTTGCCGCCGAAGCTGTGGCCGAGGATCGTCACCTTGTCCGCCCCCAGATGATCGACCAGTTCGACCAGATCGAGGACATGATAGGGGGCGAGATAGCCGCCGTCCGCCGACCAGTCGCTGTCCCCATGGCCGCGCAGGTCCATCGCGACGACATGGAAACGGTCGCGCAGCGCGCGCGCCGTCCAGTCCCAGCTGCGCGCATGGTCCGCATTGCCGTGCAACAGGATCAGCACCGGCGCGCCCGCATTACCCCAGTCGAGATAATGGATGGCCAGCCCCTGCGAATCGATGGTGCGGGAGACGGGTTCGGGGGAAAGGCTCTGGGTCATGGAGGCCAGCGTATCAGGCCCGGCGGGCGATGCGCCAGTGGGGGCGGACGCATAGCGCGGTGGCGATGCGCCGTCGGCCCCGCTCTCTGTCTCGCCCTGTCTTGCCCATTGGCGGCAGGCTATGCGGCGATGCGCGCCGCCCTGGCCCGGCCTACGCGCCGTTGCCAGCGCAGAAGGGCATAGGTGAGGGTGACGATCCCCGCCATCATCGTGGAAAACAGGCTTTCCGATCCGCGCCGCCGCTCCATGGCCCTGTCGTCGTCCAGCAGGCTGCGATAGGAAGCCGCCGAGGCGTGGAGCAGGTTGAGCATGTCCTTACGCTCCCGCAATATCCGCCCCGACTTCAGCCGGATTTCGGTGGCATAGCGCGTCCCGTCCAGCGTGATGACGTCGATGGCGGCGATGTGCGGCTGGGCGTCCTTCCACGCTTCCACCGGGCATCGCAGGCAATAGAGATAGTGCCGCTCGCCATCCTTGCGATAGTAGAAATAGTTCGATCCCTTGCCCCGTCGCCGGTTGAAGGTCACGCCGCTGACCGTCTGCTCCGGCGCCTCCAGTGCGTGGAGGTAGAGAAGCAGCGCCGCATTATAGGTGCGGACATCGTCGGCGCGGCTGGGGGAGGGGAGCGATTGCACCAGCGCGAAGGTGCCGATGAAGACCAGCGTATAGCGGGCGATCCTGCGTATCATCCTGCCCATCATCCTGGCTGCCCCTACCCCCGTTATCGCCCTGCCCTATGGCAATATCCGCCGCTCTGCGAAAGGGCGGAGGGGGCGGCGGCGGCGCGGCGGGGGATCGTCCGCGGGGGACTGGCATTTTGCCGAGAATCGTCTAATCGCCGGGCGACGCGCCCGTTCGTGCGCGACCCATTTTCGCAGGCAGGAAAGACGACTCGCATGACCGACGCAATCGACAACGGCCTCAACGGCGACAACAGCCCCAATGGCGCGGACGACCTGCCGCAGGTCGGCCTGATCGCGCAATATGTGAAGGACCTGTCCTTCGAAAACCCCAATGCGCCCGCCGTGTATAGCTGGCAGACCCAGCCGCAGATCGACATCCAGTTCAACATCTCGACCGGATCGCCCGGCGACGATGTGCATGAGGTCGCGCTGAAGATCACCGCCAAGGCCGTGGCGGACGAGGGCACGACCTTCGCTGTCGAGCTGGTCTATGCGGGCCTGTTCGGCCTGCGCAACATCCCCGAAGACCAGCTCCAGCCCTTCCTGCTGGCGGAGGCTCCGCGCCTGCTCTTCCCGTTCGCGCGCCGCGTGCTGGCCGACACGGTGCAGGATGGCGGCTTCCCGCCCTTGCTGCTCGACCCCATCGATTTCGGGGCGCTGTACCTCCAGCAGCAGGCCGGCGTCGACGGCATCGCCAATGCGGAGCCGGCTGGCCACGCCTGATTGAGAGTGCCGGGGTGGCGTCAACTTCGCCATCCCGGCCTCGTTCGTCATCCCGGCGAAGGCCGGGATCTCTCACGACCGGGCACGATCTTGTCTCACCCGATCCCAGCCTGCGCTGGGATGACGAGAAGGATAGGGCGAAAAGCCCGTCTGCGCCGACTTTCCCGTGCGCGGGAATGAACGGGAGGACGCCATGAACCTTCTCAAGGCCACCGGAACCATCGGCGGGTTGACGCTGGTCAGCCGCATCCTCGGCATGGTGCGCGACATGTTGATGGCGCGCTATGTCGGCGCGGGTTTTGCGTCCGACGCCTTCCTGATCGCCTGGCGCCTGCCCAACCTGTTCCGCGCCCTGTTCGCGGAAGGGGCCTTCTCCGCCGCCTTCGTGCCGATGTTCAACCGGGTGATGGCGCAGAATGTCGACCCGGACGATCCACTGGCGGGGCAGCGGTGCGCGGTGATCTTTGCCGGGCAAGTCCTGTCCGTGCTGGTGCCGTTCCTGACAGTGTTCACCGTGCTGATGATGCTGGCCGCCGGTCCCATCGTCTATGCGATGACGGGGGGCTTTCCGGAAGGCGGCGCGGAAAAATTCGACCTTGCCCGGCACCTGACGCTCATCACCTTTCCGTATCTGGGCCTCATCTCGCTCACGTCGCTGCTGGGCGGTATCCTCAACAGCCTGAACCGTTTCTGGGTCAATGCGGCCGCGCCGGTGCTGCTCAACATCTGCATGATTGTTGCGATCGTCTTCCTCCGGGGCGACAGCGAGGTCGCGACGGCGGTGACGCAGGCGATTGCGGTCACCATCTCCGGCGCGATACAGTTGCTGTGGCTGATCTGGTCCTGCCGGCGGGCGGGGGTCGTGCTGCGCCTCGGCCCGCCGCGCCTGACGCCCGATGTGCGCCGGATGCTGGCCGTCATCGGTCCCGCCGCGATCGGGCAGGGGGCGATCCAGTTCAACCTGCTGATCTCCACCAGCCTCGCCGCGCGCTTCCTGCCGCAGGGCGCGGTCAGCTATATCTATTATGCGGACCGGCTGAACCAGTTGCCACTGGGCCTGATCGGCATCGGCGTGGGCACCGCGATCCTGCCCGCCCTGTCGCGCCAGATCGGCGGCGGCGATCCCAAGGCCGCCAGCCATACGCAGAATCGCGCGATGGAGCTGGCGCTGTTCCTGGCCCTGCCCGCCGCCATTGCCCTGTTCGTGTCAGCGATGCCGATCATCCGGGGTGTGTTGCAACATGGCGCGTTTACCGCCGCCGACACGCTGGGCAGTGCGGCGGTGCTGGCCGCCTTTGCGCCGGGCGTGCCCGCCTATGTGTTCATCAAGGTGCTGACCCCCGGCTTCTACGCGCGGCAGGATACGCGGACGCCGGTGCGGATCGCCTTCATCGCGATGCTGGTCAATCTGGTCGGCAACCTTGCGCTGATCTGGCCGCTGGGCGCGGTCGGCATCGCCTTGTCCACGGCGATTTCGGCGTGGGTCAATGTGCTGCTGCTCTATGGCGCGCTGCACCGGGCCGATCATCTGAAGATGGACGCGCGGTTCCGGGGCAAGGCGCTGCGCATCGTGGCGGCGGGCGTGGCGATGGGGGCGGCGCTGTGGGGCCTCAATATCCTGCTCGACCCCTATATGGCGGCGGGCTTCTGGGAGCGGATCGGCGCTCTCGGTTTGCTATGCGGTGGCGGTGCGGTGGTTTATGCAGTGGCGTCCTTCCTGTTTGGCGCGTATCGGCTCTCCGAACTCAAGGGGCAGTTCCGGCGCCCCGCCCGTAAATAGGAAGTAGGAAGCGATGCGTATCCTGTCCGGCATCCAGCCGACCGGCAATCTCCACCTCGGCAATTACCTCGGCGCGATCCGCAACTGGGTGGCGATGCAGGATGCGATGGGGCCGGAGGACGAGTGTTTCTTCTTCCTCGCCGACATGCACAGCATCACCGTGCATGAGGAGCGGGCGCAGCGCATCGCCAATGTGCGCGACATGGCGGCCGCGCTGGTCGCGTGCGGCATCGACCCGGACCGCTCCACCCTGTTCAACCAGGCGCGCGTACCCGCCCATGCGGAGCTGCAATGGCTGCTGAACGGCACCGCGCGCATCGGCTGGCTGAACCGCATGACCCAGTTCAAGGACAAGGCGGGCAAGAATCGCGAGGGCGTGTCCATCGGCCTCTATGTCTATCCGGTGCTGCAAGCCGCCGACGTGCTGCTGTATCAGGCGACGCATGTGCCGGTGGGGGAGGACCAGAAGCAGCATCTGGAGCTGACCCGCGACATTGCGGTCAAGTTCAACACGGATTTCGGCGTCGATCTGTTCACCCTGCCCGACCCGATCATCCCCAAGGAATCGGCGCGGATCATGTCCCTGCGGGACGGCAGTGCGAAAATGTCCAAGTCGGACCCCAGCGATATGAGCCGCATCAACCTGACCGATGATGACGACACCATCATGCAGAAGGTGAAGAAGGCCAAGAGCGACCCGGACCTGTTCCCCGAAACGGCGGCGGGCCTCGCGGAGCGGCCGGAGGCGCGCAATCTGGTCGGTATTTACGCGGTGCTGGCGGGGACCACCCCCGATGCCGTATGCGCGCAGTTCGCCGGGCAGGGCTTTGGCGCGTTCAAGCCCGCGCTGGCCGAGGTGCTGGTGGAGAGCCTGCGCCCGATCCGGGAGCGGTATCAGGCGCTGCGCGGTGACGATGCGGCGCTGGACGCCATCCTCGTCAAGGGTGCGCAGCGGGCGGCGGCGGCGGCGGAACCGACGCTGCGCGGGGCCTATGACGCATTGGGCCTGATGCGATAGGCGGGATCGACCTGCCGGTGGTCGAACCCCGGAAGGTCTGAGGCCGGACGGTCGCATGGGCGCGGTTTCGGCCTTTCCGTCGTCCTGACGAGCACCAACAGAATGAGGGGTGGCGAGCGGAAAGATGCTCGCCAAAAGCCCACCCCGGCAGTCCGGTGGAGATAGGTGACGGTCGGGGGTAAAGAGAGGATCGCCGGGACCGGCCCTCCCCACCCTGACTCCCAGCGCCCGCCTGATCCGCGCGGCATCGGCTATTGCGGGGGCTGCTTCGGGGTCTGTTTCTGGCCAATTCCCATAGTTCCGATTCCGCAACGATAATAATGTTAACGGCATGGCAACCCGATACTGGCATTGCCGGTCCATGGAATGGCGCCTCAACAGATCGGCCCGATCACTGTGCTTCGGTGGTCTCTGGGCGCCTTTGATCGTTGGTGTCTGCTATACGCTGCTGGTCGGCGCGACCCTGTATTTCGCCAGCGCCGTCCATGCCGTTTCGGTGCTGTGGCCCGCCAATTCGCTGCCACTGGCGCTCGCCATGCTGCGCCCGCGCCGCCAGTGGTGGGCGATCATGCTGTTCACCTTCCTGGGCGTGATCATTGCAACCTTCACGGTGCGGGGCGTGTCGCTGGCGCCCGTCTTCCTGGGCCTGGCCAATATGTCGGAAGTGCTGCTGGCGGCATGGCTCACCAATTTTTCCCGCATGGGCGACGGTATCGGCGGCAGCGCGCGCAGCATGGTGCGCTTTACCATCGGTGCCGGCGTGGCGGCCCCGGCGTTCAGTTCGCTGATCGGCGGGGCGACCTTCGCCCTGTTCTTCGGCAGGGATTTCCTGGGCAGCGCGCTGATCTGGTTCTTTGCGGACTCGCTGGGCATCCTGATCTTCGCTCCCGTCTTCTACACGCTGCTGGCGGGCCAATATGGCCGGGCGTGGCAGGAGGCGACGGTGGCGCGGCGCTGGGAGGCGGGCGGGCTGGTGCTGCTGACCTCCCTGGTCGCGATGCTCGTGTTCACGGCGGAGCGGCCGCTGGTCTTCCTCGTCATCATGCCGACCATGCTGGTTGCTTTCCGCCTTGGCTGGATGGGGGTGAAGGTCGCGGTGATGATGGTCGCGGTGATCGGCACCCTGTCCACCATGAATGGCCATGGCCCCATCGTCCCGCTCAGCGAGGATGTGCAACTGCGGGCCTATTTCCTGCAGATTTTCATCGCCGCCCAGTTGATGACGCAATGGCCGGTCGTCGTCGCGCTGGCCGCGCGTGACCGGGTGATGCAGGAACTGGCGAAGAGCGAGCAGTCGCTGCGCCTGCTGGCCGCCCGTTCCGCCGTGCTGATGCTGACCTTCGACGTCGGCGGCCGCTGCCGCAAGGCGATCGGCGCGATCGAGCTGCTGCATGGCCATGCGATGGACGACCTGCCCGGCCTGTTGATCGAGGAACTGGTGGAGAATGGTGGAGCCACCCTGCGACCGGCGCATGAAATGGCGCTGGACGTGCCTGATGCGGTGCACAGCGTCGAACTGCGTATCTGGGCCGGGGAGGAACGCTGGCTGGAGGCGAGCTTCCGCGCGTTGGAAGATGAGGGCGGGCGTTGCCCCGGCACGCTGATGACGCTGCACGATGTCTCCACCCGCAAGGCGCAGACGATGGCGCTGGCCCGGTCGGCCTATACCGACAGCCTGACCGGCCTGCTCAACCGCGCCGGTTTCCTGTTGCGGCTGGAGCGGGCATTGGCCGGGCGGACGGAGGGGCTGGTCCTCGCCATGATCGACGTGGACCGCTTCAAGCTCATCAACGACAATTGCGGGCACCAGACCGGCGACGCCGTGCTGGAGGAGATTGCGCGGCGTATCTCCGGCCAGTTGCGCGTGACCGATTCGGTGGGGCGGATGGGCGGCGACGAGTTCGTCATCCTGCTCGACACCACCGAATGGGACAGCGCGCAGGAGATTTGCCGGCGGCTGGTGGATGCGGTCAGCGCCCAGCCGGTGCGCCTTGCGTCTGGCCAGACCATCGCCGCCGCTATCAGTTGCGGCGTGGTGCGCCACCGGGTGGGGATGAGCGCGGACCATTTCCTCCACGACGCCGACGTGGCGCTGTACGAGGCAAAGCGGGGCGGCCGGAACCGGGTGGTCGCGGCCTGACGGGGCGCGCGGGCGGGGCGCCGTCCCGGTGCGGACGCCTTTGTCCGATGGCTTGAAACCGGACGGCAGCGGGGCCGCGGATCAGGTCCGGGGTGACGAGGGCGCGTTGCGGGTCGCCGTTCCCACCGTTTCGCTTTTCCCTTCCCGTTGCACCGCCCCTTGATCCCTCCGCCGTGCCGCCATAAGCCATGCGCCAGCCGGTGCGCGTCGCGCCGCGCGGCAGGGACATGATGCATGAAGCGCGGAGAAGACAGGTTTTTCGTGGCGCTGGTCGTCGGTGTCACCCTCGCGCTGGCGCTCATCATCCGCCCCTTCTTTGGCGCGATCCTGTGGGCGCTGGTCGCGGCGCTGATGTTCGAGCCGCTGATGAACCGGCTGGTCCACAAGCTGGGCGGGCGGCGCAGCCTGGCCGCGTCGCTGACCCTGCTGGCGATCATCGTCATGGTGGTGGTGCCCGCGCTGATCCTGGGGATGTTCATCGCGCGGGAGGTGGTGGCCCTGTACGGGCAGATTTCCACCGGCAACCTCGACATCAACAGCATCTTCGGCAAATTTCAGGCGCTGCTGCCCAACTGGGCGACGCAGATGCTGGAACGCTATGGCCTGTCGGACCTCGACGCGCTGCGCCAACGGGCGACCACCGCCATTGCGGGCAGTTTCCAGACGCTGGCCGGGCAGGCTTTCAACATCAGCCAGAGCGCGTTCGGCTTCATCCTGACGCTGGGCGTGATGCTGTACCTCGCCTATTTCCTGCTGCGCGACGGGCAGAAGCTGGCGCAGAGGATCGAACAATCCATTCCCCTCCAGCCGACGCTGCGCCGCCAGTTGCTGGACAAGGTGGCGACGGTGATCCGCGCCACCATCAAGGGCAGTCTGGTCGTCGCCATATTGCAGGGGCTGATCGGCGGGGTGATCTTCTGGATGCTGGGCGTGGGTGGCGCCTTGCTGTGGGGCATCGCGATGGGCTTCCTGTCGCTGGTGCCCGCCATAGGCACCGGCCTGATCTGGGTGCCGGTCGCCATCTACCTGCTGATTTCGGGCGCGATCTGGCAGGGTATCGTGCTGATCGCCTGCGGCATCCTCGTCATCGGCATGGTCGATAATGTGGTGCGCCCGGTGCTGGTTGGCCGCGATACGCAGATGCCGGACTATGTCGTCCTGATCTCCACCCTGGGCGGGCTGGAGCTGTTCGGCTTCAACGGTTTCGTCATCGGCCCGGTGATCGCCGCGCTGTTCATGGCGGTGTGGGAGATTTTCGCCAAGGCGCGGCGGCGCGGGACATCCGGCGATGCGGCGGACGGAGGGGCGGCAGGGGAACAAGCGCCGGTGCCGGGCGTCTGAAACCTTGTCCCGACAGGGGATGAGGAGAAACCATAATGGCGCAACCAGTGTTTAGCGACGCCATCGCGTTGCTGAAGGCCGACCATCGCACGGTCGAGGCTCTGTTCGAACAGTTTGAGAAAGCGCGCGACGCGACCCGCAAGAAGGAGATCGCGCACAAGATCTGCCTCGAACTCAAGATCCACACGACGATAGAGGAAGAGATTTTCTATCCGGCCTTCCGCGGCAAGATCGAGGACGGCACGCTGGACGAAGCCTATGTCGAGCATGACGGCGCCAAGCTGCTCATCAACGACATAGAGGCGTCGGGACCGGAGGCGGATTATTTCGACGCCAAGGTCAAGGTGCTGTCGGAAGAGATCAAGCATCATGTCCATGAGGAGGAAGCGCGGGGCGAAGGCATGTTCGCCCAGTGCCGTCGGGCCGATGTGGATCTGGTGGCGTTGCGCGACCGGATGCTGGCCCGCCAGCAGGAACTGAAGGCGGAGGGCGACCTGCCCCCCGCGAAGACGACGGCGCTGCATCTGGTCGCCGCCTGACGCCGGTACGCTGTCTGCCCCGGTGGTTCTGTACCGGGGCGGACAGTGGCTTGGTCGCCCGTCATATTGCCCGTCACACCGATGGCGATCGGCACGGCCGTTGCGGGTGGAAGGCGCTTTCAAAAAGCTCGCCCAGCCGTCTGCCCAAGAGGCCGAAGCTCGCCATGGCCTGACGCCGGAACATAGGACAGGGCGTGGCGGTTGATCGTTCAATTGCCGTTCACAGATGAGGACGTAATGTCCGTATCGAATTGCAATGGGTGCGCCCTCCCCCGACCGGCGCGAACGAACGGACGAGAAACCATGACCGGCACAAGATTTCTGAAAATGGTCGCCGCGCCCGCGCTGGCACTGGTGGCGCTGAGCGGCTGTGCGACGGGCTTCAACGCCAATGTCTCGCGCTTCCAGCAGCTCCCCCCCGCGCAGGGCGAGAGCTTTACCGTGGTGCCGGAGGACAGCCGCAAGGCGGGCGGGCTGGAGTTCGCCCATTATGCCGATCTGGTCGCGCAGCAGATGGGCCGGTTCGGCTATGTCCGCGCCGCCGACCCGGCCGCCGCCCAGCTGGTCGTGCGCGTCGATTATGACGTCGACCAGGGCCGCGAGCGCGTCCGCACTACGGGCGGCTTCGGGGCCGATCCCTTCCTCTATGGCGGCTATGCCGGTTATGGCTATGGCCGTCGCTGGGGCTGGGGTGGCCGCTGGGGCTATGGCTTCAACGATCCCTTCCTGTTCGGCGGCTATCCGCAGGTCGACAGCTACACCGTCTATGGCAGCACGTTGAAGCTGCGCATCGACAAGTCGTCGAACGGCAAGGCCCTGTTCGAGGGTACGGCGAGCGCCCAGTCGCTCTCCAACAAGCTGACCTATGTGGTGCCCAACCTGATCGACGCGATGTTCACCAACTTCCCCGGCAACAGCGGCGAAGAGGTGAAGGTGACGGTCGCGCCCGAACCGAAGAAGTAAGGCGAGGGCGGGGAGCAGGCGGTTCCTGCTCCCCGTTCGCAACAAGCGATTCCATTTCCCGTCCGACACTCTATGAGCATAGGCCATGGTCGAGACGGCTGAGCATCATGATCCGCGTTACGGCATCCGGCGGCATGTCGCGCTGCCGGGGCCGTTGCGGCTGGACGGGGGCGCGCTGCTCAGCCCGGTCGAGATCGCCTATGAAACCTATGGCACGCTCGCCCCAGATGGCCGCAATGCGATCCTGATCTGCCATGCGCTGACCGGCGACCAATATGTGGCCTCCACCCATCCGCTGACCGGCAAGGCGGGCTGGTGGACGCGGCTGATCGGGCCGGGCCTGCCCATCGACCCGGCGCGCCACTTCGTCGTCTGCGCCAATGTGCTGGGAAGTTGCATGGGGTCGCACGGTCCCGCCAGCGTCGATCCGGCGACCGGCCAGCCGTTTGGCATGCGCTTTCCCGTCATCACCATCGCCGACATGGTGCGGGCGCAGGGGCTGCTGCTCGACCATCTGGGCGTGGAGCGATTGTGCGCGGTGGTGGGCGGCTCCATGGGCGGGATGCAGGCGCTGAGCTGGCCCACCATCTTTCCCGACCGGGTGGAGAGCGCCATCGTCATCGCCTCCACCTCCCGCCATTCGGCGCAGAATATCGCGTTCCACGAGGTTGGGCGGCAGGCGATCATGGCCGATCCCAAATGGCGGCTGGGCCATTATTATATGGACGGCGATGCGCCCACCGACGGTCTGGCGGTCGCGCGCATGGCCGCCCATATCACCTATCTGTCCGAAGCGGGCCTGACCGAGAAGTTCGGGCGGCGGTTGCAGGCGCGGGACGCCAAGACATTCGGCTTCGACGCGGATTTTCAGGTGGAAAGCTATCTGCGCCATCAGGGCCTCAGCTTCGTCGAGCGGTTCGACGCCAACAGCTATCTCTACATCACCCGCGCCATGGACTATTATGACATTGCGGAGGATCATGGCGGATCGCTGGCCGCCGCCTTTGCCGAGACGCGGGCGCGATTCTGCCTCGTCAGCTTCGACACCGACTGGCTCTATCCCACCGCCGAATCGCGGCTGATCGTCCATGCCCTCAACGCGGCGGGGCGGGAGGTCAGCTTTGTCGAACTGAAAAGCCCGTTCGGCCATGACGCCTTCCTGCTTGACGCGCCCGACATGAACCGGGTGATCGACGGCTTTTTGCGGGCGGGCCAGAGATGAGTGATCTGGGGATGAGCGTGATCGAGATCGACCTGGGCGAGGGGTATGCGCTGTCGGACGATCCGGCGCGGCTGCAACCCGCCGCGATCCACGCCTATCTGACGCGCAGCTACTGGTCGCCGGGGATCGGGCGCGCGCTGGTCGAGAAGGCGATGGCCGGGTCGCATTGCGTCGGTGTCTATGCGGGGGACGAACAGGTCGCCTTCGCGCGGGTGGTGACGGACCATGCGACCTTCGCGCATCTGGCCGATGTCTATGTGCTGGAGGGGCATCAGGGGCATGGCCTGGCCTCCGCCATGCTGCGCTATTTCGATGCCCACCCGGACTTGCAGGATATGCGCCGCTGGACGCTGAACACGCGCGACGCGCACAGCCTGTATGAGCGGCATGGGTGGGAGCGGATTACGGGCATCTTCATGCAGCGGTTCGACGGGGAGGCCACGGCCCGCGCCACGCAGCGGCTGGACGGGGCGGCATGAGCGACGCGCTGCGCCCCGACCTCGCCATCATCGCGCGCCATGTGGCGCAGGGCGCGCGGGTACTGGATGTCGGCTGCGGCGATGGCGCGCTGCTCTCCGCCCTGCGCGGGATGAAGGGGGTGGACGCGCGCGGGCTGGAACTGGACGCGGACAATGTCGCCGCCGCCGTGGAACGGGGCCTGTCCGTGGTGCAGGGCGATGCGGACACGGACCTGGGCTATTATCCCGACACCAGCTTCGACTATGCCATCCTGTCCCAGACGCTCCAGACGACGCGGCGGCCGGACCGGGTGGTGGAGGAATTGTTGCGCATCGGGGCGCGGGCCTTTGTCTCCTTCCCCAATTTCGCGCATTGGCGGGGCAGGCTGGCGCTGTTGTTCGGCGGGCGGATGCCGGTGACGCGGCTGCTGCCCGAACGCTGGTACGACACGCCCAACATCCACCATCTGACTATCGACGATTTTCGCGCGCTGGTGCGGGATCGCGGCTGGACGATCGAGGCGCAATGGTTCCTGAAGGGCGACCATGAAACGGGCGGGGCCAACGCCAATCTGATGGCGGAACATGCCGTCTTCCTGCTGAGGGCCTGAGCATGGCAGCGGACCATCCGGCCCCGCACGGGCATAGCGCGTGTAACGGCGTGTCCGGGGGCGACTCCGGGGGCGAGTCCCATGGTTTTTCGCACGATCACGATCATGGCGAGGGCGGGGCGCATCATGGGCATGACCATTCCCATGGCCATCATGGCCACCACCATGGCGGTCATGGGCACAGCCATGCGCCCGCCAGTTTCGGCCGGGCCTTCGCTATCGGCATCACCCTCAACATCGCCTTCGTGCTGGTGGAAGGCGGGTTTGGCCTGCTGAGCGGATCGCTGGCGCTGGTCGCGGACGCGGGCCATAATCTCAGCGATGTGTTCGGCCTGCTGGTCGCATGGGGCGCGGTGGCGCTGGGCAAGGTGCGGCCGAGCGGGCGCTTCACCTATGGCCTGCGCGGATCGTCGATCCTCGCGGCGTTGCTCAACGGCCTGCTGCTGATGCTGGCGGCGGGCGCGATCGCGCTGGCGGCGGTTCAGCGGTTCGGCGATCCGCAACCGGTGATGGGCGGCACGATGATGGCGGTCGCGGGCGTCGGCATCCTCATCAACGGCGCGACGGCCTGGCTGTTCATGGCGGGGGCGAAGGGCGACATCAATATTCGCGGGGCCTTCCTGCATATGCTGGCCGATGCGCTGGTGTCGGCGGGGGTGGTGGTCGCGGGCCTCGCCATCGGCTTCACCGGCTGGCTGTGGATCGACCCCGTGACCAGCCTCCTCATCGTCGCGGTGATCGTCTGGTCGAGCTGGGGCCTGCTCAAGGAAGCGGTCGCCCTGTCGCTGGGCGCGGTCCCGGCGGGGATCGACGCGGGCGCGGTGGAACGGCATCTGGCCGCCCTACCCGGCGTGACGGCGGTCCATGACCTCCATATCTGGCCGATGAGCACGACCGAGACGGCGATGACCGCGCATCTGGTGATGCCCGACGGAGCCGGGCGGGACGCCTTCCTGCTGACCGTGGCGGAGGCGATGCGGCAGCGGTTCGGCATCGGCCACACCACGATCCAGGTCGAACAGGACGCCGCCGCCTGCACCCTGGGCGAGGCGCGGCTGGTCTAGGGTCAAGCGTTGTTGGGCAGGTTCCTGGGGAGCGTCTTTCCATCCTTTTCCCCCGTCATGCTGAAGGGCATCGGTATGACGGAGGAAAGGAGGAGTCTCGATCCGTGGATCTTCCTGACTGTCGATTCGACCGGCCGTCGTCCCCCTCTGACCGCCCTCCCGACAAAGCGCGGACAAGCGGCACTTTGCCCCGAATGGCGCGTTTCCCTGTCACAGTTCTGACGGGAGTATCGCGTGAAATCTGTTGCCCTGATCGCCAGCACATTGCTCCTGTCCGCCTGCCACGTCCCGACGGAGAAGGAGGGGGAGGGCAATGCAGCCCGCGCCGATCCCGCAGCCGCGCCCACGGCCACCGACCGGACCTCGCTGCGCTTTCCTGACATCGTAACGCGTCAGCCTTTTCGCGATCCGCCCATCCTGCGCGCGCAGGTGCTGCTCGACCGCGCCGGTTTTCCGGCGGGGGTGATCGACGGGCGGAAGGGGGCGTCCTATACCCTCGCCCTGCGCGGCTTCCAGACGGCGAACGATCTGCCGGTGACGGGGACACTCGACGAGCCGACGCTGGGCGCGCTGAACCGCTGGCGGGATGTGCCCGCGACCCGGACCGTCGCCATCCCGGCCGCCTTTGCCGCCGGTCCGTTCGTGCCGGATTTCCCCAAGGACGCGGCGGAGCAGGCGAAGCTGCCCTTCCTCGGCTATCGCACCGTCATAGAGGCGCTGGCCGAGCGGTTCCACACCACGGCCGAAACGCTGGCCGCGCTCAACCCGCGCCAGACGCGGACGAAGGGCGTCCTGCGCGTCCCCAATATTGCCGACGTGGACCCGGCGACACTGGGCAAGGATGAGCGGGGCTGGAACCGCACGCTGCAATTGCTGGGCGTCGCGCCGGACCAGCCGCAGGCGGACCGGGTGGTGGTGGACAAGTCGGAGGGTGCGCTGAAGGCCTATGACGCCGAGGGTCAGCTGCTGGCGCAATTCCCCGCGACGATGGGCAGCCGCCATGACCCGCTGCCGCTGGGCAACTGGACGATACAGGGGATCAGCCGCAATCCCGATTTTCACTATAATCCCAAGCTGTTCTGGGATGTCAGCGACAAGAAGCCGCCGGTGCTGCTCAAGCCCGGTCCCAACGGCCCGGTCGGCGTCGTGTGGCTGGACCTGTCCAAGCCCCATTATGGCATCCATGGCACCGGCGAGCCGCAGACCATCGGCCGGGCGGAAAGCCATGGCTGTGTCCGCCTGACTAACTGGGATGCGGCCCGCCTTGCCCAGATGGTCAAGGTCGGCACGCGGGCCGTCTTTCAGGAGTGAGCGGCCGGGCAGGAGTGAGGGGCGGGGAGGACGGCCCGCCTCATCGCTCGCGGGTGGCGCTGAACTTCAGGTCGGGATTGCGCTCGGACTGATAACCCACGTCCCATGCAGACTTGGCGAGGAAGACGGGGTTGTCGTCGCGGTCGCGCGCCATGGAGGAGCGGTTGATGGAGGCGAAGCTGTCCAGCTTGCCCGCATCGCCGGTCAGCCAGCGGGCTGTGTCATAGGGGGCCGGTTCCAGCACCGCCTCCACCTTATACTCCGCCTCCAGCCGGGAAATCAGCACATCGAGCTGCAATTGGCCGACGACGCCCACAACCCACTGGCTGCCGATCTCCGGGTAGAAGACCTGGATCACGCCTTCCTCGCTGAGGTCGTCGAGCGCCTTGCGGAGCTGCTTGGTCTTGGTCGGGTCTTTCAGGACTACACGGCGCAGGATTTCCGGCGCGAAATTGGGCAGGCCGGTGAAGCGCACGTCCGCTTTCTCGCTCAGCGTGTCGCCCACGCGGAGGGTGCCATGGTTGGGGATGCCGATGATGTCGCCGGGGAAGGCCTCGTCCGCGATTTCGCGGTCCTGCGCGAAGAAGAGGATGGGGGAGTGGACGGCGATGGGCTTGCCGCTGCCACTGGGGGTCAGCTTCATGCCGCGCCGGAACTTGCCGGAGCACAGCCGCATGAAGGCGATGCGGTCACGGTGCTGCGGGTCCATGTTCGCCTGCACCTTGAAGATGAAGCCGGTCACGTCGGGACGTTCCGGGTCCACCGCCGCCGGTTCGGCGGGCTGGGCGCGGGGCGGCGGCGCATGGGCGGCGAGTGCGTCGATCAGTTCGGTCACGCCAAAGCGTTTCAGCGCCGACCCGAAATAGACGGGCGTCAGGTCGCCGTTGCGATAGGCCTCCAGATCGAACTCCGCATAACCGCCCTGCGCCAGTTCCGCCTCGTCGCGCAGCCGGGTCAGGCCACGGTCGGACAGGACGCCCGCCAGCCCGTCGTCATCCAGCCCGCCGAACTGCTTGGGGTCGTCGGCATATTCCTTGCTCGGCCCGGTCGGCTGCATCAGCCGGTTGCGCGCGAAATCATAGATGCCTTCGAACTCGCCGCCCATGCCGACCGGCCAGCTCATCGGGGTCACGTCCAGCGCCAGCGCGTCCGCCACCTCGTCCAGCAGGGAGAAGGGGTCGCGCCCTTCCCGGTCCACCTTGTTGACGAAGGTGATGATGGGGACGGAACGGAGGCGGCACACCTCGAACAATTTGCGGGTCTGCGGCTCGATGCCTTTCGCGGCGTCGATGACCATCACCGCCGAATCGACGGCGGTCAGCGTGCGATAGGTATCCTCCGAGAAATCTTCATGCCCCGGCGTGTCGAGCAGGTTGAAGGTGATCTTCTCGCCATTCTCCCCCGTCCGTTCGAACGTCATGACGGAGGACGTGACGGAGATGCCGCGCTGCTGCTCGATCTTCATCCAGTCCGACCGGGCGCGGCGATTGGCGCCGCGCGCCTTGACCTCGCCCGCCAGATGGATCGCGCCGCCTTCCAGCAGCAGCTTTTCCGTCAGCGTGGTCTTGCCCGCGTCGGGGTGGGAGATGATCGCGAAGGTACGGCGGGAAGGGATGGTCATGATTCTGTTTCTGGCTGCGGCCGGGCGGTCATGCGGACAGGCACCCAGCAAATATCGGTGCCGCGCCTTACCCCTGAACCAGCGTCACGTCCATGCGGAAGGCGCGCTGGTCGCCCGGCGCCAGTATGACGATGCCGGGCTTGTCCTCCAGCACGCCGTCATAGCCCACCGGATCGGCGATCCCCGCCCAGGGTTCGATGCACAGATAGGGCGCCCCCGGCTTCTGCCACAGGCCCAGCATCGGCATGCCCGGAAAGTCGATACGCAGGTTCGGCGTCCCCGCCGCGCCCCATGTCAGCGATCGGCTTTCCAGCCGGTCCCAGATCATCGCGTCATCCTCGAACAGGGCGGTGGTCGGGGTCAGGGTGCGGCCATTGACCGGCGATGGCTCATGGCTCGCCAGCACCTGCCCGCCCGCGTCGAGGCGTCGGATCGGCGCAGGCTCGCGCTTTTCGAAGAGGATGCGATGATCCGCCTTCGCCGCGCCATAGGGGAGCGGCCAGGCGAACGCCGGGTGATAGCCCAGGCTGAACGGCAGGGGCGTGTCGCCGCTGTTGGTGACGGTCGCGGTGGTGAAAAGGGTCGCGCCCTCCAGCCGGAACGCCATGTCGAGCCGGAAGGGGAAGGGCCATGCCGCCAGCGTCTCCTGTGTCTCCGTCAGGCGGAACAGCGCATGGTCCGGCCCGCTCTCCACCACGGTGAAGAGGGAGCGGCGGGCAAAGCCATGGCGGGGGAGGGTGAACTGCCGCCCGTCGCGCAGGCGATAGCGATCGTCCGCCAGCCCGCCGACGATGGGGAAGAGCAGGGGCGCATGGCCGGTCCAATAGTCGGGAGCGCCGTCATGCATCAGCAGGCGGCCCTGCGCATCGTGCAGCGCCCAAAGCTCCGCGCCCGCCGGGTTCAGTGTCGCGCGCAGGGCGTCCGACAGGATTTCGATCATCCGCTTGGTCCCTTATGCGTCGTTTCGCGACCGTGAACGTTACGGCTATAGAGAGCGCGCAGCTTGCCCTGCAAGGCTCTAACCTGCACGACCCGGCCTATCGGTTGGTCGTGCCTGCGCGCCGGGGAGATACTATGACGAAATTCCATGCCACGATCTTGATGTTGCCCCTGCTGGCGTTCGGCACGGCGCTGCCCGCCCAGCCTTCGGCCTCCCCCTCGGCCAGCCGCGCCGACAAGGATGCGCCGAGGGACCGCGACGGCAAGGATGACGGTGACGAAAAGCGGAACGAGGACGGCACGGTGAAGCGTGCGGGCGAGATCGCCACCCAGCCGGTGCGCGACGTGGGCCTTTCCAAGAAGAAGATCCCGCCGATCCTGGAGAGCGCCTCCGCCGCGCCCTATGCCCGGCCTGCGGGCAAATGCGCCGCCATTTCCGCCGAACTGGCGCGGCTCAACGATGCGCTCGGCCCGGATTTCGGCCAGCCGAAAAAGAAGAAGGGCAGCACCGGCGGCAATCTGGCCGCGGCGGGGGGCGAGATGGTGGTCAACACCTTCATCCCGTTCCGCGGGCTGGTGCGGGAGGTCAGCGGCGCGGCGGCGGCGGATCGACGGTTGCAGGCGGCGGTCAACGCCGGGATCGCGCGGCGCGGCTATCTGCGCGGGGTGGCGGACATAAGAGGGTGCCGGATTGCGGGCTGAGGGCGCTCGGGTGACGCGCCGTTGCCTCGTCACCCCCGCCCCGGCCGGGGTGGGGGCGATGCATACAGGGCGTTATCTGAGCGAGAGCGATCCCGGCCTTCGCCAGGATGATGGTGTTGCCGCGACGATAGGGGACAGGCCAGCCTGATCTCGCCAGTGGCGGCGCGATCAGCGTGCCGGACTTATCCCTCCAACTGGCTTTGCAGCGTGCGGATGTCCTGATCGATGTCCGCATTCTCCTTGCGGAGGGCCTCGATGGTGCGGACGGCGTGGATCACCGTCGAATGGTCGCGCCCGCCAAAGATGCGGCCGATTTCCGGCAGGGAGCGGGGCGTCAGCTTCTTGGCGAGGTACATGGCGACCTGACGCGGGCGGGCGACGGCGCGCGCGCGGCGGGCGGAGCGCATTTCCGACGTGTCGATGCGATAATGGGCGGCGCAGGCGCGCTGAATTTCGTCGATGGTGATGCGGCGGGCGTTCGCGCGCAGCGAATCGGCCAGCACGGTCTGCGCCATCTCGATGGTCACGGCGCGGCCCATCAGCTGCGAATAGGCGATCAGCTTGTTGAAGGCGCCCTCCAGCTCGCGGATGTTGCTGCGGATGGAGCGGGCGAGCAGGTCGATCACCTCGTCACCCACCGCCGTCGTGCCGGTGGAGGCGCGGCGCGCGCGCAGGATGGCGAGGCGCAGTTCCAGCCCGGCCGGCTGGATGTCCGCGACCAGACCACCGGCAAGGCGCGACAGGATTCGCTTGTCCACGCCTTCGATCGCCTGCGGTGCGCGGTCGGCGGCAATGGCGATGCGCGCGCCCGAATCGATCAGGTCGTTGATGGTGTGGAGGAATTCCTCCTGCGTCGGACCCTTGCCCGCGATAAATTGAATATCGTCGATCAGCAGCAGCCGGGCGGCGCGCAGCCGCGCCTTGAACGCCATCGTGTCGTTGGCGCGGATCGCGCCGACGAATTCCACCATGAAGCGTTCGGCGGACATGTAGAGGACCGACTGGTTGGGGCTATGCTCCAGGAACGCGCCCGCGATGGCGTGCAGCAGGTGCGTCTTGCCCTGCCCGGTGCCGCCATGGATGAACAGCGGGTTGAACATGGGCTGGGTGACGGCGGCAAGGCCCTGCGACGCGGAGAAGGCGAGGCGGTTGCTCTCGTCCGCGACGAAAGCGGCAAAGTCGTGGCGCGGGCGGAAACCGTCGGCGGGAATGGCGGCGGTGGTGGCGGGAGCGAGAGACGGGGCGGCGGCCATGCCCTCGTCGCTCTGGGTCCGGGTGCCGGACTCCGCGCCCGCCTGCCCGGCGGAGGGCGTCAGCGCCAGCGTGCGGGCAGCGCCCACCCGGCGGACGACGCGCACCGCCGACACGCCCGCATTCTGCGAACGCCAGGCGAGCGACAACCGTGCACCATAATTGCTGGCGACGAAATTGGCGGCGAAGTCCGACGGGGCGGTCAGTTCCAGCGTGCCGGTCGGCGCGCAGAAATCGCCCAGCGCCAACTGGCGCAGCCACTGGTCGAACAGGCGCGCGCCAATGTCACGGCGCAGCCCGGTGCGGACCATGTCCCAGGTCGAATCCAGGCCGGTCGATTCGGAAGCGGATTCACCCCCGGACGAATCGACCGGCTCCCCCGCGCCGACCAGATTCGCGCCCACGATTCCCGCTACCGTCCCGGCAGCATGACGTGGTGCCCCTTTGGCCATTTCGCCCGCATTGACCATTATAGGAACTTCTCCACATTTCCGGGGATGCGACCCCCCAACATTCCGGACGCGAAGACATGACTTGCCCGCTCCCCGAAATGACAATCGGGGTTGAGAATCACATGTTCGCTGCTGTGATGCCGTCGAGGTGACTCGACTGCTCGGAGGGCTTTTCTGTCACCCCGCCACAGAGCGATCAAGTGCGGCCAAGGTCAAAAAACTGAAATAAATGGTTTGACTCAGGGAATCCGGGGAGATCAAATCAAGTCATTGAAAATACTCAATTTTGTTCCGAATTAACCATAGGGGTGAGGGGTGGGACAGCGCGAATCGTGGAGTTGCTTGGCTTTGCCCGAAAGGGTGTCGAAATGAGCCACATGTTTCGCGCGCGCCCTCTTCGTCTGGCGGATAAGTCGCCGGTGACGGGGACGCAAAAATACCCGCCGGGACGGACCCGGCGGGTATGGAATTCTGGATCATGACCCTATCGGATCATGGAACAGGTGTCAGGCGAGAGCCTGGACCCGCTTGGTCAGGCGACCGAACTTCCGCGAGGCGGTGTTCTGGTGCAGCACGCCGCGGGCGACGCCACGCGACAGCTCCGGCTGGACGGCGGTCAGGGCGGTCTGGGCAGCGGCCTTGTCGCCAGCTTCCAGGGCGCTCTCGACCTTCTTGACCAGAGTACGGATGCGGCTGACGCGCGCGCCGTTGATCTCGGCCCTGCGAGCGTTGCGGCGGATGCGCTTCTTTGCCTGCGGCGTGTTGGCCATCGTTGTCCTCGAACTTGCGAATAGTAAGAATCGGAGTGGGTGCAGAACCGTTGCCAGTCCACGCGAAACCCGCGAAGAGCGCGCCCTTAATCAGTATCCACCGAATCGTCAACCGCGATCGCAGGAAAAGCGGCCCGGGTGGAGCCGCTTATTTCTGACAGGCGGGGCAATAGAAGGTCGACCGGCCGCTGTCCACGCGCCGTAATACCGTGGTTCCACAGGCACAGGCCTCTCCCTCCCGGCCATAGACGCGCCAGTCCTTGGCGAAATAGCCCAGCTGGCCATCGGGGCGCACATAATCGCGCAGCGACGATCCGCCCGCGAGGATCGCGGCGGCCAGCACCTCCCGAATCGCCTCCACTAGCTTTGCGAGTCGCGGCCGGCTGATCCGGCCCGCCGCGCGGGTGGGGGCGATGCCCGCCATGTTCAGCGCCTCGCACACATAGATATTGCCCAGCCCCGCCACGATCCGCTGGTCCAGCAGCATCGCCTTGATCGGCGCGGCGCGGCCCTCCAGCATCCCGGCCAGATAGGCGGCGGTGAAATCCGGTCCCAGCGGTTCCGGTCCCATGGCGGCAAAGGCGGGGTACAGATGGAGGTCGGCGGTGGGCATCAGGTCGACGAAACCGAATCGGCGCGGATCGCGCAGCGCGAAATGATGGCCGCTCCCGCCCACCTCCTCCTCCGTCTCCAGAATGAGATGGTCGTGGATGTTCACCGCGTCCCCGTCGATCACCCAGCGCCCCGACATGCCGAGGTGGAAGATCATCGTGTCGCCGCGATCCGTGTGGATCAGCCCATATTTGGCGCGGCGGCCCAGACTGGTGACGCGCGCGCCGGTCATCCGCTGGCGCAGCTCGGCGGGGAAGGGCTTGCGCATGTCCGCGCGGCGCGGCTCGACACGGACGAGGCGCTGTCCCTCCAGAGGGCCACGCAGGCCAGCGACGGTCGTCTCGACTTCGGGTAATTCCGGCATGGCTATCGCGTTATCACCCTTTGCGGCGGAGGCAACAACTGGCTAGAGCCAGCGGCCATGACCGACACAGCGCCAGAGCCATCGAGCGACACCACATCCTTCGGCTATCGGGAAGTCCCCACAGAGGAGAAGGTGGGCCTTGTCGGGCAGGTCTTCTCCAGCGTGGCGAGCCGCTACGACGTCATGAACGACGCCATGTCGGTGGGCGCGCACCGGTTGTGGAAGGACAAGTTCGTGCGCCGGGTGAAACCGCGCGGCGGCGAGGCGATCCTCGACATGGCGGGCGGCACCGGCGACATCGCCTTTCGCATGGCGCCGTCGGGCGCGGCGATCACCGTGTCGGACATCAACCCGGACATGCTGGCCGTGGGCGTGGAGCGGGCGAAGAAGAAGGGCATAGAGGGCCTTGGCTGGTCGGAGCAGAATGCCGAGACGCTGAGCTTCGCCGACCGCAGCTTCGACGCCTATACCATCGCCTTTGGCATACGAAACGTCACCGATATTCCCGCCGCCCTGCGCGAGGCGCATCGCGTGCTGAAATATGGCGGGCGCTTCTTCTGCCTCGAATTCTCCACCACCGTCTGGCCGGGCTTTGCGGAGGTGTATGACGCCTATTCGCATCATCTGGTGCCCAAACTGGGCAAGCTGCTGGCGAAGGACGAGGACAGTTATCGCTACCTGATCGAATCCATCCGTCGCTTCCCGGACATGCCGACCTTTGCGGGGATGATCCGCGACGCCGGTTTCACGCAGGTGAAGGCGGAGCCGATTCTGGGCGGGCTGGTCGCGATCCACAGTGGCTGGAAGGCGTAACCGCTCCTCATGACCTCCCACGTCACCCATCTCTGGCGCATCCTCAAATGGGGGCGCACCCTCGCACGGCACGGCGCATTGCGCGGGATCGAGCAGGATCTGAACACGCCGCGGCCGGTCCGCCGCATCGCCCGCCTCGCGCGGTTCGGGGCGCGGGTGCCGAAACAGGCCCGCTATGCCGAGGCGTTCGGCGCCATCGGCCCGGCGGCGATCAAGCTGGGCCAGATGCTGGCCACCCGTCCCGACCTGGTGGGGGAGGAGCCGGCGCATGACCTGCTGAGCCTTCAGGATTCGCTGCCGCCCGTGCCCTTCGCGGCGATCCGCGCGGCGGTGGAGCAGAGCCTGGGCCGCCCCCTCGAAACGCTCTACAGCCGCTTCGACGAGCAGCCGGTCGGCGCCGCCTCCATCGCGCAGGTCCATCGCGCGGTGACGGCGGACGGGCGGGATGTCGCGGTCAAGGTCGTGCGCCCCGGCGTGGAGGCGCAGTTCGCGCGCGACATCGACACCTATGAATGGGCCGCTGCGCATCTGGAGGCGCTGGGCGGGGAGGCCGCGCGGCTTCGGCCCCGGCTGGTCATCGCCAACCTGAAACGCTGGACCGCGCGGGAACTGGACCTGCGCCGCGAAGCCGCCTCCGCCTCCGAACTGGCCGAGGCGATGGAGCCGGTGGCGGGCTATGTCGTGCCCGGTATCGACTGGGACCGCACGTCGGGTCGGGTGCTGACCCTCGACTGGATCGACGGGATCAAGATTAGCAACCGCGCCGCTCTGGTCGCCGCCGGGCACGACCTGAGCGACATTGCCGCGCGGCTGGTCAACACCTTCCTGCGGCAGGCGATCGCGGAGGGCTATTTCCACGCGGACATGCATCAGGGCAATTTGTTCGTGAAGGCCAATGGCGACATCGCCGCCATCGACTTCGGCATCATGGGCCGTATCGACCGGCGCGCGCGGACATGGCTGGCGGAGATTCTCTACGGCCTCATCACCGGCAATTACCGGCGCGTGGCGGAAATCCATTTCGAGGCGCAATATGTGCCCGCCCATCATGACGTGGCGGAGTTCGCGACCGCGCTCCGCGCCGTGGGCGAGCCGATGCGGGGCAAAGCGGTGTCCGAACTGTCGGTGGGCCAGATGCTGGATGGCCTGTTCGCCATCACCCGCGATTTCGACATGCAGACGCAGCCGCACCTGTTGCTCCTGCAAAAGACGATGGTGATGGTGGAAGGGGTTGCGACCATGCTCGACCCCGACATCAACATGTGGGACGTGTCCGGCCCCTATGTGAAGGCGTGGCTGCGCGACGAACTCGGTCCGGAGGCGAAGGCGGCGGACGCGATCCACGAAGGGGTGGGCCTCATCACCCGCCTGCCCGCACTGCTGAAACGGATCGAGGACGCCTTCCCGCAAAAGGGCGGCGCGCCGCCGCTGCCGCCGCTGCCGACAGTCGATCTGGTGTGGAACCGGCGCGGGCGGGGGTTGAAGGCGCTGGGCTATGTCGCGGTGGCGGTGGGGTCGGCGCTGGCGGGGGCCGGGGTGATGGCTTTCTGGGGATAGGCCATGGGCGGGCGCACGTCTTTCCGGGGCACCATGCTGGCCACGATTGTGACGGTCGCCTGCTCGATCATGGGGTTTGCGCTGATCTCCGACCCGCCCGGCCTGGTCAGCAATCCGGTCAATCTGCTCACGCGGCCCCTGTTGGGCCTGCTGTTCGGGCCGCTGCTGGCGCCCGCCACGACGCTGGCTTCGCTGGTGGTGGCCAATGCGATGATCCATGGTCTCGAGGTGCTCGCCAGACGCTGGCCACAGGCCAATGATCGCCGGATGTGGGCGCTGGCGGGGGCTGTGGGTGGTGCCATCATGGCCGGGCTGCTCATCATGGAACTGATTGTCTTCAGGCGCGGAGGGCAGATGAACATGCCTGCCGCGGCCTTGTTGTGGATGACGTGCAGTGGAGCGGCCGTCGGCGCTGTCTCGCTTCTTCTGGGCCGCCGTTTCCTATAAATCCGGCAAATCCTCGATCCGCTGCCGCCGGACATGCGCGCCCAGCACGGAGAAGCTGCATATCCCCGCCATGAAGGCCAGACCGACCGCGATCAGCGGACCCGTCGGCCCCACTCCCGCCCCACTGGCCAGCAGGGCGGCGACCAGCGTAGACCCCAAAGTCTGCCCCGCGCCGCGCACGGTGGAGGTGAGGCCACCCGCCGCCGCCGCCCGGTCCATCGGGGCCGCGCCCACCACCTGCCGCGTGCCGGGCGAATAGAATATGCCGAAGCCCGCCCCGCACAGCAGCACGCGCCAGACAAGGTCGAGATAGGTGGGCGCTTCGGGCAGCCAGGCCAGCGAACCCAGCCCCGCCATGGCGAAGATCATGCCGATCCCGCCCAGCAGGCCCGCGGGCAGCCGGTCGGACAGGAGGCCGGAGGTGGGCGCGAGCACCATCGACATGAGCGGCCAGACCGCGATGGCCGCGCCCGCCTCCGCCGGGGTGAAGCCATATTGCTGCTGGAGGCGGAAGGGCAGCATCAGCGTCAGCAGCATCGACGCCATATAGCCGAGCAGCAACGAGATGGAGGACAGGCTGATGACGCGATAGCGCATCAGGTCGATGGGGAAGGTCGGCCGTGCCTGACCACCCTCTCGCCGCACGAACACCACCCCCATGCCGATGGCCAGCGCGACGAGGGCGGCCGACACCACGGGCGAATCGCCATGTACCGCGCTTTCGAGGCCGAAGATGCCCAGACCGAAGGTGGCGGCGCACAGCACCGCGCCCAATGTGTCATAGGGTTCGTCCCGCGCCACCGGGTCGGGCAGCGACCGGCGCCCGATGATGACCGACAACACCCCGAACGGCACCAGCACGCCGAACAGCCAGGGCCAGCGCGCCATGCTGAGGATCAGGCCGCCCACCGTCGGCGCAAAGGAGGATGCGGTGGCGGCGATCACCGTGTTGAGGCTCAGCCCCCGCCCCAGTATCGCGGCGGGATAGATGCTGCGGATCAGGGCCGACCCGACCGCCAGCGTCGCCGCCGCGCCCAGCGCCTGGAATATCCGCACGATGACGAGGAAGGGCAGGCTCTGCGCGAAGAAGCACAGCACCGTCGCGCACAGGAAGACGACCTGCCCATATTGATAGAGCCGTCGCAGCCCGATCCGCTCGCCCAGCGCCGCGAAGGGCAGCATCGCCATCATCATGACCAGCTGGTACACGGTCACCACCATCACGGCGGAGGAGGGTTCCACCCGCAGGTCGCGCGCCAGCGTGGGCAGGGCGACGCTGATGATCGACCCGTCGATGGTGGTCAGCACCGTGCCCAGCGACAGCGCGACGATGGCGACTGTGCGGCGCGGCATGGGCAGGCCGTCCTGTTTCCCCGCCTCGACCGCTGTTTCCGTCACCCCTGTTGTCACCATCCTGCCCCTCCCGCCGATACTAACCCAGTAAAGCAACTTGGGGGTGTCATTCCAGCCCGGATTCATGCGCGTCCGTCCGGCGGCCATGATCCATCCCCCGATCCCGCCATGGCACGGGCTGGCGCGGCGGCGATTTTGTGCCTATCTAGCGGGCCGACCCGGACGCCGGTCGCGATATAGGCAAGTCAGGTGGCATGACCTCTCCCCGCATACTCCTCATCATCTCCGGCGGGATCGCCGCCTATAAGTCGCTGGAACTGGTGCGTCTGCTGCGGCGCAGGGGCGTGGCCGTGCGCGCCGTGCTGACCGACAGCGCCAAGGAATTCGTCACCCCGCTTTCGCTCGGCGTGCTGACGGAGGACCATGTCTATGGCGCGATGTTCGACCTAAAGGAGGAGCGGGAGATCGGCCATATCCAGCTTTCCCGGCAGGCCGACCTGATCGTCGTGTGCCCCGCGACCGCCAATCTGCTGGCCAGGATGGCGGGCGGCCTTGCCGACGATCTGGCCAGCACGATCCTGCTCGCGACCGACAAGCCGGTGCTGGCCGTGCCCGCGATGAATGTCCGCATGTGGCACCATGCCGCAACCCAGCGGAACCTCGCCCAACTCCGCGCCGATGGCATCACGATCATGGAGCCGGACGAGGGCGACATGGCCTGCGGCGAATTTGGCAAGGGCCGGTTGCCGGACCCGGAAGCGATTGCGGAGCGGATCATGGCGATGCTGGCGCCCGAAGTGGTGACGCCGACGCTCGCACCCCAGCTTCTCACCGATACCTCCCGCACCATCGTCGCGCCCGACCGCAGCGGTGCGACCCTGTACGGCCGGCATATCCTCGTCACCGCCGGTCCCACCCATGAACCGATCGACCCGGTGCGCTTCATCGGCAACCGCTCGTCCGGGTTGCAGGGCTTCGCCATCGCCCGCGCGGCGGCGGAGGCAGGCGCGCGCGTGACGCTCGTCTCCGGTCCCGTCTCGCTGCCCGACCCGCCCGGCGTGCGCCGCGTCAACGTGCAGACCGCGCGGGAGATGCTGGCCGCGGTGGAGGACGCCCTGCCCGCCGACGCCGCGATCATGGTCGCCGCCGTCGCCGACTGGCATGTCGCGGACAGCGCGGGGCAAAAGATCAAGAAGGATGGCAGCGGCGCGACGCCCACCCTGACCCTCGTCGAGAACCCGGACATATTGGCCACGCTCGGCCGTCACGCCCGGCGGCCCCGGCTGCTCGTCGGCTTTGCGGCGGAAACCAACGATGTCGTCGCCCATGCCGTCGCCAAGCGCGTGCGCAAGGGGGCGGACTGGATCGTCGCCAATGACGTGTCGGTCGGCGAAAACGGGCCCGGCGTGATGGGCGGCGCGGACAATGCCATTCACCTCATCACCAGCAGCGGGGTCGAGGACTGGCCCCTGTTGCCCAAGGAGGCGGTTGCCCGTCACCTCATCGAAAGGATTGCCGATGCCCTCTGATTTCCCCGTCGATATTGCCGTCAAGCGCCTGCCCCATGGCGAGGGCCTGCCGCTCCCGGCCTATGCGACGGACGGGGCGGCGGGCCTCGACGTCGTGGCGGCGGAGGATGTGACGCTGGTCCCCATGGGCCGCCATGCGGTCGCCACCGGCTTCGCGCTCGCCATCCCGGCGGGTTATGAGGTGCAGGTGCGCCCGCGCTCCGGTCTGGCGCTGAAACATGGCATCAGCCTGCCCAACACGCCCGGCACCATCGACAGCGACTATCGCGGCGAACTCAAGATCATCATGATAAATCTCGGTGCGGAGGATTTCGCCATCGCGCGCGGCGACCGCATCGCGCAACTGGTGGTCGCGCCGGTGCAGGCCGCCGCCTTCCGCGAGGTGGCCGATCTCGACGCCACCGCGCGCGGGGCGGGCGGGTTCGGCTCGACAGGGGTCAGGACGGCATGACGGCGACGGCCGCCTCCGCCGCGCCCCTGACCGACCAGCAGCTCGAACGCTATGCGCGCCATATCGTGCTGAAGGAGATCGGCGGCGCGGGGCAGATCCGCCTGCTCGGCGCGCATGTGGCGGTGGTGGGCGCGGGTGGCCTCGGTTGCCCGGCCATCGCCTTTCTCGCCGCGGCGGGCGTCGGTACGATCCGGGTGATCGACCCGGACATCGTGTCCCTCTCCAACCTCCAGCGGCAGATATTGTTCGGCACCGCCGACATCGGCCGACCCAAGGCGGAGGCGGTGCAGTCCGCTGTCGCCCTCCTCAACCCCGACGTGCATGTCGTCGCGATCAACCAGCGGCTGGAGGCGGCCAATGCCGCCGTGCTGCTGCGCGACGTGGATGTGATCCTCGACGGCTGCGACAATTTCGAGACGCGGCTGGCGGTGTCCGACGCCGCGACCCTGCTCCGCACCCCGCTGGTCAGCGCGGCGGTCGGCGCGTTCGATGGACAGATCGGCGTCTGGCGCGGATGGGAAGCGGGGCAGCCCTGCTATCGCTGCCTCGTCGGCGCGGACCCGGAGCGGCCCGATGTGAATTGCGCGGATCAGGGCATCGTCGGCGCCGTTACCGGCACCATCGGCAGCATGGCCGCGCTGGAGGTGGTCCGCGCCCTCGTTCCCTTTGGCGAGGCCGCGATCGGCCAGATGCTGATCGCGGATTTCATGGCGAATCGGTTCCGCACCGTGCGCGTGTCCGCCGATCCGGCCTGCCCGGCCTGCGCGGCGGAGTCCGTCCCCGCGTGAGGAACAGGGTGTGACGGACAGTCGCCCGCCGCTCCTGCTGGTCGCGACCACCGATGATGGGGAGCGGCTGCGCGGCGGCCTGACGCTGGCCTGTGCGGAGGCGGCGCTGGGCGGGTCGGTGCGGCTGTTCCTGCAACTGGACGCGGTGGCGCTGTTGCGTCCGCCGCTGTCCGCGCCCCGTGACGCCGCCCATGCCGCCCATGGCCTGCCGACCCTTGCCGTCTTGTTGGACGATGCGCTGGAACTCGGCGTCGCCCTCGTCGCCTGCCAGAGCGGGCTGGCGCTGGCCGGGCTGGACGCCAGCCTGCTCGACTCGCGTATCGCGCCGGGCGGTCCGGTAGGCGTCCTCGCCGCGACCGGGGCGGGGGAGCGGTTGGTCATCCTGTAACGATCCCGGTTGCGTGTCACGCATCCAGACAGATGACAGGCAGGCCCGGCAATGCTAGCGAGCCAGAGCATATAACAGTCAGTCAACCAGGTTGTCCCGATGAACGCTTTCTCCACCCTGACCCATAGCGCCCCCACCAGTGCGGAAGACCGCGCCGCCCTGCTCGCCGAGCCGGGCTTCGGCAAGGTGTTCACCGATCATATGGTGACGATCCGCTATACCGAGGGGCAGGGGTGGCATGACGCGACGCTGGGGCCGCGCGGTCCCATCGCGCTCGATCCGGCGGCGGCGGTGCTGCATTATGCGCAGGAGATTTTCGAGGGGCTGAAGGCCTATCGCCTGCCCGACGGCGGCATCGGCAGCTTCCGCCCGGACGCCAATGCGCGCCGCTTCAACCAGAGCGCGCGCCGCCTCGCCATGCCGGAAATTCCGGAGGAGCTGTTTGTCGAGAGCATCCGGCAGATCGTTCAGGCGGATGCGGGCTGGACCCCGTCGGCGGACAAGGGCAGCCTGTACTTGCGTCCCTTCATGTTCGCGGACGAGGCGTTTCTGGGCGTGCGCCCGGCCAAAAGCTATATCTTCTGCGTCATCGCTTCGCCGGTCGGCGGCTATTTCAAGGGTGGCAAGGAGGCGGTCACGCTTTGGGTCAGCCATGATTATGTCCGCGCCGTCCCCGGCGGCACCGGATCGGCCAAGTGCGGCGGCAATTATGCCGCGTCGCTGTTGCCGCAGGCGCATGGCATCGCGGAAGGCTGCGATCAGGTGCTGTTCCTCGACGCGGTCGAGCGCCGCTATATCGAGGAACTGGGCGGCATGAACATCATGTTCGTCATGACCGACGGCAGCATCATCACCCCGCCGCTCGACGGGTCCATCCTGCCCGGCATCACGCGCGATTCGCTGATCGCGCTGGCGGGAGAGGCGGGGTATCGTATCCGCGAGGAACGCTACAGCTTTGAACAATGGGAGGAAGACACCCGTTCCGGCGCGCTGAAGGAGGCTTTCGCCTGCGGCACGGCGGCGGTCATCACCCCCATCGGCGAGGTCCGCTCGAACAAGGGCGGCTTCGTGATCGGCAATGGCGCGGGCGGCGACGTGGCGCGGATGCTGAAGGAAAAGCTGGTCGGCATCCAATATGGCCGGGTCGAGGATAGCCATGGCTGGCTGGAGCGGCTGGCCTGAATGTCTGTGGCCGAGGGCATGGGGCGTGAAGCCTTGTAACTCTTGGCCAATATCTTAGGCCATTATCCCGCTTGAGTATGTAATAGCCCGCGTTCGCCCTTCGACAAGCTCAGGGCGAACGGTCTCTATCCTACAGCTCTTGACGGATAATGGCCAATCCCCGGCCCACCTATCGGCCCACCTATCGGCCCCGATGCGGTTCGCAGGCGATGCCATCCGAATCGCCGTCCATCTCCGCACGATAGCCCGGTTGCCCGATATAGAGGGGAGCCGCTCCGGCTGCGCGCACGGCGTTGCACCCCGCATAATAGACGGAACCATCAGGGCGCGGGGCTGTCCGGCGGGGCGGGCTGCGACGGGCCTCGGAATAGGCCATGGCGGCGGCATGGGCCTGCGCGTCCGCCCTGAGGAAGGCATCGCTGTCGTCACGCGCCCTGCCTCTGCTGGCGGAGGGGCTGGCGGGGGAGCGGAAAGAGGCCGGCCCGGCGGTTGGCGCCGGAGCGCGGGGCGGCAATGCGGACGGACCGATGGCCCCCGGTGCCGTCGCCACCCAGGCGGAACCAAATCCCAACGTCGAAACCCCACCCAGCAGCAGAAGAAATTTTCCATCCATGCCGCGTCATGGCACGGGCTGGTCAACGGGCCTTCAAAGACCTTGCTTAACGGCGGGCTGTCATCGTTCCGGTGGGGATAAAGCCGGATGATCGCCTGCGAGCCGATGCAGCCCGCAGGCGATGCCATCCCGTCACGTGCCGGTTCAGGCCGTTGGCCGGGCGCCCGGCATCAGGCCACCCGGTGCCCGTCACGCCAGCCGGACCTTGGCCCGGAATGGCATCGGGATGGCGCAGCGACTGGTGCGACCCAAGGCTGCGCGCGGACAGCGAACGCGGATGCGCCCGATTCCGGTCGCGCCGGACAGGGGCTTGCCCCATCCGTGCCCTATACCGAAACCGGTCGTCACCGCCGCGATCGCAATCGGGAGAGATGTCCAGTGCCGACCGGCTGGCGTCCGATGGGAAACGGGCGCGGGGCGGCGGACGACATGGACAGTATTGTCAAAATCTGCGGGACGGCGCCTGCCCCGGAGAGGAGAAGGGCGGCGCCGTCCGCGCTCTACCGTCACCGTTCAGGCGGTGACGGTTGCACCGTCGTTCAGGCGACGGCGTAGCAGGGGCCTCGTTCAGACGATGGCGTAGGTCAGCGCGGCCGAGAAGGCAGCGATGTGAGCGACAACGGTGAACGCAACTGCGAAGAAGATGTCGCTGTTCTTGAAGTTCTTGGTCATGGGCTGTTCCTTTGCAATGTCTGGCGCCGGTGCAGGAGTGTGTTTGCATCTGCGGTACGGCTTTGTTGCACTGCACATGGCGCATCGCGGTTCGCGGACAAGGGCGAATGCGTCACGCATTACCACCCCTTGCCAAAGTGGCGGAAATGCTGCTTATTTCCGGTTCGCGCTTCGCGAATGGGTGAGAGGATTGCGTGGAACGGTTACGCCGCACGCTGCTGGAAATCTGGATCATTCCGCTGGTGGCGGGTGTGGTCGGGTTCATGGGGCCATTTGGAACCTATCTGATGGGGGATTTCCTGACGCGCGCGCTGCGCTGGGAAATTCTCCTGATGGGGGCCTATGTGCTCGTACGCCCGACGATGGTTTTCTGGAACTGGGTGGCGGATGCGACGCGCCTGCCGCGGGGCACGCTGATGGTCTGGGGCCTATCGGTGTCCAGCATCCCGATGGGCCTAATCTGGCAGGCGGCGCGGGCTGACGAGCTGAAGCAGTTGGGCGGCTATGCCGGGGTGCTGCCCTTCTCCTGGCTGTGCGCGCTCACCATCCTGCTGGTCACATGGCTGGCGAATCGGGCGGACGAGCATCTGCTGGCCAATTATGGCGACCCCATGCAGCGGTTGCGCGGCGATGGCGCTCAATCGCTGAAGGCTGCCCAGCCGGTCGTGGCGGAGGCGGTGTCGCCCATTGCCGTCCCGCCCTCAACTCCGGCGATCACGGATGGCTGTGCGCGCCTCTATGCGCGTCTGGGGCCGCAATTCCATGGCACGGTCCTCGCGCTGGAGAGCGAGGATCATTATGTCCGCGTGCATGGGATGCAGGGCAGTGCGCTGCTGCTGATGCGCCTGCGCGATGCGATTGCGGAGATGGATGGCGCGCCCGGCGAGCAGACTCACCGAAGCTGGTGGATCGCCCGCGACGCCATCGCCCATATCCGCCGCACCGGCCGCACCACCGATCTGGAACTGGTCAACGGCACCCATGCCCCCGTCGCGCGCGATTCGGTCGACCGGCTGGAACGGAGCGGCTTCCTGAAAGCGGCGGCTTCGCCCCTTTCCTGATTATCAATATAGGATCGGGCGTCGGCGCGGCGCAGGGTGATGAGTGCGCGCAACCTGTATTGGCCCAAGGCGGCCTTTCCTTGCCATGATCGGCGGCCCGGCGGCGATAGCGCGCCGGACCGCCTGCATCGGGGTCAGGCCCGGAAATTGCCTGGATAGGCAATGTCGGCGCGCGGCTTGCGGTCGCTCGGCACTTCCCGTTCGCGCAGGCCGTCGGGCAGGGTCGCGGGGTCGCCCTGCTTGCCGATGGCGATGGCCGCCTCGATACGGAAACCCTCCGGCACGGCCAGTTCGGTGCGCGCCTTTGCCAGATCGAAACCGACCATGCCATGCGCATAATAGCCGCTGATGAAGGATTGCAGCGCCAGTTGCGCCCAGGCCGCGCCCGCATCGAAGCTGTGCGAATGGCTGGGCTTGTCCGGCGATCCCATCGTCGTCTCGCTGACGATGAAGATCAGCACGCCTGCATCCTTGGCCCAGCTCTGGTTGAAGGGGATGAGAATGTCGAGGAACCGCTGCCAGTCGGCGCTGTCGCGCGTGGCGTAGAGCAGCCGCCACGGCTGGTAATTATAGGAGGAGGGCGCCCAGCGCGCGGCGTCGAGGATCGTGTGGAGGTCGGCGTTCGGGATGGCGGACCCGTCATAGGCGCGCGGCGACCAGCGGTCGAGGAACAAGCGGTCGAGTCCGGTGTCGGTCTGGCGGTCGGTCATCGGTATGAGGCTCCCTTGCGCGCCGCCGGGAAGGGGGACGCGGCGCGCGCGTACCATAAGGCCGTCACCCGGCGCGCCAAGCCTGTGTGGTGATGATTCGTTTCGATCAGCAACGGAGAGGGAGGCGATCAGTGGGGGTTATGTGGGAGACGAGCCGCGCCCCTGATCGTCACGCTGCGATGGTCAGCCACGGCCAGCGCCGCCGATAGCTCTCTGCCTTCTGGCGGAACAGCTCCGGCTTGGGATGGAGCGGGTTCATGTCCAGACGCCCGGCGGCCAGATCGTCCAGGCCATTGGGAGTGTAGAGAGCGCCGTTCTGTACGTCGATGCCGACACAGGTGCAGGCAATAAGGTAGCGGTCGATTCCCGCCCGTGAAGAGGGAAGCTGGGGATAGTCGCTGCCGAAGCGCGCCGGATACCAGAGGTGGACGCGCGCCTGATTGCGGGTTTCGATCCTGACCGGCAGGTCGGCCATGGCGTCGGCGACCCGGCGGATGACGCGGTCCTCCGCCTCCCACGACAGATCCCGGTCATCATGGTAGAAGAGGTCATAATCCTGGACGCCCCAATCGGCGGCTTGTCCAGACAGCCGGTTCCACACGGCCTGAAACAGGCAGCCGGCGGTCAGCAGGCAATCCGGCAGCCCCAGTTCGGGCAGTCGGGCCAGCAACTGCCCATTGACCCTGTTGCGCAGAATATCGTCCTTGAACTCCAGATCGGTCATAGGGGCGGGAATAGCATGGCTACCCCCGCCTTCAAGCCTGCCGGACCGCTCCCGGCGCCTTCCCTCCGCTGTCGTGCCTCAATGCGCGATCACCAGCGGCACCGGCGTTTCCTCGATCAGCGTCCAGGTCGTGCCGCCGAACAGCCGTTCGCGCAGGCGGCCATGGCCATAGCTGCCGATTACGCCCCAGTCCGCCGCGAACAGCGCGTCGCGCAACTGCGTGCTGACCGCCCGGCCGCTGTCGCCGGTCCGCGCCACGACCTCCGCCGTCACCTGGCATCCATGGCGGGCGAGGTAACGGGCGGCATGGTCCGGGTTTGCCGGGGTGTCGCCGCCCTCGATGGTCAATATCTCCACTGATCCCGCCCGTTTCAGCAGGGGCAGCGCGGCGCGGATCGACGTAGCGGCGGTTGCGGACCCGTTCCAGCCGACGATAGCCCGGCCGCCGATGTCGAACCCGCGCTGTTCCGGGGGCACCACCAATATGGGCGCCGTCACCGACTGGGCGACGCGGCCGGGCAGGTCACCCTGGTCGATCAGGCCGGGCGCGCCCTTGCTGCTCATCACCACCAGATCGACGAGTCGCGCCGCCTCCGCCAGCGAATGGCCGAAATCGCCCTGCGCCCGCTGCCATTCGTGGGAGACGCCTTCCCCCTCCAGCCGCTGTTGCAGGCGGTGGATGTTGCGGTCCTCCCGGTCGCGCTCGACGGTCAGCACGGTCGCCTGCGCGCCGATGCCCGCGCCATAGGCGTCCACCACCACGGGGATACGCACAAGGTCGAGGCACAGGAGATGCCCGTTGGTCGCCCGTGCGATGTCCAGCGCGCATTGCAGCCGCGCCTCCTGACCCGGATCGTCATGCACCATCAGCAGGATCGTCTTCATCGCCTGTCTCCTTCTGCGTCTTCTGCCCGGATGATAGCACCAACTCCGCCGGGGAGGGGCGCAAATTACCTTGCCTTCGCGGGGACTCATCCGTATAGGCGCGCGTTCCCGTGCCGACCTGTCGGTGGGGAAAGCGATGGGACGGGCCGGCCAGTAGGGCTGCCGTGTCTGTCCGCAAGATCGTCTGCGGTCCCTTTTTACAAGGGGTGCCGCATCAGACACAAGGAGACGAAAATGCCCAAGCTCAAGACAAAGAGCGGTGTGAAGAAGCGCTTCAAGTTCACCGCCACCGGCAAGGTAAAGCATGGCGTCGCTGGCAAGCGTCACCGTCTTATCAGCCACAACGCAAAGTATATTCGCCAGAATCGCGGCACTTCCGTGCTCGCCGACGCTGACGTTGCCCATGTGCGCCTCTGGGCGCCCTACGGCCTGAAGTAAGGAGTAGAGACACATGGCACGTGTAAAACGCGGTGTAACGACGCGCGCGAAGCATAATCGCATTCTGAAGGCGGCAAAGGGCTATTATGGCCGCCGCAAGAATACGATCCGCGTCGCGCGCCAGGCCGTCGAAAAGGCCGGCCAGTACGCCTATCGCGACCGCAAGGTTAAGAAGCGCAGCTTCCGCGCTCTCTGGATCCAGCGCATCAACGCGGCTGTCCGCGCCGAAGGCCTGACCTATGGCGTGTTCATGCATGGCCTGAAGCTGGCGGGCGTCGAACTGGACCGCAAGGTTCTGGCCGACATCGCCATGCACGAAGGCGATGCGTTCAAGGGCATCATCGCCCAGGCCCGCGCGGCGCTGCCCGCGGCCTGAACGGCACGACAGAGATAAAGGGGGCGTCGGGCGAAAGTCCGGCGCCCTTTTTCATGTCTTGCGCTATGGGAGGGGCATGGCGGTGCAGGTGACGGAATCGGGCGGGGCAGGAACGGACCGGGCGGGAATGTGTGCGATGCGGGTCGTCGCGCGGGCCATGGTGTTCGCGACGATTCCCGCCCTGTGCGTTGTGCTAGCCCTGTCCGTCCCGCCTGCGGCTGCTCCCGCCCGGTCCGCACCATCGGACCTGCCTCCGCTGCTGCCATCCCTGATGTCGGAGATGCTGGGCCGAGATGTCGGGGTGGAGGAACTGGCGGGGGGAGGCGGCAGTACCCCAGCGGAAACTGCATCCGAAATCGCGGCAGAAGCTGTGCCAACGGTCGACCCCCCGGTGGAGGCGGCTCCCGAACCTATACCGGCCGTGGCAATGGCAGGCGCTGCCCCGGCTATCACGGCGGAATCATCGCCGCCGGTCGCTGCCCCGCCTGAGTCGCGCGCATCGCCGGACGCCGGGCCTTCCACCGAGGCATCTGCGGCTGTCGATTACTTCGGCAATCCCGTCGAGGAAGGGCCTGCGCCCGCCGCCGCTTCCCCGGTAGCCGTGCCGTCCACCGAAGCCCCATCCGCACCGGCACCATTACCTCTCGCTGTGCCCGCCCCCCTCCCGCTGCCCAACGTCCCGGCCCCGGACATACAAGTCAGCGCCGCCGAACTGCTGCTGCGTGCCACGGACGGCAACGGTGTGAGCACCGACACCGCCACCACCGCCGTCCCCTATGTGGTCGGGCGCAATTGCTATCGCTGGTCGCTTCGCTTCGCACCGGTGGAGGGCGATCTGTTGCTGACGGAGGAACTGCGGCTACCCGGTCCCGCGCGCAACTGGACCAATGCGGCGGACAGCGCGGTCAACCCGCAACGCTCCATCGCCGTCACGCCGCGCCATTTCGACGCGGCAAAGGGGGAGGCGTCCGCCGGCTGGTGCGTCGCCAAGGACGACCCGGTCGGCAGCTATCGCTACATCATCCGGCAGGGCGACCGGGAGGTGGCCCGGCTGGATTTTACCGTCGGCGATTTGCTCTGACGCCAACAAATGCCTATCCGGGCGCCAAATCCCCAAACGGGCGCCCGCGCGAGTCCCGAACAGACCAGAAGAGTATCGCATGAGTGAAGTGGAAGCACTGAAGTCCGGCCTCGTCGCCGACATCGAATCGGCGGACAGCCTCGACGCGGTGGAGGCGCTGCGCGTCGGCGCGCTCGGCAAGCAGGGCGTGGTGACGGCGCTGCTCAAGACGCTGGGCGGCATGTCCCCCGACGAGAGGCTGGAAAAAGGTCCGCCGATCCAGTCCCTGCGTGAAGCCGTGACGGACGCGATCGCGACCCGCAAGGCCGCGCTGGAAACCGCCGCCCTCGACGCGCGCCTCGCGTCGGAGCGGGTGGACATGACGCTGCCCGCCGCCGAAGCGCCGCAAGGGTCGATCCATCCGGTCAGCCAGGTGATGGACGAACTGGCCGAAATCTTCGCCGACCTCGGCTTCACCGTCGCCACCGGGCCGGAGATTGAGGACGACTGGCATAATTTTACCGCGCTCAACATCCCGGAGACGCATCCGGCGCGCGCGATGCACGATACCTTCTATTTCCCGGACAAGGATGCCGAGGGCCGCTCCATGCTGCTCCGCACCCACACGTCGCCGGTGCAGATTCGCGAGATGCTCAAGCACAAGCCGCCGATCCGCCTTGTCGCGCCCGGCCGCGTCTATCGTTCGGACAGCGATGCGACCCACACGCCGATGTTCCACCAGATAGAGGGGCTGGTGATCGACCGCGACATCCACCTCGGCCACCTCAAATGGACGCTCGAAACCTTTCTCAAGGCGTTCTTCGAGCGCGACGATGTGACCATCCGCCTGCGCCCCAGCTTCTTCCCCTTCACTGAACCGTCGATGGAGTTCGACGCCAGCTACAGCCTCGTCAATGGCCAGCGGGTGATGGGCGGCACCGACGGCTGGATGGAATTGGGTGGGTCCGGTATGGTCCACCCCAATGTCATCCGCAATTGCGGCCTCGACCCGGCGGAGTGGCAGGGCTTTGCCTTTGGCATCGGCGTCGATCGTCTCGCCATGCTGAAATATGGCATGAACGACCTGCGCGCCTTCTTCGACGGCGACCTGCGCTGGCTCAAACATTATGGATTTTCGGCGCTCGACGTGCCCACGCTGTCAGGAGGAGTCGGCGCATGAAATTCACCCTCAACTGGCTCCGTGAGCATCTCGACACCAGCGCATCGCTGGACGACATACTGAGCGCGCTGACCGACGTCGGACTGGAGGTCGAGGGCGTTGAAAGCCCTGCCGAGAAGCTGACCGGTTTCCGCGTCGCGAAAATTCTCACCGCCGCCCCGCATCCGCAGGCGGACAAGTTGCAGGTGCTGACCGTCGATCAGGGTGACGGCACGCCGCCGTTGCAGGTGGTGTGCGGCGCGCCCAACGCGCGTGCGGGCCTGATCGGTGTGTTCGGTGTCGAGGGCGCGGTCGTGCCGTCCAACGGCATGGTGCTGCGGAAGGCGGCGATTCGTGGTGTCGAATCCAACGGCATGATGTGTTCCACGCGCGAGCTGGAACTGGGTGAGGATCATGACGGCATCATCGAGCTTCCCGCCGATGCACCTGTCGGCACCGCCTTTGCCGATTATGCCGGTCTGGACGACCCCATCATCGACGTGTCGGTCACGCCCAACAAGCAGGATTGCATGGGCGTGCGCGGTATCGCGCGCGATCTCGCGGCAAAGGGCCTCGGCACGCTGAAGCCGCTCGCCATTCCCGCCATCGCGGAAAATGGCGCCGGTCCCGACGTGCGGACCGACGATGCGGACGGCTGCCCCGCTTTCTTCGCCCGCTCGGTGGAGGGTGTCGCCAATGGCGCGTCGCCGGAGTGGATGCAGGTCCGCCTCAAGGCCATCGGGCAGAAGCCAATTTCCGCGCTGGTGGACATCACAAACTACATCACTTTTGACCTTGGCCGTCCGCTCCATGTCTATGACCGGGCGACGCTCAACGGTCCGCTCGTGGCGCGCAGGGCCGTGCCGGGTGAGCAGGTGCTGGCGCTGAATGGAAAGACCTACACCCTGCCCGAAGGCGCGACCGTCATCGCGGACGCCGATGGCGCGCATGACATTGGCGGCATCATGGGCGGCGAGCGGTCGGGCGCGCAGGCCGGGACGACCAGCGTCCTGATCGAATGTGCTTATTTCACCCCGGAAAGCATCGCGCGCGCCGGGCAGGCGCTCGGCCTCACCTCCGACGCGCGGCAGCGGTTCGAACGGGGCGTTGACCCGGCGTTCCTGGCCGATGGCCTCGACATCGCAACCGACTATGTGCTGCGCCTGTGCGGCGGCACCGCCAGCGCCATGACCCGCGCGGGGGAGCCTCCCGTGGCGGCAAAGAGCATCGCCTATGACCCGGCCCTGTCGGCGCGTCTCGGCGGCATCGACCTCGCCCCCGCCGATCAGCAGGGGATCCTCGAACGGCTCGGCTTCATTGTCGGCGCGGACTGGACCGTGACCGTGCCGAGCTGGCGCCGCGACGTGGATGGCCCCGCCGATCTGGTGGAGGAGGTCATCCGCATCCATGGCATCGACAATGTGGCCTCCGTGCCGCTGCCGCGCGTACCGGGCGTCGCCCGCCCGACCGCCACGCCGGAACAGCTTGTGGAGCGCCGCGTCCGCCGCGCCGCCGCCGCGCGCGGTTTCAACGAGGCAGTGAACTGGTCCTTTCTCTCTGAAAAGGAAGCTGCCGCCGTGGGCGGGGGGGACTGGACGCTGGCCAACCCCATTTCCGAAGACCTCAAGGTCATGCGGCCCTCGCTGCTGCCCGGCCTGCTGTCCGCCGCCGCGCGGAACGCGGCGCGCGGCGCGACCGCCATCCGCCTGTTCGAGGTCGGCCGCCGCTATTTCCGCAACGAGGATGGTACGAGCCGGGAGCGGCTGACGCTGGGCTTCGTGCTGGCCGGGGACAAGTCGCCCCGCAATTGGCAACAGGGCAAGGCAGCGCCCTTCTCGGCCTTCGACGCCAAGGCGGAAGTGCTGGCCCTCCTCGCCGCCGCCGGTGCGCCGGTCCAGAATCTCCAGATGATGGGGGATGCGGGCGCCAGCTATCATCCCGGCCAGTCCGGCACGCTGCGGCTTGGTCCCAAGACGGTGCTGGCCGCCTATGGCGTGCTGCACCCCACGCTGGCCCGGACGTTCGACCTGTCGGGGCCGGTGGTTGCGGGCGAGCTGTACCTCGACGCCGTCCCGCTGAAGCGCAAGAGCGGCTTCATGCGCCCGGCCTATGCGCCGCCCGCGCTTCAGGCGGTGACGCGCGACTTCGCTTTCCTGGTGCCGGAAACGGTGGAGGCGGATGCGCTGGTCCGCGCGATCCGGGGTGCGGACAAGGGCAGCATCGTCACCGCCCGCCTGTTCGACATGTTTGCCGGGCAGGGCGTGCCGGAAGGGCAGAAAAGCCTCGCCGTGGAGGTCACGCTCCAGCCGGGAGAAAAGAGCTTTGCCGAGGAGGAGCTGAAGGCCATTTCCGACAAGGTCGTGACGGCGGCGGAGAAGCTGGGCGGCGTCCTGCGGGGATAGATCGATGGGACGGGGAGCGGGGTTGCAACCTCGCCTCCCTCCCCCCTATGCGGATCAGTCCGTGCGCGGTCCGACCGGCGTGCTGAGCGCATAGGCCAGCACAGAGGATTGCACAGACGACTGCTGTCCATTTTCATGGATCAGGGTCGACCGGCCAAAGGCGGGGGTGAGCGCCACCGCCGTCACCGTATCCACCCAGGCATGCAGCACCGCCCGCACATGGGCGACCGCGCTGCCTTCCGTGACAGCGGTGCCGGACACCTCCAGCTCTGCGGCAAGTTCCAGCACATGGTCGATCGCTGCCTGAACCTTGCTCAATTCATCGCTGCTCATGGTCGCTCCTCCGATTTTCGCCCGATGTGGGCCGGGCGGAGGATTTAGGCAAGCCGCTCCGGCGATCTATGGGGACGGAATTCACGCCCTCGGCAGGCAGAGGCGCACCATCAGTCCGCCCAGATCCTCGCTCTCGTCCAGAGCGACATCGCCGCCATAGATTTCCGCCACGTCCCGCACGATGGCGAGGCCGAGGCCCGTGCCCGGCTTGCCCGTGTCCAGCCGCGCGCCCCGGTCGAAGATGCGCTCCCGCTCGGCGGGTGGGATACCGGTGCCGTCATCCTCCACCAATATGTCGATCATGTGCCCGCGCTGCGCCACGGTGACGAAGACGCTACCACCGCCATATTTGGCCGCGTTCTCGACCAGGTTGCCCAGCATCTCCTCCAGATCCTGCCGCTCCACGCGCACCGCCGCCTCCTGATCGCCGTCGCGGTCGATGCGGGTGTCGGGATAGAGGCGGGAGACGGCCCGCTCCACCGCTTCGAGCGAGGGCCAGACCTGCGCCCGCGCCTGCGCCGCGCCCCGCCGCCCGACGGCGCGGGCGCGGGCGAGGTGATGGTCGATCTGCCGCCGCATCGTTGCCGTCTCGCGCAGCACCGTGGGGGCGAGGTCCGGCGAGTTGGCGCCCGCCGCATTCATCACCACGGTCAGCGGCGTCTTGAGTGCATGGGCGAGGTTGCCCGCATGGGTACGCGCTTCCTCCGCCTGCTGCTCGACATGGTCCAGCAGGCCGTTGAGTTCGTCGACCAGCGGACTGACTTCGCGGGGCAGGGGTTCGGTGATCCGCGCCTTCTCCCCGTCGCGCATCCGGGCGATCTCCTGCCGGATCTTGCGCAGTGGACGGATGCCGTAGAACACCTGGAGCGCGGCGAGGATGACGAGGCCGATGCCCAGCGCGGCGAAGCTTTGCGTCAGGGTGGTCCGCAGCGCCTTGATCTGCGCGTCGAGGCCGCCGCGCGCCTGCGCCACGATGAAGATCCAGCGCGTCTTGCTGCCCGGCAGGATCACCTCCTGCTGCATGACGCGCAGCGCCTCTCCGGGGAATTCCGCGCTGTCATGCGCGCTGAAATCGGTGGTGCCAGGCGGCGAAACGCGCAGCGCCCGGTCCCACAGCGACCGCGACCGCCAGTCCTCATGCCCCGTGCCGCTGATCTGGTAATAGAGGCCGCTGGCGGGTTCGAGGAACCGCTGGTCCGCCAGCGGGCGGTTGAACAGCACCTCTCCCTCCGGCCCGATCTCGGCGGAGGAGATCATCGCGGTCAGCACATAGTTGAGGCCGTCATCGAAACTGCGCGTGACGGCGCTCACCAATATACGGTCCAGCCCGACGCCGCCGCCGACCAGCAATATGCCGATCCACAGCGCCGCGATGCCGATCATGCGCCGGCTCAGCGAGCCGGTGGAGCGGACCGGCGGGGTGGGGATCAGGTCGGTCATGCGGCCTGCATCTGCACATCGAATCTGCGGACAGGGTGATTAATGCGCCGGTTCGTCGAGGCTGTAGCCAAGCCCGCGGATGGTGGAGATGACGTCCGCCCCCAGCTTCTTGCGGATACGCGTGACGAACACTTCGATCGTGTTGGAATCCCGGTCGAAATCCTGATCGTAAATATGCTCGATCAACTCGGTGCGGCTCACCACCTTGCCCTTGTGGTGGAGGAGGTAGGAGAGCAGTTTATATTCCTGCGCCGTCAGCTTCACCGGCTCGCCCTTCAGCGTGACCCGGCCCGACCGTGTGTCGAGGCGTACGTCGCCCGCGATCAGCTCGCTCGACGCATTGCCCGATGCGCGGCGGATCAGGGCGCGCAGCCGGGCGATCAGCTCCTCCGACTGGAAGGGTTTGGCGAGATAATCGTCCGCGCCCGCGTCCAGCCCCGCCACCTTGTCCGACCAGCTGTCGCGGGCGGTGAGGACGAGGACGGGGAAGGCGCGGCCTTCCTTGCGCCAGCGGTCGAGCACGGTCAGCCCGTCGATCTCCGGCAGGCCGAGGTCGAGGACCACTGCGTCGTAATTTTCCGAGGAGCCGAGGAAATGCCCGTCCTCGCCATCGGTAGCGAGGTCCACGGCATAGCCCGCCCCCTCCAGCGTGGCCTTGAGTTGCGGTCCGAGGGTGGGTTCATCCTCGACGATCAACAGACGCATGCGTCCCTACTCCCAATAATAATCTGATTAGCGGCCTGCCCAGCCGATTATGTCGCCTGTCCGGCCGTCCACATCAACCCACACGACGTTGCGGTCGCGCATATATTTCAGGCGATAGCGGTTGCGGTCGGGCAGGAATTCCGATCCCAGATAGTCCGCATCGCCGCCCATCTGCGCCTCCACCCGGCGTTTGAGCACCGAGAAAGGCATGACATTGCCGTTGAGCATGGCGCGGCGTGCCGCATCCTGATCGCCGCGAAAGCGACCGGGCGGCAGGGCGGCCGGTCCCGATCCTGCCGGTCCCGACGAAGGCTGGGCCGAGGCGGTGATGGAGATCCCGTCCGCTGCCAGCGTGGCGGCGAGCGCCAGGATCGCAAGACGCTTTTTCATCATGATTGTCATGACATAGCGCGGGGGCATTGAACAGCCGCTGAATGGAGCGGTCGGCGGCGGTTCATTCTGGTCCCTTGTCACCGGTCGCTGTCACCGGTCCCTGTTTCCGCTCCTCGTCACCCGTCTTTGCGATTCCGGCGTACCGGTGCCGGAAAGCCCGATGGTCAGGTGGTCGCCTCACGCACCGCCGTCACATCGGCCGCCACGGGGCCGGACGTCCCTATCTCCTGCCGCGCATGACGGATCGCCATCGCCGCCATATAGGGCGCGCAGAAGAAGCGAAACGCCATGGTCGCAAAGCCGAAGGCGATCAGCAACGCCATTTCGAAACCCAGCGCAGGGGCCAGCAGCAGCGCGCCGATGGTGAGCAGCACATGCGCGCCGCCCAGCACGGTTTCCGGCACGGTGGAGGCGAAGGGCGACGGATCGGCCGCCTCCAGCGCGAACTTTGGCGTCCGCCGCCACGCCAGCGGCCGCTTCGACAGCCCGGCCACCCCCGCCAGCAGCACGACATAGGTCAGCGACATGCGGGCGATCTCGCCATGCAGCACATCCTTGACCGACGTGCTGCCCGACAATTGATAGCGCAGGCTGGTGCGGATCCACCATGTCACCGCGCCCACCATCATCAGCAGCCAGGAGACATTGGGGATGTCGATCGGTTCGAAATTGTCGGTCGCCAGCGCAAAACCCAGCGCGCATGTGCCCGCAAAGGCGCTGGCCAGTCCCAGCAGTGTCTGCACCGGATAGATGCAGCGCAACACCTCCAGCACCTTGGTCCAGCCCGGCATCGCGGGGGCCAGCGGGGCGGGCAGGAACAGCCGCCAGTGGCGGCGCAACTGTTGCACCGGCCCGGCGGTCCAGCGGAACCGCTGCTTCTTGTAATCGTCGAACGTGTCGGGGATCAGGCCGCGACCGAATGTCTCGCCCAGGTAAATGCCTTCATAGCCGACCGCGCGCAGGCGGACGCTGACCTCCGAATCCTCGGTCAGGCACCACTCGGCCCAGCCGCCCGCCTTGCGTAGCGCCTCGGTGCGCAGGATGCACATCGTCCCGATGGTGAAGGCCCCGCCATATTCGCTGACGCCCGGCATATCGATCTTGTTATTGGGCATATACTCCCAATAGCAGGCGCTTAAGTAGTCGCTGTTCTCATAGTCGCGATAGTCGTGCGGGGTCTGGACATAGCCGATCGCCGGATCGTCGAAGAAGGCGACGAGGCGGGACAGGAAGTCGGGGCGCGAATAGTAATCCGCGTCGATCACCGCGATCAGGTCCGCATCGTCGGCCATCTGCCCGTCGAGCAGATAGTTGAGCGCCCCCGCCTTCGCGCCCGGCAGGGGAGCCACATGGAAGAAGCGGAAATGCTCACGGCCAAGGCGCTTGTTCAGCAGCGCGCAATGCGCCTCCAGCGGACGCCATAGCGCCTCGTCCTGGGTGTTGTTGTCGATGACGCACACTTCATAATTGTCATAGTGCAGTGCGGCGAGGCGGTTCATCGTCTCCTTCACCACTTCCGGCGGCTCGGCATAACAGGGGAGCTGGATCGACACCTTGAACCGCTGCTCGGCGGAGAAGGGGGCGGGCGCGGCCGTCGGCAGGCGCCACAGATGATGGGTCAGCAGAGCCTCGCGCGCGACGCGGGAGGACAGGCCGACCGTGAACATCGCGATGGACCCGAACAGGCCGAGATTGGCGAGTTGTTCGATCCAGCGCGGAAATTCGGCCTCCGCGATGAAGTGATGCGTCCACAGCGCGCCGACCGCGATGCCCAGCGTCTCCGCCGTCAGCCAGATGGTGCCCGGCATGCTGAGCCGGGGCACGAAATAGCAGGCAAAGGCCGCCGTCGCGAGGAACAGCGCATAGATGGGGAGGACGCTGACCACATCGCCGAACAGCAGCCCGGCGGCGAGCAGGGCGGTCGTGGACGCCCCGGCCAGTTCGACCGCCTCGTCGATGGCGGGCCGGTCCTGCGGCTGCCCCTGCTGGGACGGGTCCACACGGAAGGTACGGGCCATCAGCCAGGCGGCGATCAGTCCGACAAAGGCCAGGAACAATAAGGACGAATCGAATGTCGATCGGGAAAAGTCGAACAAATGCGGACCCACTTCCTGTTTCAGAGCTGCGAGCCGCTGCTCTGCCGGAGCGGTTACGCACTGAAATGCTTCACAGGGGAAATTGTCGCGATGGTGCAACAGCGAATGCGGTAAACGGTGCGTTTGCCACCTTGCGCTGAAGTTTCGCTGCGCCGCAATTGGAAAAAGTCGTGGGTCCGGCGGCTAGAGCGGGTTTGATCGCACCGTGAACGAGGGGCGTTCAGCCATGGTCATGGCCGCCATGGTGCAGCGCCTCCAGCACATCGTCCAGCCGGGCGGGATCGCCGATGGCGATGACCTGACCGTCGCTGGCGTCGGTGATGGGGTCGCCGTTCCAGTCGCACATGCGCCCGCCCGCGCCCTCCACCACCGGCACCAGTGCGGCGATGTCGTGCAGTTTCAGGCCGCTCTCGACCACGATGTCGATATGGCCGGACGCCAGCAGCGCATAATTATAGCAGTCGCCGCCCCACACCGTATCTTTGCACTGACCCGCCAGAATGGCGAAATGCTCGCCCGTGCAGCCTGCGAAATATTGCGGCCCGGTGGAGGCGAGGATGGCCTGGTCCAGATCGCGGCAGCGGCGGGTGCGGGTGAGCCGGGTGCCCAGCAGGGTCGGCTTGCCCATCGCGCCGATCCAGCGTTCGCCGGAAATCGGCTGGTCGATGATGCCCAGGATCGGCCAGCCGTCCTGCATCAGCGCGATCAGCGTGCCGAAGATCGGGCGGCCCGCGATGAAACTGCGCGTGCCGTCAATGGGGTCGAGCACCCACTGGCGGCTGGCCTCTCCCCGCGTCGCGCCGAATTCTTCGCCGATGATGCCGTCGGCGGGCCGTTCCGCATCCAGCAGCGCGCGGATCGCCAGTTCGGCGGCGCGGTCGGCCTCCGTCACGGGGGAGGCGTCCGCCTTGTCCTCTATCTCGTAAGGCGCGCGGAAGAAGGGGCGGATCGCCGCGCCCGCCGCATCGGCAAGGGCATGGGCGAGAGCGATGTCGTCGGAAATGGCCATGGCGGAGCATTGGCGGAGGTCGTCGCGGCGCGCAAGCGGGGAGGGCGATTCGCGCGATCGCCGCCGGATCATTTTTGAGAGGCGCCATTCATCGCGAACCAGTATAGAGGCGCCCGCATGCCCTCCCTTCTTCCGACGAGACTGGCCCTTTCCCTCGCGAATCGGGTGCCCGACTACGCCCGGCTCACGCGCAGCAGCGTGGCCCTGATCGCGACCATCCTCGTCCATCTCCTGCTGTTGCTGATCCTGTTGCTCAGTCGCGGGCAGCCGGTCGTGAAGCAGGAGGAGCGCGACCTGATGACCTTTTCCGTCACGCCGGACCCGGCAAAAAAGGACGCCGGGGCGAAGACGAAGCAGCCGGAGAAGAAGGCCGCGCTACAGGCCGCCGCACCTCCTGCGGTCAAGCCCGTCGTCACGCCCGATCCCCCGCCGCAGGTGGCCGCGCCGTCGATCATCCCCATGACCCGCGATGCCTTTGCAGCCAGCAATATCGCCAACCTGCCCTCCCATGGCAAAAGCGCCGGGTCGGCAGGAGCGGGGTCGGACAGCGCGCTGGCGTCGGGACCAGGGCAGGGGCCGGGCGGCGTGCAACTCTATGAGGCGGAATGGTATCGTCGGCCCAGCGACATGGAACTGGCCGGCTACCTGCCGGCGGAGCGGCCACCCAATGGCTGGGGGCTGGTCGCCTGCAAGACGGTCGAGAATTTCCATGTCGAGAATTGCCAGTCGCTGGGCGAATCGCCGCCGGGGTCGGGCTTTGCGCGCGCGGTGCGGCAGGCGGCATGGCAGTTTCTCGTTCGCCCACCCCGCATCGACGGCCGGGCGCAGGTGGGCGCATGGGTCCGCATCCGCATCGACTATAGTCAGCGCGAACGCACGGGACCGGAATAGCGCCCGATGCGGGGACAGTCATTTCAGCCTCCGCCCGTTCGAACCCCGCCGCATTAACCCCCACCGTATTTAACCCGTGCCGTCCGCTGCCGTTCTCAGCGTCGATGCCCGATTCCGATTCCCGATGCGCCTGATCGCCTGGCTCCTGACGCTGATCTTTGGATTGGCGGGCCTTGCCCTGCGCGAACAGGGCGGGATTCCCTTTGCCTTCCAGATCGGCACCGGCGCGCTGATGCTCGCTGCGCTGTCCTGTCCTCTGGTCTGGGCGCCCGACACCGGCCTGCTCGCAGGGCTGTGGCCGACCCGCAAGTTCCGGGTCATGTCAGGCCTTGCCCTGATCCTGGCGACGCCGCTGATCCTGCCCTGGCCCTTCTGATCGTGTGACAGGGGCAGGGGAGGAGGTGCACGCCCTCTGCCTTGCGCGTCCTACGCCATCGCCACGCCGTCCACGTCGTCATCCCCCATGATCGCCGCCGCCCCGCTTGACCCTGTGATGGCCCCCGGCTATAGGGCGCGCCTGCCTCGCGGCCCGACTCCGGTGTTTGCGAGACGAAGCAGAGCTTGAACATTGCCTATGTTGCTCGTGGGCCTGGGAGTTTCCTGTGGGAAACTGCCCGGCTTTTGCCGTTTGGAGATTGGCTCCTGCCGGCATGGGTTTCAGACGGTAAAGTAACTGAGAAGGTGAAGGGCTTCATGCCAACAATTAATCAGCTGGTCCGCAAGGGCCGCGAGCCGCAGAAGGCCAAGTCCAAGGTCCCTGCGATGGACGCAAACCCGCAGAAGCGTGGCGTTTGCACCCGCGTCTATACGACGACCCCGAAGAAGCCGAACTCGGCTCTGCGTAAGGTGGCCAAGGTCCGTCTGACCAACGCCCGTGAAGTCATCACCTATATTCCGGGTGAAGGCCACAACCTGCAAGAGCATAGCGTCGTCCTGATTCGCGGCGGCCGTGTGCGAGATCTTCCCGGTGTCCGTTACCACGTCCTGCGCGGCGTGCTCGACACACAGGGCGTCAAGGATCGCAAGCAGAGCCGTTCGAAGTACGGCGCGAAGCGTCCGAAGTAAGGCTGGGGAGAACAAACTATGTCACGTCGTCGTCGCCCAGAAAAGCGCATCATCCTGCCCGATCCCGTGTATCACGATCAGGTTCTGTCCAAGTTCATGAACAGTGTCATGCTCGACGGCAAGAAGTCCGTCGCTGAAGGCATTGTCTATGGCGCTCTCGAAGTTGTCGAGAACAAGGCCAAGAAGGACCCCATCGGTCTGTTCCATGACGCGCTGAACAATGTGAAGCCGGGCATCGAAGTTCGCAGCCGCCGCGTCGGTGGTGCGACCTATCAGGTTCCCGTCGAGGTTCGTCCCGAGCGTGCACAGGCTCTGGCGATCCGCTGGCTCATCACCGCCGCGCGTGCGCGGTCGGAGACGACCATGGCGGCCCGCCTGTCGGGTGAACTGCTCGATGCGGCCAACAATCGCGGCAATGCCGTGAAGAAGCGCGAAGACACGCACCGCATGGCGGAAGCGAACCGCGCCTTCTCGCACTATCGCTGGTAATCCGGCGCTGGTGACAGCTATCGGGATGAGGGCTTTGCGGTCCTCATCCCCTTACCGTTTCTCCCGCGCTTGACGCGGAACTGTCATTCTTCAGGACGAAGGGGCAGGGGGCTTGAAGGCCCGGACGGACGATATTCAAAGACTTTCAAGAACGCACCGCCGGACATCGGCAATGGAGTAAGACCATGGCACGCGCTCATCCGCTCAACCAGTATCGTAACATCGGCATCATGGCGCACATCGACGCCGGCAAGACGACGACGACCGAGCGCATCCTTTTCTACACCGGCAAGTCCTACAAGATCGGCGAAGTCCATGACGGCGCCGCCACCATGGACTGGATGGAGCAGGAGCAAGAGCGCGGCATCACGATCACGTCCGCCGCGACGACCTGCTTCTGGCGCGCTGAAGAGGGCAAAGGCCCTGAGCATCGCATCAACATCATCGACACCCCCGGCCACGTCGACTTCACGATTGAAGTCGAGCGTTCGCTGCGCGTGCTCGATGGCGCGGTTGCCTGTTTCGACGGCGTTGCTGGCGTGGAGCCGCAGTCGGAGACGGTGTGGCGTCAGGCCGACAAGTACGGCGTGCCGCGCATGTGCTTCATCAACAAGCTCGACCGCACCGGCGCGAACTTCAAGTACTGCGTGCAGTCGATCATCGACCGTCTGGGCGCCAAGCCCGCCGTGCTCTACATTCCGATCGGCCTCGAAGCCGACCTGAAGGGTCTGGTCGATCTGGTCAACAACCGCGCCATCGTCTGGAAGGACGAGGCGCTGGGCGCCGAATTCTTCTATGAGGAAATCCCGGCCGACCTGGTGGACGAGGCCGCCGAATATCGCGAGAAGCTGATCGAGCTGGCCGTCGAGCAGGACGATGCCGCGATGGAAGCCTATCTGGAAGGCAATGAGCCTGACGTCGCGACGCTGAAGGCGCTGATCCGCAAGGGCACGCTGAACCAGTCGTTCGTTCCCGTCTGCTGCGGCTCGGCGTTCAAGAACAAGGGCGTGCAGCCTCTGCTCGACGCCGTGGTCGACTATCTGCCTTCGCCGCTCGACATTCCTGACGTGCAGGGTGTCAAGATGGACAGCGATGAGCCGGACAGCCGTCCCGCCACCGACGACGCGCCCTTCTCGGCGCTCGCCTTCAAGGTCATGAACGATCCGTTTGTGGGCAGCCTCACCTTCATCCGCATCTATTCGGGTACGCTCGTCAAGGGCACCTACCTGAACTCGGTGAAGGACAAGAAGGAGAAGGTCGGCCGCATGCTCGAAATGCATGCGAACGAGCGTAAGGACGTGGACGAAGCGTTCGCGGGCGACATCATTGCTCTCGCGGGCATGAAGGAAACCACGACCGGCGACACCATCTGCGCCGAGCGCCAGCCGATCGTGCTGGAGCGCATGGAATTCCCGGAGCCGGTCATCGAGCTGTCGGTGGAACCGAAGACCAAGGCCGACCAGGAGAAGATGGGCATCGCGCTCAACCGTCTCTCGGCAGAGGATCCCTCGTTCCGCGTCTCGACCGACCACGAATCGGGCCAGACCATCATCAAGGGCATGGGCGAGCTTCACCTCGACATCATCGTCGACCGTATGAAGCGCGAGTTCAAGGTCGAGGCCAATGTCGGTGCGCCGCAGGTGGCCTATCGCGAATATCTCGCGAAGCCGGTGGACATCGACTACACCCACAAGAAGCAGTCGGGCGGCACCGGCCAGTTCGGTCGCGTGAAGGTGAAGGTCACGCCGGGCGAGCGCGGTTCGGGCATCATCTTCAAGGATGAGATCAAGGGCGGTAACATTCCGAAGGAATATATCCCCGCGATCGAAAAGGGCTTCCGCGAGACGGCGGCTTCGGGTTCGCTGGTCGGCTTCCCGATCATCGACTTCGAGATCCTGCTCTATGACGGTTCGTATCATGACGTCGACTCGTCCGCCCTGGCGTTCGAAATCGCCGCCCGCGGTGCGATGCGCGAAGTGGCGCAGAAGTCCGGCATCAAGCTGCTCGAGCCGATCATGAAGGTGGAAGTGGTGTCGCCGGAGGAATATCTCGGCGACGTGATCGGCGACATGAACAGCCGCCGTGGCCAGATCCAGGGCACCGACACCCGCGGCAACGCGCAGGTCGTCGAGGCCATGGTGCCGCTGGCGAACATGTTCGGCTATGTGAACCAGCTGCGCTCGTTCACTCAGGGCCGGGCGAATTACTCGATGTTCTTCTCCCACTATGACGAAGTCCCGGCGAACGTCGCGGCTGAGGTCAAGGAGAAGCTGGCCTGATCGGGATGAGGGGCGTCGCTTTGACGTCCCAAGGCCCAACTACAGGCTGGATTTATGGAAATTAGCTGCTATGGACGCGCCTTCGCAAGGCGCGGCCTTGGCGGTCAGACACCCACGCTGTATGGACAGAAGGTAGAGAGAAATGGCGAAAGCTAAGTTTGAGCGGAACAAGCCGCACTGCAATATCGGCACCATCGGTCACGTCGACCATGGCAAGACCTCGCTGACCGCAGCGATCACGAAGGTTCTGGCCGAGACCGGCGGCGCGACCTTCGTTGACTATGCCAACATCGACAAGGCTCCCGAAGAGCGCGAGCGCGGCATCACCATCTCGACCGCGCACGTCGAGTATGAGACCGAGAAGCGTCACTACGCACACGTCGACTGCCCCGGCCACGCTGACTATGTGAAGAACATGATCACCGGCGCTGCGCAGATGGACGGCGCGATCCTCGTCGTGTCCGCGACCGACGGCCCGATGCCCCAGACCCGCGAGCACATCCTGCTCGCCCGTCAGGTCGGCGTGCCGCAGATGGTTGTGTTCATGAACAAGGTCGACCTGGTCGACGACGCTGAAATCCTCGAGCTGGTCGAGCTGGAAATCCGCGAGCTGCTGTCGTCCTACGACTTCGACGGCGACAACATCCCCGTCATCCCCGGCTCGGCCGTGAAGGCTCTCGATGGTTCCAACGACGAGATCGGCAAGAACGCCGTTCTGAAGCTGATGGAGTCGGTCGACAGCTGGATCCCGCAGCCTGAGCGTCCCGTCGATCGTCCGTTCCTGATGCCGATCGAAGACGTGTTCTCGATCTCGGGCCGTGGTACGGTTGTGACCGGCCGCGTCGAGACCGGCATCGTCAAGGTCGGCGAGGAAGTCGAGATCGTGGGTCTGAAGGACACGCGCAAGACCACTGTCACGGGCGTTGAAATGTTCCGCAAGCTGCTCGATCAGGGTGAAGCTGGCGACAACATCGGCGCGCTGGTTCGCGGTGTTGGCCGTGAAGACGTCGAGCGCGGCCAGGTTCTCTGCAAGCCCGGTTCGATCAAGCCGCACACCGAGTTCACCTCGGAAGTGTATGTGCTGTCGAAGGACGAGGGTGGTCGTCACACGCCGTTCTTCGCCAACTATCGTCCGCAGTTCTACTTCCGCACCACGGACGTCACCGGTGAAGTTCTGCTTCCCGAGGGCACCGAGATGGTGATGCCCGGCGACAACGTGCAGCTCGGCGTCAAGCTGATTGCGCCCATCGCCATGGAGCAGGGCCTGCGCTTCTCGATCCGCGAAGGTGGCCGTACGGTCGGTTCCGGGGTTGTGGCGTCGATCACAAAGTAATATACGCGCCCGACCGGCGGATCACGCAGTGATTCGCCGGTCGGTATTTCACCGCTTCGCTTTGGGGTCTGATGGCCGGATGGCTCGACCCTGCTGAGTGAGGCGGTTTTGTTTTTGGCTCTTTCGCATCGGTAGTGGACATGGAAACGCAGAATATCCGCATTCGCCTGAAGGCCTTTGATCACCGCGTGCTCGATCAGGCTACTGGCGACATTGCCGACACCGCCCGTCGCACGGGCGCCCTTATTCGCGGTCCTATTCCGCTGCCGACGCGCATTGAGAAATTCACGGTCAACCGTGGCCCGCACGTCGACAAGAAGAGCCGCGAGCAGTTCGAGGTCCGCACCTACAAGCGTATGCTTGACATTGTGCAGCCGACGCCGCAGACGGTCGACGCGCTGATGAAGCTGGACCTCGCTGCCGGCGTGAACGTCGAGATCAAGCTGGCCTGATAGGCTGACGCGATAAGGGATACCGCACAGTTCGCTGTGGTCCTGGTCCCCCGTCGCCCTTCCATCGTGAAGGGCATCCGACCCGGACGGGGTGATCGAAAATTTGGGTTGGCCGCTTTGGGGGATTCTCCGGGCGGTTTTGTCGTTGGATACGCCCGCCGTTTCTCCCTTGTTTCTCTGGGATGGGCCGGGCCTCTATGGGAGAATTGATCATGCGTACTGGCGTGATCGCGAAAAAAGTCGGGATGACCCGCCTGTTCCAGGATGATGGCCGCCATGTGCCCGTCACCGTTCTGGCACTCGAAGGCAATCAGGTTGTCGCGCGTCGCGAACTCGATCGGGACGGCTATGTGGCTGTCCAGCTTGGTGCAGGTGTCGCCAAGGCCAAGAATGTAGCTAAGCCGCAGCGCGGCCACTTCGCCAAGGCGGAAGTGGAGCTGAAGGCTCAGCTCGTGGAATTCCGTGTCGCCGAGGATGCTCTCCTCGATGTCGGTTCGGAAATCTCCGCAGACCATTTCATCGCCGGCCAGTTGGTCGACGTTTCGGGGCATACGCAGGGCAAGGGCTTTGCGGGCGCCATGAAGCGTTGGGGCTTCGGCGGTATGCGCGCCACCCACGGCGTGTCCATCAGCCACCGTGCCCATGGTTCGACGGGTAACCGTCAGGATCCAGGTCGCGTCTTCAAAAACAAGAAGATGGCCGGTCACATGGGTGATCGTGAGCGCACGCAGCAGAACCTTGAGATCGTCCGCACGGACGTCGAGCGGGGCCTGCTGTTCGTCAAGGGCAGCGTTCCCGGTTCCAAGGGAACCTGGCTGACCGTTCAGGACGCCGTCAAGGTTGCCCGTCCGGCTGACGCGCCCTATCCCGCCAGCCTGAAGCTGGCTGCGAACAACAATGCCGCTGCGGCCGCCGATACGCCTGCTGAAGAAGCTGCGGCGCCTGAAGCGACCGAAGGCCAGGAGGGCTAAATGGTGAAACTGTCCGTTCAGACCCTCGACGCCAAGAGCGTGGGCGATGTCGAGCTGCCCGAAGCCGTGTTCGGCATCGAGCCGCGCGCTGACATCCTGCACCGCGTTGTCACCTGGCAACTCGAAAAGCGCCGTAACCCGGCATCCGGCACCCGCGAACGTTCCGACGTCGCGCGCACCGGCAAGAAGTTCGGTCGCCAGAAGGGCGGCGGTACGGCGCGTCACGGCGATCGCCGCGCCCCGATCTTCATCGGCGGTGGTAAGGCTCATGGTCAGCGCACCCGCGTATTCGGCCATGACCTGAACAAGAAGATCCGCGCCCTCGGTCTCCGCATGGCGCTGTCCGCGAAGGCGCAGGCCGGCACGATCACCATTCTCGACAATCTTGACGTCAAGGACGGCAAGACCCGCGAGCTGGTGGCGAACCTGGCCAAGCTGAACCTGAACAAGGCTCTGTTCATCGACGGCGACGCCGTGAACATCAGCTTCGCAAAGGCTTCCGCGAACATCGTCGGTGTCAATGTGCTCCCCGCCGTCGGCGCCAATGTCTATGATATCCTGCGTGCCGACAGCCTGGTGCTGACGCGCGCCGCGATCGAAAAGCTGGAGGCGCGCTTCAATGGCTAAGAACGAGACCAAGGCCGTGGACAACCGCCACTATGACGTGGTGCTTGCTCCGCACATCACGGAGAAAGCCACGCTTCTCTCCGAGAACAACGCCGTTGTCTTCAAGGTCGCGAAGGACGCGTCGAAGCCTGAGATCAAGGCTGCCGTGGAGGCGCTGTTCGGCGTCACCGTGCTCGGCGTCAACACGCTGATCGCCAAGGGCAAGACGAAGCGCTGGAAGGGCAAGCCCTACAAGCGCACCGACGTGAAGAAGGCTGTCGTCCGCCTGGCCGAAGGCCAGTCGATCGACATCACCACCGGTATTTGAGGCGCGAGATAGATGGCACTCAAGCATTATAACCCGACGAGCCCGGCCCAGCGCGGCCTGATCCTCGTCGACAAGTCCAGCCTGCACAAGGGCAAGCCCGTCAAGGCGCTGACCGAGGGCAAGCACCGGACTGGCGGCCGCAACAACAAGGGTCATGTGACCTCGCGTGGTATCGGTGGCGGTCACAAGCAGCGGTATCGCATCATCGACTTCAAGCGTCGCACCTGGGACGTGGAAGCGACGGTCGAGCGTCTGGAATATGACCCCAACCGCACCGCGTTCATCGCGCTCATCAGCTATCCCGACGGTACGCAGTCGTACATCCTGGCCCCGCAGCGTCTCGCTGTCGGCGACAAGGTGATCGCCGCGAAGAAGACCGACGTGAAGCCGGGCAACGCGATGGAATTGGGCCAGATGCCGGTCGGCACCATCATCCACAATGTGGAGATGAAGCCGGGCAAGGGCGGCCAGCTCGCCCGTTCGGCGGGCACCTATGCCCAGCTCGTCGGTCGTGACCGCGGCATGGTCATGGTTCGCCTGAACTCTGGCGAGCAGCGCTACATTCGTTCGGACTGCATGGGTACTGTCGGTGCCGTGTCCAACCCGGACAATGCCAACCAGAACCTGGCGAAGGCCGGTCGCAACCGCTGGCTGGGCAAGCGTCCGCTTACCCGCGGCGTTGCAAAGAACCCGGTCGACCATCCGCACGGCGGTGGTGAAGGCCGGACCTCCGGTGGTCGTCATCCTGTGACGCCCTGGGGCAAGCCGACCAAGGGCGCGCGCACGCGCTCCAACAAGTCGACCGACAAGTTCATCATCCGTTCGCGTCACGCGAAGAAGAAGAGGTAAGCGATGGCTCGCTCCGTATGGAAGGGTCCGTTCGTGGACCTTCATCTGCTCAAGAAGGCGGAAGCCGCGCAGGACAGCAATGGCCGTGCACCGATCAAGACCTGGTCGCGTCGCTCCACCATTCTGCCCCAGTTCGTTGGCCTCACCTTCTCCGTCTACAACGGTCGCAAGCATGTTCCCGTTTCGGTGAATGAGGACATGGTCGGCCACAAGCTGGGTGAATTCGCGCCGACGCGCTACTTCCCCGGCCACGCCGCCGACAAGAAGGGCAAGCGCTGATGGGCAAGGAAAAATCTCCCCGCCGCGTCGAGGCCAATGAGGCTCTCGCTGTTGGTACGCAGATCCGCGGTTCGGCTCAGAAGCTGAACCTGGTCGCTGCCCTGATCCGCGGCCGTACGGTCGAGGACGCGCTGAACGTGCTGACCTTCTCCAAGAAGGCCATGGCGGTCGACGTTCGCAAGGTGCTCGCTTCCGCGATCGCCAACGCGGAGAACAACCACAATCTCGACGTCGACTCGCTGGTCGTCGCGGAAGCATCGGTTGGCAAGAGCTTCACCATGAAGCGATTCCACACCCGTGGCCGTGGCAAGTCGACCCGGATCCTGAAGCCCTTCAGCCGCGTGCGCATCGTCGTTCGTGAAGCTGCTGAAGAAGCGGAGGCGTAAGAACATGGGTCACAAGAGCAATCCGATCGGTCTGCGTCTTCAGATCAACCGCACCTGGGACAGCCGCTGGTATGCGGAAGGCCAGGACTATGGTCGTCTCCTTCTTGAGGATCTGAAGATCCGCAAGTTCGTGATGAAGAGCCTGCCGCAGGCCGCGATCTCCAAGGTCGTGATCGAGCGTCCGGCCAAGCTGTGCCGCGTCAGCATCTATGCTGCCCGTCCCGGCGTCATCATCGGCAAGAAGGGCGCTGACATCGAGAAGCTTCGCCGGAAGCTGGGCGAGATGACCGCGAGCGACGTGTCGCTGAACATCGTCGAGATCCGCAAGCCGGAGATCGACTCCAAGCTCGTCGCGCAGGGTGTTGCCGACCAGCTTGAGCGTCGCATCGCCTTCCGTCGCGCCATGAAGCGTGCGGTTCAGTCCGCCCTGCGTCTCGGCGCAGAGGGCATCAAGATCACCTGTGGTGGCCGTTTGGGCGGCGCGGAAATCGCGCGGACCGAATGGTATCGCGAGGGTCGCGTTCCGCTGCACACGCTGCGCGCCAACGTGGATTATGCCGAGGCCGAAGCCCACACCGCCTATGGCGTGTGCGGCATCAAGGTCTGGATCTTCAAGGGTGAGATCCTCGGCCATGATCCGTTGGCACAGGACCGGTTGATGCTGGAGGCACAGACCTCCGGCGTTCGTCCGGCGCCTGGCGACCGCCGTCCGCAGCGTTGAACGAATTGAAAAGGTAGGCAAAGCGTCATGCTGCAACCGAAGAAGATGAAGTTCCGCAAGACCTTCAAGGGCCGTATCCACGGCTTGGCGAAGGGCGGCACGGACCTCAATTTTGGTTCTTATGGTCTCAAGGCCATGGAACCGGATCGTCTCACCGCGCGTCAGATCGAGGCGGCTCGCCGCGCGATCACGCGCCATATCCGCCGTCAGGGCCGTTTGTGGATCCGCGTGTTCCCCGACGTGCCTGTGTCGAAGAAGCCGGCCGAAGTCCGTCAGGGCAAGGGCAAGGGTTCGATCGAATATTGGGCAGCCCGCGTTAAGCCGGGTCGCATTCTGTTCGAACTCGACGGTGTTCCCGGACCCCTCGCAGCAGAGGCCTTCTCGCGCGCCGCGATGAAGCTGCCGATCAAGACGAAGGTCGTCGCCCGCCTCGGCGACACCTCGCATCTGGGAGCGTAAGCCATGAGCAACGCAGCCGATTTCCGCGCCAAGAGCGACGACGAACTTTCGAACCAGCTCGGCGAGCTGAAGCGCGAGCAGTTCAACCTTCGCTTCCAGGCGGCAACGAACCAGCTCGAAAAGGCCAGCCGCGTGCGCGAAGTGCGTCGTGACATCGCCCGTATCAAGACGTTGCAGGGCGAACGCGCCCTCGCAGCGAAGTAAGGAGGACACGATGCCCAAGCGCGTGCTGACGGGAACCGTGGTTTCCGACAAGGGTGATAAGACGGTGGTCGTCAAGGTGGAGCGTAAGGTCAAGCACCCGCTCTACGGCAAGATCATTCGCCGTTCGAAGAAGTATCACGCCCATGACGAGGCGAACGCCTATCATGAGGGTGAGACGGTCCGCATCGAGGAGACTGCGCCGATTTCCAAGCTCAAGACCTGGAAGGTCATCGAGCGGGTGGATACGCACAAGTCGCCAGAGGTCGCGGCCTGAGCCAGTCAGTGGCCTGAAAGTTCGAAGGCATGAATGCGGGGCTGGCCTTTTCCGTCAGGAGAGGTTACAGGCCCGCTCTTCGTGCATCGAATCTTCCGGGTTGAGGCATGAATTCGGAACCGCCGGGTATCGTCCCGGTAGGCCAAATGAGAAGGAACCGGATCAATGATCCAGATGCAATCCAATCTCGACGTCGCTGACAACAGCGGCGCCAAGCGCGTCCAGTGCATCAAGGTGCTGGGCGGATCGAAGCGTCGCTTCGCGGGCGTGGGCGACATCATCGTCGTGTCCGTCAAGGATGCGGCCCCTCGTGGCAAGGTCAAGAAGGGCGACGTTCATCGCGCCGTGATCGTGCGCACCGCCAAGGACGTTCGTCGTCCCGACGGCAGCGTGATCCGCTTCGACGGCAATGCGGCCGTGCTGGTCAACAAGAATGCGGAGCCGATCGGCACGCGCATCTTTGGCCCCGTGGTTCGTGAGCTGCGCGCGAAGAACTTCATGAAGATCATTTCGCTCGCTCCCGAGGTGCTGTAATGAGCGCTGCAAAGATCAAGAAGGGCGACACTGTCGTCGTGCTCGCGGGCAAGGACAAGGGCCGTACCGGCACCATCCTCCAGGTTCTTCCCAAGGAAGACCGTGTCGTGGTTGAGGGCGTTAACGTCCACGCCCGTCACCGCAAGGCCGACCAGGCGAACCCGCAGGGCGGTATCGAGCGCAAGCCGGCACCGCTGCACGTTTCCAACGTCGCCATCGCCGGCGCGGACGGCAAGGCCACCCGCGTTCGTTTCGAGGAGCGCGACGGCAAGAAGGTCCGCGTGGCCGTCAAGTCCGGGGAGGTCATCTGATGGCGGACAAGTATATCCCGCGTTCCAAGTCGCTTTATAACGACACGATCATCGCGGCGTTGACCGAGAAGTTCGGCTACAAGAATGTGATGCAGATTCCCCGGATCGAAAAGATCACGCTCAACATGGGCGTGGGCGAAGCGACCCAGGACAAGAAGAAGGTCACGCAGGCCGCCGAGGAAATGGAGCTGATCGCCGGCCAGAAGCCGGTCATCACCAAGGCGAAGAAGTCGATCGCACAGTTCAAGCTGCGCGAAGGCATGCCCATCGGTGCGAAGGTCACCCTTCGTCGCGAGCGCATGTATGAGTTCCTCGACCGTCTGGTGACGATCGCCATGCCCCGCATCCGCGATTTCCGTGGCCTGAATGCAAATTCCTTCGACGGCCGTGGCAACTATGCCTTCGGTATCAAGGAACAGATCATCTTCCCGGAGATCAACTATGACCGCATCGACAAGGTGCGCGGCATGGACATCATCGTGACGACGACGGCCCAGACCGACGATGAAGCGCGCGAACTGCTGCGCCTCTTCGGTTTCCCGTTCCCCGTCGAAGAGGAGAAGCAGGCCGCCTGAAAAGGCGGCCCGGCTTCTCCTTCCACTACTTAAGAGGAAGAGAACTTAAGTCATGGCGAAACTGAGTTCCATCAACAAGAATGAGCGTCGCAAGCTGCTGGTCAAGAAATATGCCGGCAAATATGCGAAGCTGAAGGCGATTGCGGCTGACACGTCGCTCGACGATGGCGAGCGTCTGATTGCTCGTCTCAAGCTGGCGGAAATCCCGCGCAACGGCAACCCCACCCGCATCCGTAACCGGTGCGAGCTGACCGGCCGTCCCCGCGCTTATTACCGCAAGTTCCGGCTTTGCCGTATCCAGCTGCGTGATCTGGCCAACAAGGGCCTGATCCCCGGCGTTACGAAGTCGAGCTGGTAAGGAACCCAAGATATGGCATTGACCGATCCCCTGGGTGACATGCTCACCCGCATCCGTAATGGCCAGCAGGCGAAGAAGGACAGCGTCCTTTCGCCCGCTTCCAAGCTGCGTGCACGCGTTCTCGACGTGCTCCAGCGCGAAGGCTATATCCGTGGCTATACCGAGGAGGCGCTGGGCGCCCACCCCGGCCTGCGCATCGAGCTGAAGTATTTCGAGGGCCAGCCCGCCATCAAGCATGTGGCGCGCGTCTCGAAGCCCGGCCGCCGCGTCTATTCTGGTTCGAAGGATCTGCCGGTCGTTCGCAACGGTCTGGGCATCACCATTGTCTCGACGCCTCGCGGTGTTCTGTCCGACGCGGAAGCGCGCGAGCAGAATGTCGGCGGCGAAGTGCTGGCGGAGGTATTCTGATGAGCCGCATCGGTAAAAAGCCGGTCGCGATCCCCGCTGGGGTGACGGCGACCATCGAGGGCGGCCAGCTCTCGGTCAAGGGCCCGAAGGGCGCCCTGACCCTGGCGCTGCGCGACGAGATCAGCTACGCGGTGGAGGAGGGCAGCATCTCGGTGCAGCCCGCCAACGCCACCAAGCAGGCTCGCGCTTTCTGGGGTATGCAGCGTACGCTGGTCCAGAACCTCATAACCGGCGTGACCGAGGGCTTCTCCAAGAAGCTGCTCATCACCGGCGTCGGTTATCGCGCTAACTCCCAGGGCAAGACGCTCAAGCTTCAGCTTGGCTACAGCCATGACGTCGACTTTGATGTGCCGGAAGGCATCGAGATCAAGACCCCGGATAACACCACGGTCGAGATCAGCGGTATCGACAAGCAGAAGGTCGGCCAGGTAGCCGCCGAGATCCGTCGCTGGAGGAAGCCGGAACCCTATAAGGGCAAGGGCATCAAGTACGACGGCGAATTCATCTTCCGCAAGGAAGGGAAGAAGAAGTAAGATGGCAAAGCTTTCTACCTTTGAGCGGCGTCGTCGCCGCGTTCGCACCGCCCTCAAGGCACGTGCAGGCGGCAAGCCCCGTCTGTCCGTCCACCGTTCGGGCCGTCACATCTATGCTCAGGTCATCGACGATGCGGCTGGCCGCACCGTTGCTGCCGCCTCGACGCTCGACAAGGACGTGCGCGGTACGACTGGCGCGACGGCTGCTGCCGCCGCCGAAGTCGGCAAGCGCGTTGCCGAAGCGGCGACCAAGGCCGGTATCAAGGCTGTCGTGTTCGATCGCGGCGGTTTCCTTTTCCATGGCCGCGTCAAGGCGCTGGCCGATGCCGCCCGTGAGGGCGGACTGGAGTTCTGAGCATGGCTGACGAAAACACCATCGAGGGCGCAGGCCCGGCCGTAGAGGCAGATGCAGCCGCCGCTCCCGCAGCGACGGAAGGTCGTGGTCCGCGTGGCGGCCGTGGCGGCCGTGGCGGCAACGACCGCGGCGGGAACAACCGTGGCGGCCGTCGTGACGATCGTCGCGGCAATCGCAACGAGGACGATGGCGGCGAGGAGTTCATCGAGAAGCTCGTCCACATCAACCGCGTGTCGAAGACGGTCAAGGGCGGTAAGCGTTTCGGCTTTGCTGCGCTCGTCGTTGTCGGCGACGGCAAGGGCCGTGCAGGCTTCGGCCATGGCAAGGCGCGCGAAGTGCCCGAGGCGATCAGCAAGGCGACCGCCGCTGCCAAGAAGGCAATGGTTCGCGTTCCGCTGAAGGAAGGCCGCACGCTGCACCATGATGGCCTCGGCCATTTCGGCGCCGGCAAGGTGACGGTGCGTTCGGCTCCCGCCGGTACGGGCATCATCGCAGGCGGCCCGATGCGCGCTGTCTTCGAGAGCCTGGGCGTGGCCGACGTCGTGACCAAGTCCAACGGCACGTCGAACCCCTACAACATGATCCGGGCGACCTTCGCGGCGCTGGGTGAGCAGACCAGCCCCAAGGCCGTCGCACAGCGTCGCGGCAAGAAGGTTGCGGACCTGCTGCGTCGTGGTGGTGCCTCTGCCGAGGTCGCACAGGCCGACGCCGAAGCGATTGCGGAGTAACAGACATGGCGAAGATCAAGATCAAGCAGATCGGTTCGCCGATCCGTCGCCCTGAGAGCCAGAAGAAGATTCTGATCGGCCTCGGTCTGGGCAAGATGAACCGGGTGGTCGAGCTGGAAGACACGGCGGAAGTCCGCGGTGCCATCCGCAAGCTGCCCCACATGGTTCAGGTGGTCGAGGGCTGAACGCCCTGACAGCGTGAAATCGAGCGGAAGAGGGGGAAACCCCTCTTTCGTTTTTTGAGGAAGGGCGCTATGGGCGCGCTTCCGAAACCCCGGCGCAGGCTGGGGTCTTCCTCCGCCGATGCGGCCTTCAAGGATGCATCCGGCTTCACAAGGCCCCAGCCTTCGCTGGGGCTGCGACGGAAATGCTGCGGCGTTGCCGTTTTGCGCGACAAAAGCGAAAGCGAGTGCACGACATGACTTTCAATCTGAACGAACTCCGGGACAATGATGGCGCTCGCAAGGGCCGTATGCGCGTCGGACGCGGTATCGGTTCGGGCAAGGGCAAGACCGCGGGTCGCGGCCAGAAGGGCGCCAAGGCGCGTTCGGGCGTTGCGATCAACGGCTTCGAGGGTGGCCAGATGCCGCTCCACATGCGCATCCCGAAGCGCGGCTTCAACAACATCTTCGCCAAGGACTATGCAGAGGTGAACCTCGGCCTGGTGCAGAAGGCGATCGACGCGGGCAAGATCGAGGCTGGCGCTTCGCTCGACCAGGCCGCTCTGCGCGCTGCCGGTCTCTCGCGCGGCGGCAAGGACGGCATCCGTCTGCTCGCCAAGGGCGAACTGACCACGAAGGTCAGCTTCACCGTTGCCGGTGCGTCGAAGGGCGCCATCGCGGCGGTCGAGAAGGCTGGTGGTTCCGTCACCGTGATCGAGACCGTCTCGGCCGCCGAGAAGGCAAAGGCCAAGAAGGGCACCGCCCTGGCCGCTGCAAAGGCTGCCCGGAAGGCCTGATCGGTCGTCCAGACTTGCAACACTGACCCCGCTGTCCGATATGGGCCGGCGGGGTCCTGTGTTTCTGGCGGCCAGACGGCGCCAGAAGGCGAGGGGCGGTTCTCCTGATGTCCGTGGAGCGGTTTTGACCGGCCCATGCGCGTAGGCAGTGACACGCCCCGGCTGGCCCGCTAAAGGGCGACGGCGTCGTGCGGAATGGCACGCTTGAATTTTGAAGGTAGCGTAATGGCATCGAGAGCCGACCAGCTTGCATCCAACATCAGCCTGGCGAAATTCAGCCAGGCGACGGAGTTGAAAAAGCGCCTGTGGTTTACCGTCGGCGCCCTGATCGTGTTCCGCTTCCTGAGCTTCGTGCCGCTGCCGGGCGTCGATCCGACCGTCCTGTCGCAGCTTTATTCGCAGACGCGCGGCGGTGTCCTCGACATCTTCAACACCTTCTCCGGTGGATCGCTGGAGCGCATGAGCCTCATCGCGCTCGGCGTCATGCCCTATATCACGGCCTCCATCGTGGTGCAGCTTGCCGCCTCCCTCTCGCCGCAGCTCGCGTCGATCAAGAAGGAAGGCGAGAGCGGTCGCAAGAAGCTGAACCAGTACACCCGCTATGGCACGGTCGGCCTGACGGCGGTGCAGGGCTATTTCATCGCGGTCGGGCTGGAAAGCTATGGCGCGCAGTCGGGGCTTCAGGCCGTGGTCGATCCGGGCATGATGTTCCGCGTCGCGGCGGTCATCTCGCTCATCGGTGGCACCATGTTCCTGATGTGGCTGGGTGAGCAGATCACCAGCCGGGGTATCGGCAACGGCACCTCGCTCATCATCATGGCGGGCATCGTGGCGCAGCTGCCGGTGACGCTGGCCAAGCTGTTCGAATCGGGCCGCGAGGGTTCGATCTCCGGTCTGCTAATCTTCTTCGTGATGGTCGTCGCGCTGGGCCTGATCGCCTTCATCTGCTTCATGGAGCGGGCGCAGCGCCGGGTGCTGATCCAATATCCCAAGCGCCAGACGCGCCAGGGCCTGATGCAGGCGGACCGCAGCCATCTGCCGCTCAAGGTGAACACCGCGGGCGTTATCCCGCCGATCTTCGCCTCGTCGCTGCTGCTGATGCCGCTCACCATCTCGCAGTTCGCGGGCAACCGCGTGGCGGGCGAGAGCAAGTGGGGTGATTTCCTGCTCAGCCTCAACCAGTATCTGTCGCACGGCAGTCCGGTCTATATGGCGCTCTATGGCCTCGGCATCATCTTCTTCTGCTTCTTCTATACCGCGGTCGTGTTCAACCCGGAAGAGACGGCGGACAATCTCAAGCGCAACGGCGGTTTCATTCCCGGCATCCGTCCGGGCAAGAATACCGAAAATTATCTCGACTATGTGCTGACGCGCATCACCGTGATCGGTGCGGGCTATCTGGCGATCATCTGCCTGCTGCCCGAATATCTGATCTCTCAGGCGGGCATCCCCTTCTATCTGGGCGGCACCAGCCTGCTGATCGTGGTCAATGTCACCGTCGACACGGTGACGCAGATCCAGAGCCATCTGATCGCGCATCAATATGGCGACCTTATCAAGAAGGCGCGGCTGAAAGGCCGGATTCGCTAACATCGTAGTGGCGGGCTGGACGGCGGCTGTTCCGGCCGCCATTGTCCGCGCCAACACGCAAGTCGAATAACAGGGGATACAGGGCGATGAACATCATTCTGCTGGGACCGCCGGGAGCGGGCAAGGGCACGCAGGCGCAACGTCTGGTCACGGAACGCGGGATGGTGCAGCTTTCCACCGGCGACATGCTGCGCGCTGCGGTCAAGGAGGGCACGCCCACGGGCCTGAAGGCGAAGGCCGTGATGGAGGCGGGGCAGCTCGTGTCCGACGAGATCGTCTCCGGCATCATCGGCGAGGCGCTCGACGCCCTGTCGGCAGACACCGGCGTGATCTTCGACGGCTATCCGCGCACCGCGCCCCAGGCCGAATCGCTCGACGGGATTCTCAGCGCCCGTAACCGCAGCCTCGACCATGTGATCGAACTGGAAGTGGACGAGGACAAGCTGGTCGAGCGCATCACCGGTCGCTTCACCTGCGCGTCGTGCGGCAAGGGCTATCACGACCGGTTCGAACAGCCCAAGGTCGAGGGCGAGTGCGACAAGTGCCATGGGCATGAGTTCAAGCGCCGTCCCGACGACAATGAGGAAACGGTTCGCACCCGCATGGCCGAATATCGCGCCAAGACCGCGCCGATCCTGCCCATCTATGAAGCGCGCGGCATCGTCGCCCGTGTCGATGGCATGGCGGACATTGGCGAGGTGACGACGCAGATCGAGGCCATTCTCGACAAGTGATTCCGGGACAGCGGGGCGGGGCCATGGTCTCTCCCGGCACCCTTCAGGAGACAGAACGCGGAGGCGCCGAGAGGCGTTCTCCGCGTTTTTCTATGCGTTCTTCGCTTTCGACAATCCCGTGCATGGAGCAAGAGCGCGCATGGCGTGAGCAGGGACCAGCCGCTCTGGAGCTTGCCCAAAGCTGAATAGAGTAAATTTCCCGCCCAGCGATTTTACACAATTTACGGTGAATCGGGCGGCGCAAGTCGTCCGCGACGGGCGGATTCCGGCGGATTCCGGTGGGTGCGGCCCACGCCTGTCCCATCGGGAGACGGGGGCGTCGTTAACCCTTCTTTAACCTTTTGCGCCGTCCGCGGATTTCAATAGTTCCTGTCGTCATGAAAAGAACCTTGGTCATGACGAGCGACGGCGCCCGCCATCCCTTTCGCCGGGGATTGCCGCAGCATGTGACGAGCGGGACGGAGGAGCTTCGCCCGATCGCCTCCTCGGACAATGACTGGCGATTGTTCCTGCTCAGCTTCACGGCCTTCTTCATCGTGGCCTACAGCTTCATCGCCTGACCCGGCCCGTCGTTTCAGCGGCGGGCGGCCTGTTCGCGGCTGTGGCTCTCGCAGGCGCGGTGCAGGCGCCAGGCGAGCATGGCGGTGACGATGCACAGCGCGGCGACGATCAGCAGCGCCTGCCGGTTCGACAGCCCCATCCCCATCGCCACGATGATGACCAGCGCGCCGATCACCATCGCGCCCGAATTGACCACATTGTTCGCCGCCACGGTCCGCGCCGTCTCGTCCTTGCCCACGGTGGTCGTCAGGAAGGCGTAGAGCGGCACCACGAACATGCCGCCGAACACCGCGACCCCGAACAGCGCCAGCAGCACGCGCCAGCTGTAGGGCTGGCCCAGAAAGCTCGCGACGTCATAGAGGGTTCCGGCGGGAGCGGGCGTCCAGGTGACGGTCACATATTGGAAGAACCAGACGAACCCCGCCATGATGATGACGGAGACGGGGGAGTAGCGGGCCGAAACCTCACCCTGCAACAGCCGGTTGATCGCGATGGACCCGACCGCGATGCCGATGGAGAAGATGGCGAGGAACAGGCTGGCGACTTCCTTGGTCGCGGTGAAATCATTCTTCACCAGCGGCGGGAAGATGACGATCAGCACGGTCGCGACCATCCAGAAGAAACTGATCGACATGATCGCCAGGAACAGGCGCGGGATATGCATCGTCCCGCCGATCAGCTTCCAGGACGAGCGGAACACATTATAATCGATGGTCAGCGGAGGCCCGATGCGCGGGGCGGGGGGGATCATCCGCCCGGAGAAGAAACCGACGCAGGCGACCGCGACCACCGCGACGGCGGCCGCCATCGGGCTGATCCAGCCGGCGGCGATGGTGCCCGCGAGGATGGCGATATAGGTGCCCGCCTCGACCAGTCCGGTGCCGCCCAGCACCTCGTCCGCGTGCAGATGCTGCGGCAGGATGGCATATTTGATTGGGCCGAAGAAGGTGGAGTGGATGCCCATCAGGAACACCGCGCCCAGCATCAGGCCGATGCCCAGCACCGGCTGGCCCTCGCACAGCAACAGGCCCGCCGCGCCCAGCCCCATGATGAAGATTTCCGCGAGCTTCACCCAGCGGATGATCCGCGACTTGTCCATATTGTCCGCCAACTGGCCCGACAGGGCGGACAGCAGGAAGAAGGGCAGCACGAACAGGCCCGTGGCCAGCGCGTTGAAGTTCGATTCCTGCTGCGGGTCGCGATAGACCGCATAGGTGGCGAACAGGACCATGGAGGTCTTGAACAGATTGTCGTTGAAGGCGCCAAGGAACTGGGTGACGAACAACGGCAAAAACCGGCGATTGCCCAAAAGCCGCAGGGAAGCCTGCATAAAGGACGTATCTCTTTCTTGCCTTGGCGGAACGGCTGCCGCTCGGCGCGCCTTCTAGCGCGTCGGGACGCGCGGGAAAAGCCCCGGCCTGTCGCTTTGGCCCGTTCCGGGGATGGGCGGTGGGGGCGGGGGAGGAGGGGCGCCCACGCCCGTCTCTTTCCTCGTCATCCCGCTGGTGTCTCCTCACCCCGGACCTGATCCGGGATAATGAGGATGGGGCATGACGGAAATTCAGTCAGCGACCTCCGCCCTCGCTCCTCGATGCCGCAGCGGGCAAATGGCAGTCCCCGCGCTGCCCCATCCAAACCCCCTCATCCAATCCCTTGTGCGCCGCACATCTCTGTGGCAGGCGTGGGCCGTGCAGTGGTTGCCCAATCTCCTGACGTTGTCGCGAATCTTCGCGGTCCCCTTGCTGGTTGCCCTGTTGTGGCCGGCGGAGCAGGGGCATGAGTGGCGCATCGGCTATCTGCTCGCCTTCGGCCTCTACTGCCTGATGGGCATCACCGATTATTTCGACGGCTATCTGGCGCGGGCGCAGGGCACCGTGTCGAAGCTGGGCGTCTTCCTCGATCCCATCGCGGACAAGATCATGGTCGCGGCGGTCATCCTGATGCTGTGCGCCACGCGGGATATTCATGGCTGGCATATCATCGCCGCGCTGGTGATCCTGCTGCGGGAGATTGCGGTGTCCGGCCTGCGCGAATTTCTGGCGGGCCTGCGCGTGTCGGTGCCCGTGTCGCGGCTCGCGAAATGGAAGACGACGTGCCAGCTTGTCGCGCTGGGCGCGTTGATCCTGGGCGGGGGCGTGCCGGAATGGGCCTTCGTCCATCAGGTCGGCCTCATCACCCTCTGGCTCGCCGCGATCCTGACGGCGCTGACTGGCTGGGATTATCTGCGCGTCGGCCTCAAGCATATGGACGCCTGACGGGCGGGCGATGGCGGATCGGCTTACCCTCGTCTATTTCGCATGGGTCCGGGATCGCATCGGTGCCGGGGAGGAGCGGGTCGCGCACCCCGGCGCGGCTTGCACCATCTCCGCCTTGCTGGACCAGCTGGCGGAGGGCAGCGCGGGCCATGCCGCGGCCTTTGCCGACCGGGCGCGGCTGCGCGCGGCGCTGGATCAGGACTATGTTCCGCTCGACACGCCCATCGGCACCGCCCGCGAACTGGCGATCTTTCCGCCGGTGACGGGCGGCGATACGCAATGATCCGCGTCACGGTGCAGGCGCAGGGCTTCGACCCCGCCGCCGAGCTTGCCGCGCTCGAAGGGTTGGCGGGCGCGGGCGGCATCGCCAGCTTCACCGGCATCGTCCGCGCGGATGGCGGGATCAGCGCGCTGCACCTCGACCATTATCCCGCGATGACGCTGGCGCAGGTGGAGAAGGTGGCGGCACAGGCCGCCGCGCGCTGGCCCCTCCTCGGCCTCACCATCATCCACCGTTTCGGCACGCTGGCGGTGGGGGAGCGCATCGTCTTCGTCGGCACCGCCTCGGTCGGTCGCACCCCCGCGCTGGAGGCCTGCGCCTTCCTGATCGACTGGCTCAAGGTCGCGGCCCCCTTCTGGAAGCGGGAGGTCCATGCCGACGGCAGCGGCGATTGGGTGGAGGCGAAGGCCGCCGACGATGCACAGGCGGCGCGCTGGTCCTGACCCTATCTCAGTCCGGGTCGGGCGGAGGCATTGCCCGCCTGCCCCTCGCCGCACGGACAACCGCACCGAAGACGACGCCCAGCGCAATGCCCAGTCCCGCCGCGCCTGCCGATCCTTTCATCACCGCCCCCTGTTCCGTCCCGCTTAACCCGCTTCAATCGAGCAGCGGCGCCCTGTCCGGTTCCGCCCGCGCCATGGCGGCGCGATAGGCCGGTCGCGCCCCGATCCGCCGCAGCCAGCCCTGCAGGTTCGGCGAATCCGATATGTCGCGGCGGGAGTAGAGGCGCATGGTGCTCAGCGGAAAGGCCATCATGATGTCGGCGGCGCTGAAGTCCGCACCCGCGAACCATGGCGCCTCGCCCAGTCGCTCTTCGACCAGCCGAAAGGCCGTGTCGGTCCGCCCGTTTGCCAGCCCCGGTGTCTGTACTGGCGCGCCCAGCCGCTGCGCGACCAGGTCCATCATGATCGCGGGCATCATCGACCCGTTGGCATAATGATACCAGAAGAGGAACGGCGCGAAATCGGGATGCTCCGGCCCCGGCGTCAGGTCGCTCTTGCCGTGGCGGCGCACGATATAGTCCATGATCGCACCCGTCTCCGCCAGCGTCACCGCGCCATCGCGGATGACCGGCGCGGTGCCGGCGGGGTGCAGCGCCTTATACTCCGGCGGCGCGGCGCGCGTCTGCGGATCGCGGTCGTAGCGGACGAGGTCATAGGGAAGGCCCAGTTCCTCGCACAGCCAGACGATGCGTTCCGACTGGGAACCGCCGAGATGATGGATGGTGAGCATGATGTCCCCTGCGGATTGCGTGTGCGGGCCTTTTCGGCCGCTGCGAACCATGGTGCAATGCCGGGCTGCGCTCCCCCGGCTGTCTGGGGACGCACGTTCCGCCAGGAAGGGAGTCCGCGGCCGGGTGCGGGCAGGTCGACGCCCGCCCGCACCCTCGTTCCGTCAGAAATCCAGTTCCGCCCGCGCCGCGACCACATCGACCGCATAGTCGTTGCGCGTGCCCGCCAGCAGGATGGCGTCGGTGTAGGACATATGGGCGTAATTGACGTTGAAGCGCAGATACTGGATCGGCGTCCAGATGGCGGCGGCGATGATGCCATTCTGCTTGCCGCCGTTGATCCCGGCCTTGCTGTCCGCCAGCGTCAGATAGTCGTAGCGCAGGTTGAGCTGGATCGCGCCGGGACCGCCCTTGCCGAACGGGTTGGCGGGCTTGGGCGTGCCCAATATGCCATTGGCATAGGGGCGGCTGTCACCCTTGGTCAGGAAGAAGCCGACCTCGCCATAGGCGCCGAAGAAGGTCGGATCGACCAATCCCGGACGCCCCGCCTTCAGCCAGTGCGCCTCCGCCGCATAATGGAAGCGGCCGAACACGCCGGCGGCCTCCGCGCCATAATGGGTTTCGGACGCCACCTGCATCGCGGGCGTGCCGATATAGCGGTCGTTGACGCTGTGCAGGAAGGGGCGCACCCGATAGCGTTGCGTGCCCTCGCGCAGCCGGTTGAGGTCGCGCCAGTGGTAGGAACCGGCGAAGTGCAACTGCCCGCCCGCGACCTTGGGCGCAAAGACGACACGCCCGTCGAGGCCATAGCTGTCATTCTTGTCGCCGCCGTTCACCTCCGTACTTGCGCCTGCGCCGCCGGTGTCCGCGATGGAATCGATGCTGTCGGTGAACAGGCCGGCCTGGAGCAGCCAGGGGCCGCTCTGATATTGGGTGGACAGGCCGAGGCGACGCTCATTGTTGAAGGCGGTGGTGAAGGCCGCGCGCTCCATCACCGATCCGGCCGTGTCGCTGATGAGTTCGTCCAGCGACTGGAAGCTGTTGTGGTTGCCCAGCGTCACCAGCCACTTGCCATTCTGGTAGGTGATGAAGGTGTCGACCATGCGGACCGCATTGTCCGCCAGTTCCGCCTCCAGCTTATAGCCGAAGCCGCTGCCCAGCGCGCCCTCCGCGCCGAGGCGCAGGCGGCGGAACTCGTTGGAGAAGCCCTTCGCGCGGCTGTTGGCGGGGCTGGCGAGATAGCCCGCGTCATATTGGATGCGGCCCTTGGCCTTGAACTTGGCGTCGCCCTGCGTGAACTGCGGCGATCCCTTCCACCCGATGTCCATTACGGGCTTGGACTTGGCGGCGGCTGCCGGTGCCGGGGCGGCGCTGCTGCCCGACTGGGCGAGCTGTCCGGTGGCCGAAGTCGTGGCTGGGGCCGAGGTTGGGGCGGACGTCGGGGGCGGAGCCGCGCCACGGTTCGCGAGCGCACCCGCGCCCTCGACCCTGTCGAGCCGCGCCTCCAGCGTCGCCATGGCCGCTTTCAGCCGGGCGATTTCGGCGCGCAGTTCCGCCCGTTCATCACCGGCGACCTGCGGCGCTGCGGCCGGGGACTGGGCATGCAGCGGACCCGCTGCAACGAGGAGGAGGGCCGTGCCCACCAGGAGAGTCGCTTTGGTCATAAGGCTCATGTTCCATCAAGGATGGGCGCGCCTATGACACTGACATGACAATTGTGTGACAGCGTATGACTATTTCGTGACAATCGTCGCCATCGCCAGTGTTTCCCGACTGTTTCAGTCTGCGACCAGTTTCAGCAATCTTCGCTCAACCGGCGACAGCACGGGGCCAAGCTCGTGCCCCCGGCGCAGCACCGCGCCATTTTCGGAAAACAGCGTCCACATGCCCTGCCGGTTGCGCAGGGCGGGGCGCTTTTCGATGCGGAATTCCGGGCGTTCCGCCGACCGGCGAAAGGCGGAGAAGATCGCCACATCGCGATGATGGTCGATGGCATAGTCGCGCCAGTGGCCCGCCGACACCATGCGCCCGTACAGGTCCATGATGCGGGTCAGCTCGGCCCGAATGAAAACGGTTTGTTGCGGTATGTTTCCCGGATTCTGGTGCCCGTTCTGGCCCGGTCCGGGGAATTGCGCGACAGTTCCCATCAGGCGATGGTGCGCCTGTCGGACGCCACCGGCGCGCCCTCCGCCTGCCCGGCGCGCAGGGCGGCTACTTCCTTGTGGAGGCGTTCCAGTTCGCATTGCAGCCATTCCAGCTTCTGCGCCTGCGGGTCGGGATTGTCGGTGCAGGTGCCATAGGGCACGAAGCTTTTCTGATATTCGGCGGCGTCCACCAGCGTCGGCTTGGCGGGGATGCCGACCATCACGGCGCCCTCCGCCACGTCGCGCGTCACCACGGCATTGGCGCCGATGCGCGCGCGCGCGCCGACGATGACGGGACCGAGAACCTGCGCGCCCGACCCGATGATCGCGCCGTCGCTGATCGTCGGGTGCCGCTTGCCCGCTATGCCGTTGGCCGGGTCGGTGCCGCCCAGCGTGACGCATTGATAGATGGTGACGTCATCGCCGATCTGCGCCGTCTCCCCGATCACGGTGAAGCCGTGGTCGATGAAGAAATTGCGGCCGATGGTTGCGCCCGGATGAATGTCGATGGCGGTCACCATGCGGGAGACATGGTTGACCAGCCGCGCCAGGAAATAGAGGCGGCGGCGGTACAGCGCATGGGCGACGCGGTGCAGGCCCAGCGCCCAGACGCCCGGATACAGCAATATCTCCGCACGGGAGCGGGGCGCGGGGTCGCGCAATTTCACGGAATCGAGATAATCGGACAGCCGACCCATGCCCTGCCTTTCCAGCCATTATGCTCCACAGATAGGCCGCAAAGCGCAAAAATTCCAGTGGCCCGCGCATTTGCCCGGCGGGCGGGGCATTTGACAGGGTGCCATTCCATGCCATTACCGCACAGCCCCGGTCGGAAAACGGCGAAAATGGGCTGGCATTGTTGCTGGAATGTGGTGATAGGGGTGAAATGATAGATTCTCTACTGATTCACTTGGAAAACATCTGGCCCTATATGGTCGTGGGTTTCGGGGCGCAGGTTATCGACGGCGCATTGGGCATGGCCTATGGCGTGATCTCCAGCACGTTCCTCCTCGCCCTCGGCGTTCCGCCCAGCGCCGCCTCTGCGGGCGTGCATGCGGCGGAGACGTTCACGACCGGCGTGTCCGGGATCAGCCACATCCTGCATCGCAACGTCGACTGGAAGATTTTCTTCAGGCTGGTGATCCCCGGCGTGATCGGCGGCGTGCTGGGCGCCTATGTCCTCTCCAACATCGACGGTTCTGTCATCAAGCCGTTCATTCAGGCCTATCTGGCCGCCATCGGTATCTGGTTGCTGTGGCGCAGCTTCCATTTCCCGCCGGAGCCGAAAGACCCCAAATGGGTCGCCCCGCTCGGTCTGGTCGGCGGCTTCATGGATGCATCGGGCGGCGGCGGCTGGGGTCCGATCGTGACCTCCAACCTGCTGGTGCAGGGGGCCAGCCCGCGCTTCACCATCGGCACGGTCAACACGGTCGAGTTCATCCTGACCCTGTCGATCAGCATCACCTTCCTGATCCATCTGGGCTGGGAAGTGCTGACGCAGGCGACGCTTGGCCTGCTGATCGGCGGCGTCATCGCCGCGCCCTTCGGCGCGATGCTGGCCCGGCATATGAAGCCGCAGGCGTTGCTGATGGCGGTGGGCGTGGTGCTGATCCTCACCTCGGCCTTCGGGGTGGCCAAGGCGCTTGGATTTATCGGCTAAGGCGATTATATTGCCGCCATTGGATTGCGGAGCCGATTAATGTCCAGTTACATGCCGACCCTCAAGCAACTCCAATATCTGGTAGCGCTGAAGGAACAGGGGCATTTCGGCCGGGCGGCGGACGCCTGTTTCGTCACCCAGTCCACCCTGTCGGCGGGCATCAGGGAGCTGGAATCGCTGATCGGCGTCACGCTGGTGGAGCGGACCCGGCGGGTGGTGCGCTTTACCGCGCTGGGCGACCGCATCGTGGAAAAGGCGCACCGCGTGCTGCGCGAGGCGGAGGAGCTCGCCGCCATCGCCCAGGCGTCGGGCAAGCCGCTGTCGGGCGAACTGCGCATGGGCGTCATCCCCACCATCGCCCCCTTCCTGCTGCCTCGCTTGCTACCCCGCCTGCGCGCCGAGCGGCCCCAGCTCAAACTCTTCCTGCGCGAGGAGATGAGCCACGCCGCCATCGAGAGCCTGCGCCATGGCCATGTCGACTGCGTGCTGCTCGCCCTGCCGTTCCCGACCGGCGACACGGATTGCGAGATCCTCTTTGCCGACCCGCTCCACATCGCCTTTCCGCACGATGACCCGCGCGACCCGCCGCACGAAATCACGCCGGACATGATCGACAGCACGCGCCTGCTGCTGCTGGAGGATGGCCATTGCCTCAAGGAACATGCGCTCGCCGCCTGCGCCCGGCCGGAGATTCGGACGGAGGCGATGATTACCGGCACGTCCCTGCACACATTGGTGCAGATGGTGGAGAATGGGCTGGGCCTGACGCTCCTGCCCGAAATGGCGATCCGGGGCGGCATATTGGCGGGCACCCATATCGCGGTGCGCCCGATTGATTCCGCCCATGCCCACCGCGACATCGCCCTGATCTGGCGTCGCAACAGCCCGCGCGAGAAGGAATTTCGCATGATGGCGGGCATCTTGCGCGACGCGGCGGCGGTGCAAGAGGTGGCCGATACGGTGGTCGCCGCAGAGGCCGCCTGATCCCGGCTTTCCTGCGAGACCTTTACTGACGCACCGGACATGGGCGGGTAACAAAGCGGCGCTACTGGCGCGGCATGTCCCGTCGCCCGCCTGCCGCTCCGGCCCTCGCCCTCTTCCTCGCGGCCCTGCTGCCATGGTCCACGGACGCGCGGGCCGCGCCCCGGCAGGATGAGCAGCTCTGGGTCAACCTTACCGCCATGGGGCCGCTGTCCGGTCCGCTCGTCTATTTCGCGGAGGTGCAGCCGCGCACCGGCGACGGATCGTCCCGGCTCGACCAGTTGCTGCTGCGCGGGGCCGTCGGCGTCCGCCTGAACCCGCGCCTCACCCTCTATCAGGGCTATGCCCATGTCGTGGTGCCGGTGGACGGCGGCCGCGACGTCAATGAGGAGCGCAGCTTCCAGCAACTGACCGCGGCGCTCGGCAAGCCTTTGGGCGGCGAACTCTCTTCACGCACCCGGCTGGAGCAAAGATGGCGCTCGGACGGCGACGGCATGGGCTGGCGGTTGCGCCAGATGCTGCGCTACGAAACGCCGCTCCGGTCCGACCGGCAGGGGCCGAGCGCGCTGGTCCATGCGGAACTGTTCGTGGCGTTCAACCATACCGACTGGGGCGCGCGCTCCGGCTTCGACCAGCTTCGCAGCTTCGCCGGGGTGGAGATTCCCGTCGGCGGCGCATCGACCATAGAGGCGGGCTATCTCAACCAATATATTGCCCGGCCCACCGGCCCGGACCGCATGAACCATGTCGCGTCCCTGACCCTCTTCTTCCGCCATTGAGGGCGGGTGGGGAGGGCGGTTCGTGCCGCCCCCGCCCGTCTTAGAGAACCGCGTCGCTGTCCAGCGAATAGCCCGCCGACCGCACGGTGCGGATGATGTCCGGCCGTCCGTTGACGTTGATCGCCTTGCGCAGCCGCCGGATATGCACGTCCACGGTGCGCAGTTCGATGTCGCTGTCCTGACCCCATACGCTGTCCAGCAGCCGCTCGCGCGAGAAGACCCAGCCCGGATGCTCCAGCAGGTGGCGCAGCAGGCGGAACTCGGTCGGCCCCAGCTGCACCGGGTCGCCGCCCCGCCGCACCTTGTGCCCCACCGTGTCCATCTCCACGTCGGAGAAGGTCAGCACCTCGCCCGCCAGCGCGGGGCGCACCCGGCGCAGCACTGCGCCGACCCGTGCGATCAGTTCGCGCGGGCTGAACGGCTTGGTCACATAATCGTCCGCGCCCGTCTCCAGGCCGCGCACCCGATCCTCTTCCTCGCCGCGCGCGGTGAGCATGATGATGGGGACATTGGCCGTCTCGCTCATCCGGCGCAGGCGGCGGCAGACCTCGATACCGGAGAGATTCTCGACCATCCAGTCCAGCAGCACGATGTCCGGCGTCTTCTCCTGCGCCAGGATCAGCGCCTCCTCGCCGTCCGGCGTATGGGTGACGGAGAAATCCTCCCGGCGGAAATGCCAGACGAGCAGTTCCGCAAGGGCGGCGTCATCCTCGACCAGCAGCATTTCGGCACGTGCCATGGTTTAGCCTTCCTGTTCCTGGAAAAGGTCGGGACCGCGCTCCCGCTCCGGCGGGTGGGCGCCGGTCGCGGCATAATAGACCATCTCGGCCACATTGGTCGCATGGTCGCCGACCCGCTCCAGGTTCTTGGCGATGAACAGGATATGGGCGCTTTCGGAGATGGTCTTGGGATTCTCCATCATGAAGGTGACCATGGTGCGAAAGATGCTGTTGTAGAAATCGTCGACCGCCCGGTCGCGCTCCATCACCCACAGCGCCTTTTGCGCGTCGCGCGCGGCAAAGGCGTCGAGCGCGCCCTTCACCATCTCCCGCGCGATCTGGCCCATGGCGGGCAGCAGGGACAGCGGTTCATGGCTGGACCGATGGCTGATGAGGGGGACGCGCTTGGCGATATTCTTCGCATAGTCGCCGATCCGCTCGACCACGCCCACGATCTTCAGCGCGGCGATGATCTCGCGCAGGTCGTCGGCCATCGGCGCGCGGAGCGCGATGACCTGCACCACCTTCTTCTCAATCAGCGCCTCCAGTTCGTCGATGGCCTTGTCGCCCTCGACCACCCGCTCGGCCAGCGCATTGTCGCGGCGGCTCAGCGCGACGAGGGCGTCGTCGATCGCGGCCTCCGCACGGCCGCCCATTTCCGCGATCAGCGCGCGCAGTTCGCCAATGTCGTCGTCAAAGGCTTTCAGGGTATGCTCTGCCATTTTCTGATGCTCCCGACCGTCAGCCATAGCGTCCGGTGATATAATCCTTGGTGCGCTCTTCGCGCGGATTGGTGAAGATGTCCGACGTCACGCCATATTCGACCAGCGTACCGAGGTGGAAGAAGGCCGTGCGCTGCGATACGCGCGCCGCCTGCTGCATGTTGTGCGTCACGATCACGATGGCATATTTGCCGCGCAGTTCGTGGATCAGTTCCTCGATCTTGGCCGTCGCGATGGGGTCCAGCGCGGAGCAGGGTTCGTCCATCAAGATCACCTCCGGCTGCACCGCGATGGCGCGGCCGATGCACAGGCGCTGCTGCTGGCCGCCCGACAGCGCGGTGCCGCTGTCCTGAAGGCGATCCTTCACCTCTTCCCACAGGCCGGCGCGGCGCAGCGACTGCTCCACGATCACGTCCATGTCGGCCCGGCTGTTCGCCAGGCCATGGATGCGCGGGCCATAGGCCACATTCTCATAGATCGACTTGGGGAAGGGATTGGGCTTCTGGAACACCATGCCCACCCGCGCGCGCAGTTGCACCACGTCCATGGCGGTGGAGTAGATGTCCTCACCGTCCAGCGTGATGCGGCCCTCGACACGGGCCGATGCGACCGTGTCGTTCATGCGGTTCAGCGTGCGCAGGAAGGTGGACTTGCCACAGCCCGACGGGCCGATGAAGGCCGTCACCTCGTCCATGCCCACGTCGATGGACACGTTCCGGATCGCCTGCTTGTCGCCATAGAAGACGTTGACGTCCTGCGCCGCCATCTTGATCGGCGCAGAGATGTTCGGGGAAGTTGATGCCGTGGAGGCCATGGTCTGATTTACCACCGTGTTTCGAACTTGTTGCGGAGATAGATGGCGATCCCGTTCATCGCGAGCAGGAAGACCAGCAGGACGATGATCGCGGCCGAGGTTTTCTCGACGAAGCCGCGGGAGACCTCGTCCGACCAGAGGAAGATCTGGACGGGCAGGACGGTCGCGGGATCGGTGACGCCACCGGGCGGCGTCGCGATGAAGGCGCGCATGCCGATCATCAGCAGCGGCGCGGTCTCGCCCAGCGCGCGCGCCATGCCGATGATGGTGCCGGTCAAGATGCCGGGCATGGCGAGGGGCAGGACATGGTGGAACACCACCTGGATCGGGCTGGCGCCCACGCCCAGCGCCGCGTCGCGGATGGACGGCGGCACGGCCTTCACCGCGTTGCGCCCGGCGATGACGATGACCGGCATGGTCATCAGCGCCAGCGTCAACCCGCCGACGATGGCGGCCGACCGGGGCAGCATCCAGGCGTTGAGGAACACCGCGAGGCCCAGCAGGCCGAAGATGATGGAGGGCACCGCCGCCAGATTGTTGATCGACACCTCGATCAGGTCGGTCCAGCGGTTGCGGCCCGCATATTCCTCCAGATAGATGGCGGTCATCACGCCGATGGGAAAGCTCAGCAGCAGCGTGACCGCCATGGTCAGCAGCGATCCCTTGAGCGCGCCCCAGATGCCGACTTGCGTCGGGTCGGTGCCGTCGCTCATGGTCAGGAAGTCGAGGTTGAAGGTGGAGGAAAGCGCGCCCTTCTCCGTCAGGCGGGCGACGGTCGCTTCCGCCTCCGCCGTGCCTTCGCGCTTATGCGCCAGGTCGATGTCGCTGGCGGCGGGCACGGGGATGACCGCGCTGCGCTCCAGCAGGCTGGGGTCTTTCAGCAAGGCGTCGCGCACCGCGACCCATGCGGAGTCGGACAGCAGTTCCTCACCCTTGTCGCCATAGGTGGCGCGGGCGGCGGCGGTCGTGACGGCGGGCAGGTTGGCGTTGGCCAGCGCCTGCTGCGCGTTGGGGCCTTTCAGCATGGCCGGTTCCAGCATCACCGGGGATGCGGGAAAGTTGATCGGCAGCGCGATGTCCGTCCGCAGGAAGCCGGTCAGGCCGCCGGACAACATGGTGACCAGCAGGAACAGCAGGAAGCCAGCGGACAGCGTCACCGCCCCCAGCCCCATCAGGCGAAAGCGCCGTTCGGCGGCGTAGCGGCGCGCGATGCGCTGGCGCATCACGGGGCTGCTCCAGTCGGTGGGCGTGCGATCGTGCGACATGCTGGTCCTGCTGGTGGAGGGAAGGGGGGCGGTGGCGGTGGCTGTGGTGCTGGCGCTACTCACTCATAAGCCTCCCGATATTTCTTCACGACGCGCAGGGCGACGATGTTGAGCAGCAGCGTGACGATGAACAGGACGAGGCCGAGGGCGAAGGCGGCCAGCGTCTTCGGGCTGTCGAACTCCTGATCGCCGGTCAGCAACTGGACGATCTGCGTCGTCACCGTGGTCACGCTGGCAAAGGGGTTGGCGGTCAGGTTCGCGGCAAGGCCCGCGGCCATCACCACGATCATCGTCTCGCCGATCGCGCGGCTGACGGCCAGCAGCACGCCGCCGACGACGCCGGGCAGGGCGGCGGGGATCAGGACGCGCTTGATCGTCTCGCTCTTGGTCGCGCCCATCGCCAGGCTGCCGTCGCGCATCGACTGCGGCACGGCGTTGATGCTGTCATCGGCCATGGAGGAGACGAAGGGGATGATCATCACGCCCATGACGAGGCCGGCGGCCAGCGCGCTTTCCGACGATGCGCCGCTGATGCCCACCGCCACCGCGAAATCGCGCAGCAGCGGTGCGACGGTCAGCGCGGCGAAATAGCCATAGACGACGGTCGGCACGCCCGCGAGGATCTCCAGTATCGGCTTCATCCACTGGCGCACGGCGGGCCGGGCATATTGGGTCAGGTAGATGGCGCACATCAGGCCCAGCGGGATGGCGACCAGCATGGCGATGATCGCGCCGATGAAGATCGTGCCCCAGAACAGCGGCACCGCGCCAAAGGCATGTTCCGCGCCATAGCCCAGCGCGGCGGACTGCGGCGACCATTTGGTGCCGAACAGGAAGCTCAGCGGGTTGATCATGGAGAAGAAGCGCGCGCTTTCGAACAGCAGCGACGCGACGATGCCGATGGTCGTGACGATGGCGATCAGCGAGGCGAGCAGCAGCCCGCCCATCACCAGCCGCTCGACGCGGGTGCGCGCCTTGAAATCCGCCTTGACGCGGGTGAAGGCGAACGCGCCGCCCGCAAAGGCGAGGATCAGGGTCAGCACCGCGCCGATGATGTCATAGCGGGTGATGGCGCTGCGATAAGGGGCGACCAGCGCCTGGCTCTGCGGGTTGAACGCGCTCTGCGCGTGCCCGGTCGCGATGGAGCGGGCCTCGCTCAGCACCGTGGAGCGGGAGAAGGCGTCGGCGGGCAGGCTGGCGGCTTCCGGCGCGGTCAGGACGGCGTTCGTCACCAGCGCGGGCGAGACATTCTGCCAGACGATCAGGAACAGCGCGGCGGGCAGCAGCGTCCACAGCGCGACATAGGCGCCATGATAATGGGCGCGGCTGTGCGTCGCGAGGCGCCCCGCCGACTTTTCGAGGAGGGTGGCGCGCGCACGGGCGCTGAGCCAGGCGATGGCGGCCAGCCCGATGATGAGAAGCCAGACGGAGGCGGCGTTCAAGGAGCTTCACCTTATCATGCGCCCCTATGGGGGCTGGGATCATGCGCCCCGTCGGGGGCGGGCAGAGGGAAACGGGCGGACGAAAACGGGTCGATGGAAACGCGCCGGGAAAGACCGGCAGGGTGTCGGCGCGGACAGTGGTTTCCCCCGCCCGCGCCGCGCGGATTACTTCAGGCCGTCGGCGCTCAGCGTCGGCAGCTCGGCCGCGGCCTTGGCGTTGGCGGTGCGGACATCCTCGGTCGCGGCGACCATGCCGCGCTTGGTCAGCGTGCCGTCGGGGTTCCAGTTCTTGGCAAAGGTATCGACATAGGCCTTCAGGCCCGGAACCGCGTTCAGATGCGCCTTCTTGACGTAGATGAACAGCGGGCGCGCGCCCGGATAGGTGGCGTTGGACACCGTCTCATAAGTCGCCTGTATGTCGTTGAGCGCCACATCCTTCAGCTTGTCGCGGTTTTCCTCGAAATAGCTGAAGCCGAACACGCCGATGGCGTTGGGGTTGGCGGTCAGCTTCTGCACGATCAGATTGTCATTCTCGCCCGCGTCGACATAGGCGCCGTCCTCGCGGATCTGGTGGCAGGTCTGCTTGTGCTTCTTCTCGTCGGCCTTCTTCAGCTCCTTCATCGCCGGGTCGCTGTCGCAGCCCTTCTCCAGGATCAGCTCGGCCAGCGAATCGCGCGTGCCGGACGTGGAGGGCGGGCCAAAGACGGAGATGGCGACGGCGGGCAGCGACGGATCGACATCGGCCCAGGTCTTGGCCTTGTTCGGACCCTTGCCATAGGGGTTGGCGGCCAGCGCCTCATAGATGATCTTGGGCGTCAGCTTGTAGCCGGGGCCGTTTTTCGATTCGGCAAAGGCCAGGCCGTCGACGCCGATCTGGATTTCCGCGATTTCCTTTACGCCATTGGCGGCGCACTGCTCGAACTCGGCCTTCTTGATGCGGCGCGATGCGTTGGCGATGTCGGGATGCTCGGCGCCCACGCCCGCGCAGAACAGCTTCATGCCCGCACCCGTGCCGGTCGATTCGATGATCGGCGACTTCATGCCGGGGTTGCCCTTCACATACAGCTCCGCGACGGCGGTGGCGAAGGGGAAGACGGTGGAGGAGCCGACCGCGCGGATCTGGTCCCGCGCGCCGCCGGATGCGCCGCCACCGGCCTGGTCCTGGCAGGCGGAAAGGGCGAGAGTTGAAACAGCGGCGACGGCCAGAATCTTGTACATGAATGTTCCCCACATTGCCGATCATGATGATCGTTCCCGGCAGCCCGATAAGCGCCCTTCATCGCGCCAATGTGACATTTACATTGCAGTAATGTGACAACGGCCCCGAACCGCCGGAAAACGGGCTGGTTCGGGCACAGAGTTTTTTACCCTGTCATCCGCGCCGCGTCATCCGGCGGCGTACGGCGCGGGAGTCAGGCGGGGCATCAGGCCGCGGGGGCCGCCGGGATGGGCAGCATCACCCCCATCGTCGTTCCCCGGCCCACCACGCTGTCGATCTGCAACCGTCCCCGGTGCCGTTCCACGATATGCTTGACGATGGCGAGGCCCAGCCCGGTGCCGCCCGCCGCCTTGCTCCGGCTGGCGTCGACGCGATAGAATCGCTCGGTCAGGCGGGGCAGATGCTCCGGCGCGATCCCGTCCCCCTCGTCCGCGACGGTCAGGCGAATCATGTCCGGCCCGTCGCGCAGCAGGGTGACGACCACCGGCGTGCCGGCCCGGCCATATTTCAGCGCGTTGCTGACCAGATTGTGGATCAACTGGCTCAGTTGCGCCTGGTCACCGCGAATCGGCGGGCAGCCGAGATCGAGGTCGAGCGCGATGTCCTGCGCGCGCAGGTTGCTGCCCTTGGCCAGCACGTCCGCCGTCTCCTGCACCAGCGCGCACAGGTCCACATGCTGCTCCGGCTGGCGGAATTTCTCCGCCTCGATGCGGGAGAGGGACATGAGGTCGTCGACCAGCCGTTGCATCCGCCGCGCCTCACCCTCCATGATCGACAGGAAGCGTTCGCGGGTCGCGATGTCATTGCCCGCGTCCCGGTCGTTCAGCGTCTCGATAAAGCCCAATATGCCCGCCAGCGGCGTCCGCAGTTCATGGCTGGCGTTGGCGACGAAATCGACGCGCATCTTCTCCGCCGCGCGCCGCGCGCTCTGGTCGGTCAGCAGGACGAGCTGGCGCGTGGGGGACAGCGGGGTGATGCGAATCTCCCAGCTCTGGTCGCCGATGCCGATGCCGACCAGCTCCATGGTGGCGGCCTGTCCGGCATGGTCGCCCACCAGATGCTGCGTCACGGCGGGATGGCGGATGGCCAGCCGCACGTCCTGGCCCAGGACATGATGGCCCAGCAGGGTCAGCGTTGCCCGGTTGGCGCGCGCGATCCGCCCGTCGGAGACGATGAAGGCGGGCTGGGGCAGCGCCTCGACCAGCGCGTCGATCTCCGGCTGGCCCAGCAGCGGCGGTTCTTCGAACAGGCTGGCCGGTGCGGGGGACGGGGCGGCGTCGGCGGGGCGAATCTCGCCATGGGCCGCGCCGTCATACATCAATGCGGTGGCGAACAGGCCGACCAGCGCGCAGGCGACGCCCGCATAGGTCGACTGGGTCGACATCGACACGAACAACGTGCCGATGACAGTCGCGATCACGCACAGCATTACAGGGCCGAATATACGGAACGACATGGTTAGCCCGCCTAGATTATTTCGCGATGGTCTGCGATGGGTAATATGCGGCGCTAGACTTCGGGGGCTACAGATGGATGACAACAGCAATCGGCAGCCCGGCGAGATCGCGGGCAGCACCTCCGCGTCCGACGTGGATCAGGCCGGTACGCCGGACGCGCCCACTCGCCGCCGCGTGCTGATGATCGGCGCGGCCACCGCGACCACGGTGCTCAGCGTCCGTCCCGCGCTGGCGCAGACGGCGGCCTCCGTCCTCAACTGCACCATCCCCGTGCCGGATGTGGCGGGCAAGGCGGTGGCGTCCGATGGCTCGCTGGTCGCGCAGGGCGCGCCGGGGTCGTTTCCGGGCGGCAAGGTCTTCCGGGGCGAGGATGTGAAGAATGCGCTGAAGGGCCGCAGCCTGCCCGGCACCAGCTATTCGCAGAGCCAGGCCTACATCAATTATATCCGCCGCCTGCAATATGGCCGCAGCGGCTTCACCTGCTACGCCTCGCTCCAGATGCCGCGCTGATCGCGGGGCGGGCGGGTGAGCGATGGGGTGCGCTATCGCGCCGAGCCTGCCGGATCGCGGCTGGAGCATGATCTGGGGCTGATGACGCTCGTCTATCATCGCCGGTCGGGCATCACCCATATGGTCAGCGACCCGGTGCCCCAGATATTGGCGGCGCTGGATGCGCTGGGGCCTGCCGATGCGCGGGCGGTGGCGGACCATCTCCGGGGGGATTTCGACATGCGGGCCGATGATGGCGATGCGGGTGATGCGGGCGATGCCGGTGACAGGGGCGACGCGGACGACGCCATGGGGGCAGAGACCATGGCGGGCGATGCTGCGGGGAGGTGTGCCGGAACGGGTGATGCGGGAACGGGCCATGCCGGCGGCGATGTGGAGGCCGTGATCGCCGCCCGGTTGGAGGAACTGGCCGTGCTGGGCCTCGTCCTGCGGGACGGGCTGGAACCGGTTGCCGGGGGCGACGCCCGTGCCGATGCCCTGTCCTGTGTCGACACCGGCACCTTCGCTGCGGTGGATTCAGAAGCCGACACCGACGCGGATGCCAGCACTGGCATGGACGTTGACGCCGCCGCTGGCGCGGATACCGACGCTAAAGTCGCCGCCGCCTCCACGGCCCCCGCCGCCCGCACCCCCACCGACGCCACCGAAACCGACGCCGCCATCGCCACTGAAGCGACCGCCACCGCCGCTACCGATGCTGATGCCGCGACCGCCACTGATGCTGGCACGGACCCTGACGCCAACGCCAACGTCAGCACCAACGCCAACGCCAACGTCAGCGTTGAAGTTGGGCCTGACGTTGAAGCCGACGCCGTCTCGGACGTCGAAGCTATAGTCTCCGCCGATGACGCCAGCGCCGAAGCCTGTGCTGACATGGATAAAGCCGCCCATGCCGCTGCGCCCGACGACGGCGCGGACCCGGATGCCCGTGCCGATCCCTGCACCGATACCCACGCCCACGCCCGGATTGATGCGGGTGGCGCCGTCCGTGCCGACGGCGCCGCCGCCGGGCCATCGGCGCGCGCGTGAGGCACAGCCTGACCCTGCGCGTCGGCCCGGCGCTGTTCCGCATCGGTTCGGCATGGGCTTCGCCCATCGCCCAGTTGCGGCGGCTCTACGCCGATTATCCGCAAGGGCCGGGGGAGGGAGCCGGGGCCGCAACCGCAACCGGTGCCGGGAGGGGAGCTGGAACCGGGACCGAAACCTGGTCCGGCACCGGCACTGGGGAGGGCGACATCGCCGACTTCACCGTGCGGCTTCAACCGGTCAAGCCGTGGCGGCGCTGGCTGCGGCCCTCCATCTTCATCGCGGGCGACCATATGCTGGCGGATGCCGCGCCGATGGCGCTGGCGCATGGGCTGCTGGCGGCGGAGATGGGCATGAACCTCCAGATGGCGCTGGGCTGGCGACGGCACCTGCTTTTGCACGCGGCCACGGTGGAAAAGGATGGTTTTGCGGTCATTCTGAGCGGGGAATCGGGCAGCGGCAAGTCGACTCTCGCGGCCCTGCTGGGCGAACGCGGCTGGCGGCTGATGGGTGACGAATTCGCGCTGCTCGATCTGGCGACCGGGATGCTCGCCCCGTTCCCGCGATTGGTGAGCCTTAAGAATCAATCGGTTGACGCGGTGCGCGCGGTCGTGGGGGAGGATCGCCTCGGCCCCCTGATGGCCGCGACGGCCAAGGGGGACATCCGCCACCTCGTCCCCCGCCCGGACGCCGTGCGGAAAATGGATACGCAGGCGAAACCAATCCTCCTCCTTTTTCCCCATTTCGGTTGTAACACTTGTAATGCCACCGCCCGCCCGATGGACGCTGCGGAGACGTTCGTTCGCCTGACGCAGGCCTCCACAAACTATGTCGCGCTGGGGGAATCGGGCTTCCGCGCGCTGACCGGACTGGTCGCCTCCGTGCCCGCCGCCGCCATCGACTATGGCAGCGGAGAAGACGGCATCGCCATCGTCGAGACCTTGCTCCGAGAGGCGCGGCAATGAGCGCCGTCCTGCTGGTCAGTGTCCTGCGCGACCCTGCCGCAGCGCCGCCCCTGTCCAGTGCGGACTGGACGCGCCTGTTCGCGGCGGCGCGGGCCGAACGGCTTCTCGGCACGCTCGCGCATCGCCTTGCCGGACTGCCCGTGCCGGACCGGGTTGCCGCCATCCTCGCCGACGCCCGCTTCGATGCTGCGACGGAACGGCGGCAGGCGCTGTGGGAGGCGGACCGGGCGCGGGTTGCGCTGGCGGGGTTGCCGGACGTCAGGATCGTCTTGCTCAAGGGGACCGCCTATGTAGCGGCGGGACTGGCGGCGGGGACGGGTCGCTCGATCGGCGACCTCGACATTCTCGTTGCCCGCGACCGGCTGGACGATGTGGAGGCGGCGCTGCTGGTGGCGGGATGGGAGTGGGTGAAGCCCGACCCCTATGACGATATCTATTATCGCCGCTGGATGCACGAATTGCCGCCGCTGATCCATCGCGACCGCGACCGTATGATCGACGTGCACCACACCATCCTGCCCCTTACCGCGCGGCCCAGCCCCGATGCGGCCGCGATGATCCGCGACGCCATCGTGCTGGAGGACGGTCTCTTCATTCTCTCGCCGGAGGACAGGCTTTGCCATGCGGCGGCGCATATGCTGGCGGACGGCGGGCTGGAGGGGGGGCTGCGTAACCTGTGGGACATTCATTGCCTGTGTGCCGAGGCGAGTGAGACGCAGGAAGACTTCTACCCCCGCCTCTTCGAGCGGGCCGCCGGGCATGGCCTGACGGTTGCAGTGTGGCGTGCCCTGCGACTGGCGCATCATCTCTATGGCACGCCGGTTCGCAGTCAGATCGGAACGGATTTCCGGCTCCGCTGGAGCGACCGCCTGTTCATTGCCCGTCTGATGTCAAGGGATGGCTGGGGGCGGGAAGGGCGATGGCTGCTGGGGCAGGGTTTCTACATCCGCTCCCACCTGCTCCGTATGCCTCCGATGATGCTGGCTCGGCACCTGTGGACCAAATGGCGCAGGGGCTATCGGCCGTTGGGCTGAAAGGGAGCGTCCGGCCCAGTGTTCGCCAGCGCGAGCGGGGCCGGAGTCTCGACATTGTCAGCTACCGTCACCGCCGCACTTCACATCCTCCGCCAGTTGCGCCGCCGCTGCCCGGTGGTGCGCCGCATAATGGCGGCTGGCGAACCAGAACATCAGTGCTGCAGGAAAGGCCAGCAGCAGCGCGATCATCATTGCGATGCGCAGCGATCCCTCGCCATATTCGGGGCGCAAAACATCGCTCAGCGCACCGACCAGCGCCGGTCCTACGCCCATGCCGACCGCTTGCATCACCATGAACATTGCCGCCGCCATGGTGGCCCGCGCCAAGACCGGCGGCAGGCTGACGACCAGCGACAGCAGGGGTGAGGAGAGCAGGCCACTCACGAAAAAACTGCAAGCCGATGACAGGGAAGAATATCCCAACCGGTCCGGCGAAGGCGAGGAGGGACAGGCCCGCAGCGGTCAGTACGATACAGGAGCCTAACCAGAACGGCCAGCGCATGTCGCGGCGCGAGAGATAGTCGGAGAAGGGGCCGCCGACCAGATGGCCGATCAGCGATCCTGTACCCATCGCCGCGCCCAGCGCGCCGCCGATCACGGCCGGGCTGAGGCCGTGGGTGCGTTGGAGAAAGGCGGGTATCCACCCCACCAGTCCCGACGCCAGCAAAGTTTGAAGCGTGGCGCCTGCCACCAGAAAGGGCAGGGTGCGAATCTTCACCAGCATCTTCAGCGTCACCAGCAGGCCGGGTTGCGCAAAGGACCGGGTGATGCCGTCGGCCAGCCCCTTGGCGATGTTGCGCACGGTCAGGAGGATCAGGGGGCCGAGGATGATTCCCGGCACGCCGGCGCACATCAGCACGAACCGCCAGCCGTGCTCCTCCAGCGTCCATCCGCCAAGGCCGAGGCCCGCGGCGACACCGATCGGCGCGCCCATCAGATAGAGGGACATGGCCGATGCGCGCTGGCGCGGCGGGAACATGTCGCTGATGAGGGCCTGCGCGGGTGCGGCGGCCCCGGCCTCGCCAAACCGACGCCGACGCGGGCCAGGAACAGTTGCACGAAGCTTTGGGCCAGACCGGAAACGGCGGTCATCACGCTCCATACGCTCACCGCCACGCCGATGACCATCTTGCGTGAGGAACGGTCGGCGAGGCGTGCGATGGGGATGCTGGCGATTACGAAAGTCAGGGCAAAGGCCATGCCGGTCAGCGCGCCGATCTGCTTGTCGCTGAGGCTGAATTCATGGCGGATCGGTTCGACCAGAATGAACAGGATTTGGCGATCTACCGCTGCTACCGCCGCGACGAAGATCAGCAGCAGCAGGACATAGCCGCGATAGGCGAGGCTTGGCGGCGCCTCCGGAGGCGATTCTCGGCTATCCCGCGTCTGTTCCTGCATCCAGCCATCTTCCCGACTGTACGGAGTAGACGAAGCATGTGTGTCATGACCATGGAAAACTACCGTCACGGATAGTGATGGCTGCTCCTGGTGGATTACAGCCTTGCCAAATAGGAATCGTGGCGCGCCATGCTTCCTTGCACGGCGCGTCACGGAAAGGCTCAGGGCAAACTGGTAACGCTCAGGTCAGGCGACGCCGCGCACATAGGCGTCTACCGTACCTGCACAGCCGATCTTGTCGTCGCCTTCCAGGTCGGCATAACGCTGCACATTGTCGCGGATCGTCGGCCCCTTGTGCCCACAGGCGCAGGGACGGAAATCGATCGCGACCTTGTCGCCGGAAATCACGCCACCCCAGCGACCGTCCAGCGACAGGTCGAAGAAGGCCGCACGCCCCTCATATTCTTGGGTCTGGTCGAGCGGCAGGAGGTTGTCACCGCTCTTGTCGAGGATCAGCGGCACCAGCCATGGCGGCAGGTGATAGCGCCCGCCCTTCTGGCACTTGGGCATGCCGGACTGGAGTTCCTGCATCGAATAATTCTGGAAATTGCGTTCGGGGCGGATGTTGAACGTGTCGAACACGAACTCCTGATAATCGTCGGGCAGCACGGCCCGCTTCAGGCCACCGCCGACATAGATGGAGTTTTCGGGGTTGAAGTCCTTGGCGCTATAGCCGCGATCCCGCACCGCCTTGGCGATCTGGTACAGGTTCGCCCACAGGCCACCGACGTGGATCTTGCTCTCGCGCGCCTTGATCAGTTCGTCGGCGGTTCGCTCCACGCCCTCCTCCAATGCCTTGGCGCGAAAGGCGGATGTTGCCTCGAAATCGGCGATGTCGCTGGGCTTGGCCGTGCCTTCCGCCATCGCCTTGCGCAGCACCACCATCTTGGTGATCGCGCCGACGGTCAGGGGCGGAATGGGGAACTCCCATGGGGCATAGTTGGGATCCTGCAACGCCTCGCGCTGGCCGACGCTGCTGTAATAGTTGCGGGGGACGGAGGCGATGGCGCCGGTGCCAAACATGCGGCGGTCCTTGGCGGGCTTGATCCCCGAACCCCAGCTATAGGCCTTGATCGTTTCCTTGCTGACCCGCTCCATGTCCTTCATCGACGCGACCAGCATGGCCGACTTGCCGGTCGTACCGCTGGAGCAGGACACGAAGAAACCATTGTCGGACAGCTTCGTCACCCAGTCGTCGACGTCGGCGGCATCCTTCACCTTGTCGACTGGCACGCGATAGGTGGAGACGGTGTCCATCCACTTGGACAGGCGGTCCCACCGTTCCTCGCGCAGCCAGTTCTCCGGATAGCTTTTGTAGGCGGTGTGGGGCAGCAGCAGCGGCACGATATCCTCAAAGCTGCGGACCTCACTGATGCCTGCTTCCGCCGCGCGATGGCCGACCAACTTGATCGCGTCCTTCCGCTCCTGGAACCGCTCGTTCATCGCCTCGATCTGAACGTCGTGCACGTCCGCATGGGGGATATTGTAGCGATCGTCCGAGTCGATCAGCTTTGTCAGTCGTTCGACAGCCTCGCCCATGATATTTTTTCCTTTAACTCGTGCCTTGCCGGCCTATAATAATGAAACCGATACGTTTCGTTATCTTTGATTCGGTCCGAAAGGCAAGAAAATTCTGCGCGACGATTCCCCCGATGCCGCCTTGGCCTCTCCCCCCGCCCGGTCCCGCCTAGGTCGCCCGACGCGGGAGGAGGCGGAACAGCGCCATGCCGACATGCTGGAGACGGCGCTCGACATGTTTCTGGAAAAAGGCTTCGAGCAGACGACCATAGAAGCCATTGCTACTGCGCTGGGCATGACCAAGCGCACCATTTACGCGCGCTATGAGGACAAGGCCGCGCTGTTCAAGGCTGCGGTGCAGCAAGCCATCGAACGCTGGATCATGCCGCAGGACCAACTGGAGGCGCTGACCGAGAAAAGCCTAGAGGAGGCCTTGCTCGCCATTGCCCGCCTGCGCGTGGCCCATGTGCTGACGCCGCAGGGGCTGAAGATGCAGCGTATCCTGACAGCCGAAGCCTACCGCTTTCCGGAGATTTTCGCGTCTGCCTATGATCAGGGCAGCAAGCCGGTCATCGCCTTCCTGTCCGGACTGCTGCAACGCCATCATGACATGGGCGCAATCCATGTGCCGCGACCGTTCATGGCGGCAACGGTCTTTCTGGGCATGGTGGTCGGCGGTCCGACTCGCACCATCGCCCTCGGCGCCAAATTCGACCCGCAGGATGTGGAGGACCGGTTGACCTTCAGCGTCTCCCTGTTCCTCGACGGGGTAAGGTCGCGCTGAAACCATGCGGAACAGGCCCGTGCCATGGTCCCGGCGAAGAGGGATGCGGGCGGGCCACAGGGACAAGAAAATTGGGATAAGAGAGTGAGGATGCGGGTGGACGACGCAACAGCAAGGGGCGCTGTCGGCCGCACCGCCACCGCGCGCCCTCCCCGCTACCGTGCAGCGCCGCGCCATTCTCGCGTTCCAGACTATCGACACAATATAATCCGTCAGGAGAGAACATGACCCAGAATCGACCCGTCGCCGTCATTACCGGCGCCAGTTCCGGCATCGGCAAGGCCACCGCCAGGGCGCTGCTCCAGCAGGACTGGCACGTCATCGCCCATGGCCGCGATCCCGCTCGCACCGACGCCGCCGCCGAGGAATTGCGCGCTTCCGCCGCACCCCAGGCGCGGCTCGACATGGTGCGAGGCGATCTTGCCCTGCTCTCCGACACGGCGCGGCTGGCGGACGAAATTGCGGGACTGACACCGCGGGTTCATGTCCTGCTGAACAATGCGGGCGGCACGCGCGCGGACCTTTTCATCACGCCGGAGGGGAATGAGGCGACCTTTGCGGGCAATCATCTCGGCCATTTCCTGCTGACCGATCGACTGTTGCCCTTGTTGCGCAAGGCGGCCGCGGAGAGCGCGCCCGGCACGGTGCGGATCGTCAACACCAGTTCGGCGGGGCATCTCGCGTCCCCGCCGATCGACTGGGACGATCTGCAATATACCCGCGACTGGCAGTCCGGGCGGGTCTATTGTCTCGTCAAGCTCTACAATGTGCTGTTCGCCAATGAACTGGCCCGGCGGCTGGCGGCGGACGGCATCGTCGCCAATTCCATCCACCCCGGCACCATCGGCAGCAATTTCGCCAATCACTGCGAACCGGGCATGAAAGCCTATATGGAGAGCCAGGATCTGCGCTCCCCGGAGGAAGGGGCGGATACGCTCATCTGGCTGGCCACTGCGTGCGAAGCTGGCAACAAGACCGGCCTCTATTTCCATAAGCGTGAAGTTAGCCCGGTTTCCGAACAGGCGGCGGATGCCGATGCAGCGCGGCGGTTGTGGGATGAGAGCGAGGCTCTGCTCGCCAAGGCAGGCTATCCCGCTAAGGCGACGGCGTCCCAGCCCTCATAGATGTCTCAATCCTCGTAGATGAAGGTGACATGCGGCGAGGTGGGGATGGCCTGACAGGTCAGAATATAGCCATCGGCTCTCTCTTCCTCGCTCAGCACGTTATTTTCGATCATGGTGGCGGTGCCCTTGGTCACGCGCGCGATGCAAGTGGCGCAGGCCCCGCCCAAACAGGAAAAGGGTGGATTGACCCCTGCGTCCAGCGCCATGCCAAGGAGCGCAGCGCCCGGATCATAGACCATGTCCACGGTCTGGCCGCGCCTGATGATGGTGAGGGTGATGGGTGCATCGCCAATCGTCATGGCTGTGCCATCGTCCAGCGGAAAGCCATCGTCAAGGGCATAGCCGTATGGGGTCTGGTCCCACATCGCCGCGAACGCTAAGGCCAGCGCAACAGGAGACTTCGCCATGATCGCCCCCGACCGTCCGCGCCGCAGCGCGCTCTACCTCCCCGCCTCCAATGCCAAAGCGATCGCCAAGGCACGCACCCTGCCCGCCGATGTCGTCATCCTCGATCTGGAGGATGCCGTCGCGCCGGAAGCGAAGGCGGAGGCCCGCGCCGCTGCCGTAGCCGCTGTGCGAGAAGGTGGCTTTGGCGACCGGGAAGTGGTGATCCGTGTCAATGGCCGGGCGACCGAATGGGGAGCGGACGACCTTACGGCTGTCGCGACGTCCGGGGCAGATGCGATATTGGTGCCCAAGGTCGACGGGCCGGAGGATATTGCGGCCTATGATGCTGCCCTGTCCACCGAGCCTGTGGCGACCCAGCTTTGGGCTATGATCGAGACATGTGCCTCTGTCAGCAAATTGTCAGAGATTGCAGCCAGCGCCGCGACGACACGCCTGTCGCTTTTTGTCATGGGCACCAATGACCTTGCAAAAGAGATGTGCGCTCGTCTCACCCCGGAACGCACGCCCTTCCTGCCGATCCTGAGCCTGGCCGTTGCCGCTGCCCGTGCGCATGGCGTGGCGCTGCTCGATGGTGTGTGCAACGAGTTTCGTGATTGCGATATCTTCCGCGCGGAAGCGGAGCAGGGCCTGCTGTTCGGTTTTGATGGCAAGACCGTGATTCACCCCGACCAGATCACGCCCTGCAATGGGGTCTTCTCTCCCAGTGAAGAGGAACTGCGCTGGGCCGATGCGGTAATTCATGCCTTCACCTTGCCCGACAATGCGGGAAAGGGAGTAATCAAGGTGGAGGGGAAGATGGTGGAACTTCTCCACCTTGATCAGGCGAAGCGGCTCACCGCCGTGGCTGCACAGATTGCTGCGCGAGGGTAGGTAAGGTTGGCGGATGGGTGAACGGACCTACGCAATTGTGGGCACCGTCCATCCAGCCTCCAAATCAGTACCAAAGCCGAATCCCGTCCACGAGGATATCCTATCGCCTAGTAGAAAATCCCGCCCTTCATCACCTTGCGTACGCGGCCTTGCACGGGCAGGCCGTGGAAGGGTGTGTTACCCGCAGCTGCCGCCATCTTGCGCGAGTCCACGCGCCAGGGCGTTTCGGGGTCGATGAAGATAATGTCCGCAGGTGCGCCGGGGGTCAGGCTGCCCGCGTCCAGCCCCAGTAGTCGCGCCGGATTGGCCGCCAGCAGCCGCATCAGTGCGGGCAGGGTCAGTTGTCCTTCCCGCACCAGATTGAGGGAGAGGGCGAGCAAGGTCTCAGCGCCCGCCATGCCCGGCGCGGCATCCTCGAACGGCAGGCGCTTGTCCTCCGGTCCGCGTGGGTCGTGGCTGGAAGTGATGACGTCCACTGTCCCGTCCGCCACCGCCGCAATGGTTGCCTGTCGGTCGCTTTCCGACCGTAGCGGCGGGGACAGGCGGGCGAAGGTGCGGAAGTCGCTGACCGCCGCGTCGCTCAGGAACAGATAGGCCGGGCTGGTGCCGCAGGTGATAGCTAGCCCGTCCGCCTTGGCTGCGCGGATCAGGGCGAAACCCTCCGCGGTCGTGACCAGCCGGAAGTGCAATCGTGCGCCGGATATGCGGGCCAGAGCAATGTCGCGGGTTATCGCGATAGCTTCGGCGCAGGATGGCGCGGCGGGAAGGCCAAGGCGCGTCGCCGTTTCCCCTTCGGTTGCGATGGTCCCGGCGGTCAGCCCGGCATCTTCTGCATGGGTGACGACGGTCAGGTCGAGCGCGGCGGCATAGCGCAGCACTCGCAGCATCACGCCCGCATCAGCAATGGCGGCGCGGCCGGTGGCTACGCCGCGCGCGCCCGCTGCCTTCATCATTGCGATTTCGGCCAGATCCTTGCCCGCCAGCCCACGCGTGGCAGCGGCCAGGGGGTGGACCCAGAAGTCCGGTTTGCCGCCGCGCCCGGCGTGCTGGACCAGACCGGGATCGTCCAGCGTCGGGGACGTGTCGGGCATCAGTGCGGCACGGGTGATGCCACCGAAGTGGAAGGCGGGCTTGTCCGTCTTGAACACACCCAGATCGATGATGCCGGGCGCGACGACCAAGCCCGCAGCGTCGATCCGTTCCGCGTTGACGGGTATAGTGGCGGGATTCACTGCCTCTATCACCGTATCGCGGATCAGCAGCGTGCCATCTATGATGATGTCAGCGGCCGGATCGCACAGCCGCGCATTTTCAATAGCGATCATGCCCATCCTGCTACTCCCCGTGACCGCCGTGTCAGCACGTCGAGGCAGGCCATGCGCATGGCGACCCCCATTTCCACCTGTTCGGTAATCGCCGATTTTTCGGGATGATCCGCGACACTGCTCAATATCTCCACGCCCCGGTTCATCGGGCCGGGATGCATGACCAGCGCATCCGGCTTGGCTAGTGCCAGCCGTTCCGGCGTTAGCCCATAGAGCGCATGATATTCGCGGCTGGAGGGGATGAAGGCACCATCCATCCGTTCATTCTGGAGGCGCAGCATCATTATGACGTCGGCATCGCGCAGCGCGGCGTTGAAGTCATGGAAGGGTGCTACCCGATAACGTTCGATCTCGGCCGGCATCAGCGTTGGCGGCGCGACCACCCGGACCTGCGCGCCGAGCGCAGTTAGGCACAACATGTTGGACCGTGCGACCCGGCTGTGCAGCACATCGCCGCAGATGGTGACGATCTGGCCCTCCACGCTGCCCTTGCGAGTGCGGATGGTGAGAGCGTCGAGTAGCGCCTGAGTCGGATGCTCATGCCGACCGTCGCCCGCGTTGAGCACGGGACAGTCGACCCGGTCGGCGATCAGGCGGACTGCGCCCGACGATTGGTGACGGATCACGATCACGTCGGCACGCATGGCGTTGAGCGTGACGGCGGTGTCGATCAGCGTCTCGCCCTTTTTCACGCTCGACTGGGCGGCATGCATGTTGATGACATCCGCGCCCAGCCGCTTACCTGCAATCTCGAAGGACAGGAGCGTGCGCGTGCTGTTCTCGAAAAAGGCGTTGATCTGGGTCAAACCCTCCAGACGCCCGTCATGTTTGCGGCTGGCGGCGCGATTGAGGGCGACCCAATGCTCAGCCTCGTCAAGCAGATATCGGATTTCATGCGGGGCAAGGCCTGCGATACCGAGCAGGTGCCGGTGCGGAAAGGGTGTGGATGGCGATGTCATTAAAGCCGCTCGATAGCCGAGGCATCGCTGCGGGGCAAGGGCAGGGCAAGGGGTTTTGGCAGGGCGCACGGCGCTGTCGGGCCAACGGCTATTGCGTCGCCGAAGAGCGCGGCGGCCATGGGATCGAGCTTGCACCGGGATTACCCGACGAACATGGGCCAATGTCCTTGGCGACTTAAGTTGTTCCTATGTCTGCCGGGAATTCATCCGCACGGTTTCTCGATCGGGTTTCAATACAGCAATGACATCCGTTGGCCGAATAGGTTGGTTATGTGGATGCTGCGCGGAAAATCGACCAGCCGGTCTCCTCCGCCAGCATCTGTAACGCCAGCGTGCCCAGCTTCGAATTTCCATTCTCGTTCAAACCGGGCGACCATACAGCGATGCTCGCGCGGCCCGGTACGACCGCCAATATGCCGCCGCCGACGCCGGACTTGCCCGGTATGCCGATGCGGAAGGCGAAATCGCCGCTCGCATCATAATGGCCGCAGGTCAGCATAAGCGCGTTGATGCGCCGTGCTCGCGCCGGGGAGATGACCCGTCCTTGTTCCGGCAATCGCCCGTCCAGCATCAGGAACCGGCCCGCCTGCGCCAGTTGTGTGGCGGACAGGGCGAGGGCACACTGGTGAAAATACACTCCCAGCACCAGATCGACCGCATGACGCAAATTGCCGAACGCTCGCATGTAATTGGCTAGCGCCATGTTGCGAAAGCCGGTGTCCTGCTCGCCCTTTGCAATATCTTCGTCGATGAAGATGCTGTCGTCATCCGCCAGGAAACGCACGAAACGGAGCATTTCGCCGATCGCTTCGCGCGGCTGGTGGTTGCCCAAATTCACGTCTGCCACCACGATGGCGCCAGCATTGATGAAAGGGTTACGCGGGATGCCCTTCTCTGCCTCCAATTGTACGATGGAGTTGAAGGCGCTGCCCGACGGTTCGCGCCCGACCCGCTGCCAGAGCTGGTCACCAACCTTGCCCAGCGCCAGTGTCAGCGCGAAGACCTTTGATATGGATTGGATGGAGAATGGCGTGTCGGCATCCCCGCTCGCCACTTGAGTTCCGTCCGCGAGCGTGATGGCCAGACCAAACCGTGCCGGGTCGATCCGGGCGAGGCCGGGAATATAGGTGGCGACGTCGCCCCGATCCTCTTCAGCGGAGATCCTGCCCCTGATTCTGTCGATGAGTGCCTGCAGATCCATAGGTGCCTTTTCCCGGCTGTCCGTCCTGTTCCATATCCATGCCCACCGATTTTGCACAGCGTTGTGGCGTGGGAACCCTTCATCCCCATCGCGTGTTTGAAGCCACAGGACAGGAGGGCCGCCGGACATGGCGGAATCCTCAAGAGATGGAGGACGGCATGGGACTTATTCTTTGGCTTATCATCGGCGGTGTCATCGGCTGGCTGGCCAGCATCATCATGCGGACTGACGCACAGCAGGGTATATTCCTGAATATCGTCGTCGGCGTGGTTGGTGCCTTTATCGGCGGCCTTCTTTTTTCCGGTGGCAATATCAATAATGCGCCCTTGACGATCACGTCCTTCTTGGTGTCGCTGGTCGGTGCGGTCATACTTCTGGCCATCGTCAATCTGGTGCGTCGCGGTTCGTTGCGCTGAGACCAGCCTGCCAGACATGTTTGGCGACAATATCGCCCGGCCGGGAAACTGGCCGGGCGTTTTGCTTACTGGTATTGGATATTAACCAGGTTTAAGGGATGGATCGGCACTGATATGAACGGACCGATAATCGTGCAGTTTTTGCACAAGCGAAATAAACGGCTTGAGCGAAGTGCTGTGCAAGGATAATACAGTGCCGGTTAAACGGCGCCATGCGCGACAGGCTTCAGGCATATGAACTACGAACCCAAGCTCGCGGGCGATTTGCAATCCGCCGGACGCGATGGCGATGATGAAGATCGCGTTCGCGCGCGTCGTCGTATCTTTCGCACTGCCGGTATCGGCGTTGCTGTGATCCTTGTTCTAGCGCTCTGGGTCGTTTGGACCAAGACGCATAATGGCGCAGATGGTGCAAACGATGGGCCTGAAATTCCCAGCGTCACCGTGATCGCGGCTACGAGCGGCGCAGTCGGTCGGTCGGCAAGTGGGACGGGCGCCTTGGCAGCGCGGCGTGATATGCCGGTCAGCGTGGTGGGTGAAGGTGGCCGCGTTCTCGCAGTGCAGGTGGAGCCGGGAAGTTGGGTTCGCGCCGGACAGACACTGGCGACAATCGAACGCTCGGTGCAGACCCAGCAAACTGCGTCCCTCGCCGCACAGGTGGATGTCGCCCGCGCCGACGCCAAACTAGCGGAGGCCAATCTGACCCGCGCCCGTGCATTGGTCGGCAACGGTTTTATCTCCAAAGCCGATCTGGAGACGCGGATCGCGAACCGGGATGCCGCTGCAGCTCGTGTCAACGTTGCCATCGCCCAGCTTAATCAGGCCCGTGCTTCCATGGCGCGCCTTGATGTCCGCGCGCCCGCCGATGGGCTGGTTCTTACCCGCACAGTCGAGGCGGGGCAGGTGGTTTCAGGTGGGTCGGGCGTCCTGTTTCGTATTGCCCTGAAGGGCGAGATGGAAATGCAGCTTGCCCTGAACGAGGGGGATATTGTTGGTATCAAGGTGGGAGACCGTGCATCCGTCGTACCGGTGGGGGCCACGGCGCCTGTCATAGGCACAGTATGGCAGATATCCCCCGTCGTCGATCCGCAGACCCGGCAGGGTGTGGTACGCATCCTGCTGCCCTACGATCGTTCGCTTCGCCCCGGCGCTTTTGCCCAGGCGAGCGTCGCGATCTCCAGCGTTCCCGGTGTATTGCTGCCGGAATCGGCGGTGCAGAGCGACGAGAAGGGTAATTTCGTCTATGTCGTGGATGGACATAACTTGGTGGTGCGTCGCCCGGTTGAAACCGGGACCGTCAGCGATGCGGGTGTTTCCGTGGTCAAGGGGCTTTCCGGTGGAGAGCGGGTGATCGCGACTGCCGGCGGTTTCCTGAGTGCCGGCGACAAGGTGAAGCCCGTGCGCGCCAGCGCGCCCTGACGGAGCGGACCAATGGATTTCCGTAACATCTCGGCATGGTGCATCCGCAATCCGGTGCCCCCTATCGTGTTCTTCGTGGCCTTGTGCGCGGCGGGCGTGATGGCCTTTATCCGCATGGATATTCAGGCTGAGCCAGACATCGATTTTCCCGCCGCGATGGTGATAGTATCGCAGCCGGGCGCTGCGCCTGCCGAACTGGAAACCCAGGTGACGCAGCGGGTGGAAGCGGCGGTTCGCTCCCTCCAGGGCATTGACGAACTGAACTCTACTATCACGGAGGGTTCCAGTCGCACGATGGTCCAGTTCGCGCTGGGCACACCGATCGATCGCGCTGTTACCGATATTCGGGACAAGATGTCGCAAATCCGTTCCAACCTGCCCGAAGGCATTTTGGAGCCGCAAGTTATTCGCCTGTCTACATCGGGTAACGTCCTCGCCTTCTACAAGGTGGAGGCGACGGATATGACGCTGGAGCAGTTGAGCTGGTTCGTCGACAATACTGTCGCTCGTCGTCTTCAGGCAATCGCTGGCATGGGCGATGTGACGCGGGCAGGCGGGGTAAGCCGTGAAATCCGTATCATCCTCGACCCGCTGCGGATGCAGTCGTTGGGCCTGACAGCGACGCAGGTCAACCAGCAACTGCGGCAGGTCAACATCAATGCTGCGGGTGGATTGACCCAGGTCGCCGGGGCGGAGCAGTCTGTTCGCGTGTTGGGCAACGCCGCCACGGCGGCGCAACTTGCCGAAGTGCAGATCGCCATCGGCAACGGTCGCACGGTCGCGTTGAAGAATATTGCGAAGGTGCGCGATCTGTATGCTGAGCAGCGTGGCCTGACCAAGTCGGGCGGCCGTGAAGTGCTGTCCTTCGGTATCGAGCGGGCCAAGGGTGAATCTGACGTCACCGTCTATGATGAAGCGGAAAAAGTTCTTAATGAACTTCAGAAGGAAAATCCGAAAGTTAAGATTTCGGTTCTCTTCACCAATGTCGGATATACGAAGGAACAGTATAAGTCTGCCATCCATGCATTGATTGAAGGTGCTGTTCTGGCTGTTGTCGTGGTGTTCCTGTTCCTTCGGGACTGGCGGGCGACGATCATCTCCGCATTAGCGATTCCGATGTCGGCCATTCCGGCCTTCTGGTTCATGGATATGCTCGGCTTTTCGCTGAATAGCCTGACCCTGCTTGCACTCAGCCTCGTCGCGGGCGTGCTGGTCGATGACGCCATCGTGGAGATCGAGAATATCGTCCGCCACATGCGGATGGGTAAAACTGCGTTTCAGGCCAGTATCGACGCCGCGGATGAGATTGGCCTTGCGGTCGTCGCCACGACTAGCGTCATCGTCGCCGTCTTCCTGCCGGTTGCGCTGATGCCGGGCGTATCAGGCGAATTTTTTAAGAATTTTGGCCTGACCGTGGTTAGTGCCGTGCTTGTCAGTCTGGCCGTGGCGCGCATGATTACACCAATGCTCGCCGCCTATTTCCTCAAGGCGCACGGCACCGCGGAGCATGGCGGTGGCAAACTGATGGACTGGTACATGATCGTGCTGCGCTGGGCGCTGGATGATACCAAGCGGCGGGCTATTGTCCGTACCAAATATGGCAACATCTGGCGCGTCCGGGCGCTGTTCGCCGACCATCGCATCTGGATGATGGGCATTGCGACGCTGGGCCTGCTCCTTACCGTCCTGACTTTCTCGCAATTGCCCATGACGTTCCAGCCGGATGCCAACATGCATACGTCCCGCATCGCGATCAAGCTGGTGCCGGGCTCGACGCTGGAGCAGACGGAAGCGGTGACGGACAAGGTCGCCACCATGATGGCGCGTGATCCGATCGTGGAAAGCACCTTCTCCAACATCAAGGTCGGTAATTCTACTGTTTTCCTTAATCTGAAGCATAACCGCAAGATTACCAGCCAGCAGTTCGAGCGCGCCCGCGCGCCCGCTCTCTTGCGCATCCCTGACGCCCAGATTGCCTTTACCTCCATGCACAGTGCGGGTGGTGGCACGCAGCGGCCTATCGGCGTGACGTTGGGCAGCGACGATCCGGTGTTGTTGCAAGAGACGATGAATCGCCTGTCGAGCGAAATGCGCGGCGTGCGTGAAGTCGTGGCCCCGCGGATCGAAGGCAATCTCCAGCGACCGGAGATTATTCTGAAGCCGCGCTTCGACCTCGCTGCCCAGTTCGGCGTCACGACCTCCGCGCTTAGTAATGCGGTGCGCATCGCGACATTGGGCGATATTGAACAGAATATGGCGAAATTCTCTCTGCATGACCGGCAGGTGCCGATCCGGGTGTCGGTGGATGAGGATGCGCGCAAACGGTTCGACTTTATCCGCAATCTGCCTGTCCAGACGACGACTGGCAGCTCTGTCCCACTAAGCTTGGTCGCCGATATTGGCTTTGGAGCAGGTCCGACGCAGATCGACCGTAATAACCAGATGCGCCAGATCACCATTGGCGCTGATCTGGCCCCAGGGGTCGTATCGGGGGAGGCGCAAAAGAAGATTGATGCGCTGCCGGCGCTCAAGAACCTACCCGCAGGCATTACCCGCATTGTGCTGGGCGCGAGCAAGTGGCAGGCGGAACTGGTGGTGAATTTCGTCATCGCCGTCTGCGTGGGCGTGCTGATGGTCTTTGCCGTCCTCGTCCTGCTTTACCGCACCGTTATGCCGCCGTTCGTCAACATGGGGTCGCTTCTGCTCGCGCCGCTGGGTGGTGGTATCGCACTACTCGTGACGGGTTATCCCATCTCGTTGCCGGTGTTCATCGGACTGCTCATGCTGCTGGGCATCGTCGGCAAGAATTCGATCCTCCTGGTCGATTTCGCGCTGGAGGAAATGGCCAAGGGCGTGACCAAGCGCGATGCGATAATCGACGCCGGGCACAAGCGGGCACAGCCCATCGTGATGACCACGGTGGCGATGGTGGCGGGTATGCTGCCCACTGCGTTAGCTCTTTCGGGCGACGGCGCATGGCGTGCGCCCATGGGTATCACCGTGATCGGTGGTCTGACGCTCTCCACCCTGCTCACCCTGTTGATCGTACCGCCAAGCTTCAGCCTTGCCATAGGTTTCGAACGGTGGGTTGGTCCGCACTTGCGCAAGAGGTTGCTGACCTATGAGCCGGGGGACGAAGATGGCCGGCCTGCGCCACACGCGGCAGAATAGGAGGCGACGGACAGGCTTGCATGGACGGCCAGCCTTTTTGCTGTGTGGTGAGAAGCAAGGCTGCCCGTACGATCCTTACCCCGTCATTCCGCTTGCGCCATGAAACCCTAAACATGACCGCACGTTCCGCATCCATGGCCTCTCCCGTTTCTTCGTCCGGTGGTCGCTCCATGCGGATCATCGCGACCTGTCTGCTGATTGCGATGGCCGCCGTCTATGGTCTGGCGCGTTGGGGCGAAACGACTCATGCGGCCGATTTGGGTCCATGGATCGGCTATGTGCGTGCCTTTGCAGAGGCGGCGATGGTCGGCGGATTAGCAGACTGGTTCGCGGTGACGGCGCTGTTCCGCCATCCGCTCGGGGTGCCCATCCCGCATACCGCCATCATCCCACGTAACAAGGATCGGATAGGCGATACGCTGGCCCTGTTCCTGCGCGACAATTTCCTGACTCCGGCGGTGGTCGCCCGCCGCATGGTGCGGCTGGACATGGCAGGGGCGGCGGGTCGTTTCCTAGCCGCACCGCCGGACGTGGATGGTCGCCTGCGCCGCGGCGCCTCGCGCCTGCTTGCGGACGTCATGGACGCGTTGGACGATGAGCGACTGGGAATTATGGTCAAGGGTGCGATCGCTCAGCGCCTGCGCGCGGTCGATTTCGCGCCGATGATCGGTCAGGCGCTGGACGCCGCCATCCGTGAAGGGCGGCATGAGCCGGTCATGCAGGCGATCATCACCTGGGCATCTCGCACGCTGGACGCCAATGCTGTGCTGATCCGGCAGATGGTGCATGATAAGGCGGGTGCTATAGTGCGCTGGACCGGGCTGGACGAGACATTGGCCAATGCTATCCTCTCCGGGTTGCAGAAGATGTTGGCGGAGGCGGCTGCCGATCCTCAGCACAGCCTGCGCATCAAGGCAATGGAGGGCATCGAAAGCCTCGCTCACCGCCTTCAGCATGAACCGGAGATGCAAGGGCGCATCGGCCGTGTGCGCGACGAGATCATCGGGAACCCTGCCATGCAGGCGTGGATGGAGAGCCTGTGGCGACAGGCGCGGGAGGCTTTGCTCCGGTCAGCGCGCGATCCGCGCACGGCGCTGGCGGGGCGGTTCGGTGACATGCTGCGCCAACTGGGGACGATGCTGGAGGAGGATGCGACGGTCCGTCTGCTCCTCAACCGCTTTGCCCGGCGAGTGGCGGTGGGTACGGCTGCCTCTTACGGCGATGCGATCGTGCGGCTGGTTAGTGAGACGGTTCGGGGCTGGGATGCGCAGACGATCACTAACCGGTTGGAACAGGCGGTTGGCCGCGACCTGCAATATATCCGCATTAACGGCACGCTGGTTGGTGGGCTGGTAGGGGTCATCATTCATGCCGTCGGGCGACAGTTTTAGGGAGGGCGATCGTGGATCGGCCTCCTGCCGATCGAAGCGATAAAAGAATGGGCACCCTCTTCCTCTCATGGGCAAGAGAGGGCTGTCCGGCGATCCGCTGCTTGACTTCGTAAGGTGCCTGACCTAACCGCCTCGCCGGTCCGGGCGTCAGCCCCTCATCCCACCCTGCCGCCGAGTCCTGTCGAAGGGCGGCCAGGGTCCGCTCGGCAGGGCGAGGACGTATATCCATGGCAAATGTAACCGTTATCGGCGCTCAGTGGGGCGACGAAGGCAAGGGCAAGATCGTCGACTGGCTGGCCAGCCGCGCGAATGTGGTCGTTCGCTTTCAGGGCGGACATAATGCCGGTCACACGCTGGTTGTGGGTGACAAGACTTACAAGCTGTCGTTGCTCCCGTCGGGCATCGTGCGTGGCACGCTGTCGGTCATCGGCAATGGTGTCGTCCTTGATCCCTGGCATTTCCGCGAGGAGGTCGCGAAGCTGAAGGGACAGGGCGTCGACGTGAACACCGATAATCTGCACATCGCGGAAACGGTGCCGTTGATCCTGCCGATTCATCGCGATCTGGATGGTCTGCGTGAGGATGCGAGCGGCGCGGGCAAGATCGGCACCACCCGCCGCGGTATCGGTCCTGCCTATGAGGACAAGGTCGGCCGCCGCGCGATCCGCCTGTGCGACCTTGCTCATCTCGATGACCTCGGCCCACAACTGGACCGCATTTGCGCGCACCATGATGCGCTGCGCGCCGGTTTCGGTGAGCCGCCGGTGGATCGTCAGCGCCTGCTCGACGATCTGGCCGAAATTGCGGACTATATCCTGCCTTACGCAAAGCCTGTGTGGGTGACGCTGAACCAGGCGAAAAAGCGCGGCGACCGCATTCTGTTCGAGGGTGCGCAGGGTGTTCTGCTCGACGTCGATCATGGCACGTATCCGTTCGTCACCTCGTCCAATACCATCGCGGGCACGGCGTCGGGCGGATCGGGCCTTGGCCCGTCCTCGGTCGGTTTCGTGCTTGGTATCGTCAAGGCCTACACCACGCGCGTCGGTGCCGGTCCTTTCCCCAGCGAACTGGAGGATGAGGTCGGCCAGCGGCTGGGCGAGCGGGGTCATGAGTTCGGCACGGTGACGGGACGCAAGCGTCGTTGCGGCTGGTTCGACGCTGTATTGGTGCGCCAGTCGGCGGCGGTTTCCGGCATCACTGGCATTGCGCTGACCAAGCTCGACGTTCTGGACGGGTTCGAGACGCTCGCCATCTGTGTCGGTTATGATGTGGACGGCAAGCGGTACGATTATCTGCCGCCGCACCCGCAGGATCAGGCGAAGGCCGTCCCTGTCTATGAAACTATGGACGGTTGGCAGGAAACAACGGCGGGTGCTCGTAGCTGGGCCGACCTGCCAGCGCAGGCGATCAAATATATCCGCCGTATCGAGGAATTGATCGAGTGCCCCGTGGCCCTCGTCTCCACTTCGCCGGAGCGGGATGACACCATATTGGTGCGTGATCCATTCCAAGATTGACGCAGTTTACAGCCGAATAGAAGGCCCCGGTTCTCCGGGGCCTTTTTATAGCGATGATGGGTTGGGCAGGATGATGGCGGGTCGGGGCGTAATGAGCTTTGCTTTCCTGTCCTTTGCCTTGGCATCAACGGTTGGTCCATTCCTCTACCAGCGGGACAAGTTCTCCAAATTCCTGGATCAGGGCGTCTGCGCCCAGTTCTGCCGGATCGCCTTCGACATAGCCGAAGCTGACCGCGACGCTCGCCACGCCCGCAGCCCGTGCTGCCAATATGTCATTGTCGCTGTCGCCTACGAACAGCGTCCGTCCGCCGCCCGCAGTATCAATCATCGCCAGTAGCGGTGCCGGGTCTGGCTTGAGCTGGGGGGTGGTATCGCCACCCACGATAGCGACGAAATGATGTGCCATACCCAGTTCCGCCAGTACGAGTCGGGCCAGCCGCTCGATCTTGTTGGTGCAGACGGCGAGACGATAGCCACGCGCGGACAGGCCTTCCAGTGCCGCGACAACGCCCGGATAGGGGCGGCTGAGATCGGCAATGTGCGCCTCATAATGGGCGATCACGATCGGATAAAGTTGGTCGATCAGCGTTTGTGGCGCATCTCCGGTGGCGGCGAGGGCGCGGGCCAGCATGATTCTTGCCCCTCGGCCAACCATCTTCTGCACATCTGTCACAGGTAACGGGTTGCGCCCGATGGTGCCCAACGCATGATTAAGCGCCATGGCCAGATCGCCACTGGTGTCCAGTAATGTGCCGTCGAGGTCGAAACCGATGAGATCGAAGGGGCGTACAGTCATGTGCGCCGCATGCCGCTCGATTGTGGAAGTGGCAACCTAAACATGGCAGAGACAGCGGCAGACATCTGATTCAGCCGTAAGGATCCTCCGTGAACCAACGCTCCTCCGCCCGTCCTGTTGCCATCGTCATCCTTGCCGCCGGACAGGGCACGCGCATGAAGTCGGGCCTGCACAAGGTGCTGCATCCCATTGCGGGGCGGCCCATGCTGTTACATCTTCTCGCTGCGACCGAGGCGCTTTTCCCGGAGCGTACCGTGATCGTCGTCGGGTCGGGCCGAGAACAGGTGGAAAAGGCCGTTGCGGGTCGTGGCGTGGATATTGCCGTACAGGCGGAGCAACTGGGCACTGGCCATGCCGTCGCGCAGGCGAAGGAGGCTCTCCATGGCTTTGCGGGGGATGTGCTGATCCTTTATGGCGATGTGCCGCTGGTTCGGGCGGAGACGATGAAGGCGATGCTGGAGCGGCTCAACCGGGGCGACGAGCCGCGCGCTGTGGTGTTGGGCTTCCGGCCGGAACAGGCAGGCGCCTATGGCCGGATCATCGCAGACGGGCAGGGCGTGATCGAGAAGATGGTGGAATATAAGGATGCCACTGCGACCGAACGCGCCGTGACCCTGTGCAACAGCGGCCTGATGGCGGTGCATGCCGCGGAACTGTTCGTGCTGCTGGACATGGTGGGCAATGATAATGCGGCGGGCGAATATTATCTCCCTGACATTGTCATGATGTCGGGAGCGCAAAGCGCGGTGATCGAGACGGACGCCATCGAGGTGGCGGGCGTCAACAGCCGTATCGAACTGGCCGCTCTGGAACGGGCCTGGCAGGAGCGGCGGCGCGACGAGGCAATGCTGGACGGTGTGACATTGGTCGCGCCGGACACGGTCTTCTTCTCCCATGACACAGTTCTGGGCCGGGATGTGACCGTGGAGCCGAATGTGGTGTTCGGTCCCGGTGTCGTCGTGGAGGCAGGCGCGGTCATTCATGCCTTCTCCCATCTGGAGGGCGCGACGGTGCATGGCGGCGCGGACATCGGTCCCTATGCCCGGCTGCGACCGGGCGCGGACATTGGTGAGGGCGCGAAGGTCGGCAATTTCGTAGAGATCAAGAAGTCCACACTGGCCAAAGGTGCGAAGGCCAATCACCTCAGTTACATTGGCGACGCGCAAGTGGGCGAGGGCGCCAATATCGGCGCGGGAACGATCACCTGCAACTATGATGGCTTCGGCAAATATAAAACGGTGATTGGTGCAGGGGCGTTCATCGGCTCCAACAGTGCGCTGGTCGCGCCGGTCAGCATTGGCGCGGGCGCAATAGTTGGCGCGGGCAGCACGTTGACAGCGGACGTTTCCCCCGATTCTCTGGTGCTGGTACGCCCGGCTCAGGTGGAGAAGGCGGGCTGGGCCACGCGGTTCCGGGACAGGATGCGGGCGCTCAAGGGGGCATAGCGTCGGTCCACGTGGCTCGGTACCTGTCAGCCTGTGTCGGGGCATCGAAAACAGCGACCGTTCACGTCCTTCCATTCTCCTTGTAACGCCCATTGCGGTAGTGTGCTCTCCCGGTACAACAGATGGCAAAGGGAGAAGGGAGCTATAGTGCCGCAATCGATAGAGCCTGTGCGCGTCAACCATATCAACATGGTGCTGGCGGATTTCGATGCCAGCATTGCGCATTTTCGCGACCTTTATGACGCCGATTTTCTGGCGGACTATCCGCAGAAAGAATGGCATGCAGGGCTGTTCGAAATGGGCGGTGTGATCTTCGAACCCTTCGTACCGCCAGCCTGGTTACTCAATGCGCGCCATGGCCCCTACTATCTGGGTATTGAATATCAGGCGGATATGGAGGCAGTGCGTGCCGCCATCGCCGACCATGGCATCCGCATCGTGCGGGACATCTGCTTGGCGGTCCATACCCATCCAACGGACACGCTGGGCGTCGCTTTTGAATTTTATGACGGCTCCTTCCATGACCGGACGTGGGACATGCTCGGCGGTACCATGAAACCAGCCAGTTATTGGCGCGATGAGCATGGACTGGGGCTGACTGGGCTGAAGGTCGTCACTATCGTTGTCGAAGATATGGAGGTGGCCAGCGGTTTTCTGACCAGTTTCCTGTCGGCTCGACTGCTCTATGATGAGGTGCGTTTGGCGGCCGGGGCGCAGGCGCGCGGTTTCCAGGTTGCAGATTCGGTCGTTGAACTGTTGGTGCCAACGGGAGCGGGACCGATCCGCTGGCATCTGGACCGTCATGGGCCGGGGATACGCTCGACCGTGCTGAGCGTGCGGGACATCGATCAGGCGCGCCGCTATTTCGCCGCACGGGGCATGGACCTGGTGCCCGGTGATCGGCCGGATTCTGTGGCTGTCCCGGCGGAGGCAAACATGGGCGTGATGATGGAGTTTGCCGCATGATGCCGCTCAGCCAGATTGCACCGGAACTGCGTGCCGCGACGCGTCGTATGTCGATCCCTCTGCCGTTCGGTAGTCGGTGGGGGCGCGCATAGCTGCGCAAGCTATTCGCGCTGGTGCCGCAGATCCGACAGAAGGATGTGCGGATCGATACGCCGTCGGGAACGCCGGTACCGCTGCGCATCTATGAGCCATGGGAGGCTCAGGCGGACCCGCAGGCCGGGCTGGGCGGCGCGCTCTTGTGGATTCATGGCGGTGGGTATGTGATCAGCGGCCCGGCGCAGGACGATGCGTTTTGTATCGCAGTGGCGCGCGAACAGGGTCTTGTCGTTGTCAGCGTCGATTACCGGCTGGCGCCTGAGCACCCCTTTCCTGCTCCTCTGGTCGATTGCCATTCGGCCTGGACATGGATGCAAGCGCAGGCCGTCGCGCTGGGTATCGATCCGGCACGCATCGCTATCGGCGGACAAAGTGCGGGTGGCGGGTTGGCGGCGGCTCTGGTGCAACAGGTGCATGACGAGGGTGGCCCGCAGCCGGTGGCGCAATGGTTGTTCTGCCCGATGATCGACGACCGTACGGCAGCGCGCATCGATCTGGACCAGATCGGCCATCGCTTGTGGAGCAATCGGAACAACCGGACTGGATGGGAGGCCTATCTGGGACGTGAGCCGGGCGCTGTCGATCCGCCTCCTTATGCTGCGGCTGCGCGGCGCACCGATCTGGCGGGCTTGCCCCCGGCGTGGATCGGGGTGGGGACCGTCGACCTCTTTTGTGAGGAGGATCGCGTCTTTGCCGACCGGCTGCGTGAGGCGGATGTCGATGTGACGTTTCGGCTCGTGGACGGCGCTCCCCATGGGTTTGAGTCATGGGCATCGGGCACTGATATCGCGCAAGCCTATCTGGTCGAGGCGCGTGCCTGGCTTTACGAGCGGCTAGTGGTGCAGTCTCCAGCGACAGCTGGGGTTGATGAACAGTTGCAGTCGAGGCTGGCCATTCATCTTTTGCAAAGCAACAGAGGTGCATTGCTCTGCGTAGCGCCGCCTCCTACAGGGGGCTACAGCCAGCATTTCAGGGGGTAAGCCGAGCCATGTGTGGAATCATCGGAATCGTGGGGCGCGAGGATGTGGCGGACCGGTTGCTCGACGGGCTGAAGCGGCTCGAATATCGTGGTTATGATTCGGCTGGCATTGCTACGCTGCATAGCGGCATAATTGACCGGCGCCGAGCTGAGGGCAAGCTGGTCAATCTGGGTAAGGAACTGAGCAGCGATCCCCTGCCCGGCAGCATCGGCATTGCGCATACCCGCTGGGCGACGCATGGCGCGCCTACGACCAGCAATGCCCATCCCCATGCCACGGACGAGGTGGCACTGGTCCACAATGGTATCATCGAGAATTTCAAGCCGCTGCGCGAAGAGTTGCAGGGGCGTGGCCGTGTCTTCACCAGCGAGACTGACACAGAGGTCGTCGCCCATCTGGTGAGCGAGGCGATCGAGGCGGGCGTGTTACCGGAGGAAGCGGTGAAGGCTGTGTTGCCTCGCCTGCACGGTGCTTTCGCACTCGCAATCCTGTTCCGCCAGCATCCTGACTTGCTTATCGGCGCGCGGCTTGGTTCCCCTCTGGTGCTTGGCTATGGCGATGATGGCGAGACTTATCTGGGATCGGACGCTCTGGCGCTGGCGCCGCTGACGCAGAAGATCGCCTATCTGGAGGAGGGCGATTGGGTCGTCATCACCCGCGAAGGCGCGAAAATCTTTGATAAGGATAATGTGCCCGTCGAGCGGCCTGTCACCCTGTCTGGCGTGTCCGGTGCGATGATCGACAAAGGCAATCATCGCCACTTCATGCTCAAGGAAATCTATGAGCAGCCGGTGGTGGTTGCGCAGACACTGAAAAGCTATCTCCAGCGCATGGAAGAGCGCGTGACGCTGCCGATCCCCGATTTCGATCTGGGTAGCATCCGCCGTGTCACCATCGTCGCTTGTGGCACCAGCTTCTATGCGGGCATGGTCGCCAAATATTGGTTCGAGCAGTTTGCGCGTGTCGCCGTCGACCTCGATGTCGCGTCGGAGTTCCGTTACCGCACTCCGGTGATGGAGGAGGGCGGCCTTGCCTTGTTCATCAGTCAGTCAGGCGAGACGGCGGATACGCTGGCCGCGCTGCGCCATGCCAAGAATGAAGGACAGAAGATCGCTGTTGTCGTCAATGTGCCGACCAGCACCATGGCGCGGGAAGCGGATCTTCTTCTCCCCACCCATGCAGGGCCAGAAATCGGCGTGGCATCGACAAAGGCCTTTACCTGCCAGCTTGCTGTGCTGGCGGCTCTCGCCGCGAATCTGGCCCGTGCCAAGGGTCGCCTGAGTGCGGCAGAGGAAAAGGACATCGTTCGTCACCTCGCCGAAGCGCCCGCCGCACTCAACGCCGCGCTGGCCTATGACGAGATGATCGAAGGCATGGCCCATCATGTCGCAGCGGCGCGGGACGTGCTTTATCTGGGACGCGGCACCGACTATCCGCTGGCGCTGGAAGGTGCGCTGAAACTCAAGGAAATCAGCTATATTCATGCCGAGGGCTATGCTGCGGGCGAGATGAAACATGGTCCCATCGCGTTGATCGACGATGCCGTCCCGGTGATTGTGATTGCGCCGTCCGGCCCCCTGTTCGACAAGACGGTCAGCAACATGCAGGAAGTGCAGGCGCGCGGCGGCAAGGTTGTGCTGATCTCCGACTATGACGGGGTACAGGCGGCTGGCGACGGTTGCCTTGCGACCATTACCATGCCCAAGGTGCATCCGCTGATCGCGCCACTGGTCTATGCGGTGCCGGTGCAATTGCTGGCCTATCATGTGGCGGTGGCGAAGGGCACCGATGTCGATCAGCCGCGTAATCTGGCGAAGAGCGTGACGGTGGAGTGAACTGGCGCTTTTCGGCGTGAAATCGCTCTGGCGCAATTTTCCAAAACCATTAGGCTGGCAGGAAACGAAGCAGGAGAGAGCATCATGTTCGTGAAGTTCGTCAGCGCCGACAGAGTCCCCGTGGCGGTCAATGCGGCACAGATTTCCTTCATTTCCTGCATGTCGGATGGCACCCGTATCCGCTTTGGCGAAGGGCGTAGTGTTACCGTCGTCGAGCCGATTGATGAGGTGATCGATCGGTTGAACCGGACGCAACAGTTACCTGAAGGATAGTGGGGATCGATACGAGCGCGTAGCTGACGGACTTCCTCGTAGTGGATCGGAAGCGGTTAGTGTAACGGCACGAACAGATTTTTCCTGGATTCCACCAACAGTTGGGATCTGTTGCCGTTACGCTGAAGGCTCGACATTGCTGCAATAGATCTCCGATCAGATTCGGGATGTGGGGTAGTAATGGGTGTGCGTCACTCCCCCTTTCCCTTTCTCCCTGAACGGTAACAACGCCTCATAGGCTTCCAGCCCCGGCTTGCCTGGGACGGTGACGCCATGACGCAGAAGATGTGCATGGCCCACGATTTCCGCCTGCTGTTCGATTCCATAGCGGTCGAATGGCTGACCCGGTTCGATAACATAGTCGTAGCGGCAGAAGGGATGGCGCATCAGCGGCAGATACCAGCGGCCGCGTGTCTGCGCCTGCCAGACATGGGTCATTTCGTGAAGGAAGAAAGCCTGCATGGGAATCGAGGATTCCCCAAAGCAGGCACACCAGGCCGCGCTGCCGGGGGGAAAGTGTAGATGGCCCATCGGCGCCATGGTGATATGTCGAGGCTGGAATGGCCACCAGCGCCAGCGCCGGATTCGAACTGGATCGGGGGCCAGTGCGGCGCCGAACATGCCCCGGACCAACGCCCGTTCCAGCAGAGTTAGCGGGCGTTCCTCTCTCATGCACAGCAAGATGGATGCAATGCCGTGCAGTAGCTAGAGAAAAGTCGCGAAAATGGGGACGACCAGCATTGCTATGCATAGCAGGATCAACGCAACGATCCAGTTATAGGGCTGCGGGAGTCCCTGCATGCCGCGCCTCATGGCGATTGCGTGGAAAGGCTGACGCCGGACAATGGGACAGCAAGGTGCATTTACATGCTCCGTAGAAGGGACATGAGGTCTTCTAGACGATTTGCATGCTTATGGCCATCGAGCGATGGGCCATGAATAAACCAGGATCAGAAAGCCTTGCTGATCGAACAGGCGGCCGGGCCCAAAATGACGACGAATAGCGTCGGCAAGATGAAGAGAATCAGCGGCACGGTCATGATCGCGGGCAAGCGCGCGGCCTTTTCTTCGGCGCGCATCATGCGTTCATGACGGAACTCGGCGGACAGGACGCGCAGAGCTGAGGCCAGCGGGGTGCCATATTTCTCCGTCTGGATCATGGTTGTGACCACGCCCTTCAGCTGTTCCAGTCGCACGCGCTGCGCCAGATTTTCGAAGGCCAGACGGCGTTCGGGCTGGAAGCTCAGTTCGATGGAGGTGAGGTGGAATTCCTCTCCCAGTTCGGGGTAGGCATTGCCCAATTCGCGCGCGACGCGGGAAAAGGCGGCATCGACTGTCAGGCCCGCTTCTGCGCAGATCACGAGCAGGTCGAGCGCGTCTGGCACGCCCTTGCGGATTTCGGCCGACCGCTTGGACACTTTATTCTCGATATAGATGTCCGGCGCCTTGTATCCGCCTAGCAGCGCACCTGCGAACATGCCGAATTTCGACATGTCACCATAGGTTGGGAACATGTCGAACACATAAATGGCGAGCGCCGCGCCGCCGCCCATCACGACGGGTAAGACCATACGGGCAAAGATGACGGCAACCGCCCAATCCTTCGATCGAATGCCCGCTTGCGCTAGCTTGATCTGTACCTGCTTGAGCTGGTCGTCCTGGAGAACCTTGAGGTTCTTCATCAGGTCGCGCATGCGGTCGGTGGTATCGTTCTGGTGAACGATCTTGGTGCGGCGCTTGCTGGTCGATGCGGCGATGCCCGCCTTGAGCTGTTCGCGGCGCTCGTTCAGCGCCTTGACCCGCTTGGCCATCGGATCGCGCACTGTGCTGGCCGCATAGATGGCAACCAGTACCGCCAGCATCGCCAGCGCGGCCATGATCGTGCCAATGTCGGCGCCGGTCAGGCCGAGGAGCGTTCCGCCGGGAGAAGAGGTGTCAGGCATGCATCAAATCTCGAAATTGATCATCTGGGCCATGATGAAGACGCCGATGCCCATCCAGCACATGCCGCCGATACCGATGAGCTGCATCAGGCCAAGGCCGAACAACCCTGTTGGATCGGGCGTGAAGAAAGGCGTCATATAGGTAAAGTTGATCCAGGAGATCAGCGCGAAGACAAAGAAGGGTAGTGAGCCGATGATATAGGCGGATGCCTTCGATTCCGACGACATTGCGCGGATCTTGAGCTTCATCTGGGCGCGTTGGCGCAGCACACCACCGAGGTTGGCGAGCGTTTCGGCCAAGTTGCCACCCGTCTCGCGTTGGATCGCGATGGTGATGCAGAAGAATTTGAATTCCGGCGTGCCGAGACGCTCCGCCGTTTCCAGCATCGACTGTTCCATCGACTTGCCGATCTTGACCCGTTCGGTGATGAGGCGGAACTCCTCACCGACCGGCCCTGCCAGTTCTCGCGCCACGACGCCCATGGTGTCGCTGACCGGCAGGCCTGACCGCAGCCCGCGCACCAGCAGGTCGAGTGCATCGGGGAAGGTTGCCGTAAACTTGTCCACGCGCTTGTTGATCATGCGGCCGACGATCTTGTGCGGCAGGCCAAAGCCGATCGTGATCGACATGAGCATGGAGGCGAGGAGGGAGAAGCCCCGCAACTGCATCAATATCAATATGACAATGGCCAGCGCGCAGCATGTCGACATATATTGGCTGAGCGTCCATTTCCGGCCGGTCATCTGGATGCGTTTGGCCAGTGTTTCCGGGTTGGGGATCAGCGAGACCAGAAACAGGTTCTTTTCCGTCGGCCGGTTGGAAATGGCACGCCGCATGCGCGCCTCCACCGAGTTGACGGCACCATTGTGCCGACCCTGTATGTCGGTTAGGCGACGGCTGCCGTTGCGCGATGCGCTCGGCCCCATGAAGGCAAGTGCGATCATCCCGATCAGGAGCAGGAGAAGCAGGGCGAGAAGGATGAGCCGAAAGTCCATCGCCTAAATTCCGTCCTCGGAGGATCGCATACCCTGTGCCATGGTCAGTTCTTGTTGTCCGACTTTGCGGCCTTCGGTGCCTTGGTCCGATTGGGCAGCAGTTTCTTGAGGCCGTCGAGCCGTGCCGCGAGGGACAGGCTGGGCTTGGCCGCAGCATCGGAGACAGAAGTTTTGGCGGCCTTGCCCTTGGCGGGCTTGGCGTCTGGTTCGGGCGCACCAATGTCGCCGCTCAGGATCAGCTTGCCGATCTGCACGAGAGATTGACCCAGCTTGGTGGAGCGCGCAGCGTCGCTAACTGCCTTGCCCAGCCGCGCGGCTTGGCTGGACGCCTTGGCGTCATAGGGGATCAGCAGGTCGATCTTGCGCTCGATGGACTGTTCGAAATCCTTGCGCGCGATTTCCTGCACGCCAGCCTGCACCTTGTTGGCGACGACCAGAATACGGGCTTGTGGCGCATTGCTCTTGAACCAAGCGAGCAGTCGAATGGTGTCGCGCGCCGCCGCCAGCGAAAATTCGGTGACGAGGACGATCACACCCGAATCGTGCAACAGATGCGGATGGTGGATCATCACGTTGCGCGGAATGTCGACGACATTACATTCGAACGCGCCGCGCAGTTCTTCCTGCAAATGATGATAGGCCGCGCCGTCGGTCAGGATCGGTTGGTTGACCGGGGCCTCGGCCGACAGGATGGCAAGCATGTCCGACGCGCGGACCATCGCCCGTTCGATGAACAGGCCGTCGATGCGGCCCGGATTCTCGATGGCGTCGGTCAGGCCGCGGCCTGGTTCCAGGTCCAGCGCGAGCGCGCCGGTACCGAAATGCACGTCGAGGTCGAGGAGCGAGGTGAGGCGCTTTTCCCGTTCCGAAAGATACCAGGCAAGCGAGGTCGCCACGGTGCTGGCGCCGACACCGCCGCGCGCTCCAACGACGCTGACCGTGATATGGGGGCGGTCCACGACCGCCTCGACGCGGGGCGCGTGGAACACGGCCTGGGCGGTCGCGATGGTGTCGCGCAGATGATCGGGGTCGAGCGGCTTGAGCAGATAGTCCTGGATTCCGCTGGCGATCAGGTCGCGGTATAGACGCACGTCATTGACCTGCCCGCAACTGATGACGACAGTGCCCGGCTCGCACACTTCGGCGAGGCTGTTGATGTCGTTGAGCGGGTCGCCTGACTCGGACAGGTCGACGAACAGTACATTGGGGCTGGCCGCGATGGACAGCGACTGGACGGCGTTGCGCAGGCCGCCGAGGCAGACCTTTTCGATGGGCCAGCCCATGTCGTTGACGACGGCACGCAGCACTTCGACGCTGTGCGGATCGCTGACATAGGCATGGAACGGGTCGCGCGTGGAGGCGTCGAGCGGTTTCCAGGGGGCGTTCATGGCTGACCCTTCACTTCAGGTTGCTGCCGCCGCCGCCGGATGGCGCGGCGTTGCGGAAGGCGTTGACGGCGCGGCTGGCAGTTGCGCCACGGAATCGCGACTGGTTCTGGCGGCCCTGCACCAGATCCTCCGGATTGGCGATCATACCGGCGAGGTTACCATTGATTGCGCAGCCATATTCAGTGCTGAGGCCACCCTGAAGGTCCGCCTCGAAGCGGTTGCCCCAATTGGGGCAGGTTGGCACGCTGGCTGTGGAGCGGCTGACCACGATACGGACCGCGCCCGACGGGGCATCACCCACCGTGCGCGGGGCTGCGTCTGCCATCAACAGGCCATAGCGGCCGACGAGGTCGGATACAGCGCTGGACAGGCGGGCATTGGTATAGTCGCCGTCGCCCGCAATCGCGACCCGGTCGCCATAGCCAAGTTCGATGGCGTCGAACCAGTCGAGTAACCGTTGGCGTTCGTCACGCGAAAGGCCATTATAGCCGTCCGGGATGGCATCGAACACAAAATCGGTACGATGCACGACCGGTTGGTTGACCGATTCGAGACCGCGATTGACCGGTGCCTTCTTCTTGGCGGCGATAGCGGGCGCAGCGCCTGCCAGCGCGATGGTAATGATAATAGCCGTGGCGCGAAACGCGGGGCGGAGGCGGGAGGCCGGGGCGGCCTTGGTCAAGGTCAGGGACATGTCCATCCTCCGATCAGAAGCTGAAGCCGGGGGCGGCGTTTGCCTTGCCCGGTTTGCGCGGGGTGCCACCGGAAACCGGGGCGGCGGTGGAGTCGGCGGGGACGATCACGGGCGGCGCCAGCGTGGGTACGGGGCGCGGTTCGTTCGACTTGCTGTCATGCTGCATCGTGCCGAGATACCGTTGGGCGTCATTGGCGTTGCGATAGCCATCCGTCGGCAGCTTGATGTCGCGGGCGTTGACCGGCTTCACCAGATAAGGCGTCACAATAATCACCAGTTCCGTCTGACTGCGGCGGAAAGCCGATGACTTGAACAGATTGCCCAGGATCGGGATATCGCCGAGGAAAGGCGCCTTGTTGATGCTGTTGCTGTTTTCGGAGCGTAGCAGGCCGCCGATCATCATGCTCTGGCCCGATCCCATTTCGAGCGTTGTCTCCGCGCGCCGCGTCTTGACGCCGGGGATTGCGGTGCCTGAAATGGTGACGCCTGCGGTATAGTCGAGATCGGACACCTCCGGCCGCACGCGCATGGAGATGCGGCCATCCGCAAGCACCGTCGGCGTGAAGGCAAGGCTGACGCCGTAGGATTTGAACTCGACCGATGTCTGGCCCAACCCCGTGGACAATGGGATGGGCAGTTCGCCACCCGCCAGAAAACTGGCCGTTTCGCCCGAAAGCGCGGTCAGGTTCGGATTGGCGAGGGTGGTAGCAAGACCTTGATCTTCTGCCAGGTCGAGCGCGGCAAGGATGTTGAGGCCGAACAGGCTCGTGTCGGCGGCAATCGTCGTTCCCGACGTTTTCGATGGAATGCCGGTAAGGCCTTCTGAGCCGACCAGATTGGTGCCGGCAGCCAGAGAGCCGCCCGGATACCATTTTGGATTGTACATGGTGCGGCCACCGGAACCGAGGCCGAACTTGAAGCCGCTTGTATAATCCGCTGTCGCCAAATTCATGCCGATCGTCTTGCTGATCGTCTTGCTGACTTCCGCGATGCGCACCTGCAAATTGACGGCCAGTGGGGTCGCGGTCTTGAGGCGACTGATGACGGTCGTCTTGTCGCCAACGAACGCTGTGACAAGGCGCTCCGCCTCTGCGCTGTCCTCTGGTGTCGCGATGATGCCGGTCAGCAAGACCGTGTTGTTCAGCGTGCTGACCTGAATATCTGCATCCGGCATGGCGAGTCGGAGCATTTGGTCGATGCTGGTCAGATTATTGCCCACCCGCACGACGGCGCGATAGATGGGTTTGCCCGCTGTGTTGGTGACGGTCAGGTCGGTCTGGCCCGGTCCCTTGGGGATCAGATAGAGTTGCCGCGAGGAGCGGACATGGACGTCGACCACATCCGGGTTGGCGATGATGACATCGGACATGGGCGTGGCGAGGTTGATGACCTTGCTCTGGCCGAGGGACAGGAGTTGCACGCCATCGTCGCGCACCGCAGGCGCAGCGGGAGCGGTGGGCGCACGGCCGGCCGCGAGAGAGGGCAGGGGCGCTGCGGTCAGGATCAGCGCGGCACTGGCGGCCAGGCTGTTGCGGCCCAAGGACCGCAGTCCCATCGTCCGCAGAGTGGTCGATGTCATCTTACTTGCTCCCCACAGGAACCGGCGTCACGCTGGTTCCGCGTGCGACACGCACAACTTCGCCCTTTGCCGCACTCGCGGCCATGGCGGCGGCCGGATCGGCCGGTTTTGCGGGCACGGTGCGCCGCTGGAATTTCGAGACGTCGCCGCCGGTCGAGAAGGTGCGGCCCCGATCCATCGGGCGGTTGGCCAGCGATGCCAGCATTTCCTTCTCCGCCGTGGGATCATTGCCCTTAGGCGCCTGCACCTCGCCGGATGCCAGTGCGGCCTCCAGGTCGGATGTGCTGTCGGCCAGCGAACGCAGCGACAGCGAGATCGCGCCGAGCGTCTGGGCGACGGTGATCTTTTCCGCCATGCGCGGAGTCACTTCGATGGTGACGTTGGAGTAGCCCGCGACTACGGGGCGGCCATCCTCGCCCAGCGGATTGGTGCGCTGGTCGGTGGCGAGAACGCGCAGGTTGCGCAGTACCGTCTCCGAAACCTTGAGCGGTGGGCCGTCGCCACCACCGGCCACGGTCTGGGTCAGCATCATGTCGACTCGGTCGCCGGGAAAGATGAAGCCAGCTACGCTGGCCTGCATCTGCACGGGCAGGGTCACGGCGCGCATGCCGGGGGCCAGAGCGGCCGCCAGGAAGCCACGGTCGCCCGGCTGGATCAGCGCGCCCTGCGTCACAGGCTGGCCTGCCGAGATAGCGGTGCGGACGACGGAACCGACCAGCTTGCTCTGGTCGGCCTTGCCCTCGATGAAATAGGCGTTTTCGATCAGCTCTTCAGGCCAGGGCTGATAGCGGAATTCCTCCGGGCCGATGATGGTGCCGACCGGCAGTTGCTTGGTGGCGACAAGCACCTTCTGAAGCTGTTGCTGGGGCATGGCCGCAGCATCGGCCTGTGGCGCGGGTGCGCCCAGAAACATCGAGCGCGCCAGAAACGCGGCTGCGATGGCGATCACCAGAGCGCCTACCAGCAGAGCGATCTTCTTCGGTTCCATGACGACTTCAGCCTTCCCGACCAGCGGACGCAACCAGCGCCCGTTTCTCAATTCTTACGTAAATGCGTTAAAATAGGGTTCACCAATGACCCACAAGCCAGCTAGGCTAATGGCGACCCCATAAGGAACCTCCACCGCGCCGATCCGCCGGGTCGTCCGATGATGGACCACCGTGATGATGGTGATGACTCCGCCGAACAGCGCCATGAGCACCAGAAGCGACATCAGCGCCCCCGCAGGCAGCCAGAGTGCGATGGCGGCGAGCATTTTCACGTCGCCGCCGCCCATCGCCCCCATGGCGAACAGTGTCGCGAAAACAGCGAAGACGGCAACGCACAGCCCTAGTTGCAGTGCCATGTCGGGCCAATGCGACAGGCCCATACTCCACCAATAGACCGGGGCGAGCAGGGCGATCGCGGCGTTCAACCGATTGGAGATGATGCGTGCGCGCAGGTCCGTCACGGCTGCCCAGATGAGCAGGCCGGCAAGCGTGGCGAGAAGCAGCGAGGGCAGAAAATTCGGATACATCACATATCAGCTCTAGACCCTATGCCTTTCGAAATCGTAACCAGCCGTCGATGATGGGCATGAACGATTTCCTCAGAACTAGCAGCAGCCATGGGTGCGTCCGCCGATCGGGTGGATTCGTGTGAAGGAAGGCTGCGATATTTTGATCGTCGGCGGCGGCATGGCGGGCATGAGCATCGGAGCGCTGCTCGCCAATGAGGCCCGCGTCGTTGTGCTGGAGGCGGAAGAAGCGCCGGGCTATCATGCGACGGGGCGATCCGTGGCGTTCTGGACGGAAAGCTATGGTGGGCCTGCGGTACAGCCGCTGACGACGGCATCAGGAAGGATGCTTGTGCGGCCCGATTCCGATTTCAGCGAGACGAGTTTTCTGACCCCGCGTGGTGCCCTCCACATCGGCCCGGATAGTGCGATGGGGGAAGCGGATGCATTCGTGGACCTGTATGGTGGACAGGGCGTGGCGGTGGAGCGGGTGGGCCGCAGGACGCTGGCGCAGGCTGTGCCGGGTCTCTTGCCGGAGTGGACGGTGGGCGTGGCTGAGCCGAGCTGTGCGGACATTGATGCGTCGGCGTTGCTGGCCGCTTATCGCCGCCGACTGATGCAGCGAGGCGGAGTTCTGCGTTGTGGTGAGGCGTTCCGGTCCGCGCATCATGATGGACGCAACTGGACCGTGGAGACGTCCGGGGGCAGTCTGTCCTGCACAGTGCTGATCAATGCGGCGGGCGCCTGGGCCGATGATGTCGCGCGTCGGTCGGGCGTCACGACGCTGGGCATCCTGCCGTTGCGGCGGACGGTGGTGCAGGTGCGGACCGATCCGCCCGCGCCCGTCGATCTGCCACTGGTCATCGACCTGGCGGCGCGTTTCTACTTCAAGAGCGTGGGCGGTGGACGGCTGTGGCTGACCCCGCATGATGAGGTGCCGCAACTGCCCGGCGATGCCGCACCGGATGATCTGGCAGTCGCGACCGCTATCGACCGATTGCAACAGGTGGTGGAGTGGCGGGTGGCTGCGGTGGAGCGCAAATGGGCGGGGCTGCGCAGTTTCGCGCCGGACCGTGCGCCGGTCTATGGTTTCGACGCTCATGTCCCAAGTTTTTTCTGGTTCGCGGGGCAGGGAGGATTCGGCATTCAGACAGCGCCTGCCGCGGCGTTACTCGGCGCGGCCTTGGTGATGGCAACGGAGCCGGATACGGCGGTCGGGCATATTGACGTGGCGCCCTATGCCCCCGGTCGCTTTTCTTCACCGCTGGGTTGAGAAGGGCGTGACGGATTAAGATGTTGAGGCGTTAGCCCCGCATGGCGTCTGCGGCATCGCTGGCGAGACGGTCGGCGCGGTCGTTCTCCGGGTGGCCGCTATGGCCCTTGACCCACTTCCATTCGACCTGATGCGGTGAGGCGGCCTCCACCAGCGCCTGCCACAGTTCGACATTCTTGACCGGCTTGTTGTCGGCAGTGCGCCAGTTCTTGCGCTTCCAGCCATGGACCCATTTGGTGATGCCATCCATGACATATTTGCTATCGGTCGAGAGGATGACCGTGCAGGGCCGGGTGAGGGCGTTGAGGCCCTCGATCGCGGCCATCAGTTCCATGCGATTATTAGTGGTCAGCTTTTCGCCACCGGACAGTTCCTTCTCATGCTCGCCGAAGCGGATGAGCGTGCCCCAGCCACCGGGGCCGGGATTACCTTTACACGCGCCGTCAGTGAACAGGTGGACGGTGTCGCTCATGGGCGCGCCTCCACCGACGCGCCGAGCAGGCTGTCGGCGCTGGCGGCGGCGTAGAAGTCGAGGCGGCGCAGATAGGCGAGCGGATCCTTGCGCGTCACCATCGCGTCGGCGGGCGTGTTGATCCAGTCATAGGCGCGCGTCAGGAGGAAGCGGATCGCAGCGCCCCGGCAGAGGGTGGAGAAGGCCGCGCGTTCCTCGGCCGAGAGCGGTAGCAGCGACTGATAACCCGCGACCAGAGCCTCGCCCCGGTCCGCGTGATAGGTTGCGCCATCGCCGTCGAAGCACCAGGCCCCATGTATGACGGCGAGGTCATAGGCGCGGATGTCCGTGCAGCTGAAATAGAAGTCGATCAGGCCCGTCACCCGTTCACCCAGCATCAGCACATTGTCGGGGAACAGGTCGGCGTGGATGACCGAGCGGGCGAGCCGGTCGGGCCATGCGGCGGTCAGATGGGCGAGTTCGTCCGTGACCCGTGCTTCCAGCCCCGGCGCGATGCTGTCGAGGTCGCCGTCGCAGGAGGCGGCCAGCGGCTGCCAGCCGTCGATGCCGAGATCATTGTGGCGGGCACCCACGAAATCCGCCGCCGCGCGGTGTAGTTCCGCCATGGCGCGACCCGCCGCAAAAGCCTGCCCCGCCGTGGGTTCGGTCACGGAAACGCCGGTCAGAAATTCGATCAGGCAGGCGGGCCGACCGCACAGGGTCTTTACATGATGACCAACCGAATCGGGTATGAAACGGGGGACCGGGAGGCCCTTCGCGCCGAGGTGGTCGAGGAGGTCGATGAAGAAGGGCAGATCCTCCGGGTCGGTGCGATGTTCGTAGAGGGTCAGGATGTAGCGATGGCCAAGGCCATCCGAACCCGTTGTTTCCACAAGGAAATTGCTGTTGGAAACACCCTCCGCTATCCCCTTGGCGGAGATGAGCGTGCCGCAGTCATAATCGGCGAGGAAGTCGGCGAGCGCCTCTGCGGGCACGGCGGTATAGACGGCCATAATCTGTTCCTTCAGGCCGCTTCGAGGCCGCGTGGCAGCTTGAAAGCGACGGTTTCCTCCGCCGTTTTGACCTGTTCCTCGCGCACGTCGAAATGCTGGGCGAGGGCGTTCACCACTTCCCGCACCAGCACTTCGGGCGCGCTGGCCCCGGCGGTGAGGCCGAGCGTGTCGATCCCGTCCAGCCAGTCGATGGGGATTTCCGCCGCGCGCTGGATCAGCATGGCGCGCGCGCCGCCGCGTTCCGCGACCTCCACCAGACGCAGCGAGTTGCTGCTGTTGGGCGCGCCGATCACCAGCACGGCCTGCGCCCGCTCCGCAATCGCCTTGACCGCCGCCTGCCGGTTGGAGGTGGCGTAGCAGATGTCCTCCCCCTTGGGCGCGACAATGTCCGGGAAGCGGCGCTGGAGCACGGCCATGATCTGCGCCGTGTCGTCCACGGACAGGGTGGTCTGGGTCAGGAAGGCGAGGCCATTGGCATCGGCGGGCGGCACGAACGCCTCCGCATCCTCCACCGTCTCGATCAGGGTCATGGTGCCGTCGGGCACCTGCCCGAAAGTGCCGATCACCTCCGGATGCCCCTTGTGCCCGATGAAGGCGATATGGCGGCCGGCATCCATCTGCCGCTCCGCCTGCCGGTGCACCTTGGACACCAGCGGACAGGTGGCGTCGAGAAAGTCGAGGCCGCGCGACTCGGCATTCTGGGGCACGACTTTGGGCACGCCATGGGCGGAGAAGACGACGGGGCGGTCGTCGGGCACTTCGTCCAGTTCCTCGACGAAGATGGCGCCCTGTTCGCGCAGGCCGTCCACCACGAACTTGTTATGCACGATCTCGTGCCGGACATAGACGGGCGCGCCATATTTGGCGATGGCCCGCTCCACAATGGTGATGGCCCGGTCCACCCCCGCGCAAAAGCCGCGCGGCGCGGCGATGAGGAGGGTGAGGGGGCGGCGTCCCGAAGGGCCTGTTTGCGTGTCAGTCACCATGCGGCCCGCAATAGGGATTTGCGGCCTGCAAGGAAAGGCGGCTTGGCGCGAAAAGCGTCGGGTCGCATCGTCGTGCGAATCGCGGGGGGCTGCCAGCGCGACGACCGGGGCGGGGAGAGGGCGGTTCGGGGCGCGTTCTTATGCGCTTCTCCGCAGTGATCGGCCTGTCCCATCGTCGGGCGCAGCATCAGGGTTCGGGGCGTCGGCGTGTGGTGTGGGGGCCGGACAGAGCCGCACAGGCCCGCGGCATGTCCTCTTTCCCCCATGCGCGATCCTCTCTAGGGTGGAGGCATGAAGCCTGTCATATTCGGCCTTTCCGGTGAAACCCTGACGCCCGACGAGCGCGCCCTGTTCCGTGAGGCGGAACCGGCGGGCTATATTATGTTCAAGCGCAACATTCGGGACCGGGCGCAACTGCGCGCGCTGACCGACGATCTGCGGGCGCTGGCGGGGCGGGACGACCTGCTCATCATGATCGACCAGGAGGGCGGGCGCGTCGCGCGGATGCAGCCGCCGGTGTGGCCGAAATTCCCCTCCGCCGAGCCGTTCGACCGCCTCTATGCCACCGCGCCGTCGAGCGCGATTGCGGCCACCCGCGCCAATGCGCGCGCCATTGCCGCGACGCTGGCCGAGGTGGGGATCACCGTCGATGCGCTGCCGCTGCTCGACCTGCGGATCGAGGGGCAGAGCGAGATCATCGGGGACCGCTCGCTGGGCGGCGACCCGATGCAGGTTGCGGCGCTGGGCCGGGCGGTGATCGAGGGGCTGCGCGCGGGCGGGGTCGTGGGCATCGTCAAGCATATGCCGGGCCATGGCCGGGCGCTGGTGGACAGCCATCTGCACCTGCCCACCGTGACGGCGAGCGCGGAGGAACTGGAGGCGGATATTGCGCCGTTCCGCACGCTGGCCCATGCGCCGATGGGGATGACGGCGCATATCATCTACACCGCCTGGGATGCGGAGCGCCCCGCCAGCCTGTCGCCCGTCGTCATCGGGGATGTGATTCGGGGGCGGATCGGCTTCGACGGGCTGCTGATGTCGGACGATCTCGATATGAAGGCGCTGTCTGGCAATATGGGCACTCTGGCCGCCGCGACGGTGGCGGCGGGATGCGATCTGGCGCTCAACTGCTGGGGCGTGATGGACGACATGATCGCCATCACGGAGGCTCTGCCGGAGATCAGCGACGAGAGCCGGGCGCGGCTGGACCGGGCGATGGCGACGGTGGCGGGCGGCGCGGACGATGCGGATATGGACGCGGTGGTGGCCACGCGCGACGCGCTGCTGGCGCTGGCATGAGCGACGGGGCCGAGCTGCTGGCCCCGGTGGAGGCGGGGGATGGTGCGCCCGCCGGGCAGGAGGAGACGCTCACCCTGTCCTTCGAAAGCTGGGAGGGGCCGCTCGACCTGCTGCTGACGCTGGCGCGCGGGCAGAAGGTGGACCTTCGCGAGATTTCGATCCTGGCGCTGGTCGAGCAATATCTGGCCTTCATCGACAATGCGCGCGCGCTGAAGCTGGAGGTCGCGGCGGACTATCTGGTGATGGCGGCGTGGCTGGCCTACCTCAAATCCGCCCTGCTGTTGCCGAAGGTGGAGCAGCCCGACCCGTCGCCGGAGGAACTGGCGTTGCGCCTGCAATTGCGGCTCCAGCGGCTGGACGCGATGCGGGAGGCCGGGGCGCGGCTGATGGCGCGCGACCTGATGGGGCGGGACGTGTTCGCGCGCGGCGACCCGGAAGGACTGGACCGGCCCCGCTCGTCGGTGTGGACGGCGAGCCTGTATGACCTGCTGGCCGCCTATGGCCGGGTGAAGGCGCGCAATAGGCCGGTGGTGCACATCGTCGCGACCCGCAATGTGATGACGCTGGAGACGGCGATCGGGCGGGTGGCGAAGCTGGTCGGCAGCGCGATCGACTGGACCGTGCTGGAGGATTTCCTGCCCCGGACGGTCGACCCGGACATGCAGCGGTCAGCGCGGGCGAGCAGCTTTGTCGCGGCGCTGGAACTGGCGAAGCAGCGGCGGCTGGACATACGGCAGGCGGGGGCGTTCGCGCCGCTGTACCTGCGCGCGGTGCCGGGCGGCGGCGGGGCGGCGGGGCGGTGATGCAGGACGACAAGCTGCGCCTGATCGAGGCGGTGCTGTTCGCGGCGGAGGAGCCGCTGACCGCGGCGGAGGTGCAGCGCCACGCCGGGCTGGCGGAGAGCGTTCTGCCGCACCTGACCGTGCTGGCGGATCAGTATGCGGGGCGCGGCATCGAGCTGGTCGCGCGCGGTGGCCGCTGGCATTTCCAGACGGCGGCGGACCTCGCCCATATCCTGCGGCGGGAGCGGGAGGTGGCGCGCAAGCTGTCGCGCGCGGCGGTCGAGACGCTGGCGATCATCGCCTATCATGAGCCGGTCAGCCGGGCGGAGATAGAGGCGATCCGGGGCAGCCAGGTGGCCAGGGGCACGATCGACGTGCTGATGGAGGCGGGATGGGTGCGCCCGGCGGGACGGCGCGAGACGCCGGGGCGACCGCTGACCTATGCCACCACGGCGGATTTCCTGACGCACTTCGGGCTGGAGACGCGGCGCGACCTGCCCGGCGTGGACGATCTGCGCGCGGCGGGCCTGCTGGAGCCGGTGGATATGGCGCTGGAGGCGGCGCTGCTCTCGCCCGATGAGGCCGGGGAGGAGGCCTGCGAGGGAGCGGAGGATGGCGCAGGAGAGGATGCGGAAAGCGCCGATTGAGGCCCTGTGCCGCAGCCCTGTGCCGGAAAAATATCCCTCCTGTCATGATTCCGACCCTTTTCCCCGCGCAAAGGGTTCCCACTTTGATCCGATAGGTCTAATTAGCGGCCATTCAGGAGGTTTGTGTCATGGGTTTCGGTTCGCCGCTGCACTGGATTGTGCTCGTCCTCGTCGTCGTTCTGCTCTTCGGTGGCGGTCGTATCTCCGGCCTGATGGGCGATGTCGCCAAGGGCATCAAAAGCTTCAAGAAGGGCATGGCCGACGATGACGACGATGTGACGCCGCAGCGCCAGGCGCAGCCCGTCCAGCAGATCGAGGCCAAGGCGGAGCAGGCCCCGCAGCCCACCGCCGCGCCCGTTTCCAGCGAGCAGAAGCAGGGTTGATCCGACACCGCCGGGGTTGGGCCGGGGTTGGGCCGGGGTTGGGCCGGGGTTGGGCCGGGGTCGCGGCCGGGATCGTGGCCAACCTGGACCGCCGCGCCGCCGCCCCTTATCGGCTGGATAGACACTGGCCCAGTTGAACCGGCCCGGTAGAATCGGCCCAGTAGAATCAGGCCCAATAGAATCGGATTGTCACGGGCGTCATGTTGGACATTGGCTCATCGGAACTGCTGCTCATCATCATCGTGGCCGTCGTCGTGATCGGCCCGAAGGATCTGCCGCGCGTGCTCTACAAGCTGGGCCAGATCATCGGCAAGGGACGGGCGATGACCCGCCATTTCCGCTCTGGCATCGACGAGATGATCCGGCAGGCGGAGATGGAGGAGATGGAGAAGAAATGGGCCGCCGACAATGCGCGGATCATGGCGCAGACGCCGGCTTCGACCGAGGCGAACCCCTATTCCGATCCCAATGGCTATGATGTGGTGGCCGATGCCGAACAGGCCGCGCTGCCCGCGTCCGATGCCGTAGTGGCCGATACCATAGTGGATGGTGCGCCGTCGGGGACAGGGGAGAAGGTGCCAGATCAGGCGTCAGGTCAGGCGACAGGACAGGCGGAGGAGGAGGGCTTCAAGCCGTTCGTCGCCGCGCCCACGCCGGACAGTGAAAAGGGCAGGAACGAAGCGGGTCCGGCGGCATGAAGGATCTGGACGAAAGCACCGCTCCGCTGCTGGAGCATCTGGTCGAACTGCGGTCCCGGCTGCTGCGTTGCGTCTATGCGCTCGTGCTGTCGGGCATCGTCTGCTATTATTTCTCGGACAAGATTTTCGCCTTTCTGGCCCAGCCGCTCCGCGATGCTTATGGCCCGCATGGCGGCAAGCTGGTGTATACCAAGCTGTATGAGGCGTTCTTCGTCCAGTTGAAGGTGGCGATCTTCGGCGCGTTCTTCGTGTCTTTCCCGGTCATCGCCAACCAGCTCTGGGCCTTTGTCGCGCCGGGGCTGTACGCCAAGGAAAAGCGGGCGCTGCTGCCCTTCCTGCTGGCGACGCCGATCCTGTTCGTCAGCGGCGCGGCGCTGGCCTATTATGTGGTGATGCCCACCGCCTTCCACTTCTTCCTGGGGTTTCAGGGCAATGCGGGCGGCGTCGAGGTGGAGGCGCTGCCCAGCACCGAATCCTATCTGGCGCTGGTGATGCAGTTCACGCTGGCGTTCGGGATCAGCTTCCTGATGCCGGTGCTGCTGATGCTGCTGAATCAGGCGGGGATCGTGTCGCGGGCGCAGCTTATCTCCGTCCGGCGCTATATGATCGTGGCGGCGGTGGCCGTGGCGGCGGTGCTGACGCCGCCCGACGTGGTGTCGCAGTTGATGCTGGCGGTGCCGCTGATCCTGCTGTTCGAACTCAGCCTGATCGCGATGTGGTTCACCGACCGCAAGCGGTCGGCAGAGGCGGCCGACGAGGAACGGGCGGTGGTCGAGACGGGCGGCGGCGAGCAATAGAGCCGGTTGGCATGGCTGGGGTGGCTGGACCGCCTCCGTCGTTGCGATCTTACCCTGTTCGCCAGCATCCTCTTCGCATCGTGACGGGATGCCGCCTGGCCAAGATAGGTCAGGTTGGGGCGTGATGGCTGTTCCTTCGATCGTCACTGCGCGCGCAATGACGACGTGGGGCATCTGATGCGATCCCATTCTAAGGCCCACTCTAGTGGGCCTTGGCGGCGTTGCGTCGCGATGGGCGGGAGGGACCGGATAGGCTCTTCGTCTCGACCGCTTGCCCGATCTGAAAAGGCTGACGAGGCAGGGTAGCCTGTTGCCATGGCGTCGGCCTGTGGTGGGCGCTGTGTTGGGGCAGGATCGGCTATTCGGCAAGCGATGAGCCGTGGTTTGCCCGTAAAAAGGATCAGGCCGGGGACGACCCGGCCTGATGATACGGACCGTAGACCGGGCCGCGAAACTCTTCTTAAAGCGCGCTTATTTGGTGTCGCGCGCGGCACCCGCCACGGCGTCGCCTGCGCTGGACACGTCGCGGCCAGCGCCCTCCACCGTGTTGCAGGCGGAAAGCAGGACCAGTGCCGAAAGCAGGGCTGCGGTAAGGGCTGGGGTCTTTTTCATGGCATGTTCCTGCTGCTGCTTGGCCGGTTTCGGCGTTGTGGGTTGGTGTCCTATCGTCCCAACCAAACACGGAGGACGACGCCCGGTTCCGCGCCGGTGCGGGGTGGCTGCAACTTTTCCTGTGCCGGGCTGCCGTGCGCCGGGCAGAAAAAAGGCGGCTGGGCCAGATGGCCCGCCGCCGGTTATTGCTGATGGGAGAAAAGGATGGCCCGGAACGCTGGTCGGGTGGGGGATGGCGTTCCGGGCCGTGTATTTGGACAGCAAGAGCGGGGGGGCAATGTTTTGCTGTCCGAACCAAAAAACAGGCGGCCCCTGTAAAGGTTCCGCCTGCCGATGATTTTTTCCAATTTTTTTTTGGGAGCCGTCGATGGCGTCCGCATTTACCGCAGGGCGCGGCCCGAATTGCGATATTCCGGGCGGATGGTGGATTGTGGCAGGCCGGGTGAGCCGGGGTCGCGCCCATGGGCGGACGGGGCGGGAGCGGGGAGGGCCGGCATGGCGGTCGCCAGCGACGGGACGGCGGCGGGCTGGGGCAGCAGCAGGGGGGAGGCCGTGGCGGTGGCGGCCGTCGGGACGGATGCCGTGGGCGCGCTCCATCCCGCCATCAGGTCCGGTCCGGGTGGCGCGAGCGGGGGCAGCGTGCGCGACGGCGGCGTAAAGGCATAGGGACCGGGCTGGGCCGTTTCTCGCCCCGAATAGCGCATGCGATAGGTAGCGGGCATCCCCGCCTCGCCAGGCAGGCGGTAGAAGATATGCGCGCCGATCACCGCGACCGGGCGCACCCGCCCCGCCCATGGTGGATGCACGGCCAGCGTATGGTAGAAGGTGGCGAGGCCCGCGGGCGCGAAAATCTCTCCCGACAGGCTGCGGGCGGCGATACGGCGCGCGCGCGCCCAAGTGGATGCCGCAGGCGCACGCGCCATGGACCCGTCGCAACTGAAGGTGAACTGGCAGCGCAGGTCGGACCGTTCCGTCCCCTGATAGATGACGCCGCACACACTGGCGGGCCAGCGCCCGGAGGCGAGTCTGTTGAGGATGACCTGCGCGACGGCGCGCTGGCCCTCTTCCGGCTCGTTGCCCGCCTCATAATAGATGGCGTTGGTCATGCACTGGAGTGCGCGGGCCTGATCCAGGAAGGTCAGGCCGCGCATCGGCATGGAGAGGGCGGCGGGGCCATGGTCGATCTGGAGCACATGCGGGCTGCGCTGTTCCGGGGCGAGTGTGGTGACGGCGGGGTCGCCGGGCCGGACCGGGGCCGCATCGACCGGGGCAAAGGCGTCCTGCGCGAGGAAGTAGGCGGAACCGGGGAAAGTGTCGCCCGGCCCCTGCGGCGGCAGGGCCTGCACGGGGGTGAGCGGCTGCGCGGTTTCCAGCGCATTATGGTCGAGGGCGAGCAGCGCCTGCTCCGGGATTAGGCGCAGCAGGAGCGCCAGTAGCAGGGCGATGGCGGCCCCTGTCCAGCCGCGCCTCCAGCGTCCGTTCCGCCGGGCGCGCCGCGCGGTCCATGCCGGTGCATTGGACCTGCCGGTGGGCGAGGGTCGGCCGGGGGAGGGGGCGTCGGGGCGCGGCGGGATGGGGACGGAGGCCATTGCAGCCGCTCATGCCATAGAAATCTTTATGAAATGGGATGCGTGCTCCGGTCGCGGGCGGATGGGGGTGGCGGCCTGTCCGGGAAAGCTGGGAGGCGTTGGCCGCTTGTTCGGGGCGGACGATGGGATGGAGCGGGGGCGATACGGGCGGGGAAAATGGCGTCGGGTCGACGGCGGAAGCCACGGGATTTCCCGCTGTGCGGGCGGAGAGACGGAGCGCGGGAGGGGGGGAGAGAAAGGAAAGTCGGCTTTTCCGATGGAGAAAGCCATTTTTGCAGCCGCCTGCACTTTCCCTTGCTTGCGGTGGAGGGGGGTGAGGCGCTACATCGCCTGCCATGACCCAAAGCATCGTGCCGTCCGCCCCCCCCTCGTCCGGCGACACCCTCGCCCTCATCGGCAATACGCCGCTCGTCCGGCTGGCCGGGCCGTCGGCGGAGACCGGGTGCGACATCTATGGCAAGTGTGAGTTCGCCAACCCCGGCGCATCGGTGAAGGATCGCGCCGCCCTGTTCATTGTGCAGGATGCGGAGGAGAAGGGGCAACTCCAGCCCGGCGGCACCATCGTGGAGGGCACGGCAGGCAACACCGGCATCGGCCTGGCGCTGGTCGCCAATGCCAAGGGGTACAAGACGATCATCGTGATGCCGGAGACGCAGAGCCGGGAGAAGATGGACACGTTGCGCGCGCTGGGTGCGACGCTGGTGACGGTGCCCGCTGCCGCCTACAGCAATCCCGGCCATTTCGTGCACACATCCCGCCGCATCGCGGAGGAGACGGAGGGCGCGATCTGGGCCAACCAGTTCGACAATATCGCCAATCGCCGCGCGCATGTGGTGGGCACGGCGGAGGAAATCTGGACGCAGATGGACGGGCGCATCGACGGCTTTACCTGCGCGGCGGGGACCGGCGGCACGATCGCGGGCGTGGGGCTGGGCCTGAAGCAGCATGACGAGGCGATCACCATCGCGCTGACCGATCCGCATGGCGCGGCGCTGTATGACTATTATGCCCATGGCGAGCTGAAGGCCGAAGGGTCGTCTGTCGCGGAGGGCATCGGGCAGGGGCGCATCACCGCCAATCTGGAGGGTGCGCCGATCGACACGCAGTTCCGCATTTCCGACGAGGAAGGGCTGTATTGGGTGCGGCGCCTGCTGAGCGAGGAGGGGCTGTGCCTGGGCCTGTCGTCCGGCATCAATGTCGCGGGCGCGGTGGCACTGGCGAAGCAGTTGGGGCCGGGCAAACGGATCGCGACGATCCTGTGCGACACGGGCTTTCGCTACCTCTCCACCCTGTATAATCGCGACTGGCTGACGGCCAAGGGGTTGACGGTGTTCCCCTGGCTGGAGCAGGCTCAGGGCGAGTGAAGCGTGGCAGGATCGCTGCCCGCGCCAGCCGAGGCCTGACCCCATGATGGTGCCCCCGTCGCGTGAAGAAAGCCGCCGTGAGAGCATCCGTCGCATCCAGATCGGTGCGGCGGGGCTGGGCGGCGTGCTGATGCTGGTCGGGCTGACCAATGTGCTGGTCGACAATATCCGCAAGGATGGCGGGCTGTCCGGCGGGACGGACGTGATGGGCGGGCTGGTCGCGACCAACAGCGCCGAGGCGGTGGCCAAGCCGCCGACCGAGCCGCTCGCGGATCTGGGCGTGACGCCGACGGCGGACGCGGGCACGCAGCAGGCGGCCCCGGCGGTGCCCGACCTGGAACCCGACCCGCAATTGCAGAAGCCCATGGATCGCGACCCCCGGCAGGCGCAATAGGATCGGCGCGATCGACGGGTTCAGGAGAATCGATGGCCCTGACGGGATCGGCCCGGCAGCGCGGTGGATCGCGGGCGGGGTGACTGCGCTGGTGGGTGCCGCAACCCTGCTGGCGGGACTGATGCCGCCGCACGTGATTGAGACGGGGCAGCTCGATCCCGGAGCATGGCTGTGGCCGGCTTTGGGTGGAGCGGTCGTGCTGGTGGCCGTGCTGCGTTGGGTGCTGGGGCGGTGGCGGGTGGCGGCGCTGGTCCCGGCCATGCTGGCGCTGGTGATGCCGCCGTTGATCCTCTCTATCGTCGGGTCTGCGGGGCAGGCGGAGCGGCTGGCGATCTGGGCGGATCGGGTGACGGAGGTGCCGGAGCAGGGTGGTTCAGGGCACGGTGGTCCTGAGCCGGTGGCGGGGGAGCGGGGTGCGCGGCGGCCTGTGGTTGCGATCCTGTCCGGGCCGGTGCTGCATGGACCCGCACAGGGCGGGATGCTGGCGGGATTTTCCACCGCGCCGCTGTGGAAAATATTGGGGCGGCGTTTTGCAACATTACCAACCGAAACGCTGGATCGCGCCCTGTTGGATCGGGTCGCGGCGTTGCTGCTGGTCCAGCCGCGGGCGCTGACGCCGCAGGAGCTGGTGGCGCTGGACGCGTGGGCGCGGCGCGGCGGACGAGCGGTGATGCTGGTCGATCCCGATCTGCGCTGGGCGGACGCGCGGCCGCTGGGCCATCCGCAACGCCCGCCGCCGACCAGCCTGCTGGACCCGCTGCTGACGCATTGGGGGCTGGCGCTGGCCGCCGCGCCGCCGCGTGTGGCGGGGAGCGATCCGGTGGAGCGGCGCTTTCTGGACGATGGCCGGATGATCCAGACCGTGGGGGCGTCGCATTTCCGCCTGTCCCATCCTGTCCCAGCCGCCGCCCCGGTCCCGCCCTCCCATTCTTTCCCATCCGCGCCTCCTGTCCCGGTCGCCCCTCCTGTCCTGACGGCCCCTCCTGTCCTGACGGATAGCGCGTCCTGCGCCCTGTCGTCGGGCGGGCTGGTGGCGCGTTGCCGGGTGGGGAGGGGGACCGCGATCCTGATCGCCGACGCCGATTTCGCGAACGACGCGCTGTGGACCGCAACGCCACAGAAGCCCGCGGAGACCGGCGGCTGGACGAGCGACGCCGTGCCGGTGCTGGCCGAGGCGCTGGTCCCCGGCGCGGGCGTGGCGATGGGGCGGCGGGTCTGGCTGACGCGGGCGGATGGCCTGTCGGGGGCGGTGCGGCCCGCGCTGGGGGCCATCCTGTTGCTGGCGCTGCTGACCGCGCTCGCCGCAAAGTCGAGGGGAACAAAGGGGGAATTATAGACCTTCGTCCCACCTCTGGATCAAATTTTCACAAAATTTCCCATCTCTACCCATGAATCCCCCTTCACACCCGACGGCCCCACTGATAGTTATCCCGGCTTAAGGGGCGCATGGTGTTTCCGCGATTCAGCAATCCGAAAGGCATGGCTTTTCGGGGCGGGCGAAATGCACCCTGAAACAGGGAGTTCGGGGCAAGTGTCGGCGGCCGACAACTATCATGGCAGCGGTTTCAGCGGTGTGGACAGCAAGTTGCGCTTCACCCTGCCCGTGGACCTGCGTCGCCGCGTGAAGGCCGGAAGCGCCGACCATAATGTCCTGTATATCAACATGTTGCCCGACCTGACCTGCCTGACGGGTTTCGGTGAAGACTATCTGTCCGACATGAAGGCGGAGATTGAGGCGGAGGTCGTCGCCGCGCGCACCCATGGCCAGAACCTCGACCGCCACCGCCGCGCCGCCAATATGGTGGGCGATGTCGAGCGCGTGACCTTTGACGATGGCGGCCGGTTCAGCCTGCCCGACGAAGTCCGGGAAATCATGGGCATCGACGACATGCTGTGGTTCGTCGGCGCCATCTGGACGTTCGAGATCTGGTCGCCCCAACGCTATCTCGACTCCGGTCAGGGGTCCGAAATCTCCCGCCTGCGCTGCCGCAAGGCGATGGCCGAATGGGCCGTGAACCCCAAGAACCCCAACCGGAAGGCTGCGTGATGCCCGACGCCGCCCCCCAGAGTCCTGTCCCCCAGACCCCTGCCGTCCTGACCCCTGCCGCGCCCCATATCCCGGTGCTGCTGTCCGAAGTGCTCGACGCCCTCGCCATTGTCCCCGGCGAGCGCCATGTCGACGGCACGTTCGGCGCCGGCGGGTACAGCCGCGCCATGGCGGCGCAGGGCGCGATGGTGTTCGCCATCGACCGTGACCCCGACGCGGTGGCGGAGGGGCAGGCGGTGGTGACCGCCAGCGACGGCCGGATCACATTGATCCATGGCGAATATTCGCGGATGGCGCGCCTGCTGGCCGATGCCGGGATCGCGGCGGTGGCGGGCGTGACGCTCGACATCGGCGTGTCCTCCATGCAGATCGACCGGGCGGAACGCGGCTTTTCCTTCCAGAAGGACGGCCCGCTCGACATGCGGATGAGCCAGTCCGGCCAGACCGCCGCCGAATGGCTGAACGAGGCGGACGAGGCGGCGATCGCGGATGTCCTCTACCTTTATGGCGAGGAGCGGCAGTCGCGCCGTGTCGCGCGGGCCATCGTGGCGGCGCGCCCCCTGTCCACGACCAGCCAGCTCGCCGCCGTGGTGCGCAAGGCGCTGGGCTATCGCCCCGGTCAGCCGAAAGACCCGGCGACGCGCAGTTTCCAGGCGATCCGCATCTTTCTGAATCAGGAGCTGGCGGAACTGGAGGCGGGGCTGGAGGCGGCGGAGGCGGTGCTGGCCCCCGGCGGGCGGCTGGCCATCGTGACCTTCCACAGTCTGGAAGACCGGATCGTCAAGAATTTCCTGCGGGAACGCAGCGGCGGCGATGCGGGCGGATCGCGCCATCGCCCGGCGGTGGTGGAAGCCCGGCCCGCAACCTTTGCCAAGCCCGCGCGGGCGGTGAAGGGGTCGGAGGATGAAATCGCCCGCAACCCCCGGTCCCGTTCCGCCACGCTCCGCAGTGCGACACGCACCTCCGCCCCCGCATGGTCCGCCGTTCAAGGAAGTCCGTCATGATCGCGATCAAGCGCCTGAAGAACATCCTGTGGATCCTGATCGTCGCCTTTGGCGCGCTGACCGCCTATCTGATCTCGTTGCGCGTCGCGACGGAGCGGAATGCGGTGCAGGCGCTGGACGGCAAGATTTTCCATGTGCGGGCGGACATCCGCTATCTGGAGACGGAGTTCGAGAGCCGGGCGAACATGCGCCAGCTCGAAAAATGGAACAGCGCCGACTATCGCTATGGCGCGCCGCAGGCCGCGCAATATCTGCCGGACGAGCGGGCGCTGGCCAGCCTCGACGGGGTGAAGTCGAACGGCGAAATCTATGTCGCGCCGCCGGTGATGATGGCGATGGCGGACAGCGCCGCCCCGGTGACGGAGGCGGTCGCCCAGCGCACCCAAAGCCCGGCGAACGAGCAGATTCGCGACGATGATTCGATGCTGCGCGTGGCGTCGGCGAAGGTGCAGGCGCCCGTCGCGGCAGCCATGTCCGTGTCTGCGCCGGTGTCCGCCCCAGTGCGTGAGGCGGCGCAGGGCGGCCAGCGCAAGGCGACGACCCGGCCCGATGCCGCCCGCGCCGCGCCGGTGCGGACCGCGCAGGCATCCGTGCCCGCCGCGACCGCCAGCCGTCCCGCGCCCGACCCGGTGGCGCGCAAGGCTGCGCGCATGGCGCTGCTCGACGCGCAATTGCTGGATGATCGCACGCTGCGCGACCTGGGGGCGAAGGCCGCCGTCGAATCCGGTCCGAAGCGCCGCTGATGGCCACTGTCCTCGCCCGTCCGGTCGCGCCCGATCGTCCGACGCAGCGGTACGACCTGATCGGCGTCGCGCATGCGCGGCTGGTGTTCCTGCTGCTGATCTTTGCCCTGCTGACCAGCGTGCTGGCCGGGCGGATGCTGTGGATGGGCATTGCGGCGGGGGCGGGCGACACGGGCAGGTCCGGTCTGGCGATGGTGCCGCCGCGCGCCGACATTCTCGACCGCAATGGCGAGCCGCTGGCCCGCACCATCGACGCCTATAGCATCGCGGTGCGGCCGGAGCGGGTGATCGGCGACCGGCAGGACCTGGCCGACAAGCTGCACGAGATTTTCCCGGACACCAGCGCGGGGACGTTCTTCCGCCTGCTGCAACCGACCAAGCGCTGGGCCTATCTGCGCCGCCGCGCGCTGCCGGAGCAGGTGGCGGCGGTCAATGCGCTGGGCGAGGTGGGCATCGAGTTCCCGCGCGAGAAGGAGCGGCTCTATCCGCAGCGCAGCCTCGCCGCCCATGCGCTGGGCTTTACCAGCGTGGACGGCACCGGCGGCATGGGCGTGGAGCGGGCGTTCAACGACCGGCTGACCGATGCGGCGACGCGCGGCACGCCGCTGGTCCTGTCGCTCGACGCGCGGGTGCAGGCGGTGATGGAGGCGGAACTCTATCAGGGCCTGACCGCGCAACAGGCGCGCGCGGCGGCGGGCGTGATCCTGGACGCGAACACGGGCGAGGTGATCGCCATGGCCTCCATGCCGGTGTTCGACCCCAACAAGCTGAACAACCAGTCGATGGACGCGCGGCGCAACGACATCGTGCAGTCCGCCTATGAGCTTGGCTCCACCTTCAAGCCGCTGGCCTTTGCGGCGGCGATGGACGCGGGCGTGGTGACGAGCATGTCCAAGCGGTATGACGCGACCGCGCCGCTGAGCGTCGGCGGTTTCCGCATCCATGACGACCATAGCGCGGGCCGCTGGCTGAACGTGCCGGAGGCGCTGGTCCACAGCAGCAACATCGTGACCGCGCGCATCGCGGACGAACTGGGCACCGACCGGTTGCAGGCGATGTACCGCAAGCTGGGCTTCCATGAACGTTCCGCCATCGAGCTGCGTGAGCGGGCGGGGACGATCTGGCCGTCGAACTGGGGGCGGCTGACCACCATGACGACCGCCTATGGTCATGGCATCGCGGTGACGCCGATGCACCTCGCCAGCGCCTATGCCGCGCTGGTCAATGGCGGCGTGATGCGGCCCGCGACCATGCTGAAACTGCGCGAGGGACAGGTGCCCGACGGGGTGCGCGTCTTCTCCAGCGCCACCAGCGCGCGGATGCGGCAGTTGCTGCGCCTGATCGTGCTGGACGGCACCGGACGCAGCGCGGACGCCAAGGGATACCGGGTCGGTGGCAAGACGGGTTCGGCGGAGAAGCCGCACGCGGGCGGCTATGCCAAGCATAGCCTCGTCACCACCTTTGCCGCCGCCTTCCCGATGGACAATCCGCGCTATGTCGTGCTGGTCATGATGGACGAGCCGAAGGGCAATGCGGAGACGTTCGGCCTGCGCACCGCCGCCTGGACCGCCGCGCCGATCGTGCGCCGAGTGATCGAGCGGGCGGCGCCGATGATGGGCGTGTACCCGGAGGCGAGCCGGGACGTGGACGTGTCGGAACTGACCCCGCTGTTGTGGAAAGCGAAGGGCGAGGAATGACCCGGCTGGGCGATCTTGGCCATCCGGTCGCGCAGGATGTGCGCGATGTGGCCGTATCGGGTTTTGCCATCGACAATCGCAAGGTCGCGCCGGGGTCCGTGTTCGGCGCGTTCCGCGGTGCGCGCGTGAATGGCGAGGATTATATCCCGGCCGCCATCGCCGCCGGGGCCGTGGCGGTCGTCGCGCGGCCCGAAGCGGTGGTGGAGGGCGCGGTGCATATCGCTGACGCCGAACCGCGCCGCCTGTTCGCACAGCTCGCCGCCCGCTATTTCGCGCCCTTTCCCGCCACGACCGTCGCGGTGACCGGCACCAATGGCAAGACATCGACGGTGGAATTGGCGCGGCAATTGTGGCGATCGCTGGGCCATCATGCGGCGTCGGTCGGCACGCTGGGCGTGACCACGGACGGGGAGCAGGTGTCCACCGGGCTGACCACGCCCGATGTCGTGACCTTCCTCGCCAACATGTCCGGCCTGAACCGCGAGGGCGTGAGCCATGTCGCGTTCGAGGCGTCGAGCCATGGCCTGGACCAGTATCGGACTGAGGGGTTGCCGGTGCGGGCGGGGGCGTTCACGAACCTGAGCCGTGACCATCTCGACTATCATGGCGACATGGACAGCTATTTCCACGCCAAGATGCGGCTGTTCGACGAGGTGATCGCGGCCGATGGCGCGGCGGTGGTGTGGACGGACGACGCCCGGTCGGCGGCGGTGGCGGCGCGCGCGACGGCGCGGGGCCTGCGGCTGCTGACGGTGGGCGAGGCGGGCGAGACGCTGCGCCTGATTGCGCGCACGCCGACGGCGCTGGGGCAGGATTTGCTGGTCGGGCTGGAGGGTGGCGGCGAGCATAAGCTGCCCCTGCCGCTGATCGGGGCCTATCAGGCGGCCAATGCGCTGGTCGCGGCGGGGCTGATCATCGCGACGGGGACGCCGGTGATCGACGCGCTGCGGGCGCTGGAGCGGGTGCAACCGGTGCGCGGGCGGCTGGAGCGGGCGGTCATCACGCGGACGGGCGCGCCGGTCTATGTCGATTATGCCCATACGCCGGACGGGCTGCGCGCGGCCATAGAGGCGCTGCGCCCCCATGCGACGGGGCGGATCATCACCGTCTTTGGCGCGGGCGGGGACCGGGATGCGGGCAAGCGGCCGCTGATGGGCGAAGTGGCGGGTGCGCTGTCGGACGTGGTGATCGTGACCGACGACAATCCGCGCGGCGAGGATGCGGCGCTGATCCGCGCCGCCGTGCTGGCGGGCGCAGCGGGCGCAACGGAGATCGGCGGACGGCGTGAGGCCATCGCCCATGCCATCGGTCTGGCGCAGACGGGCGACATCGTGCTGCTGGCGGGCAAGGGGCATGAGCAGGGGCAGATCGTGGGCGACCATGTGTTGCCGTTCGACGATGTGACCGTCGCGCGCGAGTGCGCCGCATGACGGCGCACGCCACAAGCAAAGCGTGCCGCATGACGGCGCACGCCATTTTCAAGGCATGTGTGGCATGAGCGCGCTGTGGACCGCCCGGACCGTGGCGGAGGCGACAGGCGGCAGTATGCATGGCGCGTTCCACGCCCATGGCGTTGCGTTCGACAGCCGGGAAGTTGGGCCGGGCGACCTGTTCGTCGCGCTGAAGGGCACGCAGTCGGACGGCCATGACCATGTCGAGAAAGCCTTTGCCGCTGGCGCCGCCGCCGCCGTGGTGGAGCGGCCGGTGCGCGGCGCGCATGTGCGGGTGGCGGACACGACCGAAGCGCTGGTCGCGCTGGGCTGCGCCGCGCGCGCCCGCACGCAGGCGAAGGTCATCGGCGTGACCGGCTCCGTCGGCAAGACCGGCACCAAGGAGGCGCTGTGGCAGGCGCTGGACCGCAAGGCGCCGAACCGCGCGCATCGCTCCGTCAAAAGCTACAATAATCATGTCGGCGTGCCGCTGAGCCTGGCGCGGATGCCCGCCGACAGCCTGTTCGGCATTTTCGAGATGGGCATGAACCATGAGGGCGAACTGGCCGCCCTGACCCGCATCGTGCGCCCCCATGTCGCCATCGTCACCGCCATCGCGCCGGCCCATATCGGCCATTTCGGCGGGCTGGAGGCAATTGCCGACGCCAAGGCGGAGATATTCGAGGGGCTGTTGCCCGGCGGCACCGCGATCATCCCGGCGGACAGTCCCTTTGCCGCGCGCCTGTATAACAAGGCGATCCGTTACGCCGACAAGGTCATGACCTTCGGCTTTTCCCGCGACGCCGATGTGCGGGTGGTGGACGAGGTGCCCGCGCGCGACGGCGGCACGATGGTGACCGCGCGCCTGCCGGGCGGCACGATCAATTTCCATGTCGCCGCGCCGGGCCGCCACTGGGTCTCCAACGCGCTGGCCATCATGGCGGCGGTGGAGGCGGTGGGCGGCGACCTGGCCATCGCGGGGCTGGCGCTGGCGGAGATGCCCGGCCTGCCGGGACGCGGCGAGCGGCGCAGGGTCGCGGTCGAGGGCGGCACCATCCTGCTGATCGACGAAAGCTATAACGCCAACCCCGCATCCATGGAGGCGACCATCGGCCAACTGGGCCGGGAGGAGGCGGGACGACGCATCGTCGTGCTGGGCGCGATGAAGGAATTGGGCGACCAGTCGGACGCGTTGCACGCCGCGCTGGCCGGTCCCATCGGTGAAGCGGGCATTTCCGACGCCATATTGATCGGCGAGGAGATGAAACCCCTCGCCGAGGCCCTTGAAGGCCGGCTGGCTTTGCGTCATGTGCCCGACGCTCAAACCGCCATCGACAGCCTGCGCCCGCTTTTGCGGGCTGACGACGTTGTGCTGGTCAAGGGTAGCAACAGTATCGGCCTGTCCCGCGTCGTCGCGGCGATCGCCGGGGGGACACGCTGACAATGCTCTACTGGATCGCCGAACAGCTCGGATTCCCCGGCGTGCTGAACCTGATACGCTATCTGACGTTCAGGGCGGGCGCGTCGATCATCACCGCGCTGGTCATCGGCCTGATTATCGGGCCGAAGTTCATCGGCTGGCTGCGCGTGCGGCAGGGCAAGGGACAGCCGATCCGCAGCGACGGGCCGCAGACCCATCTGGCCAAGGTCGGCACGCCCACCATGGGCGGGCTGATGATCCTGACTGCGCTGGTCCTGTCGGTGCTGCTGTGGATGGACCTTCGCTCCATCTATGTCTGGGCGTGCATCTTCGTTACCCTGGGCTTTGGCGCGATCGGATTTCTCGACGATTATGACAAGGTGACGAAGGCGAGCCACAAGGGCCTGTCGGGCCGGTTCCGTCTGCTGATCGAATTCCTGATCGCGGGGATCGCGACGATCCTGATCGTGCGGCACAATGGCACGGGGCTGTACCTGCCCTTCTATACCGGCGGTCCCATCGACCTTGGTTATTTCTATTATGTCTTCGCCGCCTTCGTCATCGTGTCGTTCGGCAATGCGGTGAACCTGACCGACGGGCTGGACGGCCTCGCCTCCATGCCGGTGATCGTGGCGTGCATGGCCTTCATGCTGATCGCCTATATCGTGGGCCGTGCGGACTATGCCGCCTATCTGGGCATACCGCATGTGCCGGGGGCGGGCGATCTGGTGATATTGTGCGGGGCCATCGTCGGGGCCTGCCTCGCCTTCCTGTGGTTCAACGCACCGCCCGCCGCCGTATTCATGGGCGATACCGGGTCACTGGCGCTGGGCGGCACCATCGGCGTGATCGCGGTGGTGGCGCATCATGAGATCGTGCTGGCCATCATCGGTGGCCTGTTCGTGGTGGAGGCGCTGTCCGTCATCATCCAGGTCTTTTTCTACAAGCGGACGGGCAAGCGGGTGTTCCGCATGGCGCCGATCCACCATCATTTCGAGCAACTGGGGTGGCATGAGACGACGGTGGTGATCCGCTTCTGGATCGTGTCCTTCGTGCTGGCGCTGGCCGGCCTCGCCACGTTGAAGCTGCGATGATCGTCTCCCCCGTCTTTGCGGGCAAACGCTATGCGGTGCTGGGTCTGGCCCGGTCCGGCCTCGCCACCGTCGATGCGCTGCACGCCAGCGGCGCGCATGTGCTGGCCTGGGACAATCGCGAGGATGCGCGCGCGGCCGTGGCGGGCAAGGCGGAGGTGGCGGACCTGCTGGAGGCCGACCTGACCGGTTATGACGGCATCGTCGTGTCGCCGGGCGTGCCGATCAACCGGCACCCCATTGCGGACAAGGCGCGCGAATCCGGCGTGCCGCTGATCGGCGACATCGAACTGTTCGCGCTGGCCCGGCCCAGCCTGCCCGCGCATCGGGTGGTGGGCATCACCGGCACCAACGGCAAGTCGACCACGACCGCGCTGATCCACCATATCTGCCGCAACGCCGGACTGCCCGCGCGCATGGGCGGCAACATCGGCCTGCCCATATTGGCGCAGGAGCCGCTGGATCGGGGCGGCGTCTATGTGCTGGAACTGTCCAGCTATCAGATCGACCTGACCTACAGCCTCGATTGCGACGTGGTCGCGCTGCTCAACATCACGCCCGACCATCTCGACCGCTATGACGGGTTCGACGCCTATGCCGCGTCCAAGGAGCGGCTGCTCATCATGCAGTCGGCGGGTCATGCCAGCGTGGTCGCCGCCGATGACGCACCGACCCGGATCATCGCGGACCGCCTGCCGCATGTCACCCGCGCCCATGCCGACAGCATCGATCCGGTGGAGCAATTGCAATGGCCTGCGCTGCAAGGCCCGCATAACGCGCAGAATGTCGCTGTGGCCCGTGCCGTCGCGGAGGCCCTGCATATCGGCCCGCGCAGCGTGGAGGATGCGCTGCGCAGCTACGCCAGCCTGCCGCACCGGATGCAGATCGTGGGGGAGCGCGACGGCGTCCTGTTCGTCAACGACAGCAAGGCGACCAACGCCGCCTCCACCGCGCCCGCCCTGTCGGCATGGCCCGCGCGGGACGGAATCCCCCGTATCCACTGGATCCTCGGCGGGTTGGCCAAGAGCGACGACCTGGACGATTGCGCGGTCGGGTTTCCCAACGTCAAGCACGCCTATACCATTGGGGAGGCCGGGCCGGTCTTTGCCGCGATCCTGCGTGATGTGGTGCCGGTGGAGGAGAGCGAATTGCTCATCACGGCGGTCGCACAGGCGGCGGCCAATGCGATGCCGGGCGATGTGGTGCTCCTCTCGCCCGCCTGCGCGTCCTTCGACCAGTTTCGGGATTTCGAGGCGCGCGGCGATGCGTTCGTCGCCGCGGTCAATGCCCTGAGTGGGGCTTTGGGTGGGGGGGCGTCGCGATGACTCCTGGTGGGCCGACGGGCGGCAAGGATGGCGGGCGCAAGGGACCGGCCTCCGGTGAGCGGAGCGGCGAGCAGGCCGCCGACGCGATGCGCAAGCTGCTGCCCGCGATCCGCGACCGGGCCAGCATGGCGGGCCGTCCGCTGCCGCGTGAGCGCACCGCGCTGTCCATCTGGTTCTGGGAGATCGACCGGGTTCTTCTCGCGCTGATCGTCGTGCTGATCGCCATCGGGCTGGTCGCGGTGGCCGCCGCGTCACCCGTCGCGGCGATCGACCGTTCGACCAGCAGCGTCGCGGTCAACCCGCTCCATTATTTCTACCGCCAGATCCTGTGGGTCGGGGCGGGTCTGGTCGTCATGCTGTTCGTCAGCATGTTGCCCCGGCAGGAGGCGCGGCGGCTGGCGATGGGCATGGCGGTGTTCTTCTCGCTGCTGCTGATGCTGGTGCCGGTCATCGGGACGGAAGTGAACGGCGCCTATCGCTGGATCGGGTCGGGCATGTTGCGGTTCCAGCCATCGGAGTTCCTCAAGCCCGTCTATGTGGTCACGTTGGCGTGGATGCTGTCATTGCGCGCAAAGGATAAATCGCTGCCGGTGATCCCGCTGAGCGGGGCGATGACGGCGGTGATCGGCGGCCTGTTGATGAAGCAGCCGGATTTCGGCCAGACGGTGATCTTTCTGGGCGTATGGGCCGTGCTGTTGATGCTGAGCGGCATTTCGATGAAGGCCATCGGCGGGCTGATCGGCGCGGGCGTCGGCGGGCTGGCGCTGATGTACCTGCTCTATGACAATGGCCGCGACCGCATCAACCAGTTCCTGGGCCTGAGCGCGGATGCGGCGGGCGGGCCGACGCAGGTGGACCTGGCGCGCTCCACCATCACCAGCGGCGGCCTGATGGGCGTGGGGCCGGGCGGGGGACAGGCGAAATTCCACCTGCCCGAAGCGCATACCGACTATATCTTCTCCGTCGTGGGGGAGGAGTTCGGCCTGCTGGCGTGCATCGCCATCGCGCTGGTCTATCTGGCCATTGTGGTGCGGGTGCTGCTGCGCCTGCTGGACGAGGATGAGCCGTTCATCGTGCTGGCCTCCGCCGGGCTGGTCGCGCAGATGGCGATTCAGGCGATCATCAACATGGGCGTGAACACGCAACTTTTCCCGTCCAAGGGCATGACCTTGCCGTTCATCAGCTATGGCGGGTCGTCGATGATCGCGCTGTCCATCGGTGTCGGCCTGTTGCTGGCGTTCACGCGGCGCAACCCGTATATGGCCAAGACCCCCTATGGGCAGCGCGCCAGTTATGCGCCACAATGGAGCGGCCGATGAGCGTTTCCCGCCACTATGTCCTCGCCGCCGGTGGCACCGGGGGCCATGTGATGCCCGCCCATGCCGTGGCGGAGGAACTGATGGCGCGCGGGCACCATGTCGCGCTGGTCACGGACGAGCGGGGCGCGAAGATCCCCGGCATCTTTGAAAAGGCGCAGACCCATATCCTGCCCGCGGGCCGGATGAGCGGCGGGCCGGTCGGATGGGTCAAGGGCGCGCGTGCGATCATGGCCGGGCGCGACATGGCGCGGCGGCTGTATGACGTGTTCCGTCCGTCGGTGGTGGTCGGTTTCGGCGGATACCCCGCGCTGCCCGCGCTGCTGGGCGCGTTCAAGGAGGGCATCCCCACCATCGTGCACGACCAGAATGCGGTGCTGGGCCGGGTCAACCGGCTGGTCGCGGGCAAGGTCAACGCCATTGCCACCGCCTATCCCGACGTGCAGAAACTGGCGAAGCGCCATGGGCACAAGGTGCATCTGGTCGGCAATCCGGTGCGCGACAGCGTGCTGGCGCTGCGCGAGGAGGATTTCCCCGCCTTTACCGAGAATAGCGTGTTCCGCATCCTCGTCACCGGGGGCAGCCAGGGCGCGACCATATTGTCGAGCGTGGTGCCGGAGGGCCTTGCGCTGCTGCCCGTGTCGTTGCGCCGCCGGTTGCAGGTGACGCAGCAATGCCGGGCGGAGGACATCGACGCGGTGCGCGCGCTCTATGCGAAGATGGAAATCCCGGCCGACCTGGCGACCTATATCGAGGATATGCCGACCAAGCTGGGCTGGTCCCATCTGGTCATCGCCCGCGCCGGGGCCTCCACCATCGCGGAGCTGACCGTGGCGGGGCGGCCCGCGATCCTGATCCCGCTGCCGTCCGCGATGGACGATCACCAAACCTATAATGCGCGCGAGATGGCGAAGACGGGCGGCGCCCGTTCCATCCCGCAAAGCGCCTTTACCCCCGTGGAGCTTGCCAAACAGATGCAGAAGCTGGCGATGGAGCCTGGCGCCCTGGAAAATGCCGCGCGGCGTGCGCGCGAGTGCGGGCGGCCCGATGCGGTGCGGGACATGGCGGACCTGATCGAAAGTTTCGGCGTCGCGCCGATCACCACCAACGTCCTGAAAGTCGCGCCCGCCAAGCCCGTTTCGGGTATACAGGGAGTCCCCGCATGAAGGGCGTCGCAACCGACATCGGCACCATCCATTTCATCGGCATCGGCGGCATCGGCATGTCCGGCATTGCCGAGGTGATGGCCAATCTGGGCTACACCGTGCAGGGGTCCGACGTGGCCGAGGGCTATGTGGTCGAGGGCCTGCGCAAAAAGGGCATCAAGGTGATGATCGGCCATAAGGCCGAAAATCTGGGCGATGCGGCGGTCGTCGTGACCTCCACCGCGATCAAGCGCGGCAACCCGGAGGTCGAGCTGGCGCTGGAGAAGCGCGTGCCGGTCATCCGCCGCGCGGAGATGCTGGCGGAACTGATGCGCCTGAAATCCACCGTTGCGGTGGCGGGCACGCATGGCAAGACGACGACGACCTCGATGATCGCGGCGTTGCTGGACGCGGGCGGGATCGACCCCACGGTCATCAACGGCGGCATCATCAATAATTATGGCTCCAACGCGCGCCTCGGTGCGGGCGACTGGATGGTGGTGGAGGCCGACGAGAGCGACGGCAGCTTCCTGCGGCTGGACGGCACGGTGGCGGTCGTCACCAACATCGACCCGGAGCATCTGGACCATTATGGCAGCTTCGACCGGGTGAAGGACTGTTTCGTCGAGTTCGTCGAGAATGTGCCCTTCTATGGCGCGGCGATGCTGTGCCTCGACCATCCCGAAGTGCAGGCGATCCTGCCGCGCGTGCAGGACCGGCGGATCGTCACCTATGGCTTCTCCGCCCCCGCCGACATTCGCGGCGAGAATGTGGTCCCCTATGCGGGCGGCAATATCTTCGACGTGCAGGTGCGCGAGCGGGACGGCAGCGTGCGGCGGATCGAGGGCATCGACCTGCCCATGCCGGGTCGCCATAATGTCCTGAACGCCATGGCGGCGATTGGCGTGGCGCTGTTCCTGGGCATCCCGGACGCCACCATCCAGTCGGGCCTGTCGGGCTTCGGCGGGGTCAAGCGGCGCTTCACCAAGGTGGGAACCGTTGCCGTGGGCGACGGCGAGGCGACGGTGATCGACGATTATGGCCATCACCCGGTCGAGATCAAGGCCGTGCTGGCCGCCGCGCGCGAGGGCGCCAAGGGGCGGGTCATCGCAGTGGTGCAGCCGCACCGCTTCACGCGCCTGCGCGATCTGATGGAAGATTTCCAGCAGGCGTTCAACGATGCGGATGGGGTGTATGTGACCCCGGTCTATCAGGCGGGCGAGCAGCCGATCGAGGGCGTGGACGCGGATGCGCTGGTCGCGGGCCTGAAGCGGCGCGGGCATCGCGCGGCGACGACCGTGGCGGACGCGGATGCGCTGGCCGTGGCGCTGGCGGCGGACATCCAGCCGCATGACATGATCGTGTGTCTGGGCGCGGGCGACATCACCAAATGGGCGGCGGGTCTGGCGGACGCGGTCAAGGCGCGGCGCGAGACGGAGACGGCCTGATGCGTGACCTCCTGACCGCAGGTCTGGCGACCCAGAAGATGCTGCTCGACATGCAGGCGGGGCAGATCCGCCTGTTCGAGGCCATGCTGAAGGCCGTGCCGACGCTGGCTCGGACGCCCGTGCAGCAGCGTGTGCAGGCGACGCTGGACGATGTGGTCGCGGCGCAGGGCAAACTGGCCCGGACATGGATGGGTCTGGGGGCTGTGTCGCGATGACGACCAGCTCCGCCCTGATCGCAGGCGATGCCGTGCGCGGGAGCCTGAAGGCCGCCGCGCCGCTGGCGCCGCTTGTCTGGTTCAAGGCTGGCGGGGCGGCGGAATGGCTGTTCGAGCCGAAGGATGTGGATGATTTGTCGGCGTTTCTGGCCGCGCTCGATCCGGCGGTGCCGGTCATGGCGCTGGGCCTCGGCTCCAACCTGATCGTGCGCGATGGCGGCGTGCCGGGCGTGGTCGTGCGGCTGGGCAAGCCCTTTTCCTTTGCGGAGAAGCTGGACGAGACGACCCTGCGCTGCGGCGGCGGAACATCGGGAATATTGGTGTCCTCCACGGCGCGGGATGCGGGTATTGCAGGGCTGGAATTCCTGCGCTCCATACCGGGCACGGTCGGCGGTTTCGTGCGGATGAACGGCGGGGCCTATGGCCGCGAGGTCAAGGATGTGCTGGTCGAGGCGGAGGTGGTGCTGCGCTCCGGCGAGCGGCGGGTGCTGGCGCTGGGCGAACTGGGCTACACCTATCGGCATAGCGCCTTGCCCGACGGGACCATCGTGGTGAGCGCGACCTTCCGGGCGGAGCGGGGCGAGCCGGCCGCGATCCAGGCGGAGATGGACCGGATCGCCGCCGCGCGGGAGGCCAGCCAGCCGCTGCGGTCGAAGACGGGCGGGTCCACCTTCAAGAATCCCGAAGGCCATAAGGCGTGGGAGCTGGTCGATGCGGCGGGCTGTCGCGGCCTGACCATCGGCGACGCACAGGTTTCCGAGAAACATTGTAATTTCCTGCTCAATCTGGGCGCGGCGACGAGCGCCGACATAGAGGCGCTGGGCGAAGAGGTGATACGGCGCGTGAAGGCACAATCGGGTGTGACCCTCGAATGGGAAATCCAGCGGGTTGGCCATTATGGGGAGGGCGCGGCATGAGCGGTCCCTGGCATGTCGCCGTCCTGATGGGCGGATGGTCGTCGGAGCGTCCCGTCTCGCTGATGAGCGGCGAGGGTGTGGCCAAGGCGCTGGAGGCGCGGGGCCATCGGGTGACGCGCGTCGACCTGGGAGCGACCCCGGCGGAGGGGCGCGACCTGCCCGCCAAGCTGATCGCCGCATCGCCCGACATTGTGTTCAACGCGCTGCATGGCGTGCCGGGCGAGGATGGCACGGTGCAGGGCCTGATGGACGTGATGGGCATCCGCTATACGCACAGCGGCCTGACGACATCGGTGATCGCCATTGACAAGGTGCTGACCAAGCAGGCGCTGGTCCCCCATGGCATCCCCATGCCCGGCGGCATGATCGTGAAATCGGACAGCCTGTTCGAGAAAGACCCGCTGCCGCGCCCCTATGTGGTCAAGCCGGTGAACGAGGGATCGTCGGTCGGCGTCGCCATCGTGACGGCGGAGGGCAATTATGGCCATCCCATCGGCCGCGAGACGGTGGGACCGTGGCAGGATTTCGAGGAATTGCTGGCCGAACCCTTCATCCGGGGGCGCGAACTGACCGTCGCCGTGCTGGGCGACCGGGCGCTGTGCGTGACGGAGTTGAAGCCCAAGGGCGGCTTCTATGATTTCGACAGCAAATATACCGACGGCATGACGGAGCACATCTGCCCCGCGCAGGTGCCCGACGATGTGGCGCAGTATATGATGGCGGTGGCGCTGCAATCGCACCGGCTGCTGGGTTGCAAGGGCACGTCGCGGTCCGATTTCCGCTGGGACGACACGCAGGGGATAGAGGGTGTCTTCCTGCTGGAGGTCAACACCCAGCCGGGCATGACGCCGCTGAGCCTCGTGCCCGAACAGGGCCGCTATATCGGGCTGGACTATGGCGCGCTGGTCGAGGCGATCATCGAGGAGGCGCTGGGCGTGCCCGCGCTGGCGGGGGGCGCGGCATGAACGGAGCGAAGATCAAGGGCGGGGCGGGCGTCGGCCGGGGCAGCCGCACGCCGTCGCCGCGCACGCGCCGCGCACCGCCGCGCCGCCAGACGAAGCTGGACCGGCTGATCGCGCTGCTGCCGGTCAGCGGCGAGACGCTGAGTCGGGTGCTGACCGGCGTGGTGGTGATGCTGGCGGCGGGCGTGCTGTGGATGACGGCGCAGTTTTTCGGCCTGCCCGCGATGGCGGGGCAGGAGATGGCGGCGCTGGCCGCGCGATCCGGCTTTCAGGTCGCCAAGGTGGAGGTGCAGGGCCTCAAGCGCATGGACGAGATGCCCGTCTACACGCTGGCGCTGGACGAGATCGACCGGTCGATGCTGTCCGTCGATCTGGCGGAACTGCGCGCGCGGGTGATGACGCTGGGCTGGGTCGAGGATGCGCGGGTGACGCGGCGCCTACCCAACACATTGGTCATCAACATCGTGGAGCGCGACCCGGTGGCGGTGTGGCAGCATGGCGGCAAGCTGAGCCTGATCGACGTCAATGGCGTGGAACTGGAGAAGGTCGATGGCCGATCCATGCCCGACCTGCCGCTGGTCGTCGGACCGCAGGCAAACCGGGAGACGAAATCGCTCCAGAACCTGATGGAGGCCGCACCGGCGCTGAAACCGCTGCTGGCGGGGGCGACATGGGTGGGCAACCGCCGCTGGGACTTGCGCTTTCAGTCGGGCGAGACATTGTCCCTGCCGGAGGGCGGGCCGTCCGCCGCCGCCGCGCTGATGAAGTTCGCGCAACTGGATGGCGTCAATCGCCTGCTGGGCCGGGGCATCGTGCGGTTCGACATGCGCGACCCGGAACGCTTCGTGCTGCGTATGCCGCCCGACCGCCGCACGGCGACGGGGGAGGCGGGCGCCAAGGACGCGGCGCCGGGTGCGACACCCAAGCTGGACAAGGGCGCCGAGCAGGATGAGCGGTCGCCGCGTCCGGCGGCGGCCCGCACCATGGGTTCCGGGGAGGCATAGGCATGGCAGGCCCGCGCGTAGAAAAACTCATCACCGCGATCGACGTGGGATCGTGGAAGGTCTCCGCTCTGATCGCCGGGCGGCAGGAGGACGGCACCCTCGTCATTCTGGGCACTGGCCAGCGGGAGAGCCGGGGCGTGCGCCGCGGCTTCATCGCCGACATGGAGCGCACCGAACAGGCGATCCGCGAGACGGTGGAGCAGGCGGAGAAGGTTGCCGGCACCAATATCGAAAGCGTCCATGTCAGCTTTTCCGGCGGCAGTCTGGTCAGCGACGTGATGTGCGTGGACATCGACATCGCCAACCGCCGCATCCAGCAGGCCGACGTGGACGAGCTGCTGGCGCGCGCGCGCGAGGGGGTGGAGCCGGACGGCCGCATGGTGCTGCACGCGCATCCCACCCTCTACACCATCGACACCACGGACGGCGTGCGCAACCCGGTCGGCCTGCATGCGGAGCGGCTGTCGGTCGACGTCCATGTGATGCAGGCGGACGGTGCGCCGCTGGCCAATCTGGAGCATTGCGTCCGCTCCGCCTATCTGAATGTCGAGGGCATCATCGCCGCGCCGGTCGCGACGGGCCTTGCCTGCCTGTCGGAGGAGGAGCGCGATCTGGGCGTGGCGCTGGTCGAGCTGGGCGCGGGCGTCACCAATGTCTCGCTCTTTTCGGGCGGGATGCTGGTCGACCTGCGCTCCATCCCGGTCGGTGCGGCGGATATTACCGACGACATCGCGTCCGCATTCGGCATAAGGCGCAGTCAGGCGGAGCGCATGAAATGCTTCTATGGCTCCGCCATGCAGTCGCGCCGCGATTTCCGCGAGATGATCGAGATCGCGCCCGCGACCGGCGGGGCGGAGAGCAATGACGGGCGCAAGGTGACGCGGGCCGAACTGGTCGGCGTGATCTGCGACCGGTTGGGCCGGTTGATGAAGGATGTGGCCGCCGCGCTGGAGAGCATGGGCTTTCAGGGGCCGGTGGCGCGTCAGGTGGTGCTGACCGGCGGCGGGGCGGAACTGAAGGGCATTGCCGACTATGCGCAGACGGCGCTGGGTCGGGCGGTGCGGATCGGGCGGCCCAAGGGGCTGGCCGCTCTGCCGGAAGCGCATGGCGGCCCGGCCTTTTCCACCCTCGCCGGGATCGCGTTGCATGTCGCGAGCAACCCGCTGGACCTGCGGTCGATCGCGCCCGCGACGACGACGGTGCACCGCACGGGTCGATCGGCCTGGTTGCAGCGCCTCATCACGGCGTTCCGCGCCAATTATTGATTTTCCCGCTCACGGCAGGGCACAGGGGCGGGGTTTTTACGATTTGGTTAAAAATGGGGGATGAAGTGGCGGCGGTAATGGTGCATGAATCAACAAAGGCACCTGACCGCTCCCGCCCGTGGCAGGTCGAAGGAGATAATTGAATGAGCATTGAGATCGGGCCGCCCCATGTGGATGAGCTGAAGCCGCGGATTACCGTCATCGGCGCAGGCGGCGCGGGTGGCAACGCGATCGCGAACATGATCGCGGCCGGGGTAGAGGGTGTCGATTTCGTCGTCGCCAACACCGACGCGCAGGCGCTGAACGCGTCGCCAGCGGAACGTCGCATCCAGCTTGGCCCCCGCATCACCGAGGGTCTGGGCGCAGGGTCGCGTCCCGACATCGGCCGCGCGGCGGCGGAAGAGACGATCGCGGAATTGCAGGAGGCGCTGGAAGGCGTCCATATGTGCTTCATCGCGGCCGGCATGGGCGGCGGCACCGGCACGGGCGCGGCCCCCGTCATCGCCAAGGCGGCGAAGGAAAAGGGCGTGCTGACCGTGGGCGTCGTGACCAAGCCCTTCACCTTCGAAGGCAATCGCCGGTCGAAGGCGGCGGACGCGGGCATTGAGGAGCTGCAAAAGCATGTCGATACGCTGATCGTCATCCCCAACCAGAACCTCTTCCTGATCGCCAACCCGAACACGACCTTCAAGGAAGCGTTCGAGATGGCCGACGAGGTGCTGCAACAGGGTGTGCGCGGCATCACCGACCTGATGATTATGCCGGGCCTCATCAACCTCGACTTTGCGGACGTGCGTTCCGTGATGGAGGAGATGGGCAAGGCGATGATGGGCACGGGCGAGGCCGAGGGTGACGGTCGTGCGCTGGCGGCGGCGGAGAAGGCGATCGCCAACCCGCTGCTCGACGGCGTGTCGATGCGCGGCGCCAAGGGCGTGATCGTGTCCATCGTCGGCGGCGAGGACATGCGCCTGATGGAAGTGGACGAGGCCGCGAACCACATCCGCGAACTGGTCGACCCGGACGCCAACATCATCTGGGGCAGCGCGTTCAACGAGAATCTGAACGGCAAGATCCGCGTGTCGGTGGTCGCCACCGGCATCGACGCCGATGCGGTGGTCGCAGCGGCGCAGCAGAGCAAGCCCTATGACTTCAAGCAGATGGGTGGCGGCCTGCGCGCGGCGTCCCCGGCGGCGGGCGCTCCGTCCGCTCCGGTCCCGGCGCCGACTCCGCTCGACCAGCAGCCGTTCGGCACGGAACCCGCCGCCGAGGCGCAGGGTCATGCGGAAGACCATCTGGCGGTGAGCGAGCCGGTGGCCAGGGCCCCGGAGCCTGTCGTGCAGGAGGACGTCGAGCTGCCGCCGGTCAAGACGCAGTCCTTCATCCGTGAGGAAGCGCCCGTAACCAAGAGCGACGAGCTGTTCCTGGACGAGAAGGCCGACGGCGATTTCGATGCGCTGGACCTGGGTTCCATCGCGCAGCGGCTGGAGCCTGAGCAGCCCGCCGCGCCCAAGGCCCCCGCAGGCCGGGGCGCAGCGGCCGGTGGCGGCACCCTGTTCGAGCGCATGTCGCTGCTCGCGCGGGGCGGCAGCGCCCGCGAGGGCGAGGCGGAGGAAGAGAAGAAGGGCGAGTTCGACGTGCCCCGTTTTCTCAACCGGCAGAACAACCAGTAAGCGAGATGAAGGAGGGGACGGGCAGGCGCTGGCATGTCCGTCCCTTTTTCGCAACCGGCCGTCGCAGCGGGGCATCCCGGCCCTGTCGAAGGGCGGGCATCGCGGCTAGAGATTTTTCGAAGCCGGTGGGACCATCTGCTGGCCCAGAAAATGCGGTCAATCAAAGAATTTAGCCCGGCCGATGCCATCGGAGCGGACTTTGCTCCGGGCCGGATCGGCCTGTCAGGCGGACAGGCCGGACGGGCGCCGGGCCTGTCGTCATGCACCCGGCGCGGGTTTTTCGCCCGGCGGTGCAGCCTGCGACAGGATGCGGTGTGCGGGGTCGTCACGATATGGTCCGTTTGCGCTCCCGTTCTCGCCCGGTCCTGTCATCGGGACAGGCCGGACATGTCGGCGTGTAGGGTGGCACAATTCGGGATGGTTCCATTCGGGATTGCGCCGTGCGGAATTGGTTTGTGCGGGAGGGCGGCATCTGGCCGGACGCCTTCCGCCGGGTGTCTTCCGGCAGGGCGCCGGGAAATTGAGCCGTTGAAATGATCCGTCGGAAATGAGGATGTCGCTGTGAAATTGACCTGGGGCGGTTCGGTATCGGGCCTTTCGGTGACGGCTTGTCTGGCGCTCTCCCTTCCCCTGTCGCTGGTATTGCCCCTGTCCACCGCGGTGGCGCAGACCGGTGCGATGGTGCAGGCGACACCCCCGGCCATGGCGGTGGAGCGGCTGAACCAGAACCTCACCCGCCTGTCGCGCCAGCCGACCGATACGGAGGCGTTGATCGGCGCGGGCATGGCCTCCTATGAACTGGGCGATGCGCAGGCGGCCAATGGCTTCTTCACGCGCGCCAACCTGGTCAATCCGCGCATCGGCCGGGTCAAGCTGGGGCTGGCGCTGGTGTCGGTCGCGCTCAAGCAGCCGCGCGATGCGGCGGCCTATTTCGACGAGGCGACCGCGCTGGGCGAGACGGCGGACGCCTATCTGCCGGAACGGGCGCTGATCTATGACCTGACCGGCCAGCAGGACAAGGCGCAGCGCGACTATGCGCTGGCGCTACGCGCGGACCCGGCGAACACCGACCTGATCCGGGGCTATGCGGTTTCGCTGGGCATTTCCGGCAAGGTCGATCTGGCCGAGGCGCAGTTGCGGCCCCTGCTGTACCGGAGCGACCGGGCGGCGTGGCGCGACCGCACGATGATTCTGGCGATGAACGGTCGCACGGCGGAGGCAAAACGCATCGCGCAGACCATCATGCCGCGCTCGTTGTCCGACGCGATGGAACCCTATCTGCTGCGCATGGGATCGCTGACCCCGGCGCAGAAGGCGGCGGCCACCCATTATGGCCAGTTCCCCGCCGATGGCCTGCGGCTGGCGACGGTGACATCGCCGCCGCCGACATCCGCCCCGGCGCGGGCCGATGCCACGGCCCGGCGCACGTCCCGCGACCGGCGCAAGGCCGCCCCCGCGACCGTGACGCCTGCGGCACCGGCCGAGGATAGCAGCCTGTTGGCCGCCATGCCGCGCGGCGATGCTCCGCCTGCGATGGTGCAGCCGATCCCGTCGCCCGGCGGCAGCGTGGGAGCGATGGCCAGCGCGCGGCCCGGTGACGACGATCCCGATGGCTACAGCGCGGCGGAACAGCGGCGCGTGGCGACGCGCGGCGTGATGACGATGGGCGGGACCATGGCGATGGCGGCCCCGGCGCAGGGGCCGGTCCCGACTGCCATGCCATCCTCGACAGCGGCGCCGGTGCCGTCGGGCGTTCGGGTGGCGGCGGTTTCGCCTGCCGCGAGGGCGCGGACGCCCGTGACGGTGCAGCCTGTGCAGGGCGGTGCGTCAGTCGCGACGGTGCAGCCGGTCGCTCAGCCATCGGCGGCTGCCGCGTCGCGTGTGGCCTCCGCCCCGTCGGGTGCGGGACCGGCGCCCTTTGTGCAGCCAACGCAACCGGCGGCGTCCGGTGCCGCGCGTCCGGTGCAGGGGCCGATGATGGGTGAGGGGGGGCAGCCGTCCGCCGTTCCGACGCCTGCGCCTGTTCCCACTCCCGCTCCCGCTCCACGTACGGCGGCGGTCGCTTCGTCGCCTGTTGCCCAGCCTGCGCCAGTCTCGGCACCGGCTTCGGCTCCCGTTCCGGCCTTGGCTTCGGCCCCCGGTCCGGTCACCGCGGAAGGGCCGCAGCCGGGCTTCAGCGTCGCGCCGGTTTCGGGGCCTGCGCCCGCGACGCCGTTGCGGACGCTGGCGGCGATCATGGCGGATATTCAGGTGTCGGACGATGCCGAACGCGCCGCCGCCGCCCCTGCGGTGGACCTGAACGAGGTCGCCCGAATCCAGGCGGCGAACAAGCGCAAGGCCGTCGCCGACAAGGCGAAGAAGGACGCCGCCGCCAAGGCGAAAGCGGAGGCCGACGCCAAGGCAAAGGCGGAGGCGGAGGAGAAGGCGCGGATCAAGGCCAATCCCGCGCGCATCTGGATACAGATCGCCACGGGGCGCGATCCCGCCGCGCTGGCGTTCGACATGCGCCGGTTGCGCAAGACCTATGCCGTGCTGGCCGACGAGAGCGCATCGACCGCCGAATGGGGTGCGACGCGCCGTCTGCTGGTCGGACCCTATGTCAGCGTGACCAAGGCGAAGGCGGTGCTGGGCGACCTCAAGAAGGCGGGCAGCGACGGTTTCGTCTGGCAGAGTGAGGCGGGTGAGGCGGTCACGCGATTGTCCGGCAAGTGACGGCGGTTACCGTGCCCGGCGGACCGGGGCGATGGATGGCACCCTATGCCAGCGATCCGGCGCAGAGCCGGGGGCGGGAACATGCCGAGCCGGGTGGGGCCGAACGGGGGCCACGCGACGCCTTTCAGCGCGACCGCGACCGCATCATCCACAGCATCAGTTTTCGCCGCCTGCGCCACAAGACGCAGGTGTTCGTCGCGCCCGACGGCGATCATTATCGCGTCCGCCTGACCCACAGCCTGGAGGTAGCGCAAATCGGCCGGACCATCGCGCGCGCGCTGGGCCTGAACGAGGATCTGACCGAGGCGCTGTGCCTGGCGCATGACATTGGCCATCCGCCATTCGGCCATGCGGGCGAGGATGCGCTGGAGGCGGTGCTGGCGGAGCAGGGCGGGTTCGACCACAACGCCCATTGCCTGCGGACATTGATGCGGCTGGAGACGCCCTATCCGCTGTTCGACGGCCTGAACCTGAGCTGGGAGACGCTGGAGGGGCTGGCCAAGCATAATGGCCCCGTCCTGAATCCGGGCTGGGCGATGCGGGAAATCGACGCGGCTTATCCGCTGGACCTGCACACATGGCCATCGCTGGAGGCGCAGGTGGCGGCGGTGTCCGACGACATCGCCTATGACAATCATGACATCGACGATGGCCTGCGCGCCGGGCTGCTGAGCATCGAGCAGTTGCTGGAACTGCCGCTGGTCGCGCGCGGGTGGGACCGGGTGCGGGCGCGCTATCCGCAGGTGGCGGAGCATCGGCTGGTGCGCGAGCTGATCCGCGACCAGATCGGCGTGATGGTCAATGACGTGATCGCCAGCACGCAGGCGGCCATTGCGGAGACGGGCGTCGGCGATGTGGCGGACGTGCGCGCCGCCGGGCGGATGATCGCGGGGTTCAGCCCGGCGATGGCGGAGGAGGAGCGGGGGCTGACCCGCTTCATGTATGCCAACCTCTATCACCACCCGGAGCAACTGGACGCCGCCGACCGGGCGGACCGGACGGTGCGGGGCCTGTATTCGGCTTATCGCGCCGATCCCGCGTTGATGACGCCGCGCTGGGCGGAGACGATTCCGGCGGAGGAACCGTCGCGCAGTCGCCACATCGGGGACTATATCGCGGGCATGACCGACCGCTATGCCACCCGCGCCCATGCCGAAATCTGTGGAAAAGACGAGCCAGTCATATCCTGATTCCCCTGATTTCCGGGGCTTTTGGTCTTTGGGGTGACGGCGGGACGCGCGCGGCCGCGTATGCGCGATTGACTCGAATCGGGCGGGCGGTCATGTCTGGGCCGTCGCTGGTGCGTTGCACAATTTCGATTGGGCAGCGTGGCAGGGTCACTGCGGGAGAGCGTCGTCCGGCCGAAAGGCGCGGAGGCCGCCGAAGGAGCAACCACCCCGGAATCTCTCAGGTCCAAAGGACCGCAGTGGCATAGACACTCTGGAAAGCGGACAAGGGGTCACACCCGCGTCCCACCGAAGGGGTAAGCCGGTTTGCGATCCATGCGATGGCGGGCCGGTCAAAGCTCTCAGGTTCCGTGACAGAGGGGGTCGGAACGGTGTCGCAATCCACGCGGCCAGCCGGACCGCGTCCTTTTTACGGGAATTGCTATGAGCGACGATGCATCCATTGGACTTGATGTGCAGCCTACCGAGGCTTTGCCGCTGGACGCCTGGCACCGGGCGCGTGGCGGGCGGATGGTGGAGTTCGCCGGTTACTGGCTGCCCATCCAGTATGACGGCATCATCGCCGAGCATCTGTGGACGCGCGAGAGTGCGGGCCTGTTCGATGTCAGCCATATGGGCCAGTTGCAGGTCAGTGGACCGAACGCGGCGGCGGAGCTGGAGAAGATCCTGCCCGGCGACGTCATCGGCCTGAAGGCGGGCAAGGTCCGTTACTCGCTGCTGCTGGACGAGAATGGCGGTATTTTGGATGATCTGATGGTCACCAATGCGGGCGACCACCTGTTCCTGATCGTCAATGGCGCGTGCAAATGGGACGATATCGCCCATTTGCGGGAATTTCTGCCGGACGAGATCCACCTCCATTACCAGGACGAGCATGCGTTGCTGGCCCTGCAGGGACCGAAGGCGGTCGATGCGCTGGCGCGGCTGGGCCTCGTCCCCGCCGCCGAGGGCGCGCCGGCTGTCGAGGGGCTGCGCTTCATGGAAGCCGCGCCCTATCTGTGGGGCGAGCGGCCGCTGGGGATCAGCCGGTCGGGCTATACCGGCGAGGACGGGTTCGAGATTTCGGTCCATGCTGACGATGCCGAGGCGTTGGCCGACGCACTGACCGCGCAGCCGGAGGTGAAGCCCATCGGGCTGGGCGCGCGCGATTCGCTGCGGCTGGAGGCGGGCCTGCCGCTCTATGGGCATGACCTGCATCCGGGCGTGAGCGTGATTGCCGCCGGGCTGGGCTTTGCCGTGTCGAAGCGCCGCCGGACGGAGGGCGGTTTTCTGGGCGATGCGCGCGTCATGGCGGAATTGCTGGGTGCGCCCGCGCAGGTGCGCGTCGGCCTGACGCTGGACGGGCGGCTGCCCGCGCGCGAGGGTGCGGCCATCCATGCGGGCGAGACGCAGGTCGGCACCGTAACCTCCGGTGGTTTCGCGCCGAGCATCGGTGCGCCGATCGCGATGGGCTGGGTCGATGCCGCCCACGCCGCGACCGGCACCCCCCTCACCATCGAAGTGCGAGGCAAGCATCTGACCGCGAAGGTCGCGGCCATGCCCTTCGTCCCCCACCGCTACGTCCGCAGAGGAGCCACGACATGAGCCGCTATTTCACCGACGAACATGAATGGATCGACGTGTCCGGCGACATCGCCACCGTGGGCATCACCGATTATGCGCAGGAGCAATTGGGCGACATCGTGTTCGTGGAACTGCCCGCAGAGGGCAAGGTCTTCGCCAAGGGCGACGATGCCGCCGTGGTCGAATCCGTCAAGGCGGCGTCCGACGTCTATGCCCCCATCTCCGGCGAGGTGGTGGAAGCCAATGGTGCGCTGGAGGATGAACCGGCGCTGGTCAATTCGGATGCGGAGGAGGACGGCTGGTTCTTCAAGCTGCGCCTGACCGACACGTCTGAACTGGACGAACTGATGGACGAGGCCGCGTACAAGGAATTTGTCGCGAATCTTTGAGGCCGATGCCTCCCCTGCCTGCATGAGAAGGCCCGATTGATGCGTTACCTGCCCCTGTCCGATGCCGACCGCGCCGCCATGCTGGACGTCATCGGGGCGTCCTCCGTGGAGGCCCTGTTTGCAGACGTGCCCGCCGCCGCCCTGCTTGACGGGCCGGTGCCGGGCCTGCCCGCCCATGCCAGCGAAATGGCGGTGCAGCGGCATATGGCGGCGCTGGCCGGGCAGAATATGGCGGCGGGCAGCGTGCCCTTCTTCCTCGGTGCGGGGGCGTACAAGCATCATGTGCCCGCCAGCGTGGATCATCTGATCCAGCGCGGCGAGTTCCTGACCGCCTACACCCCCTATCAGCCGGAGATCGCGCAGGGCACGTTGCAGGTGCTGTTCGAGTTCCAGACGCAGGTGGCGCGCCTCTATGGCATGGATGTAGCCAACGCCTCCATGTACGACGGGTCGACCGCCTGCTGGGAAGCGATCGTGATGGCGCGGCGGGTGACGAAGCGGGGCAAGGGCCTGTTGTCGTCGGGCCTGCATCCCCATTATGTCTCCGTCGCGGGCACGATGGCGAAGTTTACCGGGGACGTGCTGGTGCATGGCGCGCCCGCCCTGACGGCGGAGACGGATGCGGAGGCGCTGATCGCGGCGATCGACCGGGATACGAGCTGTGTCGTGGTGCAATATCCCGATATTCTCGGCCGGATCACTGACCTGACCCCGATTGCGGAGGCGGCCCATGCGGCGGGGGCGCTGCTGATCGCGGTGGTGACGGAGCCTCTGGCGCTGGGCGCGATCCGGTCGCCCGGCGAGATGGGCGCGGACATTGTGGTGGGCGAGGGCCAGAGCATCGGCGTCGGCCTGCAATTCGGCGGACCTTATCTGGGCCTGTTCGCCTGCAAGGAGAAGCTGGTGCGACAGATGCCGGGCCGGTTGTGCGGGCAGACGGTGGATGCGGAGGGCAAGCGCGGTTTCGTGCTGACCCTGTCCACGCGCGAGCAGCATATCCGGCGCGAGAAGGCGACGTCCAACATCTGCACCAACAGCGGCCTGTGCGCGCTGGCGTTCAGCATCCATATGACGCTGCTGGGCGAGCGGGGCCTGCGCGATCTGGCGGCGCTGAACCATGCCAAGGCGGTGAAGGCGGCGGAGCGGCTGGCGCAGGTGCCGGGTGTGTCGCTGTTGAACGATGGGTTCTTCAACGAGTTTACCTTGGTGCTGCCCAAGGATGCGCGGGAGGCGGCGCGGGCGCTGGCCGACCGCCATATATTGGGCGGGGTGTCGCTGGGGCGGCTGTATCCGGGGGAGACGGGCCTTGCCAACGGACTGGTGGTCGCAGTGACGGAGACGGTGACGGACGAGGATGTCGAGGCACTGGCGAACGGATTGACGGAGGTGCTGGCATGAGCATGCTGAAGGAAGGCCGCCCCACGGCCCCGGTCGCTGTCGAACAGGGCGACGCCATTCCCGCGACTTTCACCGGCAATCGCGGCCTGATGCTGGAAGAGGCGCTGATCTTTGAACTGGGCGATGACCGGACCACGGGCGTCGATCTGGAGCCGGCGCCGGCGGCCCCGTCGCGGCTGGGTGGGCTGGATCGTAGCGCGCCCATTGGGCTGGCGGGCCTGTCGGAGCCGGAGACGGTGCGCCATTACACCCGCCTGTCGCGTCAGAATTACGGCATCGACCTGGGCGTCTTCCCGCTCGGCTCCTGCACGATGAAGCATAATCCGCGCCTGAACGAGAGCGTGGCGCGGTTGCCCGGTTTCGCGGATGTGCACCCGTTGCAGCCTGTCTCCACCGTGCAGGGCGCGCTGGGCGTGATGGAGCAATTGTCCGACTGGCTGTTGAAGTTGACCAATATGGCGGCGGTCGCGCTCAGCCCCAAGGCGGGTGCGCATGGCGAACTGTGCGGGCTGCTGGCGATCCGGGCCGCGCTGGAGGCGCAGGGCGATGCGCGGTCGGTGATCCTGGTCCCCGAAAGCGCGCACGGCACCAATCCGGCGACGGCGGCTTTCTGCGGATACCGGGTCGAGGATATTCCCGCGACGGAGGATGGCCGGGTGAACGTCGCGGCGCTGACCGCACGGCTCGGCCCCGATGTGGCGGCGGTGATGATTACCAACCCCAACACTTGCGGCCTGTTCGAGCGGGACATGAAGGTGATCGCCGATGCGGTGCATGGCGTGGGCGCGTTCGTCTATTGCGACGGGGCCAATTTCAACGCCATCGTGGGCCGGGTGCGGCCGGGCGATCTGGGCGTCGATGCGATGCACATCAATCTGCACAAGACATTCTCCACCCCCCATGGCGGCGGCGGTCCCGGTTCGGGTCCGGTCGTGCTCTCGGCGGCGCTGGCCCCCTATGCGCCGCTGCCCTTCGTGGAGCGGGGCGAGGATGGCTCACTGCACCTGATCGAGGAGGAAACGGCGGGCGAGCATCATGCGGGCAGCTTTGGCCGGATGACCGCCTTCCACGGGCAGATGGGCATGTACACCCGCGCGCTGACCTATATGCTCAGCCATGGCAATGACGGGTTGCGGCAGGTCAGCGGCGATGCCGTGCTGAACGCCAATTATGTGCTGCGCAGTCTGGAGGGCGTGCTGGACGCACCATTCGGGGCGGCAGGGCCGTGCATGCATGAGGCGTTGTTCAGCGACAAAGGACTGGCCGAGGGCTTCTCCACCATCGACGTGGCCAAGGGCCTTATCGACGAGGGCTTCCACCCGATGACCATGTATTTCCCGCTGGTCGTCCATGGCGCGATGCTGGTCGAGCCGACCGAGACGGAGAGCAAGGCGGGGCTGGACCAGTTTATCGGCGCGCTCCGTTCCGTCGCGACGCGGGCCAAGAATGGCGATCCGTCGCTGAAGGGCGCGCCGCATTTCGCGCCACGCCGACGGCTGGACGAGACGCAGGCGGCGCGGAAGCCCGTGCTGAGCTGGACCCCGCCGGCTCCGGCGGAAGCGGCGGAATAAGGCCGTGACCGCCCGCCGCCATGCCCCCGCGACCGCGCGCAACCGGGAAGGCATAGCAGCGGTGCTGCGCGACGAACTGCCCACCGCCGGTCTGGTGCTGGAGGTGGCGAGCGGTACGGGCGAACATGCCGCCTATCTGGCGGGCCTGTTCCCCGCGCTGGAATGGCAGCCGAGCGATCCCGATGCGATGGCGCGTGAGTCCATATCGGCATGGCGGGAGGAGGGGGCGCTGCCCAATCTGCGCGCGCCGGTCGCTCTGGACGCGGCGGCGGAGCACTGGCCGCTGGACCATGCGGAGGCGATATTGTGCGTCAACATGGTGCATATCAGCCCATGGGAGGCGACGCTGGGATTGCTCGACGGGGCGGGGCGCATCCTGCCGCCGGGCGGGCCGCTGGTCCTTTACGGCCCGTATTTTCGCGACGCGGTGGAGACGGCGCCCAGCAATATCGCCTTCGACATCGACCTGCGCAATCGCAATCCGGCGTGGGGCCTGCGCCATCTGGAGGCGGTGGATCGGGCGGCGCGGGCGCGCGGGCTGGAGCCGATGCGGCTGGTGGACATGCCCGCGAACAATATCATTCGGGCGTATCGGCGGGTGTAACGCCGGTTGTGATGGCGGGATCGGCGTCGGCGTGACGCTGCCCCGTCATTCCAGGCCCGTCATTCGCGCATTTCGGCGTCGGCCTGCGCCCGCAGCGTGGCGATGCGGCCCAGCCGATGCTCACGCAGGACGATGTAGAGGCCGCTCGCCACGATCAGCCCCGCGCCGAGCCAGGTGGAGGCGATGGGCAGCGTGCCCCAGAACAGCCAGCCCAGCAGCGCGGCCCAGACGATGGCGCTATAATCCATGGGCATCACGATCACGACCCGCGCCCATTTCAGCGCGTTGGTCAGCAGCAACTGGGCGATCCCCCCGCACACGCCCATGGCGAGGATCAGCGCCCATGTGACCGGGTCATGGCCCTGGCCGAACCAGAGCATCAGCAGGCCCAGCGGCGGCACGGAGAGCAGGGTGAACCAGAAGACGATGGCGGACGGCGTCTCGCTGCGTGCCATGCTGCGCAGGATGATGGAGATGGTGGCAACGCCGACCGCCGCGATGATCGCGATGACGAGGCCGAAGAGGGGGAAATGGCCCGCATCCGGCCGGGCCATGACCACGACCCCGGCAAAGCCCACCAGCACCGCGATCCAGCGGTGGATGCCCGTCGCCTCCCGCAGGATCAGCGCGGAGAAGATCGTCGCGAAGATCGGCGCGCTGAAGCCGATGGTGGTCGATTCCGCCAGCGGCAACAGCATTACCGCGCCGAAGTTGAAGGCCATGCTGGTCAGACCAACGAAGGTGCGGGTGACGTGCAGGTCCAGCCGGTTCGTCGCGATGCCGCGCGGGCCGGTGGTCCACACGATCCAGGCATAGACGACCGGAACGGCGAACGCCTGACGATAGAAGAGCAGTTCGACCAGATGCACGTCGCGCGTGCCGAGCAGCTTGACCAGCGCCCACATCATGCTGAGCGCCACGACCGCGCCCAGGCGCAGGCCGATGGCGTAGAGCGGGCGTTCCGCGGGCGGCCCGGAGGACGCGGTGGTGGCGGAGGAGGAAGTCACGTCGGGCGCTTAGCCGCTCTTGCGCGCTGCGTCACCCATGCTCATCGCCTTTCGTCGTGGGGGACGCAAGGGGAGCGGCCGTGCGGGGTGGGGGAGAGAGAAGTCACTGGCCGCAAACGGGCAATGCCTAACAGGGCCAGAGACTGATGCATGGTTTGCCATGCGCGAATGTCCGGCGGCGGGTGGGCAGGGGCTGATCCGCGTCGGGTGCGCGGGTCAGCCTCTCCCATATGTGCTGCCCGTACTGGTCAGCGCGGCTTGCGGAAACGCAGCGTCATGCGGTCGCTCTCGCCGATGGCGGCATATCGGGCGCGGTCCACATCGCCCAGCCGGTAGGTGGGCGGCAGGGTCCAGACTCCATCGGGCCAGTCGGCGGTGTCGCGTGGGTTGGCGTTGATCTCCGACTGGGCCTCCAGCACGAACCCGGCCTGTTCGGCGAGGCGGCGGACGGTGGAGAGCTTCAGATAGCCGCTCTTCTTCTCCAGCGCGGTGTCGCGTCCTTCGGGCAGGCGATGATCGACGACGCCCAGAGTGCCGCCGGGCTTGAGGATAGCGAAGAACCGCTTGAAGGTCGCCTCGCCCGTGCCCGCCATCACCATGTTATGGACGTTGCGGAAGGTCAGGAGGGTATCGACGCTGCCGTCCGGTATCGCGCCCTCGGCGGGCCATGCGACCAGCTTCACCTTGCCATAGGTGGCGGGATCGGCGGCGAGCTTGGCGGCGAGCGCGTCATAGCCCCGGCCCGCCGACTGCCCCGCATAGAGCAGGCCGTTGTCGCGAGTGAGGGGGGCCAGTATCTCCGTGTACCAGCCGCCGCCGGGGCTATATTCGAGCACGGTCTGGCCGGGCGTGACCCCGAAGAAGGCGAGGGTTTCGGCGGGATGGCGATAGGCGTCGCGCGCGACATTGGCCGGGGTGCGGGTGGGCGCGGCGACGGCGGCGGCGATGGGCGCGGGGATAGGCTTCGGCGTGTCGCCATGGGCGCTGGCCGAGACGAAGAGCGCGACAGCGAGCAGGGGCAGGCGGGACAGGGGGAAGGGCACGGCGGAGGCTCCGTAGCTGCGTCGGGGAGAGGACGCGCATCGTGGCGCAGGCCGGCATGGGTTGCAAGGTGGATGGCGAGTGTATGGTGGGGCGCAAGGGGAGGGGGCGGCAGGCCGGGAGGTCGCAATTTCGTTCGGGTTGAGTTGGTCGAGAGGCTGAAGGGGAAGGGTGGTCTTGCGACAGGTTCAGGACGAACGGGGATGGAAAAGGGGACTGTTCGGCCGTCTTCTCATTGCCTCTCCTTCCGTCATTCCGGCGAGCAGGATGCCGAATCGCGCGCCGCCGGAGTAGAGGACGTCGGGTAGAGTGTCTGGGCCACGCCCCGGAGCAACGACGGTAATCTCCTCTCCCAGCCCGAATCCTATCGCGATGTAACCTCAGTATCGCCGCAAAAGAAAAAGGGCCACGTCGCCTGACGCAGCCCTGTGCTTCCGGGGATGGGACGGGGTGTCCGTCCGCTGTCCCGCTGACTTATTCAGCCTTTTCCGCGAGGACCGTCAGGCCCTTTTCGCTGACCTCGGCAAAGCCGCCCTCGACCAGGATGGTGCGCGGTTCGGCGTTGGCGGTCGCATAGACCTTGAGCGCGCCGTCCTTGACCGTCGACATGAAGGGCGCATGGCCTTCCAGCACGCCGAATTCGCCCTCGGTGCCGGGGACGACGACCATATGGACTTCCTCGGACAGGACGAGCTTTTCAGGGGTCACGAGTTCGAAATGCAGTGCCATTTTTATTTCCTATGCCTCTCCCCCCGCGAAGGAAGGGAGAGGGGAAGAGGATTATGCGGCTTCGGCAGCCAGCTTCTTGGCCTTCTCGACGGCTTCGTCGATGCCGCCGACCATGTAGAAGGCGTTCTCCGGCAGATGGTCATACTCGCCATCCACGACGGCCTTGAACGACTTCACCGTGTCTTCGATCTGCACGAACTTGCCGCTGATGCCGGTGAAGACCTCTGCGACGTGGAACGGCTGCGACAGGAACTTCTGGATCTTGCGCGCGCGGGCGACGGTCAGCTTATCCTCTTCGGACAGCTCGTCCATGCCCAGGATCGCGATGATGTCCTGCAGCGACTTGTACTTCTGGAGGGTTTCCTGAACGCGGCGGGCGGTGGAATAATGCTCCTCGCCCACGATGCGGGGTTCCAGAACGCGGCTGGTGGAGTCGAGCGGATCGACCGCCGGGTAGATGCCCAGCTCCGAAATCGCGCGGTTCAGCGTGGTCGTGGCGTCCAAGTGGGCGAACGACGCGGCAGGCGCCGGATCGGTCAAATCGTCCGCGGGAACATAGATCGCCTGCACCGAGGTGATCGAACCCTTGGTGGTGGAAGTGATGCGCTCCTGAAGGGCGCCCATGTCCGTCGCCAGCGTCGGCTGATAGCCCACGGCGGAAGGAATACGGCCGAGAAGTGCGGACACTTCCGAACCGGCCTGCGTGAAGCGGAAGATGTTGTCGACGAAGAAGAGCACGTCCTGGCCCTCCTGGTCGCGGAAATATTCCGCCATGGTCAGACCCGACAGGGCGACGCGAGCGCGGGCGCCCGGCGGCTCGTTCATCTGGCCAAACACCAGCGCGACCTTGGAGCCTTCCGAGGTCGGGTTGCCGTCGGCGTCCTTGGCGATGACGCCGGCGTCGAGGAATTCGTGATAGAGATCGTTGCCCTCGCGGGTGCGTTCACCCACGCCGGCGAACACGGACACGCCGCCATGGCCCTTGGCGATGTTGTTGATGAGTTCCTGGATGAGCACGGTCTTGCCCACGCCGGCGCCGCCGAACAGGCCGATCTTGCCACCGCGTGCATAGGGGGCGAGAAGGTCGATGACCTTGATACCCGTCACCAGGATCGCGGCGTCGGTCGACTGCTCGGTGAATTCCGGTGCCTTGGCGTGGATCGGGGCCGACAGCTTGGCGTTGACCGGGCCACGCTCATCGATCGGCTCGCCGATGACGTTCAGGATGCGACCGAGCGTCTCGGGACCGACGGGCACGGTGATCTGTGCGCCGGTGTCGACGACTTCCTGACCGCGCGTTAGGCCGTCGGTCGCGTCCATCGCGATGGTGCGGACGGTGTTTTCACCCAGATGCTGGGCGACTTCCAGAACCAGCTTGTTGCCGTTGTTGCTGGTGGTCAACGCGCTGAGAATGGAGGGGAGGCCGTCCTCGAAGATCACGTCGACGACGGCGCCGATGACCTGGGAGATCTTGCCCACATTGTTGGTGGTTGCCATGGTTCGTTTCCTTGCCTTCGGTCTTTAGAGCGCTTCGGCGCCAGCGATGATTTCGACGAGTTCAGTGGTGATCGCGGCCTGACGGCTGCGGTTATACTGGATCGTCAGGTTCTTGATGAGGTCGCCCGCGTTGCGCGTCGCATTGTCCATCGCGGTCATCGAGGCACCCTGCTCCGATGCCTGATTCTCAAGGAGGGCCTTGAAGATCTGGATGGTGATGTTGCGCGGCAGCAGGTCGGCGAGGATGCTTTCCTCGTCCGGTTCATAGTCCACCGTGGCGTCGGAGGTTGCGACGCCGCCTTCCGGAACCTTGACGGGGATGATCTGCTGCTCGGTCGGGATCTGCGCGAGGGCAGAGCGGAACGCCGAATAGAATAGATGCGCGACGTCGAACTGGCCAGCCTCATACAGGTCGGTCAGTTGCTTCGCGATGGCCTGCGCCTCGTCATAGCCGGGCGTGCGGACATGCGTCGTGTCATATTGCGCGACGATCAGGCCGGGGAAGGTGCGGCTGAGAACAGCCTTGCCCTTGCGGCCGATCAGGAAGAACTGCACCGTCTTGCCCTCCGCGATCAGGGCGTTCGCCTTGATGATCGCGGCCTTGACGATGTTGGAGTTGAACGCGCCAGCCAGACCCTTGTCGCCATTGGCGACGACGATCAGGTGGACCTGATCCTTGCCCGTGCCCGCCAGCAGCGGCGAACCGCCGACACCGACCTTGGACGCGAGGCTTGCGACCACGCCTTCCAGACGCTGCGAATAGGGGCGCGCGGCTTCGGCGGCGGCCTGCGCCTTGCGGAGCTTGGCGGCGGCGACCATCTGCTTGGCCTTGGTGATCTTCTGGGTCGATTTGACCGAGGTGATCCGCCCTTTGAGTTCCTTAAGAGATGCCATCTCGGTCCCTTTAACCCGTCATCCTGGCGAAGGTCGGGATCTCATGGGGCCATAGGGGCCACCAAAGATCCCAGCCCTCGCTGGGATGACGATCATCTGCTTATGCGAACGTCTTGCCGAAAGCCTTCAGCGCCTCGACCAGCTTACCCTTGGCCTCGTCGCCGAGATCCTTGGTGTCGCGGATCTTGGTCAGCACGTCGGCATGGTCGTGGCGCAGATAGGCCAGCATCGCAGCTTCATAGCGGGTCACGTCGCTGGTCGGGATACCGTCCAGATAGCCGTTGGTGCCCGCGAAGATCGACGCGGTCTGCTCCTCGAAGGGCAGCGGCGAGAACTGGGCCTGCTTGAGCAGTTCCGTCAGGCGCGCGCCGCGGTTCAGCAGCTTCTGCGTGGAGGCGTCGAGATCCGAACCGAACTGCGCGAAGGCAGCCATTTCGCGATACTGGGCCAGCTCCAGCTTGATCGAACCGGACACCTTCTTCATCGCCTTCGTCTGTGCGGCCGAGCCGACGCGCGACACGGACAGACCGACGTTGATGGCCGGGCGGACGCCCTGATAGAAGAGGTTGGTTTCGAGGAAGATCTGGCCGTCGGTGATCGAGATCACGTTGGTCGGGATGTACGCCGAAACGTCGCCGGCCTGCGTTTCGATGATCGGCAGGGCGGTCAGAGAGCCGCCGCCGTTAGCGTCGGACATCTTGGCCGCGCGCTCCAGGAGACGGCTGTGGAGATAGAAGACGTCGCCCGGATAGGCTTCGCGGCCCGGAGGACGACGCAGCAGCAGGGACATCTGGCGATAGGCGACGGCCTGCTTGGACAGATCGTCATAGACGATCAGGCCGTGCATGCCGTTGTCGCGGAAATATTCGCCCATCGCGGCGCCGGTGTAGGGCGCCAGGAACTGAAGCGGAGCAGGCTCGGAAGCCGTTGCCGCGACGACGATGGTGTACTCCATCGCGCCATTCTCTTCGAGCTGGCGGACGATCTGCGCGACGGTCGAGCGCTTCTGGCCGACGGCGACATAGATGCAGTAAAGCTTCTTGCTCTCGTCCGTGCCGGCGTTCGCAGCCTTCTGGTTGATGAAGGTGTCGATCGCGACGGCGGTTTTGCCGGTCTGGCGATCGCCGATGATCAGCTCGCGCTGGCCACGGCCGACAGGAACCAGCGTGTCGATGGCCTTCAGGCCGGTCTGCACAGGCTCGGAAACCGACTGGCGGGGAATGATGCCGGGGGCTTTGGCTTCGACGCGGGCGCGCAGGTCGGAAACGATCGGACCCTTGCCGTCGATGGGATTGCCCAGGCCGTCCACGACGCGGCCCAGCAGGCCCTTGCCGACGGGAACGTCGACGATCGTGCCGGTGCGCTTGACGACATCGCCTTCCTTGATCTCGGCATCCGAGCCGAAGATCACGACGCCGACGTTATCGGCTTCGAGGTTGAGCGCCATGCCCTGCACGCCATTGGCGAACTCGACCATTTCGCCCGCCTGGACGTTGTCGAGGCCATGGATGCGCGCGATGCCGTCACCGACGTTCAGCACGGTGCCGACTTCGCTGACCTGAGCCTCGGTGCCGAAGCTGGCGATCTGGTCCTTGATGACCTTCGAAATTTCTGCGGCGTTGATTTCCATGTTCAACCTTTCATCGGACCTTTTGAGGGCCTTTAGCCCTTCATCGCCTGGGCGAGCGTGTTGAGACGAGTGCGGATGGAGCTGTCGATCATCTGGCTGCCGATCTTGACGACCAGACCGCCCATGATCGCCGGATCGACGCGGGTTTCGAGCGAAACATCATTGCCCACGCGGGCTTTCAGCTTCGCACCCAATGCCTCGACCTGCTCGGCGGAGAGGGGATAGGCGCTCGTCACTTCCGCGCGGGTTTCACCCTTGTGCGCGGACACGAGCGTTTCATAGCAACGGATCATCCCCGACAATTTGTCGAGGCGCCGGTTGGAGGCGAGAACGCCCAGGAATTTGGTGGTCAGGGCATCGAGACCCAGCGATGCTGCCACGCCCGCCACAGCCTTTTCGGCATCGGCGCGCGCGATCAGCGGGCTGGACACGAGATTGCGGAAGTCGGCGACCTCCGCAAGCGCTGCCTTGACCGTCGAAAGGCTCTGGCCGACCGAATCGATCTGCCCATTGTCGCGTGCCAGCTCGAACAATGCGAGGGCGTAACGCCCTGCCAAGCTAGCCTGAATACCGCCGGAATTCTCCACGCGCCTGATGCCTCCGCGATCATCTTGATGTCATGACGGGACGGGGCAACGCTTAACAGCGCCCCCCGGAACGTGCGGGCCGGTTAGCAGGGGAGTCGCAATGACGCAAGGGAGGGTGGCCAGCGTTTGATGCGATCCGCTCGCATAAGTGGCCCGATAGCGAAACATGGTCCCGGCAATTATGACAGTTGTGTGACGCAATATATTGAAAAAACGGCAGAAATTTGCGGGTTTCGAGCGAAATTAACGGGGTGTTAGGCACGGTCCCCGCAATCGGCGTCCAAACCACAATCTGGGGAAATGATGATGTTTCGGCTCGGTCGGTCGATTCGGCATGATCTGTCGTTGCGCGCACTGTCTATGCACCTGTCCTCGTCGCTGGGCGCGCGGTTGCAGGCGGTGTTGCTGCTGGGTTTCCTGTTCGTCGCGGTGCAGGGGCTGCTGGCGATCGGCGCGCTGTGGACGTTCGACCGGGCGGCGGCGTCGCTGATCGACAGCCGTCTGGTCCCCATGTCGCGCATCCAGTCCATCGCGGATGAATATGGCGCGGGATTCGCCGTAGCTAACAAGGTGCGGGCGGGTACGATGACGCTGGCCAGCGGACGCAGCGAGCTATCCTCTCTGGAACGGGCGCTGGAGCAGGGGTGGCAGGGCATATTGGCCGATCCGCCGCAGGATTTCGACGCCGCGGTGGAGCGGCGCGTGCCCGCCGATGCGGCGCTGGCGGCGCTGGGCCGGGCGATCGCAACGGGCAATCGGGACAGCCTCGACTTCCTGCTGTCCGGCGGATTGTCGGGCGGAATCGACCCGTTGCTGATCGAGTTGCGGGCGCGGGCGGTGGCGCTGCGGGAGCAGGCGGAGGCGGATCGGCGGGGGCTGTGGATGGTCTTGTTGGGCGCGCAACTGGGCCTCGCCGCGCTGCTGCTGGTCGCCATGGCGGTCGGCCTGTGGCTAATGCGCCGGGTGCGCGGCTCGATCATCGAGCCGCTGGTGGCGATTGCGGGCCATGCGTCCGACCTGTCGGAGAATGGCCAGGCTGATGCCGTGCCCTATCAGAATTTCGAGGATGAGGTGGGCGGTATCGCCAGGGCGATAGCTGGTGCGCGGGCGCGGGCGCAGGACCATGCCCGGCTGCTGGAAGAACGGCAGGCGGCAGAGGAGGAGCGGCGGCGCGTCGAACATGCGGTCGCGGTGGCGGCGCGGCGGCGCGCGGCGACGTTGGACGGCTTTTTCGCGGAGTTCGGCGATGCGCTGGCCGCGATGGTGGAGGAACTGGCCTCCGCCGCGCAGCAGATGGGCGGCATGGCGGACGGCATGAACGCGGCGGCGGAACGGGCCGAGGCGCGGGCGGTGACGGTCGGGCATGGCTTTGAATCGACCGGCGCCAATATTTCGCGGATCGAGGAGGCGAGCGGCGTGATGCTGGACATCGGCGTCGCGGTCGGCGCGCGGACCGCCAGTTCGCTGGAGCATGGTGGCAAGGTGCATGACGAAAGCCGGCAGAATCGCGCCCATGCCCTGCAACTGCGGACGATGGTGGCGGAGATCAGCGGCACGCTGGACCTGATCAGCAGCGTGGCAAAGCAGACGAACCTGCTCGCGCTGAACGCCAGTATCGAGGCGAGCCGTGCAGGGGATGCGGGGCGCGGTTTCGCCGTGGTGGCGGCGGAAGTGAAATCCCTGTCGCATGACGCACAGCGCGCCGCGCACGAGATCGGGCGCAAGCTGGATTTCGTGCGCGGCACGGCGGACCGCGTACTGGCGAGCGCGACGGCGGTGGAGGTGCTGGCGCAGGAAATCGCGCACCAGTCCCGCGCGGCGGCGGAAGCGGTGAAGACGCACAAGGCGGCGAGTGGCCGGATCGTCGAGTCGCTGGAATGCGCGCGCGATCAGGTGGACGATGCGCTGCACGCGATGAAGGCGCTGCACGGCGACGCATCCGACGTGCGCCGGTCATCGCAGGAAGTGCAGGCCACATCCCGGTCCGTGGCGCAGCGCGCGGCCCATCTGCATGCGCGCTTCGAGGCGCTGTCGCGGGACGTGAAGGCGGCGGCCTGAATGGCCTGAATGAAGGACCGGGGAGCGCCGCCTGTGGTGGCCGCCTGCCAGACGATTCAGTCGCGGTCCTCGGTGGGGCCGAGGCCGTCCTCCTCGTCATCCATCTGCGGTTCGCCGGCGAAGGCGTCATTGTCGATGATGCCGCTGCGGACCATGGCGTTCATGCGCTCCACCAGATCGGGTTCGTCGGCGGGGGCGACCTGGGTGCGGTCGGCATTGCCGCCGCGCTCGCTGTCTTCGGACGGGTCGTTGTGGCGGTTGCGGGCGTCTTCGGCGACATCCTGCGCCTGATCGCCGTCGTCCTGCTCGCTGTTGTCGTCATATTCGCGTGCCATGATAGCCTCCTGATCGTCTGGGTCAGGAACGGGCGGGGCAGGGCACGGGTTCCGCCCCTGTCGCTGGCAGCGCCGCCACCGGGGGGCGACGGATCATCGCTCAGTTGGCGCCCGGTCGCGTTCAGTCGGCGTCGATCATGAACAGGGTCGAGTCGCGATATTTCACGTCCATGCGGTCGAACAGGGGGCTGATGACGAAACCATCGTCGCTGACCGTCACGTCGCTGAGGCCCGCGAGGTTGAAGCTGCCGACCTTCTCCTCCCGCGGGGGCACACCATCGCGCGATATGGTGATCGCGTCGATGAAGAAGCTGTCGTTGCGCCGGTACAGCACATGCGGGGCAATCGTGATCGGCGCCCTATTATAGGTGGCTTGCAGGCACTTGCGTAACGCAATCGCCTCGAAAATGGCCTTGTTGTCCAACATGGCCCTTCCCCTAAGCGTATCGGGGCCGGGGACGCAACGCCGTTTTTACGGGACAGAGGCGGAAAAGCGGCCCAATTGTGCTGCGCGCGCGGATTGACTAATGGGCCATTTCCCGGCGGCATGGCGCAATGGCCGACGGGCGCGCGTGCGGGACGCTGGCGACGGGCGCGGTTTGAGCATTGGGGACGGCGGGGCATCATGGACATTCTACACGCTGTTTCCGGCCTGCTGGTGGGCGCACTGGTCGGGCTGACCGGGGTCGGCGGCGGATCGTTGATGGCGCCGATCCTGATCCTGCTGATCGGCGTGGCGCCCGCGACGGCCGTCGGCACCGACCTGTGGTTCGCCGCGATCACCAAGCTGGTCGGCGGCACCGTGCACCACCGTTATGGCGACCCGGACTGGCAGGTGGTGCGGCGGCTGGCCTGTGGCAGCGTGCCCGCCGCCATCGTCACCCTGATCGTCCTGTCGCAGATGCACATGGGGCAGGTGAAGCAGGGTTTCATCATGAGCCTGCTGGGCGGGGCGCTGATCCTGACCGCGCTCGCCACCCTGTCCTGGGGCTGGATACGGCGCAAGGCGGCGGGCATCTCGCAACCGCGCGCGCTGGCCTATCGCCGGGTGCAGCCGGGGCTGACCGTGGCTGCGGGGGCGATATTGGGCGTGCTGGTGTCGATGACATCGGTGGGCGCTGGCGCGCTGGGCGCGACGATGCTGCTGGCGCTGTACCCGCGCCGCATGACGCCCGCGCGGCTGGTGGGAACGGACATCGTCCATGCCGTGCCGCTGACCATGGTCGCGGGGCTGGGCCATTTGTGGCTGGGCAATGTGAACTTCACGCTGCTGGGATCGTTGCTGGTGGGGTCCATACCGGGCATATTGATCGGGTCGTTGCTGGCCACGCGGGTTTCGGGCGGGATCATCCGGCCGTTCCTGGCGGTGGTGCTGGTGGCGAGCGGGTTGAAGATGCTGCTGAGCTGATAGTCACTTCTTGGGGGGAAATGCCCGTGGCGAAGACACCGTCCGATACGCGCTGGGTCTATGACGAGCATCCGGCGATGTTCGCCAACCATCCCTTCCTGTTCAGCCTGCTGGCGGTGACGATCATCGGTTTTGTGGTGATCGGCGTCTGGGCCATCGTGGTGCGGACGGAGCGGCTGGCGGTGGGCGAGCGGGACGTGCTGCTGGAGCGCGGCTTCATCGCCAAGCAACGGGTGCAGGTCAGCCGGGCCAGCGTGCGCGCGGTGCGGGTGACGCAGGGCGTGATGCAGCGGATGCTGGGCGTCGGCGACATAGAGATTTTCACCGGCGGCGATTTCCCGGAGATCGCGATTCGCGGACTGCCCCGTCCGAACGACGTGCGCGCACTGCTGGCCGATGCCGTGGCGGAGAATGAGGCGGTTTAGCTTGTATCGCGTGCGGTTTTTCGCGTGGGCAGGCTGTAGAGCCATTCTCACTGTCGTCCGTGCGTCCGTTACGGATGGGCACAGCCTCGACCGTCCGGTGCTGGTTCCTCCCAGTTGCTTTTGTCGGAACCCTGTGGGGTGAGGGAGGCCAAGCCTGGCCGAATATGGTCACAACAGAACAGATTGTGACGCGAAAAGAGCCTTCCGCGTCACGCCCTGATCCTATTTGCCCCTGACTCTATTTGCCGAAGCCGCGCGGGGCCGCATCGACGATACCGACCGCGCCTGTGCCCACTTCCGACACCTCCAGCGCCCGCTCCGCGACGCCGGTGTCGCCAAAGCGGAACGCGCCGTCGAGACCGGCAAAGCCCTCCCGGTCGTTCAGGCGGCTGGCGGGGAAGGGCGTGCCGACCTTCCAGTCCTGCGCGATGCGCACGGTCAGCAGCACCGCGTCATAACCCAGCGACGCCAGACGATAGGGCGCGGCTTGATAGCGGGCGCGATATTTGGTCGAGAATTGCCGATAAAGGCCGTCGCTGACGCTGGCGAACCAGGCGCCCTTCATCGCGGGGTTACCCAGGATGCTCTGGTCGGTGTTCCACAATTCGGTGCCCAGCAGGCGCGCCTTTGCCCCGCCGCCAGCCCGGACCAGCGGTGCGACCTGCACGGCGACCCGGCCAATGTCCGCGATCAGCAGCGCGTCATAGCTGGACGCGGCGGACAGGCGCTTGACCGCCGCAGCGACCGCGCCCGGCGAGCGGTCGAAGCTCTCCAGCGCGACCACCGTGCCGCCCTTGCCGCGCACGGCGTTGAGGAAGGCGTTGCCCGCCCGCTCGCCATAGACGCCCTTGGGCACCAGCGCCGCGAAATCGGTGACGCCGCGTTCGCGGGCATAGCCGACCACCCGCTCCACCGCCTGCGCCGGGATATAGCCCATCAGGTAGGTGCCGGGCGCGGAGACGCTGGCGTCGTTGGAGAAGCTGAGCATGGGCACGCCCGCCTGCCGGGTCAGCGGTGCGGCGGCGCGCACATCCTCGGCCGTCAGCGGGCCGAGGATCAGGCGGTTGCCCTCCGCCAGCGCCCGGCGGGTCGCGGCGGCGACGCCCCCGGCGGCGGCCGTGTCATAGGTGGTGATGCGCACCTGCTCCGTGCGCGTGTCGAACAGCGCCATGGTGGTCGCGTTGGCGATGGATCGGCCGACGCCCGCATTGGTGCCGCTGAGCGGTACGAGCAGGGCGACGCGGTGGCGCTGCGTATCGGTGGGCAGGGGCGCGATGACGTCCGGCCCGCTGGCCGTGGGCGGCGGCGGGGGCGGTGCGCGATCCGGCTTTGGCACGACGGCGCAGCCCGCGAGCGCCGCCACGGCGGTCAGGCCCGCCAATCGCATCATGGTCTGCCGCATCATGGTCCGCCGCCAAATGGCCGCTTGCGGCTTCCTACCCCTGTCTGTCATTGCTCGGTCCCATGTCCTCTGAAGCATCATCCGACGCATCGTCGCGGCTTGCGCCCGGCCTATACATTGTTGCGGGTCCGATCGGCAACTTATCCGACCTGACGCCGAGAGCCGCCGAAATCCTGCGGTTGGCGGACGTGGTGGCGGTAGAGGATACGCGGGTTTCCGCGAAGCTCCTGCGCCACGCCGGGTCCGATCGGCCCATGATTCCCTACCATGACCATAGCGACGAGCGGGTGCGAAGCCGTCTGGTGGACCGCATGGCGGGGGAAGCCGTGGCGCTGCTCTGCGACGCCGGAACCCCGCTGATTTCCGACCCCGGATACAAGCTGGTGCGAGATGCCCGTGCGGCGGGCCGAGCCGTGACGACCGCGCCCGGCCCCTGCGCGATGATCGCGGCGTTGACCCTGTCGGGCCTGCCCACCGACCGTTTCCTGTTCATGGGTTTCCTGCCGAACAAGGAAAAGGCGCGCGGCGACGCGCTGGCGGAGGTCATGGGGTTGCGCGCGACGTTGGTCTTCTATGAAAGCGGGCCGCGCACGGGCAAGTCGCTGGCCGCCATGGCCGGGGTGCTGGGCGACCGGGAGGCGGCGGTCGCGCGCGAGATCAGCAAGACGTTCGAGGAAGTGGCGACCGGCACCCTGCTCGAACTGGCGGAGCGGTACGCCGACAATGCCCCGCGCGGCGAGATCGTCATCGTTGTGGGACCGCCCTCCGACGAACCCGTCGCTGCGGCGGAGGAGGATGTGGACGCCGCCCTGCTCGACGCCATGGCGCGGTTGCCGGCGTCCAAGGCGGCGGGGGAAGTGGCGAAGCGGTTCGGGCTGGAGCGGCGCGCGCTCTATGACCGGGCGATGGAACTGAAAGAGGGATGAAGGCGCCCGCACCCCGGCGCGTGAAGGCGGAAAAGCGGGGACGGCAGGCGGAGCGGCTGTGCGGCTGGTGGTTGCGGCTGAAAGGCTGGTCGATCCTCGACCGGCGGGTGCGGACCCCGGCGGGGGAGATCGACCTGATCGCGCGGCGCGGCTCCATGGTCGCCTTTGTCGAGGTGAAGGCGCGCGGGAATGATGCGGACCTCGACCTTGCCATCGACGAGCGGCGGCTGGCGCGGGTCGCGCGGGCGGCGGAAAGTGTCGCGCATCTCTATTGCGCGCCGGGCGACGACATGCGGATCGACGTGATGCTCCTTGCGCCGGGGCGTCCGCCGCGCCATCTGGCGAATGTCTGGCATGGTGGCTGATTACCGCTCTGCCCGGACATAGCGGGCGGGAACGGACCACCGTATCGACCATGGCATCCCATGCCCCGGCCGGGCAAATGGAAGAGAAATATTATGAGCCTGAAAGTCGCGATGCAGATGGACCCGATGGAGGGGATCAACATCGGGGGCGATTCGACCTTCCACATCATGCTGTCGGCGCAGGCGCGAGGGCATAGCCTCTATCATTATCGCCCGGACGACCTGACATGGACCGGCGAGCGCCTGATCGCGCAGGCGCGTCCGGTGACGGTGCAGAAGGTCGCTGGCGATCATTTCACCTTTGGCGATCCGGTGCGGCTCGACCTGGGCCGGGACATCGACGTGGTGTGGATGCGGCAGGATCCGCCCTTCGACCTCAGCTACACCACCGCCACCCATCTGCTGGAACGGATCGAGGGGGAGACGCTGGTCGTCAACAATCCCGGTTCCGTGCGCAACGCGCCCGAAAAGCTGTTCGTGCTGGATTATGCGCGGTTCATGCCGCCGACCATGATTACCCGCAGCCTTGCCGAAACGCGCGCCTTCCTGGCGCAGCATGGCGAGATTGTGGTGAAGCCGCTCTATGGCAATGGCGGCGTCGCGGTGTTCCATATCGGCAGCGATGGCAAAAATCTGGCGAGCCTCGTGGAAATGTTCTCCGAGCGGTGGGTTGAACCCTTCATGGTGCAGGCCTTCATCCGCGACGTGGCGTCAGGTGACAAGCGTATCGTGCTGGTCGACGGCGAGGTCGCGGGCGCCGTCAACCGCATCCCCGGCAGCGGCGAAATCCGCTCCAACCTGGCGGTCGGCGGCAAGGCGGCGAAGACCGAACTGACGCCGCAGGAGCAGGAAATCTGCGCCATCCTCGGCCCGGAATTGAAGGCGCGGGGCCTGTTGTTCGTCGGCATCGACGTGATCGGCGGCAAATGGCTGACGGAGATCAACGTGACCTCCCCCACCGGCATCGTCGCCATCGACGCCTTCAACGGCAGCGATACCGGCGCGCTGATCTGGGACGCCATCGACGCGCGCCTCTCCGCACGCGCGGAGGCAGCGTCCGCGACGTGACGGCATGACGGAGTGGATCGTCACCCTGATCGACGCCGGGGGCTATTGGGGCATCGCCCTGCTGATGGTGATCGAGAATGTCTTTCCGCCGATCCCGTCGGAACTCATCATGGGTATCGGCGGGATTCGCGTCGGGCAGGGGCGGATGGACATGCTGCCCCTGCTGATCTTTGCCACGATCGGCAGCACGCTGGGCAATTATGTCTGGTATCTGATCGGCCGGGCGCTGGGCTTTCACCGCCTGCGCCCGCTGGTGGACCGCTGGGGCCGGGTGCTGACGCTGGAATGGCGTGACGTGCGGAAGATCAACCTGCTGTTCCGCAAATATGGGCCGGGCATCGTGTTCGTGTTCCGTTTCATGCCGGCGTTCCGGACTATGGTTTCGCTACCCGCGGGGCTGTTCCGCATGGGGCATGTGCGCTTCCTGATCTGGACGGCGGCGGGCGCGCTGATCTGGAACATCATATTGGCGGGCGGCGGTTGGTGGCTGGGCAGCCGGATCACGCGGATCGACGATTATCTCGGCCCGGTCAGCACGGCCGTCGTGGTGCTGGCGGTGGTCGCCTATGTCTGGCGCTTCCTGACGTGGAAGCCCTATTCGGCGGATTAGACGCGTTTTCCAGGCAGGTGGAATCACCTGCTGACTCGGAGAACGCGCCAAACCAAAAACTGAGAGTAGCCGGTCCGATGCAATCGGATCGGAAACGGCTCTAGGCCCGCGGGTGGGCGTTGCGATAGACGTCGAGCAGATGGGCGGCGTCCACCTGCGTATAGATTTGCGTCGAGGACAGGCTGGCATGGCCCAGCAATTCCTGAAGCGAGCGCAGGTCTGCGCCCCGGCCCAGCAGGTGCGTCGCGAAACTGTGGCGCAGCGCATGGGGGGTGGTGCGGTCCGACAGGCCCAGCCGGACCCGCGCTCCGCGCACCGATTTGCGCACGATACCGGCATCGAGAGGCCCGCCGCGCGCGCCCCGGAACAGCGGTTCGTCTTTGGCGGTGCCATAGGGGCATAGTCGTGCATAGTCGGCGATCGCCTGCGCGACCTGGGGCAGGAGGGGGACCAGCCGGGTCTTCCCCCGTTTGCCGGTGACGCGCAGCACGTCCGCCGGGGGCAGGATCGCGCCGGTCAGCGACAGCGCCTCCCCAATGCGCAGGCCCGCGCCATAGAGCAACAGCAGGATCGCCCAGTCGCGCGCCGCGATCCACGGCTCGCGCGCCTCGTCCGCCACATCCTCCGCCAGTGCAATCGCATCGTCCGGGCTGATCGGTCGGGGGATGCCGGGCTTGACGCGGGGGCCGCGCAGGGTGGGGATGCTGCCATCCTCCCCGCCCTGAAAGCGCAGGAAGGCCCGCACTGCCGACAGTTCGCGCGCGGTGGAGGCATTGCCGATCCCCTCCGCCCGGCGGGAGGCGACATAGGCGCGCAGGTCCGACGGGGTGAGCGCGGCCAGCGCGGCCTGATCCGCAACGCCGCCCGTGTCCGCCATCCAGTTGAGCAGCCGCTGCGCCGTCGCCATATAGGCGCGCACCGTATGCACGGAACGCCGCCGGTCGAGGGCGAGATGGTCGTGCCATCCAGCGATGAGGGGGGAGGGAAGGGACATGCAGAGGACAGTCTAGAGCCTTTTCCCAGTGCGTGAAAACGCTCCTGTGTTTCGATGCCGCATTTTCCGGGTCGTCGACCGTAAAAGAGGCAACGGGGAGATGCCCTGACCCGCGCAAAAGCCGAGGTCATCCATCTTTGGGACAGGTGGGACACATCGGCCAGGTGCGACCAAAGTCGCAATTGTTCCTGATGATATTTTAAGTCATTCGGAGGAGTATGGGAAGCAAGGAAAGGCGGCACAGCCTTCCACAGGAGATGATGCGATGATCGCACGCAATTCTGCGGCCGCTCAGGCGTGGCAGGGTGTTGAAGACGACCAGATCGGACCGCAGGTGCTGAGCGCCCTGCCTGTGGCTCTGGCGATCGGCGGGCTGGTGCTGGCCAGTGTTCTTGCGATGATCGGCATGGCCATCCTGCGCATGTGACCATCGACACAGCGGCGCAACAAATGGCGATCCCCTGCGTATAGTCTTTCGATAGGAGCCGCATCCGGCGGCACGGGAAGACGAGCCATGAAAAGAGCATATGGACAGGCGGCCTTGATGGCCCTCGCGGCGGTCGGCATGACCATCTCCGTACCGGCGGACGCCAAGAAAAAGCATCACAGCACCAAGGTTGCCAAGAAGAACGACCATGGCAATTGCCTGCGCTTCAACAAGACCACCGGCACGGCGGCCGGTGCGGTGGCGGGCGGCGTGCTGGGCAATGTCGTTCTGGGCGGCACCGGCGGCACCATTGCGGGCGCGGCGGCGGGCGGTCTGGCGGGGCATGAACTGTCCACCAATCGCCGCAAACGCTGCTGATCCTTCAGCCTACAGCAGGAACCAGCCGATCATCGCTCCCGCCTGAAGGCAGGCGATGACCTGCAACCTGATCGAGAAGGGCTGCTTGCGCGTCTTGTGGCGGAACAGGTTTCGGGCCAGAAACGCGCCGGGGCTGCCTCCGATCAATACCAGCGCGAGAAGATGGCTTTCCGCGATCCTGCGATCCCCCCGGACGGCGCGTCGCTTGTCCTGCCAGAAGCGCAGCATGGTATAGGCGTTGAGCGCGAGGAAGAGGGGCAGGACGATCAGGATGGTTGGCATCGACGCCCTTATCGGGAGGGAGGGTTAATCCTTTCTTTCCGGGGGTTGGGCCAGGGGTCGGGGCATATGACGGACCGGGCGCCATCTTCGCCCCGCATTGATCCCCCGCATTGATCCGCTGTGCCAAAATGCGTATAGCGCACATTCCCACCGGAACGGGCGGCCCTGATGGCCGCCTTTTTCCGTTTGTGGGCATGACTATCCATGGCTGATCGAAAGGAAGCCGCCCCCATGTCCGACAAGCCCATTACCCCCCTGATGCCCGTCTACCCCCGGTGCGACGTGCGTCCGGTGCGAGGCGAGGGCTGCTACCTGATCGGGGAGCGTGGCGAACGCTATCTGGACTTTGCGAGCGGCATTGCGGTCAACGCGCTGGGCCATGGCCATCCGGTTCTGGTCAAGGCGATCGCGGAGCAGGCGGCGACGCTGATGCACGTCTCCAACCTCTATGGCAGCCCGCAGGGTGAAGCCTATGCCCAACGGCTGGTCGATGCGACCTTTGCCGATACGGTGTTCTTCACCAACAGCGGTGCGGAGGCGGTGGAGTGCGCGATCAAGACCGCCCGTCGCTATCATTATGCCAATGGCAACCCGGAGCGGGGCACGCTCATCACCTTCAACAACGCCTTCCATGGCCGGACGCTGGGCACTATCTCCGCGACCAACCAGCCGAAGATGCGCGATGGGTTCGAGCCGCTGCTGCCCGGTTTCCGCTACGCGCCATTCAACGACCTCGACGCGGCGCTGAGCCAGGTCGATCTGAACACCGCCGGCTTCCTGCTGGAGCCGGTGCAGGGCGAAGGCGGCCTGCTGCCCGCGACACCGGAGTTCCTGAAGGGGCTGCGCGCGTTTGCGGACAAGCATGGCCTGCTTCTGGTGCTGGACGAGGTGCAGTCCGGCTTTGCTCGGACGGGCAAGATGTACGCCTATGAGCATTATGGCATCACGCCCGATATCATGGCGACCGCCAAGGGTATCGGCGGTGGCTTCCCCATGGGCGCCTGCCTCGCCACCGCGGAAGCGGCCAAGGGCATGGTGTTCGGCACCCATGGCTCCACCTATGGCGGCAACCCGCTCGCCATGGCGGTGGGCAGCGCGGTACTGGACGTGGTGCAGGGCGAGGGCTTCCTCGACCATGTTAACGCGATGGGCGATCGGATCCGCGCCAGCCTGGAGCAACTGATCCCCAACCATGATGAACTGTTCGATTCGGTGCGCGGTCTGGGCCTGATGATCGGCCTGCGCCTGAAGGTGGAGCCGCGCGACTTCGTGGCGCATCTGCGCGATAATCACGGCCTGCTGACCGTGTCGGGCGGCGACAATATCGTGCGTATCCTGCCGCCGCTGGTGGTCGAGGAAAGCCATATCGCGGAGTTTATCGAGAAGCTTTCGGCAGGGGCGGCGAGCTATAAGCTCCCGGTTCCGGCGTGAGTGGCGCGGCCAAAGGGGCGCGGCACTTCCTGAACCTGTCCGACGCGGGCGGGGATGCGCTGGCCGCGATGATCGGCGACGCCATCGACCGTAAGGGTGCGCGGCAGGGCCTGCCCAAGGGGGCGGTGGATCGCGACGCGCCGCTGGCGGGCCGCACGCTGGCGATGATCTTCGAGAAGAACTCGACCCGCACCCGCGTGTCCTTCGACATGGCGATCCGGCAACTGGGCGGCACTTCGCTGATCCTCGACGGCGGCACCAGCCAGTTGGGCCGGGGCGAGACGGTGGCGGACACCGCCCGCGTGCTGTCCCGCATGTGCGACGCCATCATGATCCGCACCGACGACCATGCCAAGATCGAGGAGATGGCGCGCCACGCGACCGTTCCCGTCATCAACGGCCTGACCGACCTGTCGCACCCGTGCCAGATCGTCGCGGACCTGCTGACCGTCATCGAGCATGGGCTGGCCCTGCCGGGCAGCCAGTGGGCGTGGCTGGGCGACGGCAATAATGTGCTGCACTCGATCATCGAGGCGGCGGGCCTGATGAAGTTCGATGTCCGCATCGGCTGCCCGGAAGGCTATGATCCCGACCCGGCCTTCATCGCGGAGGCCGAAAAGGCGGGCGCGCGCATCACCCTCAGCCGCGATGCGGCGACGGCGGCCAGCGGAGCGGATGTTGTCGTGACCGACACCTGGATCAGCATGGGCCAGTCCCATGCCGAGGAGAAGCTGGCGGCGATGATGCCCTATCAGGTGACGGAGGCGCTGATGGCGCTGGCAAAGCCGGACGCGAAATTCCTCCACTGCCTCCCCGCCCACCGCGAGGAGGAGGTGGTGAGCGCTGTCATCGACGGGCCGCAGTCGCTGATCTGGGACGAAGCGGAAAACCGCCTGCACGCCCAGAAATCCGTCCTGCTCTGGGCCTTCGGTCTGCTGGGATGACGGACGGCGGCCCCCATCTGGCCCCTTCCGGGCCGGGGAGCGACCTCGACACCGCGCTGGGCTTCCTGATTCCGGGGCGCTCGCTGCGTGGCCGTCTGGTGCGGCTCGACGCCGTGCTGAACGAAGTGCTGGCGGCCCATGCCTATCCGCCCGTGGTGGAGCGGCTGGTGGCGGAGGCGCTGGTGCTGGTCGGCCTGCTGGGCACGATGCTCAAGGATGATGCCGGGCAACTGACCTTGCAGGCGCAGACCGACCATGGGCCGGTCAGCCTGCTGGTTGCCGACTATCGCGGCGGCGCGGTGCGTGGCTATGCGCAGTTCGACGCGGAGAAACTGGCGGAACTGGGCGACCGCCCGACCCTGTTCGGCCTGTTCGGCAAAGGCTTCCTGGGCCTGACCTTCGACATGGAGACGACGGGCGAACGCTATCAGGGCATCGTGCCGTTGGAGGGGGATTCGCTGGCGCAAGCGGCGGAGCTTTATTTCGCCCAGTCGGAACAGATTCCGAGCATCGTGCAGATCGCCGTGCGGCATGACCCGGGCGAAGGCTGCATCGCGGCGGGTCTCGTCCTGCAACATATGCCGGAAGGCGAAGTGGGTCGCGAGCGGCTGCACGTCCGCCACGACCATCCCGATTGGGAACATGCCATGATCATGGCGGGCACGCTCAAGGATGTCGAACTCACCGACCGTGCGTTGCCGCTGCGCGACCTCGTCTGGCGGCTGTTCCATGAGGAAGGCGAAATCCGGGTGACGGAGGACAGGGGCCTCGCCAAGGGTTGCCGCTGCAACCTTGCCCATTTCGCCAATGTCCTGTCGCGTTTTCCGGTCGAAGAACAGGGCGAGATGGCGGATGAGCAAGGCGACATCATCGTCGACTGCGTTTTCTGTTCGAAGAAATTCGCCATTCCCCTGGCGGACCTTGCGTCCTGATATTCCCCGATAGTGGGATGGATATGCGGCAAGCCGAGATTATTCTGGGTTAATGCGATGGCGATCCTTTTCTCGCCATGATTGAACTCTATATTCGATAAAGAACCGGCAATGGGCCGGACAAGCGGTGGGGCGGGCATAGCTGATGCGCTGGATGAGCGCCTTGATGATCTTGCCGGTGATGCTGGCGGCGGCGGCGGGGCATACGCTTTCCGTGCCTGTGCTGCCTGCTGCTCCACCGCCGCCCGTCGCACTGGCCGGGCTGGAGCCGGGCCTGTGGGATCTGCGCTCGCGCGAACCCGGCGAAGCGCCGCAGCGTGTGTGCGTGCGCGATGGCATGACTTTGGTGCAACTGCGCCATCCGGGGCAGGTCTGCCGCCGCTTCGTGGTGGAGGATGCGCCGGACAGGGCGTCCGTCACCTATAGCTGTCCCGGCACCGGCCATGGGCGCACCGTCGTCCGGGTCGAGACGCCGCGGCTGGTGCAGATCGATTCGCAGGGTATCGCGGATGGCGCGCCCTTCGCGCTGGACCTGGAGGGCCGCCGCGTGGGCGCCTGTGCGCCGGTTACGGCCCGGAAGTAACGGCGCCTTCCCGCAAATCGCATGTTGTGAACGAATGGGGCTTCAACCCGCGCGCGAATGGCATTAGGCGGCGCGGCATGACGGCGTATAAATCAGGCGATCCCACCACGCTCAACCGGCTGTATGGCCGCCAGTCCGGGCACAAGCTGCGCCATGGGCAGCAGGAGCTTATCGACACGCTCCTGCCCGCGATCAGCGTGCCGGAAGAGGGGGAGATCACCGCCGAGCGACTGTTCGGCATGGACAAGCCCCTGCATTTCGAGATCGGTTTTGGCGGGGGCGAGCATATGGCCTATCGCGCCGACATGCTGCCCGACCATGGCTTCATCGGGTGCGAGCCGTTCCTGAACGGCGTCGTCACCGCGCTGGGCCATGTGCGCGACCAGAATCTCCCCAACATCCGCGTCCATATGGGCAATGCGCTGGAGGTGCTGTCCCGTATCCCCGACGGCGCGCTGAGCTTTGCCTATTTGCTGCACCCCGACCCATGGCCCAAGGCGCGCCATGCCAAGCGGCGGATGATGAACAAGGGACCGATCGACATGATCTCCGCCAAGCTGAAGCCGGGCGGCGAATTTCGCTTCGGCACCGACCACCCTGTCTATCTCCGCTGGGCGCTGATGCAGATGCGCGACCGGGCGGATTTCGAATGGCTGGCGGGGGAAGCGAAGGATTTTCTCACGCGCCCCGGCGGCTGGCCGGAGACGCGGTATGAGGCGAAGGCCCGGCGCATCGGGCATGAGGTCTGGTATTTTCGGTATCGGAAGGTGGGGTAGCGGATTCAAAAAGGTAGCCACTGTTCGATTGCTGTGATCAGGTGAACGACAGCGGTAACTGGCTTCAAGATTATGCTGAGGCGACGTGCCCATCTACGGATGGGGCCTTGATGGCTGCATTTGCATTCGTGGAAGTGGGTGGCTTTTTTCATGGTCTGTTTCCTTCATTGGAGACAGCCATGAGTTAGGCTCAGGATGGTTGCCACTGCCAACGGATGCGTTTGTGAGACGGCATCTCACAAATTGAACTTACCGCCCCGCCTTCCGCTGCGTCTTCCCATACCGCATCTTCCGTGTCCCCGGCTTCCCCTCCGTCGCACGGCCCAGATAGCGCCCGGCCTTCTCCGTCACCCGCTGGTCGGCGGGGAGGCCCAGTTCCTCCGCTTCCAGCTTGCGGATTTCGTCGCGAATCCGCCCGGCTTCCTCAAACTCCAGGTCTGCTGCCGCCGCGCGCATCTTCTTCTCCAGATCCTCGATATAGCCGCGCAGGTTGTGTCCGACGAGATGCGGGGCATCCTCGATGCCCGTATCGATCGTGACCTGATCCTTGTTCGACACATGGGCGATGATGTCGCCGATGTTGCGCTTGATGGTCATCGGGGTGATGCCATGCTCGAGGTTATAGGCCTCCTGCTTCTCGCGGCGGCGTGACGTCTCGTTCAGGGCGCGCTCCATGCTGCCCGTCACCCGGTCGGCATAGAGGATCACGCGGCCATCCACGTTGCGCGCGGCGCGGCCGATGGTCTGGATCAGCGAGGTTTCGGAGCGCAGGAACCCCTCCTTGTCCGCATCCAATATGGCGACCAGCCCACATTCGGGGATGTCGAGGCCCTCGCGCAGCAGGTTGATGCCGATCAGCACGTCATAGACGCCGAGTCGCAGGTCGCGGATCAGCTCGATACGCTCCAGAGTCTCCACGTCCGAGTGCATGTAGCGGACCTTCAGCCCCGCCTCATGCATATATTCGGTGAGGTCTTCGGCCATCCGCTTGGTCAGCGTGGTGACAAGGGTGCGGTATCCCGCCGCCGCCGTCTGCCGTGCTTCATGGATCAGGTCGTCGACCTGATCCTCCACCGGCTTGATCTCCACCGGCGGGTCGATCAGGCCGGTCGGGCGGATGACCTGTTCGGCAAAGACGCCGCCGGTCTGCTCCATCTCCCATGTGCCGGGGGTGGCGGAGACGCTGACCGTCTGCGGCCGCATCGCGTCCCATTCGTTGAAGCGCAGCGGGCGGTTGTCGATGCACGATGGCAGGCGAAAGCCATATTCGGCCAGCGTGATCTTGCGGCGGTGATCGCCCTTGGCCATCGCGCCGATCTGCGGCACGGTCTGGTGGCTTTCGTCCACGAACAGCAGGGCGTTTTCCGGCAGATATTCGAACAGGGTCGGCGGCGGTTCGCCGGGCAGGCGGCCGGTCAGGAAGCGGCTGTAATTCTCGATGCCGTTGCACGCGCCGGTGGCATGGATCATCTCCAGGTCGAAATGGGTGCGCTGCTCCAGCCGCTGCGCCTCCAGCAGCTTGCCCTCCGCGATCAGTTCCTTCAGCCGCTCCTCCAGCTCATGCTTGATCGCCTCCGCCGCCTGCTTCAACGTCGGGCCGGGGGTGACATAGTGGGAATTGGCGAAAACGCGGACCTGGTTCAGTTTCGCCCCGGTCTTGCCGGTCAGCGGGTCGAACTCCGCAATCTCCTCAATATCGTCGCCAAAGAAGCTGACCCGCCAGGCCATATCCTCATAGTGGGACGGGAAAATCTCCAGATTGTCGCCGCGCACGCGGAAGGTGCCGCGCGTGAAGGCGGCGTCGTTGCGCTTGTACTGGAGCGCGACCAGCTTGCGGATGATCTCCCGCTGGTCGACCGTATCGCCCTTCTTCAGGTCGAAGATCATGGCGGAATAGGTTTCGACCGAGCCGATGCCGTACAGGCAGGAAACGGAGGCGACGATGATGACATCGTCCCGCTCCAGCAGCGCACGGGTGGCCGAATGGCGCATCCGGTCGATGCTTTCGTTTACGCTCGACTCCTTCTCGATATAGGTGTCGGAGCGGGGAACATAGGCTTCCGGCTGGTAATAATCATAATAGCTGACGAAATATTCGACCGCATTGTCGGGAAAGAATGACTTGAACTCGCCATAAAGTTGCGCGGCGAGAATCTTGTTGGGGGCCAGGATCAGGGCCGGGCGCTGCACCGCCTCGATCACCTTGGCCATGGTGAAGGTCTTGCCGGACCCGGTGACGCCCAGCAGCACCTGATCCTGCTCGCCCGCCACCACCTGCTCGACCAGTTCCGCGATGGCGGTCGGCTGGTCGCCGGACGGGCTATAGTCGCTGACCAGCGTGAACGGCTTGCCACCCTCCACCTTGTCCGGTCGTGCGGGGCGGTGGGGGATGAAGTTCTGGCCGGTCTCCGGCTCGGAGAGATTGGTGCGGATCTGGATAGCCATGGCGGCAATATGGGTGAAGCGGCCGGACGCGGCAACCGGGGCCGGGAACAAAAGTGGATCGGTGATGCGGAGGCGGCGCGGCAGTGGCGGGCGGCGGGCGGGCGATCCCTCCATTGCCTCGCCTACATCCCCCGGCCTATGCTGGAGGCTCTGGAACAGGGAGGAGGGGCGCATGCACGGCATCATCTCGCGGGTCGCAAGGGTGGGCGTCCTCGCCGCCGCTTTGGCCGGATGCGATTCGAAGACCGTCACCGCCGACAATGCCTCCAAGGCGGAGATTGCGGCCAAGGTGAAGCAGTCCGGCATCGTGGAGGAGAATTTCATCACACCGGGCCGGTGGCGGATGGTGATGACGATCACCGACATGACCATCCCCGGCATGCCGCCTGAAATGGCGAAGAAGCTGAAGGGCAATCTCGGCCAGTCGCGCAACTTCGAGCATTGCGTGACGGCACAGGAGGCGAAGAAGCCGAGCGAGGATTTCTTCTCCGGGGACAAGGCCGCCGCCTGCCGCTACGACCATTTCACCATGGGCGGCGGCAAGGTCAGCATGGTGATGCAATGCGCGCATGAGACGGGCAGGCAGACGGTCAGGATGGATGGCCGCTATGCGCCCGACCAGTATGACATGACCATGGTCTCGACCACGCAGGGCAAGCCGGGTTCCCCCATCGGCGGCATGAGTTTCAACGCGCGGCTGGCGGCGAAGCGGCTGGGCGTCTGCACGGGCAAGGAGCAAAGCTGAATCATGGGTGTGACGATACAGGATGCCGACGCCGTGCGGGCCTATCTGGCGCGAATCGGCGTTCAGCATGTGCCTGCGACGGATGTGGACGGGCTGGTGACGTTGCACCGGGCGCACCGGTTGACGATTCCGTTCGAGAATCTCGATATTCCGCTGGGCCGGGGCATCGACATCGCGCCCGATGCGATCGTGGCCAAGCTGGTCGGGCGGCGGCGCGGCGGCTATTGTTTCGAACAGAATGGCCTGTTCCTCGACCGGCTGTGCGATCTGGGATTCGTGGCCCGGCCGTTGCTGGCGCGGGTGTGGCTGGCGGTGCCGCCCGGTGAGGTGCCGCCGCGCACCCATATGCTGGTGCTGGTGACGCTGGACGGGCGGGACTGGATCGCGGACGTCGGCTTTGGCGGCAGCCTCACGCCGCCCCTGCCGCTGGAGGATGGGGTGGAGGCGACGACGCCGGATGGGGCGCGCCATCGCCTGCGACGTGGCGCGGTGCCGGGCGACCCCGACGGGCAATGGCTGCTGGAGCGGCAAGGCCCGGCGGGCGCGACGGATGGTCGTTCACCGGGCAGTGGCTGGCAACCCCAATATGGCTTTGCGGAGCGGGTCGTGACCGGGAGCGACATCGCCCAGTGCAACCATTGGACCGCCACCCGGCCCGGCACGCGCTTCACCAGTTTCTGTGTCGCCAGCCGCGTGCTGCCGGACGGTTTCGCGGGCCTGATGGACCGGGCGCTGAACATCTATCGCGCGGGCGGACCGGAAACGCGGCTGATCGACGGGTCGGAGGAGTATCGCGCGGTGCTGGCCGAGCTGTTCGGCATCGACCTGACGGTGGAGGAGGTCCTCGCGCTGCCTATCTTTGCGCGCGCGTCGGTCTAGGGCCGATCGACATTCAGAGGATGACGAGCCGAAAATGGTGGTCTTTCGAGACCCTTGAAGCGAGGCGCGTGACTCGCTTCAACGGAGCGAACTTAACGTCCGTGAGCATTGGAAGCTCAGAAAAGCGCCACTTGCACGCCGTCGGGGTTGAATGTCCATCGGCCCTGGCGAAGGGGCGGCCATCCGCAGGCGTGCCGCAGCAGGTCCGGCCGTGGCGATAGATGCCGACGCCGCGCCGTGCTGGTTATGCCGGCGACCGTTGGGCCGGCGGGTGGAATGGCATCATCCCGTGCCGAAAAGCCGGGGCGGGCGGGAGCGGGTGGCGGTGCATCCGATCTGCCATCGCACGTTGCATGCGACCTTTGCCAATGCGGTGCTGGCGCGGTCGGGCGCGGACCGGGATGGGCTGGCCGCCGATCCCGCCATCGCGCGTTTCCTGGACTGGATAGCCGACAAGCCGTCGGACTTTCACGCGGTCACGCATCGGCGCAAACCCCGCTGAGCACCGTCATTCCTCGCCGGTGCGCGCCCGTGCCTGCCGATAGGAGCCGAGCTTGCGGACCCATTTGGTGTGGAAGATCAGTTCGGACAGCGCGCGGTCCACGGCGGGGTCGCCGGGCATCCCCTCTATGTCCATGTAGAATTCGGTGGCGGAGAAGGAGCCGCCGCGCTGATAGCTTTCCAGCTTCGTCATGTTGATGCCGTTGGTCGCGAAGCCGCCCAGCGCCTTGTACAGGGCGGCGGGCACATTCTTCACCTCGAACAGGAAGCTGGTCATGGTCGGGCCGGATCGGTCGCCGGAGAGGGGCGGCGTCACCGGCTCCCGCGACAGCACGACGAAGCGCGTCATATTGTCGTGGCTGTCCTCGATATTCTCCTGCCGCAGGACGAGGCCGTACAGCTCGGCGGCGAGGGCTGGGGCGATGGCGGCCGCGCCCGGCTCGCCCGTTTCGGCGACCAGCGCGGCGGCGCCCGCCGTATCGGCATAGTTGACCGGCGTGATGCCATGCTGGCGCAGGTAATGGCGGCACTGGCCCAGCGCCTGCGGATGGCTGGCCGCGGAGGTGATGGGCGTGTCCGCATCCACCGTCATCAGGCAGTGATGGATGAACTGGAAATATTCATCGACGATCCACAGGCCGGATTCGGGCAGCAGGAAATGCATGTCCGCCACGCGGCCATGCAGCGAATTTTCAATGGGGATGATCGCGCGGGCGACGGTGCCGTCGCGCACCGCGTCGATCGCATCCTCGAACGAGAAGCAGGGCAGGGGCAGCGACTGCGGATCGTAGCGCACTGCCGCTAGATGGGAATTTGCGCCCGGCGCGCCCTGAAAGGCAAGGCCGCGGGCCGGATCGGCAATGGCGGCTTCGGTCATCTCCGTGACGAGACGGCGGGCGGGGAGGGGGAAATTGTCCATGGCTTGGCCCTGCGATTAGGCGAGGCGGCGGCCCGGTGCAAGCATGGCTTGCGGGGGACTTGCGGTCCGGCGCGGGCATGGCTCGCAGGGCACTGGCAGCAAGGTGCAGGCATGGCTTGCAGGGTACTTGCAGTAAGGGTGCAAGCATGGCTTGCACAGGCAATCTCCAGCCATTAAGGGGGTCGCGCAATCGGTCGGGGCCTCAAAAGAGGCGCGGCCATGCTTCTGGGGTTGGAGAAAGACAAGCGCATGGGCGACCGTTTCAATACCGCGGCTGGCTGGGCCCTCTTTGCTGGCATCATTGCGCTTGGGGGCGGGATCGTCAGCAGCAAGCTGTTCCATGGCGAACGGCCGGAAGAAATGGGCTATGCCATCGAAGGCGTGGAGGCCGAAGGCGCTGGCGCTGCGGATGCCGGTCCGCCGCTTCCCGTCCTGCTGGCCAAGGCCGATGTCGCGGCCGGTGAGAAGGTGTTCGGCAAATGCGCCGCATGCCACACCATCACGTCGGGCGGTGCCAATGGCATTGGTCCCAACCTGTACGGGACGATCGGTGAGCCGGTCGGTCAGGGCAAGGGCGGCTTCGCCTTCTCCGACGCGCTCAAGAAGGTTGGCGGCAGCTGGACCTTCGACCAGATGGACAAGTGGCTGAAGAGCCCGCGCGAATTCGCGCCCGGCACCAAGATGACCTTTGCGGGTCTGGGCAATCCGGTCGATCGTGCGAACATCATCGCTTACATCAACGCGCAGGGTTCCAACCTGCCCTTCCCGGCAGCCGACGCGGCTCCCGCCGCTGCTGAGGGTGGCAATGCCGCCGGCAACGGCGCAGAGGGTGGCAATGCAGCGGCAGCGGCTGGCAACACGGCCGCCCCCGCCAACGCAGCGGCGCCCGCCGAAAAGAAGTAAGGGGTCGGGCGGGGCGCTTCGCTGTCCCGCCACACCGGATCGAACGCCCGGCAAAGGGCGTATCGGACAATCGGCGGCGGCGCAGAACCGCCGCCTTTTTGTTGTCTGATGGAGGGCGCGCTGGCCGGCCGGATTGGGGGCGAAGGGCGCCTTTCGCTCCTCTCCCGCGATTGGGGATGGCGGCACCCAGTCAGTTTCGACCGCCATCGGCAGCGCCTGCCTATCCTGCGCGGCAGGGCGGTCGGGCAAGCCAAAGGGCGTGCGCCCTTGCGGTGGGCGCGCCGCGACCCTAAATCCATCGCTCGGCAATGGGAGTATCCAGACCATGAACAATCGGACGAACAGCGCGAATCGCTTTGCCCCGTCTGTTTGTCTGCCCGCTCGTCTGGATGCCCATGCCCGCCTTTCTCACACTGGATTCCCTGTCCGCCGCAACACCTGACCGGCGTTCGCTTTTCGACCATCTGACCCTGTCGGTCGGCGCGGAGCGCGTCGGGCTGGTCGGGCGCAATGGTGCGGGTAAGTCCACGCTGCTGCATATCGTGGCAGGCGCGGCGCCACCGCTCGCGGGCACCATCACCCATTCCGGCAGCATCGGCATGTTGGCGCAGGACTGGCCGGAAACGCTGGTGATTGGCGATGCGCTGGGCGTTGCCGATGCCTTGGCCATCCTCGACCGGATCGTGGCGGGCGAAGGCGGTGAGGCGGATTTCGCCACCGCCGACTGGACGCTGGAGGAGCGCATCACGGGCGCGCTGGCGCAGGTCGGCCTGCCGCCGCTCGCCTTCGACCGCGCCATGGGGTCGCTGAGCGGGGGCGAGCGCATGCGAATCGGCATCGCCCGGCTGTTGATCGAGGCACCGGACCTTCTGCTCCTCGACGAACCGACCAACAATCTGGATGCGGACGGGCGCGCCGCGATCATGGCGCTGGTCCGTGACTGGCGCGGTGGCCTGCTGGTCGCCAGCCATGACCGGGCGCTGCTCGACAGCATGGACCGAATCGTCGAACTGACCCCGATTGGCGTGCGTGTCTTTGGTGGCAACTGGTCGGCTTTTGCAGAGGCGCGGGAGGCGGAACGGGCGCTCGCCCGGTCGGAGCGGGACCGCACCGACGCGGATCTGCGTACCGCAAACCGCGCCATGCAGCATCAGCGGGAGGTGAAGGCCCGGCGCGACAAGGCGGGAAGGGTCTTTGCCGCCAGCGGATCGGCGCCCGAAATCCTACTCGGCGCACAGGCGCAACGGGCGGAAAACAGCGCGGGGCGTGGGCAGAAAATTTCCGAACGACTGGTCGCGGATGCCACCGCAAAGGCTGCGGATGCGCGTGCGAAAGTCGAAGTCCTCACGCCCCTGACCATCGCCCTGCCATCCAGCGGCGTGCCGTCCCATGCTGATCTGCTGGCGCTGGACGTCGTGACCGTCAGTGCGGGCGATCGCGTGCTGGGGCCATGGACGTTCAGCCTGCGCGGGCCGGACCGTGTGGCGATTGCCGGACCCAATGGCGCGGGCAAGACCAGCCTGCTGCGGATCGCGACCGGCGCGCTCACCCCTCGCACCGGGACCGTGCGCCGTGTGGAGGGGCGGATCGCGCTGCTCGACCAGCATGTCGGCCTGCTGGAACCGGACGCCAGCATCCTGGCCAATTTCCGTCGCCTCAATCCGTCACTGGACGAACAGGCGGCCCACGCGGCCTGCGCGCGCTTTGCCTTTCGCAACCGGGATGCCCTGCAAGAGGTGGGCAGCCTGTCAGGCGGCGAACGGCTCCGCGCGGGCCTGGCCTGTGTGCTGGCGGGGGAGCGGCCACCCTGGTTGCTGCTGCTCGACGAGCCGACCAACCATCTGGACATGGATTCGGTCGCGATACTGGAGCAGGCGCTGCGTGATTATGATGGCGGCCTGATGGTGGTGAGCCATGACGAGGGCTTCCTCGCCGCCATCGGTATCGAGCGGCGGTTCAGGGTGTCGGAGACTGGCAGAGTTTAGGAGGACGGCGGCGTGGCGTCACGCCATCTTCGCCGTCTCCAGCATCGCCTCCGCGTCGCTCGTCAGGCTCTCCAGCAGTCGCCGTTCCAGCGTGGTCAGCCGCTGCTTGCTCTCGATCTTTCCGCCCAGCAGGTCGGTGACGTAGAAGGTGTCCACCGCCCGCTCGCCATAGGTGGCGACATGGGCGCTGTGCACCGTCACCTTCGACTGGAACAGCGCGAAGGCGAGGTTGAGGAGCAGGGCGGGACGGTCGCGCGCCGTCACCTCGATCACGGTGAAGCGATTCGATGCGCCATTGTCGATCAGCACGTTGGGCGCGACCGTGAACGCCTCCGCCCGCGTCCGCGCCATGGGACGGGCGTGCAGCTTGGTCATCAGCTTGTGCCGGTCGGACAGGGCGTCGCTGATCGCCTGCCGGATGCGGGCGAGCTGGTCGGGATGGTCGAACCGGCCGCCCAGCGGGGCCTGCACCAGGAAATTGTCGAGCGCGGAGCCATCGCGCATCGTGTGGATGCGCGCGTCCATGATGCTGCCGCCGGCAAGGTGGATCGCCCCCGCGATCCGGTAGAAAAGGCCGGGGTGGTCCGCCGCGCTGACGGTGACGAGGGTCGCGTCCCGCTCCGCATCCGGCTGCGCGCTGATCGACAGCGACTCGTTGTCGGCGTTGATGAGGTGCCGGGCGTTCACCTCCAAAATGTCGTCCGGCTCCGCGATCCAGTAGCTTTCCGGGAAGCGACCGACGAGCGTGTCGAAGACGCCCTGATCCATCTGGAGTCGCGCCTGCAACGTCTGGCGCTTCTGCGCGATGCGCTCCTTGCGGCCGCGCTGCTTGTGGCCGGGGCGGACCAGTTCCTCGGTCTGCTCATAGAGTTCGGTGAGGAGCTGGCGCTTCCACCCGTTCCACACGCCCGGACCCACGGCGCGAATATCGACCACGGTCAGCACGACCAGTAGACGGAGACGTTCGAGCGTCTGCACCTCCGCGGCGAAATCGAGGATGGTCTTGTAGTCGGAAAGGTCGCGCTTGAACGCGGTGGCGGACATGAGCAGGTGATAGCGCACCAGCCATGCCACCGTCTCTGTCTCGCCCGGCGTCATGCCGAGGCGCGGGCAAATCTTCTCCGCCACTTCCGCGCCCAGCACACTATGGTCGCCGCCGCGCCCCTTGGCGATGTCGTGCAGCAGGACGGAGACATAGAGCACCCGGCGCGACACGATCTTGCCGATCAGGGTCGCGGCCAGCGGATGATCCTGCGCCAGTTCGCCATGCTCGATCCGCGACAGCAGGCCGATGGCGCGGATGGTATGCTCGTCGACCGTATAATGATGGTACATGTCGAACTGCATCTGCGCGACGACACGGCCGAACTCCTGAATAAAACGGCCGAAGATGCCCGATTCGTTCATCGCGCGCAGCACCCGTTCCGGGTCGCGCGGGCTGGACAATATGTCGAGGAACAGGCTGTTCGCCTGCGGATCGGTGCGGATTTTGCGGTCGATCAGCAGGCCGTCACGGTTCAGCGCGCGCATGGCGTTGGGGTGGAGGTCCAGCCCATGCTTGTCCGCCAGGCTGAAAATTTCGATCAGGCGCACCGGGTCCGCCTGGAAATAATCGTCGGTCGGGATGCTGATCCGCCCCCGGTCGAGGATGAAGCCGGACAGCTTGCGAGGACGGCGGAAGAGGGAGGGGAGATACCGTTTGCCCTTGCGCCCCATCGTCTCGTCCAGATGGGCCAGGAACATGCCGGTCAGGTCGCCGACCTTCTTGGCGTTGAGGAAGTAGAAGCGCATGAACCGCTCCACCGCCGAGCGCCCGGCCCGCGCGGTGAAGTTCATGCGCGCCGCGACCTCCACCTGAAGGTCGAAGGTCAGCCGGTCCTCCGCCCGTCCGGCGAGGATGTGCATATGGCACCGCACCGCCCACAGGAATGTCTCGGCCTTCTCGAACTGCCGCAATTCCTGCGCGGTCAGCAGGCCCACGTCGACCAGTTCCGCGACGGAGCCGACCTTGTTCACATATTTGCCGATCCAGAAGAGGGTGTGCAGGTCGCGCAGGCCGCCCTTGCCCTCCTTCACATTGGGTTCGACGACATAGCGGCTGTCGCCCAGCCGGGCGTGGCGCACGTCGCGTTCCTCCAGCTTTTCCTGCACGAAGGCGCGGGCGGTGTCCGCCACCACATCGGCGTGGAAACGGCGCATGCACTCGTCGAAGACGGCGCGGTCGCCCCAGACATAGCGCCCTTCGAGCAGGGCGGTGCGGATGGTCAGGTCGCCCTTGGCCATGCGGATCGTCTCGTCGATGGAGCGGCTGGAGTGGCCGATCTTGAGACCCAGATCCCATAGCGCGTAGAGCATGGATTCGATGACCTGCTCCGTCCAGCCGGTCGGCTTGTATGGGGTCAGGAAGCCGATATCGACGTCGCTGAAAGGCGCCATCTCACCCCGGCCATAGCCGCCGACCGCGATCAGCGCGATCCGCTCCGACGCGGTGGGGTTGTTGATGGGATAGAGATAGGTGGTGGTGGCGTCATACAGGACGCGCAGGACTTGATCGACCAGAAAGGCCTGCGCCGTCACCGCGTCGCGCCCGCTGGTCGGATGGGTCTCCAGCCGGCGGCGCACTTCCTTCGCCCCCTCGGCCATTGCCTCCTTCAGGACGGTGACGATGACGGGGCGCAGTTTCTTGACGTCCCCCTCCAGCCGCTCCGCCTCCCCGGCGATGCGGTCGGACAGGATGCGACGGTCGATGATGGCGCGCTGATTGGCGATGGCGTTGGGCATAGGCCTATCTAGATAGCACAGCGTCATTAACCAACCGCGTAAGACGATAAAGCGCATCAAGCGCCTCACGCGGGGTCAGGGCATCGGGATCGATGGCGGCCAGCGCCTCGCGCAGCGGATCGGCGGGCGGGGGTTCGGGCGGGGCGGAGGCGGCGAACAGGGGCAGATCGTCCAGCCCCGCCGCAATGCCGCCGGTCTTCGCCTTGCCCGCCTCCAGTTTCGACAGCACCGCCTTGGCGCGGCCCACCACGGGCGAGGGCAGGCCCGCCAGCCGCGCGACGGCAAGGCCATAGCTGCGATCCGCGGGGCCGGACGCAACCTCGTGCAACAGCACCAGTTCGCCCTTCCATTCCCGTGCCCGGACATTGTGCAGGGAGAGGGCGGGCAGCGTCTCGGCCAGCCGGGTCAGCTCATGATAATGGGTGGCGAACAGGCAGCGGCAACGGTTGCTCTCATGCACCGCCTCCACCACCGCCCAGGCGATGGCGAGGCCGTCATAGGTGGAGGTGCCCCTCCCGACCTCGTCCAGGATGACGAAGCTGTTCTCCGTCGCCTGGCTGAGGATGGCGGCGGTCTCCACCATCTCGACCATGAAGGTGGAGCGGCCCTTTGCCAGATTGTCCGACGCGCCGACCCGGCTGAACAGCCTGTCTACGGGGCTGAGCGTCGCGCGGGCGGCGGGAACATAGCCGCCCGCTTGCGCCAGGATGACGATGATCGCATTCTGCCGCAGGAAGGTCGATTTACCGCCCATGTTCGGGCCGGTGACGAGCCACAGCCGGTCGTCAGCGCCCATGGTGCAGTCATTGGCCACGAACGGCGTGCCGGACGGGGCCAGCGCGGCCTCCACCACCGGATGGCGTCCCGCGTCAATCTCCAGCACGCGGCCCGGCACGAAGTCGGGGCGGCACCAGTTGCCCTCCACGGCTCGCTCCGCCAGCGCGGCGGCGACATCCAGCCGGGCGATGGCGGCGGCGGCATGGGCGATGGCGTCCCGCCGTGCCGTCACCGCATCGGTCAGCTCCTCCAGATGCGCGGCCTCGGCGGCGAGGGCATGGCCGCCCGCCTGCGCGATGCGGTTGGCTTCCTCGTGCAGGTCCGGCTCGTTGAACCGCACCACGCCCGCCAGCGTCTGGCGATGGGTAAAGCCGCTGTCGGCGGCCATCAGCGCGTCGCCATATTTGGCGGGCACTTCGACATGGTAGCCCAGCACGCCATTATGCTTGATCTTGAGGGCGGCGATGCCGGTCTGGTCGCGATAGCGCGCCTCCAGCGCCGCGACCGCGCGCCGTCCATCACTCGCCATGCGGCGCAGGTCGTCCAGTGCGGCGTCATAGCCCTCCGCGATGAAGCCGCCGTTCGACGCCTCCGTCGGCGGGGTGGCGACCAGCGCGCGGCTCAGCCTGTCCACCAGCGCGCCATGCCCTTCCAGCGCGGGAAGCAGCGCGCCGAGCAGGGCAGGGGGCGAATCGATCTCCCGCAACGTCTCGCGCAGCAGGCGCGCCTCGTTCAGGCCGTCACGCACCTGCCCCAGATCGCGCGGACTGCCTCGCCCGATGCACAGCCGCCCCAGCGCCCGGCCAATGTCCGGCATGGCGCGCAGGGTGGCGCGCATGGCCGCGCGCGCATGGCCGTCCCCCACCAGCCAGCCGACCAGATCGAGTCGTGCGCCGATCGCCTCCGTGCCCAGCAGCGGCGCCGCCAGATCTTCCGCCAGCAGGCGCGCGCCCGCCGCGGTCACCGTCCGGTCCACCGTCGCCAGCAGCGAACCCGCGCGCACGCCGCCCTGCGTCTGGCATATCTCCAGGCTCTCACGGGTCGCGGGGTCGATGGCCAGATGCGCCTCCGCCGTCGTTCGCACCGGCGGCTGGAGGAAGGGGATGCTGCCCCGGCCGACATGGTCGAGATAGGCGATCAGGCCGCCCAGCGCGGACAGTTCCGCCTTGCCCGCCCCTGACCCGGTCAGCCCGAAGCCATCGAGCGTCGAGACGCCGAAATGCGTCTTGATCCGGTCCTCGGCCCGGCTGCTCGAAAAATCGTCATGGTCGAAGACGATGGCGCCCGGCACCCGCTCCGCCGTGACGGCGCGCGCGACGATTTCCGTCGCGTCGATCCGGGCGACCTCTGCGTCCAGCCCGCCGTTGGTGCAGGCGGCGACGGACAGGCGGCCCGTCGAAATATCCACCGCCGCGACGGCCAGCATTCCGCTCGCCTCGCCGACCGCCGCCAATATATTGGCGCGCCGCGAATCGAGCAGGCTTTCCTCGGTCAGCGTTCCCGCCGTCACGAACCGCACGATGGCGCGGTTGACCAGCGTCTTGCCGCCCCGCTCTTTGGCCAGCGCCTTGGCCTCCGCCGGACTTTCCGTCTGTTCGGCGATGGCGACGCGGTGCCCGGCGCGGATCAGCCGCGCCAGATAGGCCTCCGACGAATGGACCGGCACGCCGCACATCGGGATGGGCACGCCGTCATGCTCCCCGCGCGACGTCAGCGCGATGTCGAGCGTCTGCGCCGCCGCCTTCGCATCGTCGAAGAACAGCTCGAAAAAGTCGCCCATGCGGTAGAAGAGCAGGCAATCGCCCGCCTCCGCCTTCAGCGTCAGATATTGGCCCATCATCGGCGTGACCGGGGATGACACGGACGATAGGGAGGGGCTGCCCTCTGTCTTGCTCACCATGGCGCAATCCCTAGCGAGGCAGGCGGCCCGCGCCAAGCGGCATCGGCCCCGCGTTTTCTCCGGCCCGCAGCGCCGAAAACTTCATCCGTCGACCATTTCGGCCCTGATCCGCTCTTGTCGCGCCATCGCCATTGCCGCTAGGGCACTCGCAAGCATTTGGCCCGCGACGGGCCGGTCCGTCGGTATCGAAGAGAGGCAAGGCATGACCGAGAAGGCAAGCGTCCAGTTTTCCGAACGGGAAGCACTGTTTTTCCATTCGACGGGACGTCCCGGCAAGATCGAGATCATCGCGTCCAAGCCGATGGCGACGCAGCGCGACCTGTCCCTCGCCTATTCGCCCGGCGTGGCCGTGCCCGTGCTGGCCATCGCGGCGGACCCCGCGACCGCCTATGACTATACGGCCAAGGGCAATCTGGTCGCGGTCATCACCAACGGCACCGCGATCCTGGGCCTCGGCAATCTCGGCGCGCTGGCGTCCAAGCCGGTGATGGAGGGCAAGGCCGTCCTGTTCAAGCGGTTCGCCGATGTGGATTCCATCGACATCGAGTTGAAGACGGAAGATGTCGAACGTTTCATCGACGCGGTGGAACTGATGGAGCCGACCTTCGGCGGCATCAACCTTGAGGATATCAAGGCGCCGGAGTGTTTCATCATCGAGCAGACGCTGAAGGAGCGGATGAACATCCCCGTCTTTCATGACGACCAGCATGGCACCGCGATCATCGCGGCGGCGGGCGTCATCAACGCGGCGCTCATCACGGGCCGCGACCTGAAGGACATGAAGGTCGTCGTGAATGGCGCGGGCGCTGCCTCCATCGCCTGCACCGAGCTGGTCAAGGCGCTGGGCGTCGCGCCCGACAATGTCATCATGTGCGATTCCAAGGGCGTCATCTACCAGGGCCGTACCGAGGGTATGAACCAGTGGAAGTCGGCGCACGCCGCCAAGACCGACGCACGCACGCTGGCCGACGCCATGCAGGGCGCAGACGTGTTCCTGGGCCTGTCGGTCAAGGGTGCGGTGACGGCGGAGATGGCCAAGTCCATGGCCCCCAACCCGATCATCTTCGCCATGGCCAACCCGGACCCGGAAATCCTGCCGCCGGAGGCAAAGGCCGTGCGCCCTGACGCCATCGTCGCGACGGGCCGGTCGGATTATCCGAACCAGGTCAACAATGTGCTGGGCTTCCCCTTCATCTTCCGCGGCGCTCTGGACGTCCGCGCGACGACGATCAACGAAGCGATGAAGGTCGCCTGCGCCCACGCCATCGCCGAACTGGCGCGCGAGCAGGTGCCGGAGGAAGTGGCGCTGGCCTATGGCAAGGCGCACAGCTTCGGTCCCGATTATATCATCCCCGCGCCCTTCGATCCGCGCCTGATGGAGGTCGTCTCCTCCGCCGTGGCGCAGGCCGCGATGGACAGCGGCGTCGCGCAGAAGCCGATCGAGGACATGGACGCCTATCGCCAGTCGCTCAAGGTGCGGCTCAACCCGGCGACCTCCGTCCTCGCGCTGGCCTATGAAGGGGCCAAGGCCAACCCGAAGCGCGTCGTCTTTGCCGAGGCGGAGGAGGAAGTGGTGCTGCGCGCCGCCATCCAGTTCCGCGACGGCGGCTGCGGCGTGCCCGTGCTGGTCGGCCGGGACGATGTCTATGACAAGCTGCGCGCGCTGGGCGTCGCGGACGTGGAAAGCTATGAGGTCCACAACAGCGTCAACTCGCCGCTGGTGCCGCGCATGGTCGACATGCTGTATGAGCGTCTCCAGCGCCGGGGCTATCTGCGCCGCGATTGCGAGCGGATGGTCAACCGCGACCGCAACGTCTTCGGCGCGCTGCTGATCGAACTGGGCGAGGCGGACGCGATGATTACCGGCGTCACCCGCACCTATGCGCAGACGATGCGCGAAGTGCGCCGGGTCATCGGGCAGGATGAGGATCGGACCGCGTTCGGCGTCCACATCGTCGTCAGCCAGAACCACACCGTCTTCATCGCCGACACCACGGTCAACGAGCGGCCGACCGCGCGGGAACTGGCCGACATCGCCATCGGCACGGCGGCGGTGGCCAAGCGCATGGGCTATGAACCGCGCGTCGCTTTCATGTCCTATTCGACGTTCGGCAACCCCAGCGGTAATTTCCTCAGCAACATCCGCGAGGCCGTGTCGATCCTCGACGCGCGCGACGACATCGACTTCGAATATGAAGGCGAGATGCCGCCAGACGCGGCGCTGAACCCGGTGGTGGCGAAAAACTATCCGTTCAGCCGCCTGTCCGGTCCCGCCAATGTGCTGGTCATGCCCGGCCTGCAATCGGCGAACCTGTCGGCCAAACTGCTGCGCGAACTGAAGGCCGGGTCGGTCATCGGCCCGATGCTGGTCGGCATGGATCGCCCGATCCAGGTCGCCACCATGTCCGCCAACGCGTCGGAACTGGTCACGCTGGCGGTGCTGGCGGCGAGCGGCATCACCGCCTGAGATCGAGCGTCCATCACCGGGCGCCGCAAAGGTGCCCGGTGATTATGCCCTCAAATGGGCGCCATTCCGGCGCAGCCCGGGATCTGCCGCGATTGCCAAGGGCGGGTCAGCCACCCGCGCCGTCCCCGGCTTTAACTGGCAGGCTTGGTATAGGGCACGAACTTGCCCAGCCCGACACTACCGCTGGGCATGCGCGAACTGGAATCGACCAGCCGCACGATGTCGATGCTGCACAGTTGCGACGAGTGCGTGTCCGTCACCAATATATCGCCATTGTTGAGGAAGTTCGCGCCCGAATCCGGCGTGTTGACATAGAGCGTCCGGCCGACACGATAGAGGATCGCCTTCCGGTCGATGATCTCTGACGACTGAATGTCGCGCAGGTTGATGCAATCGACGGGCTTGCCCGCGACCCGGCCCTCGATTGCACGGGCCAGCCGCTCCTGCGGTGTCTTGCTGGCCGCCTGTGCGCCACCTGCCGCCAGCAGGCCCGCCGCGACCGCGATCATGAAGGGAATACGCATCCGCCGATCCTTTTCCAATATAGGCAAGACCTTAGCCCGATTCGGACCTGTCGTCATCCTATCGCGCCGAGACTGTATCCCGGCTGAACCGGCGCAGGGTTCCGGCCCCTCCAATTGCCGCATTGAGGGCCTTGTCGGAGCGGATGGCATCCGCTGCCGGTCCGGACAATGCGGCATCAAAAGACACACCGGTCATGGTCCGATTCACGCTGCCCGGACCATGGTCTAGCCGGGTTTCTTCATCCCCTTCGCCATCGCGACGAGAGCCTGTGGGCGGGGCATGGCCAGTATCTGCTCGAACATCGCCTTGTAATGGGCGTGGGGGATATAGGTCGGGCCGTTGCGCAGATTGTCCAGCGTCAGGCGCGCGACTTCCTCCGGCGCCTGCTGGTTGGTCATGGCGGCGGGGTCCAGCCCCTGCTTCGCGGCGGCCTCGCTCTCCGTCGCGCCGGGGCACAGGGTCAGCACGTCGATCCCCTCTGGTGTCAACTCGCCCCACAGGGCCTCGCCCAGCGCATTCACGAACGCCTTGGTCGCCGAATAGACCGCCGAATAGGGGCATCCGATCAGCCCTTCCACCGAACTGGTCAGGATGATGCCGCCTCTGCCGCGCGCCTTCAGCCGCGGGGCAAAGCCATGGGCGAGCAGCATAGTGGCCTGTGCGTTGACCGCCAGCATCTGCGTCATCACCGCCGGATCGTCCGCCTCGAACGGTCCCTTCGAGCCAAAGCCTGCATTGCTGACCAGCAGGCCCACGTCGACGCTGGCCGTCGCGTTCAGGATGCGCGCCGTCGCCGTCGGATCGGCCAGGTCGACCTCCAGCGGCATGACGCTGATCCGATGCTTGTCCTCCAGCCGCTCGGCCAGCACTTCCAGCCGGTCGATGCGCCGCGCGACGAGGATCAGGTTGACCCCGCGCGCCGCCAGTTCCTCCGCAAAAGCGCGCCCAATGCCGGAGGACGCGCCCGTGACGAGGGCGGTGGGACCATAAAGGTCGCGAAACTCCTGGCTCATGATCGGCGCTCTCCCTGCGGTTCCTCCCTCGACCTGTCGCGAGGAGCGCCTGTCCTGTCCATCGCCAAAATGCCGTCCTGCTGTCGCTATGGCCGGATCGCTATGACACGGCCCGGCGGGAATGGCCGGGGCCAGTGCGCTGCCAACCGCTCAGGCCGCGCCCAGCCTCTCCCGTGCCGCATTGCGCCGGCCTGTCGCCTTGCGCAGTCCCGCCGCCTTGCCCAGCCCGAACGGCGGCATGGCGACATAGATGCTCTCATGCGCGCCCGGCTCCACCACATAGGTCTCGTGGAAGATGCCCACCGCATCATTGCCCTTCGACGCCCGGTTGAACGCGCGCCACGCGGGCAGATGCTCGCCCTCGCTGGCATGGGCATAGGCGTGCAGCGCCTCGAAATCGCGCCAATATTGCAGGGTTATCAATGTTCGGAACGGCGCCAGCATCAGTTCATGGCCAATCATGCCAAGGTCCGGCCGCTGCCCCAGTTCCTTCAACATCCCCGGCATCGCCCGCGCCACCGGCAGCCATTTGTCGGGCCGGGTCAGGCGGTTGATCCGCATCCCGATGACAAAGACGGTGATGGGGCCATCATGCGCATCGCACAGACGGCCGGGGCGGATGCGGCCGGAAGCCGAGGGCGGGAGGTCTGCCATGCACAGACCATCGCCTAAAAGGTTTCCATCTGCAACCTATATGGCGATCATCCGCAGGTCGGCAGGGGGCTGTCGGCGTAAAAGGCGTCCACCGCCGCCCATGCTTCCTCCGCCGTCTCGACCCAGGTGATGAGGTCGAGGTCGCGGGGGCTGATGACGCCTTCCTCCGCCAGCGCATCGAAATTCACCACGCGGGTCCAGAATTCCTTCCCGAACAACAGGATGGGCAGGGGCTTCATCTTGCCGGTCTGCACCAGCGTCAGCAGCTCGAAAAACTCGTCGAAGGTGCCGAACCCGCCGGGAAACACCGCCAGCGCGCGCGCGCGCAGCAGGAAGTGCATCTTCCTCAGCGCGAAATAATGGAACTGGAAGGAGAGTTCGGGCGTGACATAGACATTGGGCGCCTGCTCATGCGGCAGCACGATGTTCAGGCCGATGGTGGGCGCCCCCGCCTCCGCCGCGCCGCGATTCGCCGCTTCCATGATGGAGGGGCCGCCGCCCGAACAGACCACGAAGTTGCGGCATCCGGCGTCATCCACCGGGACGCTCGCCGCAATAGCGGCCAGCTTGCGCGCCTCGTCATAATATTTCGCCTTGGCGGCCAGGCTCTCGGCGATCTTGCGGTCGGCGGGGGTGATGGCGGCGTCCACGAAATCGTCCGCCTGCTCCGGCCGGGGGATCCGTGCCGAGCCATAGAAGACGAAGGTCGAGCGGATGCGCGCCTCGTCCAGCAACAGTTCGGGTTTCAGCAGTTCCAGCTGGAACCGGATGGGGCGCAAATCCTCGCGCAGCAGGAAGTCGGTATCTTGAAACGCCAGCCGATAGGCGGTGCTCTGCGTTTGCGGCGTCTCGGCGGCGCGCTCCGCATCGCGGGCCTCCTGCCGGGCGGGACGGAATTTGCGGGCTGCGATGGTTTGCGGCTCTCCCGCCGCCGGTGTCTTCTTCTTTGCCATGTTCACCCGCTCTAGCCCATTTGGGGTCGGGGCGGAAAGGCCTAGAGTTGCCGTGTTTTCCGAGTCAGTCGATGACTCCCTCTGCTTCGAATAAGGCTTAGCGGCAATATCCGCCCTTGCCGCCCATATCGAAATGGAAGTGGTTGTAATGGGCGGCGTTATAGTCCGGGCTGAGGACGGTCTTGAACCGCTTGCACGCGCTTTCGCGGATGCGGCGCAGGAATTGCGCCTCCGGTCCCCCGGCGGTCCAGTGCTTCTCCACGCTGATTCGTCGCCCGTCGGTCAGCACGAAGCCGGAGATGTCGACCGCATTGGCATGGGCATGTTCGGACCGCTTGCCCGCCATGCCGGGATTGCCCACCACATTGCGGCAGGCATAGGTGCCGAACGTTTCCACCGTCGCTACGTCCGCGCCCAGGTACAGGCGGGCGGATGGCACCACGCCATTGCGGACCCAGGCGGTAAAGGGCGTGGCGACCGTGCAGGTCATCGGGCCGAGGTTGGTGGTCGGCACGCCATAGTCCAACAGCTTGATGGTCCCGTTGAGGGCGCAGCCCGACCCCTTCGTCTCGTTGGGCAAGGGCTGGTAGCTGACGGCCAGCGCGGTCAGGTTCGCCGCGCACTGGCGAAAGGCGACGTCGTTGGGGATGGCGGGGGCAGGACGGGGGCGTGGCTTGGCGGAGGCGCGGACCGGCCGCCGCACTTCGCCGCCGCTGACGCAGGCCGCCGTCATGGCCGTCATCGCCACGATGGCGACGATTGATGTGCCACGCTGTCTGGTCTGCCCGCTCCGCATTTCTTAACCAATATGTAAACAAGGTTAAAATAGGGTTAACGCGCCTTCCCATATGCGACGGGACGAGTCGGACGAGAGGCCGGTTGAATCGGGCCGGTGTCGGGTCCGGCGTCGCGCAGGGGCTGGACGCCGCGCCTACCCCGGCCGACCCTTTTCATTTGACATTAAGGTCTCAGCGACTAGGGCCGTCAGCGGGCCACGCGGTCCCAACGCCGCGCGTGCTCTCTGTGAGGAGAAGCATTACATGACTGAGGTTGCCAAGCCGGGCGTTTTGCCCGCTCGTCCCCATTTTTCGTCCGGCCCGTGCGCCAAGCCGCCCGGATATGACCCCGCAAAACTCGCCACCGACGTGCTCGGCCGTTCGCATCGGTCCAAGCTCGGCAAGGCTCGCCTCCAGTACAGCATCGACCTGATGCGGGAGCTGCTGAACCTGCCCGACACGCACCGGATCGGCATCGTCCCCGGTTCCGACACCGGCGCTTTCGAAATGGCCATGTGGACCATGCTCGGCGCCCGTCCCGTCACGACGCTCGCTTGGGAGAGCTTCGGTGAGGGTTGGGTGACGGACGCGGCAAAGCAGCTCAAGCTGGACCCCACCGTCATCAAGGCCGACTATGGCCAGTTGCCCGACCTGACGACCGTCGACTGGTCGAACGATGTGCTGTTCACCTGGAACGGCACCACGTCCGGCGTGCGCGTCCCCAATGGCGACTGGATTCCGGCGGACCGCGAGGGCCTGTCCTTCGCTGACTCGACCAGCGCCGTGTTCGCCTACGACCTGCCGTGGGACAAGATCGACGTCGCCACCTTCTCCTGGCAGAAGGTACTGGGTGGCGAGGGCGGTCATGGCGTGCTGATCCTCGGCCCCCGCGCGGTCGAGCGTCTGGAAACCTACACCCCCGCCTGGCCGCTGCCCAAGGTGTTCCGCCTCGTGTCCAAGGGCAAGCTCGCCGAGGGCGTGTTCAAGGGCGAGACGATCAACACCCCGTCGATGCTGGCCGTCGAGGACGCGATCTTCGCGCTCGAATGGGGCAAGTCCATCGGTGGCGCCGCCGGTTTGCAGGCGCGTTCCGACGCCAATGCCGCCGCGCTGAACAGGATCGTGGAAGCGCGGAGCTGGCTCGGCCATCTCGCCATCGACGAGGCGTCGCGGTCGAAGACCAGCGTCTGCCTGACGGTCGAGGGTGCGGACGAGGCGCTCATCAAGAAGATCGCCTCCCTGCTCGAAGCCGAACATGCGGCCTATGACATCGCCGGATACCGCGATGCCCCCGCTGGCCTGCGCATCTGGTGCGGCGCGACCGTCGATGTCGCGGACATCGAGGCGCTCGGCCCGTGGCTCGACTGGGCCTATGCGTCCGCGAAGGTCGCCGCCTGATTGAATAGGGCGTCACCCCGGACGTGATCCGGGGTTCCGCTTCTGTCTTCCCCCACCGCCGCCTGCTGAAAAAGCGGGGCCCTGGATCATGTCCGGGGTGACGGTGAGTATAAGGATATTCCTATGCCCAAGGTACTTATTTCCGATTCGATGGACCCGCAGGCCGCCCAGATATTCCGGGATCGCGGCGTTGAAGTTGACGTCATCACCGGCAAGACGCCGGACGAACTCAAGGCGATCATCGGCCAGTATGACGGCCTCGCCATCCGCAGCTCGACGAAAGTCACGCAGGAAATCCTCGACGCCGCGACCAATCTTAAGGTCATCGGCCGCGCCGGCATCGGCGTCGATAACGTCGATATTCCGGCCGCTTCGGCCAAGGGCGTCGTCGTCATGAACACGCCGTTCGGCAATTCGATCACCACCGCCGAACATGCCATCGCGCTGATCTTCGCCCTCGCGCGCCAGTTGCCGGAGGCCGACCTCTCCACGCAGGCCGGCAAGTGGGAGAAGAACCGCTTCATGGGTGTCGAGGTCACGGGCAAGACGCTCGGCCTGATCGGTGCCGGCAACATCGGCTCCATCGTTGCCGACCGCGCGCTGGGCCTGCGGATGAAGGTTGCGGCCTTCGACCCCTTCCTGACGCCGGAGCGCGCCGTGGACATGGGCGTGGAGAAGGTGACGCTGGACGAACTGCTCGCCCGCGCCGACTTCATCACGCTGCACACGCCGCTGACCGACCAGACGCGCAACATCCTGAGCCGCGAAAATCTGGCGAAGACCAAGAAGGGTGTGCGCATCGTCAACTGCGCGCGCGGCGGCCTGATCGACGAGGTCGCGCTGAAGGAAGGTCTCGACTCCGGCCATATCGCGGGCGCCGCCCTCGACGTGTTCGTGACGGAGCCTGCCAAGGAATCGCCGCTGTTCGGCACGCCCAACTTCATCTCGACGCCGCACCTCGGCGCGTCGACCAATGAAGCGCAGGTCAATGTCGCGCTTCAGGTGGCCGAGCAGCTTTCGGACTATCTGATGACCGGCGGCGTAACCAACGCGCTGAACATGCCCAGCCTGTCCGCCGAGGACGCGCCGAAGCTCAAGCCTTATATGGCGCTGGCCGAGCGTCTGGGCAGCCTGGCGGGCCAGCTCAACGGCGACAAGATCCAGGGCGTGTCGGTTGAGACGGAAGGCCATGCCGCTGAACTGAACCAGAAGCCCATCGTCGCCGCCGTGCTGGCGGGCCTGATGCGCGTCTATTCGGACACGGTGAACATGGTCAATGCACCGGTTCTGGCCAAGGATCGCGGCCTCGACGTACGCGAAGTGCGCCATGACCGCGAGGGCGATTACCAGACGCTGGTGCGCGTGACGGTCAAGACGGCAGAGGGCGAGCGTTCGGTCGCCGGCACGCTGTTCGGCCATTCGCAGCCGCGCCTCGTCGAACTGAACGGCATCAACATGGAGGCCGATCTGGGCGGCCAGATGCTGTACATCGTCAATCAGGACAAGCCGGGCTTCATCGGCCGCGTCGGCACCACGCTGGGCGCGTCGGACATCAACATCGGCACCTTCCACCTCGGTCGCCGCAATGTCGGTGGCGAGGCGGTGCTGCTGCTGTCGGTCGACGGCACGGTGCAGGAGCCGCTTTTGTGGGAAGTGTGCAAGCTGGACGGCGTGAAGGATGTGAAGCTGCTCAAGTTCGCCTGATCCTTCGCAAGAACTGACGAGCGGCCCGGCCATCCAAGGGGATTGCCGGGCCGTTTGCATGTCACGCAAAAGCGGTTCCCACTTGGCCCCAAAATGCTCTAGAGGGCCTTGCCATGACCAACAAAGTTCCGTCCGGCCTGCTTCCAGAGGGTCTTTCCGATCGCCTGCCTCCTGTTGCGGAGGCATCGGCGCGGCTGACGCGCGATGTCCTCGATACCGTCATCGCCCATGGCTATGGCCGCGTGGCCCCGCCGCTGGCGGAGTTTGAGGAGACGCTGACCCGTCGGCTCCAGTCGGCGGGGGCGGAGGATCTGCTGCGCGTCGTCGATCCCATTTCGCAACGGACGCTGGCCCTGCGGCCGGACATGACCGCGCAGGTCGGCCGCATCGCCGCGACCCGGCTCGCCGCCGCGCCGCGCCCCCTGCGCCTCTGCTATGGCGGCCCGGTCATGCGCCTGCGCGCCGACCAGCTCCACCCGGAGCGCGAGCGGATGCAACTCGGCGCCGAACTCATCGGGTCGGACAGCGTCGCCGCGGCGGTGGAGATCGTCAACATGGCGATAGAGGCGCTGCAACATGCCGGCGTCACCGGCATCACCATCGACTTCACCCTGCCCGATCTGGTCGATGCGCTGGCCGCCGGTCCCATGCCCGTTGCGGCGGGTGAGTGCGACCAGTTGCGTGATCGCCTCGACGCCAAGGATGCGGGCGCGGTCGCCGCGCTGGGCGCGGGGGCTGCGGCCTATCTGCCGCTGATCGCCGTCACCGGTCCTTTCCACGACGCGATGACCAAGCTGGAGGCGATCGACGCAGGCCCGGCGCAGGGCGCGATCGCCAGTCGTATCGCTGGCCTGCGCGCCATTGCAAAGCCGATCGGCTGGGACATCACCCTGACGCTGGACCCGACCGAGCGGCATGGCTTCGAATATCAAAGCTGGTTCGGCTTCTCCATCTTTGCCGAGGGTTTCATCGGCGAGATCGGCCGGGGCGGCAGCTACGCCATCCTGCGCGACGATGGCAGCGCGGAACCGGCGATGGGCTTCTCCCTTTATCCCGACCCACTGATCGATGCGGGCTTCGGTCGCGCCGATCAGCGCCGCCTGTTCCTGCCGCTCGGCCATGACGCGGAACGGGCAAAGGCCCTGCGCGGCCAGGGCTGGGTGACGGTCGCGGCCTTGTCCGGCACGGACGATGGCCGCGTGCTGGGATGCGGGCACTGGCTGAAGGATGGCGCGCCGGTCGGCTACTGAGCGGCGCGGCGAGGGGCTTTGGGACACTCCCACCCGTCATCCCGGATCGACGACTCCCCGCCTATTCATCGCGCCCATACACATCCGGCCGGAACACAGCGCCCTTCGGCGTCTCCGTCGCGGTCAGATAGGTGAGATAGACCGGTACCTGCACCGGCAGCGGGACGAACTGTTCCGGCGCCTTGCCCGCCGCCGTCACCGGTTGGCGCATCAGCCAGCGGCCCAGCGCGGCGGCGTCCTCCAGCCGGATACAGCCGTTCGACAGGTGCCGGTCGTCCTTGTCGAACAGGTCGCGGTTGGGCGTATCGTGGAGATAGATGCCCTCGTCATTGGGGAAGAGGAATTTCACCCGTCCCATGCTGTTCGCCCCGCCCGGCAGTTCGCGCAGGCGGATGACCCGCGCGCCGGACGCCACCGCCTGCCAGTCGATGCTGGCGGGGTCGAGCCGCGCGGGATGCGCGCTCCAGTCGGACAGCGCCTCGATCCGCATCGACGCCAAGGTGCGTCCCGCCAGTATCTTGGGCGCGATATTTTTCTCCGCCAGATAGTCGGGGATGTTCCAATAGGGGTTCAGGATCGCCCATTGCAGCGTGCCCACCATCATCGGCGTCTGTGTCTCGGTCGTGCCGACCACCACCTTCATCGTGCCCAATTGCCTGCCGCCCTGATAATACCAGAGTCGGGCGGAGGAGGCATCGACCACGACATGCATCGTCCATGGTCCCGGCAGCAGCCGCGCCCGGTCGAGGTTCAGGCGGATGCGGTCCAGCGCCTCCTCGCTCTCCCCCGCCTTGTCGGCGCGCGCTAGCAGGCCGCGCAGCCGGACATAATGGGCGCTCATCCAGCCCATGCCCGCCACATAATCCGCAAAATCGCCGGAGAGGGCGGCGGCGTTCAATATCGCTTCCGGTTTCGGCTTCTTCGGCTTCAGGCCCCGGTCGGCATAGACCATCCTGACGCCATTCCCCGCCCGCCGCTGGTCGCGGACATAGCGGGCGAAACGGTCGGACAGCATCAGTTCGGCGCGGGCGACCGCGTCCGGCTCGCCGGATCGGGCCGCGCCCACCACCGCACGCAGCGTGTCGATGTCATAGGATGACGGGCGCAGCCCATCCGCCTCCGCCGTCTTCAAGAAGCCGATGAAGCTGTCCGCCGCCGGTCCGATCCGGCCCCGCTGGACCCAGAGTGGCGCATAGCCCCGGCCCGCATAGAATCGCCTGAGCGACCCACCGGCCTCATCGCGGATCGCCGTCAGGATCGCGGGATCGGGGGCTGGGGATGCGACACGGGCGGGCGCCCTGGCGGCCACTGTCCGGCGCGGCGCGGCCTGCCCCGGTGCGGCGAAGGACAGAGCGGCGATCATGAGGAAGGGGATGCGACAGTGCCGCATCCCCCCTGACTTGCGTCCTGAAAACAGGAATGTCACGCGGCGATCAGCCCCGTTCGCCCCTCCGGCTCGGCGGCGGGGGTGGCGGCGGCAGGGCCGGCTGGGCATTGGGATGATAGATGCCGTCCGATGTGTAATAGCCATCGACGATGCCGTCGCCGTCGCGGTCGGCCGCCGTGCTGCCGGATACCGCACCGGGCGGGGGAGGCGGCGGGGGTGGCGGGGCGATCTCCTCCTCCGGCTTGGAGCAGGCCGCAAGCGCCAGCGGCACCAGCCCCATCAGGGCGATGGATCGAAATTTCATAGAGGGTTCCTCCCTTCGAACAGGCTTTTGCGCGGCAGGAAGAAAGGGACTCCCAGCCAACACATTGTGTGCAACCCGCCCGGTGGGAAGATGGGTGCATGCCCCCCCGGCCCGGATCGACAGCCGGTGCCTGCGCCACGACCGCCCGCGTAACAAAGGTCGGAAAAGCGCGCCATCCGCGCGCCTCCCGGCCTCCATCATGCCTGTCCGATACCGGCCGTCAGCGCGTCTTGCGTCCCGTCTTCTGCGCCCATTCCAGCGTCAGCGCGTCATACAGATCCTGTTCGATCAACTGGTCCTTGCCGGGTAGCACATGGTCCATCTTGACCGTGCCCGTCTCCATCAGTTCCTTCGCGCGCGACAGGTGGAGCTGCGCCGCCCCGGTCCAGCCCCAGCCGGTGCTGAGCGTGAACGCGGTGTCGGGCAGGTTGAAACCCAGCGTGCAGACCGGGATCGGCATTTCGGGCACGATCTGGGCATGGGCCTCCGCCGATGCGATGGGAAAGACGAGGGCGTCGGCGCCCGCCTCGGCATAGGCCTTGCCGCGCTTGATCGCTTCCTCGATATTGCCGGTGCCGCCGCCGCCGCGCGCATCCGGGTACATTTCGTCGCAGCGCGCGATGATGACGAAAGGATGGTCGCCGCGCGCCCGCGTCGCCGCGTCGATGCGGAACTGCATGTCCGCGATGGATATCAGCCCGCTGGAGAATTTGCTGTGCTTGGGGTTCACCTCATCCTCGACATGATAGCCGGCGATCCCTGAGCGGATATATTTGCGGGTGAAGTGAAAGGCGTCGGCCACCGTCTCGCCCAGCGTGTCGGCGTCGGCGATCAGGGGAATGTCCATCGCATCCTGGATGCGCGTCGCCTGATCCAGCTGCTCGATCTGGCTGAACACGCCATTGTCCGGCACCGCATAATGAAAGGCGGAACAGGCATGGCCGCCCAGATAGGCCGCCTGGAACCCCACGCTCTGCACGATCCGTCCGGTCAGCGCGCTATAGGCTTCGGCGGCGACGAAATGCTCGCCCTTGGTGATGAGGTCACGCAATTTCTGTGCGGGGCTGGTCATGGCCTATTCTCTCCATTGTGTCGCTGGCCCCTCCTTGCCTGCCCCGTGCCGGAGTGCAAGGGGGTGGTGTAAAGCATTGCATGGCGCATGCCTCCCTAGGCAAGCCGAGCCTTTGCCCCTACATCGCGCCCATGCCGCCAGACATGCCCTCCACCGCCACGCCCATGCCGCCCCTGTGGACGACGCTGCGCCGCTTCCTGCCCTATCTGTGGCCAAAGGATGCACCGTCGATGCGCCGCCGGGTCGTGGCCGCCGTGCTGCTGATGCTGCTGGGCAAGGTGATCGGTTTCGCCATGCCCTTTGCGTACAAGGCGGGCGTGGACCGCATGGCGCCGGGCATGGAGGCGGGGGTCGCCATCGCCGTGGCGTTGATCGTCGCCTATGCGGGCGCGCGCTTCGGCAACAGCCTGTTCGAGAATCTGCGCAACGTCGCGTTCGAGAGCGTGGGGCAGGAGGCGACGCGCAATCTGGCGGAGCATGTCTTCCGCCACCTCCACCGCCTGTCGCTGCGCTTCCATCTGGACCGCAAAACCGGCGGCGTGACCAAGGTGATCGAGCGGGGCACCAAGAGCATCGACGTGATGCTCTATTTCATGCTGTTCAACATCGCGCCGACCGTCCTCGAACTGACGGCGGTGTGCGTCTATTTCTTCTTCAAATTCGGCCCCGGCATGGTGGTCGGCACGCTGGCGATGGTCGCGCTCTATATCTGGTTCACCCGCGCGGTGACGGAATGGCGCAACGCGTTGCGGCGGGAGATGGTGGACATGGACACCAACGCCGTGTCCCACGCCGTCGACAGCCTGCTGAATTTCGAGACGGTCAAATATTTCAATGCGGAACAGCGCGAGGGCGACCGTTATGGCGCGGCCATCAAAAACTACGCCGCCGCCGCGCTGAAGAGCGAGAACAGCCTTGCCTGGCTCAACATCGGTCAGGCCCTCATCACCAACCTGATGATGGCGGGCGCGATGGCCTATACCGTCTGGGGCTGGAGCAAGGGGCAGTTCTCGGTCGGCGATGTCGTGCTCATCAACACCATGCTCTCCATGCTCTTCCGCCCGCTCGACATGCTGGGCATGGTCTATCGCACGATCCGGCAGGGGCTGATCGACATGGAGGCGATGTTTCGTCTGGTCGACACGCGCGCCGAGATCGTCGACGCCGACAACGCCCCCGCTCTGGTGGTGGAGGGCGGGGAGGTCCGCTTCGAGGATGTCCGCTTCGGCTATGACGCGGAACGCCCGATCCTTAAGGGCGTGACCTTCACGCTGCCCGCCGGGCAGACCTTTGCCATCGTGGGGCCGTCGGGCGCGGGCAAGTCCACCATCGCGCGCCTCCTGTTCCGCTTCTACGATGTGACCGATGGCTGCATCACCATCGACGGGCAGGACATTCGCGCCGTGCAGCAGGACAGCCTGCGCGCCTCCATCGGCATCGTGCCGCAGGACATGGTGCTGTTCAACGACACCATCGGCTATAACATCGCCTATGGCCGCGCCGATGCGACGCAGGAGGATGTGGAGCTGGCCGCGCGCGGGGCCGCTATCGACGGCTTCATCGCCTCCCAGCCCAAGGGTTATGACGCCCGCGTCGGGGAACGCGGCCTGAAACTGTCGGGGGGCGAGAAGCAACGTGTCGCCATCGCCCGCACCCTCGTCAAGAACCCGCCGATCCTGGTGCTGGACGAGGCGACCAGCGCGCTGGACAGCCGGACGGAGGCCGCCATTCAGGACGTCCTCTCCTCCATCGCCAAACGCCGCTCGACCATCATCATCGCCCACCGCCTCTCGACCGTGGTGGACGCCGACCGCATCATCGTGCTGGAGGATGGCCAGATCGCGGAACAGGGCCGCCACGCCGACCTGCTCTCGAAGAACGGCCTCTACGCCGCCATGTGGGCGCGGCAGGCGCAGGAACGGGTCGAGGAAGTGCTGGCCGGGGACGGGGCGCTGGAGGCGCGGTAGGATTTCTGCCACGTCACCCCGGCCCAAGGCAGGGGTGACGTCAGCGGAATGTCACGCCACACCCCCTCCGAAAAATCCCGCCTCCCCGTCGCGAACCGAGTATGGAGCCGCCATGTCCGCCTCCGCTTCCCCTTATGCGCTGTACGTCCACTGGCCCTTCTGCGTCTCCAAATGCCCCTATTGCGACTTTAACAGCCATGTCCGCGACCATGTGGATCAGGCCGCGTGGCGTGACGCCCTCCTCGCCGACATGGCGCATGAGGCCGCGCGGACCGGCGGCGGGCCGCTCTCCTCCATCTTCTTTGGCGGTGGCACGCCTTCGCTGATGCCGCCCGCGACCATCGCGGCGGTGATCGAGGGGGCGGCGCGCCACTGGGACTTCGCGCCCGACATAGAGATCACCATGGAGGCCAACCCCAATAGCGCGGAGGCCGCCCGCTTTGCGGATGTCGCGGCGGCGGGCGTCAACCGTGTCTCGCTGGGCGTCCAGTCGCTGCATGACGAGGCGCTGAAATTTCTGGGCCGCGCCCATGGCGCTGATGAAGGGCTGCGCGCCGTCGAACTGGCGCAGGCCCTGTTCGGTCGGGTCAGCTTCGACCTCATCTATGCATTGCCGGGGCAGAGCGAGGCGGACTGGGACGCGGACCTGACCCGCGCGCTGGCCATGGGCACCGGCCATCTCTCGCTCTACCAGCTCACCATCGAACCCGGCACCCGGTTCGAGACGATGGTGCGCAAGGGCGACTTCATCCCCGCCGACCCGGATCATGGCGCGACCCTCTATGAGCTGACCCGCGACCGCACCGTCGCGGCGGGCATCCCCGCCTATGAGGTCAGCAACCACGCCCGGCCGGGGGAGGAGAGCCGCCACAACCTCATCTATTGGCGCTATGGCGATTATCTCGGCATCGGGCCGGGCGCGCATGGCCGGGTGAACGCCCATGCCACCCGCCGCCACCGCAAGCCGGAAAACTGGATGGCCGCGCTCGCCGCGCAGGGCCATGGGCTGGAGGAGGAAAGCGCCCTCGCCCCCGACGAACGGATGACCGAGGCGCTGATGATGGGCCTGCGTCTGGCGGAGGGGGTGGACCTGTCGGACCTTCAGGCCCGTCTCGGCACCGCAGCGCCCATCAACCGGCGCGCCGCCGAACGGCTGGCCGCGCAGGGCCTGCTGCGTCTGGACGGCGCGCGTCTGGCCGTGACCGGGGAGGGCATGCTGCTGCTCGACGGCATATTGGCGGAACTTCTGTAGCGGGCGAGGGGAGCGCCCCCCACCCCACCAGCCTCGCGCCTTAGCCGCCCTGCATCGCCATCTGGCTGCGCATGACGTCGAGGTTATGCTGTGCGAGGTGGCTGCCCCGGCCCTGCACGCTGCCTTCCAGATCGGGCCGCTCGCCGATGTCGAGGCAGCGTTCCCACGCCGACTGCGCCAGCGGCAACCAATGGCCCAGCGCATTGGCCGGATCGGTCATCGCGCGGTCCAGCACCAGATTGCCCAGCACGAAGAAGAAATCCGGCGAGAATTGCCACGCCTCCATCTGTTGCTCCGCCAGGTCCAGCGCCTCCGTCACCGCGCCGGTCTGGCCCAGGCAGTGGAGATGGCGCACCAGCAACGAGTGCAGCCAGTTCGCCTTCTCCGGCGCACGGGCAAAGGCCTGTCCATACCATTGGCTGGCGGCGGCATAGTTCTGCCGGCTCTCCGCATCCTTGCCGAGCTGGTAGAGGGTGTAGGGGTCTTCCGGGTTGTCCGCCAGTTCGCGCATCAGCAGTGGGCCGTTGCGGTCCCGCTTGCGGTCGGCCTGCGCGTCCAGATAGCCGTCATGGCCGATATGCAGGTCCAGCCGCTCCAGCGGCAGGGGGGAGACGGGCTGCTCATGCACCCGCCCCTGATAGCGCACGCCGCGCGGCAGCAGGCGCGTGATCCAGCCGCGGGTGACCGGGGCCGCGTCGCCGGTCGCCGGGGACTGGGGCAGGTCGAACTGGCTGTGGACGCACGCCGCGCCCAGCCGGGGCGCACCCGCGCACCAGTCGCGCAGAACCTCGCCGCCCGACACGATCCATTCGTCGGCGTCGATCATCAGGTTCCAGTCGGCATCGGACAGGTCGAGCAGATGGTTGCGCGCGACCGAAAAATCGTCGGGCCAGTCGCGGTGATGCACCTCCGCCCCGCATTGCCGCGCCAGCAGGACGGTGTCGTCCACCGATCCGGTGTCCAGCACGATGATCCGGTCCACCCATGGACGCACGCTCTCCAGGCACCGCACGATGCACCGCGCCTCGTCCCGGACGATCAGCGTGGCGGCCAGCGTGGTGGCGGGGCCGGGCCGTGCGGCGGACGTGGGGCGATGCGATCTGGACGACATGGACAGGTTCCCGGACGGACGATGCCGGGATTGTCGGCGCTTTTGGCTAATATCGCGTTAACCATGATGGAAGGCGCGCGGCGCACCGGCCGCCGCCCCGCATCGCATCGCATAAATCCGGGTCTCAGGCCGTGGGCAACCAGTCCATGTCCAGATCGTCATAGCGATTGGTGTAATGGCCGATCTCCTGCAACCGCGCCTCGTCCAGCAGGGTGATCGCCCCGTTGGAGCGGGAGATCAGGCCATCCTGCTCCAGTTGCCGGATCATGCGATTGACATGGACGGAGGTCAGGCCGACCGCGTCGCCAATCTCCTCCTGCGTCAGGCGCAGATCGAAACTGTCGCGGATATTGTCGTCCGCCACGCGCAGCCGGTCGATGATGTCGAGCAGGAACGCCGCCAGCCGCGCCTTGGCCGACGCCCGGCCCAGCGAGGTCAGCCGGTCGGTCAGCGCCACCCGCTCCGTCTGCGAAAGCACGAACATCAAGGCGGCGACGCGGGGATATTCCTCGATCAGCCGGCGCAGCGAGTGCTTGTCGAACGGACAGATGACGCCGTCGGTCAGCGCGGCGAGGGATTCCGGTGCCTTGGCATAGGCAGTACTGGCCGATCCGATGAAGTCACCGGGGAAGTAGAGCCGCAATATCTGCCGCTGTCCGTCGGGCAGGATGACATAACTCATCATCCGTCCGGTCGAGACGACGAACAGTTCCGTGACAAGGTCTTTTTCGCGCTGGATGATCTGTCCTTTGCGCACATGGCGCGGATTTTCTTCCAGTCGGTGGAGCGCCGCTTCCTCGCCGGGCGTCAACGCCATATATTTCTTCAGACGTGCAGCGAAACAACTCTCGGTCACATTCAACCTCTTTTTCAGTTTGCCCTTTACGAAGTCGTTACAAGGGCAAAACGCTCTACATGTCCTATGGCTGCATCACGGGCTTTCGCACTAAACTGGATCAAGGCGGAAGGCCTGCTTTTCCTCTTTTGTTTCAAGTGTTTAATAAGACACTCTTTTTGTGTCGCATTTTGCTCCGCCGCTGGCCTTGCCTTGGGCCGATTTCGCTCTAAAGCACCTTCATGGATCGCATCATAATCGAGGGTGGCAAGCGTCTCAGCGGGCGCCTGCCGATTTCCGGGGCAAAGAACGCGGCTTTGACGCTGCTGCCATGCGCGCTCTTGACCGAGGAGCCGGTGACGTTGCGCAACCTCCCGCGCCTCGCCGACGTGGACAGTTTCGGTCACCTCCTCAACCAGCTTGGCGCGTCGACCACCATCGAAGGCTCGCGGCCGGAGGATTTCGGGCGCGTCATGACGCTCAAGGCCGGCCGCCTGACCTCCACCGTCGCGCCCTATGACATCGTGCGCAAGATGCGGGCGTCCATCGTGGTGCTCGGCCCGTTGCTGGCGCGCGGGGGGGAGGCGACCGTGTCGCTGCCCGGCGGCTGCGCCATCGGCAACCGGCCCATCGACTTCCACCTCAAAGCGTTCGAGACGCTGGGCGCGACCATCGAGATGGCGAACGGCTATATCCGCGCCATCGCGCCCGATGGTGGCCTGAAGGGCGCGCTCATCACCCTGCCGTTCCCGTCCGTGGGCGCGACGGAGAACAGCCTGATGGCCGCGGCCCTCGCAACCGGCGAGACGATCATCGAAAATGCCGCGCGCGAGCCGGAGATCGTGGACCTGTGCGGCCTGCTGGTCGAAATGGGCAGCGAGATTGAGGGGATCGGCTCCGACCGCCTCGTCATTCATGGCAAGCCGCGCCTCTATGGCGCGACCTACAAGGTGATGCCGGACCGGATCGAGGCGGGCAGCTATGCCTGCGCCGCCGCGATCACCGGGGGTGAGCTGGAGCTGGAGGGTGCGAGCGCGGAGGACATGCATGTCATCATCACCGCGCTGCGTGACGCGGGTGTTCTGGTCGAGCCGACCAAGACGGGCATCAAGGTGTCGTCCGATGGCAAGCTGCGCCCGCTGACGCTCTCCACCGCCCCGCACCCGGCCTTCCCGACCGATATGCAGGCGCAGTTCATGGCGATGCTGACGCTGGCCGACGGGGCGAGCGTGCTGACCGAGACGATCTTCGAAAACCGCTACATGCATGTGCCCGAACTGACCCGTATGGGCGCGGACATTGCGGTCAGCGGTCGCACGGCCATCGTGCGCGGCGTGCCGAAACTGTCGGGCGCGCCGGTGATGGCGACGGACCTGCGCGCGTCCATGTCGCTGATCCTTGCGGGTCTGGCGGCGGACGGGGAGACGCAGGTGAACCGCGTCTATCACCTCGACCGCGGCTATGAGCGGCTGGAGGAAAAGCTGGGCGCCGTCGGCGCGCAGATCGAGCGCGTCAGCGACGGCTAGTCCGGCTCGGCGCTGCTGACCGAGCGTGGCAGTAGCGCGACCATCGGCTGTGGTTTCCGAATATGGGTCGGGCCTGCGTCTTGCTGGCAAGGCGGGGCAGGGGCTGACGGCTGCGGCCGGTCCCGGTGGGCAGGCCAGAGCGGGATGACGTTAAATTCACTCACCTCGTCATTGCGAGCGCAGCGAAGCAATCCATGGAGCGCCGCATTGGATCGGTTGGACGTCGCGCGCTTGCGGCCCGCTGCCCTTGCAAGGATGTTCAGGGGAAAGCCGTCACACCCTACGCTCTCTCCCTCAGCGGCAAAATGGCTAGGGCCAATCGATATTCAGCCCTGACGGCCTGCAAGTGGCGCTTTCCCGATCTTCCGGTGCTCACGTACCTAGAGTAGGTTGCGCTCCGGGTCCCGGAAAACCACCATTTTCAGCTCGTCATCTTCTGAATGTCGATTGGCCCTAGGGCTTGGCGCATCTGTGCCGTATCTCCCCCGGACATGCCGTTCGAGCGACAGGGAGAGTTGAGGATGCAGGAGCAGGAGGGGGCGCTGCATGTGCCAGCCCAGATCATAGCCGTACCCCAATCGGTGAGCGCGGCGGCGCAGGCCTTTCTGGCGGGCGCGGCCAGGCGCATTGCTGCCCTGTCCAGCGGCGATGGTGCGGCGACGAATGGTCCCAGCCAGACCGAACAGGCGGCGCAGGCGACCCTGTTCCTGCGCCCCGCCGCCGATCGCTTTTCCGGCACGTTCGAGACGGTGGAACTGCCGTCCGGCGCGCTCCTCTATCGCGCGACGCCGGATGGGCGCGACGGGCGCAAGGCGCATGTCGTCCTGTTCGACATTCATGGCGGCGCTTTCGTCGCGGGCGGCGGGGAGATGTGCCAGTTGCTCGCCCGGATTCGGGCGGCGGATTATGGGGTGGAGGTCTGCGCGGTCGATTACCGGCTCGCGCCGCAGCATGTCTATCCGGCGGCGCTCGATGATTGCGTGGCGGCCTATCAGGCGGTCATCGCCCGCCACGCCGCCGGCGACATCGTGGTCAGCGGCGCATCGGCGGGCGGCAATCTGGCGGCGGCCCTGATGCTGCGGCTATGCGCGGAGGGCTTGCCCCTGCCCGCCGCGCTGATGCTGTTGACGCCGGGGCTGGACATGACCCGATCCGGCGACAGCTATCGCACCAACCGCTATCTCGATGTCACCCTCTATGGCGGGGCGAAGGAGGGGCCGGACGCCTATGCGGGCGATCATGACCCGACCGATCCCTTCCTGTCGCCGCTGTTCGGGGACATACCCGCCGACTGGCCGCCGACCCTCTTGTCCTCCGGCACGCGCGACCTGCTGCTGTCCGACACGGTGCGGATGCATCGCCTGCTGCGCCGCGCCGGTGTTCGGGCCGATCTGCATGTGACGGAGGCGGGGCCGCATGGCGGCTTCATGGGACAGGCGCCGGAAGATGCGGAACTGATCTGCGAGTGCCACCGCTTCCTCCATGCCGCATGGGGCATTGCGGACTGAACGGTGGCAAGCGGGAACAGGCGGGGGGTGGGACAGGCGGGGGGTGATCCCCGCCCAACCCTCACAGCTTCCCGTATTTCGCCTCATAACCGGCCACGTCGCCCGCCGCGAGCAGGCGCGCCTGATCCACCCAATTGTCGCGCACGGGCCGCCCGGCAAAGCTGCCCAGCTTCGTGTCGATGGCGGCAAGGTCCGCGTCGCTCCAGCCTGCGATCTGCGCGTAGCGGTTGATCCCTTCGCTCTTCAGCAGCGTCGCGATCTTGGGACCGACGCCCTTGAGGCGCAGGAGATTGTCGCCATCCCCCTCTGACGCGGCGGCGACCGCCGTGGGGATGGGCGGGGTGGAGATGGTGACGGCTTCCACAGGGTCGGGCACAGCGTCTGGCACAGCCTCTGCCGCGACGGGTTCGACCGCTTGCGGCGCCACAATCTCCGGCACGCCCGGTTCCACCGCCTCCGGCTCGGCAACCGGATTCACATCCAGCGCGCCCGACAGGGTGACGGGCGCCGGACGCTCCTCCGCCGGTGCCGGTGCTGTGGGGGATGGTGCGGGCGGTGTCGCAACCCCGTCCGCCACCGGCGGCACGATGCTGGCCAGCGGCTCCTGCGGGAAGCTGGTGCCCGGTTCCGTCACCGCGTCGGCCAGCGTCACCTGTTCGGGCAGCAATTCCTCGCCAGCCGGTTCATGGGGCAGCGCGTTCGGGCCTTTGCGCCGCAGGATGGCGAACGCCAGGATGATCGCGACGATCGCGACCAGCACCACGATGATCCAGCCCGTTTCGGTCATGCCCAGTTCCTTTCCCTATTCCGTGCGCGACTCAGTGCGCGCCGCGCGCCAGTTCGCGCCAGCCAATGTCCCTGCGGCAGAATCCGCCGGGGAAGGCGACCCTGTCCACCGTCAGATAGGCATCCGCCCGCGCCTGCGCCAGAGTGCGCCCCGTCGCGGTGACGTTCAGCACCCGGCCACCGCTGGACACCAGATCGCCGTCCTGGCTGGCGGTGCCCGCGTGAAAGATCATCACGCCCTCGCCGGTGGCGGGCAGGGTGATGACCGCGCCCTTGTCCGGCGTGGCAGGATAGCCGTTGGCGGCCATGACAACGGTGATGGCGGGCGCGTCGGACAGGCGGGCGCTGCCGCTCGCCAGACGGCCCTGCGCCACGGACAGCAGCAGTTCGACCAGATCATCCTCCAGCCGCATCATCAGCACCTGACATTCCGGGTCGCCAAACCGGGCGTTATATTCGATCAGCTTCGGCCCGTCCGGGGTCAGCATCAGGCCCGCATAGAGCACGCCGACATAGGGGGTGCCGCGCGCGGCCAGCGTGCGGACGGTGGGCAGGATCATCCGCTCCATCACCTCCGCCTCCAGGTCCGGCGTCAGGATGGTGGCGGGGCTGTACGCGCCCATGCCGCCGGTGTTGGGGCCGGTGTCGCCATCGCCGACGCGCTTATGATCCTGCGCGGAGCCGAAGGGCACGACATTGACGCCGTCGGTCAGGGCGAAGAAGCTCGCTTCCTCGCCGGTCAGGAATTCCTCGATCACCACGCGCGCGCCCGCTGCGCCGAACGCGCCGTCAAAGATCATTTCCAGCGCGCCATGGGCCTCCTCGGCCGTTTCCGCGATGATGACGCCCTTGCCGGCGGCCAGACCGTCCGCCTTGATGACCACGGGCAGGCCGAAATCGGCCAGCGCGGCCAACGCCTCGGCAAAGCTGTCGCAACGGGCATAGCCTGCGGTCGGGATGTTCGCCTCGTCGCACACGGCCTTGGTAAAGGCTTTCGACCCTTCCAGTTGCGCCGCCTCCTTGCCGGGGCCGAAGACGGGGATGCCGACGGCGCGCAGGCTATCCGCGATACCCTCCACCAGTGGCTGTTCCGGCCCGACCACGACCAGCCCGACGGCGTTCGTCTGGCAAAAGCCGATGACCGCCGCATGATCGGACAGATCGAGTTGGACCACATCGGCATGGTCCGCTATCCCCGGATTACCCGGTGCGGCATAGAGCCGGTCGCAGAGCGGTGATTGCGCGAGCTTCCATGCCAGCGCATGTTCGCGTCCGCCGCCGCCCAGCAGAAGGATGTTCATGGTCGATAGTCCCGTTCGTTTCGATGCGTCCGGCCGCCTGTTAGCGGAGGAGCGGCAAGGCGACAACGCGCCGCCGCTCAGCATTACCGAAATTTCCTCGTTGCTGAAACGCACGGTCGAGGATCGTTTCTCCCATGTCCGCCTGCGCGGCGAGATTTCGGGCTATAAGCGCGCGGCGTCGGGCCATATCTACCTTGCGCTCAAGGATGAGGGCGCGGTGATCGACGGCGTGATGTGGAAGGGCGGGGCATCGCGTCTCGCCTTCCGGCCGGAGGATGGGCTGGACGTGATCGTCACGGGCAAGCTGACCACCTACCCCGGTCGCTCCAAATATCAGATCGTCATCGAATCGATGGAGCTGGCGGGCGAGGGCGCCCTGATGCAGCTTTTCGAGAAGATGAAGCAGCGGCTGATGGCGGAGGGGCTGTTCGACCCGGCCCGGCGCAAGCCGATCCCGCGCCTGCCCCGTGTCATCGGCGTGGTGACGTCGCCGACCGGCGCGGTGATCCGCGACATCCTCCACCGCCTCAACGACCGTTTCCCCACCCATGTCCTCGTCTGGCCGGTGCTGGTGCAGGGCAATGGCGCGGCGGAGCAGGTGGCGGCGGCGGTGCGCGGGTTCGACGCGATCCGGCCCGGCGGCCCGCCACATTCTCCGGTGCCGCGGCCCGACCTCGTGATCGTCGCGCGCGGCGGCGGCTCGATCGAGGATCTGTGGACTTTCAACGAGGAAGCGGTGGTGCGCGCGGTCGCGGACTGCTCCATCCCGATCATCTCCGCCGTGGGGCATGAAACGGACACGACCCTGTGCGATTTCGCGGCGGACCTGCGCGCGCCGACGCCGACCGCCGCCGCCGAAATGGCGGTGCCGGTGCGCGTCGACCTGATGGCGATGACGCAGGAACTGGGCCTGCGCTCCGCCCGGTCCGTCCTGCGCACCGTCACGCGCGGCGCGGAACGGCTGGAGGCGATGAAGCGCCTGCTGCCCAGGCCGGATATGCTGGTGGGCACGCAGCGGCAACGGGTGGACGATCTGGGCGAGCGGTTGCGCCGCGGTCTGTCCCACCGGCTGAGCGACGCGGGCAAGGAACTGGCGGTGGCGTCGGGCGCGCTGCGCCGTCCCCTGCTCGACCGGGCGCGGGAACGGGCGCAGCAGCGGTTGGCGAGCGTGCGTTTCGTGCCCGCGCTGGTGGAGCGGCGGGTGGCGGACAGCCGCCGCGCGCTGGACGGGCTGGGCCGGGTGCTCACCACGCTGGACCCGCAGCTGCCGCTGCAGCGCGGTTTTGCGCTGGTGCGCTCCGGCGACCGGATCATCCGCTCCGCCGACGAGGCGGTGCGCGCGGGCGCGGTCACGCTGACCTTTGCCGACGGCGCGGTGGAAGCGACGGTGGGGGAGGGCGCCGCGCCGCCCGAACCGCGCGATCCGACGCCAAAGGTCCGACGCGCCCGCAAAGGGGAAGAGGCCGACGCGGTGACGCAGATCGACCTGTTCGGATCGGCGCAGCAGGGTTGAGGCGCATGGCGGCTTTCGTCCTGCGGAGCGCCCCGGCCCTGCTCCTGTCCGGGATGGCGCTGGCGAGTTGCGTGGCGGCGTCCACCACGCCTCGAACCGGCGCGCGCGCCTCTACGCCGCCGGGTCCGGCCCTGCCGATGTCTCCGTCGGCCTGCCCGCCACGCGATACGATGGTCCGGCTCGACGGCGTGGCGCGTCAGGGCGGCGTGTTGCGCGGGCAGTTGCTCCGGGGCGGCGTCGCGCTCAGCCTGGATGGGCGCGCGGTGCCGCTGACGGCAGACCGGGCTTTCGTCATAGCCTTCGACCGCGACGCGCCCGCTACGGCGACGCTGGGCGTGACTCTGGAGCGGGGATGCGGTGCCTTTGACGTCCCCCTTTCCGTCGCCCCCGCCAACTGGGACATACAATCCGTCAACGCCTCCATCACCGGCGGCGTCAGCAGCGCGGAGTTTCAGGCGCGCCGCGCGCCGGAACTGGAGAGCATCGCCGCCGCCCGCGCCCGCATGACGCCGGGGTCCAGCGAGGGCTGGCGGCAGGCGTTCGTCTGGCCGGTCGTCGCCCGCATCTCCGGCCGCTTCGGGTCGCAGCGCATCTATCGCGGCACGCCGGGCAGCTATCATAGCGGCGTCGATCTCGCCGCTCCGGCGGGCACCATCTATGTCGCGCCCGCCGACGGGGTGGTGATCCTCGCCGCCAGCACGCCCTATACGCTGGAGGGCAATCTGCTCCTCATCGACCATGGCATGGGCCTCAACAGCGCCTTCCTCCATTCGCAGCGGCTGCTGGTGAAGGCGGGCGAGGTGGTGCGGCGCGGCCAGCCCATCGGCATGGTCGGCGCGACCGGCCGGGCGACGGGACCGCACCTCCATTGGGGAATGAAGTGGCAGGACGCGCGCATCGACCCGATAACACTGGTCGATGCGGCGGACCCGCCGCGCTGAAACCGGCCTGACCGCAGCATCCCTACGACCCCGGTCTTTCTACGACGCCCGGTCTTTCTACGACCAATGTCGCGGCCCGTTGAGACTAATGTCTAACAGACAGGATCGGCGATAATCCCTAGCAAAGGACATGCCTCTTGGGTCGCAAGAGGGGTCGGGGTCGCCATCAGGCTCGATCCGACCGGATGGCCAGCCAAGACCGGGTGGGGATTGGCTGGCCATCACCGCGACCCGCGCTAAATCTCCCCTCACCGCGCGGTTTCTGGTGGCTGGCGTATCCCTGCGGCCTTCCATTCGCCGCAAAATCCGATCCTCTCGACTTTATTTGTCCATATCGGCGGGTTAGGGTCCGGCAAGGACAGCAGGACTGTCATTTCGGCCGGGGGGGCGGGGCCAGACATGCGTTTCATGACACAGTGCGCCGTGGGGGCCGCACTTGCTCTGCTCGCTCTGCGCCCGGCGACCGCATCCGCGCGACCTGCGGACGGGGCGGAGGCGGAGGCCGCCACGGAGGCAGGCGAGCAGGCGACGATTATCGTCACTGGATCGCGCATCGCCCGTACTTCGACCCGTACCCCGACATGGCCCGATACGAACGGCGTGGCGCTCGTCAACACGCTCGACCGCGATGCGCTGGACCGGGGCGGGCGGGACGATCTGGCCGACATGTTGCGCCGGGTGCCCGGCTTTGCGGGCGGCGTCGGTCCGGGCAACAGCAATATGCAGACGTCCGGCAATGGCCTGAACCTGCTCGACCTGCGCGGGCTGGGCACGGCGCGCACGCTCGTCCTCGTCAACGGTCGCCGCATGGTGGCGGGGCAGGGCGGATCGTCGGCGGTGGACCTCAACATGATTTCGCCCGACCTGATCGAGCGGGTGGACATACTGACCGGCGGGGCGTCCGCCATCTATGGGTCGGATGCGGTGGCGGGCGTGGTCAACCTGATCCTGCGCGACGCGCCCACCGGCCTCACCCTCGATGCGCGGTCCGGCATCACCGACCGGGGCGACGCCCCGCGCCGCCGCATCGCGCTGACGGCGGGCACCGGCTTTGCGGGCGGGCGGGGGCATGTCTGGGCGCATGGCGGCTATGCGCAGGACGGCGGCCTGCGCTCGACCGCGCGGGCGCAATCCGCGACCGACCCGCTCGGCCCCAGCCCCTTTACGCCGCAGGGGGCGTTCGGGCTGGACGGCACCATCTATGGCATCGGTTTCGACCCGGCAAAGGGGCTGGTCTTCACCGATTATGACGGCGCGACCCTGCAAAAGGGCATCCCGCTGACCCAAGGCTATAATCGCAACGCCGTCCGCCGCATCGCCATGCCGGTCGATCGGGTGCTGCTTAACGGCGGAATGGATTTCGCGCTCAGCCCGTCGGTCACGCTGCGGCTGGAGGGGCAATATGGCGAGACGCGCAGCCGCACCGGCACCGAACCCTATGCGGCGGCGGGTGGCGATCCGCTTCGCGACGGCGCCGGCGCGATAGAGGTTCCGGGCGGCATCGCGCTCGACAACCCCTATATTCCCGCGCCTATAGCGGCGGAGATCGCGGCGCGGAACGGCGACGCCAGCGCGGTCAACGACGTGGCCTTCATCGCCTTTCGCCGCCGTCTGGGCGATGTGTTCGACCGTTCCAACGCCAATGTCCGGCGGCTGTGGCGCGGCGTGGCGGAGCTGAAGGGCGGGGTGGCGGGCGGCTGGCAATGGGACGCCAGCTATGTCTATGGCCGCACCACCGACCATAGCGCTGCCGACACCATATTGCGCGACCGGCTGGTGGCGGCGGTGGACGCGGTGCGGGATGGCGCCGCCATCGTCTGCCGCGATCCTGCGGCGCGGGCGGCGGGGTGCCAGCCGCTCAACCTGTTCGGTGCGGACACCGCGTCGCCCGCCGCCATCGCCTATCTGCGCGGCGGCGGCTTGCAGACGGTGCTGGACAGCCGCATCGACCAGCATGTGGTGGCCGCCACCCTCTCCGGCACGCCCTTCCGCCTGCCCGCGGGGCCTGCGCGCCTCGTGCTGGGCGCGGAATATCGCGATGAATCCAGCGTGGACGACTGGGATGCGGACACCAATGCGGGCCGCACGCTGGCCGCGCGGGCGGACGATGTGCGGGGCGGCTATGGCGTCACCAGCGCCTTTGCCGAACTGGCGGTGCCGCTGCTGCCCCGCTTCGGTGTGGAGGGGGCGGTGCGGCTCGACCGCTGGTCCACGGTGGGCACGGTGTTCAACTGGCGCGGCGGCGCGGGGTGGGAGCCACTGGCGGGCCTGCATCTGCGCGCTTCCTATGGCGTGTCGTCGCGCGCGCCCAATATCGCGGAACTCTACACCACCCAGCGGGAGGCTTTTCCCGGCACGCTGACCCTCGATCCCTGCGCCGGGATCACGCCGGCGCGCGCCAACGCCTATGATGCGGATTGCCGCCGGATCGCGGGCATCGCGGCCCTGCTGTCGGGCGGCGGCACCCTGTCGTACAGCACGGCGGAGGTGCAGGCGATCAACGGCTTCAACGGCGGCAACCCGGCGCTGCGGGAGGAAGTGACGCGCACCCTGACCGCCGGGATCGCGCTCCGCCCGCGCGCTATCCCGCGCCTGTCGCTCAGCCTCGATTATTATCGCATCCACCTGTCCGACGCGATCGGGACGCAGCCGCGCAGCCAGACGGTGCAGGCGTGTCTGGCCGATCCCGCGTCCGCCGCCTGCGCCGGGCTGGTCCAGCGCCTGCCCAATGGCAAGCTGGCGCGGGTCGATGCGCTGCTCATCAACGGCGGCGCGATTCGGCATGGGGGGATCGACGCCGCGCTGGACTATAGCCTGCCGCTGGGGCGTCTGGGCCTGTTGGATCTGGGGGTGTTGGATTTCGGGGGTCGCTGGACCCATATGGTCCAACATGAAAGCCAGGCTTTCGCAGGGGCCGTTTCGGTTGGTCATGTCGGTATGTTGCAGGACGCTCTGCGCGCCCGTCTGGGGTCCGGTTTCCGCGACCGCTTCACCCTCGACGCGCGCTATCGGCGCGGCGGGTTCAGCCTCGGCTGGACGATGCGCTATCTGGGACCGATGGTCGATACGCTGGACCCGGTGACGGCGCCGCCCGCCGCGATCAACCGCGTCCCCGCCATCGCCTATCACGACCTGCAACTGCGTATGGCCCTGCCGGGTGCGGCGCGGCGGGAGGTCTATCTGGGCGTCTATAATCTCCTCGACCGCGCGCCGCCCTTCCTGCCCAGCGGGCAGGCGGCGTCGGGCCTGCTCGGCGTCGAGAGCGCGCAGGATTATGACAGTATCGGGCGCAGCCTCTATGCGGGCGTGACCCTGCGCTTCTGAACGGGCTTAGTCGTCCGGCGACAATAATGTGTCGAACGCCACCGTGATCCGCTCGCCCTGGGGAAAGGGCAGGGTGCCATGCCACATATAGGAGGGGAACAGGACGAGGCGGCCCAGCTTCGGCTCGATCATCCGAAGCGGCGGCAAACCGGTGTTGAGGTCGACCGGCGGCGCGCCGATGGTCAGCCATCCGGCGTGGGGATTGCTCTCGCACGGCGGCGGCAGCACGGCGTAAAAGGCCGCGCTCAGCGACCCGACCGGGTGGATATGGCTGACATGATAGCCACCGTCGAGCAGCCGCACCGACCAGCTGTCGCTCAGCGTCACCGTGCCGCGCCTGCGGCCCAGCAGCGGATGGCGCATATCCTCCGGCGGCAGGCCCGCGACATAGCGATAGAGGGCGGAGAAGAAGCCCAGCCGCAGGGAGGTCAGCTCCGGCTCCTGCCGCTCCAATATCTTGCCCGCCGTCTGCGTGCCGCCGCGCAGCGACATGTCAAAGGGATGGGTGCGCGCGACATGCAACGTGCGCAGGCGCGCCGCCAGCGCGGTCAGCGCTTCCGGCTCCACGTCCATGTCGATGCAGCGGACGAGGCCGGGCCGGTCGACCAGCCATTCATGGCGCGGATGGCCCATGATGCGCCAGGCGGTGCCCAGCAGGCCCCAGCCGGTCTGGTTGTTCGGATGGGCTTCGACATATTGTTCGGCCAGGTCGGCGGCCTGCCCGGCGCGGCCATATTTGATGAGGTGGCTGACATGGGGCAGCGCCAGCGTGCCGCCCTGCTCCCCCGCGCGCGCGAACAGCGCGTCCGCACGCTCGATGTCTCCACGCTCGCTGGCGGCCACCGCGGCCAGCATGGTGAAGAAGAGATGATCGCCCGCCCAGCTTCGCACGACGGGCAGCACATCCTCGACGACGCTGTGGAAACCGGCGTCGCTCAACATGCGCAGGCAGGTGACGGCGACGTCCGCCTTGCCCATGTTGCGGCGGACGGCATGGCTCAGCCAGTCGGCGAAGGCATCCGGCGTGCCGCATTGCCACAGCAGTTCTCCGGCGGTGCGATAGCCTTCCGTCCAGTCGGGGTCCGCGTCCACCATCGCGACGACGATGGCCAATGCGCCTTCTATATCGCCCGCCGCATACAGGGCGATGGCGCCATCGACCCCTTGCCCTCGCGGGAGAGCGGGCGAGGGCGTATAGTCCGAGCGATGCGGGCGTTGGGCGGTCATGCCCTTGATAACGGCCGGAACGGTCGGAAATTTAGGGAGAAACACGGTTTTTGAGAGGGGTGGCGCTGCCGTCCGCAGGCCTCTCGTCTGTCCTGCGCGGTATGGGGGCAGGGGCTGCTGCGCTGCCGCCCCTGCCTCCGTTCCATCCGATCAACGGATGCTCAGCGCCAATGCGCCATCGCCTTCGTCCACATGCACGGTCGATCCATCGGGCACGTCGCCACGCAGGATCAGGTCGGCGAGAGGATCCTGCAAATGGCGCTGCACCGCCCGTTTCAAAGGCCGCGCGCCATAGACCGGATCATAGCCGACCCGGCCCAGCCACACCCGTGCACCGTCCGTCAGGTCCAGCGTCACCTTGCGGTCCTTCAGCAGCTTTTGCACCCGTGCGACCTGAATATCCACGATCGGACCCATATGGTCGGCGGCGAGGCGGTGGAACAGGATGATCTCGTCCAGCCGGTTCAGGAATTCGGGGCGGAAATGGCCGCGCACGATCTCCATCACCTGCGGCTCCACATCCGCCACCGACTGCCCGTCCGCCATGTGCGACAGATATTGGCTGCCGAGGTTGGACGTCAGGATGATGATGGTGTTGGTGAAATCCACCGTGCGCCCCTGTCCATCGGTCAGGCGGCCATCGTCCAGCACCTGCAACAATATGTTGAACACATCGCCATGCGCCTTCTCCACCTCGTCGAACAGCACGACCTGATAGGGACGGCGGCGCACGGCTTCGGTCAGGACGCCACCCTCTTCATAGCCGACATAGCCCGGAGGGGCGCCGATCAGGCGGGCGACCGAGTGCTTCTCCATGAACTCCGACATGTCGATGCGGACCATGGCGTTGCCATCGTCGAACAGGAATTCGGCCAGCGCCTTGGTCAGCTCCGTCTTGCCCACGCCTGTGGGACCGAGGAAGAGGAAGCTGCCCAGCGGCCGGTTGGGGTCTTGCAACCCCGCCCGCGCACGGCGCACGGCGGTGGAGACGGCCTTCACCGCATCCGCCTGCCCAATGACGCGCTTGCCGATCTCCGTTTCCATGGCGAGCAACTTCTCCCGCTCGCCCGACAGCATCCGTTCGACGGGAATCCCGGTCCAGCGCGCGACGACGCCCGCAATATCCTCTGCGGTCACTTCCTCGCGCAGCATCGCGCCTTCGCCGGCATTTTCGGCTTCGGCCAGTTGCCGTTCGAGGTCGGGGATCGTGCCATATTGCAGCTCACCCGCCCGGCCCAGGTCGCCATGACGCTGCGCCTGATCCAGTTCGATTCGCGCGCCGTCGAGCTTTTCCTTGATCTTGCTCTCGCCCGCGATCTTGTCCTTCTCGGCCTGCCACCGCTGGGTCAGGCCCGAAGATTGCTCCTCCAGATTGGCCAGTTCCTCTTCCAGGTTGGCGAGACGGTCGGCGCTGGCCTTGTCGGTCTCGCGCTTCAACGCTTCCCGCTCGATTTTGAGCTGGATGATGCGCCGGTCGAGATTTTCGATCTCCTCCGGCTTGCTCTCCACCTCCATGCGCAGGCGGCTGGCGGCCTCGTCCATCAAGTCGATGGCCTTGTCCGGCAGGAAGCGGTCGGTGATATAGCGGTTGGAGAGGGTCGCCGCCGACACCAGCGCCCCGTCGGTGATCCGCACGCCATGGTGCAGCTCATATTTCTCCTTCAGGCCGCGCAGGATGGAGATGGTGTCCTCCACCGTCGGTTCGCCCACGAACACCGGCTGGAACCGCCGCTGGAGCGCGGGGTCTTTCTCCACATGCTTGCGATATTCGTCGAGCGTGGTCGCGCCGATGCAATGAAGTTCGCCGCGCGCGAGGGCGGGTTTCAGCAGGTTTGACGCATCCATCGCGCCTTCGCCCTTACCCGCGCCGATCAGCGTGTGCATCTCGTCGATGAACAGGATGATCTGGCCTTCCGCGCCCTTCACCTCGTCCAGAACGCCCTTCAGCCGCTCCTCGAACTCGCCGCGATATTTCGCGCCCGCGATCAGGCTGCCCATGTCGAGCGCCATGAGGGTGCGGTCCTTCAACGTGTCCGGCACGTCGCCATTGGCGATGCGCAGCGCCATGCCCTCCGCGATGGCGGTCTTGCCGACACCGGGTTCGCCGATCAGGACGGGGTTGTTCTTGGTCCGGCGGGCCAGGATCTGGATCGTGCGGCGGATTTCCTCGTCGCGGCCGATCACGGGGTCCAGCTTGCCCGCCCGCGCGGCCTCGGTCAGGTCGCGCGCGAATTTCTTCAGCGCATCATAACGATCCTCCGCCGACGCCGTGTCGGCGGTCTTGCCCTTGCGCAATGCGTTGATCGCGCCGTTCAGCGCCTCCGCCTTCACGCCCGCCGCGGCCAGCGCCTTGCCCGCCGTGCTGGTGGTCGCCAGGGTGAGGGCCAGCAACAGACGCTCGACGGTGACATAGCTGTCACCGGCCTTTTGCGCGACCTGTTCGGCCTGATCGAGAATACGAATGACATCATTGTCGAGGCCGGGTGTCTGTTGCGCGCCGCTGCCCGATACGGCGGGCACCTTGGCCAGCGCCGCGTCCGTCTCGCGCAGCGCCGTCGCGGCGTCGCCGCCCGCCGCGCCGATCAGGCCGGACGCCATGCCCTGCTCGTCTTCGAGAAGGGCTTTGAGCAGATGCTCCGGGCTGATCCGCTGGTGGCTGTTGCGAATGGCCACGGTCTGCGCCGATTGCAGGAAGCCCTTGGCCCGGTCGGTGAATTTTTCGAGGTTCATGACTGTCATGGTTCCTTTCGCCGCCGATATGGTGTTGCCTAAATACCACACAAGGCCGGGGCGCAAAAATTCTTGGGTCAGCAGCGAAACCGCTGGGGGGCGACTATCCGTAAATCCATCGCAACGTGCCCATCCGATGTTTTGCCAAGCCCCTTTCGCAGAAGCCGGAATTCACAAGGAGGGGGTGGGGAATTGAACAAAAGCCGGGGCCACGCTTTTCCCTGCCTGATCCATTGCGCGGCGGGGATGCCGCGCTATGCTGCCCCTTCCAATATGCCTGCCCCCGAGAGGATTGCCCATGCCCAGATCGCGCCCCTATGCCGTTATCGGCCTGTCGGCGCTTGCCTGGTCGCTGTGCCTGTCCGCTCCCGCGTCGGCCGCGTCCAAGCCCGTGTCAAAGCCTGCCGCACCTGTTGCTGAGCCTGCTTCATCGGGTCGGCCCAGTCTCGCCGCGCTGGTCGCGCAGGTCGATATTCCCTACCAGATGTTCACGCTCCAGAACGGCCTGCGCGTCATCGTCCACACGGATCGCAAGGCCCCGGTCGTGGGCGTCACCGTCTATTATCGCATCGGGTCCAAGAATGAGCCGAAGGGCAAGACCGGCTTTGCCCATCTGTTCGAGCATCTGATGTTCGGCGGGTCGGAGAATGTGCCCGATTTCGATGCACCGCTGGTGGAGGCAGGCTCCACCGCCACCAATGGTTCCACCTGGTATGACCGGACCAATTACGTGGTGACGGTGCCGACCGGCGCGCTGGACCGGGCGCTGTTCATGGAGGCCGACCGCATGGGGCATCTGCTGGGCGCGGTGACGCAGGCCAAGCTGGATGCACAGCGCGGCGTGGTGCAGAATGAGAAGCGACAGGGCGACAATCAGCCCTTCGGCCTTGTCGATTATGCCCAGGCCGCTGCCCTGTTCCCGGATGGTCATCCCTATGGGCACAGCACCATCGGCTCCATGGCCGATCTCGATGCCGCCAGCCTGGACGATGTAAAGGCGTGGTTCCGCGCCAATTATGCGCCCAACAATGCGGTGCTGGTGCTGGCCGGGGATGTCGACCTTGCGACCGCCCGGACCAAGGTGGAGAAATATTTCGGCGGCATCGCGTCCGGTCCCACCGTTCCGCCCGCCATCTCGCCCATCCCGACATTGCCCAAACGTATCGACGCGGTGATGACGGACCGTGTGTCCACCACGCGCCTGTACCGCACATGGGTCATCCCCGGTCGCGACAGTCCCGATGGTAACCAGTTGGCCATCGGCGCGGCGGTTCTGGGCGGCCTGTCCAGTTCGCGCCTCGACAACGCGCTCGTCCGCAAGGAGCAACTGGCTGTCGGCGTCACCGCCGGGGTCGAGCAGCATGAGCAGATCGGCAAGCTGGAGGTGACGGCGGACGTCAAGCCGGGGGTCGATCCGGCAAAGGTATCGGCCCGGCTGGACCAGTTGATCGCCGAACTCATCGCCAAGGGGCCGACCGCCGACGAGGTGCAGCGGGTTGCGACCCGCACGCTCAGCGGGGAGATCGGCAGTCTGGAAGTGGTCGGGGGCTTCGGTGGCAAGGCGACGACGCTGGCCGAGGGGCTTCTCTACGACAATGACCCCGCCAGCTATAAGAAGGATTTGCAGGATCTGGCGACGGCCACGCCCGCCAGCGTCACCGCCGCGATGCAGAAATGGCTGACCCGGCCCGTCTATGCGTTGACCGTCGAGCCGGGGGAACGCAGCGGATATGAGGAATCGAAGCTTGCCGGGGTGACGGCTCCGGGCGCTCCGGGCGCGGACATCGGCATCAAGCCGGGTACGGAAAAGGCCCCCGCGCCGGCCGCCGCGCCGGCGGCCAGACCGACACTGCCCATTCCTGGCGTGACCCCCACGGCGGAACTGATCTTCCCCGATGTGGTCACGCGCAAGCTGTCCAATGGCATCGCGGTGCATGTCGCGCGGCGTACCGTGATCCCGACCGTGCAGATGGTCGTCAGCTTCGACACCGGCATCGCCGCCGAACCGCGCGAGAAATCCGGCATTGGTCAGTTGCTGCTGTCGGTCATGGAATCCGGCACCAGAACCCGCGATTCCATCGCCATCGCGGAGGAAGAGGAGCGTCTGGGCGCGGATGTCTCCACGGGCCAGTCGATGGATCGCACGACCGTCTCGCTTTACGCGCTGACGGCCAATCTCGGCCCGTCGCTCGATCTGCTGGCGGACGTTATCCGCAACCCCGCTCTCGACCCGGCGGAGGTGGAGCGGGTGCGCGCCATCCAGTTGTCGGCGATCGACGCGGAACGGACGCAGCCGTCGGGGCTGGCGGTCCGCGCGATCTTCCCCATCCTCTACGGCGCGCAGAACCCCTATGGCATGTCTTCGCGCGGGCTGGGCGATCCGGCGACCCTGAAGGCGATCACGCGGGAGGATCTGGGCGCGTTTCACCGCCGCTGGTTGCGCCCCGAAAAGGCGGAGATATTCGTCGCGGGCAATGTCGATGTCGACGCACTGATCCCGATGCTGGAACAGCGTTTCGGTCTGTGGCCCTCCACCCGCGACGTGCCGCCGACCAAGGATTTGTCCGCGCCCATCCCGGCCTCGACCGGCACCATCTATATCATCAACCGCCCGCAGTCGCCGCAGTCGGTCATTCTGGGCGGCTTCATCACGGACAAGACCACGAAGGACGACCTTCTCGACTTCAACACCGCCAACACCATCTTCGCCAATGATTTCACCTCGCGCCTGAACACGGATATTCGCGAGGTGAAGGCCTGGTCCTATGGTGTGTCCGGCTATCTGTCGCAGCGCGAAGGCCGCAGTCCCTATTTCGTCTCCGCACCGGTGCAGGCCGACAAGACGGGGCCGAGCATTGCCGCCATCCGGCAGGACATGACTGAATTTCTGGGGCCAAAGGGCGTCACGGGCGAGGAGTTTACCCGCATCGTCCATGGTGCGATCGCGCGCCTGCCGGGCCGGTTCGAGACAACCGGCGCGGTGCTCGGCCAGATGCGCGACGACGCCATCTCCGGTCGTCCGTTCAACTTCGTGGAAAGCCTGCCCGCCCGCTATCGGGCGATGACGCCCGCGAAGCTGGACAAGGCGGCGCGGGCGGTGCTCGACCCGGCGAAGCTGAGCTGGATCGTCGTCGGCGACCGCGACCAGATCCTGCCGCAGGTCAAGGCGCTTGGCTTGCCGGTGCAGGAGATTGACAGTGGAGGCCAGCCCGCCAAATAGTCGGTGCTGGATGAAGAGGGGGTTGGATTATGGCGAAGGCTGGTAGTGCTGGGACAGGGAGTGCAGGCGCAGACAGCGTCCGGGTGGATGGCGCCTATGATTGCATCACCAAGACGCCGATGGGGGATCAGGCGAGTGTGTTCACCATCGTCACCAGTGGCGACGGGTTTCAGGGCACCAACGCCAGTCCGCTCGGTTCGCTGGAGGTGAAAGAGGGCAAGGTCGATGGTAATCGACTGAGCTGGCGCATGGAAACGAGCTTTCCGATGCCGATGAACTTCAAGTGCGAGGGGTTGCTCAACGGCGACCTGCTGACGGCCAGCATCGACGCGGGGACGTTTGGCATCATCACTATGTCGGGCAAGCGGCGCGGATAGGATGGGTTGGGCGGCGGCGTGAGCATCCTTGCCACGCCGCTCCTTGCTGGATCGGCCGTCGCTGGAGGGTGATGACTTTTCCGTGAATCGTCATTGCGAGCGCAGCGAGGCAATCCACTGCGGCGTTCATGGATCGGTTGGGCTTCGCCTGCCTGCGGCTCGCGGCGCTCGCAATGACGAGGCGGGTCAATCTAACATCATCATTCCGGGGTGTCGTTGGCGGCAGCGTCAGGCGTTACCGCCCCCCGGCAATCGCCTTCTGCCGTCGCCGCTGCACCGACGATCCCAACCCAATAGCTTCGCGATATTTGGCCACGGTCCGCCGCGCGATGTCGAAACCCTTGGCGCGCAGCATGTCGACCAGCGCGTCGTCCGACAGGATCGCGCTGGGCAGTTCCGCGCCGATCAGGTCGCGGATATGGCTTTTGACCGCCTCTGCCGACACGGCCTCGCCGCCGTCATTGGCGGATATACCGCTCCTGAAGAAATATTTGAGTTCGAAGACGCCCCGGCTGCACGACAGATATTTGTTGGAGGTGACGCGGCTGATCGTCGATTCATGCATCTCTATCGCCTCGCCCACCTGTTTGAGGGTGAGGGGTTTCAGGTGCGCGACGCCATGGCGGAAAAAGCCGTCCTGATGCCGGACAATCTCCTCCGCTACGCGCAATATGGTGCGCTGGCGCTGGTCGAGCGCCTTCAGCAGCCAGTTGGCGCTGGCGAGACGGTCCGCCAGCCACGCCTTCGATGTCTTGTCCTGCGGTCCGCCTGACAGCTCCCGGTAATAGCGGCGATTGACCAGCAGGCGGGGGAGGGTGGCGCTGTTGATCTCCACGATCCACCCTTTGCCCTGCGCATGGACGAAGACGTCCGGCACCACCGCCTGCACCGTGTCGGACGCGAAGCGCAGGCCGGGTTTCGGGTCATAGCCGCGCAGTTCGCGGATCATGTCGGCCATATCCTCCTCATCCACGCCGCACAGCTTGCGGAGCTGGGGGACGGCGCCCCGTGCGAGCAGTTCGAGATTGTCGAGCAACTTCGCCATCGCAGGGTCGTAACGGTCGATCTCCCGCGCTTGCAGGGCGAGACATTCGGACAGGCTGCGGGCGCCGACTCCCGTGGGGTCAAAGCTCTGGACGCCGGCCAGCACGGCCTCCACGGCGGGGATGTCGAGGCCAAGCTGGGCGGCGATGTCCCGCAGGCTGGCTTCCAGATAGCCCGCATCGTCGATCTGGCCGATGATCTGCCCGGCGATGAGCAGGTCACTGCCGGAAAAGGTCGCGCCCGCCTGCGCCATCAGATGCTCGTGCAAACCGATCGATGGCCCTGCAAAGGCGTCGAAGTCGATGGGGTCGCCGTTGCTCCCGTCGCTGCCGGGCATCCCGTCGCCCATGGAGGGGCCGGATCGTTCGGCCGTCACGGCGTCGCCGGGGCCATCGTCGATGAAGGTGTCCGCGGCATAATCGGCGTCGAGCGGCGCGTCGGTGGCTCCCGCCGCACCCGCTTCAATCAGCCGGTCTATGCCATCGGTTTCAGCACTGGTGGTATCCGTCGGTGTTTCCGGTGCGGTGGGGGTGTCGCCGCCATCTTCCGCGCCCATTTCGAGGAGCGGGTTTTTCTCCAGCTCCTCGCCGACGAAGGTTTCCAGTTCGAGGTTGGAGAGCGCCAGCAGCTTGATCGCCTGCTGGAGCTGCGGCGTCATCACCAGCGACTGGCTTTGCCTCAGGTCGAGGCGTGGACCGATCGCCATGGCCGTCAGCCTTTGTCCGTGGGCGCGGGTTCGACCCCCGCCGGCAATGCCGGGCAGGCCGAAAACACTGGACGGGCCGAAAACGCTGTACGGGCCGAAAACGCTGTACGGGGTAGTGTGTGGGCGACGGGGTGGGCGTGGCCCATGTCACGCGCCTCGGCCAGCGGGCCGGTGCCACCCCTGCCGGAAATCACAACGAAAAGCTCTCGCCCAGATAGAGGCGGCGGACATCGGCGTTGGCGACCAGTTCGGTCGGGCTGCCCGCGAACAGCACCTTGCCGTCATAGATGATGCAGGCGCGGTCCACGATCTCCAGCGTCTCCCGCACATTATGGTCGGTGATGAGCACACCGATGCCGCGCGTGCGCAAATCCTTCACCAGATCGCGAATGTCGGCGATGGAGAGGGGGTCGATGCCCGCGAAGGGTTCGTCCAGCAGGACGATGGACGGGTTGGCCGCCAGCGCGCGCGCGATCTCGCAGCGCCGCCGTTCACCGCCGGACAGGGCGAGAGCGGCGCTGGAGCGCAGGCGCGTCAGCCCGAATTCTCCCAACAACGTCTCCAGCCGGGCGGCGCGCGCGTCCTTGTCCGGTTCGGCCAGTTCGAGGACGGAGAGGATATTCTGCTCCACCGTCATGCCGCGAAAGATAGATGTTTCCTGCGGCAGATAGCCCAGGCCCAGAATCGCGCGCCGATACATGGGCAGGCCGGTAATGTCCGTGCCGTCCAGCACGATGCGCCCCGAATCGGGCTTCACCAGTCCCATGATGGAATAGAAGCAGGTCGTCTTGCCCGCGCCATTGGGGCCGAGCAGGCCGACGACTTCGCCCTTGCCCACCGCCAGGCTGACATCGGCCAGCACGACGCGGCGGTCGTAGCTTTTGGCGATGGAGATGACGCACAGGCCATTGTCGGTGCTGGCGGGTGTCGCTGCGGCACCGAATGTCGAGGCTGTGGCAAGGGTGGTGGCCGGCATGTCACTCATTCTCTGGTCCTGTGTCTCGGTCCCGCCACTGGCGACGACATGCGGCTTTCCACGGCATTAGGCAAGTCTGGCGTGAAACATGCATAGCGAAAAGGGCATGTCCCGCCGGTGTCGCGGATCGCGGCCTGCCTTCTCAGTCCTGTTGCTTGACCTTGAACGTCCCGGACACGCGCCCGCCGCCGCCCGTGGTGACGCCCGGTGCGCCCGAACTCTTGCCGTCCACCGATGACCGGCCGGTGCGCAGGTCGATCAGCAGGCGGCCGCCGGTCAGTCGGCTGGTGCCCTGGTTGAGCTGCACATTGCCGAGCATGGTGATGATCCGCTTGTCGAGGTCATAGATGGCGACATTGCCCCGCGCCGTCTCGTTCCCGCGCGTCACGACGACGTCGCCCACCGCGTCCATGCGGTTGATCTCCACCCCGCCGTCGCGGCGATAGGCGACGGTCAGGCGGTTGGAGGTCAGGCGAAGGTCGGCCTGCGTCACCTGCACATTGCCGGACACCACGACGCGGTCGGCGCGGTCCTGCACTTCGATCCGGTCTGCGGTGAAGTCCACGGGGGCGTTGCTGTTATGGCCTTTCAGGGCCTGCGCCTGCACGGCCCCGATACCGATAGACATTGTGCCGAGAGACACTGTGCCGATGCCCACTGCAGCGGCGCCCGCCGTGGTGAGGATAAGGGATGCCGACTTGATGATGGAGGTCATTTTTTGGCTCTCAGTCCATTCTGGTCGATGTGCAAACGCGCGCGGCCCTGCAACGTCACTGTGCGGGCCGACAGGTCGGCCTGCATCCGGTCGGCGCCGAACGTGCCGATGGGCATGCGGCCGTCCACGCGATTTTCGCTGGCGAGTCGGCGGGTCTTGAGATCGATTGCGACATCGCGCGTGGTGAAGCGATAGCCATCCTCCGCCTGGAACTGGAGGGGACCGTTCACGCCGACCCGCTCCTTCTCTATGTCATACAGCCCCTTTTGCGCGGAAACCACGCTGGCCTGGCCGTCGATCTGGAGGCGGGCCTCCAGATCCTTCAACTGGACGATCGGCTCGCGCGAGCTTTTCTGGAGTGCGGACCCGGCGCGCAGGGAAAAGGGCTGGCCCTTGGCGTCCTCACCCCGGTACAGGGCTTCCGTCACCTTCATCCGCTCGCTGGCGACATCGACCTTGTTCTTGTCGAGCAGGAAGCTGACTTCTGTGTCATGAGTGAAGGGCGCCGTGGCCAGCACGGCCGCGAGCAGGCCGACGGCGACCGGCAGTCCCTTTTTCAGGACGCCGATCATCCGGTCGTGCGACCCTCCCGGTGCGGCCCAGTGCTGGCGCACGGAACGCTGGCTGTCAGCCGCTGCGGACATCGCCCTTCACCTCCCTCACATATGTGCGAAGATGTCGGTTTCCGGCCAGCCGGCGATGTCGAGCAGCGCACGGTGGGGCAGGAAGTCGAAACAGGCCTGCGCCAGTTCGGTGCGGCCTTCGCGCGCCAGCCGCTTGTCCAGCTCCGCCTTCAGCCCGTGCAGGTAACGCACGTCCGACGCGGCATAGTCGCGCTGCGCATCCGACAGATAGGGCGCGCCCCAGTCGGAGGTCTGTTGCTGCTTCGAAATCTCCTGTCCCAGCAATTCGCGCACCAGTTCCTTCAGGCCGTGGCGGTCGGTGTAGGTGCGGACGAGGCGGGAGGCGATCTTGGTGCAATAGACGGGCTGGGCGAGAACGCCGAGATAATGCTGCATGGCGGCAATATCGAATCGGCCGAAGTGGAACAGCTTGAGTCGGTTGGGATCGGCGACGACGGCCTTCAGATTCGGCGCGTCGAAGCTGCTGCCCGGACCGAAGCGGATAAGATGCTCATCCCCCGACCCGTCGCTGATCTGGACGAGGCACAGCCGGTCACGTGGGGTGATGAGTCCCATGGTCTCGGTGTCGATGGCAACCGGGCCGGGGCCAAGAGCGCCGGCGGGCAAGTCTTCTTCATGAAAATGGACTGTCATGACCATCCCTTAGGGCCGGTCAGGCAACAACTCAATCGAGCTTTCAGGCCATGGTAGCGCTATTGCGAGGCAAAGTTGGCGCGATGGAAGCAACTTTCGTTGAAAAACGCAGCTTTGGCCCGGAAAATGTTCGCGCTGCGTTTGGAATCGGGTTATAGCCCGTAATTGCCCTCAGATAGTAGCGGGCGGTTCCGTGTGCCTTTCGCCCAGCGTACGGTCCAATGACGAGGGCGAACGAAGGCGATCAACAGGGCATGAGTTTCGACAGAGGACGCCGCGGACGCGGCAAGGACAAGCGCGACGGTTTCGGCGACGAAGGCTTCGGCGGCGGCGGTTTTGACGGCGGCTTTGGCGGTGGCGATCGATTCGGCGGAGGCGGTGATCGCTTCGGTGGCGGTGGTGGCGGTCGTGGCGGCTTCGGCGGCGGCGGTGGCGGCTTCGGCGGTGGTGGCAATCGCGGCGGCGGCTTCGGCGGCGGTGGTGGCGGCTTCGGCGGCGGCGGCGGCGGTGGTTTCGGCGGCGGCGGCGGTCGTGGCGGAATGCCCGCGCAGGTCGTTGGCGAAGGCTCCGGCACCGTGAAATTCTTCAACGGCCAGAAGGGCTTTGGCTTCATCGTGCGCGATGACGGCGGTGAAGATGTGTTCGTGCACATCAGCGCGGTCGAGCAGGCCGGTCTTGCTGGTCTGGGCGAAGGCCAGAAGCTGAAGTTCACGCTGGTTGACCGGGGTGGCAAGGTTTCGGCCAGCGATCTCTCCATCGACGGCGAAGTCGTTCCTGTCACTGGCGGTGGCGCAGCCCCCGCACGGGATGGCGGCGGCGACCGTGGTCCCCAGCGTCAGCTAACCGGTGAGCGCGCGAGCGGCACCGTGAAGTTCTTCAACGCGATGAAGGGCTTCGGCTTCATCCAGCGCGACGATGGCCAGCCTGATGCATTCGTGCATATCAGCGCGGTCGAGCGTGCGGGTATGAGCACCCTTAACGAGGGCGACCGTCTGGACTTCGAGCTGGAAGTGGATCGTCGTGGCAAACATGCTGCGGTGAACCTGAACCCCAAGCACGACTGATTTCCCGGCAGGGCCAATGGCCGTTCGTCGAGCGAAATGTTGACAGGATAGAAGAGGGCCGGGCGCTTTGGCGTTCCGGCCCTCTTCCTGTTTGCGTTATGCCGTGGGAGCCTGAGAGCGTGGAGCGTGGAGCGTGCGGCCGGTAAATTCGCTTGCCTCGTCTTTGCGAGCGCAGCGAAGCCATGCATCCGGCAGTGCGATGGCTTGGCCGGACTTCGCCCACCTTCGGTTCGCAGGCTGGCAAGGACGTTTCAAGGAAAAGCCATCACCCTCTCGCGATTCGGGTGAGTGTCGCGGCCAGCCCGTTGCACTGGCTTCACGGTCGATTCGCTTCAGGAGGTCGGGCGTGGAGCGTGAGCGATTTACCGAGCAGTCGCGGTCGGCGCGCGCTACGCCTCTAGCGCAGAGCATTGTTCCTGAAGCCCTCCCGCAGGCTCTGGCCTGGCAAAAAAGGCGCCAACTGTTTGATTTTACAAAAATATTGTAAAATCAAACAGTTGAATAAAACTCACCCACCGCCGCCTGCCATGGCTGACACATCCAGCCGCTACCCTCCACCGGCTCGACCCGTGATCGAACAATACAGCCTTTCGGTTGGTCATCTTGTGCGACAAGCCAGGCCCGTCTGGATCATTCTGCCGCGCACCATTCCCTCAAAAAAGACGCTGCGAGAGGGCTAGGCCAAGGGCGAATCTCTCCCGTTGGCCCACCTGATCCTCAAGGGCTGAAGACGAGGATCAGGAACACGCCGAACAGGGATAGGTGCACCGCGCCCTCCAGCATCGTGGTGCGGGAGCCGGAGAAGGTAATGCCGTTCAGCACCAGCGTGACCGACAGCAGCACCATATTGGCGGCGGAAAGACCGAGGATGACGGGCTGCCCACTCAACAGGCCGATCAGCAGGACGGCGGGGACGGTCAGGCCCAGAGTCGATGTCGCCGCGCCCAGACATAGGTTGATCGCGCGGGTGAGCTGGTTTGCCGCTACAGCCCGCAACGCCGAAATGCCCTCCGGCGTGAAGACGATCATCGCGATGATGATGCCGCCCAATGCCGTCGGCGCAGATAGCGTATCGATGCCGGCATCGAGCAGCTTGGCCAAGCTCTTGGAGAGGATGACGATGGGAAATATGTTGGCGAGCAGCAGGACGACATGGCGAGAGAGCGGGGCCGCGGGTTGCGGTCCCGGCGGTTTGGCATGGGGCAGCGGGCTGGCGTCCTCCACCTCCGCGCCCGTGCCTGCGGGCTGGAAGAATCCGCGATGCCGCCCGGTCTGAAGCCAGAGGAACAGGCTGTAGAGCAGGATGGTCAACAGAGAGAAGAGGAGCGACTGGGTGGCGGACAGGGTGCCGCCGCTGCTGGATGTCGTGAAATTGGGCAGAACCAGCGCAATCACCGCAAGGGGAATCGTCACCGCCAGATAGGCGCTCGCCCCTTGCAGGTTGAAGCTCTGCTGGTGATGGCGCAGCCCGCCGACCAGCAGGCCAAGCCCCACCACGCCGTTGAGCACGATCATCAATACGGCGAACATCGTGTCGCGGCCCAGCGTCGGCACAGCCTTCGGCCCCAGCATGACGGCGGAGATGAGCGCGACCTCGATGATGACGATCGACAGGGTCAGTACCAGTGTCCCGAACGGTTCACCCAGGATTTCGGCCAGTTCTTCCGCTTCATGGACCACGCCGAACGCCGACCAGAAGATGATGCCCAGCAGCCACAGGAACAGCATGACAGCCAGAAACGGCGAAAGGGCGGCTGGGACGATGGCAGGTGCAACCATTGTCGCGCCGACGGTCAGCCATGCCAGCGGCAGGCGAAGAGCGGAATAGGACATGCCAGCGGCGTAGCATCTGTGGTCGCCAGTGTCGCAGGTTGCTCTGTGACTTTTTATGGCGCGCTGGCAAGGATGGGCGACGAAATGGGCAAGGGCGAGGTGGTCAACGCCCTCCCTGCCATTCACTATCCGTGCCTGATGGGGACCACATACAGGAAAGGGGCGGACATCATCCCTCGTTGCCCGCCCCTTCACACTATATGCCTTGCCCGATTGCCCGGCGGATCAGATTCCGCGCGCGGCCTCAAACAGAAACCATGCGCGCTGTTCGGCCTGATCGGTCCAGTCGTCGATGATGCCATCGGTGGCATTGTCGCCTGCCTCACCTGCGACGGCCTTGGCCGCGCGCAGCGCCTCGATCAGGCGCAGATTATCCTCGCGCAGTTCGACCAGCATATCCTTGGGCGATACGAAATCCGTGTCATTGTCGGTCAGGCTCTGGTGCCGGGCAATGTCGCCGATGGAGCGCAGGGTCGTGTTGCCCGTCTTGCGCACGCGCTCCGCCACCAGATCGGTGGTGGCGAGGATTTCGGCTGCCTGCTCATCGAACAACAGGTGATAGTCGCGGAAATGTGGGCCGGAGACATGCCAGTGGAAATTCTTGGTCTTCAGATACAGCACATAATAATCCGCCAGCAGGCCGTTGAGCGCGGTCGCCACATTGCTGGCCGCGTTGGACGACAGGTCTGTCGGGGTCTTCAGGTCGGATTTGGGCATGGTGAATCCTTTCGGCATGATGGTCGGATCGCGGGTAACGGCTGTCGAGCGGTCGTTGCACAAGCGTTATCGCGACTAACCCGGATGGTCCATAATGGTTGCGGCAGGGCGCGGTGGATTTCATCGCTGCCACTGATCGACCGGGGCGATCAGTCACTCTGACAGGATCAGAAAATCCGCAGGGCGCTCGCGGCGCAGCCAATGGCGATGCACAGAAGGATCATGCCGGATAGCAACAGGAGGGCGCGCAGCAGGCCATGACGGGTATAGCGGCTGCCCAATATGAGGGGTGGCAGCAGCGCGACTCCGGCGCCCAGTGCGGCGCCGACGGCGGCCAGAACCGGGGCGTCGGTGAAGGCGACGACTCCGGCGGTCACGAAAGCGGCATTCTCTCCCGCACGGTGCAGGGCAAGCCTGAGCAGCAGGTGGAGGCGACCGCGAAAGACCGGGCTGTTGACGTTGCGCGGCTTGCGGAAGGCAGTGAGGATATGCCCCGCCGCGCCGAACAGCAGGGCGATGGCGAGGAAGAGCAGCCGAGCGTTGGGCATCAGCAGCGCGGCCATTATCCCGCCAACAGCCGCCGCCAACGCGGCGTTGAGGGCGATGACGATGGTGAGGCCGGTGAAGAAGCGTCCATCCGCGCGTCCCGAATCGGAGATCCGGGCGATGTCATGCTGTGTCCTCGCACCCTGATCGAGCATGAGGTTCAGCAACAGGGCGAGAAGCAGCGCATCCATGGACGGTCAGGCGCTGCTATGTGTGAGTCAGGCGCCGAGGCGCAGTGACAGCGCCGCCGTATAGGCCGCGCGGACATGGCCGTCCTGATCCTCGCAATCGACGGCGTCGCGCATCAGGTCGAGGTAGGACAGTACGACTGTGCCATGGCCGCTGTAGGCGGTCGCGGTTTCGATCATGCTGGCCAGCCCCTCGACCGCTTCGAGGCGATGCTGGCGGGCGATGCGACGAATCGCATCGACCTGCTCGCACAGGGCGGCGAGGCTGGTCTTGCCCGCCGTCGCCGCAATCGCGTCGATACGACGGATCAGGTCGCTGCGGATCATCATCATGGCACCGTGCGGCATATATCCTCCCTGCCTTGTTATCCCGCATGATGCGCGCGAAGGGTTAAGGGGCAGTTACGCTGTTCGTTCATCCTTTCACGGAGGTGGCCATGGCGGAAGATGCTTGACTCTGCATGGGCTATGGGGCATCGGACCGCCTCTGACACGGGCGGCGTTTGGCGCCGCTTTTTGTTTTTGCAAGATTTCTAGAAGGATGGGGCCATGGCGAAGCCAGCCACAGTGAAAATTCGACTGGTCAGCACGGCTGACACCGGCTTCTTCTATGTCACCAAGAAGAATCCGCGCACGAAGACCGAGAAGTTTAGTTTCCGCAAGTATGACCCCGTCGTGCGCAAGCATGTCGAGTTCAAGGAAGCCAAGATCAAATAAGCCGGTCCGCCGGGCGTTATGCCCGGTTGGTTCGATGCGAAGGGGCGGGCGCCATGGGGCGGCCGCCTTTTTCGCGTTGGTGTGCTTGGCTGGCATGGGCGTCATGGCGCAGGACGACCGAATCGAGGTTCGCTGGAAGCCGGGCCGCCAGCGATCCGAAAGGGAGTATCATGAGCGGGATGACGGCAATGGCGGAGGGTGAGGTCGCGGCGATCATCGCGCGACTGGAGCTTTCCCCCCATCCCGAAGGCGGCTGGTATCGCGAGACATGGCGGGCGCCTGCACCAGTAGGGGAGCGGGCGAGCGCGACGGCGATCTGGTTCCTGCTCGATGTGGGGCAGCGGTCGCACTGGCACCGGGTCGATGCGGCGGAACTATGGCTGTGGCATGCGGGGCATCCGCTGTGCCTCTCTATCGCGTGTGACGATGACGGCCCGGTCAGCATCGTGCGTCTGGGCGGGGATGTGCTGGGCGGCGAGGTGCCCCAACATGTCATCCCGCCCCATGCCTGGCAGGCCGCCGAAGCCGACCGGGGCTGGGCGCTCGTCAGTTGCGTCGTGTCGCCGGGATTCGACTTTTCCGGTTTCGTGCTGGCCGAACCGGAATGGGCGCCGGGCGGTTGATGCTGCCCGCAGCATCTCGCCGGAATGGCTGCCTGACCCTAAAATTCATACACCAATGTCGCCCGCGTTGCGGTGTCGGTGGGTTTCGCACCGTCTGCCCGGTTGCTTTCGCTCTGCACATTGAAGGATAGGCGACCGGACAAGGCCTTGGTGATCTTTGACGTGAAGGCCGAAGTGGCGGTGAGGGTCATGCGGCCCTCCGCAGAGATGACCGAGGCAAGCTCTGTGAAATTCATGCTGGACGATAGCACCCATTTATAATTGAGCGATGCGCGCGCGCCGATGTCGCTGGAGGCGCTGTTGTCGGTAAAGGCGGTCTGGCGCAGAGCCGGGCCGGCATCGAGGTCGAGGGTCATGCTTTCCCCATCGATGGCGCGAAGGCCTATGCCAAAGGATTCGGTGAACCGGCGCGAATAGCCCGCGAACCGATCCCGCTCCCAGCCGACTACGCCATAGACATAAAAGCCCTGCCGCAGCAGCCAGTCGAGCGAATAGCTGGCCCCAAACTTTTCCCGCGTGGTCAGGTCGTTGGTGCGGAGATAATCAGCCAGCGCCTCGAACTTGTGACGGCTCTGAAGCCCCTCCTTCTTGACCGACAGGCCGATGACCGCGCTCATTTCCTCCGTATTGCCACTGGTGAGGCCGAAGCCAGCCTGCCCCTGCCCCTTCCATCCCTGAAGATAGCGCAGTGACGCCAGCCGCTGTTCCCGTTCCTGCCGCGCCTTCTCCTGCTCTGCGGTCAGCAAGCCCATGGCCAACGTTTCGATGGCGTCTGCCTGTTGGGGGTTCGTCGCCTTGGCAGCGCGCACCACCGGGGCGGTCACGGCGGAATCGCCCGCCCGAGCGGCCTCCCGCACGATCGCTTCGACCGACGGGGGGATGAACGGTGGGCGAGCGGCGAGCAGGCTGCTGGCGAGAATGTCGATTGCCGCCGTATCGCCGGGGTTGGTGAGTTTGGCGATTTTTACCACCGCGTCGACGGTCGACTGGTCGCCGCTCCGCGCTGCCTCGCGGATCATCGCCTCTACGGGCGGTGGGATTTCGGCGCGGGCGGTCGTGCCCGACACCAGCGCGAGCGTGCCGGGTGCCATGAGGATCAGGCGCCTGAGAGCGGGCAGGGGCACTGGTCTTTCCCTCGTTCGGTCGTGATTTCAACAGGGTGAGCTATGTCCTTATCCGTGGCAGTCCTGCGCTGTCCAGCCGGACGGGGCACGGGGCGCGACCGGATGTGGGCTGGGCAGGATATGGGGTGGATGGATGGCAGTGTCGGTTGTCGCTGGCATTGTTGACATGGCGCCGTCATGCTTGGCTGTGAAACGAAAGCGACGCTGCCCCGTTGGACAGGCAGTTCCCCCATTTTGCGAAAGGACCATCCTCATGACCACCAACAGTGCATCCGCCCGCTATGTAGGCCTGGGTAAGGACGGCAAGGGCAGCATTACGACCAAGTCCGGCATCCTCAAGGAGCAGCCCTATGGCTTTGGCACGCGCTTCGAGGGCAAGCCCGGCACGAACCCGGAGGAACTGATCGCAGCCGCCCACGCCAGTTGCTTCACCATGGCGACCAGTTTCGCGCTGGCGGGGGCTGGCCATGCGGATGGCACGCTAGATGTCAGCGCGGTCGTGACGCTGGACAAGGATGGCGAGGGGTTCGCGGTCACCAAGTCCGCCCTGAAATTGGTCGCGAAAGTGCCGGGCATCACCGAGGAGGATTTCAACCGCATCGCGGACGAGGCTAAGGCGGGTTGTCCGATCTCCAAGCTGCTGAACTGCGAAATCACGCTGGAAAGGATTTTGGAGGACTGAGCGGCCAGTGGCGACTGGCCGCCGTAACAGGCGGCTGGTCGCGCGGAGCATTAGGCCGGTCTGATGCGTTATGCAGTCCTCAACCGTCGAAGGAGAGGCGCCATGACGGCAAAGTCGATCAAAGATCTGGCCAGCAAGATGAAGGATATTGATTTCGCCATGCTCTCCACCCGCTCGGAGGGGGGACAGATCGGCGCGCGGCCGATGAGCAACAACCGCGACGTGGAATATGACGGCGACAGTCATTACTTCACCACCGAGGATACGGTGATGGTGCGCGACATCGAGCGCGACCCGCAAGTCGGCCTGAGTTTTCAGGGGAGGACGGGACTGCTTGGCCTGCGTCCCTTATTCGTGGCAGTCGAAGGGCGGGCCGAACTGATCCGGCACAAGAGCCAGTTCGAGCGGCACTGGACCAAGGATCTGGATCGCTGGTTCAGGCAGGGCGTGGATACACCCGGTCTCGTCCTCATCAAGGTGCATGCCGAGCGCGCCCATTATTGGGATGGTGAGGATGAGGGGGAGGTGCTGCTGGACGTCGATCGGGGCGCTTTTGTTGGCGGCCCGTGACTTGCGCGATGGTATGAACTGAGCTTGCAGCACTGAATCGGTAGGTGGTGATCTTTTGGGCTGTGACCGGGTTTAATCCGGCGTTGTGGCGGACGCTCTGGTCTGTGCTGCCTATGACTGAAACCAGCAAAGTTCGGGGATGCGGTTCGTGTCGGCATTCATGAGGGCTGCTACTCCCATAATGGGTAGGTGCATTTGACCACAAAGTCCCTGCTACCAGCGATCCTGTCGATAATGTCCAATGTCAGCCAATCGCAGCGATTGGCATGATTGTCTGTCCGCGCCTATGTAAGCCCTTTCCCGAAGGAAGTGATGATATGGCGCAGGATGACGACAGCTTCGTCTATGACGAGGCGACGGGTGAATGGATCAGCGCCGCGGAGGCGGCCGATAAGGCGGCTAGTCCGGAAAATGCTGGCGTCGAGGTGCGGGATTCGGTTGGTAATCTTCTCAACGACGGCGATCAGGTGACGCTTATCAAGGATTTGGTCGTCAAGGGAGCGGGTCAGACGCTGAAGCGCGGCACCCTCATCAAGTCGATCCGCCTGACAGGCGATGCGCAGGAGATCGACTGCAAGTTCGACGGCATCAAGGGCCTCGTCCTGCGTGCGGAGTTCGTACGCAAGCGGTAAGGCGAGCGGGTTGGAGATACTGCGGGATCTGACGGTGAAAGAGGCGAGTGGGATTGGTTACACCGCGGCGTTCCCGGCTTTCACCTGATCCTGCGAGAGGGGGCAACCGCGCGTTTTATCGACCGAATCCGTTAGACCGTCTGGCCTTTTCCCGGTGTCACGGCGTGTCTTCCTTGATCGCTGTGCCGGGCCTGAAATCCGTGCCATCCCATTCGGCGTCCGTGTCCATTCGGGCCAGAATCTGCTGCGCCCTTTCGGCCATCTGTCCGCCATGGGGATTATAGGCGACGGGCAGTAGATGGAAACGCGCCTGCCCCGGGCGCTTGTTGCGCAGTAACTGCATGGCGAGGGTCATCCGCAAGCCCAGATCGAAGGGTGCGATGAATGCGGCCCGTTCCAGCCCCTCCACCGCAACCGGGGGCGGTGTGACGCCCTGCCGCGCAAAGCTCTGGTAATAATAATAGAGGGCCAGTGGATGGTCGTTCTCCAGCCGGTTCAGGGCAATGAAAGGCGCGCGTGCCTCCCTGTAGGCGGTGGCTTTATCCTGCGCGGTGCTGGCAAGGTGGAAGAGCGCATAGCCTTTCTGGACATAGGCGTTGACCTGCGCGGGGTCGATAGCGAGCGCCGCGTCGGCGGCGGCGACCGCTTCCTTGTCGTTCCCGGCGTCATGTTCTGCTTCGGCCAGCGCGGTCAGGACCGCAGGGTTTGTCGAGAACCGGGCGGCGATGTCGCGGGCATCGACCAGCAATTGCCCGGCCTGCTCCCGGTTGACGCCCCGGTGGGAGCGGATGCGGATCGGCATGATCGCGGCCTCTCCCGTGCTCAGCTTGCTGACCTCGACACCCCCGGTCCGGAGCCGCGCGGCTGGGAGTTTCAACATCGACATCCGGGTTTTGGCCTTATAGGCGAGCAGACCCTTTTCCAGTTGGCCAAGATCGCCGAACGCTTCCTGCGCCGCGTCGCGCAGGCTTTTGCCCTGGGTGAGAAGCCGGACATATCGCTCCATCTGCCCTGAGCGTGCGCTGTCGAAGACCAGATAATGATAAAGGAGCCAGCTCTTGCCATAGAAGGCGTCATAGCCCTTACCCTTGCGCTTGTCATATTCGGCGGGGTCGAGCAGGTCCGTGACCTTGACATCGGGCGCGCTGAAAAGCTCATAGGCGCGGTGACGGGCAGGGCGGCCAATCCCGATGCCGCCGTCGCCCTCGAAACTGGCGGCGGCGAAGAACTCCGCCGATCCCTCCGACATCCAGCGGGGCACCGGAAAACTGCTGGTCGAGATCAGGAAATGATGGGCATATTCGTGCAGCAGCACGATCATGCCTTGGCTGGCCGTTCCCTGCCGGGCGGTGACACGGGGAATGATGGCCAGAGAGCCACCGGCGCGTGGGACATAGAAGCCGCCGATATATTTCGCGCCATCGCCATAGAGCTTGCGCACTTCTCTTTCATTGTTGACCACATACACGGTGACGCGATTCGACGGGCTGAGCGGTGGCCGCTTCATATTGGTCAGCAGTGCCATGGCGGCGTCGTACCGCTCCAGCTGCTGCGAGAAAGCGCGAATGTTGCGCTCGTTGTCGTTGGCATAGACGAGGAAATGATCGCTCGATGATTGCAGCCATTCGGCGTGAGCGGTGCCGGAACAGACTAGCAGCATGGACCAGATAATAAAACGCCGCATCATCCTGCATCCCCCGGAATTTCCACATCAAATCGTAGGCAAGATGCGTTGCGATACCAAGCTGCAATAGAGGGGATAAGAAAAATCCCGACCCGGAATGGACCGGATCGGGATCACTATTCTGCCGGACTGGTTTTAACCGCGATCAATCATGCTCGCGCCCGCCGGATCCCATGTAGAGTTCGCTGCCCGTCTCGCGGAAGACTTCGCTCATCTGGGCCATGCCCTTCTCGACATCCTCCGCCGCGATGAACTGGTCACTGGGCTGGTTCTGTTTGGCGGCGAAGTCGCGCACTTCCTGCGTGATCTTCATCGAGCAGAATTTGGGGCCGCACATGGAACAGAAATGCGCCGTTTTCGCGCCCTCGGCGGGGAGCGTCTGGTCGTGGTACTGCTCGGCCGTTTCGGGGTCGAGCGACAGGTTGAACTGGTCGCGCCAGCGGAATTCGAAACGGGCGCGGGATAGCGCGTCGTCGCGGACCTTGGCGGCCGGGTGGCCCTTCGCCAGATCGGCGGCGTGGGCCGCCAGCTTGTAGGTTACGACGCCGACCTTCACATCGTCGCGGTCGGGCAGGCCCAGATGCTCCTTGGGCGTGACGTAGCAGAGCATGGCCGTGCCGTACCAGCCGATCATGGCCGCGCCGATGCCGGACGTGATATGATCATAGCCGGGCGCGATGTCGGTGGTTAGCGGGCCGAGGGTATAGAAGGGAGCCTCGCCGCAGGCCTCAAGCTGCTTTTCCATATTCTGCTTGATCTTGTGCATGGGCACATGGCCCGGCCCCTCGATCATAACCTGCACATCCTGCTCCCAGGCGCGTTTGGTCAGTTCACCCAGCGTGTAGAGTTCGCTGAACTGTGCCTCGTCATTGGCGTCCGCGATGGAACCGGGGCGCAGGCCGTCGCCCAGCGAATAGGCGATGTCATAGGCCTTACAGATTTCGGTGATCTCGTCGAAATGCTCGTAAAGGAACGATTCCTTGTGATGCGACAGGCACCATTTGGCCATGATGGAGCCGCCGCGCGACACGATACCGGTCACGCGCTTGGCGGTCATGGGGATGTAGGCAAGGCGGACGCCCGCATGGATGGTGAAATAGTCGACGCCCTGTTCGGCCTGTTCGATCAGCGTGTCGCGGAAGATTTCCCACGTCAGGTCTTCGGCAATGCCGCCGACCTTCTCCAGCGCCTGATAGATGGGAACGGTGCCGATCGGGACGGGCGAGTTGCGCAGGATCCATTCGCGCGTGTCGTGGATATTGCGTCCGGTCGACAGATCCATGACCGTGTCCGCGCCCCAGCGGATCGACCACACCATCTTCTCCACTTCCTCCGCGACAGAGGAGGCGACGGCGCTGTTGCCGATGTTGGCGTTGATCTTGACCAGGAAGTTGCGGCCGATCGCCATCGGCTCCGATTCCGGGTGGTTGATATTGTTGGGGATGATGGCGCGACCGCGCGCGATCTCTGACCGGACGAATTCCGGCGTCACATAGTCGGGGATTTCCGCGCCGAAGTCCTCACCGTCGCGGATATATTCCTTGAGCCGGGCGCGGCCGAGATTCTCGCGCTCCGCGACATAGATCATCTCTTCGGTGATGATGCCGCGCTTGGCGTAATACATCTGTGTGACGTTGGCGCCGGACTTGGCACGCAGCGGCTGGCGGACGACATGGGGGAACGGTTCCACACCCTTGGCACGGTCGGGACCGGAGAGGCCATTGTCCTCCGGCTTCACGGCGCGCGCGTCATAGGCATCCACGTCGCCGCGCCCGACGATCCAGTCGCGGCGGAGCTGCGGCAGGCCGCGCATGATGTCGATCTTCACCGCAGGGTCGGTGTACGGACCGGAAGTGTCATAGACGCGGACGGGTGCCTCGCCGCTGCCCGGCTCCAGATGGATTTCGCGCATGGCGACGCGCACGTCCGCATTGCCCTGCGCTGGAACATGAATCTTCTTCGATCCCCGGATGGGGCCGGTGGTGACGGTCAGTTCGGTGCGGGCGGGGATGTCGGCCATTGTCGTTCGTTCCTCCTCAGGTCGGAAGGATCGTGGCCGTGCCTGCCCAAAATGATGGGCTGACCGCGCTTCCACTCCCTCCGCCGGTGTTAGCCGGATCAGGTTCTGCGGGTCGTGGGGCGCGACGCCCACCTCTCAGCCACGCTGGCTCCCCGGGGTTTGGCGCGACCATAGGGACAGCGGGCGCTGGCGTCCAGTCCCCCGCGCGGGCGGGGTCGGTCATTACAGGATGACCAACCGAAAAGCGGTTTTGGAGAGGCTTGATTTAGATATATCGAGATGTATATCGGAGGCGTGCGACGGTACGGACCGAGCCGGGGGGCGCCACAGCGCCCGCCCCCGACATTATCATGACACATCATGGAGCCAGCGATGGACGACACTATTCAGGCCGTACTCGATCATTATCACGCTCGCATCGCGCAGGAACAGGCGCAGCGCGCCGCCCATCCCACCGGCCCCGCCAGCGCCAGTCCCACCGCCACCACGACCCTGACCGCGCCCGACCGGGACGAGCGGCTGCTGGCGGTGGGACCGGAGACGGGCCGCCTCATCAACATCATCGCCCGTGCCTTCGACAAGCCCAACATCCTCGAAATCGGCACAAGCTATGGCTATTCCGGCATCTGGCTGGCCCATGCCGCGCGCGAATCCGGCGGGCGGCTGACCACGCTGGAGCTACAGGACTATAAGGCCGCCTATGCCCGCGAGCAGTCGGAGAAGGCCGGCCTTGCCGACTATGTCGATTTTCAGGTCGGCGACGCACTGGCCCTGATCGACGCGCTGCCGCACGGCATCGACTTCGTGCTGCTGGACCTGTGGAAAGACCTGTACACGCCCTGCCTCGACGCCTTCTACCCCAAGCTGAATCCGGGGGCGATCATCGTGGCGGACAATATCAACAGGCCGGGCGGGCCGGGGATCGAGGCCTATCTCAAGGCGCTGCGTACCAAGAAGGGGATCAGCAGCCTGTTGCTGCCGGTGGGCACCGGGATCGAGGTCAGCCGATACGACCCCTGACGTCCCACGCCGATCCCGCGCGGGGAGAGGGGCGGCTATGGGTCCGCCCCTCTCCCGTCATCAACCTGTCAAGGACGGTCCGGCCATCAAGCGGAACAGGCCGTCAGAAGGTGAAGCCGAGGCCGATGGCGCCGGTGAACTGGTCCGGCGAACCGCGATCCGCCACGACCGGCGAGCGTTCGAAATTGCCCAGCATCCGCGAGTAATTGACGCCCGCGAAGATGGCGAAGCCGCCATTGGTCAGGTCGCCGTCCAGATCATAGGCGCCGATCAGGCCCGCGCCGACATTCTTGAACCCGGCGCGCGCCTGATAGGGGCGCAGGCCCGACGCCTGGCTTCCCGCCGGGGTTACGCTGTAATAATAGCGCGCATATTTGTCGTCGACATGCTCCGCCGAGATGGAGAGGGCGACGAAGCTGCCCTGGCTGAGCGGTGTCTGGAAAGTGGCGGTCGGCGCGATCACGAACCCTTCATGCGCGCCCGCCACGTCGCCGCGCACGTCGACGCTGAAGGTCAGGCTGTCATAGGGATTGGTGATGCGGTTGATGCTGAAACCGACATTGCCGCCGACCTCGACCGCCACGTCCTTCTTGCCCAGCGCGAAGACGGCGGGATCCTTGATCTGGCGATTGCGGTCGAAGCGGGTGCGCACGACCGGGCCGAATTGCAGGCTGAGCTTCGCATCCTTGGGATCGTTGATGAAGTCGAGCGCGAGGCCCGCCGGGCGCGCCGCGATGCCGACCCCCGCGACCCGGCCCATCACGGCGGCGGCGGGAAAGGCGACATAATCGTCCGATCCCTCATAGCTGGGACCGAAGGCCCCGCCCGCGCCGATGGTGAGATAATCGCCGTCGAAGATCGAGGTCTGCGGCGGCGTATCCTGCGCCAGCGCGGGAGCGGATGAGAGGGCGAGGAGGGCGATGGCGGCCAATGCGCGCGGGGTGCGTTTCGTCATGGCGGGGAAACCCGGCGTCATGGATTTGGTTGCGGGGGCGATACACGGTTGGGCGAGGGATGTGGCGATTGGGCAACAGTGGGTCGGGGGCATGTCCGGGGCAGGGCGGCGGGCGCGGTCAGGCATGGGAGGTGTGGCCCGAGGATCATTAGACTTGACCGCAGCAGGCCATGGCTGACACCCTGCGGACAAGAGCGGCGACGGCAGGGAGAGGCGGCATGGACGCTGTAAAGACTGTAATGGCCGGGTTGCTGATGGTCGGACCGTCGGCGGTCCCCGCGCAGCAGATGCTGCATATCCCCGTCAAGGGCGCCATCCAGTCCGTGCCCGTTTCGACAGGGCGGCCCAGCGCACCATCCGACACGGCCGTCCAGATTTCCAGAGAAAGGCGAAAGCATGGGAAGGTCTATGCCCTTGGCCCCACGAACGACTGTTCGGACCGGCGGGCCATCGTGCAGTTCGTCGTGAAATACCCGATTGCGACCTGTCATGCCTGGGCCTTTCGGATGACGACATCCGCCGGTGACATGACCTTCGTGGATTTTTTCATACAGGTTGAGGATGCGCCGTTCCTGAGCAATCCGTTGCCCTTCGGCCTTATTGATCCGATCGAGATCGACCTTTCCATGATCGAGGAAGGGCCGTCCTTCGTGACGGGGACGATGCATTTCACGCCTGCGCGATTGGGTAAGGACAGCATCAACATCATTACATCCTTCGAGCCGGAAGGCTTGAGAGGAGGGTGATGCCCGTTGCCTTTCCGAGAGGGATGCGTTCGTTGGCAGGCTTCTGTCCGGGGGCTGGCTTTCTTGTTCAGACGATGCGTGACGGCATGACGAGGGTGGGAGTGCACGGTGAGGGCGGCGCGCGCTGGCCGCCATGGCGGTCGTGGCGCGTGTTAGCCGCTTCGTTGCACCCCGACGCCTCATTCCGCTCGCCTCTGCCCGCGCGCGGCGGTCATGCCGCGGCCAGCGCCTTTCGCAAATCGCGCACCATGCGGTCCCGTTCGATGTCGCGGGCCTGTGCGTCGGGGAGGCGGAGCAGGTAGCTGGGGTGAACGGTGGCGAGGAGGCGGCGGTCCTGCCACGGCAACAGGTCGCCGCGCACCGGGGCCAGCGCCTGCTTTCGGCCAGACAGGGCGTGCAGCGCGGTCGCGCCCAGAGCAACGACGATGGTCGGGTTGACCAGCCGTATCTCCTCCGCCAGCCACCAGCGATAATGGGCGATGTCGCCCGCATTGGGGGTGGCGTGCAGCCGCCGCTTGCCCTGCGACGTAAACTTGAACCGTTTGACCGCATTGGTGAGGAAGGCGCTGGCGCGGTCGATCCCGGCCTCCGCCAGGCAGGCGTCCAGCACCTGGCCGGCGGGACCGACGAAGGGGCGACCGGCCTTGTCCTCCTGCTCGCCCGGCTGTTCGCCGACCAACAGGATGGTGGCGGATGGCAATCCTTCGCCCGGCACGACATGGCTGGAGAAACCCGGCGATGGGGGCGTGTCCTCGGCGGCGAGCGCGGCGTAGAGGGCGGTCAGGCTCTCGAACCGGCGACCCCCCGGCTCGGCCGGGGCGAACAGGTCGGCCTCGCTGCGAACCGTCTCCACCATGGCGTCGACCCGTGTCTCTGCGCGGCGGATCAGTTCCGGGATGAGCGCGCTTTCCGGCAGGTTGCGCCAGTAGCGCACCGGCATCTCCTTCTTCATCATCGCCACCTTGACGCGGGCGGGGTTGAAGATGCTGGCGTAATAGGCGCGCCATTCCGCCTCCACCGCGTCGCCGCCCGGCACGTCGGCGGGGGTGCCGCCCGGCCCCTCGCGCAGGGTCGCGCCGTCCCAGCCGATACTGACCTGCGGCGTGACGATCAGCCAGTCCATGCCCGCGAACCGATTGCGGAAAAAGCCCGCGACGGCGCGACCGATATGATGGTCCGGCTCGAACCATGCGGCGAACCGTTCGCGCCCGTCCGCCTCGCCCACTTTGCGGAAGCGGACGAAGGCGTGCATCTTGTGCAGGTCGCGTCGCACCGATTTGGCGAGGGCGGCGAGCGCGATCATGTCCGGGTCGGCGGGGTCGAGGTGCAGCCGGGGCCGCTCGCGCAGCCGCCACAGGGTGCGATAGGCAAGGGCGAACCGCCCCGGCGCGCGGTGCAGCAGGGCGTGGCGGAGGAGGTGGAGGAGGGCGCGGGGGACCGGCTGCGCCATGGTCGTCACGGGCGCGGGCAGGGGTTGCGCGACGGCGAACAGGTCCGCCATGCCCGTCCCCGCCACGGTCCAGTCGATACGGTCGGGCGGGATCGCCGCCGCCAGCAGGGCGCGCGCCGCATCCCGCCAGCCGGTGAAATCATCGGGGGCGGCCAGCGTGACGGGCAGGATTGCCGGCGGGGTCAGGGGCAGGTGCACGGGGGCGGAGCGCATGGTCAGGTCGTGAAGAGGGACAATTGCGCGGGCGGCTTTGCCGGGACGATCCGCGCCTTCAGGTCCGCGCGGTCGAGCAGACCGACGGGCCGCCAGTCCGCCGCCTCGATAAAGGGGCGGATCGCGCGCAGCGAGCGGCACAGGCGGGCCACATCGTCCAGCCGCAGGCGGCGGTGCCGCCGCGCCGCGATCAGCCGGTCCACCACCCGCGCGCCCAGCCCCGGCACGCGCAACAGGCTTTCCCGCGGGGCGCGGTTGACGTCCACGGGGAACATCTCGCGCCGCTCGATGGCCCAGGCCAGCTTTGGGTCCATGTCCAGCGCCAGATGGCCGCCCTGCATGGTCGCGCTGATCTCCTCCACCGAAAAGCCATAGAAGCGCAGCAGCCAGTCGGCCTGATACAGACGATGCTCACGCAGCAGGGGCGGCGGCTGGGCCGGCAGGGAGCGGCTGGCGTCGGGGATGGGGGAGAAGGCGGAATAATAGACCCGCCGCAACCCATAGCGTCCATAGAGGGCGCTGCTCGTCCGCAGCATATGGTCGTCGTTGGAGGCGTCCGCGCCGACGATGATCTGCGTGCTCTGCCCGGCGGGGGCGAACACGGGCGCTTTTTTCGAGGTTCGCCGCTCCGCCTTCGCGTCGCCGATGCGGGCGCCCAGATGCGCCATGGTCCGGCGGATGCGCGCGCCATCCTTTTCCGGGGCGAGTGCGGCGATGCCATCGTCGGTGGGCAGTTCGAGGTTGATCGACAGGCGGTCGGCATAGCGGCCCGCCCGCGCGATCAGGTCCGCGTCGCCCTCCGGTATCGTCTTGAGGTGGATATAGCCGCGGAAGCCATGCTCCTCCCGCAGGCGCCGGGCGACCTCCACGATCTGCTCCATCGTGTAGTCGGGGCTGCGCACGATGCCGGAGGAGAGGAACAGCCCCTCGATATAGTTGCGCTTGTAGAAGTCGAGGGTCAGGTCGACCACCTCCTGCACCGTGAACGCCGCCCGCCGCACGTTGGAGGAGGAGCGGTTGATGCAATAAGTGCATTCGAACATGCACTGGTTTGTCATCAATATCTTGAGCAGCGAGATGCAGCGGCCGTCCGGCGCATAGCTGTGGCAGATGCCCATGCCGGTGGTGGAGCCGATGCCGCCGCTGTCCCGTGAATCCCGTTTCGTCGCGCCGCTGGACGCGCAGGACGCGTCATATTTCGCGGCGTCGGCCAGAATGGCGAGTTTTTCGAGACGGGTGAGTTTGGCCATATGTTCACTGTATGTTCCGAAGAGCGGAGCGTGGCAATGGCGATGCGATGAACGGTGTTGGAGGGGAGGGACTATCCGTCGCCGCGTATTGACGGCTGACGCCGGTCAGACGAACAGGTCGATGACCTCCGCTTCGGGAAAGGCGCTTTTCACCAGCAGGGAGCGGTGACAGCAGGCGGGGCTGCGTTCGAAACAGAGGAGGGCGGTGGGCGCCTCCGCCGCGCGGTCAGCCAGTTGGGCGGCCCGTACGAGGGCTTCGGGAAGATCGAGTTGCGCGGCATAGATGCGCGACAGGGTGGCGAGGTCGCCCTTGCGCGCGGCCTCTCGTCCGGCGGGGGGCGTGCCGAGCGCCTTGTAGCCGACATAGTCGATCCCGGCCTCCTTCAGGCCGGCGGCGAGGATATTCTTGGAGAAGCCGGGACGCCGCGACAGCGGAACCGCTCGCACGTCGGCGAGCAAAGTGACGCCGGCGTGTTGCAACCGTTCGATGAAGGCGGCCTGCGTGACGCCCTCATAGCCGATGGTGAAGATGCGCATGACGCAAAGGCAGGGCGGATGGACGCCCTACCCGAATCCTGTGAGTCAGGCCGCCAGATGCAGCGGGTCGGCCCGCGTCATCAGCGCCTTGGTCGCGCGGATGCACTGCTCAAGGCTCGGCCCCGCCAGATCATAGCTTGCGCCGTCGGACAGGATCACCCGCAACTCCCACAGCGTATCGCGCGCGATGCAGGAGTCGCGGTCGCGCGGGTCGAGGAAGAGGGGCGCATCGCCGATCCGTGCGCGGTGCAGCAGATGCTGCTCCACGCTCATATGAAACTCATGATGCGCGTTATGCTGGATCTTGAAGACGGAAACATTGTCGGTCAGCCAATTGAGCATCGTACTTCTTCCCGTTCAGACTATCCCGTCCACCCGCTGCCACGGATGCAGGGGACAGGCGTTCGAGGGTTAAACATGGCTGACGCCTTTGGGTTTCATTCATTTCGTTCTGATTAATGTCGATCAATCAATTAGTTGCCGTGGAGAGGGCGACATGCACGGTTTTGCGGGCAAACAGGGCGCTAGCGGGCTGCGCGCCATCGCCCGTGCCAATCATCGTATCGCCCCACCAGTCGCCGTCCGGCAGGCGAGCGCCCGTGCCGACCAGCGGCGCGCCCAGATGCAGCGCGGCGGCACAAAATAGCGTCTCATCGCCCTGCGTGCGGGTGAAGGCGATGACATGGGTGGCGCGCGATCCGGTGACGGGGAGGGGGCGATAGTCGCCCTGCGCGAACAGGCGCGGATGGTCGCGGCGCAGGGCGAGCAACTGGCGGACCAGCGCCAGCTTGGTGGCGTCTCCGGTTCCGGCACCGCTTTCGCCGGGCGTTTCGCTCTGCGTGGCGAGCAGGGTGCGGCGGGTGGCATAGTCGACCGGATCGCGGTTGCCGGGATCCACCGTGCTATAATCCATCAACTCGCACCCCTGATAACAATCGGGCACGCCGGGCACGCTGTAATGCAGCAGCGTCTGGGTGAGGCTGTTGGCGAGGGCGGCGGGCGCGATGCGGGCCATGAAGGCGACGAAATCCGCGCGAAAGACGCTGCCCTCCGCCAGCAGCGCGGTCGCCATCGCGCGGTAGCGTTCCTCATAGGCTTCGTCGGGCGCTTCCCAGGAGGAACGCAGCTTGGCCTCGCGCAGCATCTTCTCCTGCCAGCCATGGATGCGGGCGGTGAGGGCGTCGTCCGGTTCGCGCCATGCGCCGACGAGCGCCTGGAACAACTGGTAGAGGTCGGCGGGGTCGATGCCCTCCGCCTGCGCCTGGACCAGCGCCAGCCAGTCGCGCACCTGCGCCGCCCAGAGCGCGGGGATGGCGCTGAGCACCGCCAGCCGCGCGCGGGCATCCTCGCCCCGTTTATGGTCATGGGTGGCGGTGGCCAGCATCGCATGGGGATGGGTGGCGGCGCGCGCCTGCATCGCGGCATGGAAATCCGCGACGGGGAGGGCGATGCGGGCCGGATCGAAACCGACGTCATTGGCGGAAAGCAGCACGGCCTGACGGTAGAAGGCGGTGTCCTCCACCCCCTTGGCCGCTATGGGGGCGGACAGTTGCTGGAAGCGGCGCACGGCGTCCGCCGCCAGATCGGGGGCGACAGGCGGGTCGGAATCGGCGTGGTCGAACGGTGCGCCCGCCAGCCGGTCGAGGATGAAGTCGATCACCGGCCCCTCACCGGGCGGGACCAGCGGGGCGACGGCGCGGCGGGCGGCGTCGCGGATCGCGCGATCGCTGGCCGGAGCATCCGTCCCCGTGCCATAGGTGCGATAGACGGGGAATATCCACAGCAGCCGCTCGATCGCCCGGCGCAGCATACCGCCGGTCATCCACGTCTGCCCCGCCGCGCGGGAGAGGCGGACGAAACTGTCTACGCAGGCGCAAAGCTGTCCCTCGAACTGCCAGCTCAGCAGGTCGCGGCGGGCGGCCAGCGCCTCTTCCTCGAAATCGGGGGTACGGCCACTGATCCCGGCCCAGAGCGCGCGCAGGGGCGCCTCGCCCGCCGGATCGTGCAGCAGTCCCGCAACCTCCCGCATGAAATCATAGCCGCTGGTGCCGTCCACGCCCCAGTCGATGGCGAGCGGTTCGTCGGCGGCGAGGATCTTCTCCACCACGATATAGGCGGGGCGGTCCGGCGCGATGGCGGCGAAGCCCGCGCGCAGGGCGCGGCCATAGGCGGCAGGATCGGCCAGCCCATCGACATGATCGACCCGCACCCCGTCGATCAGCCCGTCGCGGAACAGGTCGAAGACCAGCCGGTGGGTGGCGGCGAAGACGGCGGGGTCTTCCACCCGCACGCCCGCGAGCTCGTTGATCGAGAAGAAGCGCCGCCAGTTGATGTTGTCATGCGCGCCGCGCCAATAGACCAGCCGGTAATGCTGGCGGGCGAGCAGGGAGGAGAGCGCCGCGCGGCCACTCTCGCTGGCGGGGTCATGGGTGGCGAGCGGGGCCACTTCCTCGAACACAGGATCGTCGGGGCGGATCGGGTAGACGGAACCGCCATGCACCTCGACGCCCAGCCTGCTGTCCGTCTCCACCAGTCGGACGACGCCGGTCACCAGCGCCTCCGGCAGGGGGACGCCGAGTATGGGGAGGGTGATCGGCTGGTCCTCGCCCCGGTCCATGTCGCGCCAGTCGATATCGCCCCAGTCGATATCGAAGGTGGCGGCGTGGATGCTGTCGCGGCCGTTCGCCAGCACGTCCATCCACCAGCGATTTTCGTCGCCCGCTACGCCCATATGGTTGGGCACGATGTCGATGATGAGCGCCATGCCATGCGCCTTCAGCGTCGCGACCAGCGAGCGCAGGCCGCTCTCCCCACCCAGTTCCGGGTTGATGCGGGTGGGGTCGATGACGTCATAGCCATGGGTGGAGCCGCTGGCCGCCATGGTGATGGGGGAGGCATAGACATGGCTGATGCCCAGATCCGCCAGATAGGGGACGATCGCCTCCGCCTCCGCAAAGGGGAAACCGGCGTGGAGTTGCAGCCGATAGGTGGCGCGGGGGATGGTGGAGGGGGTGGTCATGCGGGGCGCAGCCATGCGGCGAAGCTGGCGGGTGCGCCGGGGTCGCCCTCCGTAAACATGGCCTTGCCGGGCGGGGCGGCGAAGGGGACCGGCGTGTCGCCCAGATTGAGGAGGATGGTCAGGATCGTGCCGTCGCCCATCCGCCAGACCGCGCTGACCGCCCGGTCGCCCAGCGCCTCCCCCCCGATGGCCGTCGCGCCGCGCAGCCGGGGCATGATATGGCGCGTTCGCAGCGCGATGAGGGTGCGGTACAGCCCCTCCCATTGCGCCGCGTCCGGGCCGGGCTGCGGGAGGGACGCGGTGAAGGTCGCCATCGCATTGGGGTCCGGTATCCGGGCGCGGGCATCCTGGTCGCGAAAGGCGTCGAACTTCGCGAATTCGCGGCGGCGGCCCTCCCGCACGACATCGGCGAGTTCGTCGTGGAAATCGGTGAAGAAGAGGAAGGGGGAATGCGATCCCTGCTCATCGCCCATGAACAGCAGAGGGATGTGTGGGCCGAGCAGCAGCAGCGCCGTCGCCGCCCGCAGCCGCGCGCTGTCGGTCAGCAGCGGCAGCCGCTCGCCCAGCGCGCGGTTGCCGATCTGGTCATGGTTCTGGAGGAAGGCGACAAAGGCGGTGGGGGGCAGGTGGCCGCTCGTGGTGCCGCGCGGCTTGCCGTCCTGATTGGGGGAGGGTTCGCCCTGATAGATGAAGCCCTGGCTCAGGCAACGCGCCAGCCGCTCCGCCGGGCGATCCGCGAAGTCGGCGTAATAGGCGCTCGTTTCGCCGGTCAGCAGGACGTGCAGGACATTGTGGAAATCATCATTCCATTGCGCGTCGTACAGGCCGGGGGCGAGGCGGGCCGCATCATTATGCTCATTTTCGAGGATCAGGTGGATGGGTCGCGCGGTCCCCACTCTCTCCCGGATTTGCGTCGCCATCCGGTCGAGGAAGCCGGGGTCGCCAATCGCGTGCACCGCGTCGAAGCGCAGCCCGTCGAAGCCATAATCCTCCAGCCACATCAGGGCGTTCTCGACGAAGAAGGCCGCGACCGGCGGCTGATCCACCGCCACCGCGCCGCCCCATGGCGTCACCGCATCGGCGTGGAAGAAGGCGGGGGCATAGGCGCCCAGATAATTACCGTCGGGACCGAAGTGATTATAGACCACGTCGAGCAGGATCATCAGGCCCAGTTCGTGCGCGCGGTTGACCAGCGCGCGGAGGTCGGCGGGTGTGCCATAGCTTTCATGGGGGGCGAAGGGCAGCACCCCGTCATAGCCCCATCCGCGCGTGCCCGCGAAGGCGTTGACCGGCATCAGTTCGACGGCGGTCACGCCAAGGTCGGCGATGCGCGGCAGATGTTGCAGGAGGCCCCGGAATCCGCCGCAGGCCCCGACATGCACCTCCTGCACGATCGCCTCCTCCCATGGCCGCCCTTGCCATGGCGTGGCGGAGGGGGCGGGGTGGGCCGTGACGAGGCTCCAGCCATGCACGCCGCCGCGCTGCGCCCGTGATGCGGGGTCGGGCACGGCCAGCCCGTCGTCCAGCAGGAAGCGATAGGCGGTGCCGGGGCCGGCGTTCGTCACCTCCGCCTCGAACCAGCCGTCGGGGCGGGCGGTCATGCGGACAGGCGTGCGCCCCTCTACCTCCAGCCGGGGTGCGGCCTGCCCGGGCGCCCAGAGGCGAAAGCGGGTCGCGTCCGGTCCCGCCGATGTCGGCCCCCAGAAGGTCATTCCCCCTCCAGCGCCCAGAGCGAGCGGATCAGCACGGCGCTGTGCGGCTCCAGCGTATAATCGCCCTCCACCGACACATCGACCAGTTCGGGGCGGGCGCTGTCGACCAGCAGGCTGCGCTCGCTGAACGGGCCGGGCAGGGCGAAATGGATGGCGTCGTCGCTGGCGTTGAGCAGCAGGTTGATCGCCTCCACCCGCCCGTCGTCCAGCTTGATCGCGCGGCGCATCGACAGGGCGCGACCATCGGGATTGCCCCAGTCGCCGTCCGACAATTGCTGTCCCCGCTCGTCCCACCATTCGATGTCGCCGACGCCATGGCCGGGCGAGTCCTGACCATAGAGGAAGGTCGGCGCGCGCAGCACCGGATAGTCGCGGCGCAGGGCGATGATGCGGGCGGTGAAATCGGTCAGCGCGGCACCGGCCTCCGTCCCCAGCAGGCTCCAGTCGAGCCAGCTGATCGCATTGTCCTGGCAATAGGCGTTGTTGTTGCCGCCCTGCGTCCGGCCAAACTCGTCGCCCGCGACCAGCATCGGCGTGCCCAGCGAGGCGAACAGGGTCAGCAGCAGCGACCGCTGCACCCGCGCCCGCGTCGCCACGATGCCCGGATCGTCGGTCGGCCCCTCCGCGCCCCAGTTGCGCGAGAGGTTATTGTCGTGGCCGTCCCCATTATCCTCGCCATTCGCCTCATTATGCCGCTCCTCATAGGCGACCATGTCGGCCAGCGTGTAGCCGTCATGGCTGGTCAGGAAATTGACGCTGGCCCATGGCCGCCGCGCCCGCCGGTCGAACAGGTCGCCGGAGCCGGAGAGGCGGGCGGCGAGATCGCCCCGCTGCCCCGGATCGCCGCGCCAATATTTGCGCACTGTATCGCGATATTTGTCGTTCCACTCCGCAAAGCCGGGCGGGAAATTGCCGAGCTGATAGCCGCCCATGCCCACATCCCATGGCTCCGTGATGAGTTTCAGCCGACCGAGGATCGGATCCTGCCGCAGCACGTCGAAGAAACCCGCGCTGGGATCGAAGCCGGTCGGCGTGCGGCCCAGCGTCAGGCCGAGGTCGAAGCGGAAACCGTCGATGCCGAAGCTGGTCGCCCAGTAGCGCAGCGAGTCCGCCACCATCTGGATCACGCGGGCATGGCCCAGGTTGAAGGTGTTGCCGGTCCCAGTCTCGTTCAGGCAGTAGCGCCGGTCGTCGGGCAGAAGGCTGTAATAGGTCGCATTGTCGAGGCCGCGCCAGCACAGCGTCGGGCCGAGTTCGCTGCCCTCGCAGCTATGATTATACACCACGTCGAGGATCACCTCGATCCCCGCGGCGTGCAGGCGGCGGACGGCGACGCGCAGTTCGTCCTGCGTGTCGCTGGCGAAATAGCTGGGTTCGGGGGTGAAGAAGTTGAGGCTGTTATAGCCCCAATAATTGCGCAGGCCCTTTTCCTGCAAATAGCGGTCCTGCGTGAAGCTGTGGATCGGCATCAGTTCCAGCGCGGTCACGCCCAGCCGGTGCAGATGGTCGATCACGCGGGGATGGGCGAGGCCCGCGAAAGTGCCGCGTTCCTGCGCGGGCACATCCTCCAGCAATTTGGTCAGGCCCTTGGCGTGCGCCTCGTACAGCACCGTCTTCGACCAGGGTGTGTTGGGCCGCACGTCGCGCGACCAGTCGAAACTGTCATGGGTGACGACCGATTTGGGCATGGCGGGCGCGCTGTCCCGCTTGTCGAAGCCCAGGTCGGCACGGCGGCCCCGCACCGGATAGCCGTGCAGCGCGTCGGTCCATTTCAGCGCGCCGGAGAGCTTGCGCGCATAGGGGTCGATCAGCAGCTTGTTCGGGTTGAAGCGGTGGCCGTTCTCCGGCTCATACGGCCCATGGGCGCGATAGCCGTAGAGCAGGCCCGGCCGGGCGTGGGGCAGGAAGCCGTGCCAGACCTCGTCCGTGCATTCGGGCAGGTCGAAGCGGGCGATCTCCTTGCGGCCGCCGGGGTCGAACAGGCACAGCTCGATCCGCGTGGCATTGGCGGAAAAGACCGCGAAATTGACGCCCAGCCCGTCGAAGGAGACGCCAAGGGGGTAGGGGGTTCCGCCGTCAAGGCGCTCTGGAAGCAGGCTCAAGACCAGTCCTTTATGCAGGAGGGAGGGGCTTATGCAGGCGGGAGGGCAGGCCGGGCGCGGGTGGGATGACGCCCGACGCACCAAGATGGGCGGATCAGTCCGGCGTTGGGGATTTTGTTGCAGATGCGAAGGCGAGGCTCAGCCGCGGGCGGGCGGGGCGGCCCTCGGCGCTGTGTGACGCATGGCGATCCGGCGCGGGTGCGCCTGTATCCCGCGCGTCATCGGGGCGGTGGTCGATAGGGTGGCGGTCGGTCACGGCAATCTCCTTGCGCCGCAGCATGGGCATCCCTGTGCAGAATGTTTGCGGAGGCAAATGGATGCAGGGAGATGCGCGCTGGTGTCGAAAAGGGCGCAAGGCCCCGACCGTCGGCAGGCGGCGGGAGATTGCGGGGCGATGAAGGGGTTTTTCGTACTGGCGCTCACCACGCACGGTTTGGCGCATCCAGACGGCAGGGGATGCTGCGCTAGGAAACATTCATGGCACAATATATTGTGCAATCGAACCAGTGGAGGATGCGATGGGTCAGGCGTGGAGCTGCGAACATCTTGAGCGCCGGATCGAGCGTTATTATCGGCTCGCGGCTGCGACGAAATTGCCGGAAATCCGTCAATTCTATATCGACCGCGCGCGGCATTACCGCAAGCTGCTGATCTCCGCCCTCGCCATCAAGCCGCTGGAGCCGCGCCTGCTGGCGGCCGTTTGAGCGGTCAGCCACGCCGCTCCGAGTCGTTTTCGGTCGGCCCAGTTATGGGCACCTAGTTAATAGCCGGGCACCGTCAGACGATGATCCCGCCGGGTCAGAAAATGATCGTCGAATGGGGTTGCGGATAGGCGAGCAAGAAACCCTGCCCGACCGTGCAGCCATGGTGCAGGAGGATGTCCTTCTGCCCCAGCGTCTCCACGCCTTCCGCGACCACTTCGATGCCCAGGCTGCTGCCCAGCTTGACGATGGCGTCGACGATCGCTTCGTCGCCCCGGTCCTGTTCCAGATTGCGCACGAAGCTGCGGTCGATTTTCACCACATCGACCGGATATTGCTTGAGATGGCTGAGTGAGGCGTAACCGGTGCCGAAATCGTCCAGCGCGATGCGGACGCCCGCACTGGCGAATTGCTCCAGCGCCTTCTCCACATGGGATGCGCCGCGCCCCAGAAAGACGGTTTCAGTGACTTCAATCTCGAAATTGCAGGTCGGCACACCCGCGCGGGACAGGGCGTCCAGCACATAGTCGGCGAAATTGCCACGCATGAAATCGGCGGCGGAGGCGTTCATCGCGACCCTCCCTGGACTTTTGCCCGCGTCCAGCCAGGCGCGGATGTCGCGTGTCACGGCGGCCAGCATGGTCTGCGTCAGGGTAACGCCGATCTCCGCATGGTCGAAGGCGGCGGCGATGGTGCCGGGCAACTGGATGCCGCGTTCCGGGTGGGTCCAGCGCAGCAGCGCCTCACAGCCCAGCACCCGGCCGGTCCGCATGTCGATGCGCGGCTGATAATAGGGGATGATGCGGCCATGGTCGATGGCGTCGCGCGCGAGCTGGATCATCGCGCTGCGCTTTTCCGCCTCCATCCGCAGCGCGGGGTGGAAGAGCGTCAACCGACCCCGGCCCGTGCCCTTCGACGCATAGAGGGCGAGGTCCGCCGCCTTGAGCAATGTCTGCGCGTCCGCGCCATGCTCCCCGAATACCGCGCCGCCGATGCTGGCGCTGCATTCTAGCAATTGCCCCTCGAAGGCATAGGGGCGGCGCAGCGCGGCGAGGATGCGGGCGCTGCATTGCTGCAACAGGCTGCTGTCGGCCAGCGACGGGGCGATGAGGCCAAATTCGTCGCCGCCCAGCCGCCCGACCATGGCGTCGTCCGGCGCGGCGGCGCGCAGGCGGCGGGAGAAATTGCGGATCAGCGCGTCACCGGCGTCATGGCCTCGCGTGTCATTGGCGCGCTTGAGTTCGTCGATGTCGAGCAGCAGCAGGCCGAAGCTGCCCCCGGTCCGTGTGGCATCGGTGGCCATGTCGTCCAGCGTCGCCTGCCACAGCGCGCGGTTGGGCAATTTGGTCAGCGGATCATGCGTCGCGGTCCAGCGGATGCGCTCCTCCGAATCCCGCTCCTTCGTCACGTCGCGGAAGGTGACGAGGATGCGCGCGATGGAATCCGGGTGGGAGCCGGGGAGCGAGGATTTCGCCAGCGCGGCCTTGGTGGCCCAGCCGACGCTCCTGATCCAGCGCATCTCCCCCGTGTCCGCCCGGTGGATGCGCAGCGTCGCGTCGAAATGGGGCGACATGGCATGGCCCGTCACCGCCGCCATCATCTCCTGAAGGATGGCGCGGTCGTCGGCATGGACCAGTTGCAGGATGAGGTCTGAGGTGGCCTCCAGATCGGGCGCGATGCCCAGCATCGTCCTGAACTCGTCGGACCAGATGCGGATACCGGTGACAAGGTCATAGTCCCAGATGCCCAGCCCGGCGGACTGGACGGCCAGCCGCAGGCGCTCCTCGCTGTCGGTTCGGGCCTGCTGCGTCAGTTCGGCCTCGTGAATATCCTCCAGCGTGCCGTACCAGCGAACGATGGCGCCGTGCCGGTCCCGCCGCGCCTCGCCGCGCGCGCGCATCCAGCGATAATGGCCGTCGCCGCCGCGTACCCGATAGCGGACATCGACGGGGTCGCCGCTTTCCAGCTTTGCCGCCCATATCGCGAGCGCCTGAGTCACGTCGTCCGGGTGGAGCGACCGAATCCAGCCGCCGTCCAGCGCATCGTCGCGGGTGGTGCCGGTCAGGCTTTCCCAGCGCGGCCCGACTTCCTCTATCCGGCCATCGGGCCGGGCGGTCCACGGAACCTGCGGGCTGAGTTCGACGAAGGAACGGTAATGCTCCTCATTCTCCATCGCGACGGCGCGCAGCGCGCGCATCTCCTCATCGGCATGGTCGTGAATATCCTCGACCGTGCCGTACCAGAAGGGCGCGCCGTCCGCGTCCTGCCCGCGCGCCATGCGCAGCAGGGCCTGCCGCGTCCGACCGCCGAGGGTCAGGGACAGGCGCAGCGGCTTTGGCCGGTCGGCATGGGCGGCGATGTGGATGACCTGTCGCCGGTCGCGGGCGGACAGCAAGGCGGCCCAGCCCCGCGCGGCCACCGCCGATTCACATTGCCGGCCAAAGGCGGTCGGGCCGCCCTCCACCTGTCGCAAGCGGCCGCGCCGGTCCGTGACCCAGCGGACGATGGCCGGGGTCAATGTGTCGAAAAGCGGAGAAAAGGCGATGTTGTTATGGCCAGCGAACCCCTTCGGCCGCGCGGCATCTTGCCCCGCTTCCGAATTTCTCTCTCCAAACCGCCGACCGACGAAATAGTCCACTGATCGTCCTGACCGATCTATTATTGTGACGTGGGCAACCCTATCCAGAAAATACTAAAGAACTACTGCACAGAATCGAAGATCAGGATGCGAGGCGAAAGATACGGACCTGTTCGTCCCGTCGGGCGTGAAGATGGGCCAGTAATCGCAGATGGTCGTAGAGGGCGGATGCTTCGCGCAACCCGGCGGGATCGAAGTTGCTGTCGCGGTTTTCGGCCGGGTTTTTGGGCAGCTTGCCAGGCGGCGCGCTGAACCGGGACGGCTGGCCGGGGGGCAGATCGAGGCGGTCGAGCAGCCGCCGCCAGACCGCCGGATCCGTGCACAGCTCCTCATGGCAGACCAGCAGCATCCGCCCGTTCGCCTGCCCGACCAGATGCCGATGCACCCTGATCCACATGTCGAGCCAATAGTCGGGCACGTCCGGCGTCAGGTGGGGCGGGGGCGGGCCGCCGATCAGGAAGGGGCGCTGGCCCAGGCCGAATTCATGATGGGCCAGCCCGTCCATATAGGTGCGGATGAACGGCGAGTGCCGCTGCAACGCCCGGAAATGGCGATGCTGTCGCCACAGGGACAGGGCATGGTCGGCGGGATGGCGAAAGGGGATGACGAACAGCGCGGCGGGAAACCCCTGCTGCAAGGCGGGCAGGCGCAGGATATTGTTATTATTCTTGGACAGGTAGCGGGCCTGTCCCGCATCCGGCGACGCCATGATCGCGGCGACATAGCGACGAAACAGCGTCATGACATGATCGTCCGGCTGGTGGGGCAGCAGGCCGTGGCGGCGGATATAGTCGCTGCCGGACTGGATGCGCCAGAAGAGTTCCTCCAGCGCCTCCGGGCTGTCGGCATCGACCGGGATGCCGTCGCCATGCGCGCGTTGCCGGGCGGGAGCATCGGCGGAGCGGCCCTTGCGCCAGCGCGCGGAGACGCGTCGCCACAGGTTGGGGGCCAGCGGGAAGGGCATATCGCGATAGGTGAGCGAGCGGAACCGGCGGCTGTCATGGAGATGGCGCAGCAGGATGGTGGTGCCCGCCCGCGCCAGCCCGGTGACGAAGACATGGGGCTGCCCGGCGACCGCGTCCGCCCTGTGCGCCGCACCGCTGGCCCGCTGGTCGAGGTCGAAGCTCAGTTCCGCCAGCGCGGGCAGGCCCAGCGCCAGCCGATGCAGCAGCCGGTCCATCCGGCCATAGTCATGCCGGACCATGATGCCGCCGCGCCATGAGGTAGAGGAGGGAGATCAGGAATCCGGCGGCCAGCCCGCGGGCGCTGCCCATGAAGCGGGCCGCATCCGGCATCAGCCTGTCCATCCCCTGCATGGTCGCGGCGGCGAGCAGGGTGAAGGCGGCGAAATAGGCGGCGAGCATCAGCGATTGCCGCCCCAGCCGCAGGGCATAGGCGGGCATCACCTTCTCCTTCCAATGATCGGAGATGGCGCGGGACAGGATGACATGCTGCGCCTGTGCGCAACTGCCCAATGTCCGCCGGGCCTGACGGGCGATGGGCATGTGCAGGAAGAGTTCGGCGGCCAGGCAACTGGCCAGCAGGGTGGGCAGCCAGATCATGAGAGGCGCTTGCCCCGCGACACGATGCGCGCGCGCGGATGGCGCGTGGCGGGGCGGCGGAACAGCTTCCGGTGCAGCCGCTTGACCGGATACCAGATGAAGGAGACGAGGCTGAGGATGATCGCGCCGATCAGCCCGAAGACGACGCCCACCGCACCGAGGCTGGAACCGGGACCGACATAGGCGAAGGCGGGTTCCGCCGCCAGCAGGGTGAGGAACAGGGCTGGGAACAGGGCGGGGAGGGTCAGTCTGCGCATGGGCGGGCCTTTTCGAACAGGGGGCTGGGGGTGGGGAGCAGGAGGGTTTCGGAGATCAGCAGGTTGCGGCCGCTGGTCCGGGGGTCGTGGTTCAGGATGCTGGCGGTGACGCGGCCTTGGCGGTCGACCTCCAGAACGCGGCCCTGCCCGGAACTGGTGATGAGTGTGCCCCCGTCCGGCAGCGGCTGATGCTTGCCCCGGATGCGCGTGTGGAAGTTCAGGCGCGCGCCATCGACGATGGTGCGGTGGCCGCCGGTCGCGGGATCGAAGGCGATGATCCGGCTGAATCCCTGCCCCATCCGGTTGTCGAGCAAGCTGATCTCCCCCATGGGCGACCAGTCGGGATCATGCTGGCGGAAGCTATGGTCGTTGGTGAGCCATTTGATGCGCAACGTCCCCGGATCGACCACCGCGACCAGATTGATCGAGCGGAAGCTGAGCAGCAGGTCGCCCGCGCGAAATTGCGGAAAGCGGGTCGCCAGTGCGGCGGGCAGCGGGTCCACGTCGTTGAGATGATAGGGGTCGGGATGGCTGCCGCGCGCGGATGTGCGGCTGTTCTCCCCCAGTTCGTTGTCGTTGATGCGCAGCATGTCGAGCGCGCTGACATCCGGGTTGGCCCGGCGCAGCGCCGCCATGTCGATGGTGCGGACGATCCGTCCGGTGGCGATGTCGATCTTCTGGATCGTGTCGCCCGGAGCGACGCCCCAGGCGAAGCGGCCGTCGTCGGTGGGGGAAATGCTGTGGTTGAGATAGGCGGGGGAGGTCCAGCGCACGTCGCCGCACCACCCGACCCGCACCGTCCGGTAATTGCTGTCGAACCCGGCGAGGATCGACCCGTCGCGCAGCAGCGCGAAACCATGGGGATAGGGGGCCGGTTCGAACGGCGTGACAGCATCGCCCGACGTGCCGCCGCCGACCATCCAGACATGCTCTATGGCGAAGGCAGGCGAGAGGGCGAGGGCGGCATAGGCGGGCGCGCCGTCGATCTGGAAGATGCCATAGAGTATCCGCCAGCCCCGCCGGGGCGGGTGGGCGGCATCGGTGCGGACGACCAGCCCCTCTATGCGGTGGCGGCTGTGGTTGGCGACGGGGCGATAGCCGGGGATGGCGCCGAACTCGTCCGGCGTCCGCGACAGGGCAAAGCGGTCGCCGGTCACATTGGCGAGGGTCGCCGCGACGAAGCGCGGGGCGTCGGCCAGCGCCAGCACGGCCTGCGGGACCGCGCCACCGGGATTGCGGACCGCCCAGACCACGCCCGCCGCGCACAGGGAGGCGGTGCAGGCGAGGACGATGCCGTTGCGGACCAGATGTAGGGGACGGTTCATGCGGCCTCCCGGCCGGGAGGCAGGAGCAGGGGGAAGGGCGGGCGTCCGCTCATCCGAACAGCCCCGACCGATACCATTTGCGCGAGGCCAGCGTGCGGACCAGATCGCACTCGCAGCGGCGGCAGATCGCGCGATAGACGCCGCCCTCCTCCTGCACCGCTGTCTTGCGGGGGACATGGGTGCAGGTGTGGGCGTGCACAGGGGCCTGTACAGGGGAGCGGGCGGGCGCTGAGGCAGGGGCAGGCGCGTACATTCGGACAACCTCGATGAAGGGAGAGTTGAAGAGGAGTGAAGGGGGAGGGGGATGATGCAGAGGGGGAGGATGGCGGGAGAGGCGGGGTGGATGCCCCGCCTCTCCCCGAACGGCCGGTCAGATACTGACCCCGATGGTCGCGGCGCCGACATAGCCCGCCGCGACGGACCCGGTGATGGTGGGCGTCATCGCCGCGATCTGCGCCGTGCTGTTGTCGCCGAACACATTGTCGTTCGCGGTGGTGACGCTGGCCAGCCGGCTGCCGCTGCTGCTGTAGGCGCTGGTGGCATAGACGGTGGTGCACACGTCGCGCGGCATCGCCAGTTGCGAGGTCAGCAGTGCATAGCGGCCCGATGTCGCGGCGGTCAGGCTGCTGAACAGCTCGAAATGCATATGGGGGTAACGGCCGGAATAGCAGGCGGGGAAGATGGTGGTGAACGTCACCTGCCCGTTGGCGTCCGTCACCTGCACCCCGCGCAGATAGCTTTCGGCGGGTACGCTATAGAGCGAATAATTGCCGTCTATGTCGCAATGCCACAGATAGACGGCATAGCCCGATAGCGGTGCACAACTGCTGTTGACGTTCACCACGGTCAGCGTGATCGTCAACAGGACGCCGGATGCGACGGTGCCGGACCCCAGGAAACTGGACCGTATGTCGCTGCGCACGATGCCGCTCTGGGTCAGGACGTTGCTGGTCGATCCGCTGCTGCTGTTGGTGCCGTCGCCGGGGTAGGGGCCTGCCGTTTCCGCCGGGTCTGCGATGCAGGTGCCGGATGTGGTGCCCGTTGTTGTGGTGGTGCCCGTCGTGGTCGTGCCGGAACTGGTCGAGGTGCTGCCGGTCGTAATGGTCGTGGACGATGTGCTGCCCGACGCCGTGTCGCCCGACCCGCCGCATCCCGTGACCATCGCGGTGACGCCCGCCCCCGCGAACAGCCGCAAGACCCGCCGCCGTTCCATGATCCGGCCGGAAATCACCGCCAGGTCATGGGCAAGGCCGCGATCATGATCGTCCATGGCGGCGGTATCGGGATGGTGTGATGACATTCGCTTGGCTCCTCGCTTGTGGATCGCGGAGCCTGTCGATGCGGCGCCGTGTCCCTGCGACAAGGAATGGGCGTGCCGTTTTGCGCTGGAATTTCAGCCGTCTTGCAGGATGGAAATCTTTGCGCCGGGCGGTGAAATATTCTTCGCTCTATCAGCCCCTAGCGCGTCACGGGGGGCACGAAGATATAGCCTTCGTTCCGGATGGTGCGGATCAGGTCGGCGCTGTCGCCGCCGCCCATCTTGCGGCGCAGGCGGCTGAGCTGCACGTCGATGGCGCGGTCGAAATAGTCCACGTCCTGCCCGCGCGCATATTCCAGCAACTGGTCGCGGGTCAGCACCCGGCCGGGATGCTCGACAAAGGCGCGCAGCAGGCGGAACTCGCCATCGGACAGATGCACCATCGATCCGTCGGGGTCGTGCAGGACGCGCGCCATCACATTGATGCGCCAGCCCGCGAACCGCAGGATGGCGCCGCTATCGTCGTCCTGCGGGGCGGCAAAGGCGGGAACTGCACCGGGAGCGGCAGGGGTGGGCACCACGGCCGCCGGGGCATTGCGGCGCAATACGGCGCGGATGCGGGCCAGCAGTTCGCGCGGGTTGCACGGCTTGGCCAGATAATCCTCCGCCCCCATTTCGATACCCACGATCCGGTCGATGTCCGTCCCCACCGCCGACAGTATGATGACCGGCGGCCCGCCGTCCTTCTGCAACCGGCGCAGCGCGGTCAGGCCGTCCTCCCGCGGCATCATCACGTCCAGCACGATCAGGTCGTAGCGGCCGTTTTCCAGCTTCAGCCGCATCGCGTCGGGATCGCCCGCGGTTTCGGTCACAAAGCCATGCTTCTCCAGATAGGAGGAGATGAGGCTGCGGATGCCCTCATCATCGTCGACGATCAGAATGCGGGTGGCGAGGTCCATGGGATAGTGAATGGCGTTCATGCCCGCCGATTACCAGCGTAACTTTGCGGCGGTTTTTCTGCGTCGCGCGCTTTGTTGCAGCGTATTTCAGTCCCGACATGTTCGTGAAATCCGCCTGCAAAGCGCATCGGCGATCCTGCGTCCCTGTCTTAGGGAGGGGCGTGGGATGACATGGAAAGGACAGGCCCTTCGGGTCGCATCGACAGCCTCCCTCCTTTCGGGCATCCCGCCGTCGCCGGTCCCTGGCAGGGATGGTGCGCGCTCAGGCTCCTTCCCCCCGGACGGGATCGGTGGCACCGCCGCCGTCCCGTCCGGGGTCATGCGGTTGGCGCGGGCCAGCACAGGCGCGGCTTTTGCCGATGGCGGGGAGGGCGCGCGATGGCGGGCCTGACCCTGCTGGTTGCGGTGCTGATGCTGCTGGCGAGCCATGGCCTGTCGCGGCTGGTCCGCAGGGTGGAGCCATGGCGCGGCACGGGTCATCGCAGGGCGAAAGATGGTGCGCCTGGCGTCTGCGGCGATAGCGCGCAATCCGGGGCCGATGACGGCGGGCGGGCCAGGCCATGACCGGCAACAGCATCATGGCTCCCGCCCCGCCGATATGGCACGATGGCGCGATGACCGACCGCCCCGCACCGCCCGCCTTTCCGCGTATCTGGCGCGGCCCGCCGCTGTTGTTCCAGATATTGGCGTTGCTGATCGGCGGCCTGCTGGTCGCGCAGGTCGTGACCCTGTTCTTGACTTTGGTTCTGCCGCCGCCGCCCACGCCCCGCCACCGGCTGGAGGATATTGCGATGGCGCTGCGGTCCGGCGCGGCCTCCGCCGACGACCTGCAACGGTCGGTGCAGGTGGCGGCCCCGGCGGTGTCCGGTTCCGGCTGGCTGGTCCCCGAAACCGCGACCGGCGATCTGGCGAAACTGGTCGACGCGCCGCGCGACCATGTGCGGCTGTTCTTCTATTCCCCTGCGCCCTTTGCACAAGGACCGCTGGCCCCGGAGGCGCTGTCCGCCGCTTCGCTGCGCGGGCGGGTGGCGAGCCTGTTCGTCGGCCGGGCGGAGGCGCAGCAGGGACCGCCGCCGGGCGGTATGCCGGGCGGCGGCGCCATGCCGGGTGGTTGGGGCGCGCCGATGGGTGGGCCGATGCAGCAGGGCATGCCGCGTGGCGATGGATGGGGCGGACAAGGTTGGGGCGGACAAGGCTGGGGCGGGCAGGGTCAGCGTAGCCAGATGCCGGGGCAGGGACGCCCCGCGCAGGGCCAGTTGCCGCAAGGGCCGTCCTCTAAGGGGCAATCCTCTCAGGAGCAGGGCCGCTCGCCCCAAGGGGGCGCTACGCAGGGCGTGCCGCAGGGCGGGGCCGGTTCCGCCTTTCCGGCGCAGGGGCAGGACCGTGCTGTCGCGCCGCGTGACGTGCCAGTCGCCAATGGCCAGAGCGGTCCGCCCGCACCGGGCCGGATAGCCGCCTCGCCGCGCGCCGGTTCTCCATCCCAGCCCGCGCCGCCCTATGCCGGGCCGTCGATCCTGCCCGGACTGGACGGGTTTCGCATGACGCCACCCTCCACCGAAAGCGCTGTGCGGACGACCCGTTCTGTCCCGCCGGAACGGGTGGAGGGGGAGCGCGCGTCCGCTCGCTCGTCCGCCGTGGTGGATGCAGGTGGCGCGGATCGGGACAGGCCAGCCGCCGCCGATGCGCTGCCATCGTCCATTGCGCCCCTGTCCACGCAGGCTCTGTCCACGCAGGCTCTGTCCGCGCAGGATTTGCGCGAACAGGCCGGGTCATCCGCGGCGCCGGACATACGCTCTATCCCCACCGGCGTGGCGATGGGTGGGCAGGTGGTGGAGCCGGTCGCGCGCGCCACCGGCCTGTTCGGCCTTGCCCCCGCGCCCTATGTGCAGGGGAATTTCGTCGCCGGACTGCGGTTGCCCGACGGGCGTTGGTCCGTGGTGCAACTGGCGGCGGAGCCTTTCCCCAACACATGGCAGCGGCGTATCCTCCTGTGGTTCCTTTGCGCTCTGGCGCTGGTGACGCCGCTCGGCTGGATTTTCGCGCGGCGGCTGGTGAAACCGCTGATCGGCTTTGCGCAGGCGGCCGAGCAACTGGGTCGCGATCCCACCGCGCCGGTGCTGGCGCTGGGCGAGGGGCCTGCCGAGGTGGGCCGCGCCGCCCGCGCCTTCAACCAGATGCAGACCCGGTTGCGCAGTTTTGTGGACGACCGCACGGCCATGGTCGGCGCGATCAGCCATGACCTGCGCACGCCGCTCACCCGGCTGCGCTTCCGCATTGAGGATGTGGACGACGACGCCACCCGCGATGGCATGATCGCGGAGGTGGAGGAGATGGAGGCGATGATCTCCTCCGTCCTCGAATTCATCCATCAGGGGTCGACGCCTGCCCCGCGCGAATATGTGGCGCTGCCCGCGCTAGTGGCGGAACTGGCGGATAGCTGGCGCGGAACCGGGGCGGCGGTGAGCGTGGCCGAAGGCGAGAACGGGAATGGCCGGGCTGGCGATGGCAGGTCTGGGGATGGCAGGGCCGTGGGCGGCGATATGGTGGTGGATGTCGACCGGCTGGCGGTGCGCCGCCTGATCGACAATCTGGTCGAAAATGCGATCAAATATGGTGCGCTTGCAAAAATCCGGGTCTGGAACGACGGGCAGGAAGCCTTTGTCGATGTCGTGGATGCCGGGGCGGGCGTTGCGCCCGACGAACAGGACCGGGTGTTCGAACCCTTCTACCGCACGGCGGAGGCGCGGGCGTCGGCCAAGGCGGGCAATGGACTGGGGCTGGCGGTCTGCCGCTCCATCGCGCGGACCCATGGTGGGGATGTGGGGCTGTTGTCCGGCGCGGATGGCTTTACCGCGCGGTTGCGGTTGCCGCTGGCGTTCGAGCGGGCGGGGAGGCTAGCGGCGTGATGGGAGGTGGAGAAGGTAAGACACCGCAGTCTGCTGCCGACCACTTGCGGAAGTCGATGGTTGCCGCCATAATGATCTAAGCTGATAAGTAGGTGCTTTATGGTACATACTAAGTTCTGGCTTACGATCTTAATCATTGGTGTGATCGCATCAACAATAGCCGCAGTTGGACAATGGCGTGCTGCTAAAAATTCTGGTCGTCGGGAACTTTTGTGCGGAGCTGGCGCATCATTCGCGTCTGCTCTGATCTTTGCTTCTCATCTCATAACTCTCAGTTAGCAGCAGTTGACCGTAATTGTTTCAGACAAGCCGACGGTCCCCTTACCATCAAAATCCGCCACCCACAGACAAAACCGCCCGCCGGGCGCAAGTGGCACGGCGGGCGGTTCCTATCTCAAAATCCGGGCGGGCGGATCAGACCGTAAGGCGCTCTTCCAGCCTGGCCTGCTGTTCGGCCAGTTCCGCCGGGATCGTGCCGAGGGCGGCGAGGTCGCGGGCGTTGCCGGCGGCTTCTTCCTTCCACAGTTCGACATCGACGCCCAGCAGTTCGGTGAGCGCCGCCTCGTCCAGGTCCAGTCCGCCAAGGTCCAGTGCGCCGGGGGCGGGCAGGCGGCCGATCGGGCTGTCGATGGCGTCGGTCTGGCCGGTGGACCGCTCCACCACCCACTTCAGCACGCGGGCGTTGTCGCCGAAACCGGGCCACAGGAACTTGCCATTGGCATCCTTGCGGAACCAGTTGACCAGAAAGATCTTGGGCAGGTTCGCGCCGCCATTCGGGGCCTTGCGCGCCGTCTCGATCCAGTGCGCGAAATATTGGCACATGTCATAGCCGCAGAAGGGCAGCATGGCGAAGGGATCGCGACGCAGCGCGCCGACCTTGCCCTCTGCCGCCGCCGTGCCTTCTGACGCGATGTTGGCGGCAAGGTAGACGCCATGGTTCCAGTCATAGGCTTCGGTGACGAGCGGCACAGCCGTCGCGCGGCGACCGCCGAACAGGATGGCGGTGATCGGCACGCCGGCCGGATCGTCCCACTCCGCCGCGATGGACGGGCACTGGCTGGCGGGCACGGCGAAGCGCGCATTGGGGTGCGCGGCGGGCGTGCCATTGGCAGGGTCGAACGGCTTGCCCTGCCAGTCGGTCAGCCCCTCCGGCGCGGTCTTGGTCAGCCCCTCCCACCACACGTCGCCGTCGGCGGTGAGCGCCGTGTTGGTGAAGATGGCGTTGGCGTGCAGCGTGTCGACCGCGTTGCGGTTGGTGGACGGGCCGGTGCCCGGCGCCACGCCAAAGAAGCCCGCTTCCGGGTTGACGGCATAGAGGCGGCCATCCTGCCCGACGCGCATCCACGCGATGTCGTCGCCGATCGTCTCGACCGTCCAGCCGGGCAGCGCACATTCCAGCATCGCCATGTTGGTCTTGCCGCAGGCGGAGGGGAAGGCGGCGGCGATATTGTGCGATGCGCCGTCGGGACCGGTGATCTTGAGGATCAGCATATGCTCGGCCAGCCAGCCGTCGTCGCGCGCCATCACGCTGGCGATGCGCAGCGCCAGACATTTCTTGCCGAGCAGCGCATTGCCGCCATAGCCGGAGCCATAGGACCAGATTTCGCGCGTTTCGGGATAGTGGACGATCCACTTCTCGTCATTGCATGGCCATGCCACATCGGCGACGCCTTCGGTCAGCGGCATGCCCACCGAATGGATGCAGGGCACGAAGAAGCCGTCATTGCCCAGCATGTCGAGCGCGGGCTTGCCCATGCGCGCCATGATCCGCATCGACAGGACGACATAGGGGCTGTCGGTCAGCTCCACGCCGATCACGCTGTTGGGCGAACCCAGCGGACCCATGCAAAAGGGCACGACATACATGGTGCGGCCGGTCATGCTGCCCGCGAACAGGCGGTTCATATCGGCGCGGGTTTCTGCAGGGTCGCGCCAGTTGTTGGTCGCGCCCGCATCCTCAGCCTTTTCGGAGCAGATGAAGGTGCGGCTCTCGACGCGGGCCACATCGCGCGGGTCGGAACGGGCGTAGAAACTGTTGGGACGCTTGTCCGCGGCCAGCCGGACCAGCGTGCCGGCATCGACCAGTTGCTGCGACAGGCGGTGCCATTCGGCTTCCGATCCATCGCACCACTGGATGTCACGCGGCGTGGTGAGGGTGGCAATATCGTCTACCCAGGCGAGCAAAGCTGCGTGTCGTGTCGGATGTGCCGTTTCGGATGGGTGCATATCTGCCATGGGAACGGTCCTTCGATCTGTCTTTTAGCATGGCGCTGTGCGCGCCCGACCGCCCGCGGATCGCAGGGGACAGGAGCACCTAGGCCGATTGCGCGCTTCTGGCGTGAGCCAAGCCGCTTTTCAATGGCGCTAAGAGTCTTTCTTGCAACTTTTGCAATCGTTACGGCGTGTTGCGTCGGTATTTGGGACAGGTTGGACATGGGTTCATCATGACTTTCCGCCCGCGACTCCGTCGCAATTCCAAGAAATACAATGTTCTGGAGAGGGTCGAAAGACCATTGGCGGGAATGGCGGCACCTTGAGGGTCAGCGGCTCTCCAAAAGGTTACGCGCAGGTCATGGTAGCGCCCAACAGGTAAAGTGATGGGTGATAAACCGAATCACCTGTATCTGGTCAATCAGATAGGTATGACCAATATCGTACAGCTATTGGTCCAATATTCGCGATACGAAAAAGACTTCGCCTGATGAAGGCGAAGTCTTTTCAGATAGCTATAGTCTGGTGGCTGGTCAGGCGGCGATGGCCGTCAGCTCCTGATGACCGATCCGGGCCATGGCAGCGCGGCTGGCCTGAATCCGGTCGAGATAGGCAAAGATGCTGACCACCGGATCGCCGTCGTCGGCAAAATCGCTGCGCGCGGTGTCGAGCTGGCCGCTGTCCATGATCGCCTCCAGCGCCATGCGGGCGCGGGCCACGCGGCTCTTGACCGTGCCGACAGCGACGCCGGTGATCTCGGCGGTTTCCTCATAGGAGATGCCGCCCGCGCCGACGAGGATCAGCGCCTCGCGCTGGGGGGCGGGAAGCTGTTGCAGGGCGCGCATTAGGTCGCGCATCTCCACCGTCTTGTCCTGACTGGCGGGGGCGGCAAGGATGCGGTCGGCGGTCAGCTCGTCCCATTCGCCGACGAAGCGCAGGCGGCGGGTCTGGCTGAAATAATGGTTGCGCAGGATGGTGAAGGCCCATGCCTTGAAATTCGTGCCCGCCTCGAATCGTTCGCGCGCGGCCCATGCCTTCAGCATGGTGTCCTGCACGAGGTCGTCGGCGGTGTCCCGGTTGCCGCACAGGCTGCGGGCGAAGGCGCGCAGTTGCGGGATGACCGAAGCCAGCTTTGCCTTGAACTCCTTGTCCGACAGGATGGCGGGCTGAAGTGCGGGCGGGTTGCTGTCGTCGCTCATGCTGGTCCCCTTGCTGTAGCGTTTGGGGATAGAACATGTCGGGACGGTATCGGTTCCCCGGACGCAGGGTTTACAATGGAAAAGCCCTTCGCCGGGGGATGTCGGCGAAGGGCTTTCTGTCCACGCGATTCTGCAAGGGACGGATTATCGCGCGGCGGGCGCCGGGCAGGGCTGGCGCTTGTCCGCCGCCCATGTGATCGCCGATTCCAGCAGCGCCAGATGTTGCGGCTGGGCGTAGGATTCGGCGCGGTGGCCGATGGCGGAGTAGAAGATGCGGCCCTTGCCCGCGCATTTGGTCCACGCCAGCGGATGGTCGCCCATCGTCAGCGCGGTGCCGGGCTTGTAGCTCTTTTCGTCCAGCGTCAGGAGGACCGTGGCGCCCGATGTGCGGGGGTTATCGCTGAACGAATACCATTCGTCGGTCATCGTCCATTCGGCGGGCAATCCCTTTGCGACGGGATGGGTGGGGGCCTCCACGACGACGCGGGCGTCCTGGAACTGCGGAGCCATCGGATGGCCCTTGAACTGCGCGCCCAGCACGTCATGGGCGTACCAGTCCCAGAAATAGCTGCTGTCCCCGCCCGCGCCATGGATGGCGACGAAGCCGCCGCCGCGCTCGACGAAGTCGCGCACAGCCTTGCGCTGGCTGACCGTCAGCACGTCGCCGCTGTTGTTGTTCCAGATGACGGCATCGAACCGGCGCAGGTTCTGCGCGGTGATCGCCCCGCCCTTGTCCGTGGCGGCGATGGCCCAGCCCTTGCGCTTTGCCATGGCGATGAAGGCGTCGTGCGCGGCGGGGATCGCCTCCTTGTGATAGAAGCCGTTGACCTTCTCGAACAGCAGGATGCGGGGTTTGCCCTGTGTGATGAGGGGCAGCGGCGTCGCGTCATTGTCGTAGCGGGTGCAGCGGGCCACCTTGTCCGCCTCCGTCACCGGCAGCGCGCGCAGTTGCGGGTCGAGCGCGGCAACGGCGTCCGGTGTCAGGCCGGTGAAGGCCGACGCCTGACGCAGGGTCATCAGCGCCGCAAAGGTCGGCGCCTGCGTGCCCGCGAACTGCGGCGGCAGCTTGGCGAGCCGTCCGTTCGCCGCCTTGTCCACGATGGCGCGGGCGGCGGGGCTGAGCAATATGTCGACCAGCGGGCTTTCGACGGAGAAGGGCGCGTCGCGCAGGGCGCAGTCCACCGGCTTGGCCGCCGCCCTGGGAGCGGCGAGGGCGGGTGAGGCCACCGCCAGCGCCAGCACCGCCGGCACCAGCGTTCGCAGTGCACGGGTCATCAGGGGGGCAACCCGCATCACAACTGGCCCTCCTTCAGCAGCTTGGCCGCATGGTCCGCCGCGCGAGCGGAGAGGGCCATATAGGTGAGCGACGGGTTCTGGCAGCCGCTCGACGCCATGGCCGACCCGTCGGTGATGAACAGGTTGGGCACATCGTGCGTCTGGTTCCACTTGTTGAGCACGGACGTCTTGGGATCCTTGCCCATGCGCGCGGTGCCCATTTCGTGGATGCCGAGACCGGGCACGCCGGGTTCGGCGCTCACGTTCATCACCATGCCGCCGACGGCCTGCACCATCGCCTTGCCATCCTCGATGATGCGAGCGGCCATCTTATATTCGTTGTCGCCCAGCGCACAGTCGATATGCGGCGTCGCGATGCCCCATTTGTCCTTCTGATTGGCGTTCAGCGTCACGCGGTTGTTGGGATTGGGCAGCATCTCGCCAAAGCCGGAGATGTACACCATCCACGGGCCGAGCTTGCGCGCACGATCCTTCAGCTCCGCGCCGACGCCGGGCAGGCCCAGCGCGGTGGAGCGCCAGCCCATGCGGGATACGCCGCCCTGATACCCGAAGCCCCGCACGAAGTCGTTGCCCTCGCCCGCGGGGTTCAGGTTGCGATAGCGCGGGATGTAGAGGCCGGTCGGCCGCCGTCCATGATAATAGGTGTCCGGTCCCTTGGGCAGCAGGCCGACGACCGACAGGGCATAGAGATGGTCCATCAGGTTGCGACCGACCATGTCGGAACTGTTGGCCAGGCCGTTGGGCATCGCGTCGGTCGCGCTGTTGAGCAGCAGCTGCGTGGTGCCGATGGTGGACGCGCAGGAGAAGATGATCTTCGCCTCATAGGTGCGGCCGACCTTGCTGTTGGCGTCGATGATCCGCACGCCGGTCGCCCGGCCCGTCTTGGGGTCGTGGACGATGCTGTGCACGATGGCGTCGGTCACGATGGTCAGGTTGCCGGTGCGCTCGGCGGCGGGCAGGGAGGAGCTGAGGCTGGAGTGATAAGCGCCATAGCTGCACCCGCGCTCGCAGAAGGAGCGGTTCTGGCAGCTGTTGCGGCCCAGTTCCTCATGATGCGGCTGCGCCTTGGACAGGTTGGCGACGCGACCGGGGATCACCTTGCGGCCGGGGAACTTGCCCTCCACCGCGCTCTTGAACTGAAGCTCCGCATCGTTGAGGCCGAACGGCGGCAGGAATTCGCCGTCGGGCAACTGGGGCAGGCCCTCCTTCGACCCGGCCACGCCGATGAACTTCTCGATATGGTCGTACCAGGGGGCGATGTCTTCGTACCGGATCGGCCAGTCGGCGCCATGGCCGTCGCGCGCGTTCGCCTCGAAATCCATGGCGGACAGGCGATAGGACTGGCGGCCCCACATGATCGAGCGGCCACCCAGATGATTGCCGCGAATCCAGGAGAAAGGCTTGTCCGCCGGGGTGGTGTAGGGGCTTTCCGAGTCCTTCACCCAATATTGCTGCGTGGCGGAGGTCATGGCGTAGCACTGGCTCTGGATCGGATAGTCGCGCGCCAGCTCCTCCTCCGGCACCATGCCTGCATTGGGCAGCTCCCACGGCTGCATCCAGTCGGTGTAGGACGCGCCATGCTCCAGCTTGCGGCCGCGCTCGATGACGAGCGTCTTGAGGCCACGCTCGCACAGTTCCTTTGCGGCAATGCCGCCGCTCATCCCTGAGCCGATTACGATTGCATCAAACATTGCTGGTTCCTCGGATCAGAAGGCGCCGCCGGCGGCGGGACGGGTGTCGGGCGTGACGGGGATGGAGGGCTTCCATTCGCCGGGGGCGTGTTCATAGCTCAGCTCCTGCGTCAGGGCTGGCTCGGACAGATAATAGAGTGTGACGAGCAACTGCTTGAGCTTGCTGTAACTGGGGTTGGCGGTCGGCGGCCCGGACATCAGCGCCGACAGGGCGTTTTTCGTTGCCCCGGTCACCGGCACGACCTTCGATGCGGCGGCGTCATAGGGTGTCAGGAAGGCCAGCCGCGCCTCCGGCGACAGGGCGGCAAAGCCCTTGCCCTGTTGGGTGCGCGCCTGCTGGTCGATGTCCAGCAGCGCCCCCTTCAACAAGGTGCGGGTGGCGGGCGATGCCCAGTTGAGGAGCAGCGCGTCGAACGTGGCCGGAACGCCCGCGTCCACCGCTCCGGCGGTCTTGGTGCGCGGTACGATGGTGTCCGCCACCGCGCTCAGCACGGTGAAGTTGGGGGCGTCGAGGAACCGCTTCGGACCCGCCGCGACCTTGGCAAGGGCGGAGCCGCTGAGCCCGGCGGTGGCGGTCGCGCCGACCAGCAGCAGCGCCTGGCTCAGCAGCGACCGGCGATCAAGATGCAATAGTTCTGACATGGGCATCAATCCTTGGAGGGGATCGCTGGATGCGATCCGTTCGGGGATGGGGTGGATGGGTAAGACAGGGCGGTCATGCGGCTGCGTCCCAGCAGTCGCGGATATAGGCATGGCCCTCGGTGTAGACTTCCTCCGGACTGGTGAAGAAATCGCGCCAGACGCGGGTGGCGGCGGCCAGTTCGGGCAGGCCGCGTCCGAACGCCTCGATGGTCATCCAGCCGTCATAGCCCAGCGCCCGGAGCGCCGCGATCGTCTCCCGGATCTGCGCATGGCCGCGCCCCGGCGTGCCGCGATCATTCTCCGAGATATGGACATGGCCGAGCCAGCCCGACGCATGCAGGGCGCGCAGCGCGGCGATCGGATCCTTCTCCTCGATATTCGCGTGGAACGTGTCGTAGAGGATGCCGAAGCCCGGCTGGCCGACGCGGTCGCCATAGGCAATCGCCTGCTCACAGGTGTTGAGCAGATAGGCCTCGAAACGGTTGAGCGGCTCCAGCCCGCAGGTCAGGCCCGCCGCCAGCGCGATGGGCACGATCTGGCGATGGACTTCGGCGCAACGCTCCAGCTCCGTCTCGGTCGGGTTCGCGCCGCTGAACACGCCCAGCGGCTGGAACCATGGCCCCGCCAATATCTGGCCGCCGACCGCGTGGGAGCAGTCGATCACGCGCTGGAGATGCTCGACCGCCCCGGCGCGGTGCGCGGCGTCGGGCGAGATGGGGGAATGGGCTTCGTCGGGGATCAGCGCGACGATGGTCCGCTCCAGCCCGATGTCGTCCAGAACGCCGCCCAGCCAGCGATAATGAGCCGGGTCGCTGGTGTCGAACACGGGCACTTCGATCCCGTCGAAACCGGTGTCCTTCAGCGCGCGCAGCACGGGGATATGGTCGGCCGTCAGATGGCCGGTCCATAGCAGCATGTTCATGCCGATCTTCATGCGGTTCAGCCCTTGCGCTTGCGTTCGACCAGCCAGACGCCGCCGAAGATGAAGAAGAGGATGATCGGGATCACCGCAATCGCCTGGAACGACTGTTCAGCGGCGAAGGACAGGACCGATTTCAGTTCGGGACCGGGCTGGAGCGCGGCAAAGGCTGCCTCGCCGCCGGCCTTCTCCAGCTTGGCCGCGTCATAGATCTTGCCCATTTGCGGCAGGACGAAATAGATCGCCATCGCACCGGCAAAGCCGACGATGCCGATAGACCATGGCCCGCCGCGCGGATAGCGCCGCGCCGATGCGGCCAGCATGGTGGGCCACATGAAGCACACGCCGAACGCCCAGAGCGTCGCCGCGACCAGCGCGGTGACCGGCGAGGAGGCGAGGCTGAGACCATAGAGGCCGATGCCCGCCGGGATGGTGCAGAACCACAGCAACCCCATGTCGGAGAAGCGATGCTCCAGCGCGCCCGCGAAATGGCGCATGACGAACATGATGGCGGAGACATAGACGAGGACGAGGATGCCCGGCATGCCCGCCGTCTGGGTCAGCGCCACATCGACCCACGAACCGGGGGCCAGTTCCGCCGAGGTCGTCAGGAACATGATGATCGGGAAGATCCAGAAGCCGGGCCGCTTGAACGGTTCCGCGATCATCTCGCCAAAGGGCACGCCCAGCGTGGCGCTTTCCGTCTTGGGAAAGGTCTGCGTCATGGCCCACAGGCCGAAGATCGCGCCCGGCACCGCGATCAGCGCGACCAGCACCTGCCAGCCGAGATGCAGTTGCTCGAAGAACAGGATGCTGGTGAGTCCGCCGACGACGATGCCCATCGGCCACCATGCGTGGAGGAGGTTGAGCCGCCCCGTCTTGTCATTGGGATAGAGGGCGGTGGTGACGGGATTGATCGACGCCTCCGTCGCGCCCCAGCCCAGCCCGCAGACCACCATGCCGATGGTCAGCAGGCGGTACACCGCGTCGATCCCGGTCACGGAGGGGGAGAGCAGGATCAGCACGGGGCCGACGATGAAGCAGGCGGAGGCGAACAGTATCGCCCGCTTGGCCCCGATGATGTCGAGCAGGGGGCTGACAATCAGCAGACTGATCGCAAAGCCCAGGAAGCTGTTGCCCAGCGCGGCCGCGATCATCTCGCCCGAATGGAGGGGCACGGTGGAATCGAGCAGCGCCGCCTTGATCGCCCCCGACGCGCCGGTGCGGATCGAGAAGGACAGGGCGGCGGTGAACAGCGCCAGCACGCAGATCCAGAAGATCGCGCGCCGATTATGGGTTTCGTTTTGCATTGCCTCTCCCTCCGCGCTCAATCGAGGCCCAGCACGGACCGAAGCAGCGCCGTGTCCGCGCCCGTCCCGGCAAAATCGTCGAAGGCTTTCTCCGCCCGGCGGATCATGTGCCGCGCGATGAAGGGCGCACCCTCGGCCGCGCCCTGTTCGGGATGCTTGAGGGCGCACTCCCATTCGAGAACCGCCCAGCCGTCATAGCCATATTGGGTCAGCTTGGAGAAGATCGCGCCAAAGTCGATCTGGCCATCGCCCAGCGAGCGGAAACGGCCCGGCCGGTCCACCCATCCCGAATAGGAGCCATAGACGCCCGCACGGCCATTGGGGCGGAACTCCGCATCCTTGACGTGGAACGCCTTGATCCGTTCATGATAGATGTCGATGAACGCCAGATAGTCGAGCTGTTGCAACAGGAAATGCGACGGGTCGTAGAGGATGTTGGCGCGCGGATGGCCGTCCACCGCATCCAGAAACCGTTCGAAGGTCACGCCGTCGTGCAGGTCTTCGCCCGGATGCAGTTCGTAGCAGGCGTTGACGCCATTATCCTCGAACACGTCGAGGATCGGCTTCCACCGGCGGCCCAGTTCGGCAAAGCCCTCCTCGACCAGCCCCGCGGGCCGCTGCGGCCAGGGATAGACCATGTGCCACAGCAGCGCGCCGGAGAAAGTGGCGTGCGCGGTGAGGCCGAAGCGGCGGCTGGCGCGGGCGGCCAGCTTCACCTGCTCCACGGCCCATGCCTGTCGCGCGGCGGGGTTGCCATGCAGTTCGGCGGGCGCAAAGCCGTCGAAGGCCGCATCATAGGCGGGGTGGGCGGCGACAAGCTGGCCCTGCAAATGGGTCGACAATTCGGTGATCGCGATGCCGTTCGCGGCGCAGATGCCCTGCACCTCGTCCACATAATCCTGGCTCTCGGCCGCGCGTTTCAGGTCGAACAGGCGCGCATCCCATGTCGGGATCTGAACGCCCTTATAGCCAAGGCTGGCCGCCCAGCGGGTGATGCTGTCCAGGGAGTTGAACGGCGCCTCGTCGCTGGCGAACTGGGCGAGGAAGATGGCGGGGCCCTTCATGGGAAACTCCTTCAGGCGATCTGGCTAAGGTCGATCCAGGCAGCGTTCTGGCTGCTGGATTGCAGGCTGGCGCGGATGAAGCGCATGCCGGACAGGGCATCCTCCATCGTCGCGTAACCGGGTTCGTCACCCGCTTGCGCCTCGCCTCGGATGGCGGCGCCGAACGCGGCGTAGATGTTGGCGAAGGCTTCCAGATAGCCCTCCGGGTGGCCGCCGGGCGTGCGCTGGATCGCCAATATGTCGCTGGCCAGATAGGCGCGGTTGGCGCCCGCGTGCCAGATTTCGGTCGGCCGGTCGCGATAGCCGACGCGCAGGCTGTTCGGCTCCTCCTGCCGCCAGTGCAGCCCGGCTTCCGCGCAATAGACGGAGATGGCGAGGTCGTTGATGTCACCGACGCAAATCTGGCTGGCGGTCAGCGTGCCCTTGCCACCGCCCGCGAGGCGGAACATGGCCGCGCCGTCATCGTCGATGCGCCGTCCGTCCAGCATGGTCAGTTCCGCGCTGATCGACGCGATGCGCTCGCCCGTGATGAACTCGACCAGATTGGCGGCATGGGTGCCGATGTCGCCGAACGCGCCCGCATCGCCTGACTGGGCGGGGTCGACGCGCCATGCGGCCTGCTTGTTATTTTCCAGGTCGGCGGCGCGCGACAGCCAGTCCTGCGTATATTTCACCATCACCCGGCGGACGGGACCATAGTCGCCCGCGGCGATCAGGCGGCGGGCCTGCTTCACCAGCGGATAACCGGTGTAGGTGTGGGTGACCGCGATGCGGCGACCGGTGCGCGCGGCGGCTTCCGCGATGGCGTGGGCGTTGGCCAGGCTGTCGGCCAGCGGCTTGTCGATGATGACGTCGAATCCGGCCTCCAGCGCGGCGATGGCGGGCGGTGCATGCTGGTGGTTGGGTGTGACGATGGCCACCGCCTCGATCCGCTCGTCGGCGGGCAGGGCGCTTTCCCGCTCCAGCATTTCAGCCCAGCTGCCATAGATGCGGTCGGCGGGCAGGCCGAGCGCCTCACCGGATTCGCGCGCCCGCTCCGGGGTGGAGGACAGTGCGCCGGCAACCAGTCGCCAATTGCCGGCAATCGCCGCAGCCGTACGATGGACGCCGCCGATGAAGGCGCCCTTGCCGCCGCCGATCATGCCATAGCGTATGGGTTTCATTGCAATATCGGTCCTTGGTTTCGCACAAAAGGAGAAGGGAGAGGGGCCGGGAAACGGCGAGCCATGCAGCGGATGGACACAGGCCGGGTATCACGGCCGGGATATGAGGCTGAGCGGTAGCGTTACCAGTTCAGCGCGGACCCACGCATCGGGAGCGGCTTTGGGTCGCGGAACAATCTCGTCTCAGCATAGACCTTCCTCTCCTACATGCCCGTGCGCCCTTTTCTCGTGGAGGGGTTGTGAGCCGGTTTGCCGTTCATTTATTTGTATGAGTAAAATATTTCAAGGGCAGGGTCAATGCGCCAAAAAGCGGAAAATCGAACCTTTGCCGTCAACTATTCCTCTCTCTTTTCATTAGTTCATAAAATCAACTTTCTAAATGGCGAAATCGCGGGATGGGTTGCGGATGGTCGATGCCGCGGCCGTCTCGCCAAGCGGAGTTTCCCTGCGCCATCAGGATGGGGGTGGCAGAATCTTGCTGATCGCGCTGTCCCATTCGGCCACCAGGTCGAAGATGCGGCTTTCCCGGAGCCATTGCATTTCCAGCCCGCCGATCAGGGCCAATATCTGGCGCGCGGTCGACAGCGGGTCGGGCACGAGGTCCGACACCATGTCCCGAAACACGTTGAGGACAGCCATCTCGCGCGTGCGAAAGAAGGTGAAGGCGGGATGGTCCGGCACCACCGCCTCTGTCCGCAATATCGCATAGAGACGGATGATTTCCGGTTGTTCGGCGTTGCGCGCCATGATGGCGCGCAGGGTCGTCAGGCAACTGTCCCGCGTGGAGGGGACACGACGGTCCTCCGGCGCCAGCAAGGGGAGGATGGCCTGCTGGTCGAGCCGGTCGCGCATGTCGAGCAGGGCGATCAGCAAGCCCTGCTTGGACCCGAAATGGTGCAGGATGCCCGCCGTCGTCAGCCCGCATCGCCGCGCCAGCTCGTTGATGCTGAAGCCATGATAGCCCTTTTCGCTCAGCGCGCGGATGGCCTCCGTCAATATGGCCTCGCGCCGCAGATCCTTGTTCATGCGGGAGCGGGGGGCGGTCTCGACGTCTAGCAAGCGGTTTCGCCTCCCGGCAATATAGGGGTTGGCGCTGGGCCGGATGATCTGGGCGTCATGATAGGGGTGAGGGGGGCGTCGCCGTCAAGGGCGAAGCGGGCTGTACCTCTGACCGGCGGATAGGAATGTTCGGCAGGCAGGGAGATTCGGGACATAAGAAAATGGCCGGTCGGGATTACCGACCGGCCAGTGTGACGCTAGCTCAGGGAGACCAAGTTAGCGTTATAGACTATTCGGACCGGTCCGTTCGCCGCCAATGGCGCGCAAGCGGGGGCCGGGAGATGGGAGCGTTCCCCGATGCGAAAACGCTCCCGTGCCCGATTTACCGCGAACCGAAGGCGTAGCGGAGGCTGACGCCGAACTCGCGCGGGGCGGTGTAGGTGATGCCGCGATAGTTGGACGTGCCGGTCACGCCGGTCGCACCGATGTTGTAACCGGTGGTGTTGGCGCTGGCGTTGCGGCTCAGGACGCGCTTCGTCTCGGTGATGTTCTTGCCGTAGAAGCTGAGTTCCCATGCCCCGCTGGGGTCGCGGACACCGGCATAGAGGTTGAGAAGAGCGTAGTTCTTCACATCGTCGATGCTGTTGGCCGGGTCGTTCTGCGAATTGCCATAGAGGTTCAGCAGGCCGCGCAGATAGCCATCCGCCTTGTCGCTCAGCGGAACGCTATATTCCGAGGAGACGGTGGCGGACACCAGCGGGGCGAAGCTGGAGCGATAGCTCACGCGGCAGCCGGCAACCACATCGCCATTGGGCAGGCGCCCGTTGGTGACGGTGGGCACGGTCGCATTGGCGTCGGGGATGCCGTCGACATTGGCGTCGTTGCACGGGATCAGGCCGTTTTGCACCTTGCCCAGCGCATAGCTGCCCGAAGCGTTGATGCTCCAGTGCGGGGTCACACGGAACGATGTCTCCACCTCGACGCCATCCACCTTGACCGGCACCGCGCCGACGAAGTTGAACACGTCGGCAAAGGCCGCGCCACGGCTGGTGTTGACGTAGAACACGCCGCTGCCGCCGACACGATAGGGATAATTCTCGAAGTCCTGATGGAAGGCGGAGACGTTGAACGTCACGCGCTTGTTCAGCCAGTTGGACTTCACGCCGATTTCATAGGATTTTGATTCTTCCGGGGCGAGGCGGATGAAGCTCTGCTCCAGCGCGGTGCGCGTGGGGTTGAAGTCACCCACCACGTTGATGCCCGGACGCCAGGACGAACCGAAGCTCGCATAGACCATCAGATTGTCGCTGAAACGATATTTCGCGTTCGCCGAGTAGATCCAGGCGTTGAAATTATCATTCTCGTTGGCGGCCGCGACGGTTGCGCCGCTGACGACCAGCGAACCGATCGCCTTGTAGTTGATGTAGCGTACGCCGCCGGAAATTTCAGCCGCGTCGCCCAGATGCAGGGTGACGTTGCCGAACAGCGAACGCTCGATGCTGCGACCACGGCGGGAAATTGGCGTGGTGACGGCGGTGCTGCCGGTGGTGGGCGACGGCAGGCCGAAGAACACCAGCGTCTGACGGGTCAGGTCGCTGGGCGACTCCAGCCGGTTGACGAACGCGCCGCCGACATAGTCCAGAACACCGAACAGCGGCGTTTCGGACGACAGGCGCAGTTCATGCGATTCCTGATGCGCTTCGGTGTAGGTGTTGCTGCCGGTCGTGCTGGGCGCGGCGGTCGTGCCGAAAGCAGGACCGAAGAAGTCGCCGCCGTCGAGCATGTTGCTTACGCGCAGCGTCTGGTCGCTCTTGGACCCGACATAGTTCAGCTTCTGGCCCGCGAAATGATATTCGCCGGCCCAGTTGTAGATGTTGAACAGCTGGCGAATGGCGGTCGGCGTTTCCGCCACGGCGCGGCGGTCGGCGGCGGTGATCGGCGTGGTGGTGCCGAGCGGTGCGGTGATGACGCCGGTCGATTCCACCTGATCGAACTGGCGCGAGCGGCTGATCATATGCTGGTAGGTCGCGCTGAACGACAGGTTGTCGGTCGCCTGGAGCAGGGCGGACACGCGCAGGCCGCCGGTGCGGGAATAGGGCTTGGTCGTCGGGTTGTTGACGCTGCGGACCCGGTTGCCCTCATTCTCTTCCAGGATGCCGGCGACGCGGATGGCGAACACATCCTTGATGACCGGCAGGTTGAACGCGCCGTTGACGTTGCCGCCCTGGAGGGTGGTGGCGGTGCCCTGTGCATAGCCGCCAATCTCGTGCAGGTTGGGGCGACGGCTGGTGATGGTGATCGAGCCGGACGGCGATGCGCGACCGCGCAGCGTGCCCTGCGGCCCGCGCAACACTTCGATCTGGCCGACGTCATACATGTTCTGGAACAGGAAGCCCGACGAGATCGGGGCGTCGTTCATGTAGAATTCGATGGTGCCGTTGTTGCCGCTCGACTTCACGTCATAGTTGACGCCGCGCATGGACGACGAGGTGCCGATACCGTCGGCGTTCGACGACAGGGTCAGGCCGGGCACGACGGACGTGATGTCCTCGAACTTGCGGATGTTGAGCTTGGCGATGCTCTCGGACGTCACGGCGTTCACGACGAGCGGAACGTCCTGCGATGTTTCGTCCTTGCGGCGAGCCTGCACGATGATGTCGGCTTCGGCATTGGCGACGGTGCTGTTGTCGGAAGCGGTCTGCGCCTGAACGCTGGCGCCCGACAGGATGAGCGCGGCAAAGCTGACGCCCTTGAGGAAATTCCCTGACTGCAATGTTTTCATTGTGATGACTCCCCTTGAGTTTGAACGATGTTCCGGGTGCCCCAGCCGAACGCGGCTTATGTTCTTCACGCGGTTCCAGGGAATGGCCTCCCGGTCGCCGCATGATCTGCCGATGGTCGTGATGGGGAATGGGCTGTTGGCGACGGTCGTCCGTAAATTAACCGCCTATGCCCGCGCAGATCAGTGCCAGCCTCTCCCATTGAGCCGATCTCATTCCCGTCGGCTTGTTAGGGAAATAGTAGGAGTTTAAATGGTGAGTCAAGTGGCCCATAAAATTGGTCAGGCCATATGATGTATTTATGTGACGGTTTGGCAAGAGTGGGATTCGGATGAAACTTTGCTCTGTATCATGAAATATAAGGATATTTTTTTGGATTCCGGTGCGCCTCCGCAATATGGCCGACCGAGTGATATTTGAAGGCGGAGCCGAGTGGCAATTTTACTTACTGATGGGTTGGTTGGTAAATTGTCGGATCAACGGGTAAATACGCCCTCATCCGCGATCATGCGGTGGCCTGTCAGATTATGTGCAGTCGGGCAGGGAGGGTTGGCGACCGCCCATGATCGGGGCGATATCCCATGGGATCGGTCGTCGCGGCGTTTGGCCGCGCCAGCGTGGCGTGCTTTTGTCTCTGGATTTGGCGGGATGGCCCCTGCGCGGTGGGCGATGTGGCGCGCACCTCATGCCCAGATCGGCGGCACCGGCGGCGCATCGCCTAGTCCGCTACCGATCAGTTAGTGGCAGAGGATGGGGGTAAGTCGGTTTAGCGGCACAGGGCGCGAAAGCGGGACACGTCCGGCGGCATCAAGGGCGCGCGCCATTCGGCACAACGTTTTCCGCGCCCGTCGAGCATCACCGCATAGGGTAGTCCCGCGGCATCGCCCGCCATCTCCTCCAGCAACTGTTGCGCGCGGTCCTGCTCGACCAGTTCGACATTGGCCGGGTGCACAGACACCAGCCGCCGGGCCGCACCGTCGGTCCAGGCGATGACCAGCCGGTCGGGTGCCGCCGCCGCCGCCAGCTTGGGCAGGTTGCGCAGTTCGACCAGGCAGGGCGCGCACCAGCTTGCGCCAAAGAGGATGATGGTGCGATTATCCGCCGATGACTGGGGCGTTACTGCAAATGCTCCATATCCACTCAATATCGCGCCGAAAAGCGCCAGTGGAATCATGGACAAGCGTGGCATGTCTTCATAATAGTCCGTGCAACGGGAATGGACAGGGGAATAGAGGCATGGCCGCAGCATTGATCTTCCTGCTGGCAGCGGCAGTTCCCGGCGCGGTGGCGGCGTCACCGGAAACACTACCTTCCCAACAACTGTTCGATCAGGCCAGTGCTGCCGCCGAAAAGGGGGATTGCCGGACGGCGGCCAGCCTGTTCGACGCGCTGGAAAAACGCAAGGTGCTGAAGCCCGATTCAATCCCGGAGGCGGTCGTTTCCGTGCGCAGGGGTGGCTGCCTTGTCCGCGTCCGTCGCATCGCGGAGGGAGAGCGGGCGATCCAGAAGGGCCTGCCCGTGCTGGAGAAAGCCGGGCCCGACTATGTCAACGACGTGGTGAACGCGACCGAGGCGCTGGGCGATGTGGCCATCCGCTATCATGACCATGACCGGGGGATCGCGCAGTATCAGCGCGTCCTGGGCATGGTCAAAGGTCTCTCCCGCCTGCGCGTGCTGGCGGAACTGGCGAAGGCGACGGCGTTCGACGGGGGCACGACCTCCCTCGCCTATTCGGAGGAGGGTATCGCCCTGATCTCCGCCCTGCCGCCGAAGGACCAGAATAAGGACAGCCTTGCCGTCTTCCATTCCCTCCACGCGCGCACCCTGCTCAATCAGGGTAAGACGCAGGAAGGCTATGCGGAACTGAAGCAGGCGCTCAAGCTGAGCGGCGGCCTGACCGCCCGCACGACGACGAACGAAGTGTCGATGCGGTCGGACCTTGGCATGGCGGCGGCGCTGGTCGGGCGCAAGGAGGATGCGCGGCTGTACCTCGCCTATACCGGGGCCGGTCGGATCGCGGGCGGCGCCCGTTTCACGCGCGGCATGTCGATGGACCCGCCCCTGTGCGGGGAGGAAACCGGCCTGCGTCCCGACGATGTCGCCGTGGTGGAATTCAGCATCAACGAGGATGGATCGGTCGCGGGTGCGAATACGGTCTATTCGCGCGGCAATCGCGCGGTTGCGACCGCCTTTGCCCGTGCGGTGGACGATTGGTACTGGTCGCCCGACAGCATCAAGGCGATCCCGCTCTTCTATCGCACCGGCATGCGGGTGGAGATGCGGTGCAGCACGGCGGGCGGGGATGCGCCGTCCATCCTGTCGCCGGCGAATGCGCGTTTCTGGACATGGGCTAGCAGTCGCCTGCCTGCCCTGCGTACCGAGGAGTCGGGGCAGAAGAAGGTGGAGGCGGTGCGTCTGGCGCTGGCGCAGGATCGGTTTGCGGCGGGGTCGGCCGAGCGGGCGGCGGCGCTGGGCGTTGTGGCGGCGTTGAGCGTCTCTTCTTCTGAGGCGCGCAGTGAGGATACCGTGCGCGCGATGGCCGCCGCGACGGAGGCAAAGGCCCCGCCGGAGGTGGTCAACTGGCTGCGGATCAATTCGGTTCTGAGCGGGGAAACGGGGAAGGATCGCAAGGCGCGCCTGGCGTTGCAGGCCATGGCCGCTGAACCATCCTTTGCCGCCGATCCCTTGTCTTCGGCGACCGCGCTCCTCCTCGCATCCGCCAAATATCGCGGTAGCCGCCTGCCGGAAGCGCCCGCCATGCTCCAGCAGGTGGCGGACGATGGCCGCCTGCCCGACCGTCACCCCCTGCGTCAGGCCGCGCGCATAACGCTGGCCAACCTCGCGGCGGCGGCGGGCGATGGTGCGGCGGCGCAGCGGTTCTTCGCCAGCACGGGCCTGACCGAGCAGCAATGCGCGCTGATCGGCGTGCGACCAGCCTTGCGGAGCAGCGGCGCGGACAGCAACGACTATCCGATGGAAGCTATGCGGATGGGGTTCGAGGGGTGGGTCAACCTGGAATTCGACGTGACCGCCGATGGCCGCACCGCGACCGCGCGCCCCATCGTCGCCTATCCGCCGCTGATCTTCGTCGATGCCGCCGCAGGTATGGCGAAAGGCTTCCGCTACGAGGCGAGCTATCGCCCCGGTGGCGGCGCGGCCTGCACGGCGAACCGGGAGACGGTCAGCTTCATCCTGCCCTGACGGTTTTGTCCCCGGTGGCTGGCGGTGTGAGGGGTTGCCCCTCCTCGGCGATGAGGCATGTGCCGGATTTCGGCGCGGATGGCCTGCGTCAGCCGATGATGCGCGGTTGAAACATAATCAGCCCCATGCCCGCCAGCGCCACCGCTACTCCGGCGATGTCCCATGCTGTCGGGCGAATCCCGTCGACCGCCCACAGCCACAGGATGGCGGCGCCGATATAGACGCCCCCATAGGCGGCATAGACACGGCCCGCCGCAGTTCCATGCAGGGTGAGAAGCCATGCGAACAGCGCGAGCGATACGGCAGCCGGGACGAGCAGCCAGACCGACCGGCCCTCCCGCAGCCAGAGATAGGGCAGGTAGCAACCGATGATCTCGGCCAGTGCGGTTGCCACATAGAGCAGGAAGCTTTTCATCGGCCCGCCATAGCAGATGCCGGGTCGGGCGTGCCAGTGGAGGGGTGGATGGCGGAGAGGTCGGACGGCAGGGTCCGACCAACCCGGATCGAACCCTGCCCTTCTGATTCTGTATTGTCGCATTTTCCGGGCCGGCAGATGACGCCATCTGCTCCGAAAATGCGTTACAGCGCCCTGACCACCCGGATCAGCGCATCCACATCCTCCATGACATTATAAAGGCCGAAGGACGGGCGCACCGTCGCCTCCACGCCCATGCGCCGCAGGATCGGCTGGGCGCAATGATGCCCGGCCCGCACGGCGATGCCTTCCCGTGCCAGGGCCTGACCGATGGCGGGGACGGTGCATTTGTCCATAACGAAGGACACGACGCCCGCCCGCTCCATGGGATCGCCGATGATGCGGACACCGGCTATCTGGCGAAGCGGATGCTCCGTATAGCTGATGAGCTGATGAGCATATGCTCATGCGCGCAGATCGCGGGGCGTCCGATTGCCTCCACATAGTCGAGCGCGGCGCCAAGGCCCACGGCGTCGGCGATGTTACCGGTGCCCGCCTCGAACTTCATGGGCGCACCATGGTAACGGATATGCTCGAAGGTCACGTCCTCGATCATGTTGCCGCCGCCCTGCCATGGCTCCATCGCGTCCAGCACCGACTGCCGACCATAGAGCACGCCGATGCCGGTGGGGCCGTAGATCTTGTGCCCGGAGAAGACGAAGAAGTCGGGGTCCAGCGCCCGCATGTCCACCGGCATGTGCGACACGCTCTGTGCGCCGTCCAAGAGGACGAGGGCACCGGCCGCATGGGCGAGTTCGATCATCAGCTTGACGGGCGTCACCGTGCGGATCGGGAACCGACATGGGCGTACGTCCTGATGGAATGAGAAGGGAATGGGCGCGGCATGGCGCCGCGCCCATCGGCTCAGTGACTGGGCTTCATCATGCCGTCGCCCTTCATCATGTCGGGGTGCATCTTCGACATCTTCATGCAGCCGGCATTCTTCATCATCTTTTCGTGTGGCATCGCCTGGCACTTCTTCATCATCTTCATATCGGCCGTCGACATTTTCATCATCTTGTCGGACTTCATGCCGCCTTGCATCATGGCGTCCTGCGCGAGGGCAGGTGTGGCGGCAGTGATCGATAAAGCCGAGATGGCGACGAGGGTGAGGATACGCATGATGTTCTCCTTGATGGCATCGTTTGAAGGGGTAGCGGGCCGCGATGCCACGGCCGGAAATGTCAAAGTTTGCGCGCCGCGATGATCGGCCCGCCAACCCCGCGCTGGACGAGGATGGCAGATGACAATCCCCGCTCGTTCGCCTGAGGGAGGGCGTAGGATGTCGATGGCCCAGTCCATTCGCCGAGCTTGACCAACTCGCGCACAATGTCGCGATGCGGGAGGGTGTGACCGCCATTCTCGCCAGCGCGGATCGGAACATTGCGCGATCGGGGATCATAGCGAACCAGCCAAACCGTCGAGGGCTTACCTGCCATTGCGCTGCCCAGCCGAAGGGAGGTGCCATCGAGCATGATCGCCGGGCCGCCGCGCGGGGGGCCCGCCTTCGCAATCGTCATGTCGAACGCGCGCTTGTCGCTGCCGACCACGGCGTGGCTGCCGTTGACGATCACCTCGGGCGTTGCGACCTGTCCCTGGCCGGCGGCGGCATAGTCCTGCTGCCGTTCGGTGAAACGAGGGGAGCCGAATATATCCTTCCATCCGAGCCGGTCCCAATAGGTGACGGCAAATGAGAGCGCGAGGATGCCGGGACGGTCGGCTATCGCGTTCACATAAGCGTTAGCCGGCGGGCATGACGAGCATCCCTGGCTCTGGAACAGTTCGACAACGATCGGATTTTGAGCGGAATCGGCCACAGTGCGGTCGTTCTGTGCCGTCCGCGCCTGCGCGATGCCACAGCCAGCCAACAGCGCGGCGGCTGAGGCCGTGAAAAACGCCAGTGCTGATCGTTGGCTGGGCATGGGGGTCTGCCTCTCGCTTGGGACCCGGCAGAACCGCCAGGCTGACAATCCCCATACGTTGGCGCCCACAGGTTGGTTACAGGCCCAGAAATATAAAATCCGTGTGGGTGCCACGACGGCTATTGAACGGTTGTGGATCGAGTTGCTCGCCGACGTCGGAAAAACGACTGCGGTTTGTAACGATCTCGCTGTTTCACGCGAATGGACTTGCAGGAGCGTGCATGCGGGTAACCGAAGACCAGCTCAAGAAATGGATGTTGGAGGGGCTCGACGGTGATGCGTCGTCGCACGCCAGGCTGTTGCGCGAGCTCGTCCCGATATTGCGGGGATTTTACAAACGAACCATGACCGACGGCCACGCCATCGAAGACCTTGTGCAGGAAACGCTGATCGCCGTGCATACGCGCCGTATGAGCTTCGATCGGACCCGGCTGTTCAAGGCGTGGCTCTTTGCCGTCGCGCGCTACAAGATGATCGATCACTTCCGACGGGAGCGGCAGACCTGCCCCATTGATGATCTGGAAGACCTACTGGCCTCGGAATCTTTCGAGGATGCCGCAAACGCGCGCATGGATGTCGACCGGCTCCTGGCAGACCTACCCGACAAGCAGTCCTTGCTGATCCGCAAGACTCGCATGGAAGGACAGAGCGTCGCTGAGGTTGCCGGGGAGACAGGGTTCGGAGAATCCGATGTGAAGGTTTCGGTCCACCTTGGCCTGAAAGCGCTGGCCGCGCGTATCCTGGGGGAACGGCGATGAACTTCGATACGCTCATCGATTCCCTGGCCAGCGACTTGAAGCCCGTCCCGCGTCATGCGGTCGGACGACGATTGTTGTTGGGCATGGCCGGCGGTGGGGCCGTCACGCTCCTGCTGATTTCCATCATCCTGGGGGTCCGCAGCGATCTCGGACTTGCCATGCGCGGTTTCGCCTTCTGGATGAAGTGGGCCTATACGATCTCGCTCGGCATCGGTGCAGTCGCACTTGTGGCGCGTCTCGCAAGACCCGAACCCATAAGGCTGATCGGCTTCTGGCCGGTCACGATTCCGTTCGCTTTACTGGCGGCTCTCGCCGTCACTGAATTGGCGCATGTCCCGTCCAGCGACTGGTTTGCAATGTGGCTGGGCGCTAGCTGGAAGAAGTGCCCATGGCTGGTGCTGATGCTGTCGGCCCCGATCTTCGCTGGATTGCTGTGGTCTTTCAGGCGTCTTGCTCCGACGCGTTTACGGGTGGCTGGCGCCGCTGCAGGACTGTCGGCGGGCGCCTGGGCCGCTACCCTCTATTGCCTGCACTGCCCTGAGGTGTCCGCGCTGTTCGTGTTGACCTGGTATACGCTGGGAATACTCCTTGCGGCAGGAGCAGGGGCATGGATCGGCCCGCGGCTGCTTCGCTGGTGACGCGTCTCGCCAATTATTTTCCATTTCAACCGTCCCGCAGATCGCGGCGGGGAAAAAAGCGGACGGACCGCTGCTGAGAACCCAGTGAATGTCGTGAAAAGGTCGGCGGCGGTCGGGCAGGGGTTGGGACAAACCCGACATTCCCGCGCTGGCCGGCAGGCGTCAGCTAATACCTAAACCTGCCAATCCGAGACGGGCGTGAGAAAAGCTTCCTTGCTTTCCGACCCGAGTTAACAGCCTGCAGCCTCGTGCGGGTGACGATCCTATCCCAGCGAGAAACCGTCGGCCCAATATACCAGAGCAAGGAGTGAGGCGGCAAATGCAAGCCAGCTGATGATATCTCCGTAATCAATGGGCTTTTTCAATCGCTGCCTTTAGGTCCAGATTATCCCGGTTAGGCGTGGTAAAGAGTATGACGTATCCCGCAGCAGCCGAAATGATCGAGGCCAGCAGAACGCCCAACTTAGCGGCATCATTCTGGTGCGAGCCCTCTCCGAATGCTAGGCCGCCAATGAAAAGGCTCATCGTGAACCCGATGCCGCACAAGAGTGCGACCCCGTAAATCTGCCGCCATCCAGCGTCTCGCGGCCGCTCCGCCCAGCCTGCACGGACGAGCAGCCAGACGGCGGTAAAAATCCCGATCTGCTTACCAAGGAAAAGGCCGAGCGAAACACCGAGTGGTACGGATGCAAGGGCGTCGGTCGGTGCGAAGCCTGCCAGTGACACACCGGCATTAGCAAAGCCAAAGATGGGTACGATAAGGAAAGCGACCCACGGGTGCAGGCCATGCTCCAGTCTGTAGAGAGGTGAATTCTGATCGTCAGGCTTTCCCGGTGTTCGGGTAAGTGGCACGGTCATGGCAACCGCGACGCCGGCCAGCGTCGCGTGGATGCCCGACTGGAGAACACACAGCCAGATTGCACTACCGATAATCAGGTAGGGCCAGAGCGACCGCACGCCAAAACGATTGCACAGAACCAGGATGCCGAGCCCCATCCCGGCGCCTGCGAGTGGGACGAGATTGAGATCGGCGGTATAGAAAAACGCGATGATCAGGACGGCGATCAGATCATCGATGATCGCGACCGCCGTTAAGAAGATTTTGAGCGACGATGGTACACGGCTCCCTAGCAGCGCCAGCACACCAAGGGCAAAGGCGATATCCGTAGCGGCGGGTATCGCCCATCCGCGAAGGCCGGCTGCATCGTTTCGGTTGACCAGCACATAGATCAATGCCGGAGCCACGACGCCCGCCGCTGCTGCAGCACCGGGGAGCACCCGATCGGACCATCGGGAAAGCTGCCCGTCCAACACCTCCCGCTTTATCTCCAACCCTACGACAAGGAAAAACAAGGCCATCAGACCATCATTGATCCAGTGCAGCAGACTGAGGCCGCCCAAATGGTAGTGGAGCGCCTCAACATATATCTGCGACAAGGCAGAGTTTGCCACGATCATCGCAAAGACGGCTGAGACGATCAGGATCATGCCCCCCGCCGCTTCGGTCGCAAGAAAGGCGCGCATCATAGAAAAGGGGCGCATGGCGATATCGGGAGCGTTCATAAACTGCTGGTACCCGAGCCGGGCAGATGCTTCCACCCCTGCAGCCGTATCGCCGCTCGGCTCGCCGACGAATGGACCATATAGGTCCGACCGTTTCCTTGCATCATTGCTACTGACAGAGGGTATGACCCCGGGAGGTGTTCATGGCAGCGCTCGACGTCTGGTGGCACGGGCGTGAACCGAGGATGCGCCATATCTGTAGCCATCCTAATTTTCCTCACGTGCCCGAGACGGGTTCGGTTGAGGGTTGTCATTAACGATAAAGCGCTTCGAGAGCCCGTGGTACAGCCGCTCCTTGCAAACGAGCTGTGCTGCGAAATCTGCGATCAGTGCTGACGCCAGTAACGGCATCATCAGGCCCCGGCTTGCGGTGGTTTCCGAAATGATGATGACGGCGGTGAGCGGCGCTCTTACGACCCCCGTGAAATAAGCAACCATGCCGAGCAGGACGATGGCCCCGGACGGGTATTCAGGAAATACGCTGCGCAGCATATCGCCTATTCCTGCGCCTACGGAGAGGGAAGGTGCGAAAATGCCGCCAGGCAAACCCGAAACCGCTGTTGCCAAGGTCGTCACGAATTTGGTGGCCCCGAACCAGATCGGGACGTCGGATCCCGCGATGACCGCGTTGGCTGTCTGATAGCCTGTTCCCCATGTCAAACCCGTCGAAACGCCGAGCGCCGCGACGGCCAGCCCGCACAGGGCGGCAAAGCGGACGGGTCGTGCCCGCACCCAGGCCATTGGGGTATAGGCACTCGTGCCAGCAGCCAGCATGAGCCTCGAGAACAGGCCCCCAGCAAGGCCGCCAAGCAGCCCTGCAACCGGCGCGGCGTGAAGGGCCGCACTAAAGCTCAGGGTCTGCCGCATCACGCCAAAATAGACATAGTCACCGGCGAGACCGAGGCTCACCATGCCCGCGATCAGCACTGCCGCCATGACGAGCAGTGTCATGCGCTGCTCATAGGCGGCAGCCAATTCCTCAATCGCGAAGGCAACCCCCGCCAGCGGCGTATTGAATGCGGCCGCCACGCCCGCAGCGCCCCCGGCTATATAAACAGAGGCACTCAGCGGTATCGCCATGAGCCGATGAGCATATCCCATAATCGAGGCGGCGATCTGCACTGTTGGCCCCTCGCGCCCGACCGACGCGCCAAACAGCAGAGCGCCGATGGTGAGGAAGAATTTCGTGGTCACAGTTCGTGCCGAAACAAGCGCCTTCATACCTGCCTCGGGCTCGCGCGATGCGGCTATCACTTGTGGAATGCCAGAACCGCTCGCAAGTGGGGCCAGGCGGCGTGTCAGCCAGACGATACCTGCAAAGCCGGCAGGCGTAGCGAGTAATGGCAACCACCACCAGCGGTGTGCGCCGGACAGGAACACCTCACCGGCCCAGTCGGACAGGCGCGCAAATAGTAAAGCAAGAAGGCCGACAAGGATCGCACCGCCCAGTATCGCGATACGCCGCCGCCAGATGAGAGCTTCGGGGCCGTGGCGGCGCAGCAATGTGCGAATGTGACGGAGAGTGGGGAGACTGCGGCGCATGATCATCCTTCTGCGGGCGCGCCCACAAGGGCGGCAACAATGCAAATGAGACCGACTATTATGAACCCGGCTCGCTGGAGGGGGCTGGCGACACCGGTCTTGCGCGCAACGACGAAAGCGAGGACGCATTGCAGGGCATAAAAAAGTGCGAAGGCCCGTGAAGAGATGGCTACCACCTGAAAGGGGTCGGTCAGCCAGACGACGGCAACAGCCAGAGCGCCAGCAAGGGCAAAGGCGGCCTGAAGGGAAAGCTTGCCGCGTGTGACCTCGTTCATCAGCCCCCCTGAGCCGATGGAATCGGCGACAGCTGCGCTGAGCTGGCTAGACAAGGCTCCCACCAGCACGAATATCCCCAGCGCCGGTGCGACCAGCGTCATGATATCGAGGATTCCGGCGACCCCTTCCGTTTGTGCCGCACGGCCGAGGAATGGAGTCAGCAAGGCCAAAAAGGCCAGATATATAGCCGACGCGATCCATTGAGCGTGACGCATGGTGCGAATCCGGAGCTCTTGACTGTAGCTCTCTCCCAGATAGCGGGAGGTCTCGAAGCCCTGCACAGTAATGACTAGGCCCAGCAGCAGCGGAATGCTTCCCCAGCTTATGCTCGCAGGCGGCAAGGGATAGGCAGCTGCATTGGTGAGCCACCAGCAGGCAAGCCCTGCCAGGAGACCGGCAATGATCCCGATCTTCAGAGATACCGTACCGTGGGCCAGATGCTCCACGCGGCGCAGGCCCTTGCCAAAAGCGAGCGCGATGATTCCGAGGAGGATCAGCGTGACGATCGCGTTGGAGGCAAGGCTGTGCCAGGCCGGATCGGTGGCTAAAGGTTTCAGGAGAAATTCCGCAAGGAGCTTGAGATAATAGGCCACGGAAATGGCGTAGGCGAGTGCCAGAACCCCTTGCGTGATGCGCGCAAGCCACGAGACCGGGTCGTTTACCGCTGCTCGGCCGAGATAATTCTCCACGTGAATGATATTGAAGCGGATCACTGCGCCCGCCGCATAAGCGATCACCAGCAACGCCGCTTCGGCGATGATAGCGGCGCGCCCAAATTCGCGCGCGAGTATGGGGCCGCAAATCAGGAACCCGCTGCCGATAATGGAGGCTAGCGGCGTGACAGTTGCCCGCCAGGCCTCGGAGCGCGCAAACCGTCCGAACGTCAGGAAAGCGGTGACGGCTAGGGCACAGGCAAGTGCTACCAAGGTTATCAGCATGGGTTTCGTCCTGTTCCGTTACAGGCCAGTGACACCGATGCTCGGTGTTTGCCTATCTGTAAGAAGCGCGCCATCATCAGCGATAGAGGAGCGTCAGTGTGACGGCTGTGGTCGCAATGACCAGTACAACCAGCATGCCCCCCATCCGCGCATAGTCGGTGAAACGATAGCCGCCAGGCCCCATCACAAGCAGGTTATTCTGATGACCTATAGGGGTGAGAAAATCCGAGGATGCACCGATCAGGACGGCGAGGAGCGCCGCGTCAGGAGAAACGCCAGCAGCCGCGCGACATCGATAGCAAGCGGCCCCATAATCACGGCCGTCGCCACGTTGTTGAGGAATATCGACAGCAGCATGGTGACAGCGCAGAGCGCCGCGAGGACTATGCCTAGCGGCAATCCTTGAAGCGCTTGGCCCAGCCATTGTGCCACTATCGCCGCCGCCCCGCTTTCGTCGAAGCTTTGGCCCACCGGGATCATGGCTGCGAGCAGTACGACCACTGTCCAGTCGATCGAACGATAGATTTCGTCTGCAGGAAGGAGGCGCAGAGCTGCCAAGGCTGCGGCGGAACCCAGAAATGCGATGGCCGGGGATAGTCCCGCCAGCACGATTGACGCGATGGATGTGCCGAAAATAGCCAGGATCATTAAAGCTCGGCTATGGGCAACCGGCATCGGATCGAGCCGATCAATCTCAAGAAGGCGTGCGCGAGCAATGAAGCGGGCCAGATCAGGTGTAGCGTCGCGCAGATAGAGCTGGTCGCCCGCCCGAACGCGCATCCTGACAAGGGGCTGCCTCTCCCGCGCAACACGCGGACCAACCGCAACCACTTCGAGGCGGTCCTCGCTTTGTGTTCGCACCTCGTCATAGCCAAGCCCGATCAAGATCGAGCCATGCGCGACCGCGACCCGGGCCGTGACCGCGTCCGCCGAAGCAGCCAGATGGGCGGCGGTCTCCAGACCAGTCTTTTCCGCTATCGTCCATTGGTTAGCGCGTGAGAGCACCAGCAAGCGATCACCAGTCCTGATGCTATCGAAGACCTGTCGCCCTTCCCTGAAACGGGCAAGCAGCCTGGCTTTTGCGCTGCGCAATCCCTGAAGGAGATCGTCGCCATCGCACGTCTGTGGCACGTCCAGTTCGAATACCCGCCAGGGCGGCCGCTTCTGCTGTTCAGCGCTCTGTCTGACGGGAAGAAATCGCCAACCGAACGCAGCCAAATAGACCAGCCCTAGCAGCGCGACAGCAACGCCGACCGGCGTCATGGTGAAGAAGCCAAAGGGCTCCCCGAGTTCGGTTTCGCGGACGGAGGACAGGATGAGATTGGCTGGCGTGCCAATGAGCGTGGTCATCCCACCAAGGATCGTCGCAAATGCCAGTGGCATCAGCGTCGCTGTTGGCGGACGCCGTGAGTCGCGCGCGATCTCCGTTGCGATCGGCATGGTGATGACCAGAGCCGCAATATTGTTCATGAAGGCCGACAGGAGCATGGCGACGGCAAGAAGTGTCGTCAGTCGGAACAGGAAGCCGGCGCGCTCGGGGATGAGCCATTTCGCAATGACCGAGGCAATTCCTGACAATTCCACCGCACGTCCGACGACAAGGATTGCCGCCACGGCAAGGACCGCGGGATCGGCAAACCCAAGAAACGCTCTGGCTGGCGTGACGAGTCCGAGGGCGATACAAGCAAAAAGGGCAATGAGCGCCACGAGGTCGTGCCGAACCTTCTCGCTGACGAACAGGATCAAGGCCCCGCCAAGAATGATGCCGCTGAGCGCCGCCGGACTCATGCTAAGTCCCGACTGCTCATCGAGTGCTTATCTCCGCAGATGGTGAGAGGCGGAAGGACTGACCGGCGGCGGGTGCCGTTACAGCCTCCATGCCGACGCCGCGCAGGATTGCGGCAATACCAAGTGCGCGGCGCTGGGTCAGATTTGGCTTTTCGGGTGGAATTGCGGGCAAACCCGGAACCTCAAGCGTGCGCACATTCCAGCGTCGCGCTGCCCAGGCTGATGTGAGAACCGCCTCGCGTGCCGCGCTATCCAGCGTGTCTCTATTATCTCCGAAACTGACGAGCGGTAGCGGGGCTTGGGGGGGTATAAGGGTGACGTCCCAGTCGCCCACATCCTGATGCGTCCGCTGTTCAAGCGCGCGATAGGTGGACAGTGTTGCGCCGGGCAGAGGAGCAGCGGCCGCGCTCGCGCGGCGATGATCCCGGTCAATCGTGACGGCATCAGGCGAAATACCGGCAGTGAGGGCCAGCATCCTGGAAAGCGCCGCGATGCGGGCGGTCTCGGCGGCGGCGGCGTCACCGGCCTGTCGCAACTCTTCGCGCTGCGCGTCCAGCGGACCTGCGCCCGCTTCAAGAAGCACTTGGTCAAGCTGCAGCCTGATGGGTTCCCCAAGCTTTTGCTCCAGCTCTGCTTGAAGGGACGTCGAACGCTGCATGCGTCGGCGCGGGGTGATCACGACTGAACGTACTGCAACAGGCGAGGCATCGAAATCGACATCGAGCTGCGTCACTCGGGAGTCGGCCCCGAAGCGCTCGGACAGCAGCGAACGAACCTTGGTGACGGTGACCGCTTCTGTCGCGATGCGCTTCAATGAAAAACCAAGCGGAATGGCCATTGCCACGAAAACGAACAGCAGGATGATTGTCTGAGTCCAGCTTTGCTGGCTGGAAAGGAAGTGGCCGAACCCGTAGAAACGCGCCATGACTGTCGCAGAGAGGGCGATCGTGACGAAATTGGTGACGAAAAGCGCAAATGCGCCTCCAAGCACGGCAAGGTTCCACGTGGCAAGGCCATAGCCGACGACGGCGAGTGGCGGCATCAACGCCGTTGCGATCGCGACACCCACGACTGTGTCGCCGCGGCCCCGGATGATCGCAAAGGTTCCGGCTAGCGCGGCAAAAAGGGCGACAGCCAGATCGAACAAATTGGGGCGCGTGCGGGCAATGATTTCCGCTGTGGGCGCCTGCAAGGGCGACAAGGTGACGATCAGGGCGGTGAACATAACGGCGCAGGCTGATCCTGCCCCAAGTGCAATCAAGGCGCGGCGCATCTCGGAGAAATCGAATAGCGCAAGGCTGAAACCCAGACCGAGGATCGGATTCATAAGGGGAGAAATCAGCATCGCACCGATCACCACCGCAGGCGAGGACAATAGCAGGCCCAGAACGGCGATACCTGCTGACATCATGGTCATGAACAGGTAGCGGGGTGACCATCCGCTTTCACCAATGATCTTCTCGATCACCTCCCCATGGTCGACGCTACCCGCGACCTTGCTGCGCCACCATCGATAGAGCGCCACGCGATCCAGTTGGTCGTGGACCGCGGTACTTAGGCCATATAATTGTGTTTGCTCCGCCATACGGCCTCCTTGACCGCGAAGCGGTAATTTCTGGTGTCGGTTCGGCGGTACTCGCCCCTGTGACTTGCCGACCAAGATGCGTCTCATCCGCTGCAAGTCGCACCATTACGATAGGCGAGGTCGTCGCGCAGAGAAAGTGGATTGCAGCGTCGCGTGCCTCACCCACGCCTTCGACGTGCGGGAGGCCGGGCCGTGGGTCTTTGCCCATTTATCGTGCGGTGTTTGCGCCGAAGCCGCCCTGAGGCGCTTCTAAACGCTGCGGCATCCTCCGGGGGAATGGTCGGAGATCGATCGACCGTCGTTTGCCTTTCACATGCCTTGCGGGCGTGCCACCATATCGAGACAAGCAAAACGATGGCTGCGCTTACATGGGCGCTCATCAAGGGCGTCGGTATCGCAACGCTTCTGGGCGTCGGGGCTGAACTCCAGTTCACCAGCGGCAACGACCTCGTGCAGGCGATCCGTCAGTCGACCCAGACCAATGTCGCGCGGGCCGGTGATCAGATCACCGCCCGCAATCTTGACGTCCAGCCGAGCATCACGGTGCGTCCTGGCGCGCCCGTTCGCCTGCTGGTGCAGAAGGATATCAGCCTCCCGCCCTGGACTGTGGAAAGGGAATGACATGACGGATATCAAGCTTGCGCGGTTGCCCGACCGCACACCCGTCAAACTGACGATCGCCATTTCCCCAGACCTCGCCGATGCCCTGGGCGTCTATGCCGCGCTCTATCGGGACGCCTATGGTCGCGACGAGCCGGTAACCGAGCTCGTTCCCGCGATGCTGACGAGCTTTCTCGAAAGCGACCGCGCCTTCCAGAAGGCACGGCGGGAGCGGACATGACCGCGTGGAGGAGCGCGAGCCTTTCCTGAGCCTCAAAGAGGCGGCTGACCTCCTCGGGGTCCATCCCAACACCCTGCGTGCCTATGTGCGGCAGGGCATCGTTCGCGGCGCCAAGCTGGGGCGATCCTGGCGCTTCCGACATGTCGACCTTGTTGCGGACGTCCGCGAGCGGTATTCTACCCTCGCACGGATGCAGATGAGTGCCGACGGACAGGAGGCAATATGGCACTCTGGAAACGTGCAGGTATCTACACTGTTGACATCACAGCCCCGGACGGAAGCCGAATTAGACGATCTACTGGCACCACCGACCGGGAAAAAGCGAAGGAATACCACGACAGGCTGAAGGCCGAATTGTGGGATCAGGCGCGATTGAAGCTGAAGCCCAAGCGTAGCTGGGACGAGGCGGCAGTCCGCTGGCTCAAGGAGAAGGCGGACAAGAATTCTTATAGGGACGATGTCCAACGGATCCGATAGTGGACTGGTCATTTGCGGGGCAAGACCCTCGACCAGATCGACCGGAGCCTGATCGACGGGTTGGTGACGAAGCATGTCCATGCCTCGGATCGCACGAAGGATCTCTATGTGGCGCTCATCCGCGCCATGTTCCGGCGGGCGATGCGGGAATGGGAATGGATCGATCATGTGCCCGCGTTCAAGACCTACAATAAAGGTGGGCAGGTCCGCGTACGCTGGATCACCGAGGAGCAGGCCGAAAAGCTGCTTCGCGAACTGCCCGACCATCAGCGTGAGGTGGTCGTGTTTGCGCTTTCCACTGGTCTGCGCCAGGGAAATGTCCTTGACCTCACATGGGACCGGGTCCAGTTGGCCCGGCGCATGACCAGGATCGAGCATGGCGATACGAAGAACGGGAATGCCTTAGGGGTTCCCCTCAACGATCTCGCCATGGCCGTCTTGCAGCGGCAAAAGGGCAAACACGAAACGCATGTGTTCACCTACAGGGGCGAACCGCTCCGGTCGGCGAACACAAGGGCGTGGCGCAAGGCACTGGCGAGATGCGGGATCACCAATTTTCGCTGGCATGATTTGCGGCACACCTGGGCGAGTTGGCTCAGGCAGAACGACGTGCCCACCTGGGTGCTTCAGGAACTGGGCGGCTGGAAATCGGAAACGATGGTGCGGCGTTATGCCCATCTGTCGGTGAAGCATTTGCAGCCCTATGCCGACCAGCTGATTTTTGCGCCGAAAATCCGGCCCCCGGAGAGGCGCAGGAAACTGCGGAAGGCGATGACACAAAATCACCCACACAGGCGCCCGAAAAGGGCCTGAGGGTGGTCACTCGCAACGGCGTAAGATGTTGAATATAAAAGGAAGTTTTTGGTGGACGCACTTGGGCTCGAACCAAGGACCCGCTGATTAAGAGTCAGCCAAAGCAGTCCACGGCCAGACCCCGCCTGACCACGAAACCGATTGTCTTGCAACGATTTATTGGGCACTACGAGGCGTGGCCGGGGTTGGCCACGCTGACCTCGGGACCGTCTTAACCGTCTTAATTCCCGTCCTTGACGGGTGAGGGAGCCGACCGATGCCCGAAGTGACTGAGCTGACCGACAAGTATGTGAAGGGCCTACCGCCTGCGACCGGCGGGCAATATGTGGTGCGCGACACGCTCGCCGGTTTCTTCGTCGTGGTGGGCAAGCGCACCAAGACGTTCACCGTGCAGTGCGACGTGAAGGACGACCTTGAACGCCGCCGGACCAAGAAGGTGGCGCTGGGGCAGGTTGGCGAGCTTTCCGTCGCACAGGCCCGCGCCAAGGCGAAGGCTACGCTGGGCGCATTGCAGGTCGCCGGCAAGTTCGAGGAGCGCCGGAAGGAATGGACGCTGGGGGAGGCATGGGACCACATGCGCGACTTCGACCTCCCGGCGAAGGGATCGCGCCCGCGCACGGTGGACGGCTACGAAAAGACCATCCGCCGCCTCATGGGCGATTGGCTGACCGTCCCGCTGCACAAGTTCGCGGACAAGCCACACCTCGTTACGGAGCGCCACCGGACCATCACCCGCGAAAACGGACCCTATGCCGCCAACCACTTCGGGCGCGCCTTCCGGCGGCTCTACAATTACGCTCAGGCCAAGCTGGACCGGACCTTGCCCGTCACGGCATGGTCAAAGGTCATCAGCTTCAACCGGGAACATCGCCGCAATACGGGCATGGGCGATAACGACCTTGGGCAATGGTTCGCCCAGCTTGCGGCCATCCCGAACGGAGTGCGTCGCGAGTTCCACCTCCTCACGTTGCTATCTGGGTCACGCCCCGACGCGCTGAGCAAGGCCGAATGGAAGCACCTCAACGTGAAGCGCCGGGCGCTGCATATTCCCGCGCCTAAGGGTGGCGAAGATCGCGCGTTCGACATCCCGCTTTCCCGGCCCATGCTCGCGTCGCTCGCCCGCGCCCGTCGGGCGGGATGCAAGCTCGCCCCGCGCCAGAGCGAGACGTTCATCTTCCCCGCCGCCAAGAGCAAGAGCGGCCACATTGTCGAATGGAAGGAGGATCGGGCCGAGCTTTGCAAGTGGGGCGTCGATCTTCGCCAGTCCTACGCCATCGCCGCTGAAACGCTGGACGTGTCGGAGCGCACCGTGAAGCGGTTGCTGAACCATGCGACGCAGGACGTGACGATGGGCTATGGTGATCGTGACCGTATGTGGCCCCGGCTTATTGCCGAACAGGAACGCATTTCCGCGCATTTCATGTCGCAGGCGAAGCGCAGTTAGTCAGTTTTCACACTGCACGACGTCTGACCTCGTTAAACTGCTTGCCGTGCTTGGCGTGGGTCCGTAAATGTTGAGTTGTCGCTGGCGCTCTGCGTCGCACACGGTTGCCGGATAGAATTGCCTGCGGGGGTTCGTTTCGTACCGACAGAAAAGGAGACCGGTAGAGCTTCGCTCCCGGATGTCTGCACGGACGAACAGGGTCCGGGCGTCTGTCGGGTTAGAAGCGCCGTGTCTGAATTAGATCAATCTTGGAGCCAGCTTGCCGAGCGTGTCGCGGGTATCGTGACGCGCCACTTGGCTGACCTCCCGCCCCGCCGCGTATCGCCGTGGTTTACTCCCGATGACGCCGCCGATTACCTCCGGCTGACGCGCCGGGGCCTTGAGGACATGCGGGCGAAGGCCAGCGGTCCCCGCTATCACAAGGTCAACGACCGGGTTGTGCGCTACCATGTGCGCGACCTCGACGCTTGGCTTCTGAGCGAGGGAGGCGAGCGTGGATAACGCAAATACGCCCGCCCCGTGCAGGGGGGCGGGCGAGGGCGCTACTTACCGAGCCGCAGCCCTCTCTACTTCCCCGGAAATGGGCCAGCGCGAAATCAGCGAATTGCCTTTCGCTGTCGAATACTACGCCGAACGCGCGGTGCAGTTCGCCAATACCGTGTTCGATCTCGACCGGGAAGCTGAGGGCCTGGACTGGGCAAGCCGGGTGCAGGCTCGATGCGACGTTGCTCCGGCAGACCTTTTTCCTTGTTTGCCGCCGGGCATGATCGACGTTCTTCGGAGCCGAGCCGAAAGGATGCTCGTGCATGGCTGACGCGGACCCGCGCCCGGCGCAGATGATCGACGCCGCGATGGCATACATTCGCGGCGGCTTCCGCCTTGTGCAGCTAAAGCCGGGCGGCAAGCAGCCTGTCAGTGAGAAGGGCTGGCAGAACGCCAGCCCGGCGGGCCGCGACTTTGAGGGAGGGAAGAATATCGGGGTGCAGCTTGGCGCAAAGTCGGGCCACCTTGTCGATATTGATCTCGATTGCGAGGAAGCGCGGCATCTGGCGGGGCTGGAATGCTTCTTCGGGCATCTCCCGGCCTTCCGCCGCGCCAGCCTCCCGGCCCATGCCCCCGGCCATCGCCTCGTGGTTTGCCGCGATGCGCCAGACGAGTTTGTGCAATTCGGCTTCAAGGGGAAAGGCGAGGAAGAAGCCATCGCCGGACTGGGCTTGGCCAAGACGATGATTTTGGAGGTGCGGGCGGGCAAGTGCTACACCGTGTTTCCGCCGTCCGTAATCGCGGGCGACCCGCTAATCTGGAACGCCCGCGCCAACCCCGATGTGCCGTCGATGGATTGGGACGAGCTACGGTTGAAGGCGGGCCTGTTGGCATTCGCGTCGTTCGCCGCCGCCAACTACCCGGCGGAAGGCGGACGCGACAATTTCTGTATGCACCTTGCCGGGGCGCTGGTGCATCTTGGCGTAGATCCCGAAACCGCCGAGGACATTATCGCGGCAATCGTCGCCATGAAGGGCGACAATCCGCGTGACCGCCGGGGGAAGGCCATTGCATCGGCGGCGAAGCGCGAAGCAGGTGAGGCTGTAACAGGCGTCCCGGCCTTCCTTGACCATATCGGTATGAAGGCCTGCGAGAAGCGGGTGCGTGATTGGCTGGGGCAGGTTGCGCCCGACGCTGGCGACCCTGTGCCGCCCGACGCCATCATGCTTGGTCGTCCCGACCTCCACGCGGTCCTCGGCGAGATTGAGGCCATGCTTATTGCGAATAGTGGGCGGGTGTTCCGGCGGCACTCCGAACTTGCCCGTGTCAGCACCCTCGAAGAAGTGACCCTTGAGGACGGTATTGCACGCAAGGCCGGGCTGGTTGAATTGCGCGTTGCTTCCCCGGCATGGCTCGCAGTCGAGGCGAGCCGCGTCGGCACCTTTGCACAGCGCAACGGCGCAAAGGTGTCGCTGGTGCAGCCGCCGACCGCGCTGATGGGGATGCTTGGGGCGGTTGCCGACGAAAGCCGCTTCCCGCCAATTCGCGGCTTGTCGATGACGCCGACGCTGTTGTGCGAACGACCCGGCTACGACCCCGAAAGCAAGCTGTTCCTCGCCTTCCCAGAAGGGATGTTCCCGCCTGGCAATATGTCACCAACGCGCACGGATGCGGAAGCTGCCCTTGCACGGCTGGCGCATCCGCTGCGCGCCTTCCCGTTCGTGGACGAAGCATCCCGGTCGGTGATGCTCTCCGGGATGATTGCCGCCGTGATCCGGGGGGAGCTTCGCACCTGCCCCATGCACATCTTTGACGCCCCGGCGGCAGGGACGGGCAAGACAATGCTGGCTGACATTATCGGCATTATGGGCACGGGTGTTTCGCCTTCGGGCGTGACGCACAGCGCGGACAGCGACGAAAACGAAAAGCGGTTGGTCTCCATCCTGCGGACTGGCGACCCGGTCGTGCTGTTGGACAACGTGACGACCGAGCTTGAGGGCGACTTCCTTTGCGGGATGCTCACCGCAGAAACCGTGCAGGCGCGCATTCTCGGACAGAGCGAACGGGTTAGGCTGAGCACTCGCGTCCTGATGCTGGCGACGGGTAACAACATCCGGGCGCGGGGGGACATGGCGCGGCGCGTCGTGAAGTGCCGACTTGATGCTCGGATGGCCAACCCCGACGAACGGGATTTCGACTTCAACGCCGCCGATGATGTGCGCGCGGATCGGCCCGCCTTGGTCATCGACGCGCTGACCGTCGTGCGCGCCTATATCGGGGCGGGAAAGCCCATCGCCCTCTCTCCATTCGGCAGTTTCGGTGATTGGGATTTGGTGCGTGGCGCGTTGGTATGGCTCGGCCATGCTGATCCCGCCGATACCCGCGCGGCGGTGAAGGACGACAACGCTGAGACTGAGGAGAAGGTCGAGCTTCTCCGGCTGCTATACGAGCATGTCGGTGTTGGCCGCCGCTTCACGACCTCTGAAGTCGGTTCGCGGGCCAACCTTGAACCATTGCGTATCGCCCTTGGTCGTATGCTGCATCGGGGCGAGTGGGACGGGCGGAGCGCCGGGCACCTCCTGCGGAGCAGCAAGGATTTCCCGCTACTGGGCCTTACGCTGCGGTCGAAGCTGAATGCCGCGAAGGCGCAGGCATGGTGGCTGGAAGGCGAGCCGGATGCGGCGTTGCTCGATGACCGGGAGGATGACTCATGCCCCTTCTAGACCTGCTGCACGCATTCTTGATCTTACAGGGTTTCCCGGGTTTTCCGGGTTCTCTCCTAGCCCCAATCCGGTTTGGGTATGTTTCTGTTGTTGTTAACAACAACAAGAATAGGCGCGCGGGAGTAGAGGGTGGCGAGCCTCCCCGGGAAACCCGCGAAACCCTGCCTCCAGCGGCGGTAGCTCCGCCGATCGCGCCCTCGTGCGCGCTAAAAAAGGCACCTGCTGACCATCAATCAGCATCCCCACGCGCGCAAAGCTCCGTGCTGCCAGCGCTTCTTGGGCGGTGGCCACAATTAAGACGGCGAAACGGACGGTGATGACGCATGGAAACGGCTATGGAACATAACATGAACAATGATGCAGCCTCTCCCGGCAACCTCCCTACGACGCGCGGCCATGACGGCGCGGTGACGGTCCACGCGCCCGGCCTCGCGATCATCACTGACATGGCGCGGGGCGGGCATCCCACCAGCAGCATTGCCGCCGCGCTGGGCATGTCGGCCCGCGTCTTCCGCGAGTGCCGCAAGCGCCAGCCCGAGGTCGAGGAAGCCTTCGCCGTAGGGTTGGGGGGCCTCGAACACGAGCTTGTCCATACCCTGCTAGCGCAGGCCCGGAAGGGCAACGTCGTCGCCGCCATGTTCCTGCTCAAGTGCCGCCACGGCTACCGCGAGACGGGCCAGACCGACAGCGCCCCGAAGATCGCGGTGCAGATCAACCTCCCCGGCGCGCTGGACGAACGCGCCTACGCCAACCTCATCGCCTCGGAGGCCCGCCATGACGACGCCTAAGCTCAGCCACCCTACGCCTTGGCAGGAACGGGTGCTGGCAGTGCCCGAAGACCTCAACCTTGCCCTGTTGGGCGGGCGCGGGTCGGGCAAGACGACGGCCCTCGCGCTGTTGGTCCTGCGCCACTGCGTCCAGTATGAGGACAAGGCCCGCGTCCTGATCCTTCGCGCGACCTACAAGTCCCTCGCCAACCTGTGGGATGAGCTTGAGGCGCTGTTCCGCGACGCCTTCCCCGGCGGCATCACCTCCAACCGGGCCGACTTCGTAATCCGCTGCCCCAACGGAGCGGTCGTCACGCTGGGCAACCTGTCCGGGCAGAAGGACGTGGCGAAGTGGCAGGGGCAGGAAGCGAACCTGTTGGCGGTCGATGAGATCACCAACTTCACGACCTTGCGCCATATCAACATGCTCCGCGCCAACCTTCGCGGCCCGGCTGGCATCCCGACGCGCATGATCGTGCTAGGCAACCCCGGCGGGCCGCTTCATGCGACCATCGCACGGATGCACGTCACGGGGCGCATCCCTTGGCGGCCCTATGAATTGGCCGATGGCTCGCGCTGGGTATATGGCCCGTCGACCTACATCGACAATCCGACCATCGACACCGAGCGCTATGCCCGGTCGATCATCGCATCGTCCGGTGGCGACCGCGCGCTGGCGGAAGCATGGCTGAACAACAACTGGTCGGACCTTGCGGGAGCGTTTTTTGCCGATGTGTTCGGCGATCATTGCATCATCCCGGACGATCCCGGTTTCCGGGTGCCGAGGGGCAAGGGGCATGGCTGGTATAGCTGTGTTGCGCTCGATTGGGGCTGGTCCGCGCCAACCGCCGCCGTGCTTGCCGTTCATGCTCGCAGGCCCGGTCTGATTGGTCCCGCCGGGCGGGCTTATCCGCAGGGATCGTGGATCATCGTGGACGAGGTGCATAGCGCTCGCACCGACGACCCTTCGCTGGGCAAGGGCTGGCCTCCCCAGATGGTTGCCGAGGAGGTGCTTGCCGCCTGCGAGCGGTGGGGCGTTCGTCCGCAGGGCGTTGGCGACGATGCGCGTGGATTGCAGAACGATACGCTGCTGGAACAGCTTGGCCGTCACGGCCTGCACCTCGTCAAGCCGCGCAAGGATCGCATCAGCGGCTGGGTGAAGGTGAAGTCCCTCATGGCCGCCGCCCGCGATGGCGACCCCGAAACCCCCGGCCTTTGGCTTTCCGAACGCTGCAAGTTCGGCCTCGAAACGCTCCCCCTTCTGCCGCGTGACGACGTGCGGATGGAGGACGTGGACACGTCTGCGAACGACCACTTCGCGGATGCCGTCCGATACCTCGTCAACTCTGACCCCCGCATCGTCACCTACGGCCGAACGGTCGGCCATTACTGAGAAGGACCACCCATGCTTGACGAAATGACCCCTGTTCGCGCGGATGTCCCGCTCGATTATCACCCGGACAGCCTCTTGGGCGTCGCATCGGCACTCAACCAGCCCGATACGCTGGGCTTGTCCGCACTGTCGTCCGCCCGTGAGGCGCTGCGCCTTTGTTATGACAATTTCGGACGGCTGAACGATGCCGAGCGGGATTTGCAGGCGGCGGCGGAACCTGCCGTCCGTCGCCAGCATCCCGTCGCAGGATCGGCGCATACCGACGTCACTGACAATGTCCGCATGGTGCGCGGCAAGCCGACGCGGATCGTGGACGCCGAAGAGTTCATCGACGCCGCTGACCGGGCATTCCAGCGCATTGCCCCGGCGGTGGATCGGCGCGTTACCGAGTTGAAGGGCTACCGCACGACGCTGGAAGGCCGCGTAGCGGCGGCCATCGACAACCCTTCCCGGAAGTCCCCGGAAGGACTGTCGCTGGCGAGTGAGGTCCGCGCACACCTCAAGGCCATGAAGCGCCCGGATCAGCGGACGCAGTTCGTGGCGGCGGCGCTGGCGCAGGGCGACAAGGCAACTGTGGCGGCAGTCATTCATGCCCCCGCGTTCCTCTCCGGCATGACCGACGAAACTCACGCCGCAATCCGCAAGGCTGCGACGGAAAAGTTCGCGCCGGTCGATAGTGCCCAGCTTGCCGCGACCGACGCCGCACTGGTGAAGGTCATGGCGGCGGGCAGTGCGGTGACGCGCCGCTTTGCGGATGTGCTGGCCATGCGGCAGTCACCGCTGATCCGCGCGGGCCGCAGTCTCAACGCATTGCGGGAGGGCTGACCGATGGCATGGCCATACACCTACACCAAGATCAACACGTTCCGGCGGGGCGTCCTGATCGCCTACACCGTCAAGGACGGCGTCCCCACCAAGGGCGAGGTCGAGCAGTATATCGACCGGACGTGGATTGGCAGCTTCCTCCGCAAGAAGAAGTATTGGCGGGCGAAGCGCCCCAGCGGGAAGGTCGTCGCTATCCGCGCGTGGACCAAGGAAAGCGCGGCGAGGAAGCTATGAGCGCGACCTATGCCGCCCTCAATCGGGTTGCCCGGAAGCAGGCAGGGGAGCGCCAGCGGGCGGAAGCGCGCCGCCTTGCTGGGCTTGCCGTCCGGGGAGCCTATGAGCCGCCGCGATGGGTTCTCTCGCGGCTGACCCATGCCGACCGCATGGAATACGAGGCGGCGCGGGACGAGGCCCGGCGGCGATGAGCAAGGGCGCGAACCCAAGGCGAGGGCGCTTCGTCAAGGGAGGCCCGCCCGGCTCGATTGTCCGCCCCTGCCTGCGTTGCCGCAGGCCGTTCGCCAGCGAGGGACCGCACAACCGAATGTGCGGCCCCTGCCGGGTTGCGTCGGTCAGTCCGTTTGAGCCGGGGTGAAGCAGCTAGTCGAGGCGGACAGATTCCACGGCGTCGTTCAACATCCGCGCAACGGCCTTCGCTTCCTCAAGGCCGGTGCCTTCGGGCAGGTTGAGCGTTACCCACTTGTCGCGCGGCAAGCCAACATCGCCATGCAATTCAAGAGCGACATAGCACGGCTGACCGACTTCCCGTTCCTTCACGGTTGCGGTGAAATTCCTCATACTTCCTCCTGTTCGCACTCATCTGGGAAGTGCAGGCCTTCGATAAGCTCCGAATAGTCATTCGGGATGCCGAGGATCAGCCCTTCGAGGTTGCCACCATTATGCAGGTCGCATGCTTCCACAACCATTACGATCGCATCTGCAACGTCGCAGGTGTCCCAGTGCTCATAAGTTACAGTTTCCCACAACGCTTCGATTGCATCGCAGGCCCGTTCCCGCCTTGCGTCAATGACGGCAATCTCACGCCGTTCCTGCAAATTTACGACGATACCCATAGCCGCTACCTCCATTTTCAAAGGCGCTGCCCCCGGCGGAACACAAATGACGCAATTATGCCGACGGCCAGCGCACAGGTTGCTGTGGTTTGGTTTCGTCGGCTCGCAGGGGCCACGCGGCACAGAGGGTCGCCCTGGGCCTGCAACGCGAATGAAGGGCTTGTAGTGTCGCCCACCGGCTCAGGTTGCCCCGAACGAATCAATCCTACCGGGGGTGGCACGGTGCGTTCAAGCAGTTTTAACGATACAGCCCGGTTGCGTAAGTCGCCCTAGACGGCGGCCAATGCGGCTCGGCAGTGCGTGATGGTGCCTTCCTTGGCGCGCATCAGGGCTAGATGCTTATTCAGCAATTCCGTGATTTCCGCCCAAGACACGCTGGGAGCAAGAGCAACGATACCGTCCGCGAATGCGGCGGATGAAACAAACGTCAGGTCAAAGCCCTTCGCTTCATACTCAGTGACGATAGACGGCAGGTTTTCAGTCGTCCGTGCGTTCGGGCCATAAATGAACATCATCGTTGAATGGCCACTTTCAGCGACCTTCCCGGCGGCGTGGTCGATATCCGCTCGCGTGAATGGTTTGTCTTTTGCCTCGCAGCAATAGCGCGCCGTTTTGCCATCAGCCTCGAATACGTCGATGTCCGAAATCTCGTTCGAGGACGCGCCGCTCTGGTTGGCGGGATGCGACGCAACATGCAAATCGCCGCCTTGGGTTTTGGCAAGAAGCTCGAAAAGTAGTGCCACGCTCAGGGCAAGGCTTTCTCCTTCGCACGATTGCGCCATGAGGCTTTCCAGCAATGACAAAATTGCGCGCTTGCTGGCGACCGCATCAAACCGGCCTTCCGCGAAGGTGACCACGCGGCTTTCGAGCCGAAGAATGTGCGCCAGAACGGCGACGAGCGCCTCATCCGCATTACCTTGGGCGTTCGCCATTTCACCTACGGCGATAAGGCGTTCCAGCGTCTCGCGATCCTTCCCCCGGCGCACGGCGTTCTCAGTGCTCAAATGTGGGAAGCGGGCGGGCTTGTTTAAGAATGGCTCGTTCGAGCCGCCAAGGCGTTTCTCCAGGACCGTCTGCTCGAACGGGACCACCACCGAATGGCATAGGGACCGGGCATCGAAAGCACCTTCCAACGGCGAACCTGCCTGTAGCACCAATGGGTTGGCCGCCGGGTTGGTCGCCTTGGCAAGCATCCCGTTGAGCAGCACATATTTGTAGGTGAGGTGGGTATGATTAATGATTTGTTCGATCTTTGTTTCCATCGGCGCAGGGACGCGGTATGCGTTCTGCCTAGCGCGTTCGGTGGCTTCCGCTAAGATCGTCCGGGCGCGTGCGCTATCAACGGAAATTGTCACTCAAGGCCCTACTATGAACTCAGTTATCCAGATCGCCGACGCTATGAGCCAATCGCGCAGAGTTCAAGAGGACCTGTCCGCTGTTTCACTGTTCTCCGGCGCTGGCGGGATGGACATAGGGTTTCGCCGTGCTGGGTTTCAAATTGAGTGGGCGAACGATTTCGATAAAGCGGCAGTAGAAACTTACCGCCGTAACATTGGCGATCATATCGTTCATGGAGACGTGAATGATTACATTGACAATCTTCGCCAATTTAGTGGCGTTGATTGCCTTTTTGGTGGACCGCCATGCCAAGGGTTTTCGGTGGCTGGCAAAATGGCACTTGATGATCCCCGCAGCCAGCTCGTGAAATCTTACATGCGGGCCGTCGAAGTCGTCCGCCCCCGTGCCTTCGTCATGGAAAACGTCAAGGCGTTAGGCACCCTCACCAAGTTCAAGCAAGTCCGGGACGAGCTGCGTTCCTATGCCAACAGGATAGGCTACCAAACGGAGTTGGTGATTTTCAACGCCAAGCACTTTGGTGTCCCTCAGGCGCGGGAGCGCGTATTCTTTGTGGGCTTCCAGAAAGCAGGTCGGATCGAATTTGACCAACGCGCCAAGCGGTATTTCCGGCGGGAAGTTTCGACTTTGGAGGCTATCCGCCATTTGGGGGTGCAGGGGACCGACGCAAACCCGAAGACCTGCAACGCTGTGGTCACGATTGCCGAGCGCCCGGTGCTTCGGAAAAGCCCGTATGCCGGGATGATGTTCAACGGCCTTGGTCGTCCGTTGAACCCGAACGTGCCCTGCGCCACTCTCCCGGCATCAATGGGCGGCAACAAGACGCCCATCATCGACGAACGCCACTACTATGGTGACGGTGAGAGTTGGGTTGAGGCGTATCACGCGCATCTGATGCAGGGCGGCAAATCGTATGGGATGAACGACACTCCGCCGCACATCCGACGATTGACGCTGGAAGAGGCGCGTATCCTCCACACTTTCCCAGAGGGGTATGACTTTGCCGGGGGCAAGTCCGCCACCTACCGCCAGATTGGTAATGCCGTCCCATGCGACCTAGCGTTCGCAGTAGCGCAAATAGCAATCGACGTGTTGAGCGACGCGGCGATTGACGACGCGGCCATGCCGCAACTTGCGTTGCAGCTTGCCGCCACTGCCCGCTAACGCGGCCTTGTGACCAAGGCCGACCAAATCCGCAGCCTTGCCGCCGAAGGCCTATCCGTTTCCGACATCGCGGCGAAGGTCGGCATTCGCTACCAGCACGCATACAATGTGTTGAAGCGTAGCGGCACGGTCGCCACCCCGCGCCCAGCCAAGACCCCCATTGCCAGCAAGCCGCCGCTCGACGTGCAGACATTGCTCGACGCGGGCTTTCGCCGTGCATCCGAATGGAGCCTAGACGACGCGGGGTTGCTGGTCCTCACCGAGGCGCTGCCCAAGGAGGTGGGGGTTTATGCGTTCGCGAGGGACGGGATCGTTCTGTATGTGGGCGTGGCGACGATGGGGCTGGCAAAGCGCATCTATTTCTATGCCAAGCCGGGCGTGTCTCAGCGGACGAGCCTGCGGCTTAACGACACCATCCGGCGCGAGCTTCAAGCCGCCGCCCGGATCGAGGTGTTGATCGCCCAACCCGACGACATGGATTGGAATGGCTTGCCTGTGCATGGGGCGGCGGGCTTGGAGCTTGGGTTGATAAAGGCCTACGCCCTGCCCTGGAACATGCGGAGCGCCGGATAGCGGCGCGCCGTCTTAATTCCCGTCTTTCTAAGACGGTGAGGCCCCGAAGGGTAGGCTAAGTATTTGAAAAGTTTGGTGGACGCACTTGGGCTCGAACCAAGGACCCGCTGATTAAGAGTCAGCTGCTCTACCAACTGAGCTATGCGTCCATTTCGGCGTTCAGAACCGGGTTTGGTGTCCGGTTCGCCTCGTCAGGGGTGCGCCTCTAGCGCGGGTTTTCGTCGCTGGCAAACGGAAATTCGCACTTTTTGAAAAAGCTTTGGTCCGGCTGTGGCCGATGAGCCGCACTGGTCCCGATACAGGCCCCGATTTTCCTCATCGCCACCCTGTCGCGGAACTGCGCGAGCGCGTCCGGTCGATGTTCAGGATGATGCCCACGCACATCATGATCGTCATCATCGACGACCCGCCATACGACATGAAGGGCAGGGGGATGCCCACCACCGGCGCCAGGCCCATCACCATCGACATGTTGATGGCAATGTAGAAGAAGATCGTCATGGTCAGGCCCGCCACCACCATGCGCGGAAATTTCTGCTCCGTGCGCTGGGCCACGCGCATGCCCCAGCGCAGCAGCAGCATGAAGCAGACGATCAGGAACACTCCGCCGACCACGCCCCATTCCTCCGCCATGGTGGCGAAGACGAAATCGGTATGGCCTTCGGGCAGATAGTCGAGATGGCTCTGTGTGCCGTTCAGGAAGCCCTTGCCAAAGATGCCGCCGGACCCGATCGCGATCTTGGACTGGCTGATATGGTATCCCGCGCCCAGCGGGTCGCTTTCCGGGTCCATGAAGATCAGGACGCGCTTCTGCTGATAATCGTGCAGCATGGTGAAGGCGATGGGGACGATCGCCGCCACCGCCGCGCCTGCGCCCAGGAACAGGCGCATGGGCAGGCCCGCCAGGAACATCACCGTGATGCCGCCCGCCGTCACCATCAGCGCGGTGCCGAGGTCGGGCTGGATCATGATGAGCGCGGCGGGGATGCCGATCAGCGCCAGCGCGGGCCAGATCGCCGTCCAGCTTCGCACTTGGCGCGCGGGCAGCAGCGTGTAGAATCGCGCCACCGCCAGCACGCAGGCCGGTTTCATGAACTCGGACGGCTGCAACTGCATGAAGCCCAGGTTGATCCACCGCTGGCTGCCCCCCGCGACGCCGCCGATCAGCTCGACCAGCACCAGCGCGGCCAGCACCGCGCCATAGAGGGGGAGGGCGGTCCGTTCGACCAGCGAGAAGGGGATACGCGAAATCGCCTCCGCCATCACGCAGAAGACGAGGAAGCGGGCCGCCTGCATCCCGGCCCATGGCATCAGGTGGCCACCCGCCGCGCTGTACAGCACGACGCAGCCGAACAGGGCCATGAGGGCCAGTAGGCCGTAGACGCGCCAGGGCAGGCGGCGCAGCGGTTCGGGCACCATGCTCATGGGCGCGGTGTCGATGCGTTGGCGGCGGCGCCGGGCAGGGCGGCGGCGGCAGGGGAGGCGGTCGCCGCGGGGGCTGCCGCGCCCGTGGATGCGCCGGCCGCCGCCGGGGTCGGTGCGGGCCGTTCGGCCTCCTGCTCATCCTCGGCGGTGTTGACGGGGGCGCTGTCGTTCGCCGCGCCGGTGCCGGCCGCATTGGCGGTTTCCGTCGCGGCGGCGGCCACGCCCTTTTCGATGCGATAGGCGACGATCTGCTTCTCCAGCCGCTGTTGCGGCGTGCCGCCCCATTCCTTCTCCAGCTTCTCCAGCCGCTCCATCGCGCCCGCCGGGTCGAACAGATAGGACATGATGTCGCTGGAGATGGTGGTCGAATCCATGATCCGCGTCACATGGCCATTATGTTCGAGGATGCAGCCCAGCGCATAGCGCGGCTTGTCGAACGGCGCGAAGCACTGGAGCAGCGCATGGTCGCGCAGCTTGAACGGCAGGGAGCTGTTGCCGCGCACGCCGCGCGACCGTTCCGCCATGGTGATGCGCCGGACCTGCGCGGTGCCGGTCTTGCCCGCCATCAGCACGCCGGGCACGGGCAGGCGCGCCGCGCCGCCGGTGCCGCCGCCGTTGATGACATTGCTCATCGCGGTGTGGATCAGGTCGAGGTTCTCCTGCCGCACGCCCAGCGGCGGGGCGTCGTGTCGCTTGCCGTCCGCCAGGAAATGCGGGACCAGCGCCCGACCGGAGGCGAGGCGCGACGCCATCACCGCCATCTGCGTCGGGTTGACCAGCATATAGCCCTGCCCGATGGTCGCGTTGACCGTGTCGTATATCGCCCAGGGCTGGTTATATTTCTTCTGCTTCCACGCCGGGTCGGGCACCGTGCCATAGCTTTGGCTGGGGAAGGGCAGGTCATATTTCTGGCCGAGGCCGAGGCGGCGGGCCATGTCCGCGATCACGTCCATGCCGAACCGCTGCGCCATGACATAGAAATAAATGTCGCAGCTTTGTGCAATCGCGCGGCCCATGTTGATCGCGCCATGGCCGCCCCGCTTCCAGCAGTGGAACAGCGTGTTGCCGACGCGCACCGCCCCGGTGCAGCCGACATGCTCGTCCGGGTCCAGCCCATGCTCCAGAAAGGACAGGGCGACCATCGGCTTGACCGTCGATCCGGGGGGGTAGAGGCCCTGCAGCGCCTTGTTGCGCAGGGGGACATGGTCGTCCTTGGACAGCATCTCCCATTCCAGATGCGATATGCCGTCGGAAAAACTGTTGGGGTCGAAACTGGGCATGGACGCGCTGGCCAGCACGTCGCCGGTCGAGCAGTCCATCACCACCACCGCGCCGCTCTGCGTCCCCATGCGCCGCCCGGCATAGTCCTGAAGGCCCGCGTCGATGGTCAGCTTCACCGTCTTGCCCGCCACGTCGGGCCGGGTGGCCAGGTCGCGCACGATCCGGCCGCGCGCCGTCACCTCGACCCGGCGCGCGCCCGGCTTGCCGGTCAGCGGCCCGTCGTAAAATTGCTCCAGCCCCTGCTTGCCGACCTTGAACCCCGGCGTGATGAGCAGCGGGTCGCGCGTCTTCTCATATTCCTTGGCGCTGGCCCCGCCGACATAGCCGATCAGGTGCCCGACCGACGGCCCGGCGGGATAGAAGCGGGAAAAGCCCTGCGATGGCGCGACGCCGGGCAGTTCGGACAGGCGCACGCTGACCGCGGCATATTTGGCATAGTCGAGGCCGTCGGCGACCTGCACCGGCTGGAAACCGGCGGCCTTCTCCAGGCTCTCGTTGATTCGGTCGACCTCTTCCGGGCGCAGCGCCAGCAATTGGGTCAGCAGTTCGACGACCCGCCCCCGGTCGCCATCGCGCAGCCGGTCGGGGATGATGTCGACGCGAAAATCGGTGCGGTTGTTGGCGAGGGGGATGCCCTTGCGGTCCACGATCCAACCGCGCCGGGGCGGGATCAGGGTCAGGTTGACCCGGTTGCTCTCCGACAAAAGCGAATATTTTTCATTCTCGGCAATGGCGATCCAGCCCATGCGCGTGGCCAGCAGCGCGCCCATGCCCATCTGCGCCGAACTGACCAGCACCGCCCGGCGGGAGAAGGTCAGGCTCTGCTGCGCCTCGGTCAGTATCTTCTTGCCGAACAGCTTCACGGCAACCGCCAGCGGTCCAGCCGCGCGCACAGCCGTGCGACCAGCGGGAAGGACATGATGCTCAGCAACGCCTGCGGCCATAGCCGGTCCAGCGGGCCGCCGCCGCCACCCGGCGCCAGATGCATCAATAACCAGCTCATCGCGAGGATGGCTATAATCGCGATGCTGGCGATCAGCCAGTCCTGCGCATAGTCGCGCCAGATCAGCCTCACGCTGATGCTGTCGATGACCACCAGCGCCAGCGTCCACAGGCACATGGCGGTGCCGACCGGATGGCCCGTCGCAATATCGTCGAAAAAGCCCAGGGGCAGGCCGATCCACAGCGGCCACAGCTCCGGGCGCAGCAATCGCCACGCCAGCAGCAGCATCAGGCCCAGCGGCGGGGTGGTGGGTGACAGCGACACCACGGGGATCATGGCGGGCAGCAGCGATCCCAGCATGACGGTGATGACGGGCGTGGCGCGAATCCGCAGCGGACTGCGCGATTGCGACATGCGGGCGTAGCGGCTTTTCATTCCGCCGGGGCGCCTGCGGGGGGCTGGGTTGCCGCGTTGCCCGTCGCGGTTCCGGCTCCTCCCGTGCTGGCTCCCGTACCGCCATGGCCCGCCGCATCCGTCGCGGCATCGGGCGCGCGCGCCTCCGCCGACTGGAATGTGCGCTGGACGATGGCCAGTTCGACCCGGCCTGGATTGGCCAGCGGGATGGCGATGGCGCGCTCGCCCACCACCCGCGCGACCACCGCGACCGGGATGTTGGGGCGATAGATGCCGCCGATGCCGGACGTTACAAAGATGTCGCCCGGCCGGAACGGATTGCGCTCCGCATTCAGCGCCCGGATCTCCACCGTGCCATCGTCCAGCCCGCGGGAGATGCCGGGGATATTGTCCTTGGCGCGGCGCACGGGTACCACATTCTCGCTATCGACCAGCAGCAATATGTCGGCGGTGTTGAGGCCGGCCCACAGCACCCGGCCCACCAGCCCCTCCGCCGCGCGCACGGGCATGCCGGTCTGCACGCCGCTGCGCGATCCCACGTCCAGCCGGGCGATGCGGCGGCTGCTGCTGCTGCTGCTGCTGACCAGACGGCCGGACGCCACCACGTCGCCTTCCTCGTCGGCGAGATGGAGCAGGCTCTTCAGGCGGATATTCTCCTGCCGGATCGCGTCCGCCTCGATCAGCTTGGTGCGCGTCGTCTCCACCTGCCGGCGCAGGGTGATGTTCTGCGTGCCCGCGTTGATGTAGGAGCCGACGATCTCATCCAGATTGCCGATGGTCAGCACCATGGAGCGCAGCGTGCCGGAGACGGGGCGGGTCACTTCCGCCACGCCCGCGCGCAGCACCGCAAAGCCCGCCGGGTCCGCCGCGGAGACGACGACCAGCAACAGGGCCGCGAGTGCGCCGGTGATCGCGATCACATAGCTCGCGAACAGTCCATATTGCGCCTTCCGGTCGTAACCGGGGCGCCGTTTGCGCGGCGGCGCCATAACTACCCCTTGGCCGTTCGAATTATGCGGTCTGAAGGACGCCGCGGAACATCGGATCTTCCATCGCGCGCCCGGTGCCGATCGCGACGCAGGTCAGCGGCTCCTCGGCCACGGTCACGGGCAGGCCCGTCTCGTCGCGCAGTTCCTCGTCCAGACCCTTCAGCAGCGCGCCGCCGCCGGTCAGGACGATGCCCTGATCGACGATGTCGGCGGCCAGTTCCGGCGCGGTATTCTCCAGCGCGATGCGGACGCCCTCGACGATGGTGCCGATGGGTTCGGACAGGGCGTCGGCGATCTGGCCCTGGTTGATGCTGATTTCCTTGGGCACGCCGTTCACCAGGTCGCGGCCCTTGATATGGATGATCTGGCCCACGCCATCGGCGGGCTTCTGCGCCACGCCATATTCCTTCTTGATCCGCTCCGCCGTGGCTTCGCCGATCAGCAGGTTATGGTGGCGACGCACGAAGCTGACGATGGCCTCGTCCATCTTGTCGCCGCCCACGCGGACGCTGGTGGTGTAGGCAAGGCCGCGCAGCGACAGCACCGCGACCTCGGTCGTGCCGCCGCCGATGTCCACGACCATGGAGCCGATCGGTTCGGTCACGGGCATGTCCGCGCCGATCGCGGCGGCCATCGGCTCCTCGATCAGGAAGACCTGTGACGCGCCCGCATTGCTGGCCGCGTCACGGATGGCGCGGCGTTCCACGCTGGTCGAACCCGACGGCACGCAGATCACGATTTCGGGGAAGCGCAGGATGCGGCGGCTGCCATGCACCTTGTCGATGAAATGCTTGATCATCTGCTCGGCGATGTCGATGTCCGCGATCACGCCGTCGCGCAGGGGGCGGATCGCCTCGATATTGTCCGGCGTCTTGCCCATCATCAGCTTGGCGTCGTTGCCGACGGCCTTCACGCGCTTCACGCCGTTGATCGTCTCCACGGCGACAACGGAGGGTTCGTTCAGCACGATGCCGCGCCCGCGCACATAAACGACGGTGTTGGCGGTGCCGAGGTCGATGGCCATGTCATGCGAGGAGAATTTGAACAAGCGGGTGAAAAACGACATTCCAGGTCCTGTTCAGCCTAGGCGCAAAAGTCCTGATGCGCGCGGATAAGGGTGTGTTTCCGCAGGTGGTCGTGACCCATCGATTCGAGAATAAATCGTGCGTAACGGCTCGCGGAAGTCGTTCGCTTGGGCTAGTCCCTGACATATGTCAATACGCCGCCTCCCCGAAGCTCTCATCAACCGTATCGCCGCCGGTGAAGTGGTCGAAAGGCCCGCCAGTGCGCTCAAGGAACTGGTCGAAAACAGCATCGACGCGGGGTCCACGCGCATCGCCATCCGCCTCGCCGCAGGGGGGGCGGACCTGATTGAGGTGAGCGACAACGGGCGCGGCATCGCGCGCGACGAAATGCCCGTCGCGCTGGAGCGTCATGCGACCTCCAAATTGCCCGACGATCATATCGAATCCGTGACAAGCCTTGGTTTTCGGGGGGAGGCGCTGCCCTCCATCGCCAGCGTCGCCCGGCTGACGCTGGACAGCCGACCGGCGGGGGAGGATGGCTGGTCCATCGCGGTGGACAATGGCGTGATCGTGTCGGAAGGCCCCGCCGCCATCCCGCCCGGCACGCGGGTTCGCGTCGAGCAGCTCTTCGGGCAGGTGCCCGCGCGCCGCAAATTCCTTCGTTCGGCCCGGTCCGAATATGCCGCCTGTCTCGATATTGTACGCCGCCTGGCGATGGCGCGGCCCGATATTGGCTTCGCGCTGGACCATGACGGTCGCCGCGTCCTCTCCCTGCCGCCGGAGGAGCGGGAGGATCGGGTCGCCGCGCTGATCGACCGCGACCTCGCCGCCAACCATGTGATCGTGTCTGTCGCGCGGGAAGGCGTCACCCTGACCGGGGTCGCGTCGCTGCCCACCTTCCATCGCGGCGTGGCGGATCATCAATATCTGTTCGTCAACGGCCGCCCGGTGCGCGACAAGCTGCTGATCGGGGCGGTGCGCGGCGCCTATGCCGATTTGCTGGCGCGCGACCGGCATCCGGTGCTGGCGCTGTTCGTCACCCTGCCGACGGAGAGCGTGGACATCAACTGCCACCCGGCCAAGACGGAGGTGCGCTTCCACGAACCCAGCATGATCCGCGGCATGATCGTCGGCGGCCTGCGGCAGGCGCTGCACGAGGCGGGCGCGCGCTCCGTCGAGCGGCCCGCCGTGACCGACATGAGCCTGTGGCAGCGCGAAGCGATCGGCGGCGCGGGGATGCCCCCGCAACAGATGCCGATGGCGGGCCTGGGCGGGTCGGCGGGTGGTTTCAGCGGTGGCGGCTTCGGCAGCGATGCGTTCGGCGGCGGTTTCGATCCCGTCACGGGGGAACTGCCGGCTTTCGCCCCCGCCGTGGTGGCGGAGGGTGCGTCGATGTTCTCCGCCTTCGCACCGGCGGGCCGGGCGGAGCCTGCCGCGCCCATCGGCGATGCCGCCCGCTACCCGCTGGGCATCGCGCGTGGGCAGGTGGCGCGCACCTATATCATTGCGGAGGCGGAGGACGGCCTTGTCGTCGTGGACCAGCATGCCGCGCATGAACGGCTGGTGCTGGAGCGGATGCGGCGCGCGCTGGGGGCGGGGAACGGTGGCGGCCGTGTCGCCCCGCAGGCGCTGCTGTTGCCCGAAGTGGTCGATCTGGAGGAGACCGCCTGCGACCGGATGGAGGCGCGGCTGGCCGAACTGGCCGAACTGGGGCTGGAACTGGAGCGGTTCGGTCCCGCCGCGATGCTGGTCCGCGCCACGCCCGCGCTGTTGGGGGCGGGGGATGTGCACGGTCTGGTGCGTGACATCGCCGACGATCTCGCCGCCTTTGACGAGGCGATCAGCCTGAAGGCCCGGCTGGATCATGTCGCCGCCACCATGGCCTGCCATGGATCGGTGCGCGCGGGCCGGACGCTATCGGTGGCGGAAATGAACGCCCTGCTGCGCGAGATGGAGGTGACGCCCCACAGCGGCCAGTGCAACCATGGCCGCCCGACATGGATCAAGCTGGCCCATGGCGACATCGAGAAATTGTTCGGACGCCGCTGATGGTCGGCTTCGCTGTCCGTTCATTCTGAGCGTGTCGCAGGACCAGTGGGCATGTTCTGCGGCCGGGCCTCTCGACACTCAGTAAGATGACGTGCTCCTGGATCGTCATTGCGAGCGTAGCGAAGCAATCCAGGGGACGGCGCAATGGATTGCTTCGCCACGCTCGCAATGACGCGGCAGGTCAATCTGGCCAACCGCCGCCCTGTAGCGGGTGAGCGCCGAAAGCGCGGGCCGTGAACCGGGTTCACCCCGCCAGCACCGAAGCGCGATACGGCGTCAGGGCTTGGAGGCGATCTGCGCGCAGCGTTGGCCGGTGATCGCCGGTTCGGGCACCAGCGCGGAGGCATATTTGTCCAGCACCTCGTCGTTCGATCCCGACCGGGCGAGTTCCGTCGCTACCGCCGCGAACAGGGCGCAGCGGGCGCTGTCCGTCTTGGCCGCGCCATAGCGGTTGCCGATCTGGGTGTAGAACTGGTGATAGCTTTTCTCACCGCCCGCGCCATCATCCTTGAAATGGCGCTTCAGCCGGTCGTCCGCGCTTTGCAGGCGGTTCTTGTAGTTGACGATGAAGCTTTCGTAGCTGGACTTGATGTCCACGCTGATGAGGTCGCATTGCAGGGTCGTGACCATCATCGCCGCGTTGAATTCCGCGATGCGCGCTGCCGCCACCCGCTCCATGTTCCAGCAGTTGGCCGCCGGGCTGGCGGTTGCGGTGGTCAGGGCGATGACGCCTGCGACGATCATTTTCAGGGTCATGCTGTTCCTCAACATCCAGAGAGGGGCGCGGCCATGATCCGCGCGAAAAGGTCGGTCATGGCGATGCGGGCGGTATAGGCCTGATCGGCGACGGGCTTGAACTCGGTGGCTTCGCGGGCCAGCGCATTGGCCCCCGCGATATTGTTCGCGGCGATCGCCTGCGCGTGCAGCGCCTGCACATTTTGCAGATGGGCGATGGTCGCCGTATTATTCTGGTCCGCCTGCGCCACGGCGGGCACATAGACGCTGTCGTGGAAGCGGTTGCGCTCCACCGCCGAGCAGAAGCTGGCGGGGATGGTGACGGCGGCGACCGGGGCGAAGGCGGGGCGCGCCGGCACTGGCCCGGTCACGGTGAACAGCGCGGGCGTTTCCGACCGGCCGCCCTTGCCCACGGCGGTCAGCTGGTCGAGCAGCGAGGCAGGGGCCACGGGTGCGGCAGCAGCAGGGGCGGCGGCGACAGGCGCTGCGGACGCGGACGTCGCCGTCATGCCCGACAGGATCGCCGCCGTGGCGGACAGCGGTGCCGCTACCGGCACGGGCGCAACCGACGCAGGCGCGACGGGCAGGGCCGCAACCGGGGCAGGGGGCACCGGCGCGCTTGCCACGGGCGCAGCGGCTGCCGGGACGGGCGCGACCGGCGGGGCCAGCGCGGCAATCTTGGCCCGCGCCAGCCCGCTGAACGTGCCATTGGGATATTGGGTCAGATAGGCTTCGAGCTGGGCGCGGTCGTTGCTCTCCGTCACCGCCTGCCAGAAGGTCAGTTCGAACGGCGTGCCGACGCCATTGCCCGTCGCGGCCGCACGGCCCGCGCCATCGGCCTGATTCGCCACAGCCGCGCCGTCCCATGTCGGGAAGCTCAGGAAAACGCAGAATAAAGACGCCAGACCCGAAGTCCGGCGCAAAGCCCCTGAAATTGCCATGCCCCACCCTGTCGACCTGTTCGGCCGAGTCCCGATTATAAAAGCGGGACTATACTGGCAAGGTGTTATTATCCTGTTCGCAGATTAACCTTGCGAGGATTTTGGCGGCAAGTCGCTGTGCTGCCGCCAAAAGCTGTCGCCAAGGTCCGGTCAGCTATGCAGGAAATGCATTACGTCCCCGTCCTGAACGACATAGGCCTTGCCTTCGGCGCGCAGCTTGCCCGCTTCACGCGCTTTGCTTTCGCCGCCCAGCGCGACAAAGTCTTCATAGGCCACCGTCTCCGCGCGGATGAAGCCCTTCTCGAAATCCGAGTGGATCTCGCCCGCTGCATTGGGGGCGGTCGCGCCCTTGTGCACGGTCCAGGCGCGCGCTTCCTTCGGCCCCACGGTGAAGAAGGTGATGAGGTGCAGCAGTTCGTATCCGGCGCGGATGACGCGGGCGAGGCCGGTCTCGGTCAGTCCCAGTTCGGTCAGGAACTCGGTCCGGTCCTCCGGCGCCATGGTCACGATGTCCGCCTCGATGGCGGCGGAGACGACGACGGCCTGCGCGCCCTCGGCGGCGGCTTTCTCGAACACGCGGGCGGAGAAGGCGTTGCCGTCGGCGGCATTGTCCTCGTCCACGTTGCAGACATAGAGAACGGGCTTGCCGGTCAGCAACTGCGCCTGCTTCAGGACGCGGGCTTCCTCTTCATCCTTTGGCACGGTCAGGCGCGCGGGCTTGCCCTCGCGCAGCAGGTCGAGCGCCTGGCCCAGCACGGACGCGGCGATCTTGCTCTCCTTGTCGCCCTGCGCCGCCTTCTTCTGCGCGGCGGGCACCCGCTTTTCCAGCGACTCCAGATCGGACAGCATCAGCTCCGTCTCGACCGTCTCCGCATCCGCGATGGGATCGACCTTGTTGTCGACATGCTGGATGTCGTCATTCTCGAAACAGCGCAGGACATGGACGATGGCGTCCACCTCGCGGATGTTGCCCAGGAACTGGTTGCCCAACCCTTCGCCCTTGGACGCGCCGCGGACCAGCCCGGCGATGTCCACGAACCCTAGCTGGGTCGCGATGATCTTCTGGCTGCCCGCGATCCCGGCCAGCGCGTCCAGCCGCGTATCCGGCACGGCGACATTGCCGACGTTCGGCTCGATGGTGCAGAAGGGATAATTGGCCGCCTGCGCCGCCTGCGTCTCCGTCAGCGCGTTGAACAGCGTGGACTTGCCCACATTGGGCAGCCCGACAATCCCGCATTTGAAACCCATTGATCCATCCGTCTGGTCTGTGTTGGCCGATCTGTACGGCACGCCCTTTAGCGCCGGGCGCGCCGGATTGCCAGCCGTGGCGGATGACCCGTTGAGCAGGGCGGCGGCGGGCGAAAGTCACGGCGCGGGGGAGGGCGCTCCGCCCGCCGGGGCCACCGGGTCCGCTGCACCGGTGACGGGCGCGACCGTGACGGGTGCGGGGACGTTAGCGGCGGGGCTGACGGGCACCGGGGGCGGGGCGGCGCGCCTGCCACGCAGTGCGTCGATGGCGGCTTGCCGGCTGCGCAGATAATCCGCGCGCGTCTGGGCATAGGGGTCGCTGCCCCGATGCAGCTCCTCCAGCTTCTCGTCGAATTCGGCCCGCTGGTCCAGCGAACTGGCCGACCCGATGCCCAGCACATAGGCGGGCTTGTCGAACGGCGTCCCGACCGCCGCGGGCAACACCCCGCGATCCAGATTGTCGCCGATCAGGTCGCGCAATGTGGTGGGGCCAAAGATGGGCAGGTAGAAGAACGGCCCCGGTCCCACCCCATAATAGCCCAATGTATTGCCCAGCCCGTTGGGGCGGCGGGGCAGGTGGAAGGGTTTGCGTCTGGCGATGTCGAACAGGCCCGCGCCGCCGATCGTGCTGTTGATCGCGAAGCGGCCCACCGTCTCGAACGCCTTGCCCGGCTTGAGCTGGAGCAGGAAGTTCAGAAAGACCACGGGTTCGCGCAGGTTGTTGATGACGTTGCGGATGCCGCTGCGTAGCGGATCGGGCAGGATGCGTTGATAGGCCTTGGACGCCGGGCGGACCAATATCTTGTCCAGCCCCTGCACGACCGCAAAGGTCTTCATGTTGACCGCCTCCAGCGGATCGCCCGGCGGCGCATGATGGCGCGCCTTGACGACAATGTCGGTTTCATCGGCGGCTGCCCCCGTTGCGGCGGAGGTGGAGGTTGGCGTGGGCGTGGCGGTTGAGGGTGGCACTGGCGTAGGGGCAGGCGCGGGAGCGGTGGCCTGAACCGGAGCCTGATCGCCCGTCGCCTCCGATCTCGCCCCCTCCGGCGTCTCCGCCTGCACACTTCCCACCCCCGGCGCGATGGCGTCTGGCGTCGCTGCGGATGCCGCAGGGACGGGGGGTGCGGACGATGGCGTCGGCGCGGGAGCGGGCAGGGGCGATGTCGGTGCGGCTTCGTCGGCCAGTGCGCCTGTCAGGAGGAGAGCGGCGATCCATGCCGAAACCGTCATTGCCTTGCCATTTCCGCCAGCCGTCCGGCCTGGCCCTGCGATTACCGAACGGGGAAATGCTTGACCCCCATGGCCATGACGACACGGCCGGGCAGGGACCGCACATGATGGCCGACGAAATATCCTGCGCCGTACCCGGATGGTCAGCAAGTGGCCAGGAACGGACAACCCAACTCCGTTCGTCCTGAGCGTGTCGAAGGGCTGTTTTTCTTCAAGAGCCACAGCGAAGAAGGGCAATATAGTCGTGGGGCTTCACCCGCCCTTTGGATCGACAAGCTCAGGGCGAAGGGAAGGGTAAAAGCGTCACCCCCGATCACGTCCGGGATGACGTCGGGGGAAAGGGGCAGGAAATTCACCACCATTCCGCCGCGCCCACACCCTAATCCGCCAGCCGCATCGCCACATCGTTCATGAAGCGCACGTCATCACCCTTGGCGAGCCATTCCGCTTCCGCGCCGATGGCGCCCAGCATGTCGGCCAGCGCGTCGACCTCGCTCTTGTGGTAATTGCCCAGCACATAGCCGGTCACGCGGTCCTTGTGCCCCGGATGGCCGATGCCGATCCGCACCCGGCGAAAGGCGTTGCCGATATGCGCGTCGGTGGAACGCAGGCCGTTGTGCCCCGCCGTGCCGCCGCCGCGCCGGACCTTGATCTTCATGGGGGCCAGGTCGAGTTCGTCGTGCAGGACGGTCACATCCTCCACGGCCAGCTTGTAGAAGCGCAGCGCCTCGCCCACCGCGCGGCCGCTTTCGTTCATGAAGGTGGCGGGTTTCAGCAGCAGGATCTTCTCCGGGCCGATGCGCCCTTCGGCGGTCCAGCCCTGGAACTGCTTCTTCCAGCCGGAAAAGCGATACATGTCCGCGATGACGTCCAGCGCCATGAAGCCGACATTGTGCCGGTGCAGCGCATAGTCAGGACCGGGATTGCCGAGGCCGACCCACAATTGCATCCGTCCGTCTCCAACCGCTGAAACAGGTTCGCCCTGAGCTTGGCGACAAGCTCAGGGCGAACGGTCATCACATCAATGATGCGATCAGGCTTCCGCTTCCGCCTCGCCTTCGCTGCTCTTCAGCGCGGAGGGGGCGACGATGGTCGCGATCGTCTGGTCCTGCTCCTCATGCGCGACCTTCGCGCCCTTGGGCAGCTTGATGTCGTGCAGGTGGATCGACGCGCCGACGTCCAGGCCGGTCAGGTCGACGATGATGTCGTCGGGGATTTCCGCCGCGTCGACGATCAGTTCCAGCTCGTGGCTGACGATGTTCAGGACGCCGCCGCGCTTGATGCCGGGCGATGCGTCTTCGTTCGCGAACACGACGGGCACGTTGACGTGCACGGTCGTGTGCTCACCCACGCGCAGGAAGTCTGCGTGCAGCGGGCGGTCGGTCACGGGGTGGAAAGCCACGTCCTTGGGCAGGGTGCGGACCTTCTTGCCGTCGACTTCGACGAAGACCACCGAGTTGAAGAAATGGCCGGTGCCCAGCAGCTTGTTGAGGAGCTTTTCCTCGACATGCACGATCTGGGGTTCTTCATTGTTACCGTAAATGACGGCGGGAACACGGCCTTCGCGGCGAAGGGCGCGGGAGGCTCCCTTGCCTGCCCGATCGCGTGCCTCGGCCGACAGCGTAAGCTGCTCGCTCATATCTGTCTCCAAATGCTTGGGTTGTAGGGCCGTCACGCCTCCAGGGATGACCATGACGGGTGGCGGGCCTATAGTTGCGAAATGCCGGAAAAGCAAGGGGGTGGCGTGAGCGACCGACGCGACGGGCCGATGCGCCCTTTGCCGGTTCCGGCGCGTTGAGCGCAACGGACCAGCAAAGGAGAGTTACCCATGGCCGATCTGAGTGCAATCAAGGAGCATGCCGAAGTCATCGGCGCCGACGGTGTCCATGTCGGCACGGTGGATCATGTTGACGGCAACCGTATCAAGCTGACGAAGAAGGACAGCGGAGAGGGCAGCCACAAGGGCCATCACCATTATATCCCCGGCGGCCTTGTCGCCAGTGTCGAGGATGGCACCGTCCGCCTCTCCGCCAACGCCGATGTGGCGGTGACGTTCGAGGAGGAGGAGGCGAAGGGATAGAAGGCCGAAGGGGCGGCGGTCGATCCCTTCGGGCCATGACCTGCCGCCCCTTACTTGGCGGATGGCACTCCCTTGAGCCCGGTTTCTGCGATCAGCGGGGTATCATTTCGACCGTCTGAGTCAGGATAACCGTATAGGGTGCGGGCTTCTCATGGATGCTATAGGCGCCGCGGAAGGCCCCCACCTGTTGCTGCTGGCATCCTTTTAGTTCCGCGGTGTTCCCGTCGGTCATCGGCTGGCACCGCTCGATCTTGCCATCGGCGCCAATATCTATCCTGATGGCGTTGACCTTCTTGTGCGTTGGCAGGGGCTGGACACCGACGGGTATGACCCAGCGCACGCGGGAGGCATAGGTTCCTGCTTGCGGCTTGCCCTTGGCATCCCGCCCCGGTGCGAAGCGCGCCCGCGCGGTGACCAGCCGACAGGTGGCCTCATCCAGCGCCGCCGATCCACTGCCTTGCGTCACTTCGCAGGTGGTGACGGCACCATCGACATCGAAACCGACCCGAAAGGCCGTAGTCCCTTCCTCATGAGCGGCCAGCGCGGACGCGGGATAGTCACTGGTCGAAACCCAATCCGCAGGCGATCCGACGGGATGCCCCGGCGTGGCCGTGCCCGATGCGGCGACCAGCACGCCAATGAGGCCAGGGATGCTCATGTCCGACTTTGCTCCTGAACAGGGGACGGGCGATCGTTACGCCTATAGGCGGCCCTATGTCTGCCTTCGAGTCCCTTTGTTGTGCGAGGGGAGGGCATAAGCCTGTCGCTTCCGGCCGCCAATTCCCCTATGCGACAGGGCCAGCATGGAGGCGAAATGGCGGATTTGTATCAAAAGGCACTGGAATCGGAGCGCAAGAGCCTGTGGGCCTATTGCCGGCTGCGCGGCCTCGCCAAGGATACGCCGGAACGCCAGCGGATCGCGCAGATCGACGCGGCGCTGAAGGATCATGCGGCCAAGAAGGGGCCTGTGAAGGTCGTGGAGAAGAAGCCGGTGAAGACGCCTGCCGCGGGCAAGGCGGCGGTGAAGAAAGCGCCTAAATCCGCGCGAAAGGCTCCCGCGAAGGACGCCTAGGCGTTTCGCGCCAAATCCCCTCGTCTCCAGTCACTCGTCCTTGCGAGCGCAGCGAAGCCATCCAGAGGGGTGCGGTTCCTCTGGATGGCTTCGCTGCGCTCGCAATCACGCTTCGGGGTAAGTGGACTTCAGTCGGCTCAGCGGTAGGCCCGTCTCAGTCGGCCCATTCCGCCAGTTTCGCGCGCAGCTTGTCCAGCGCCGCTTTCTTGATCTGGCACACCCGCGCCGCGCCGATGTCCAGCGTCTGGCCGATCTCGTCGAGGTTCATCTCCTCCACGAAATAGAGTTGCAGGACGAGGCCCTCGCGCTGCGGCAGTTCCGCGATGCAGGCCGCGACCGCCTTCTTCAGCGATTCGCGTTCGAGGATGTCGTCGGCCCGGTCTTCCACATCGGCAAACCACATGGACTGGTCGGAATAGACCTCGTCCATGCTCTGCACCTGCGCGACCTCCGTGCCGGCGGTCAGTTCGCGCCACTGGTCGGGGTTGAGGCCCAGCAGCGTGGCGATCTCCCCCTCGCTCGGCGTGCGCCCCGTGCGCTGTTCCAGCATCTCGCGCGCTTTGCCGATCTGCTTGCGCCGCGCCATGGCGGAGCGGCAGATGGTGGCGTTGCGCCGCAACTGGTCGATCATCGCGCCGCGCACGCGCAACTGGGCGTAGGCGGCAAAGCCATGGCCGCGATCCTCGAAACTGTTCGCCGCCTCGACCAGCGCTACCATGCCGATCTGGAGCAGATCCTCGATGTCGACGGAGTTGGAGACGCGGCCATGGACGTGCCAGGCGATCTTGCGAACGATCGGCATATATTGGCGCGCCAACTGGTCCGGCGTCGGTCCCGTCGCGCGGCGGCCATAGGTGAGGCCCGTGTCCTGATGTGCTGCAAGGCTCATGAAAACCGCTCTATCCCAAAAGGCTTAACCAACTTTGTCATTTACCCGGCGTGCGCGGAAATTCTGTCGTGATTGCCCACGACCGCCGCGACCTCCACCGGCTTGCCGTCCGGTATCTCCAGGAACGACAGGACGGGGGTTTCCGGCAGGTGGGGGCGGAACAGGCGGCTCAGCGCCCGGCGCGCCACGGGGGAGGTGACGATGGCGAAGCTGCGCGCCTCGGCCATCAGCGGACGGGCCGCGGTGGTCACCGATTCGACGATTCGCCCGGCCAGCGCCGGTTCGATCGGATGCTTGGCGTCGCCGCCCACGCGCATCGCCTGCGCCAGCAGCCCCTCCAGCTCGCCGTCCAGCGTGATGACGGGCAGGGGCATACGGACCGGAACCAGCGTCTGGATGATGAGCGATCCGATGCGCTGCCGCACGGCTTCGGTCAACTGGCCGATGTTGAGGTCCGGGCGGGCGCAGTCCACCAGCGCCTCCGCAATGCGGCGGAAGTCCTTGAGCGGCACGCCCTCGGCCAGAAGCGCCCGGCACACGGCGGCGATCTGCGACAGGCTCAGCGGATTGGGCGTCAGCCCGTCGACCAGTTGCGGCGCGACCTCCTTCAGCGTGTCGAGCAGCTTGCGCGCCTCGTCCATGCCGAACATCTCGGCCGCATTATGGGCGACCATATGGTTCAGGTGGGTGGCGATGACCGTTGACGGATCGACAACGGTGTAACCGGCGACCACCGCTTCGCTGCGGCGGGCCGGGCTGATCCACACGGCTTCGAGGCCGAATGTCGGGTCTTTGCCGGGGCGGCCCTCGACCGTGCCTTCCAGCGCGCCGGAGTCCAGCGCCAGCAAATCGTCCGGCCACACCTCGTCCTCGCCCACGATGACGCCCGCGATGGTGATGCGATACTGGTTGGGGCCGAGCGCCAGATTGTCCTTCACGCGGATCATCGGCACGACAAAGCCCAACTCGCGGCTCAACTGGCGGCGGATGCCGGTGATGCGGCCCATCAGCGGCGCGTCCTTGCGCTCGTCGACCAGGCTGATGAGGCCATAGCCGATTTCGAGGCCCAGGATCGCGCTGTCCGACACATCGCCCCATTCGATGTTGGAGAGATTTTCGGGCGCGACGGGTTCCGGCATGTCGGCGGCAACCTGTTCGGCCTTCTTCGCCTTGGCCAGCTTCCACGCGATAAAGCCGGACAGGCCAGCGGCGGGCAGGATGATGAAATGCGGCATACCGGGCAGGATGCCGAGGAAGCCGAGGATGGCGGCGACCGGAACCCATGCCCGGCTGACGCCGAACTGGCCCGCGATCTGGCCCGACAGGTCCTGCTCCGACTTGACGCGGGTGACGATGGACGCCGCCGCGATGGAGAGGAGGAGGGCGGGCACCTGCGCCACCAGCGCGTCACCGATGGCCAGCAGGACATAGGTCTTGGCGGCGGTGGCGATGTCGAGGCCATGGCTGACCACGCCCAGAATGATGCCGCCGATGATGTTGATGACCAGGATCAGGATGCCCGCGGTCGCGTCACCCTTCACGAATTTGGACGCACCATCCATGGAACCGTAGAAATCGGCTTCGGTCGCCACTTCGGCGCGGCGCTTCTTGGCTTCTTCCGGGGTCAGCAGGCCGGCGTTCAGGTCGGCGTCGATCGCCATCTGCTTGCCGGGCATCGCGTCCAGGGTGAAGCGGGCGGACACTTCCGACACGCGGCCCGCGCCCTTGGTGATGACCACCATGTTGATAATCATCAGGATGGCGAACACGAAGATACCGACGACATAGTCGCCGCCGATCAGGAAGCTGCCGAAACTCTCGATGACATGGCCCGCCGCTTCCGGCCCCTCATGCCCGCTGACCAGCACCACGCGGGTGGAGGCGACGTTGAGCGAGAGGCGCAGCAGCGTGGCAAACAGCAGCACGGTGGGAAAGCTGGAGAAATCCAGCGGTTTCGCCGCGTTGATCGCGATCATCAGCACGGCAAGGCTGATAAGGATGTTGGTGACGAAGCCGATGTCGAGGATCAGCGCCGGGATCGGCACGATCATGAACATGACGAGCAGCAGGATGCCGATCGGCAGCACCGCACCCTTGGCCGAATTGACCCAGATTTTCCCGTTGAGCTGGTTGCGTGTCATGGGATCTTACCGTCCAAGAGTGGCGAGCATGAGGTAGGCGAGGCGGGCGGCCTCGTTGCGGGGCATCGCGGCCAGTGTTTCGCCGGACGTGTCGGCCCAGCCCGGATTGGCGTTCACGACCTCGTCGGCGCCGCTGGCGCTCACGTCCTGCGCGGCCAGCCGGGCCTGCGCGATGCGCAGGTAATCGGCGGGTTGCACCCTGTTGCTGCCCGACGGGATCGAATAATCGTCATAATTGCCGACATAATCGGCGTCCGCCCCGGCGTTGCGCGCGCTATTGTCCAGCTTCTGGGCAAAGCTCTGGCGGATGTCCGACAGGCTGCGGCTGTTGCCCTGCCGGTCGTAGAATATGGATCGGTTGGCGCGCGCGGCCGCCGGGAACAGCGCCGCGCCCGATGCGTCCGGGTTGCGGTCGGCGGCGGTCAGGAACTTGGCCGCGCCGCCCGCGCCCAGGAAATGGGCCAGGTACAGGTCGACCGATTCCGCCGGGCGTCCCGTGCGGCTTTCCAGATAGGTGCGATTGTCCGATGCGAACTCGGCGGCCATGACCGACGCGGTTTCGGGATGCTTGCGCAGGTCGAGGATCTGCTGCCGCACGGCGGGGTCGCTGACATAATAGCGGCCGTTCGATCCCTGCTGGATCGCGTTGGCGGCCCATTCCATGCCATGCTCCGCGCCATGATTGTTCATGACGGCCAGCCAGCTCTGGTCGAGGAACTGGTAGAGGCCGGTCGCGCTGGATGTGCGCGCCTTGGCATTGGGGTTCATGCTGCTTTCGATCTGCGCCTGCCCCATGAGGTAGGAGAAGTCGACGCCGGTCCGGCGGCTGGCGTCGGCGATGGCGTTGGTGACGCGCTCGCCACTCCCGCTCGCCGGCTGGCTACCCCAGATTCCCGAAAATCCAACCATTGCGGTCTGCTTCCTTGCTTCGCTTCCCAAATGAAAAGCAAGGATCGTGCCAAAATTGGAGGGCGTCCGGGGCCAATTGGAAGCCGGTCAGGGGAGGGGCAGGGACCAGTCAGGGTGGCGGGAGGAGGGCTGGGACCAGTCAGGGGGTCGGGA